>CAVWXL010000018.1:0-156571 GCA_963759035.1 uncultured Gammaproteobacteria bacterium
AGTGCACTTAGTGTTCTATATTTCATATCAATTTTCCTCTCAGTATTATGCAGGGCGAGTACTGGCCCGCCCCGCTTATTTGACTATGGCTGATTACTTGACCAACTCGATCTCACTCGGACGCCAGGTTTTGTCTAGCCACGGCTCCAGCGGCCCGTACATGCGCAGGAGGATGAACCAGCTTTTGCCGGGGATCGTCTGGATCCAGTTACTCTCTTTGCCCTTCAGCGCTTTCGGAGCGAAGTAGATGTCGATGGAGCCGTCGGCGTTTTTCTTGATCCCCTCTCCCAGGCTGTTAATACCGGCGGACGGCTGGTCGGTCTGTAACATGGCGCGGGTCTGCGGGTCATAGATGGTCACCGACCAGTTATCCTTGACCGGTACGTTGGGCGGCAGGTGCAGCTTGTAGGTCTTCGCACCATCCAGGGGCCGTTGCTTTGAGTCCATGCCGACAATGCCGTAATCTGAACCAACGCCTGGCTTGATGCCGGCCATGGCGGGCGTGACGACAACGGCGTTGTAGTGCATCCACAAGCGAGCGTCGTAGCGGCGGGCGCCGTCGACCAGGAAGAAAGCATTCCTTTCAGGGAAGGCCATGACCCACTCGCTGTCCGGGCCGTAGATACGCTGTCCCGGATCACGCGGGAACACTGTGTTGGCCCTGGCGTAGGCATTGCCGATCGCAACGGCATCGGTCAGCAGTTTTTTCATCCGCGCATCCGGATTGAAGGGCTTGCCCTTGACGATGCCGATGGCGGCAATCAGGCCGCGCGTTTCGGGCTCGATGAAACTGATCGGCTCTTTCTGGACGATCTCGTTGAGTCGTTCGAAGTAGCTGAAGTCGTTCGGCGGAATCGTATTGTAGTACTTTCCGGTCATGTTGATAAATTCGGTTTTTGGCGGATTGTCTTTCTTCGCCAGCGGGTAGACCTTGAGGTTGTTTACAATATTGTCGGCCGCCTTCTTGACGTTGGCGGGATCCTGAACGCTACCCCTGACATAGCCACGCATGAAGTTCCACACCACGTAGCTGGTGGACTTGACGACGAAATAGCCCTCCGGCACGTCGCCCTTGTATCCCGGAGGCAGGAGGAGGTACTTGCCGCCCTTGCCCTTGTCCGGGCCGGCCGCACCGAAGTCACTCAGGTAGCGCATGTAACCATCATCGAATACACCCAGCACATCGGGTGGGGCCTCAACCACGGTCGGGCCGTCTTTTTCCAGGTCGAGTAAACTCCAGGTGTAGAGCGAGGTGTTGTTGTAGGTGAGCACCAGTGACTTCGAGTCACCCAGTTGCTCCCAGATCACGACCTGGTTGCTGTCGGGAGCTCCCACGTCCCGGCTCCCATGCAGCAGGCTGTAGGTGGAGACTGCCGGTATCGTACTTACATAAACCTGCACGGCCCGTGCCCGGTCCATGTAGTCATACACCGTATCCTTGGTGCCACCAACCGGTATACCGTCAAAAAACTCAAGCGTGCCAATAGACGTTTCGACTTTATCCGGTGTGGTGATGTTTTCCGGAATAGGTGTCGTCATTTTCATCTTGGGTTCCTGGGTGATCATCCTGGTTTCAGACGCCACGACCATTGGGGCTGATAGCATGCCGACCACCAGCGTTGCTGCAGTTGTCAATTCTAAGTACCGCCTACATTTCATAATCTTTTCCTCATAAAAATCAATCGAATCCGGGTGCGTCATCAGTCTGCTCTACAATTTGATTAACATTGATAACCCGCATGTGTAACTCATGAAGGCTGTTGAGTACGCCGAACAATGCAGACTGATCCTGCAACAGGCCACTAAGCACCGTCATTGGTTTTTGGTTCGCTCGCGAATGGATGACGATCTTCATGCCTCCCAATCTTTCGGACCAATTTTCACTTATAAACCCTTCAACCATAATTTTGTATCGGGTCGGTTTTCCGGGGTGAACATTTTGTGCAAGTGTTGTTTCCGTACTCATCAAATCAATTCGCCTACAAGCTTCGTCCATTCTGTTAATGGCATGCATTATCATGATCGCTTTCGGCGACGGCCACATCACCCAAAATGAGGGATATGTTTTTGATAAGGGAGAATGCCCTGCACACCGCGGAGCGGGGATCTCCCGCCCCTGAGGCAGGTGGGAAGTCAGACTTCGTGAGCTTAGCGGTCATACTGCCCAAGCAAGTTCAGATGCTGGTCCGACTCTTTACTATTTACCATGGATTAAGTTTGACGCATGCATATTTCATATCTATACTTTGAAATATGCATATTAAAACTCGAAATATTCAGAAACATATACTCGAATTGCTGGACAATTTTCCTGCCGTGGTGGTACTGGGTGCACGGCAGGTTGGGAAGTCCACACTGCTAAAATCACTATTACCTGATGCGATTTCTTTTGACCTCGAGCGCCGCAGTGATTTTCAGCGCGTTTCCGATGATCCCGAGCTAATTTTTCGGGAGGCAGACGGTCCGTATGTCTTTGATGAGGCCCAGCTTGCCCCTTCCCTGTTTAACGCATTGAGGGTGGAGATAGATCGGGATCGGGAGCGTAAGGGTCGGTTTTTGCTTAGTGGCTCGAGCTCACCGCAACTGCTGAACCATGTCACGGAAACGTTGGCGGGACGCTGCGCCATTGTTGAGTTGGGAACATTTAGCTGGAATGAGGGCCTCGACAAGCCTGCTTCTGCTTTTTACACATCGTTGTCGTCACTTGAGCAACTAAAAACCCTGCCCTCGTTAAACAATTATGCTGAATTACTCGCCCAATGCCTTTCAGGTGGTTACCCCGAACCGTTTCTGAATAGAGGCAACGAACTCTTTTTCGATCAATGGATGGAATCTTACATTCAGTCCTATATTGAGAGGGATATTCGGCGCCTTTTTCCAACGCTTAACCTGGATGCATATCAACGCTTCACAAAAATGCTTTGCTTCGCTTCGGGAGATATCATTAATCTTTCCAATTTCTCCCGTTCCCTCGGTGTATCTCAGCCCACCGTGAAAAAATATATAGAAATCATGGAGGGCACCTTCATGTGGCGAACCCTGCGCAGTTATGAGAAAAGCCACAGCAAGAGTGTTGTTAAAATGTCAAGGGGACATATCCGTGATACGGGGTTGATATGCCATTTACTCAACATTCATTCCGTCGACGATTTAAAGTCACATCCACAGTATGGAAAGATATGGGAGGGATTTGTGATTGAGCAAATATTAAAGGGTTTGCAGGATCACCTGATCACCCATCGCTGCCACTATTACCGTACGCGCAGCAAGGCAGAAATCGACCTGATCCTTGAAGGTCGCTTCGGCACGATTCCGATTGAAATCAAAGCATCATATTCAACATCAAAGAACCAGATACGAACACTTGAGAATTTTGTGGTCAGTAACCAATGTCCTTTCGGTGTACTAATTAATAATGGCGACGATATCTATATGCTGTCAAAGAACGTTATCCAGATTCCTGCCAACTTCTTGTAAACCGACCAAATGGAACCAGGCACGCATAATTGCGCATATTCAATATGTCGGGGGATTGCGGGAGATTGGGGTGAGGTGTGAAGTCGTCGTGACTAGGGAGTGAACTTAACGGTCATACTGCCCAAGCAAGTCTCAATTGCCTGGCTTTGCGGACGGCCTGGCGTCGGTTGTTAACCTGTAGTTTTTCAAAGACGTGTTTTATGTGGGTCTTCACGGTCCACACGGAAATCGAAAGTGCTTCGGCGATTTCCTTGTCGTAAAGGCGTTTTTCGAGCTGCTCCAGCGTGTCAAGTTCGCGCTTGGTAAGCGTTTCAATCATAGGCGGGAGAACATCGATCGGCATCGAAAGACCTGGAGTTGCTGCGTCCGTTTGATCAGGGAAGGCCGCAAGTATCCGGTCTATTTGCTCAACGCTGTTCTTACGACGGCGCAAACGATTCAGCAGGTCGGCCATTGGTGACCCGAGCTCAACAAAAGTACTGAGGTGCCCCCCCAGAGCCGCCAGCGCCAGCGCTTCACGAAGCTTTTCGGAGGCGACGGACTGGTTCCCCTTGGCGGCGTGTGCCAGCGCCAGTAGAGACAGAGCCTCGATTCGAACAGTTTTGCGATGCGTGGAGCGTAGCCACTCGTCGAGTTCTTCGAGTTTTGCCAGGGCCTGCTCCAGATCCCCGTCTGCCCCTTGAGCCAAAAGAAGCTTGATCGGTGTCATCTGTGGCACATAGCAGAACCATAGTGGCGGATAAGGGGCAAAATCCGCCTCAACGCTCTTGATCTTAGCCTCATCTAATCTTCCCTGCATCACTGCCAACTCCACCTCGAAGGCGTGGACGAGGGCCAACGCCGGCCGATTGTTGGTAGTGGTCAGATGCTCAGTCAAGGTCTGCAGAATTTTACCGGCCGCATCGGTTCGTCCATGCCGCAGATGAATTCTTATCAGGGCGAAACTTCCATGAGTGTAGTAATGGGGCCGACTTGAATGACGTTGGTCAAACAACGCCGTCAAGAGCCGCTCAGCCTCCGGCAGATCGTTCTGAAAGTAGCGGGCGGTGCCGAGGAAATAAAGTCCAAACCCTTTTGAATCCGGAAGGTTCAGTGAACTCCCATCTTCGATGCAATGGAGTGCTGCGTTTTCCACAGCTGCGAGTGAGCCCTCGAGGATGTGCGCTATGCATCGCCACGTCGAGAGTCGTGCCCGGAAAAAACCACTACTCGCGGGTGAGCGGTCCCAAGCCGCATCTATGATTTTTAAGCAACGGGAAATATCTCCCTGGGCCTGAAACCCCAATGCCCTTGCGCCTACGATGTAGCTATGCAGATGCGTCGCTTCAACGGGAACCAATTCGGCTGCATGCTCCGCGTAGCTGATGGCCCGCTCGCCACGGCCTTGCAACAAGGCTTCCTCTGCCTTGAGAACGGAAACCTCGCCCCGCACCACCGCTGCATCCGGTGCGTCCTTCGGAAGCCCGGCCAACAGTTCCTCCGCCCGATCCCGCTGGGCGAGAAAGGTCATCTGACCCTTGTGCTCCATCAGGTATGCCTCAGCGCTGGTAAGGACCGGACTTCTTTGGCGGGCTTCTGCCGGCAAGAGTTCCAGCCAGTGCTCCAGGCGGGACCATTGTTCTGTATTCATCGGGACATAGCGGTGCCTTTCCACCATCTGCACCGCCAGTTGAGCTTTCCCGGCGGCAAGGGCGTGATGGAGCGCTTCGTCGATCAGCTTATGTTCCTCGAACCACTGGCTGGCACGAAGGTGTAATTCTGAAATATCCCGCGTACTGTATTGTTGTTTCAAGCGTTGCTTGAGAAAACCCTGAAACAGGTGATGAAAGCGAAACCACTCACCACGTGTATCGAGTCGGACGACGAACAAATTGGCCCGCTCAATTTCGCGGATGAAAGCCCTACCCTTCAACGACTCGGTCGAGGAACCATCCAGCGGAGCACAAAGCGTTGCCGAGAG
Source organism: uncultured Gammaproteobacteria bacterium (assembly GCA_963759035.1). Classification (GTDB taxonomy): domain Bacteria; phylum Pseudomonadota; class Gammaproteobacteria; order Xanthomonadales; family SZUA-36; genus JAHEFT01. The sequence goes on from CAVWXL010000018.1 coordinate 5,438, forward strand.
CGATCCGCAAAAATGATCAAGTATCGAAGTCTTGAGCAGGCACTCCCTCACCTTTGCCGGTTGTCTCGCGATGACTTCCTCCACCAGGTACTCCTGAATCTCCTGGACATCACCCTTGAGATCCGCCAGGAACGTCTCGGGATCGCTCTGGTTGAGCAACAACAGACCCACCAGGTGCAGTCCGACAATCCACCCCTCCATGAGGTTCTCCAGATGGGCCAGGGCAGCATCACTAACTGTCATCCCGGTTAACTGCTCGAGCACTGCGCTAACTTCCTGTTGGGTAAAGCGTAAATCCTCCTGCCGGATTTCGTATAAAAAGGAGGACGCCCGCAGCGTCGTCAGGGAGAAGGCAGGATCGTGTCGGGTAATCACCACCAGTTGCATGAAGCGAGGTGGGTACTGCAATAGGCAATCAAGCAATTCGTGCACCTCTGGATTGCCAATATTGTGGAAATCATCCAGTACCAGTATGTACGGCCTGGTAATCGCTTCCAGGTCATTGCTTAGCACGTCGGCCAGCAAGGAGACCGGCGGTAGCTCAGCGGCATTTAGCAGGGATGTGATTTCCTGACACGCTGTCGGGAATCGAGTTTGAACCGACGCCACGAAGTAGCGGAGAAACGTCGGGAGAGAGCGATGTCTCGCGTCCAGTGACAGCCAGGCCGAAGGTGTCTTGCTGCCCTCCAACCACTGCGTCACCAATGTGGTCTTGCCGTAACCGGCAGGTGCCGATATCAAAGTCAATGGGCGTCGGGAATTCTTGTCTAACGCCTCCAACAGCCGCGGCCGGGCTATTGCTTCTGACATCATTTTTGGCGGACGAAGTTTAGTCCGAAGAATCCCCGCGAACGAGGTGTCGTCGGTCTTCTGAGTAAGATCTTTGGCGTGCCGCATCGTGTCGCGCCCCACGACACTGCGCTTCATTTGCCCTGTTTTGTCTATATCGGACTTTTTCATGTTGCGCAATCCAATATCAGACTGTTCGTTTTCCTTGCATTTCGCCAGTTTAGCAGTTCAATTTGAAGTTATGGGGTCAGAGTCAAGTGCCAGAGTCGGCTGACACGTTCCGTACTCAAAAATTTGCCCTTCACTCTGGCACTTGACTCTGACCCCATAACTTCCGAAACCGATTCAGTCGAAACGACGAAGGATTCCGAGTCTTCGATTCATCTCTGTAACCATCCGTCCGGTTATTCGCTCATCGAACCCGATTTCAGATGCATCGCCGATGTGTTGAGCCACGCGATCTGAAAGCTCGTTGATTCTTCGTTTTGACATAGACTTCGGAACACCGAAACGAGCTGCAAACTCGACAAGAAATCGACTGCGGAGATTGGCGTTCCTGCCGTCCAGCTTTAGTGCCATATGCTGATCCAGCGGATATGGAATTGTCGACACCACATCGTAGACCGGTGTGGGGACGACAAGTCGCTCTTCCTTCAGCCACTGCACTGAGTAATTCTTGGCATGCATATCCCCATTGCCTATGATCCAGCTAAAAGCGACCTGCTCAACGAGGTCCATGATCGAGGCCTCGCGTGATGACGTTACTTCTACGAGACGCTTTGCAATGTCATTGATGCTTACCCGGTACTTGTCGGCAGGCCATCTGTTCAATAACTGGCAGGCGTCTTCCTGTGCTATGCGCTGCACTGAAACGTTCGCGCCTTCTCCCAACGTAACCCTGCGATCGAAGCGCTCCACGAGCAGTCCGCTCGCTCCTTCGCGGTCTTTGATCACCTCGAAACGCGGCACGGTCAGGCCGGCACGTTTAGCCAGGCCCAGGCAGAACGCTTCGTTCTCAACGAGGTGTGGGTAGGCAGTTGGACTGAGTTTCAGGATTGCTGGCCCACTTGCCCCGGTGAGAGGGAAGGACATCATCGCGTCAGATAGCTTGCTCTGCACACCTGGCAGGGCGTAGTCCAGTTCTGTCCCCGACGGATCGATTGACTGCTCAAACAGCTCAGAAAATGAGATTTTCCCTGGTGTAGCAGGAAGGGTCCGGGAGTTTGCAATGGGTTCTGACCCATGTGGAACAACGTAGACATCCCCGATCGCATCTCTACCCACAGCTACCAGCAGAGAGAGTTCATCATCGGGTGACGTTTTGACCGCTGCGACGACTGCGAGAAGACGTGCCCCCTCGGGAAGCAAGCCCGCGAAGAAGGCGGGTACAGCACCTGCACCGGTGACGTATGGAGCCGCCCGGACAGGCAAGGTAGAGGCGACCGCATCGTTCATACTCGCGATATAATCCTGGGTATACTGGAAAGAAACGCCCCCACCGGTTCTGCTGAGGTAACCGGCTAACTGCTCACCCTTGTAAACATCTGCACGATCGACAGACTTGGCATCTGACGGCCTCATGAGCGGAAGTTTTCATAACGAGGCTTCACCTCCAGGTCAAGACCAACCACTGCGGCTACGTGCGCCACCGTGGCGACTGCAACTGCCTTGTTTCCGGCCTCGACGCGGCTTATCGTTTGACGTTGCAGACCGGCAATATCGGCAACATCCTGTTGGGTCATACCAAGCTGTTTCCGACGGGTTTGAATCATCGCACCAATATTCTTAAGATTGTTCGTTATATCGTACATTTATAAGTATTGTATATACCATTCGATCAAAGTCAACTAATTTGTATGTTAAAACGAACATTTTGTCTAATATGTAGCCTTTCTACCGGTTCGTTTAAGTACAATGTTCGCTATATGAGACATATAGATGCCGTGACGCTTGGCAGGAAGTTGCGGGGTCAGAGTCAAGTGCCAGAGTGAAGGATAAATTTTAGAGTGCGGAACGCAATGAGTTGCTCACATCAGTTTTTCAGAGCGGCGACCTGACCACGAAATTCGTCCGTACCCAGTACTAGCCCAGTGTTGGCGCAGTGACGAATTTTTGAAATGGTGTCCATATCCAATACCTCGCCAACCAGTGCACGCCATGCCTTTTGCCTCGTAGCTGGCGAACTTCCCAAAGAAAGATATGACTCGTTTGGCGTCCAGAGATTGACGGGCGCCCCGAATGCATGCGCCCGGAAGCTGGACCATTTGTAGTCACCCGGATCGCGAACCAACCCTGCCCGCACCGGATTCAGCTCAATGTAGCGCAGGCAGGTCAGGAAATACCGCTCCTCCTGAACCAGGCTGGATCGAAACCGACCTTCAAAAAGAGTTCCGCTGCGCGCATAAGAGTAATTGAAGAACGCGACGTACCGTCTGCCTATCGACTGCATCAGACGAGAAACGGCGTGTTCCTTTTGCGGCTTTAATAAAAGGTGCACGTGGTTGGTCATGAACACCCACCCCTGTACCTCTACCTTAAATCGTTCGGCGCCATCACCCAACCAGTGTGCATAGGCCGCCATATCGGAATCACTGGTGAACAGGGTATTTCGGTTGTTACCCCGTTGAATGATGTGGACCGGAATGTTGACCGGGCAATGTCGACGCCGTCTGGGCAAGCCATACTCCAAGGATCAAGACACTCTCCCAAGTCTGCCCCGGAACAGCTTTCAAAGTAATGGCAATTTTTCTCAGATCGAATCGGCAAACTACCCCATTCTTGTCAGCCGACTCTGGCACCTGACTCTGACCCCATAACTTTCTCTCCCGCGCCCGGTTGAATGATCTGTTAGCTGTTATCCTCATGTAGACGACCTTCTACATATTTGTGAAGGATACTGGCAACCAACGTTTGGTAAGGAATACCCTCAGCAAGGGCTTTTTTCTGCAATCCTCGAAGATCTTTAGAAGAAAGGCGAATATTAATTCTGGCATCTTTCTTAAACATGGCTTCGGCATATTTTTGATGCCGTTTCTGTGTCTCAGAGGCATCCTTCGAGCGTTTTACCTTACCCGATTCAAATGCCTCTAGAATTTCACTTTCTTCCTGATCTAACTTGTTCATTTCTTAGTACCTCGGTACGTTTTGGTTGCCTTCCGACTTGGAATGACTGTCTTTAGAAAGACTTCTTCTTCCGACTCGACAAATGGAACGAGGTAAACATAATCCTCAATAGCAACCACGTGGATTTGCTGGCCTGGGATAACTTTCCTGATTCGGATGTTCGATTGTATCGAGGATGTCACCTACCATTATGTGGAACACCACATATGACGAGTTCGGGCAAGAGGCAAACTCACCCGGCGTGAGCTGACCGATGTCTCCTCCCGTACGAACATTTCCGCCAACAAAAATCGGGATGCGCCCGATGCGCAACTTGATACCTACCGGCTTGGTCAGAGCATCATGCAGGAACATGTTCTTCGCACTTTTAACGATCTTCCATTCGCCATCGACTTGCTCGAATGAGTCAATCGCGAAGGTTCCAATCACATTCTCTGGAACAATGCCGTAGGTATCCATCGCGATAACTCTCATAAGGTCGACGCCACCACCGGAACTGATATAAGTTTTGAATCCATTTTCACGAAGATAGGCCAACAGTTCCAACATGGGCTGATAGGTCGTCTGGGTATAACTTTTTTTAAATTTCGGATGCTGTTCAGTGTTGAAGAACTCACGTACCGACTCGTTGAACTCTTGTAACGTCATCCCAGCATGAGCCGCCAAAATCATTTCCTGCAATCCCTTTCCATGATTTTTCGTAATGTCGTTGATCAGGTACTCTTGATCACCTTCAAGTACTGCCTTAAAAGGCTGCTGAGTCTTCCACTCCGGATGTTGACCTGACATTTTCTTGATTTGATAAGTGATAAACTCGAGCTGCGCCACGGGCTGCTCAACCCAAAGCGTACCGTCATTGTCAAACGCAGCGATGCGTTGCGCAGAAGGTACGAAGTCTGGGCTTCCTTCTGTTGTGACATTCGTGACGAAACGAGTGATCGCCGTCTTAGTCTCACCTTCGTTCCAGGATGGCAGTGGATCGGCTATCTGCTCGGCAACTACAACAGCCTCTTCCACAGTTGCGTTTTCTTTTGGCGCATTGTCGCAACCCATAAGCACAATACTCAACAAGGTCAGGCCGATAAAAGTCAGTTGAGTTTGGGTCATTTGTCCATCTCCATTGAGTTGAAATTCTTATCCTGTCCATTTTCGATGAGGTTTTTTACAGCCAAAGCTGGCATCTTCCCCGCTGTCACCCTTTCTGCAAATACTGATCGAGCGGCACCAGCAGGTTTTGCGCGCCGCTGAGTTCCTCTGCGAGCGCCTGGGCCGAAGCAACCATCTCCGCCGTTAAACCGCGAGTGGCGGCAATATTTCGTTTGGCGTTATTCTCGCGTGATTGATCCCGCGTAGCCGACACGATGAGCAGCGCCACGCCTGCGACCTTGTTTTCTTCGACGCCCTGGCCGCGCACATACAGCATGCCCAGGTTGCCGATAGCCAATGCATCGCCCTGCACCGATGCCTTTCGGTACCACTTATTCGCTTTTGCGTAATCAATCGGAGTGCCACGACCATTCTCGTAAAGCACTCCCAGATTGAACTGCGCCGCCGAACTCCCTTGCTCGGCGGATTTGCCATACCAAGCCACAGCTTTCTGCTCATCCTTGCCGACCCCGATGCCCTGCTCATACATCATGGCTACATTGTATTGGGCATCTGTATGGCCTTCCTTAGCCGCCGCGAGAAACTCTTGGTAGGCATGAGCGGCAGTTAGTTGTATGACTTCATACGCCGCAACCCCGGCCCGAAATACGGGGGATGGCAACGAGGCAGAGTGCCGAGCACAAAAAGTTTCTCGAAGTTCTCATCGGAGGACGTCCCAGTTTCATTTCTGTGCTCCTGGCAGATAGTGGTCTACGACAAGAAAACGGCATACCCCCTTTTGGAGCGTATTGACGGGGACGCCAGGCTCGGGATCGATCGGCAAACTACCCGTCAGCCGATCTGGCTGCTGACCCCATAACTTTCTTAAAGCGGTATTGCCAATGTGAGCCACGTGTTCCAGCCCTCCGGCCGGTTTTTGGCGCCAAACTCCCAATAACCCTTGAGGTTCAGATAAGCCTGCTTCTTACCCATTGGGAAGAAGTACCCTGCCTGCGGTCCAATGCCATTTACGCGGGATTTGAAATCGCCCAGCACCGCGCCTTCTCCACTGTCACCAGTGAGTTGGTAAAAGAAGTAACCGACCAGACCAATATGCAGTTGATCGGACAAAAATTGCGAGGCGCCCCAATCCAGGTGGCCGTCAATGCCGTTCTTGTAGTTGGTGGCAGGGTTCTTGAAGTTGTAAGTGAGCCCAGCCACGGCCGAGAACTCACGCCCATTTTCCTGGTTGAAGTAGGTGTAGCCGCCGCCAATATCCGCCGCCCAGTGATTGGATCCAATATTCGCCAGGCGATTCACATCATAACTGCCTACCGGCACGCCCAGCATGGTATAGACCGTTGTATTGTGAACTCCGTTGTTCCATCTCACGCCAAAAGAGGGGTAGAGATCGCCAACTGCCGTCAGCGAATCGCGTTCACTGCCGGATAGAACACTGCCATCGGGGGCGGTCAGCGTGGCATCCACCGAAACATCGGCGCGACCGTAGAGCCCAGCCATGCTGATGTAGGCCTGACCACTCCAGACCGGATCAGTGAAGACATAGGTGGGAACGGCCAACACCAGATCCTGAGTCACATCCAGACCCAAGGTGACCCGGCCTACGTTGGCGAATTCCCTTCCTCCGCCTGCATCCTGTGAGGCATGAAAGTAAATCAGCGGTAAAGACCAGCCCGTATCGCCCGGCACTGCCGCCAGGCTGCCGAACTGGCCAGGAAGCCAAAAACTCGTTCCTCCTTCATCAGCAACTGCGGGCAGTGCAGCCAATGCACCAAAACCCAAAGATAATACCGTCAGTAGAACTTTCCAGAGTGTTTTACCAAATCCAATTTGAAGTTTCATATAGACCGCCTGAATTAAAACCGCAAACGCGACTCTAGTCACGAGTCGCGCTTGTGGCGCTGCCATATTAATTCACCAACTCAATCTCACCCGGCCGCCAGGTCTGATCGATCCAGGGCTGTTCGGGTCCATAGATACGCAGGGCAATGAACCAGCTCTTTCCGGGAATGGTCTGCAGCCAGTTGCCTTCCATGCCTTTCGGGGCTTCTGGAGAAAAGTAAATATCCATCGAGCCGTCGGGATTGGTTTTAATGCCTTCATCCTGACTTCCAAGGGTTGGAAACTGCTGATCGGTCTGCAGTTGGGAACGGGTCTGGGTGTCGTACATGGTGATGGCCCAGAAATCCTTGGCTGGCGGATTCGGCGGCACGTGTAATTTGTAGGTCTTGGAACCGTCAAATATGTCGCCATTCGAATCGAGCATGGCCATGGAGTAGTCGGAGCCTTTTCCAGCAACCGTCATGGCCATGGCTGGAGACACGCAGATATAGCCGAAGTGGAAGAGCGCTCGCGGCTCCAGGCGATAGGCACCGTTGCGGGTGAAGGTGGTGTCTTTGTCGGCATAAGCCGTCACCCAGGCATCACTATCCTTAAAGGTTATATTGCCGGGGTCACGCGGGAAATAGCTGATCGCGCGGGCAGCAGCATTAGCAATCTCAGCCGCATCCATCAAAATCTTCTTCATCCGTGCATCTGGATTGAAGGGCTTGCCTTTTTCAATACCGATCGCGGCCATCATGCCTTTGGCTTCCGGCCCGAGATAGTCTTCCGGCTCGGTCTGGATCAGGGCATGAAGTTTTTCAAATGCGCTGTAATCATTCGGAAGAATCACATGCATTTCCTTGCCAGACACATTGACAAATTTCGTGGCCGGAGGATTGGCTTTTGTGGACAGGGGATATACCTTCAGGGTATTCCGGATATTCCTGGAAGCGGCTGGAATGGCTTCTGCGAGCGGCATGCTCTTGTCGAGATAGCCGCGCATGAAGAGCCAAACGCCATTGGTTTTGGAAGGAACGACAAAGTAACCATCCGGCACGTCTCCGTCATAACCTGGAGGCAGGACAAGGAATTTTCCGCCTTTGCCTTTATCCGGTCCGGCAACACCGAGGTCGATCATGTACTGAAAAGCCATGTCATCCAGAATGCCAAGCATTCCCGGTGGTAGGTCGATAACGGTCGGACCGTCCTTGTGAAGGTCCAGAAAGCCGACTGCATACATGGTGGAGGTGTTGCCGGTCAGCAGAACCGACGTGGAATCCATCAGGCTATCCCAGATGCAGATCTCATTGCTGGCAACACAGCCGGCTGCAGCCTGCCCCTCTCTCAATGCGTTAACAGACAGCGCCGGAATAGAGTTTATATAGACATTCACCGCCCGCGAGCCGTCGAGATAGTCATACACGGTATCGACCGTTTTTTTCGTTGGCACGCCGTCAAAATAATTTAGCGTCCCGATAGATGTTTGGACCTCATCCGGCGCGGTAAACGCTTTCGGAATTGACGTGGTCATTTTCATTTTAGGTGGTGTGATCCGGGCCGGTGCAGGTGCGGTAACCGTTTCGGGTGCGGTACCGGTCGGGTGCGACAGCAGTCACGGCCACATCTTCGTCCTGTTGTTGGCAGCCAGCGATGGCCAGCAAACTGCAGGCCGTGATTGTCAAGATGGCGAGTTTTCTCATGTTTCTATCCTCCGTTGTTTAGCGCGCGGCGGCGGTGCCAGGGCAAGCCGCCGCGCCTTTTCTGAGCTAATTGACCAGTTCAATCTCACTCAGGGCGCCATCCGCTGTCGTACCAGACCTGGGTGGGGCCATAGATACGCCACAGCACGTTCCAGCCCTTGGCAGGATCGGTCTGAATCCAGTTCACTTTTCCTTCAGGCTTTTCAGGGCCGATGTAAACGTCGTAGGAACCGTCCGCATTCTGCACGATGGCCGGGTCAATACTGGTGACGCCCGGGTAGGGATTGTCGGTCTGCAACAGGGAACGGGTCTGGTTGTCGTAGACCGTGATATCCCAGAAGCGCTTGGCCGGAACATTGGGCGGAATGTGAATCCGATAGGTCTTGCTGCCGTCCAGTGCGTTGCCCTCGGAATCACGCAGACCGATCACGTACTGTGAACCCGCGCCGACCGGCGGCTTGACCATAACGGGTGTGATGCCGGTGGCGTAGAAGTGGAACCGCGTGCGTGAATTGATCAGGCTGACACCATCGTTGAGGAACTCGTAGCTGCCGCCGGCAAAGCCGATCTCCCAGCTTTTGCTGCCAGGCCAGATCACGACGTTCTCGTCGCGGTTACGGAACAGATATGGTGCGCTGTGTAGCGGTACCCACGTCGGCGGCCTCACTCAGGATTTTCTTCATGCGGGCATCAGGATGCGAAGGGTTTGCCCTTCTGAATGCCGATCGAAGCCAGCAGTCCGAGTATCTCCGGATCCTCTGCCGAGTTGGGCTCTTCCTGAACCGTGATGTTGACCTCGTCAAAGAAAGTCATCATCCTGGGCGTGCAGGGTATTGAAATCTTCCATGGCCGTATTGACCCAGTTGACTTCCTTGGGCTCACTGCCCAGCGGGTAAAGGCGGAAGTGCTTCTTCATGTTCTTGACCACCGGGTCGGGGTCGAAGTTGGTCATGAAGCCGCGCATGGCCAGCCAGTGGCCGTAAGTCTTGGACTTCTTGACGATGTAGCCCTCGGGAATTTCACCCTTATAATCAGGCGGCACCAGCAGGAATTTCCCGCCCTTGCCCTTGTCCGGACCGGCATTGCCGAAATCGGTGAGGTAGTGGAACCAGGCGTCATCGATGATGCCCAGCACGTTGGGTGGGGTCTCCATCACCATGGGGCCGTCCTTGAGGTCGATCCACATAAAGGTGTAAACCACCGTGGTATTACCCGTCAGCAGCAGACCCTTGGAATCCAGGCGACCGCCCCAGTAGATCATGGTCTCGTTGTCCGGCCCCCACTTCTGGATTCCCTTGCGGAAACCCCTGCAGCGAGGCCGCAGGTGTCGTCATGATCATGACTTCAACGGCACGCGAGAAGTCCATGTGATCCCAGACCTTCTGTGCTGTTTCCTCCGTAGGGAAGCCGTCGACGAACTCCAGGGTGCCGATGCGTGTTTCCGTCTGGTCCGGTGTAATGACATTCGCCGGAATCTTCGGTCGAATATTTCGTGATCCGCCCAGGCTGAGGCGGAAATGCCCGCCGTGACCAGCCCGGTCAGGGCAAATGCTAATAATGTGTTGATTTTCATAGATATCTCCTTGGTCAAAAATTCAAATTCTTTAAGCAGTCAGGTCCAGAGTGCGGGCGGCGCTATTTCACCAACTCCACATCATTTGGAATCCAGGTCTTTTCGTTGAACGCATTGAGCGGTCCGTAGTAACGGATGTAGACAAAGAAGCCCTGGTCAGGCAGGGTCTTGACCCAGTTCTGCTGCCGCAACACCCTCCGGTTTCTCGTTGGAGAAGTAGATGTCGATCGAGCCATCCTTGTTGATCTTTGGCGGCGGGTCCTGCTGGCTGCTGATGCTCGGGTACGGCTGGCTCTGGATTTCAGAACGGGTCCACGGGTCATAAACCGTAACGGCCCAGAACAGTGCAACCGGTACCTTGGGCAGCATGTGCAGCTTGTAGGTCTTGTTGCCATCAAAGGGGTTGCCTTCGCTGTCTTTGTAGGTCGTCTGGTAGCGGGAACCCTTGCCTTCGGGCATTTGCGCGGCCATGGCCGGCGTAATGCCATCGGCGGTGAAGTGGAACGCCGTGCGCGCCCCGAGGTTGATGTAGTCGTTCTGATAGAAAGTCGAGTTGTTGGTGATGTAGGGGCTCTCCCACTGCCGGCCCGGATAAACCTTGGCGTTTTCGTCGCGGCTGTCAAAGGCGATCACTCGTGACATTGCAACGCCTTCGGCTGCGGCCGTGGCGAAAATTTTCTGCATACGGGCATCCGGCGCGAAAGGCTTACCTTTCTCGATGCCCAGGGAAGCCAGGCGACCCAGCAGTTCCTTGCCGAAGGCTTCGGCCGGCTCGTAAGAGATAATTTCGTGCATCCATTTGAACGCTTCGGCATTCTCCGGCACCAGCGTATTGCTGGGCACACCGGTGATATTCAGCACCTTGGGCTCCTGGGGTTCGGCGCTCAGGGGGTAGATCCTGGCGTTATCCCGGTAGAACTTGAGCGCCTTGTCGCCGGTTCCCACAACTTCTGCGTTCGCCCGAAGAAACGAAAAATTCATATAGGTCTTTGAACGTGTGACAAAGTAACCTTCAGGCACGTCTCCCTCGTAGCCCGGTGGCAGGAGAAGATATTTTCCACCCTTGCCCTGGTCCTTGCCGGTCGGGCCCATATCGGCCAGGAACAGGAAGTTGTGATCGTCCATAGGGCCCATTACGCCCGGTGGCACCTGGAACACCGTGGTCCGTTTTCCTTCAGATCGAACACCATCAAGGAATAGAGGCTTTCGGTGTTACCGGTCAGAATCAGTGGAACAGAGTCCAGCCGGTCGGCAGATGACGGCAATGTATGAACTGTCGGTAAAGCCGTAATCCCGGATCCAGCCCTTCATCAGTCCATGTGCCGAAAGCGCCGGGTACATGTCGAGGTACAGTTGGGTGGCGCGCTGCAGGTCGAGCTCGTCATAGACCTTCTGCACTGTTTCTTCGGTCGGGATAGCCACCGGGGAAATTCCAGCTCCCCGAACCGGGTCTCCATTGATCGGGCGCCGGTTTGAATTCTCCGGGCTGTGTATTTGGGCTTCACTGCCAGCCTGCTCGAAGAAACTCTTCTCCTGGCTCGGCCTGGATCGGGCCGGATACAACGATGGCCACCAGGCCGGCAGCGAGAATCAATTTTTCAAAAGTACGTTTCACGATATTCTCCTGTTTCATTTGACCAGCTCCAGTTCACCGGGACGCCAGGTCTTGTCGAGCCAGGGCTGCAGCGGCCCGTAGGCCCGCAATATGATGAACCAGCTCTTGCCCGGTATCGTCTGGATCCAGTTCTCCTCGAATCCCTTGACCGCCTTCGGAGCGAAGTAAACGTCTATGGAACCGTCCTTGTTCTCCAGGACCTTGCCGCTCAGGCTGTTGATCCCGGCGAACTTCTGGTCGGTCTGGAGCATGGAGCGGGTCTGGGGGTCGTAGATGGTGACCGACCAGTTGTCCTTGACCGGGAAGTTTGGCGGCAGGTGCAGCTTGTAGGTCTTGGCGCCGTCCAGCGGCCTGCCTCTCCGAGTCGAGACCGGCGATCTGGTAGTCCGACCCCGCCCCCGGCTTGGTCAGCGCCATGGCCGGCGTCACGCAGACGGCGTTGTAGTGCATCCACAGCCGTGCGTCCATGCGGCGGGCACCGTCCTTGAGGAAGAAGGCGTTCTTCTCGGGAAAGGCCATGACCCACTCGCTCTTGTCGCCAGGGTAGATCCACTGGCCCGCATCGCGGGGGTGCACCGTGTTGGCGCGGGCGTAGGCGTTACCGATGGCCACGGCATCGACGAGGATCTTCTTCATACGCTCGTCGGGAGCGAAGGGCTTGCCCTTGACGATGCCGATGGCCCGGCATCTGCCCCAGAAGTTCAGCGTCAGCCCAACCGTCGGCCTCTTCCTGGACCAGAGCATTCACATCTTCGTAGAAGCTGAAGTCGTTGGGTGCGATGGTCTGGTAGTCACCCCGACCCGACATGTTCAGGAATTCCATCTTTGGCGGGTTGTCCTTCATGGCCAGCGGGTAGACTTTCAGGTTCTTCTTGATGTTGTCGGCCGCGTCCTTGACGCTGTCACGCACGTATCCACGCATGAAATTCCACACACCATAGGTCTTGGACTCGAAGACGTAGTAGCCACTCGGCACGTCGCCCTCGTAGCCCGGGGGCAGGATAAGATACTTGCCGCCCTTGCCCTTGTCGGGTCCAGCCGCGCCCATGTCCGTGATGTAGCGGAAAAACATGTCATCGAGGATACCCAGCACATCAGGCGGGATCTCGATGACGGTAGGTCCGTCCTTCTTCAGATCGAGAAAGCCCCAGGTGTAGAGGGAAGTGTTGTTCCAGGTCAACACCAGCGGCTTGGAGTCACCCATATCCTCCGCGATCACGATCTGATTGCTCTTGGTGTGCCCGAGGTTCCGCTGTCCCTTGCGGATGTTGTACATGGAAACTGCGGGCGTCATGTTGATGAACACCTCGACAGCGCGGGCGCGATCCACGAAGTCGTAGACCTTTTCGGTGGTATCGCCCACCGGCACACCGTCAAAGAACTCGAGGGTACCGATCGAGGTTTCGACCGTGTCAGGGGTAGTAATCGATTCCGGGAATGTCGGTGGTGTTTTCGTACCTGGGCGCAACTGCCCAGGCCGTGGCAGTCAGCAGAGCCAGAAGCAGCCCGGTAATGCTTGTACTCATCATGCTTGTCCGTTTCATCATTGTTTACCTCTAAAAAATCGGTCAGTGTTAATCGTCAATCTGTTCCACCTTGATGATCGACAGGTGCAGGCCGTAAAGTGTCTCCAGCACGCCGCTCAGTTCGGCCTGGTCGCGGATGACGCCCACCAGGGTGGTTCGTTTCTGCCCTTTTGCACCTGTCTCGCCGGTAATGGACATGCCGGCCAGTCGGTCACTCCAGCTGGCGTCCAGTTCTCCCTGCACAACGACCTGGTAAGTCGCCGGGCCTGCAAAATTCAAATGGGGAAGGCCATTTGGCAAACTCATGGCTCATTGCCTCCTTTTTAAAAAGTTCATATTCATGTTTCTCCAGGTTTCCTATTCAAGAGGAATACCTCCAAGCGGAAACGATAAGGTCGCAACAAACATGTTGCCCTCAACCGAATTTCGCGTTCCGAATTCCCACAGGTAGCGGAGGCTCAGAAACCCCCACAAGTTTTTTTTCGTCGCCAGCGGCAGCGAGATTTCAGGTCCTGCGCCAAACCCCCGGTTCTTGCCGATCAGTCCTGGCAGCAAATCAAGTTCACCCCCGAAATCATCATTGGTGATTTTCCACTGCGCGTAATAGGCGACTCCAACGGACAATGCTCCATCCATAAAGGATTTTCCGAGCCCGCCTTCCAATGTCAGGATGTCACCAACCCGGATATCCGTATGTTTCTTTTCGCCGTGAATCTCATAGGCAGCGAGGGTAGAAAAAGACCAACTTCTGGCTTGATCTAAATACCAGGTACCGCCCGCAAAAAGTTCAAGCGTCCACATGCCCAGGCCGAGGTTGTCATCTGCATCGGGGTGATAACGTCCGGTTGGCGCATAAATGCCGATTCCGGCGCTATAGTCTGCCCGCTCGTTATGCCAACCGAGGTTGATCGGCTGCACATACAAATCCGTGAACCCCGTTGGGACTCTTTCGATCAGTCCCAGGATCGGTGCTTCGAATTTATTGTTTGTCCAGGCCGGTGCAACCATCAGGCTGTAATTACCGCCCAGCACCTTCTTTTCGGATACCCACCAGATACCAATGCCATATGCGCTCACATCGAGCGAGCCGAGTCGCTCGGGATCATAGGCGATGACATTGCCGTCCCGGTCGCGAAGCGTATCGCCACGATACGCGACGTACAGCGGCACAAAGTAGGTGCCGGGATCCGGCTGGGTCGCTGCCATCAGGCCGGCATCTCCGCCCAGGTTGTTACCCAGAAACTGGGCATGGGCCGCCAAAGGAACCATCAGCCAAACCAGCAGGCAGGCCACCAAACACGATACGCACGATGATATGGATTTCATGACCCAATTATGATTTACGACCCGACTGCACAAATCCCCCACAAAGAGTGGGAAACGGGGGGGGTGGTCGGGGAGACGCACCGACCACAGTCTCACCATTTGTAGCCGAGCTTCAATTTGAACGTCTGGTCCGTCGTTTCGGCATCAACCGCCGGATCACTGTCATAGTCGATTTCATATTCCGCGCTGCCGACAATGCCACTGATCAGGGGAACACGCACCCCGGTCCAGGACCGCCACAGGAATTTGTTTCCACCACTGGCAGCCACGAACCCGGTTTGACGGTGATAGATTTGAAGCCTCTGTTTCCAGACTTTCTGGTCGTAATCGAGAAACCAGGCCGGACCCCAGAAGTCGACGGAGGGCTGGCTGTAAAAATTGTCCTTCAGGTAATAGGGACCAAGTTCAAACTTGAGGTTCTTGATTTTACTTTCATAAAAGCGATACCCGATCCCGCCGCCATACATGCTCCGTAGTTGCAGGTCTGCAAACTTGTCTTTCTTGAACATAGCCGCGCCGACGTAATACCAGTTGCCTCTGAACGTGTGATCCAGGTTGGCCATCACCGACCATTTATCGGTCGTTGTAATACCGCGGGTGGTGTCGTACTCGGCCTGGCCGAACACCAGAAGGTTGTTCTTTTTCCACTTGTTGTTCAAATTGAAATCCAGGTCAAATTCGTTTGACTCCGAGTTGCCCCGCTCATTGTCAATCGAGATATTAATACGCCCGGTGAACTTGTGTCCCTGGCCTAGCTCCCAGGGCTCGGGTTCAATCACTTTCACGTTTGAGGCAGGCACTGTGATCGTTTTCGCGGATCCCTCTGGCAACAGTACAAACTCGTCTTCAACTCGCTTGAACGATTCAACCTGCACGGTTTTATCGTCATCAAGCAGGACGGTCGTTGGCCCATCGAGCACGACTTCGACGATGTCTGCCCATTTGATCTCCAGGGTTCCGACGTAACTGGTCTTCAGGCGAAGCGTTTCGTTGTCCTGCCGCACGATATCGCCGGTTAGCCGGTCACCGTTGGTGATCAGAACCTCGTCGGAAAGTGTCGGGCCGGAGAGGATGAGCATGAGTAAGCACACCATTGCCAAATGCAGAACTCTGACGTCATTGCGCATGAGCTTCTTCCATGTTCAGGGAATAGGGTTATTTTGCGGCGTGCTAAAGATTGCCGCCACCCCCAAAAAGAGGGGGATTTGGTGGGGTGGGTACTCAGGCGGGAGGAATAATGCCCGCTTTTATGGCCTCGGCAACCGCCTGGCGGCGGGTGCTTACGCCCAGTTTCTGGTAAATGTGCTTGAGGTGGTCTTTGACCGTGTGGGTGGAAATAAACAGTTGATTGGCAATCTCCTTGTTCTGCATGCGCTGTGCCAGCAGTTCGAGGATATCGAGTTCGCGGTTGGTCAGGTCTTCAAACGTGTTTGGGAGAACATGAGGGGTAGTTTCTGAAATGACACTGGATTGCCTGATATTCCGAATGGTCAACAGCAATTGACTCACGTATTCAGGATGCACACCCTTACCGCTCAAACGCTCCAGGAGGAGTGTCATCGGAAGGCCCGCCTCCAGGAACGGCCGGACCCAACCACCCGGCCTGGCCAGATCGATCGCTGATTGCAATGACTCCAGTGCCTGCTCCCTTTTTCCCTGTTTATCCAGGACCAGGGACTCCAGAACGGTGATCTCAATCAACTGGATGACGAAGTGGTTACTCTCGCTGGTTGAACGCATGCTATCGATGAGTTCACGTGCCGTTGACAGACTTTCCGCAGAACCTGACGCCAGCAAAACCCGGACCCGGGTAATCGCAGGAACCTCGAGCCAGATGAACAGGTCAAAGACTCCCGGGACTTCCCTGAATGATGATTCCCAGCCCAATGCCGACTCAATTTTCCCCTGCAAGAGCTGTATTCTCGCCTGGCAGGAGCCGGCCAATACACGGTTTGCCGGGTCATCTGAATCACTGAGATAGTCCATTAACTGGTCGACCGTGCTGTTGGCTGTTTCAGTATTCCCTAATAGTTGCTGTGCCAGGGCAAAACCAGCAAATGCATCAATGACAGCGCGCCGGTCAGTAATGTGAGGCCGGTTCATTATCGTCTGAAATTTTGTGGCTGCTTCTTCAAATGAGCACGAATGCAGATCTACGCATGCCTGAAAATAGACACTCCAGGAATCCACTAATGGGCTGCGCATCGACTTGTCCATGGCAAGCATCCGGCGTGCCTCGACTTCCAGGCCGGGCAAATCACCCGAAAACATACGCAGAAATGCGAGTGCCCCAACCCGCCGCGCAAGGTGGCGCCCGCCGCACTTACGGATTTGTTCATTGAGCGAATGAACTGCCATCTCACCCTGGCCACTCATATACCTGACAATTGTCAGATGCAGGTCGGTCTCCGCCACAATGATTGATTTGTGGGGATCAACCCTGCGTTGTGCGCGTTCCAGCAGGCGAATGGCCTCACCAAGCTGCCCCCCCCAGAAGCACAGGCTCCCTTTGAAAAAATCCAATTCCCCGGTAATTCCGCTGTGTTCCTCTGAATCAACGAGCAGCAATTCTGCATCGTTGACCAGTGAGGCCGCTCTTTCAATATTCTGATGGGAAAATGCCAACCACGTCTGCGCTAAAACCAGGACGATTCTTTGCCGGGTGATTTCCGGTGGAATCAACGCCAGCCAGCGCTCGACTACGTAGACTCTGTCTCTTTCAATTTCATCGTAACAATGCCGCTCAATGATCCTCGCCGCTACCGTTGCATCGCCCGCCTTCATGGCGTGCTCGATCGCTTCTTCAACCAGGCCATTGGTTTCAAACCAGACGCTGGCACGCATATGCACATCAGAAATTTCCTGCACACTGACCTTTCGTCCCAGTTCGTTCTGTAGCAGAACCTGGAACAGGTGGTGATAACGAAACCACTCGCCCTGGGGATCAAGGGAAATCGTAAACAGGTTTCTTTGTTTTAACTGGAAAATAAAATCGGCACCGGCTAGCCCGGCACCGGACATGGCGACATTTCCAGCGTCGCAGGAATATTCAATCAACTCCCCGCAGAATCGATTGAGTACCGATGTTTTCAGCAGAAACTCGCGGTCAATCTCTGACAGGCCTGATAACACCTCGTTGAGCAGGTATTCCTGAACCTGCGGAATACCGCCGTGGAGGGAAAAAAGAAATTCATCAGGATTTTTCCTGTGACGTAGCGCCAAAGAGGCCAGGCGTAAGCCCACGGCCCACCCTTCCACCTCCTGCTGCAGATGGGTGATGGATTTGTCACTGGCAGCACGGCCCGTAGCAGACTCAAGCAGTTCGGCGACTTCTTCCTGAGTAAACTGCAAATCCCGCATCCGAATCTCCAGCATCTGGCCAAGCGCACGAAGGCGGGTTAACAGCATCGGCGGGTCGCGTCTCGTGATCAGCACGAAATGAGCCTGGAGCGGTGGGTGAAGCAGCAGCCCATCTATCAATTGATGCACTTCGGAGCTCTGAGCAAGGTGATGGTAGTCATCGAGCACCAGGGTGACAGGCTCTTTTAAATTGCTGAGTTCGTTAAGCAGGTGACAGACCAAAGATGCAATGGGTGGAGGTTCAGAACCGCTATTCAGCTCGTGGAGCACTTCACTGGCTTCCGGAAACCTGATGGCTATCGCCCCGGCGAGGTATGAGATGAACTGCCGCAGTTCGCCATCACCCGCATCCAGCGAAATCCAGATCACGGGATGCACCTGGCTATCCATCCATTGGCTGACCAATACACTTTTGCCATAGCCGGCCGGTGCCGACACCAGGGTCAGCGGCACATTAAGTGAGCCATCCATCAGGGTCAGCAAGCGATCGCGGCGCACAAGATCTTCACCCAGCTGAGGTGCGCAGAACTTGGTTTGAAGGATCGGCAAATTATGCTCAGAAAACGGCATGGGGACATTGTAACGAGAAATTGGGGTCAGAGCCCTTTTTCAGGCGGGCTTTTACTACATTATCCTGTAACCAGGCATCGATAATTGGCCCACCCGGAATGGTTTTTCCGTACCAGGGTAAACCCCTGTACTGCCCCAATTCGCAAGCGTGGCGTTAGGCGCTCAGGCGGGCTGGCAGGTCACGTTTATGGAGTATGATCTGGGATTTTTTGACGAGAAAGAGAACCGGGTGGAACCAGTGAGCGACTGCTCACTGGTTCCGAAAGTGTTACCCATGTCCCCGGTAAGGACCATTTGTTTGAGGGACAGGTTTGCACTCGCACGTAACTCGTACTCCAGGGCGGCCTCCCCGATCTTCCAGATTCTCGCTTTCTCGGGCACCACCAACATCTTCTGCAAGATACGTACGCCACCGCCCCGAGACCACCTTGCTCTACCAGATCGTTCGGGAATACTGGCCTGAGTTCCAGGCCGAACTGGCCAGCCAGGGCAAACACCTACCGGCTTTCATCTCCCGGGAATTTGATGAGTACCTGAAATGCGGAAGACTTGAGCATGGCTTTCTGCGGGTCCGTTGCGAGATCTGCCATCACGAAAAACTGGTGGCGTTCAGCTGCAAACTCCGCGGTTTTTGCGCCAGTTGCGGGGCGCGGAGGATGGCAGACAGCGCTGCTCTGTTGGTGGACGAAGTCCTGCCCCATCAGCCGATGCGGCAATTATCGCCAGGATGGCGGTATTAGAGCAATGCAGGAGCAATTGCCGAGGGTGCTGAGCGTACCGTTCCCACTGCGCTTTCTGTTCGCCAGTAATCCCAAAGTCATGGACAAGGTGCTGGGCATCGTCTACCGCGCCATTGCCACCCATCTAACCCATAAAGCTGGATATACCAAAACCACGGCACAGGCTGGCGCAGTGACACTGATTCAGAACTTTGGAGGGGCACTTAATCTCAATATCCACTTCCACATGCTCTTTCTGGACGGTGTTTACATTGACAGCGCCGACCGATCCCGTGCACGGTTTCGCTGGGTCAAGGCACCAACCAGCGATGAACTCACCCAACTGACCCATACCATCGCCCAGCGAATTGGCCGTTACCTGGAACGCCAGGGCCTGCTGGTGCGCGATGCCGGCAACAGCTACCTCACCGCCGAGGGCGTGGATGCCGACTCGGAATCACCGATCAATCAACTGCTGGGAAGTTCCATTACCTACCGCATTGCCATCGGACCACAACAAGGCCGCAAGTATTCGCTAAAGGCGTATCTGCACCTTACAAACCTTACCCGACTGTGGAGACGACCCATTGGCATCTACGGTGGGCAAAGTAGCTGGGTTCTCACTGCATGCAGGTGTCGCTGCCAGAGCCAATGAACGGGAGAAACTGGAACGTCTGTGCCGGTACATCGCAAGACCGGCGGTATCCACTAAACGTTTATCACTGACCCGCAACGGTCAAGTCCGCTATGAGCTGAAAACACCCTACAGTAATGGTACGACCCATGTCCTGTTCGAACCGCTGGATTTCATCTCCAGGCTGGTGGCTTTGGTTCCCAAGCCCAGGGTTAACCTAACCCGTTTCCATGGTGTTTTCGCCCCGAACAGTAAGTATCGGGCACGGGTTACACCGGCAAAACGGGGTAAAGGTAAAAAGGCCAGAACACCAAAAGGGGCACCAGCTCAAACGCTCTGCCGAGCACCAGGTGTCAATGACTTGGGCACAGCGACTTGAAGCGTGTGTTCAATATCGATATTGAAACCTGCCGAGATTGTGGTGGTGAAGTCAGGATCATCGCCAGCATTGAAGACCCTGCGGTAATCAGGAAAATACTTGCTCATCTGGATGACAATGTGTCTTCTGAAGCAACCGCACTGCCACCACGATGCAGGGCACCGCCTCGGACCGAATTGCTCGAAGGCTTTTAAACCAATTCAAGCCACATTCTTGCTGCGTCTGATCACGCAGCAAGCTTGCTTGCGCGCCTGCAGCAGGATTCAAGCTGCCAACGCGTTGAATTTACGAACTCCTCAGCCATGGGAAGCAACTGTTGATGCTATTTTGGAAGAAACAGGCAGAAAATCGATTTATCAGGTTACTCCATAACCCTTGAATTCTCGAGAAATAGCTTTTATTCGTCTTATACTCCTCAAAATAAAAATGGTCTGTGTCCAGCCTGTTTCTTTGCCAATTAGACTAACAATTGGGCGTCCTGACCAGCTTGCAATGTTCATGTTATGGTTCTGAACGGCGTGAACCCGTCTTTTGTGGAGAGGGAGCAGGGCCGCACAAGCTGGCTCATTTTTTGCATGTATACTTATTGTGGGCTGACATAGGACAAATGGCACAATGGGTTTGCCGTTGCTGTGTTAGTGTTGTAGTTGAATAACACACTAGGATTGAATGTCATGAGGTATCGAGTGATTGGACGGTTGGTGAATGCCGGACTGTTTGTGTCGCTGATGGCTTCTGCAGTGATTTTGCAGGGTTGCATGAACCAACTCAATGGAGATGAGAGCGAAGACCCGGTCGAGGAAGTCATCGCGATTCCCGTTGAGGCTGCGACGGTTACCAGTAGTGATGTCTCTGCGTTTTACACGGGCACGGCAACGCTGGAGGCCGATGAGCAGGCAGTCGTGGTTTCACAAATCACCGGCGTCGTCCTGAATCTGAATGCGGAGGAAGGTGATTTCGTCGAGGCAGGGCAGGTGCTGGCCTCTGTCGAAACTGACCGTTACGCGCTGGAAGTTGAACGAGCCAATGCGGCCTTGAAACGTCTGGCGACTGATTTTCAGCGCAAGAAGGAATTGTTCGCCAAGAAATTGGTGAGTACCGAGGATTACGAGCGTGTTAACGCCGAATACGAAGCACAGAAAGCCGCTTATGATCTGGCAAGGCTTGATCTTGCCTATACCAGTATCAAGGCGCCGATCAGTGGGTACATTTCTGAGCGTATGATTCGAGTTGGAAATCTGGTGACGCTGCACCAGCCGGTCTTCGATATCACCAGTTACGACCCTTTGCTGGCTGTGCTGAACGTGCCGGAGAGAGAGTTAAGTGTGCTGAGTAAAGGTCTACAGGTCTTGATGTCGGTTGACGCCTGGCCCGGTGAAACCTTTGCCGGTGAAGTGATCCGTATCAGCCCTGTCGTCAATCCGGGCACTGGAACTTTCCGGGTAACTGCACAGATCAGGGATCATGCACAAATGCTCAAGCCCGGCCTGTTTGGGCGGGCAGAAATCCTCTACGACCGGCATGAAGATGTGCCTGTGATTCCACGCAGCGCAGTCATCACAGAAGATGAAATGAGCCATGTATTTGTGATTAATGAAGAAGGAAACGCGAGTCGTCGAAGTATACAACTGGGATTCGAGGCAGACGGAATTGTCGAGGTCACAGATGGACTGGTTCCCGGTGAAAATGTCGTAACAGCAGGCAAGGGCAGTCTCAGTGAAGGCGCCCGGGTTGAGGTGGTAGGTAACGATCTGACGTCAGGCGTATGAACGCCGATCATCAGAGTCCGAGTGGAACCATGAAACTGGTCGAAGTAGCCACGCGCAGACGTGTGGCCATTTCCATGGCCGCTGTCACCCTGGTTTTATTCGGTCTGATTGCTCTCAAGGACCTGAAAGTCAATCTCTTGCCCGATTTGTCTTACCCGACCCTGACCGTTCGCACCGAGTATCGCGGAGCGGCGCCGGAGGAAATCGAAACACTCCTCACACGTCCGGTCGAAGAAGTGGTGGGCGTGGTCAAGAATGTGCTCAGCGTTAAATCAGTTTCCCGTGCGGGACAATCCGATGTCATTCTGGAGTTCGCATGGGGCACAAACATGGACCGTGCCGGTCTGGACGTGCGGGAAAAACTGGAGCTTCTGCAACTTCCGCTGGAGGCAAGCAGGCCCCTGCTGTTGCGGTTCAATCCGGCCACCGACCCCATTATGCGTTTCGGCCTGATTTCCAGCCAGTCGGATGAATCCTCGCTCAAGGTAATGCGTCGCTTCGCCGACGAGGAAGTCAAAAAACTTCTTGAGCCGGTTGAGGGTGTCGCTGCGGTAAAAATCAGTGGTGGACTCGAGGATGAGATCCAGGTTGAAATCGACCAGCGGAAAATGGCGCAGCTCAATCTCTCACCCGAAATGCTCAGCGCCCGGCTGGCGGCCGAAAACGTCAATGTCTCAGCCGGACGGCTGGAACAGGGCACCCAGCGCTACCTGGTACGAACGATTAACCAGTTTACTTCGGTCGAAGAATTTGGTGGATTGATTATCGCCCCCGGGGAGTTGCGCCCGATTTACTTGCGTGATATTGCCCGAATCCACGCGGGTTACACCGAGCGTGAAGCGATCATTCGCATGAATGGTAAAGAAGCTGTGGAAGTGGCGATATACAAAGAAGGCGATGCGAACACTGTTAGTGTGGCAGAAGGCATAACTTCGCGCATCCAGGAACTGTCTGAAGAACTACCGCAGGATATGTCACTCGAGAAAGTCGATGACCAGAGTGTGTTTATTGACCGGGCCATCAGCGAAGTCGTCAAAGCCGCAGTGCTGGGTGGTTTGCTCGCCGTACTGGTGATCTTCGTTTTTTTACGCAATGTCTGGTTTACTTTTACCATCGCGATGTCCATACCGGTTTCGATTATTGCCACCTTCTTCCTGATGGGGCAAGCCGGAATATCGCTGAATATCATGTCGCTGGGTGGCATTGCGCTGGCCACTGGTTTGCTGGTGGACAATGCCATTGTTGTGCTGGAAAATATTTCGCGCTACCGGGCCAGTGGTGAGGGACTGGTCAGTGCAGCCATCAAGGGCGCCAGCGAGGTAGGGGGAGCCGTCATCGCTGCCACCCTGACAACGATTGCGGTATTTCTGCCACTTGCCTTCGTTGACGGCATCGCAGGACAGTTGTTCAGAGACCAGGCGTTGACTGTAACTTTTGCACTGGCAATTTCCCTCGGAGTTGCTGTGACCCTGATTCCCATGATGGCCTCCATTCGAGGTCAGCAGTCCACCACTCGTGACGGACTGAGCAGTCGCGTGGGTCAGTGGTTTTCTGTCGGCTATGGTCGTTTGCTCGATTGGGCACTGGGCCACCGATTTCTGACCCTGCTTGTATCAACAATTCTGTTGATACTTGCGGTTTTGTTGTTGCGGGGAACCGGCACTGAATTAGTGCCGCAATTGGAACAGGGCCGGTTCAATATCACCCTGGAGGCAGCCCCCGGAACACCTCTGGACGAGACCGACCGAATTGCGGGTGAGTTGCAGCAACTTGCGGCCACTGATCCCGCAGTCAACTATGTTTATGGTGTCGCCGGATCGGGTAACCGAATCGATGCCAATCCGACTGAAAGTGGCGAAAATATTGCCCGTATTCTGGTTGAAATGAATCTCGGGGCAAGTATCGGAGACCAGCAAAAGGTGATTGGCAGCCTCCGGGCAAGGGCACAGAATATTGCCGGGCTTGATACGAATTTTTCAGCGCCGGAGTTGCTCAGCTTTGACAAACCGCTGGAGATCGAAATTCAGGGCTACGATCTGCAATCCCTGCGTGCGACCAGTGATGAAGTCTTGCGTCGTTTGGAGCAGACAGATCGTTTTGCAGATGTGGAATCCAGCCTTGAAAGAGGTCATCCCGAAATTCAGATATATTTTGACCAGGAACGAGCTGCCGCCCTGGGACTCACGGTTAAGCAGATTTCCGACCAGGTAGTGAACAAAATACGAGGAAAAGTGGCCACCCGTTATAGCTGGCGCGATCGTAAGATCGATGTCCTGGTTCGCCTGGCTGAGGATGACCGGCAGTCTATCGCTGCGGTGCGCGGACTCATCGTTAATCCGCAAAGCGAATTTCCCGTACCTTTGTCGTCGGTTGCTGAAATTCGGGTTGCGGAGGGGCCGGCAGAAATTCGCCGAGGCAACCAGGAACGTATGGCTCTCGTGCAGGCCAATCTCGCTCATGGCGACCTTGGCAGTGCAGTTACCGAAGCTGAAACCTTACTGTCCCGGATGAAGTTGCCTTACGGCGTGACCCTGAACATTCGTGGTCAGAGTGAAGAGATGGCAGCTTCTTTCAAGTCCCTGTTGTTCGCACTGGGACTGGCGATTTTTCTTGTCTACCTGGTGATGGCCTCGCAATTTGAATCCTTGCTGCATCCCTTCGTCATCCTGTTTTCAATTCCCCTGGCAGCCGTCGGTGTCGCACTGGCCCTGTGGCTGACTGACACCCGGCTTAGTGTGATTGTCTTTATCGGCCTGATCATGCTGGCGGGTATCGTGGTGAATAATGCCATTGTCCTTCTTGATCTGATCAATCAGCTGCGTGAGCGGGGCCTGGACCGTGTTGCGGCCATCAGGGAGGGCGCAAAACTGCGTTTGCGCCCAATCATGATGACCACACTGACTACTGTGCTGGGCCTGCTGCCTATGGCGCTCGGCCTGGGGGAAGGTTCAGAAATGCGCACTCCCATGGCCATCACGGTAATCGGCGGCCTGCTCACATCAACTCTGCTGACACTACTGGTGGTTCCTGTCATGTACTCATTGCTTGATCGCCGCCCGGACACAGTATCCAGCCAGGGTGTAATGGATGAGCACGCCCGTAACGCTGTGATGGAGACCTGAGCCATGTCACCCGCGCGATTTGCAATGGACCGCCCGGTCACTATTGTGATGATCTTTGTTTCCATGATCGCGGTGGGCCTGGTATCGAGCCGTTTACTTCCGATGGAATTTTTTCCGGCAGTGGATATTCCGTTTATTATCCTGGATATGCCTTACCAGGGTTCAACACCCGATGAAGTGGAACGGGAAATTACCCGCCCGGCCGAGGAGGTGATTGCAACACTGAGCGGCATCAAGCGGCTTGAATCCACCTCTTCATCCAATGGTTCAAGACTTGAAGTCCAGTTCGACTGGGGTGCCGATGTCGCTGTAAAAGCGGTTGAAGCGAGGGAAAGGATGGAAGCCATTCGCGACCAGTTGCCCGCTGATCTTCGTCGCATCAACGTGTTGAAATTCAATTTTACGGATCAACCGGTGTTAACCCTGCGCATATCCAGCGAGCGTGATTTGTCGCTGGCCTATGACATGCTGAACCGGCGCCTGGTCCGGCCGCTGGAGAGAATTCCCGGGGTGGCACGAGTGGATTTCCAGGGTATCGAACCGCGTGAGATCCGCATCGAATTGATTGCCGACCGGGTGGTTTCCCATAGCATCGATCTCAATCGCTTGCAGGCCTTGCTAAGCCAGGTGAATTTTTCCGACTCAGCCGGTCTGATCCAGGATGGTGAAACACGGTACCGGGTCAACCCGCGGGGTGAGTTCCGCTCGATTGATGAAATCAAGGATCTGGTCATAACAGAAGAAGGGCTTCGTTTGAGTGACATTGCGGAAATTACTTACGACAGTAAACGCCGTGATTATGCTCGCCACCTGGATCGAAAGTATGCCATTGGAGTCAGTATTTTCAAGGAAAGCGGCGCCAATCTGGTCGATGTGGGAAGAAGGGCGCTGGAAGAGGTTGACCGCATCGGTCAGACACCGGAAATGGCCGGTATTAATCTGTTTTTTCTTGAAAACCAGTCGGAAGGTGTGACTGAATCTCTCAGTGAACTTCTCAAAGCCGGACTGCTGGGCGCTTTTCTATCCCTGTTTGTGCTGTACTTTTTCCTCGGCAACATCCAGACGACGCTGATGGTCTCACTGGCCATACCCGTGGCGATAACGATCGCCCTTGGCGCAATGTACTTTCTGGGCCTGTCCCTGAATATCCTGTCCATGATGGGTCTCATGCTCGCTGTCGGTATGTTGGTGGATAACGCAGTTGTGGTCAGTGAAAGCATCCACACGGAACACGAGAAAACGCCCGATGATCCACGGGGTTCGGCATTGCGGGGAGTCAGTGCAGTAGGTCTGGCGGTGGCAGCCGGTACCCTGACCAGTGCCGCGGTGTTCCTGCCTATTATTTTTGGAGAACAGGATCAGATTTCAATTTTCCTGGCCCATGTGGCGGCCGCTATCGTGGTATCGCTGGTAATATCTCTGGTCATTGCCCAGACCATCATTCCGCTGTTGGCGTCCCGGCTGGACCGGCCTGCGGGCCAGAAACAAAATGCCGCTGTTGATTGGTTACGTGACCGTTATGTGCGCTTGCTGAAGTGGAATATGCGTCACCGCTGGCTTGCTGCAGGCATGGTGATCCTGGCCCTGGTTTCGGCTGCCATCCCCATGTCCATCGTGGAAACGGATATGTTCCCGCGCGACCAGACACGGCAGTTGTACATGCCTTATCACCTGGATGGGCATTATCCCCTGGCCAAACTGAAAGAGTCCGTAGACAGAATTGAAGAGTATCTTTACTCCAACCAGGAGCTGTTCGAGATTCGGGCAGTTTATACCTACTACAGTGAACAACGTGAAGGAACGGCCTCGGTCATCCTGCTGACGGATGACGATAATTCAAAACGTTCTTCAGAAGAAATTTCCGCAGACATAATGGCAGGGCTGCCCAAGATTGCCATTGGTCGACCCAGTTTTGATTTTGAGCGTTCCGGAGGCGGCGAGAAGCTCAGTATCACGCTAACCGGAGCATCCAGTGAAATTTTGCGTGAGCTGTCCGAGGATGCCGTTCGCATTCTGTCGTCCGTGGGTGGCTTGACCGGTGTGGTTTCCAGCGCGTCAGCAGGTGACCAGGAAGTGCAGGTGCATGTCAACCGTGAAAGGGCCAACCAGTTAGGGTTTTCAACCCAGGAGGTCGCCCAGGCGGTGGCAATTGCCATTCGTGGCATTGACTTGAGGGAGTTTAAGGGTGAGGAAGGTGAAATTCCGGTGCGTTTGCAGTTCCGGGAAGAGGACCGTCAGTCAGTAGATGACTTGCGGGATTTCAAGCTGAAAAATGCACAGGGTGTAGCCATTCCGTTGATGGCAATGGTTGAATTTGTCCAGGGCACAGGGCCCACCGAGATTCGCCGCCTGGACCGAAAAACCGGTTTGCGTATCACCGCGCAGCTGGATGGAATCACCGCGGAAAAGGCCCGTGAACTCATCGAGCAGAATATGAAACTGATGAGTATGCCCAGTGGCTACGCTTGGAAATTCGGCGGCGGTTTCGACGATGACCAGGAAGCCATGCAGAAAATGCTGTTCAACATTCTGTTGGCAATCGCAATCATCTACATCGTGTTGGCAGCACAGTTTGAATCATTGATTTATCCCGTGAGCATGATCTGTACGATCCTGTTTTCAGTCATCGGTGTTTATTGGTTCTTTTTGCTGACCGGGACCACATTCACATTGATGGCCATGATCGGCATTCTGATTTTGATCGGTGTGGTGGTGAATAATGGCATTGTATTGATCGATCATGTAAACCAGTTGCGGTTGCAGGGTTTGCCGCGAGACGAGGCTTTGATAAGAGCCGGTCGCGAGCGTATGCGGCCCATTCTGATGACGGTGGGAACCACGGTGCTCGGTTTGACCCCCCTGTGTATAGGCACCACTCAAATAGGCGGAGGTGGCCCGCCTTATTTCCCCATGGCCAGGGCCATTGTCGGCGGTTTGCTGTTCTCAACCTTCGTCAGCCTGGTGTTGCTGCCCACGATCTATACCTGGCTGGATGTGATCCGCCAATGGCCCAGAAAGTTGTTCAGCTGGCTGGGCCGGCGTCTGAAAGCACTCAGGGCCCGTTCTGATCGTAAAAACATTCCCGTCGTCCAAAGCGCTGATCTGTAGAAAGACCTCTGGGAGGCCGCCATGCGGCCGATTTGTTTTAGAAGATTCGCCCGCATGGCGGTCTTGTATGGTAATTGGGGAGATTGAGTAGATTGGGGAGGGGGAGCCCCTGGGTAGCCTGCAGTCAGACTGTTTGAGACTTTCATGGGCGCTTATCGACTGTTCAGATTGTTGCCAGACCACTTGGCGCAAATGAGCCTGTTTGCAGTGAACACAGGTTGTAGAGTAGGAGAAATCTGTGGCCTTCGGGCTACAAATCGGAGACGTTCATCCATTCGATTACACTCTTTCCAGGGCATCTGAGATCTCTCCCAAATGCCAGATTGTGTAACCTATGTACCCGGAATACTTTGTAACCTATGTGTCGCTAAGCACAGAGATGGTTTTGCGCTATGCACACCTGGGTGGAGACCATCTGAAAGAGGCTGCAAACCGGGTTTCGGTCACAAATTGGTCACAAAAGACCGAAGGTAGAAAGTTGAAGTTAGTTGTAAGTAACTGAAAAAAATGGTGGGCCGTGTAGGATTCGAACCTACGACCATCGGATTAAAAGTCCGGTGCTCTACCAACTGAGCTAACGGCCCCGCAGAGGAGGCGGAATTGTAGGGGAATTTGCCTCCGTTCTCAAGGATTTTGGCGATATTTCGTTGGATCGGGCAAGCCTGAAGCCTCAAACCCCTCCTTGCGTATTCGGCAGGAGTCACAAACGCCGCAGGCGCGCCCTTCCCCGTCGGCCTGGTAGCACGAAACGGTCAGCGAGTAATCCACGCCGAGGCTGGCGCCCAGTTGAATGATCTCGGCCTTGGTCAGGTCCACCAGTGGCGTGTGGATGGTCATGCTCCCGCCTTCCACGCCGGCCTTGGTGGCCAGTCGCGCCATGGCCTGGTAGGCCTCTATATACTCCGGCCGGCAATCCGGATAGCCTGAGTAGTCGACCGCGTTGACGCCGATAAAAATGTCGTCTGCACCCAGCACTTCGGCATAAGCCAGCGCCAGTGACAACATGATGGTATTGCGGGCGGGGACGTAGGTGACCGGGATGCCCCTGGTTTCAGCCTCGGGGACATCGATATCATCTGTCAGGGCCGAGCCACCGATAGCACGCAGATCCAGTGGCAGCACCTTCAATGGCACACCCGCTGCCTGCGTTACTCTTTTCGCCGCATCGAGTTCTGAACGATGGCGCTGTCCGTAATCAACCGATAACGCGTAGCAGTCAAAGTCTTGCTCCTGCGCGTAGGCCAGAGCGGTTACAGAATCCAGCCCCCCGGAAACCAGTACTACCGCTTTTTTGGGTTCAGTCACTGTCTATTCCCCTTTTCACTTGCCGGGTTCATCGCCCCACAACAACTTATGCAACTGTAATTGAAATCTCACCGGCAGGCGGTCTTCCAGAATCCACTCTGCCAGTTCCCTGGCTTCCACCATTCCCCAGGCGGGTGAAAACAGGACAGCGCAAAAGTCACCCAGCTTACGTTCGAGTAGCTGCGCCCTCGCCCACTCATAATCGCTGCGTGAGCAGATCACGAATTTCACCTGGTCTTTCGAAGTCAGTTCATCCAGGTTGGACCAGAGATTCTTACTTTCTTCACCCGAATCCGGGGTTTTCAGGTCCATGACCCGGCTTACGCGGCGGTCAGCCAGGCCGATATCAACCGCCCCGCTTGTCTCCAGTGAAACCTCGAAACCCTCATCACACAACAGGGTCAGAAATTCGGCACAACGTTTCTGCGCAAGCGGTTCGCCGCCGGTCACGCAGACATAGGGGGTTTGGTGAATGCGTATCGCATCCAGGATATCGTCGAAGTGCTTCCATTCACCGCCGTAGAAGGCGTATTCACTATCGCAGTATGTGCAGCGCAGAGGGCATCCGGTCAGACGGACAAACACCGTAGGCAAGCCGGCCTGCAAGGCTTCACCCTGGAGGGAATGGAAAATCTCGGTGATTTTCAGCATTCCCACGCGGGAGTTCGTCTGCCCATGTTCTTTGGTTTGTTCTGCCATCTACACATTGTAAGGCTTACTGGTCTAACGGGGCAGTTCTCTTACATATATACGGCCGGATAGCTTGCCAGTTCAGATTACTGAGTCGATTAGCCTTGTGATTAATGAAATCCAAACAATGTGTATTAGTGTGTATACTTGAACAGCCGACAAATCTTCAAGGCCCATCCAAAAAAGGATTTTCCTATGGGTACTTTGAAAGCCATGTATAAAAGCGCTGGATGGTCTTGAATCAATGGAGTTGCAATGAGATACCCAATCATCCTTCACACTGATGACCATCAGCAATTCGGTGTTACCGTCCCTGACCTACCAGGATGTTTTTCCGCCGGTGATTCAATCCAGAACGCCATTGATAGCGCACATGAAGCCATCATGCTTTATGTAGAATGCATTGCCGCAGATGGCAATCCGATTCCCGAACCGTCTGAGATTGTAGACATGTCCGATTTTTACCCCGACGAAGGCATTGCGCTATTGGCCTATGTGGACGTGGACTTAGAGCCTATATTGGGTCCAGCCAAGAGAATCAATATCACCATTAGACCGTCGATTCTTCAGATCATCGACAACCGGGCAAAAGCCCGTGGAATGAACCGGTCTGAATACCTGGCTTATGCCGGCTCCCATTTCGAGGAATCAAAAAAATTAGCACCCTGATCGGGAAAAAACCACAAAACCCTCGGATGGCCTCCATTTTCTGGAGGCCATCCGAAGGTTCTAGTAATGGCCTTCCATACGCATGGAGCGTAAGCGATTTTCGGCCAGGCGGGACAGCGTGGTGTCCGGGAATTTTTCCTGCACCTGGGTCAGGGCGGCACGGGCGCTGTCCCACTGTTCCAACTCATAATGGGTGTAGCCGATCTTGAGCAGTGCATCAGGCGCCTTGGGACTATCCGGGAACTGGTCAAGCAGGTTCTGGAAGGATTTCAACGCGATGTCGTAATTTCGTGTTACGTAGTACGACTCGCCCAGCCAGTATTGTGCGTTGTCCGCATAATCGCTGTTGGGGTACTGATCAAGGAACGACTGGAAATCTTCCGCGGCGTCCGCGTAGCGCAGCTCTTTAAGGGCCTGGAAAGCCTCGTCGTAAGAAGCTTTTTCATCAGCTGCCATGGCAGCTGCCGTCTGGCTCTGGGCCAGGGGCTGGCCAATGCCGGTCACTTCGGATTGCGACTCCATCGGGGCGCGAACATCGGGCGAATCGGGCGATGGCGAAACGACAGGGCCCTGTGTTGCCGGCCGGGTGCTGACTACCGGTCCGCCGCCGACCGCCGGTTGTGCATTACGCACGTCGGACAGACGCTGGTCGAGGTCCAGGTACTGGTCACGTTGCCGCCGTTTCAGATTTTCGAGTTCCCTGTCCTGCTCTTCCAGCTGACCGCGGAGTGTCCGTAATTCATCCTGCAGCTCCTGCACCTGGATCACCAGGGTGGCCATCGCCGAGCCATCCATATCCTGGGCAAACAGCGGCGACGTAGTTGACGCGGATAAGATGATGGCCAGCACGGGGCCGGCCATC
Organism: uncultured Gammaproteobacteria bacterium; assembly: GCA_963759035.1. Taxonomy (GTDB): domain Bacteria; phylum Pseudomonadota; class Gammaproteobacteria; order Xanthomonadales; family SZUA-36; genus JAHEFT01. Next base: position 37,208 of record CAVWXL010000018.1, read on the forward strand.
AAGGCTTTGTAGTTGTAACGATGGATCATATTCATCGAGCCGTGTAGACGATCTCCACGCGCCGGTTCGCGGCCCAGCAGTCATCGTCGCTGACGCGGCAGGTCGGGCGTTCTTCACCGTAGCTGACCACGGTCAGTTGGTTGCCCATCGCGCCCTGTGCAGACATCAGTCCGGACACGGCATTGCCGCGGCGTTCGCCGAGACCCAGGTTATATTCGCGGGTTCCGCGCTCGTCGGCATGGCCTTCAAGCGTGACGCGGGCGCTGCCGTTAGCCCTGGCGTAGGCGGCATGGGCAGAAACGATCCCGCGGTATTCCGGGCGCACGGTAGATTTATCGAAATCAAAGTAAATGACACGCTTGGAAAGCAGGCTTTCCGGGTTGTCGAAATTGCGTGCATCAGTGTAGTCGCGAGCATCCGGTGCACCTGAGGTGTCTACATCTGTCGAAGGCGTCGTATCCGGCGTCGTATCCGTCGTGGTGTCAGTTTCGGGCGTAGACTTACAGGCAGCCAGGGCCAGTACAAGCATTAGTGCGAGCGTAATTCTCCATGCGCTTTTCATCGTTTCCTCCAGGTTTTTATATGTGAGCCGTCCTCTACGACTTCTCTTCTAAACTTTTCCGGTCATTCTACCTGATAACCGGCGACCATGCGGGCTCCCGAACGTCCCCTTCACTCAGGATTAGTCTTTGTCTGACATTGCCATCTGCCGATACCGCAGATAACACACCCCGGGTGCCCTCCCGGGTTGCATACAGAATCATACTGCCATTGGGTGCAAAGCTGGGAGACTCATCCAGCTTACCCGGTGTCAGCACGGAAAATCGTTCGGTCTCAATGTCCCAGACGGCTATACGATACTCGCTTCCCCTGCCTTGTGCTACAGCAATCCTGCGGCCATCGGGGGAAATGCTGGCGCGTGCATTGTAGTCACCTTCAAGGGTCACCCTTTCAGGTGTTCCGCCGCTGGGAGAGACCCGGTAAATCTGCGGCCGGCCACCACGATCCGAGGTGAAATAAATGTACTTGCCATCAGGTGACCAGACCGGTTCGGTGTCGATTGACCAGTGCTGGGTGATCTGCTCTGTGCGGCCGGTTGCCCTGTCCCGTACATAAATTTCCGGATTCCCGGTGCGGGACAGCGTCAGTGCCATTTTCTTGCCATCGGGTGAGAACGAAGGTGCACCATTAATACCTTTCCCACCGGAAATCAGTTCGCGGGCGCCGGTGGATACATCCTGCATGTAAATCGCTGAATTGCCCTGCTCAAACGAGACATAGGCCAGGTGACGTCCATCGGGTGACCAGGCAGGTGACAACAAGGGCTCTGGTGAACCAACGATTGACTGCGGGCCGAAACCATCGGCATCGGCGACAATCAACTCGTATCGCATATTTTTATCAAGACCCGTTGCCGTGATATAGGCAATGCGTGTTGAAAACGCGCCCGGTACACCGGTCAGCGCTTCGTAAATAGCATCGGCGACGCGGTGCGCGCCAAAGCGCAGGTCACCCGGTCCAACCGTGGTAATCCGTGAAAGCAGCATTTCCTGCGTATGGACATCGAACAACTGGTAGATCAGTTCGTGCCCGCTGCCGTCCCTAGGTGCACGGACTTTACCAATGACAATGTAGTCCACCTTCATCAGTCGCCAGGTGCCATACCGGATGCTTTCCACCTCTGTCGGACGTTCGACCATCTGTTCAACGGCCATCGGCTTGAACAGGCCGGAACGATACAGATCGCCGGAGATAACCGAATCGACACTGTCGGCTGGCGGTGCCGTGGATTCTTCCCACTGGAACGGCACGATCGCGATCGGCAAGGCGCTGGCGTTGCCGCTGATGATCTCAATCTGCAGCTGGGCTTCGGCTGACTGGAAGGCCAGCAGTGCGACGAATATCAGGAATAGTTTTTTCACGTTGTTAATCACCGTCATAAATAAAAATGAAATCGATTTCTCTTTCGAACACGTCCTCGAAACCTCGATAGGGTAGCGATCCACCGCGTTCGACTGCATTGATGATAGACCGCCGTGTGGCCTGGTCGCCATTACACTTGCCGGCAATGGCCGCCGAGATTACTTCGCCGCCTGGAATCTGCACGATTTTCAGCGTGCAACGCAGGCCGGCCTGCGCGGTCGGCGGGCGTAACCAGTTTTGCGTGACAACAGACTGGATGGCCGCCTGGTAGTTATCACTTTTCGTAGCCATCTGACCGGCACGAAATTCCCTGGCCTCCGCATCTGCCTGGCGTTGCGCAACGGCCTGTTGCTGCAATCGCTGCTGTTCCAGCAACTCATTTTGCTTGCGGGCCTCAAGCTGTTTGAGGCGCTCCTGGTCCAGCTTACGCTGTTTTTCCGCTGCCTCGCGCTGGGCCCGTACCTGTTCCATTTCACGCTGCTGCTTCAGGCGTTGATCTTCCATCTTGCGTTCACGTTCCATCCGCAGGTTCTGCAGACGATCCTGGGCATCACGTTTCTTCTGTGCTTCCAGTTCTCTTTTACGTTTCTCCGCAGCGTCCTCTCTGCGCTGTTTCTGCCGTTCGAGTTCTTCGGCACGGACACGCCGGCGGTCTTCCATTTCCACTGCCTTCTTCGCCGCATCCCGCTGTTCCCTGATAGCGCTGGTATCCACAATGACTGCTTCGATGGTCAGCCCGAGGTTCTTTGGCTTGCGGAACGGCTCCCAGTCCATCGTGCCCAGCACGACCAGCGCCGCCATCAGGACATGAACCCCGATGGCCATCGTGAATGCCCGGAGGCGCTCGTTGAATTCCTGCCAGAAAGACACGACTTACTCCGTGTCTCCCTCCGGCCCAAGTCCCAGTTCCATCGGGTCGCTCATCAGGCCGACTTTCGTCACGCCGGCCTTTTGCAACAACACCATGGCATTGTAGACCTGGCCGTAATTGGCCCGCTCATCTCCCCCGACCAGCACCTGGATTTCCGGATTCCGGCTGACGATCGCCGACACCATGGTCACCAGGGATTCCGGGTCAATCAGACCGCTGCTGGTGCCGTCCAGGTCACCGCCCGCGTTCAGGTACAGATCGCCATTCGTCAATACGGTGATCACCAGCGGTTCATCGTTTTCCTGTGTATCCATCGGCTCGGCGTCCGCCTTGGGCAATTCTACCTCCACGCCCAGGTTCAGCAGCGGCGCCGTGATCATGAAAATGACCAGCAAAACCAGCATCACGTCGATATACGGTACGACGTTGATTTCTGACATTGGGCGACGGCGGCCGCGCGAAGCTCCCATCAGTCTCTACTCCCCTTCGATCAGGTGCGCTTGACGTTGCAGGATGCTGGAGAACTCTTCCTTGAAGTTGTCGTAGCGTACTTCCAGACGCTCAACCTGGTTGGAAAACCGGTTGTAGGCAATCACAGCCGGGATTGCCGCAAACAGGCCCATGGCCGTTGCGATCAACGCTTCTGAAATGCCGGGCGCGACCATCGCGATGGTCGCCTGGTTGACGTTGGCGAGCTGGTGGAAGGAGGTCATGATGCCCCAGACCGTTCCGAACAGGCCGACATACGGGCTGGTTGAACCGACCGTGGCCAGGAAATTCAAATGGTGCTCCAGGTTTTCGGTTTCCCGGGTCAGTGCGATGCGCATCGAGCGTTGCGCACCCTCCAGCATGGCCACAGGACCCATCCTGCCCTGTTGGCGCATGCGCAGAAACTCGGCAAAGCCGGAGTCAAAAATCCGCTCCATGCCGGTTGATACGCGGTGGGCGCCGGTGATGTTCTCATGCAGCACCGTCAGGTCGGTGCCGGACCAGAACTTTTCCTCGAAAGACTCCGCTCCCTTTTCCGCTTTCGACAGTACCTGCCGTTTCCGGAAAATGATCAACCAGGAGGCTACTGAAGCCAGCAGGAGGATCAACATCACGCCCTTTACCATCCAACTGGCTTGCCATATCAGTTGCCAGACTTGTAAGTCATTCGTCATCTTGTAGTAACTCCGCCTTGATCCATGCCGGCATACGCGCTGGCTTGAGACTGTCCGCATGGAGCATGACTGCGCTGAGTTCAGCCGTCGCCACCACCACTCCATCTGTTTTTCTTGTCATTTCCTGCCGGAAACCCTGCCTTACACCTTTTACCCAAAGCAACTGCGCACTGACCAGCAACTCATCATCCAGCCGCGCCGCTTTCCTGAACTTCACGTTGATCTCATGCACGACCCAGATCAGCCCGAATTTCTCCCTGAGGTCGGTTTGAGAAATACCCCGATCACGGAGCATCTCGGTACGCGCACGCTCAAAAAAATTCAGGTAGCGGGCATGGTAAACGACCCCGCCGGCGTCAGTGTCTTCGAAATACACCCTAACTTGCCAGACAAAAGGCTCAATATTAAGTTCACTCATTTCCGGAAGAGGTCCTCGCCTCTACTGGCCGGTTTTTCCAATCCAAAATGCCGATAGGCCTTTGCCGTCGCCATCCGTCCGCGCGCGGTACGGGAAATGTAGCCCTGTTGAATCAGGTAGGGCTCAAGCACATCCTCAACCGTGCCTCGCTCTTCAGAAAGGGAAGCGGCGATACTGTCGACACCGACCGGCCCGCCATCGAACTGCTCAATGATCATGCGCAAAAGGCGCCGGTCCATGGTGTCGAAGCCCTGCTCGTCCACCTGCAACAACTTCATGGCTGCGACCGCGATTGGCGAATCGATAAATCCATCGCCCTTTACCTGGGCAAAATCCCTGACCCGCCGCAGCAACCGGTTGGCAACCCGGGGCGTGCCCCGGGAACGCCTCGCAATTTCATGCGCCCCTTCATTATCGACATCAATCTGCAGGATTCCTGCCGATCGTGTGACAATCCGGGACAATTCTTCGGCGCTGTAAAACTCCAGCCGCTCGACGATGCCGAAACGGTCCCGCAACGGCGAGGTCAACAAGCCGGCCCGGGTGGTCGCCCCGATCAACGTGAAACGCGGCAAATCCAGCTTGATAGAACGCGCAGCCGGACCCTCGCCGATCATGATGTCGATCTGAAAATCCTCCAGCGCCGGGTACAGAACTTCCTCGACCACCGGCGAAAGACGGTGGATCTCATCGACGAACAGCACATCACCGGGTTGCAGGTTGGTGAGCAGCGCGGCCAGGTCACCGGCCCGCTCCAGAACCGGACCGGAAGTCTGGCGCAGGCTAACGCCGAGCTCATGGGCAATGACATGCGCCAGGGTGGTTTTACCCAATCCGGGCGGGCCGAAAATCAAGGTATGATCGAGTGCGTCTTTACGCTGTTTCGCCGCCTCCAGAAAAATCCCGAGTTTTTCGCGCATGGCAGGCTGGCCGATGTATTCGTCCATGGTCTGCGGCCGCAGGCTGGCATCCAGTGCGAAATCTTCAATACTGTCCTCGGGGGAGATGACGCGGTCGTCGACTTCGTTCATTTATGGCCTCACCTTTGACTGCAACGCCAGCCTGATAATTTCTTCCACACCCATTTCGGGCGTCGCGACCTTTCTGGCCATGGCACTGGCTTCCTGCGGCTTGTAACCCAGGGAGGCCAGCGCCGTGATGGCTTCGTTGACAGCGCTGGCTGCTGCAGCAGGTACGCCGCTTTGCGGGGCCGTGCCGGACACGGAGATCACATCGAGCTTGTCTTTGAGTTCCATGATGATGCGCTCGGCGGTTTTCTTGCCGATACCGGGAATGCGGGTCAATGAAGCGGTGTCATTGTCGGCCACGTAGCGCGCCAGTTCTTCGCTGCTGCCGCCGGACAATATAGCCAGGGCCAGTTTCGCGCCGATGCCGCTGATCTTCAGCAACTGGCGGAACAAAATTCTTTCGGCCTCGCTGGAGAAGCCGTACAGGGTATGGCTGTCTTCCTTGACCGAATGGTGCGTCAGGATAACTACGGCCTGCCCGATTGCAGGCAGGTCGTAGAACACAGAGAGGGGCGCCTCGACCTCGTATCCAACACCCCCGACGTCGATGACCATCAGTGGCGGTAGCTTGTGGATCAGGGTTCCTGCCAGGCGTGCGATCATCTTTGTTGTAATGCCTGCATGCGGTTGGCCGTGTGTTGCGTATGCTGGTGACATAATGCCACAGCCAACGCATCTGCGGCGTCCTCGGCCGGCTTTTCCTTAAGTCTTAACAGTATCGTGATCATGTGCTGAACCTGGACCTTGTCAGCCCCGCCCCGCCCCACGATGGCCTGCTTTACAGACCGCGCCGAATACTCGGATACCGGCAGGTTGTTTGAGACGGCGGCACAAATGGCCGCGCCGCGGGCCTGGCCCAGTTTCAGGGCCGAAGCGGCGTTCTTGCTGACAAAGACATTTTCAACAGCCACCTCATCCGGGGCGTATTCCCGGATCAGTTCTATGATGCCGTTGAAGATGATACCCAGGCGCTGGGGGAATTCCCCGCCCCCGGTTTTCACCACTCCGTAATGTACCGGGCTGATCCGGTCACCATCCACTTCGATAATGCCGTAGCCAGTGAAACGCGAACCCGGATCGATGCCCAGAATCCGCATCAGTCTTGGTAGGCTTCGTCTGGAATATCTGCGTTGGAGTAGACGGCCTGGGTGTCATCCAGGTCTTCGAGCGCATCAATGAACCTGACAATTTTCTGGCCGGCTTCGACGTCCAGCTCAATCTCCAGGCTGGCCCGCATGGTCACCTCGGCATTGGCAGGCGTAATTTCGGCCTCTTCCATCGCCACGGCAACCTCTGTGTAGGCTTCGGGAGAGGTGACCACTTCGATCGAACCATCCTCTTCAGTCACAATGTCGTCGGCCCCGGCTTCCAGCGCGACTTCCATCACCGCATCTTCCGACGTTCCGGGTTCAAAGTTGAACACCCCAATCTTGTCAAACATGTAGGCCACCGAGCCATCCGTACCAAGGTTACCGCCAGCCTTGGAAAAGGCATGGCGTACTTCGGCGACCGTGCGGTTACGGTTATCGGTAAGGGTATCGACCATCACGGCCACGCCATTGGGCGCATAGCCTTCGTAGCGAATTTCCTCGTAGGTCACGCCTTCAAGCTCACCCGCGGCTTTCTTGATGGTCCGCTCGATGGTGTCTTTCGGCATATTGGCCGCATTGGCCTTCTGGATCGCCAGGCGAAGCCGTGGATTGGCATCCGGATCACTGCCGCCTTCGCGTGACGCAACGCTCAGCTCACGGTTAACGCGTGTGAAAACCTTTCCACGCTTGGCATCCACCGCTTTCTTGCGATGCTGGATATTGGCCCATTTACTGTGTCCAGCCATAGCTGATCCTTCCTTAATTCAGTACCTAAACAGGATATTTTATCACGCAGAAGCGTGGTCGAAGCCACCGGTTTCGAGAAATTTAGCGGTTTGCCGGGCAACCTCGGCGGAAAACAGCATTCCGGTGTGAGTCACCGGCAAAACCAGGTGATCTTTTAGCCCGTCGACCCGGGTTTCCTTAACTGAGACCGTGCCATCACTGGGTTTCTCTGCACCTCCGACCAGCCTGCCCAGGCCTGCGGGTTTTGATCCGGCAATCATGCCAGTTTCGCGACTGCCGTCCAGGTGCGGATAGCCTCCCTCGAGGGTTGAACCAATCTCCCCGAAGAGCTTCGTCGATCCGGGAATTCGTGCTGACCGGCGGGCCGTGTCGCTGCCCTTGAGCGGGCTGCCCAGCAGTACCACCCTGCCTTCTGGCAAGGCCTGTCCCGTTGCCGCCTCAAGCGTATTGAGCATCTTCAGCGTTACCAGCCCACCCAGGCTGTGGCTGACGAAGTGCACCTGCCCGGCCTGAGTGGCCCGGGCGAATTCGGCCAGTGACTGCGCGTGTCCAGCCAGTGGTTGCCGGGTAGTCCGGTAGGCGAACCGGCGCACCAGGTAACCCGCGGCCTCCAGGTGCCTGGCCAGCCGGCGCATGGCCCAGGAACCAATCCACAAACCATGCACCAGGATGACTTCATGTTTCATCGGCAAGCCCGGGTTTCATCGGCAAGCCCGGAACTCAACGTTGCGCGGACCCGCCGTGACCGCATCAATGACTCGATCGAGACCAGGGCCAGTGCAAACCAGATGCAGGAAAAGGCCACCGCGTGACCCCGGGTGAAGGCCTCCCCGTAGATGAAAACGGACAACAGGAAAGTCATGGAAGGGGCGATGTACTGGAAAAAGCCGAGCGTGGAGAGCCGGAGCGTGCGGGCGGCCACGTTGAACCAGACCAGTGGCAGGATGGTGACCAGGCCTGCCAATATCAGCAACACGTTGGTTTGCAGGTCACCGCCACCAAACGAGAGACTACCGTTTCTGGCAGCCCAGGCCATGAATAGGGCAGCCGGAAGGGCCAGCAGCAGGGTCTCCCACAACAGACCCACCATGGGACCGACATCGAGCATTTTCCGGATCAGTCCGTACAGCCCGAAGGAGAACGCCAGGCTAAGAGAAACCCAGGGTGGTGTTCCGAGAAACCAGCCGAGATAGACCGTACCTGACGCGGCGATGACCACACCAGCCGTCTGAACCAGTGTCAGGCGCTCCTTCAGAAATAGGAACCCGAGCAGGAAACTGACCAGCGGGCCAATGAAGTAGCCCAGGCTGGTGGCCAGGACCTGGTTATTGATGACTGCCCAGACAAAAATGAACCAGTTGAGGACCACCAACACACCACTGACAAACAGGATAAACACCGTTCTTCCCGGCAAGCGCATGTTCGGTAGAAAACCCGCGCCGTCACGCAGCAACAGGAAACCGGCCAGCATGGGAATCGACCAGAGAATGCGGTGCGCTATGACCTCGATCGGTGCGACCGACTGGATCTGTTTGAAGTAGATCGGCGCCAGTCCCCAAAAGAGATAGGCAGCCAGCGCCGCCGTTACACCGATGCGTTCAGCGCTGTGCCGTGTTTTTTCCCTGTCCTGCTTCAACTGCCCTTGCTGACATTGCGGATATGCAGTTCAGCCAATTGCTCGTCCGGCACCGGCGATGGCGCCGAGGTCAACAGGCATTGAGCGGTGGTGGTCTTGGGAAAGGCGATCACGTCACGGATGGAGTCTTCGCCCGACATCAGTGCCGCGATCCGGTCCAGCCCAAAGGCGATTCCGCCATGTGGCGGACAGCCGTATTTCAGTGCGTCCAGCAGGAAACCGAACTTCTGCTGCGCTTCTTGCTCGCCAATACCCAGCAACTGGAACACGGCCTGCTGCATTTCCGGATGGTGGATACGGATAGAGCCACCACCGATTTCCGCTCCGTTCAGCACCATGTCATAACCCTTGGAAAGGGCCTCACCGGGGTTGGCCAGCAGCGCTTCCGGTGCGTCCTCGGCCGGAGCCGTAAAGGGGTGATGCATGGCCATGTGACGCTGCGCCTCCTCGTCCCATTCAAACATCGGGAACTCGTTGACCCACAGCGGTTTCCAGCCTTCCTGCACCAGTCCAAGATCCTGTCCGGCCTTGACCAGAACGGCGCCCATAAAGGTGCTGACGGTCAGCCACTCGCCCGCTCCGAACAACAGGATATCGCCGGTTTCCACACCGGTCGCTGAGGCGATCCCCTGCCAGGCCGCTTCATCCAGGAACTTGGCAATGGGTGACTGCAGCCCTTCCAGGCCGGCAGCTGCATCGTTGACCTTGATCCAGGCCAGGCCACGGGCGCCGTAGCGGCCCGCGTACTCGGTATATTCATCGATTTGCCTGCGAGACAGGCTCGCACCGCCGGGAACGCGCAGTGCCGCAACCCGGGACCCTTCATCTGCGGCGGGGCCGGAAAACACGCGGAACTCCACGTTGGCCACATGCTCATCCACCGACACCAGGTTCATTGGAATGCGCAGGTCCGGTTTATCCGAACCGTAACGCTCCATCGCGTCGCGCCAGCTCAGCCGCGGAAACGGGCTCGGCATGTCCACATCCAGCGTGTTTTTGAACACATCGCGGATCATGTCTTCAGCCAGCGCCTGCACGTCGTGCTCCTCGACGAAAGACATTTCGATATCGAGCTGGGTAAATTCCGGCTGGCGGTCGGCACGCAGATCCTCGTCGCGAAAACAGCGCGCGATCTGGTAGTAGCGGTCCATCCCCGCCATCATCAACAGCTGTTTGAACAGCTGGGGTGATTGCGGCAGAGCGAAATACTGGCCCGCATGCACACGACTGGGAACCAGGTAGTCCCTTGCCCCCTCCGGAGTCGCCTTGGTCAGGATCGGCGTTTCAAACTCGGTAAATCCATGATCATCGAGGCTGTTGCGGATCGCCTTGTACATACGTGCCCGGGTGCGCATATTGTTCTGCATGCGAGGGCGGCGCAGGTCCAGGTAGCGATATTTCAAACGGACCTCTTCGCCATCCTCGTCTGTCATCATCAGGGGCATCGGCGCCGAGGCATTGAGTAATTCGACCCGCTCCGCCACCACTTCGATTTTCCCGGTGGCCATGGACTCGTTCCACTGGCTTTCCGGCCGCATCCGGACCTGGCCGCTGATGCGCACGCAAAATTCGTTGCGCAGCGCTTCGGCGTCTTTGAAAGCCGGGCTTTCCGGTTCCACTACCACCTGTACGATACCGGCATGGTCCCGCAGGCCGATAAAAATCAAGCCACCCAGGTCCCGGCGCCGGTCTACCCAGCCACAGAGTTGAACGGACTGGTCAGCGAGTTGTTCTGTTACTTCGCCACAGAGGTGTGTGCGCATTTTTCGTGCTCCCGGTTTGAGCGGTCAGGTATGGTTTCAGGCGGAACCCGTTGAATCTGTTTTCGGCTTGCTTTCGGTCTTCTTGCTCTCCGTTGACTTTGTCGCGGCTGGCTTTGCTGAAGCCGACTCAGGAGTCTTGGATGGAGTGCTGTCGGAACTACCCGAATCGTGGAGGTTTTTCTTGTCACCTTTCTTAAAATCAGTCTCGTACCAGCCGGCGCCTTTCAAACGAAAACCAGCCGCAGAAACCAGCCGTTCCAATTCAGCCGCACCACAGTCCGGGCAGTCTTTTAACGGATCATCGTTGAGCCGCTGCAGCTTCTCGAGCTTGTGGCCGCAGGACTGGCATTGGTACTCGTAAATCGGCATAAAGGTAAACCCTGTGGAAAATCCAGCAATTATAGGTGATGCAGACCTAAATGGGGACAATGCATGCCGTTTTCCACAAGCTGAAGAGGATGCCGTCTGATATCATTTAGCGTTTGGTTCAAAGCCTTTTTGACGGAGTCAATCCAATGCGTGTTCTTCCTGTCCTTTCCATTTCCGCACTGCTCTTTCTCACCGCTTGCCAACAGGCCGACGCACCACCACCTGCCGATGCAGTGGGTGAACCCGAGGTAGCCGTCCGGGAACTTGCTGTCGAGCCAGTAATTGAACAGCCATCCCGATTCGATATATACGCCACGGTCCGGTTGACAGCCGACCTGGGACACCTCACTGACCGCCAAAGGCAGATGATTCCACTGCTGATCCAGGCCTCCAGGATCATGGACGACCTGTACTGGCTGCAGGCCTACGGTGACCGCAAGCCCCTGCTGGAGTCGATCGGCGACCCGGCCATGCGCCGCTTTGCCGATATCAACTACGGGCCATGGGACCGGCTGGCTGCTGATCAACCCTTCGTCGAAGGCGCCGGACCCAAGCCGCTGGGTGCGCAGTTCTACCCGCAGGATATGAGCAAGGCAGAATTTGAAGCCTGGGAGCAGGAAGGTAAAGACGGCTTGTACACGCTGGTGAAACGTGATTCGGCCGGTGAACTCTACCTGGTGCCATTCAGCGAAGCTTATGCTGCGCAACTGGGCAAAGCCGCCGATTTGCTGCGACAGGCAGCCGAACTGGCCGAAGACCCCGAGTTTGCCAACTACCTGGTAATGCGTGCCTCGGCACTGGTCACCGATGAGTTCCAACTGTCCGATATGGCCTGGATGGATATGAAGAACAACCCGGTCGAACTGGTTATCGGACCCATCGAAACCTACGAAGATCTGCTGTTTGGCTACCGTGCCTCTTACGAATCCTATGTCCTGATCAAGGACCTGGAATGGAGCGAACGGCTGGCGCGCTTTGCGCAGTACCTTCCGGAACTGCAGGTTGGGCTGCCGGTGCCCGAGGCTTACAAGCAGGAAATGCCGGGCTCGGACGCCGACCTCAACGCCTATGACGTGGTCTATTACGCCGGGCACTCCAACGCCGGCTCCAAGACCATCGCGATCAACCTGCCCAACGACGAAGAAGTCCAGTTGGCCAAGGGCACCCGTCGTCTGCAGTTGAAGAACGCCATGCTGGCCAAGTACAACCAGATCCTGGTGCCGATTTCCGACATGCTGATCGCCGACGACCAGCGCCAGCACATCACGTTTGACTCATTCTTCGGCAACACCATGTTCCACGAGGTGGCCCACGGCCTGGGCATCAAGAACACGCTGGATGGCCAGAGCACCGTGCGCCATGCGATGAAGGAACACGCCTCGGCGCTGGAGGAAGGCAAGGCCGATATCCTGGGCCTGTACATGGTACAAAAGCTGCGTGAAAAAGGCGAAATCACCGAAGGCGAACTGATGGATGATTACGTCACCTTCATGGCCGGCATCTTCCGCTCGGTGCGTTTTGGCGCCAGCAGCGCCCATGGCAAGGCCAACATGATCCGCTTCAATTTCTTCAAGCAGGCCGGCGCCTTCAGCCGTGATGAAGAAACCGGCAAGTACCGCGTCAACCTGCCCGAGTTCGAGCAGGCCGTTAAAGACCTCAGCAGTCGTTTACTGACACTGCAGGGCGACGGCGATTATGCGGAGGTTGATGCCTTCGTGGCAGAAATGGGTAGCGTAAGTCCGCAATTGCAGGCCGACCTGGACCGCCTGGCCTCAGCGGCTATTCCGGTTGATATCGTGTTTGAACAAGGCACCGAGGTATTGGGCCTGTAAGCCCCGGAACAGCGATGGGCCAGCGAATCGTCGTCAAGATCGGCAGCCAGGTTCTGTGTGACCCCGAGGGCGAACTGAACCGCGAAGTGCTGCGTGCTCTGGTCGACCAGGTCAGCCACCTTGCTGATTCGGGTTGGCAGGTGCTGTTGGTGTCATCGGGAGCCGTCGCTGCCGGGCATGGGGTCAGCGGAAGCCAATTGCATCGCATCAGCGACCCGGTTGCCCGCAAGCAGGTTCTGGCCGCTATCGGCCAGGTCCGGCTGATGGAAACCTACCGTTCCCTGTTCGAGCAACACGGCCTGACGGTGGCGCAGGTACTGACCAGCAAGAGCGACTTCCAGACCCGGGGGCATTACCTCAACATGCGCGGCTGCATCGAAGCACTGCTGACGGCCGGCATCGTACCCATCGTCAACGAGAACGACGTGGTGGCGGTGACCGAACTGATGTTCACCGACAACGACGAACTGGCCGGACTGCTGGCCGGCATGGTCAAAGCCGACCTGCTTTGCCTGCTGAGTACCGTGCCCGGCGTTTATGACGGTGACCCGGACAACCCTGCAGCCGAATGCCTCACGACCTGGGACGAGAACAAACACCAGATCGAAGACATCGTGCTGCGAGGTACCTCGGCGCTGGGCCGCGGCGGCATGCATAGCAAACTGGCCATTGCCCGGAAAACCGCGAAACTGGGCACGGAAGTCGTCATCGCCGATGGCAGTGACGCAGAATATCCTGGTGAAGGTAACCGGCGCAAAAACGGCCGGTACGCGGTTTCCGGCAAGCGGGGAAGCCTCACCGGCCAAACGCTGGCTGGCCAGCGCCGACAGCCACGCGACCGGGTTTGTGACCGTCAATGAAGGCGCCGAGGCCGCACTGCTGGACAGCAGCCACCTGGCCAGCCTGCTGCCGGTAGGCATTGACAGCGTAGAGGGCTCATTCAACAAGGGCGACGTGATACAGATCCGTAATCGGAGTGGTGAAGTGCTGGGCTGCGGCCGGGCACGCTACAACCATGAAGAAGCCGGCATGCTGAAAGGCCAACGTGGGCAGAAGGCCCTTATCCATTGCGATTACCTGTACTTGCTGGACTGACGGAAGCACCCGCATGGAAAATCAACGAACTTACCTCGACAACGGCCTGGATAACGCGCGCCAGGCGGCCCGGGAACTGGCCCGCTGCAACGACTCAGCCATCCGCGAGGTGCTCAACAGCCTGGCAGACAGGACCCTGCAGTGCAGCGGTGAAATCCTCGCGGCCAATCGCCTCGACCTGTCCCGAATGCCGGAAGACGACCCCAAGTACGACCGGTTGTTGCTCAACCCCGAACGCCTGCAGGCTATCGCCCAGGACCTGCGCTGTGTCGCATGCCCTGCCCTCGCCGGTGGGCGAAATACTCGAGCGCAAGACACTGGACAACGGCCTGGAACTCAGCAAGGTCCGCGTACCGATGGGAGTCATTGCCGTCATATTCGAGTCACGGCCCAACGTCACCTTCGACGTATTCGCCCTGTGCCTGAAAACCCGCAACGCCTGCGTACTCAAAGGCAGCAGCGACGCGCACGACACCAATACCATCGTGGTCCGCCTGATGCACGAAGTCCTCGCACAGCATGGACTGAACCCGGACGCCGTCTTCCTGGCGCCGCCGCAGCGTGAATGGCTTCCGCAAATCCTCCAGGCCGTGGGTTACATCGACCTGGCCATACCCCGGGGTTCCAAGGGCCTGATTGATTTCGTCCGTGACAATGCCAGCATCCCGGTGATCGAAACCGGTGCCGGAATCGTCCACACCTACGTTGACGCCAGCGCAGACCTGGACAAGGCGAAAGCCATCATCACCAACGCCAAGACCCGTCGGGTCAGCGTCTGTAATGCGCTGGACACGCTGATCATCCACCGCAGCTTGCTGGCGGAATTACCCGCATTGATGCAGGAAATGGGCGAAGACCACGGTGTTGAAGTGTTCGCAGACGAGGATGCGTTCGACGCACTCGAAGGGCGGTATGCAGGATCGCTCAACCGGGCCGAAGAGCAGCATTTTGGGCAGGAGTTCCTGTCACTGCGCATGTCGATCAGGACGGTCGGCAGCCTCGATGAAGCCCTCGAGCATATCCACCGTTACAGTTCAAAGCATTCCGAAGCAATCGTGGCGGAAGACCCCGCGGTGATCGAGCAGTTCCTGAACGAGGTAGACGCCGCCGCGGTGTACGCCAACACCTCCACCGCTTTCACCGATGGCGGCCAGTTCGGCATGGGCGCAGAAATCGGTATCAGCACCCAGAAGCTGCACGCACGCGGCCCGATGGCGCTGCCCGAACTGACCAGTTACAAGTGGGTGGTACGCGGCGACGGACAGGTTCGCGCCAACAGCTGATGGCCAAAGTCATGGTGTTTCAACACGTGCCTGCAGAACCACTCGGCACGCTTGACCCGATGCTGCGCAACCGCGGCCACCGCATCAGGTATATCAATTTCAACCGCGACCCCGACGCACAGCCGGATGTCAGCCGCTACGATGCGCTGATCGTGCTGGGCGGACCGCAAATGCCCGACCAGGGTGACCGCTTCCCCCACCTGAACGTGGAAATGCGCTGCATCGAAGAAGCGCTCAAACGGGAAATCCCGGTGCTCGGCATCTGCCTGGGCGCACAATTGCTGGCCTATACACTGGGCGGCGGTGTCCGGCCAATGAACGAATGGGAGATCGGCTGGTACGACCTGGAGCCCACGGCACTGTCCGCAGCCGACCCCCTGTTCTGTGCACTGGTGGAGCCGCACCCGGTGTTCCAGTGGCACGGCTATACCTTTGACCTGCCGGCAGACGCCATTCACCTGGCGCGTTCATCGACCTGTGAAAACCAGGCCTTCCGCTACGGCCACAACGCCTACGGCCTGCAGTGCCACCTCGAACTGGACGAGCGGTTAATCAACCGTTGGTTAAACTTGCCTGAATATGTAGTGGATATCGAAAAATACGGCCGTCACGGTGACGCGGCAACCATCAGGGAACAGACCCATGAGTTGATCGGCCAGTCTGCCAGGCTTAGCTTCGAGATGTTTGGGCAGTTCCTGCGGCCGCTGGGGGAACGGCGCTCCAGGCACGTGCTTCCTTCACGCTGACGTCACTCCGAACCCGGAGAGGAACCGGATCCCCGGTTTCAGGACACGCTCAAGACATCCCTGTGCGCTTTGCGGCTGTTCCCGACAGCCGAAAGTCCTGAAACCGGGGATCCGGCCCCTCTCCTCTTTTCGCAGCGGGACTCACACGACCGTAAACCCACTCGGCAGGAGGGGTCAGTATTCTCCCTTTTGGACCTTCCGCTGTCGGGAACAGCGGAAGAGCGAACAGGGACGTCTCGAGCGTGTCCGGAAGGGAGAATACTGACCCCTCCTGTGGCACTGCGCTCAATCGCTGCTGCGCCGATCCCTATTCGAAGGTAAACCGCCCTTCCGCGGCATCGATTTTGATCGTGTCTCCCGACGCGTAGGCCCCGGACAGGATCTTCTGCGCCAGCGGATTCTCGATCTCGTTCTGGATCGCCCGCTTCAACGGCCGGGCGCCGTAGACCGGATCAAAGCCCGCTTCGCTAATCATATCCAGCGCTGCCGGGGAAACTTCGAGTTCAAAGCCGTTGCTCTCGACCCGCTTGCGCAGGTTTTCGAGCTGAATTCCGGCGATCAACTTGATCTGTGCACGGTCCAGCGGGTGGAATACGACCATGTCGTCAACCCGGTTGATGAACTCCGGCCGGAAGTGCTGTCCGACCACGTCCATAACAGCAGTCTTCATGGCATCGTAGCCTTCGCCCGCCAGTTCCTGGATTCGCTGTGAACCCAGGTTGGAGGTCATCACCACCACCACATTCCTGAAGTCCACGGTACGGCCGTGCCCGTCAGTCAGGCGACCGTCGTCCAGCACCTGCAGCAGGATATTGAAGACGTCCGGGTGGGCCTTTTCGATCTCGTCCATCAGGATGACCGAATACGGCCTGCGTCGAACGGCTTCGGTCAGGTAACCGCCTTCCTCGTAGCCGACGTAACCCGGGGGCGCACCAACCAGCCTGGAGACCGAGTGCTTCTCCATGAATTCGGACATGTCGATCCGCACCATGGCTTCTTCGGTATCGAACATGAACTCGGCCAGCGCTTTACACAATTCGGTTTTACCCACACCCGTGGGGCCCATGAACAGGAAGGAGCCAATCGGCCGGTTCGGATCAGATAACCCGGCACGGGAACGCCTGATGGCGTCCGACACGGCAGTGACTGCCTCGTCCTGTCCGATCACTCGGGAATGCAGACTCTCCTCCATCCGCAACAGCTTGTCCCGCTCGCCCTCGAGCATCCTCGACACCGGAATTCCGGTCCAGCGGGATACCACGTCAGCAATTTCATCTTCAGTTACGCTGCTGCGCAACAACTGGAATTTGCCCTGCTCGCCCTGTTCTGCGTCCTCGAGCTTTTTTTCCAGCTCGGGGATCTTGCCGTACTGCAATTCCGACATGCGCGCCAGGTCCTGCGCACGCATCGCGTTCTCCAGTGCGGCCCGCGCGCGCTCCAGGTCTTCCTTGATATGCGTGGTGCCCTGGACGGCTGCCTTCTCAGACTTCCAGATTTCATCGAGGTCGGAAAACTCGCGTTCCATCTCGGCAATATTGGCTTCCAGTTCCTCCAGGCGTTTCACGGAAGCGTCATCGGATTCCTTTTTCAGGGCTTCACGCTGAATTTTCTGCTGGATCAACTTGCGTTCCAGCCGATCCAGTGCCTCTGGCTTGGAGTCTATTTCCATCCGAATGCGGGAGGCCGCCTCGTCCATCAGGTCGATCGCCTTGTCAGGCAACTGACGGTCGCTGATGTAACGGTGGGAAAGCGTCGCTGCAGCCACCAGCGCCGGATCCGTGATGTCTACACCGTGGTGCACTTCGTAACGCTCCTGCAAACCGCGCAGGATCGCGATGGTGTCTTCCACCGTGGGTTCCGCGACGAAGACTTTCTGGAAACGACGCTCCAGTGCGGCGTCTTTCTCTACGTACTGGCGGTATTCATCCAGCGTGGTTGCACCGATGCAATGTAGTTCGCCGCGCGCCAGCGCCGGCTTCAGCATATTGCCCGCATCCATCGCACCCTCGGCCTTACCGGCCCCAACCATGGTGTGAATTTCATCGATGAAAAGGATGATGTTGCCTTCCTGTTTGGCCAGGTCGTTCAAAACAGCCTTTAAGCGCTCTTCAAATTCGCCACGGAACTTGGCACCCGCCAACAACGAGCCCATATCCAGGCTAAGCACGCGCTTGCCACGGATCCCCTCAGGACATTCGTTGTTGATGATGCGCTGGGCCAGCCCTTCGACGATGGCGGTTTTACCCACACCCGGTTCACCAATCAACACCGGGTTGTTCTTGGTGCGGCGCTGCAATACCTGGACGCAGCGACGGATTTCCTCATCACGCCCGATCACCGGATCGAGCTTGCTCTGCTCGGCCCGTTCGGTCAGGTCGATGGTGTATTTCTCAAGCGCCTGGCGGTTTTCCTCGGCATTCGGGTCCACCACCTGCTCACCACCGCGCATCTCGTCGATGGCTTTCTCGAGAGCCTCACGGTTGGCGCCCGCCTGCTTCAAAATATCGGCCAAAGCACCTTTCAGATCCAGCGCCGCAAGGATAAACAGCTCGCTGGCGATGTACTGGTCACCCCGTTTCTGCGCCAGCTTGTCGGTCACGTTCAAAAGCTTGATCAACTCATTGGAAAGACCGATCTCACCCTCGGCCCCACTCACGCGGGGCAAACTCTCCAGCCGCTCATCAATCTGAGAGCGCAACTGGCTGACCTGGACACCCGCCTTGGTCAGCAAGTGGCGAACCGCACCGCCGTCCTGGTCAAGCAGAGCCGCAAGCACGTGTACCGGCTCGATCATCTGGTTATCAAGCCCAACCGCCAGGCTTTGAGCATCCGCCAGCGCGAGCTGAAACTTACTCGTCAGTTTGTCCATTCTCATAATGATTTCCTCAATTTCGATACCCTGAATTTGAGGGCAAAGACGCGCGGAATCAATACAAGAGCGATGGCAGAAGGAACCGCCAATAAGGGTGGTTGGGTGTTGCATTCGCCAGCTCAATGGTCCCTTCGGGACTCCCCTCGCGAGACGCAAGTCCTGCCGGGCCGGCTATACGGACCATCCCTGTTCCGTATAGCCTCAATCCGGCATCCTGCCTGATTGTCCCTGGACGTGCGTTTCACTCGGCATTTCGAGGCGAATGCAACACCCAACCACCCTTAGTAGCTAACCCGTTCGTGCACATGGCCAGGTATGGGAGTGACAAGCTGCCACTCCCCGGGTTTTTAACTCATTTGATTTTCGATCAGCCTGATCGTGCTCTTTATTTCCAACTCAGAGAGAGGGCCGTCTTTAGCAAACAGAACTTTTCCATCGGCGTCGAGAATAATGATGGCAAAGCTCTTGTGCTTCATACCCCAGCGCTGCAATCCCAGGCCATGATCATCGATGACAAAGTTGACTGCCTGATGCTTAACCTTATTTTTAGCTATCTTGTTTTCAACGTACCCTTTCGCAATTGCCATCGTGTCTGCAAAATGTACGATGATGGTCGTGTCCAGTTGTGCTGAAGAAAATTGCTTCTCAAGCATGCTCTTGGTGAACGCTTTGTTTTGGCGAACAGCGCCCTTGTTGGCCGCAATGTACTGCACGAGCTGGACCTTTCCTTTGCTCTCGAAGGACTTCGAACTCCAGGGGTTCTTGGTAACATTATTGTCACTGACAGAAATCTCTCCACCCGCATGGATATCGAGTAACGGAAGCGACTGACCTTGCTCAACAGCAAACGCGACCGTATGGAACAACATCGCAACAGATGTGACAAGAAAAAGGATTAGCAAGCGGACAGACTTCATAAATTCGTCTCACAGTAAGTGAGGAAAGAGACTAACTGATTGAATTCCCGTTAACTTGACTTAAAAGGCCAATCACTTGACCGACCTGCGGAGGGGGTCTTAGCGGAATATGGCAGACGGGAGGCGTCCCTTGTTCCCGGACTTACCGGCGTTGGGCTCCTGCCCAAGCGGCACTCGATTTTCTTCCCTGAAAATCGCCCCGGGCGTAACCCTTCTCTCGGCAGTCAAACGGTCACAAGGAACACCCCCCGCCCGCCATATCCCGACCCACCGCCGTGCCACCGACGGTCCCGCCGGGGTGGGTGTTCGTACTCTGGGAGCGCCTCGAAATGCTGAGCAGGCATGAAACCCAGGGACAGATCCGGCGGGATGCTCGATCGAGGTCATCCAGCACAAGCGATGTGCTGTATGACCGGCCTGTCAGGGATTGGTGTTTGCGAGGGAAGTCCCGCAGGGACCATTGAGCCGGCGCACCCAGAGCCGAACACCCACCCCGGCGGGGCCCCTGGCACGGCCTCAGGGGATAAGGCGCCGGGCAGAAAAAACCCCGCGGTAGTTTCCCACCGCAGGGTTTAATTTAGAGCTTGTCAGCTAAGGCCGATCAGACAAAACGCCTGAATCCAACCATACCCAGTCCCAGCATCAGCAGGGCCATGATGGCCAGACCGTACTGGTTCAGTGACGGGATGCCTTCGAAGAACACCGTGTTGGTGATGGTGCATTCTGAAGTCTCACCAGCGTCGATCTCTCTCGGACCACAATCGTCGATTGATTCCACACCAGACTGTTCTGATGTTTCTTCAGCCGAGCAGGTGGCTGGACCCATACTGGTATCAATTTCAACCTCCAGGGAATCATCACCTGTGACAGTCCCGTCATACATCCAGTCGCCTGAGGGCAATATAATACCAGTTGGGGCATCCTCTGACCCAGAGTCATCGTCCTGGTAGCCGCCCACGATTTCAGCATCGCAGGTAATGGTTATTTCAGCGACACGAATGACTTCGTCGCCAGCGCCTACTTCACTCACTTCCCAAACTTTGTTCACGATAAAGGTGGCTGGATCAGCTTCGTTCATAATCTCGCATGTGTAAGCACCACGCGATACACCTGTCCATTCACAACCGGCACCGCCGTTGAGAATTGGCGTGTAACCATCCGGGCCACCAGTTTCCGTCACCGTGCACGTGGCGCCTGCTTCCGGGAGGTCTGTGACGACGAAGGTCACACCAATTGGATCACCGCCGTCAATCGTGAAGGTTTGCTCCAGCGGAAGGCCGCTGTTACAGGTCAGCATTACATCCACGGAGTCCGTGCTGCCGTCCGTGAAGGTTTTGGTGACGCTGAAATAACCAATAGCCGGACGATCTACGGCAATACCAGAGTCTGCCACCGCAATCAGGTTACCCAGTAAAATTGAAGCGTTTGCATTCCCAGGCAACACGTCCTGGTAGTCCATCACGCCCACTGCCACGACACCACCGAGTGCCGATGAGGACATCACCGCCGGCCATGTATCGCCGAATCCGGTGAATTCAGCTGCGACATCCCAGACAGCCATGTCTATTCCCGCGGTGTAAAAGAATTGACTGCCGCCAGCCATAACAAAGGGATCGGTCAAACCAGCAACAAGTGGGCTTGCCGGATCGACGATGTCGATTGGCGTGTCAGCAGCAAGGTTATTGCCATTGCCTACGGATCCGGTGAAGAAACCACACTGCGGCAGATCCATCGGTAAATAAATTCCGGGATCAAGGGAATCGAACAGCATGGTCAGACCATTCCACTCGGTTACGATGCCGCCACCGTCTGCCAGGAAGGTATCCAGTGCCGTGCATGCCTCGGCCGACCACTCGCCCGCACTAAAGGCTGCATGGCCAATCCAGAATACGTCGTAACCGGACAGCGCGCCCGTCTCAATGTCAACAAGTGTGACCGCTGCACCCGTATGTGGAGCAGGCAGTTGGCTGGGATTTACATTCCCGTATGTGGCGACGTTGGCTGCCTGGACGCTTGCTGAACCAAGCAGGGCGGTTGCCAACATCAGAATACATAGCATTAAAAAACGTTTCATGGTGCACTCCCAAAAGGAAAATTTAGAATAATTGTGAATTATTATTTTTAGCGCTAAAATTTTATCGTCACTGACATATCTTTACAAGAGCTAAATCACGTTTCGTCCGACAAACGCCCCGAGCGCAACACCGGCAACACCCAGTAAATAACACCCGGCACCGGAAACGCCTCTTTCAGCGTTTGCAGTACCGCCTAAAATTGGTTGCGTTCGCGCCACCCCGCCCGCCATATCCCGCCCCACCGCCGTGCCACCGACGGTCCCGCCGGGGTGGGTAGCCGGCCCTCGAATGCACCTCGAAATGCCGAGCAATACGGAAGTCCAGGGACAATCCGGCGGGATGCCGGATTGAGGCCATCCAGCACAGGGAGCGCAGGCGAAGCCGTAGCGTGTGCTGTATGGCCGGCCCGTCAGGACTTACGTGTTGTGAGGGAAGTCCCGAAGGGACCATTGAGCCGGCGCATTCGAGGGCCGGCTACCCACCCCGGCGGGGCTGCTGGCACGGCCTCAGGGTATGAGGCGCCGAATAATATCGTAGTAGGCCGAATACAGCCGATCAAGATCCGCCACCGGCGTGCGCTCATCAACCTGGTGAATTGTCGAGTTGATCAAGCCGAGTTCCAGCACCTCGCATCCCAGCGGCGCCATGTATCGTCCATCCGACGTACCCCCACCGGTATTCAGGTCTGGAGATTGCTTAAGAATGTCTTCGACGGCGCCGACCACGGCTTCACGCAGCTTGCCGGCCGGACTGCGAAACGGCTCGCCCATGACTTCCCACTTGGCTTCGTAGTTCTCAATATCGTGCTTTCGCAGTAGTTTGGCAAAGCGGTCCTTGATGGCTTCGACCGGCGAACCCGGACCGTTTCTGAAATTGGCGAGTAACTCTACGTGTGCGGGTGTCACGTTGCCCGCGCCGGTTCCGGCCCGCAGGCTGGCGACCTGGCAATGACTGGCCGGGAAGTCCTCGTCACCAGTATCCCAGTGCTGGGCAACCAGGTCATCCAGGAACGGCGCCAGCCGGTGCACGGGGTTGTCCAGGTTTTCCGGAAAAGCCGTGTGTCCCTGGATTCCGTTGACCTTCAGGCGCACGTATATGGAACCGCGGCGGCCAACCCGCACGGTGTCTCCCAGTTGTTGCTGGCTGGAGGGTTCTCCGACCAGGCAGTAATCGGGCCAGGTGCCACGGCGTTTCAGTTCATCGGTAACCCGGATTACGCCATCAATGGCTGCACCCTCTTCGTCGCTGGTCAACAGCAATCCGATCTGGCCCTGGTGGTCCGGGTTTTGCAATACGAACGTCTCCAGCGCCACGACCATTGCGGCGACGGCGCCTTTCATGTCGGCTACACCGCGACCGTACAACTCGCCGTCCTTGCTCATCCGGGTGGAACGGCAGGAAGGTCCAGAGTTCCTCCGGGCCGGTCGGCACTACGTCGGTATGGCCCAGGAACCACAGCGACGGCGAGCCGCGTGCCGCGGGTGAACAGGACATTGCTGACCTCTCCGCAGAGGAACCACTCAACATCGAACCCAAGGGGCAGGAGCCGTTCGGCGATCAATCGCTGGCAGCCGGCGTCGTCGGGTGTGACCGAAGGCCGGGCTGTCAGTTCTGTGGTCAGTTCGCAGTACGTTTGACATGGTCAGATATAGTCATCCAGGCTGGCCGGCGAAAATCCGACGTCCAGTATGGCTTCGACCGTCGGTAATCACTGGCCGTTTGATCAGTGTCGGATGCGCCATGAACAGGGGCAGCGGATCCGTTTCAGCGTCCTGCTTTTCATTCTCCGTGAAGTTGTCGCCAGGTGGTGCTTCGCTTGTTCAGCAGGAAGGGCGCATGGGCTGAGGCCAGCCAGCTCTTTCAGCAACGCCTCCGATAGTCCGTCCGCACGAAAATCATGGAAGGTATATGGAACATTGCGGGTTTCGAGCCACTTCAGCGTGGAACGGCACCGTGTCGCAATTGCGAATTCCGTAGACATGGAGGTGGATTCGGTCTTCATTCAACATTGCGCAATATCTCGTTCACGCCGGTGCTGGCACGGGTTTTTTCATCGACCTGCTTGACGATGACGGCACAGTAGAGCGAGTGGCTGCCATCGGCTGCGGGCAACGAGCCGGGCACGACCACCGAACCGGCCGGTACGCGGCCGCGCAAAACTTCACCGGTCTCACGATTATATATCCTGGTGCTCTGGCCGATATACACGCCCATCGACAATACGCTGCCGCGCTCGACAATGACGCCTTCCACCACTTCGGAACGGGCACCAACAAAACAATCATCCTCGATAATGGTCGGGTTGGCCTGCAGGGGTTCGAGCACGCCGCCTATCCCGACTCCGCCGGACAGGTGAACGTTGGAGCCGATCTGGGCGCAGGAACCCACCGTTGCCCAGGTATCTACCATGGTGCCTGCACCCACGTGTGCGCCGACGTTGACGTAGCTTGGCATCAATACGGCGTCGTGGCCTATGTGCGCACCCCTGCGAACGGTTGCAGGCGGCACGACGCGTGCGCCCAGTTCTTCGATCGGATTGCCGGCGCCATTGGCCCAGCGCAGCGGCAACTTGTCAAAAAATCGTGTAAAACCTGCCTCGATGACTTCATTCTCATGCAGGCGAAAGGACAGCAGCACGGCCTTCTTCAACCACTGGTTAACTTTCCACTCGCCAGGTGCGCCCAGCGGTTCTGCGACCCGGAAGATGCCCGATTCCAAACCGTCAAGGCACTCCTCAACGGCTCGTTTCAGGTCGCGCGGTGCGCTTGCGGGCGCCAGCTTGCCACGGTCTTCCCAGGCGGCTTCAATCAATGACTTCATAACAGGTTAACCTTCTTCGATGTTCTCTTTGAGCGACTCTAGCAGTGTATCCCGGGCTTCCCTGGTCAGCGGCTGGTGATCCGCATCGCTGATCAGGAACGTATCTTCCACGCGCTCACCGAAAGTGGCGATTCTCGCGTTATGTACCTGTACGCCGTGCATGAATATGGTCGCGGCGATATGCGACAGCAGGCCCGGCCTGTCATTGCAATAGACATGCAGCACAGAGCCTCCATTATCCGGATCTTTGCTGAACTGAATTTTTGTATCGGCCGAAAAATGCCGTAAACGTCTTGGCAGGGTCCTCTTGACAGGCTGCCGCAGCTTGCGTTCTCCGATGGCCTGCTCCAGACGGCAGGTTAATTCCGCCGCATCGACCTCATTCAAAACGTCCCCATGCTGATCCATCAGCTGGAATAGATCGAAACTTAATCCGTCGTTGGTGGTGAGCACACGCGCAGACATCACATCCAGTCCCATTTCGTCGAGGACCGAGGTAATCGACGCAAACAGCCCGTCGTGGTCAGGAACACAAACCAGCAACTCGGAAACACCGTGCGGCTGAACCGGACGGACCGCGATGAATTTGTCGCAGTCGCCCTCATCAAGGATCGTTTTCGTGGCCCACTCCAGCTGATCAGGGCTGAAGCGCCAGAAAGCAGATTCGGGCAGTGTCGCCCACAGGCGGTTGATGGCGTCGGTGTCCAGGCCCGCCGGATCAGTCGGCTCAATGCAGCGGCGCGGGTCTCGCGGATACGGGTGGCGCGCTTGATCGGGTTCTCCAGGCCACGCCTGCAGCGCGTCACCGGTCGCCAGGTACAGATTCCCACAACAACTTGTTTTTCCAGTTGTTCCAGAGCTTCGGACTGGTACCGGCAATGTCCGCCACGGTCAACAGGTAGAGATGATCGAGGTAACGCGTGTTGCCCACGAGCTCGGCAAATTCCTGGATGTTCTCCGGGTCGGAGAGGTCCTTGCGCTGTGAAGTCTGTGACATCACCAGGTGGCAACGGACCAGCCACGCCACCATTTCCTTTTCAGCCGGCTCGATGTCCAGCATGGCGCAGAAAGCCTCGGCATCCACCGCGCCCAGTTCGGAATGGTCTCCGCCCCGGCCCTTGGCGATGTCGTGAAAAATCGCGGCCAGGTACAGTAGTTCCGGCTTGGCGATCCGTTTGAATACCGAACGCGCATGCGGAAAGCGCTCCTTGTACTTACCGTAGGCGAAACGGCGCAGGTTGCGCACGACGAACAGGGTGTGCTGGTCAACCGTGTAAACATGGAACAGGTCGTACTGCATGCGGCCGACAATGTTGCCAAATGCAGGGATCAGCGCCGCCAGCAATCCGTAGCGGTTCATTCGCCGCAGCTGTGTGTAGACACCTTCCGGCTGCCGCAGTAACTCCAGGAAGCAGGCGTTGACCTTCCGGTCGCAGCGGAAATCCTCATCCACAAGGTACAGGTGGTCACGTATGGCACGGATCGTCGAGGCCGTCACACCGGCCAGATCTCCGCCCTGGGCCAGCAAAACGAATAACTCCATCAGCGCCAGCGGGCGGTCGGTGAACACGGTTTCCCGCCTCAATTCGACGAAACCGTTGCGAGCCTGGAAATCCTCGTTCAGCTCGATGATTTCTTCTTTCCCGCTGTCGAGCAGCGCTTCCTGGAACAGTTGCAACAGGCTTTCGTTAAGCCGCTCCAGGCGCATCACGGTGCGGTAGTAGAGCTGCATGAACTGTTCAACGGCCAGGCTGGTCGGGCTGTCTTTGAAGCCGAAACTTTTCGGCTATTTGTCGCTGAAAATCAAACAGCAGGCGATCTTCAGCTCGTCCGGCCAGCAGGTGCAGAGCAAAGCGAACGCGCCACAGGAAGCGCTGCCCGCCAATCAGGTCCCGGTGTTCCGCCCCGCTGATGAATCCATGCTCGACCAGGCCGTGCAGGGTCTCGGAACCCAGATGCCGGCGGGCGACCCAGGAAATCATCTGGATATCCCGCAGCCCGCCCGGGCCTTCCTTGATATTGGGCTCCAGGTTGTACGCGGTTTCGTGGAAGCGTTCGTGGCGCTGTTTTTGTTCTTCAAACTTGGCCTTGAAGAACTCCCCGGCATTCCAGATACGATCCGGAGCGGTCATCTCAAGCATCTGGTTGAGTAAGATCCAGTGAGCCAGCCAGCAGGCGGGACTCCATGAAACTGGTGGTCGTGACCACGTCATCCAGGGCGTCCTCTGCACATTCAGATACGGTCCGGACGCTGTGCCCGAGGTAAAAGCCGGCATCCCACAACAAGCTGAACAAATGCCTCGATTTCATTCCTCAGCATCGCCTTGTCGGTGTCCGTCGTCCAGCAGGATCAGCAGATCGACATCCGATGATGGGTGCAGTTCGCCCCGGCCGTAACCGCCGACCGCCACCAGGCTGACGTTCTCGGTAAAGGGGACCAGCTTTCTCCAGGCCAGCAACAGCAACTGCTCAACCACCCAGGCCGCGCGAATGGACCAGTTGCACGACATCTCCCCCGTCCCAGAACAATCTGCCCAGGCGGGCATCGGCGGTGGCCAGGGAGGTGCGCAGGAAATCGCGCAATTCGGCCAGTTGCGCCGCGCTGGTCTTTTTCTCGAGATTGATGGCCCCGGATTTTTCAATCGCCACGATCTGTTCAAGATCAAGGCAGCCTTCGGTTGCCGGCAGAGCGGCCAGACGTCCGTGCATGGTCAGAGTTCATCCCCCGGAAGACGTGTCAGGACATCGTATCCATCTTCGGTGACCGCGATCGTATGTTCCCACTGGGCGGAGAGGCTGCGGTCACGGGTGATCACGGTCCAGCCGTCTGTCTTGGACAGGATCGGTTTCCTTGCGGCCAAGGTTGATCATCGGCTCAATCGTGAAGACCATTCCCGGCACCAGTTCGACTCCCGGTTCCCGGGCGGCCGTAGTGCAGTACCTGCGGGTCTTCATGAAAACCCTGCCCGATACCGTGGCCGCAGTATTCGCGAACCACCGAGCAGCTTTTTCCTTCCGCGTAACGCTGAATGGCATGGCCGATATCACCCAGTTTCACGCCAGGCCTGATCATTTCAATGCCGGTCACCATGGAACGGTAAGCGATTTCACTGATTCGTTTACCCTTGATGGACGGCTTTCCCACCTGGAACATCTTGCTGGTGTCCCCGTGCCAGCCATCCTTGATGACCGTGATATCGATGTTCACGATATCCCCGTCTTTCAGTATTTTTTCACCCGGAATGCCGTGGCAGATGACGTGGTTGACGGAGGTGCAGATGGAGCGTGGAAACCCACGGTAATCCAGCGGCGCCGGAATCGCGTCCTGGCTGACCGGTGATGTACTCGTGGCAGATCTCATCCAGTTCGATGGTCTTGACCCCTGGCTGCACGTGCGGAGCGAATCATGCGCAGAACGTCGCCGGCCAATTGACCCGCTACCCTCATCTGCTCGATTTCGTCTTTGGACTTTAGAATTATTCCCATTTTGCACGTTGCCAGGAGCGAAAAAACACATTGTACATGGCATTTACCGGTGATTTAATCGGCCAATCAAACTTTTGCCCTATGACGGGGCGCCCTGACAACTGGGATAATCCCAGCTGCAATGAATATGTGGCGCCCGACACCCGGGCGACTGGAGAGAAACACGGTATGCGTAAGTTTTTCAAATACATCCTCCCGCTGGGGCTGATCGTCCTGTCCGTCCTGGCAGTCAGTCGCGATGGTCACGATCGCCAAGAGCAAACGACCCGGACCGTGAAGGAGACGACAGACCAGACTGTGCGGGTTGATGCGATACCGGCGGAAGTGGCTTCGCTGAACTTTTCCGTGCGATTCCCAGGGCAGCGGTCAGACCCAGGACCGAAACCACCCTGGTCGCAGAAGTATCCGGCCAGATCGTATCTGTTTCTCAAAATTTCATCTCCGGCGGTTTTTTCCGCGAAGGGGAGATGTTGCTGCAGATCGACCCCAGCGATTACCAGACGGGCCTGCTTCGTGCCCAGGCCAACCTGGCGGCACGCAAAGCGCAATACGCCGACCAGAAAGCGCGCTCTGAACAGGCACTCAAAGACTGGACAAACCTGGGCCGCCAGGGCGAGCCTTCAGACCTGACCCTGCGCAAACCGCAGATGGCCGAAGCACAGGCCGCCGTGCAGGCGGCCGAGGCCGAACTGCAGGAAGCAGAACGTGACTTGCAGCGCACCCGGATCAAGCGTTCCTTACGACGGCCTGGTGCAGAACCAAGATGGTGGATGTCGGGCAGTACGTCACGCCGGGCACCACGCTGGGTGTTACGTTTGCAATCGACACGGCCGAAATCAGGCTGCCCCTGTCCAACAGCGACCTGGCATTTCTTGACCTGCCCTCCGCCACGCGGCTGGACAAGGCCCACCGCGTACCGGTCAAACTGACCGCCGACGGCGCTGGTGCTACCGGCGAGTGGCAGGCGGAGATCGTTCGCACCGAGGGCGTGGTCGATGAAATCAGCCGGGTGGTTTACGCCGTGGCGGAAGTCATCGACCCTTACGGCGTGCTGGGCCAGAGCAACCAGGCTGAGTTGACGCATGGGCACTTTTGTGCGGGCTGAAATCCAGGGACTGCGGGCCGAGGACGTGGTCGTCCTGCCGCGCTCGGTCTTGCAGGCCGACGATACCGTGCTGGTCGCCAACGACGACCGCGTCCTGGAAATCAGGAAGGTCAACGTGGTCCGGGCGGAACCGCGCCGGGTCTACATCGACGGCGGGGTCGAGGGTGGCGAACTGGTCGTCACCACTTCGATGGACGCACCCATACCCGGAACCCGCCTGGCCATCACCGGTGAAGATCCTCCCGAGCCCGAAGAGCCGGATACTGAAAACGAAATCGCCAGCACGGGAGACCGAACAATGAACCAGGGCCCTTACGCATCGCTGATTACCTGGTTTGCGCGCAACTCCGTTGCCGCCAACCTGCTGATGGTCATCCTGCTGGTCGGCGGGTTTTACACCGTGCTTACCATCAAGAAGGAAATCCAGCCCCGCATCGACACCAACTACATTACCGTCACCGTGCCCGTTCCTGGGCGCCACGCCGCTGGACGTGGAAGAAGGCGTGGTGATCAAGATCGAAGAAGCCATCCAGGACATCGAAGGCATCAAGGAAATCGTTTCCACGGCCAACCGCGGCAACGGCCGGGTAACCGGTTGAGGTCCATGCGGACTACGAAGTAACCGAGGTGATGGACCAGGTCAAGAACCGGGTCGATGCCATCTCCACCTTTCCGGACAACACGGAAAAGCCGATCATTTCCCGCACCCAGTTTCAGCAGCAGGTGGTCATCGTCAGCGTTTACGGCGACGTGGCTGAGCGGACCCTGAAGGAATTCGCCAAGCAGGTCAGAAATGAGATCGTGACCCTGCCGGGCGTTACCCGCGCGGAATTTTTCGGGCTGCGACCTTATGAGATCAGCATCGAAGTCAGTGAATTCACGCTGCAGAGTTACGGGATGACCCTGCTCTGAAGTGGCCCAGGCGGTGCGCCGCAGTTCACTCGACCTCTCGGCCGGCGCTATCCGTTCCGATGCCGGGGATATCCTGGTCCGGACCAAGGGCCAGGCTTATGTCGGCCGGGATTTCGAAGACATCGTTGTGCGCACCAACCCGGACGGAACCCGGGTCCTGCTCAAGGATGTCGCTTACATCCGGGATGAGTTCGCTGAAGGCGACCGCTATTCGGAATACAACGGCAAACCGGTTATTTCCATCCAGGTGCTGTCGGTCGGCGACCAGAGCGAACTCGACATTTCCGCGACCGTGCATCAATTCGTGGAAGAAAAAGCCGCAGTCTTGCCGGAAGGGGTTTCCATCGCGGCCTGGGCCGACGTCAGTTACTACCTGAAAGGCCGCCTCGACATGATGGTCAAGAACCTGGTCATGGGCGCCGCGCTGGTGTTCCTGATCCTGGCCCTGTTCCTGCGCCTGAAACTGGCGTTCTGGGTCATGGTGGGCCTGCCTATCGCCTTCATGGGCGCCTTCTTCCTGATGCCGACGGTGGATGTCACGGTCAACATGCTGAGCCTGTTCGGATTCATCCTGGTGCTGGGTATCGTGGTGGATGATGCGATCGTCATCGGCGAAAGCGCCTACACCAACATTCGGGCGAAAGGGCACTCGGTCGATAATGTCGTCGAAGGCGTGCTGAAGGTGGCCGTGCCTGCCACCTTCGGCGTGCTGACTACCATGGCCGCATTCCTGCCGATCCTGATGGTGACCGGCATGTCCGGCCAGTTTTTTTCCGCCATCGGCTGGGTCGTCATCCTGTGCCTGACGTTTTCGCTGGTGGAATCCAAGCTGATCCTGCCCGCCCATCTGGCGCATATGAAAGTGAAGCACTACGACAAGGACACGCACAACGTCTTCATCCGCTTCCAGCGCTTTTTCAGCGAAGGCCTGCACCATTTTGTCGATGACCACTACGCGCCGTTTCTGGCCAAAGCGCTAAAACACAGATACCTGACACTTTGCGCTCTTCATCTCGATGTTGATCCTGTCGATCGGCCTGCTGGCAGGCGGGATTCTTCGTTTCGTATTCTTCCCGGATATCACGGCCGACTTCCTGCAGGTTGAGTTGCAGATGAATGAAGGCACGCCGGCCAGCCAGACGCATGAAGCAATGCGCCGCATCACAGAAGGTCTGTGGGAAGTAGACCGGAAGGTCAGTGAGGAACAGGGTGTCGAGTCAGGCGCCGTGGTCTCCAGCGCGCTGGCCTTTGCGCGCAGCGACACCTCCGGCCAGATCATTACCGAACTGGTCAAGGAAAACGAAGATGTGATCGATGGACCGGAAGTTCTGCGCCGCTGGCGGGAAGAAGTGGGTGACATTCCGGGCGTCAAGACCCTGGGATTTGAAGGCGCGACCGGGTCCCGGCGGCGGCCCGTCCATCTCCATGCAGTTGATCGGCACCAATATCGAACAGGTAGGACGCGCGGCCAGAGGAACTCGAAAACACGGATCCGCAAGTACGAGGGCGTGTTCGACATCCGCAACTCCTACGAGCGCGGAACCCCGGAAATCAAGCTCAACATCAAGCCGGAGGCGGAAGCCCTGGGACTGACGCTTTCCGACCTGGCCCGCCAGGTCCGGGCCGGTTTCTACGGCGAAGAAGTTCAGCGCGTGCAACGCGGCCAGGATGAAGTCAAGGTGATGGTGCGCTTCCCTCGCGATGAGCGTGATTCGGTCGGCTACCTCGACAACATGCGGATCAGGACGCCGGACGGTGGACGTGTTCCCTTCCACGCGGTGGCCGAGGTGGAATTGACCGAAAGCCCCACCACCATCCAGCGTTTTGACCGTGAACGGGCCGTGCGGATATCCGCCGAGGTCGACAAGGAGAACTTACGAGCCGGGCAAGATCACCAAGGACATCCTGGAAAAAGAACTGCCCGAAGTGCTGGCGCACTCTACCCGGGCGTCCGGACACCGGCTTAGCGGTGAAAGCCAGGCGGCAGCGGAAGTACAGCAGGACCTGGTCAAGGGCGCCCTGTTCGCCGTGTTCCTGATCTATGCGCTGATGGCCATTCCACTGCGCTCCTATGCCCAGCCGCTGATCATCATGTCGGTGATCCCGTTCGGAACGATCGGCGCGCTGGTCGGGCACTGGATCCTTGGCCTGCAGGTCAGCATGATGAGCTTCTTCGGCATCATCGCGCTGGCCGGCGTGGTCGTGAACGACAGCCTGATCCTGGTCGATTTCGTCAACCGCGAGCGCCGCCTGGGCGTCCCGCTGATGCAGGCCGTAACCGATGCCGCCAGCAAGCGCTTCCGCGCCATTCTGTTGACCTCACTGACCACCTTCTTCGGCCTGGTGCCGATCGTGCTGGAGACCAGCCTGCAGGCGCAGATCGTGATCCCGATGGCCGCATCACTGGCCTTCGGCATCCTGTTCGCAACGGTGATCACCTTGTTCCTGATCCCTTGCCTGTACATCGTGCTGGATGATTTCGGGCAGTGGTGGCGCGAGGCCTGGACCCATGTTCTGCCCAAAAAGTCAGGCAAGGCTGAACTGCATCCGGGTGCGGCTCACTCTGACGCCCCGCTAGCGGCAAAGTCTTCGGAGTCGTAAAGCCAGCGTAATGAATGTAAAAGAACTGCTGGCTGAAGGCCGCAGCCAACTGGCCGATCAGGCAGCAGGCAGCCTGGAAGCAGAACTGCTGCTGTGCCACGTGCTCGGTGTCAGTCGCGCCTGGCTGTATGCCAATGCTGACAGGGTTCCGGGACCAGAGCAAAGTGCTGGCTATACCGCCCTGCTCCAGCGCCGCAGGGCCGGTGAACCGATTGCTTACCTGACCGGGACGCGCGAATTCTGGTCCCTGCCGCTCAAGGTCACACCCGATGTGCTGATCCCACGCCCGGAGACCGAATTACTGGTCGAAACAGCGCTGGCGTATATTCCCGAAGATGCCCACTGGCGGGTCGCCGACCTGGGCACCGGCAGCGGCGCCGTCGCCATTGCAATTGCTGTCGGAGCGGCCGTTGTGCGAGGTCCACGCGACTGAAATCCATACAGCTGCGCTGGAAGTAGCCCGGGAAAATTCACACGCCCTGGTCGGCGGCAGGGTACAGTTCCATTCGGGTTCATGGTGCAGCCCTCTCCAGGGCCGTTTCCAGGTGATTGTGAGCAATCCTCCCTACGTGGCCGCCGACGACCATCACCTGCAACAGGGGGACTGCCGCTTTGAGCCTTGCGCTGCGCTCTACGCCGGGTGACGATGCCCTGTCGTCCATCCGGCAAATTGCCGACGAAGCACTGGAGTATCTCGAGCCGGGTGGCCTGTTGGCATTTGAACACGGCTTTGACCAGGGCAGCGACAGCCGCAAAATCCTGGAAGAAACGGGGTTACAGGTCGGTGAAAACGATAAAAGATCTGGAAAGCAGGGATCGGGTTACTTCGGGCCTTAAACGCTGAGCGGTTTTTCCGGCCCCAGATACCAAAACAGACCGACATCCTGTCGATCTGTTGGTCTTGCGCCCTGTGTGTTCTGGGATTCAGTATCCTCCCTTTGTAAATTACTGTCAACACCTTTCAAGGCATTTTTACAACATATTTGCAAAAAAAAGACAGCGCTCAGGAAAAGCGCCTGACAGCCACCAATCCAACCGCCAGAACCAGCACGATCATGATGATTTTTCCGTAGCGGTTGAGCATTTCGATGCGCTTGACGATCTTGGTATTGAGCAGCGTACATTCCTCGCCTTTACCCGGCAGTATCCACAGACCCCTGGCAGTCGATGATGTCCGGCTCGAAGGTGTCGCGGACCACTTCGCTGACGTTACACAGAATCCCCTCGGGGTCGATATCCTCGTATTTCCCAACCATCCGGGCGAACCTTCGTTGATGATAGCGGCTAGCCGGAGTATTCGCCGCTTTCACACTCGAGGTTGATCTGCACATCCTCTTCTTCACCGGAGCCACCGACCCATTCCTTGTAGACCGTCAGGGGCACGCTGTTCTGGGTGACGCTGACCAAGCACTCCGCGTCATCACCTTCCGACAGCGGTGAAAAATGGCATCCGTTGCGGTCCGCGCTGAAACTCCCACGGCTGCGGGCGGAATGAACCACGCGGTACCCCGGTGCCGGGTTGGCGCGCACCTGGCAGATGGTTTTACCAGATACGTAGGATTCAGGCGTTACCGCTACAGGTTCACCCGCACGCAGGCTGAAGGTTTGTTCTCTGAGTTGACCGCTGCTGCACAGCACATCCACCTCGATCTGTTCAAGCAACCGGGGCTTGAACGTCGCTTCGATCAGAAGCGGGGCGGCGCGGTTTTCCTGCGCCAAGGCAGGCAAGATCACGAACGCCAACAGGCAAAATGTGAAGAAGCGAAACATGCCCGGGATTATCTCACTAAAATGCAGAACAAAAAAAACCCCGCGGCTGCAATTACTGCCGCGGGGTCTTGTCTAGCTGTGTAGCTTAAGACTTATTGACGCTTGTAATTATACGAAGCGACGGAAGCCTACAAAGCCAACACCCAGCATCAACAGAGCCATGATAGCCATGCCGTACTGGCTAAGGGTCGGGATGCCTTCGTAGAAGACAGTGTTGGCGATCGTGCAGCTACCAGTTCCACCAGCACCGGTATAAAGAATCGGAGTTGAACAACCCTGATCCGTTTCAACCGCACTGTCGAGCATGTCCTCATCTTCAATGACGGTGCATGAAGAGGTCGTGTCTGGATCAGTGTAGAAAGCAAACGGAG
Source organism: uncultured Gammaproteobacteria bacterium (assembly GCA_963759035.1). Taxonomy (GTDB): domain Bacteria; phylum Pseudomonadota; class Gammaproteobacteria; order Xanthomonadales; family SZUA-36; genus JAHEFT01. The sequence continues at coordinate 72,102 of CAVWXL010000018.1, forward strand.
CATTAGTTACCGGGCCGGGAATCGTAAACGTAATGCTGATCGTTTCGAATACATTTCCTGTATTGTCAGATGCATTAGTGCACGAGAATGTGTGGGTAGACTCCGTGCTGATATCCGGACCTGCTCCTTCCCATGTCTTGGTAACCAGCAAGGTTGACGGTAACGGCTCGGACACGAAATCGCAGGGGTTAGATTCTGCAAACGGAGTGGCGTCAGCGTTGTTGAACAAGCACACAGTAGCGGTCGTATAACCTTCAGCCACTTCGTCGAGCGTGATTTCACAGGTTGCATCACCAGCGATATCCAGTTCCTGTATCACGAAGTCAACACCAGCACCTTCGCTGATTTCGAAAGACTGTTCCAGCGGATTACCTGTATTACAGGTCAGCGTAGCGGTAACGCTTCCGGAGAAGTCGTTTGAGAAGTCAATCGTGGTAGGGAAAGTCGTAGGAGCCAGCTGGGCCATCGCCAGGCCGGGTACCATAATTGCTGCAGATGCAGCCAAAAACGCGCGTTTAATATTCATTGTAAATCTCCATTTCGGGTTCACGGCCATTTATTTGATAACTGTGCGGCCGGTCGTCCATCACTCTTCAGTTAAGCTATATCCCGCGAGGGGTTGTACAGGCCCTTTTGCGAGACTGTGATTCCGGGGAGGGGGACCTTAAAGGACTGCCTATAGAACAGTCCGGGCGCAGGTTCCCAACCCGTTGGCGGGATTATCCCCTATGCGTAAATTTGTGTCAACACTATTCACCAGAGTCGTCCAGCAGCTTCTGATCGATCTGACGCGTGTTGCGCGCTCCCAACTCACTCAATTGCTCGGTCTGCCGCAACAGGTTACCCGCACCCGTCGATAATTGGCTGAAGGCATTGTCATAGCTCTGCTGTGCCTGCCTTAAACGATCACCAACGGCTTGAAGGTTATCCACGAAACCCGCGAACTTGTCGTACAACAAGCCGGCCCGGCGGGCGATCTCCTGCGCATTGCTGTTCTGCTTGTGCACCGACCACACCGAAGCCACGGTGCGCATGGTGGCCAGGAAGTTGGTGGGCGATAACAACGCGACCTTGTTGCGCAGGGCGAATTCGGGCAGTTCGGGATCGGCCTGCAGTGCCTCTATCAGCGCCGATTCAATCGGCACGAACATCAACACGAAATCCAGCGCGTTGAGTTCCGGTACTTCGGCGTAGCGTTTCTCACCCAGCCCCCGGATGTGCTGACGGATCGACTGGACGTGTTCTTTCAGGGCCGCCGCGCGCCGCGCTTCGTCATCTTCACACGCCTGGTAGCGGGTCCAGGCCACCAGCGAGACTTTAGAGTCCAGCACGATGGCCTTGTCTTCGGGCAGGTGCAGGACCAGGTCAGGCTGCACACGCTGGCCACTTTCGGTGGTGACCGAATACTGGGTGGAGTATTCCCTGCCCTTATGCAGGCCGGAAATCTCCAGCAGGCGCTCCAGTTGCTGCTCACCCCAGTTGCCCTGGGCCTTGACGTTGGAGGTCAGGGCCCGGGACAGGTTGGTGGCATCTTCATGCAGGCGGTCGTTGAGCTTCTCCAGGTCGCCGATCTTTTCTTTCATCACCTCGTGCTGGGCCGTTTCCAGCTTGTGCGCGTTTTCGACCGTGCTGCGGAATTCGTTGAGCTTCTCACCCAGTGGCTTTAACAAGGTATCGAGTTGCCGGGTGTTCAGATCCGACAGCTTTTCCGAGCGGTCTTCGAAAATCCGCCCGGCCAGGCGTTCGAAATTCTCGGCCAGGCGGGATTCCGCCTGTTCGAGCTTCTCGATCTGCTCCTGGTAGTGTTGCTCGCGGTCGGAAATCCGGGTTTGCAGGACCGCGTTGCGGCGCGAAAACCTCCAGGTCACCAGCAACAGCGATAAACAGGCCGATGGCCAGGCCCAACACAACCCCCATTTGCGGCGTGGCAATACCCTGTTGAATCAGCCAGTCATTCATTCAATGCCCTCTTTCCTGTGGTGCAGCTTGACCTGTTGCCACAGCTCCTCCATTTGCTCCAGGCTCATGGCCTCCAGCGTGTCGTGGTCACCGGCCGCATCCTCAACAGCGCGAAAACGCAGTTCAAACTTGGTATTGGCCCTGCGCAGGGCCTTGGCCGGATCGAGTTTAAGCTGCCGGGCCAGGTTGGTCACAACGAACAACAGGTCGCCCAACTCGTCTTCCATCTCCTCGAGGTTGCCCGACTGCATGGCCTCGAGCATCTCCAGCGATTCTTCGGTGAACTTCTCCAGCACCGGCTCGGGCGAACCCCAGTCAAATCCCACGCGAGCAGCCCGCTTCTGGAGCTTCACTGAGCGCTGCAACTCAGCCATGCCGCGCGGAACGTCATCCAGCAGGCTTTGCGCACCTTTCAACTCACGCTCGCGGGCCTTGGTTTCCTCCCAGGCCTGGGTTTGCGACGCCGCGTCTCCAATCCCAGCCTCACCGCCGCCCTCCTTTCCAAAAACGTGAGGATGCCGGCGAATCATCTTGTCGCAAACTGCAGCCACTACGTCATCGAAGGCAAATGCCTGCTGCTCTTCCGCCATACGAGAATGGAACACGACCTGAAACAAAAGATCACCAAGCTCATCTTTCAGCTCATCCATACTGCCATGCTGGATCGCATCGGCCACCTCGTAAGCTTCCTCAATGGTGTACGGGGCAATAGTCGAAAAGTCCTGCTCCAGGTCCCATGGGCAACCGTTCTTCGGATCACGCAGCTTCGCCATGATGTCCAGAAGTTGCTTTATGTCTGTTGTACTGATTGCTCTGCTCCTTATCCGTTCCCACTAAAAAGCGCCGGGGGAGGAACCCGGGGGGAGGGGGTAGGCTACATACAGGACCGTAACGCGCCGGGAGCGCGTTCCGAGCGAACAGGGATGTCTCGAGCGCGTCCTGGATGTAGCCTACCCCCTCCCTCCGGGTTTCTCTGGCACTGCCTTAACTCGATGGAATGCTGACGAGAATCTCTGCACCACCGAGTTCGCTGTGGTCGATGGTAACCTCTCCACCGTAGGCGGTGACCAATTCGAGGACAATTGCCAGGCCCAGCCCGTGGCCTTCGACTTGTTCATCACCACGTGAGCCTCGCTGCAATAGTGATTCCCACTGGGATTCATCGATACCAGGGCCATCGTCTTTTATGCGTAACTGCAATCCCGGCCTGGGTGCATCAGGATCGAGCGATTCGCCGGAAATGTGTACCCGGCTTTTTCCGTACTTGAAGGCGTTATCCAGTAAATTGCCCATCAGCTCCAGTAAATCCCGTTTCTCACCGTAGAAGACCAGTTCTTCATCCATTGTGACGGTCGGTCTGAATCATTTTGTGAGAATAGACTTTTTGCAATGAGTCGAGGATTCGCTGCAGTTGCTCGCGAACCGCCACAGGTTGCGCCAGCGTGCGCCGGGCGGAACTGCCTGCACGTTCCAGCCGGGTTGCGATCAGCCGGCTCATTTCATCTACGGCGTTTTGCATGGAACCTTCGGCGTCGCCACCATGCAGAGGCAGCCCGGCCTGGATCACTGCGAGCGGCGTTTTTAAGCTGTGGGCCAGCGAATCCAGCGCATTGCGGATGCGGTCCTGGTTGGACTTTTCAGTTTCCAGCAGGCGGTTCACGTTGCGGGCCAGCGGTTCCAGTTCCCGCGGGTACTCACCCTGCAGGCGCTCCGCCAGGCCGGACTCGACCCGGGCGACGTCCCTGGCGACTTTGCGCAGCGGGCGGAAACCAAAGAAGAAGATCAGTACCTGGGACAGCACCAGGATGCCGGCGGCCACTACAAGTGAGCGCCACAAGCCGAGCCGGAATGCGCTGGTCTGCTGCAGAATTTCTTCCTCGTTGACCATTACCGAAACGGTGAATGGGACAATTTGCCCATCCGGGATTTGCCAGCCTACGCCGTAGTGCAAAGCAAAGCCGGGGTCGCTGCCCTGAGGTTCGGTGAAGGTCACCTGACCGGGATTTTGCGCTGCCAGATCAGGCCACTGCAGCCCCAGGGACGAAGGCGATCGCCAGCGGCCCGATTCTCCATCTGTCTGCTCTCCTTCTATATATATGTAGAAACCGGAACCGGGTTGTACCACGCGGGGATCACTGAATTCCCCGTCCATCTGCAGGCGGCCGGCGGCATCGACTTCCATCGCTGCCAACACCAGGTAAACGTAGGATTCCATGCGTGCCTGCAATGATGAAACGGCGCCGCGATAGTTGGCGGCATTCAGGGCGAACCCCACCAGCCCGAGTGCGATGACCAGCACCAGGGTGGAAACCAGGACCAGGCGGCTACGCAGCGAGAACGAGCGCAAGCCGGTAACCCCTGCCGCGGAGTGTCTCGATCAGGTTGAGTTCGCCACCCGGGTCGAGTTTCCTGCGCAAACGCCCGATAAACACTTCGATCACGTTGCTGTCCCGGTCAGCGTCTTCCTCGTAGATGTGTTCGGACAGGTCGGTTTTGGTCACGACTTCGTCAGGGTGCATCACCAGGTAGTTGAGCACCTTGTACTCGTAGGTCGTCAACTCAATTTCCTGGCCGTCACGGAATACGCGCTGGCCGGTCAGGTCGATCTTAAACGGGCCCAGGTTGACGATCGGCTTTGCATGCCCGCCGGCACGGCGCATCAGGGCATTGATCCGGGCCATCAGTTCTTCGATATGGAATGGCTTGGTGACGTAATCGTCGGCCCCTGCCTCCAGCCCGGCCACCTTGTCCTGCCACTCAGAACGAGCAGTTAAAACCAGGATCGGAAAATCACGCCCGCGGCTGCGTAGCTTGCGAATTACTTCCAATCCCGGAAGCTGCGGCAGTCCGAGATCGATGATCGCCAGGTCGACGGGGAATTCCTCCCCAAGGTATAGACCTTCAATGCCATCGGTGGAGACATCCACGGCATAACCCTCTTCCCGCAAGTGCGTGCTCAGGGTCTCCTGCAGGCGCAAGTCGTCTTCGATCAGCAGAACTCTCATGGCATTGCCTCCCGGGCACTCAGCGTTTCTTGACCGGAACCCGTACGGTCTTGACCACTCCATCCCTGGTTAAAAGCTTAATCACGTGCACCTGCCTGTCCCCTTCCTTGACGGTCTTTGCTGACAGCACTTTGGCGTTGTTCTGCCTGGCTGCCTGGTTGGCCGCTTCGTTCAGGGTTTGGGCCCACGCTGAAGCCGGCACGGCCAGAGCCATGGCGAGCGCGAGGGTAAAGCTGATGAACCGTTTGTTCATAAAGCGTCTCTTAAAAGATGTCATATTCATTAAGCCTGATTCATTCTATGACATTACCCTGAACCAAGGCTGAATCGCAGCTCAGAGTGGTGCACAGATTCATGCGCATGTGCTCAAGCGCCTGCAACAGCAGCCGGTCGTTGGCTGCATCGAGATGAGCGTTTTCGCTGATATACCGCCGCCAGCGTTTCGCTCCGGGAAGCCCCTGGAATAACCCCAGCACGTGACGGCTGATGTTCTTGACCGGAATGCCTTTGGAAGTCTGCTCACTTATGTAGCGGGACATTTCTTCTATCGCCTGTTCACGTTTACCCACGCCGCCCTGGCCGAACAGCCGGGCCTGTAATTCCGCCAGCACCCAGGGCGTGTGGTAGGCCGCACGGCCCAGCATCACGCCATCGAACTGTTCCAACTGGAGCATCGCCTCGTCGGCGCTCTTGATACCGCCGTTGAGTACGATGGTCAGACCGGGCTGTTCCTGTTTCAGGCGGGCCGCCCAGTCATAACGCAATTCAGGAACATCACGATTTTCTTTCGGGCTGAGCCCGGACAGCCAGGCCTTGCGGGCGTGAACGATAAAAACATCACAGCCGGACTCAGATAACTGACCCACGAAATTACTGAAATAGTCATAACTGTAACAATCATCTACACCCAGCCGGGTTTTGACCGTCACCGGAATATCAACAGCCTCACGCATGGCGGACAGGCAATCCCGGACCACCGCAGGCTCCAGCATCAGGCAGGCGCCGAAGCGGCCTTTCTGCACGCGGTCCGAAGGACAGCCCACGTTCAGATTGACTTCGTCATAACCATACTGCTGTGCAATCCGGGCGCTCTCTGCCAGGTCGCGGGGATCACTTCCTCCGAGTTGCAGCGCAAGGGGGTGCTCCTCCGGGTTAAAGCCAATCAACCGCTCGCGGTCGCCGTGAATTACCGCGCCGGTGGTCACCATCTCGGTGTACAACAGGGCCGATGGCGCCAGCAGCCGGTGGAAGTAACGGCAATGCCGGTCTGTCCAGTCCATCATGGGCGCAACGTTAAGTTGTCGATTCAATGTTTGTCCGAAATGTTCCATCCCTGCTATTCTGGAACAAAAGCGGGAACACAATCAAAACAAGTTTCCCGTTCTGCCAGAGACTACGAGGGAGTCATTGCATGTTTGACAGAGCGTCAATCTGTTTTGCTATGCTGTTAATCAGCGGAACTGCGACGGCACAGAGTAATCAATCCGTATCCGCGCTGGGCAGGCTGGAGCCTGCACAAGGTGTTATCCAGGTATCAGCATCGTCCACGCCGGAAGCCATACTGGGCGGCCTGGTGGTGGAATTGCACGTGGAAGAAGGTGATGACGTCAGCAAGGGCGACTTGCTGGCCGTCACCGATACGGCGGCCGTTATGGAGGCCGCGCTGGTCGAAGCCCGGACCAACGTTGCATACGCTGAACGGGAGGTCGAAGCGGCGCGTAGCAAGGCCATGGAGACCTGCGTCAGGGCCGATGTCGCCGCGCGCGAAGCCGCGCGCAGGACCCGCCTGCACGCCCAGGGCGTAGCCGGTGAAGAAGAAGCCGACAGCGCCAGGGGCGAGGCTGAAGCGATGAAGGCCTCCTGCGCCAGTCGGCCTCAACCTCGGTCCGCTTATCCGAAACCGGCATCGAAGTCGCCGCGCCCACGCCGAACCGGGTCGAGGCAGCCGTAAAAAGATCGTATGTGCGCGCCCCGGTAGACGGGCGGGTGATCGACATCAAGACCCGTCCGGGCGAATTGATCAGCGAAGAAGGCATCCTGGAACTGGCACAGGTCAGCCGCATGTACGCCATCGCAGAAGTCTATGAGACCGACATCCGCCTGGTCAAAACCGGGCAGCGTGCCACCATCAGCAGCCCGGCGCTGCAAAGCGACCTGGCAGGCACCGTCGAAAGCATCCGGCAGAAAGTTGAAAAGCAGGATGAAATCGGCACCGATCCGGCCGCCCGCAAAGACGCGCGCATTATCGAGGTGGCCATTGCGCTGGATGATTCCGTCCCGGCACAAGGGCTGACCAATCTGCAGGTCGATGTGGTGATTCAACCCTGATGCCACTGGGCTGGCTGCAACTCAAGCACAAACCCCTGCGCCTGCTGGTTGCGCTGTCCGGCATCTCGTTCGCGGTGCTGCTGATCATGATGCAACTGGGTTTTCGCTCAGCGCTGTTCGAAAGCGCGGTGCGTTTCCACGAGCGCTTCGATTACGACATTGCGCTGTTCAGCCCGGACAGCGTGTTCATCGTCCGGCCGCAGTCTTTTTCCATTCGCCGCCTCTACCAGACCATGGGCTTTGATGAAGTTGAAGACGTAACGCCGGTTTATATCTTTCCTTCGGTGTGGAAGAACCCGTGGAACAACGCCCGGCGCAGTATCAACACCATCGGCTTCCACCCGGACGCTGCACTGCTGGCACTCGATGGCTTTGATGAATCCCGGCAAATGTTGCGCCAGCAGGACGTGGTGCTGTTCGACAGCGCGTCGCGGCCTGAATTCGGACCGGTCGCGGAGGCTTTGGAGTCGGGTGAACCGCTGGTAACGGAAATCAATGACCGTGAGATCGAGGTGGTCGGCACGTTCGAGATGGGGACTTCGTTTGGTATCGACGGCACGGTCATCACCAGCGACGATAATTTCCTGCGCCTGTTCCCAAGCCGGCCACGAAGCGAAATCCAGCTTGGCCTGATCCGGCTGCGAGAAGGCAGCGATGCGAACCGCGTGCGTGATGCCATGGCGGAGTACCTGCCGGATGACGTACTGGTGCTGACCCGGCAGCAGTTCGTGCAGCGGGAAAAAGATTACTGGAATGCGGCCACGCCGATTGGCTATATCTTTGCTTTTGGCGCCATCATGGGGTTCGTGGTTGGCGCCATCATCGTGTACCAGATCCTGTTCGCCGATGTTTCCGAGCACCTCAATGAGTACGCGACCCTGCGCGCGATTGGGTATAAAAACCGTTTCGTCTCCGGAATCGTACTGCAACAGGCCGTGATCCTGGCCGTGCTGGGGTACCTGCCTGGCCTGGCGATCGTCTACTGGCTCTATGGCAAGGCAGCAGCTGCGACCAACCTGCCCTTGTACCTGACCCAGGAGCGGGCCGCGACCGTGTTCCTGATGACGCTGGCGATGTGCGCGATTTCAGCCCTGATGGCGGTCCGAAAAGTCCGACGCCTGGACCCGGCGGACGTGTTCTGATGAAAGAAGCGGCGCCAATCAAAGTCAAGGACCTGAACCACTCCTATGGCAAGGGTGACCTGAAAAAACAGATCCTGTTCGATGTGTCGGTGGAGATTCAGAAGGGCGAAATTGTCATCGTCACCGGGCCCTTCCGGCTCCGGTAAAACCACCATGCTCACGCTGGTCGGCGCGTTGCGCTCGGCGCAGGAAGGCAGCGTAGTAATTCTCGGTGAAGAGCTGCTGAACGCCAAACCGTCGACACTGGAAAAAGTCCGCCGCCAGATCGGCTTTATTTTTCAGCAACATAACTTGCTGGGCGCCCTGTCCGCCCTTCAAAACGTGGAACTCGGCATCCGCGCCAGTGGCAAATTTCCTCGCTCGGAACACCGCGAGCGGGCCATGCAGATGCTCAACGCGGTCGGTCTGGGCGAGCGCATCCACCACAAGCCGGAGCAACTGTCCGGCGGACAGCGCCAGCGGGTAGCCATCGCACGGGCGCTGGTCTCAGAACCGGCGATGTTACTGGCAGACGAACCCACGGCCTCGCTGGACAAGGAATCGGGCCGCGAAGTGGTCGAACGGATGAAAGTCCTGGCGAAGGAACACGGCACGACGATCCTGCTGGTGACCCACGACAACCGCATCCTCGATATCGCAGACCGCATCGTTCACCTGGAAGACGGCCGCCTGTCGACCTTTACCGATGCGGTCATCGCCAACAACCGCCACATGATGGAAATGCTGGCCGACGAACCGAAACAAACAGCCGGTGGATGAGATCGTCGAGAAACTCGATGAAGCCCAGTTCAGCGAACTGCTGCAGGACATCACCGAGGAGTCCGAACGGTTTCTCGAAGTCACTGCGCTGGCCAACAACGTTGCGTTCAGGAGCATGATCGACCGCGGGCTGTTCGCCTTCACCCGCAAGCTGGCACTGCTGCTGAACGCCGAGCGATCTTCCCTGTTCCTGCTGGAAGGGGATGAGCTGGTTCTGAAAGTCGCTGACAACCTGGACGAAATGGGCGAAATCCGAATTCCGGTAGGCAGAGGAATCGCCGGCGCAGTTGCCCAGAGCGGGGAAGCCATCCGCATTGACGACGCTTATTCCGACCAACGCTTTAACCGCGAAGTGGATAAGAAAACCGGCTTCAGCACCCGTTCAATTCTCAGCCTTCCGGTTAAGAACCTGGAGGGTGATGTGTTCGCGGTCGCACAATTGCTGAACCGCAAAGACGGACAGCCATTCGACCGCAAAGACGAAGAACGTTTTGCCGGCTTTATACTGTCAATTGGCGTCATTCTGGAAACCCAGCAATCACTGGGAGGCACCGATCAATGAAGGTTTGTGACATCTCATCTGAAGGCCTGACCAGTCGAATACTGGAAACACTCAACACCTATTTCGAAGCCGAAGTCCAGGCCGGCGACGCATTGCTCGACGAACTGACGGTCAGGGAACTGGCCGGCGGGGAATGGCTGCTGAAGCAGGGTGATCCGGGCGATGCGCTCTATTTCCTGGTGCGTGGCCGCCTGCAGGCCTGGGCGCAGGATCCGGACGGAACTGACCGGGGCCGCTTCCTCAACGAAATCGTTCCCGGCGACAGTGTCGGAGAACTCAGCCTGCTGACCGGCGCACCCCGTGCCGTTGGCATCCAGGCGATCCGCGACAGCCTGCTGATCCGCCTCGATCGCGAGGCATTCGAGCGGCTGTCACACAGCCACCCTGCGCTGGTGATGAGACTGGCCACCAACGTCGCGAACCTGTTGCAAACCAGCGGCTTTGGCGCCAAGTCATCCATCCAGAAACCTTAACGCGATTACCATTCTTCCGCTGGACGCCTCCCCCAGGCTGGAGAATTTCTGCCGGGAACTGACCCTTGAACTGGAAAACCAGGGCCCGACGCTCAGCCTTGCGGCCAGCGATCTGGGCAGAAAAGGTGCACCTGTCGAATCACTAAAGCCGGGTGATACGGTACCCGAATCACTGAAAAACTGGATCCAGGACCAGGAACACGAATACCGGTTTGTCGTTTACCACTGCATGGGCGGTAACTCGGACTGGACACATTTCGCCCTGCGGCACTCCGATATGGTGTTGCTGGTGGGCGATTCATCGCATGATCCCCAACCCAGCCAGTGGGAGAAGGACCTGCTGGAGACTTATGGCTCCGCCATTGCGCGGCAACTTCTGGTGCTTGTTGCAACCATCATCAGATAAGCCCATCAATGGCACCGCCAACTGGCTGGCAAAGCGCAGCGTCGACTTTCATGTCCACGTGCGGGAAGACAAGCCGGATGACCTGAGCCGTGTTACGCGCATTATTTCTGGTAAAGCGCTGGGCCTGGTGCTGGCCGGCGGCGCGGCGCGAGGCTTCGCGCACCTCGGCGTGCACCGGGCGATGCTGGAACTGGGTCTGCCTATCGACTGGATCGGCGGAACCAGTATCGGCGCCATCATGGCCGCAGCTATAGCCTGTCCGGTTTCGAATGATGAAGCCTTGACGCTGGCCAGAACTTCATTCGTGAAGGGTAAGCCCTTCAGCGACTTCACCGTCCCGATGATGTCTCTGATTCGCGGGCGCCGGATGGAAAACATGCTGCGGGAACACCTCGACTACGAAATCGAGGACCTGCCTGTTCCGTTCTATTGCGTGTCCTGCAATCTCGACGACGGATCGACCAACATCCACGAGAGCGGCTACCTGCCGGATGCATTGCGGGCCAGTGCCGCGCTACCAGGCATCATCCCACCCGCGGTCATCAAACAGCGGCTGACCATCGACGGCGCTGTGGTCAACAACCTGCCGGTGGACATCATGCGCCGGAAACCGGTCAGCAGGATCGTCGCGGTCGACCTGGGTTCGGCGGCATTGGTAGAAGTCGACTACACGTCCATACCATCTCCCTGGTCCGTGTTTCGCGGGCGCTACCTGCCACTCACCACGCGCCACCGCGTTCCCTCCCTGTCCACCATCATGATGAAGGCGACCTTGCTAGGCACGCTTGAGCGGGTGCGCGAACAGGGCCGCCTGGCGGACATCCTTCTCACGCCACCGGTCAGGCAATTCGGCATGACGGAAGTAAAATCGTTCGAGAAAATCGTGCAGGTCGGCTATGAGCATGCCACCGACAAGCTCGGAAACTGGATTGAGCAAGAACAGCAAAAAAACAAAAAGGAATAAACCAATATGCGAATCTTTTCCGCCCTCTCCTTATGCCTGTGTATTTTTGCTGTCGCCTGTTCGGCCCCGGAAGATCCGGCCCCGGCTTATGACCTGCTGATCATTAACGGCAGTATTTACAAAGGCGATGGCGGTGAACCGGTCATGGCGGATATCGCGATAAAGGGCGATCGTATTGCCGCCATCGGAAAGATCGAAGCGGGGGCTGCAAGAACCATCGACGCCACCGGGCTGGCGGTCGCGCCCGGATTTATCAACATGTTGAGCTGGGCCACTGTGTCATTGATCGAGGACGGACATTCGCAAAGCGACATCCGCCAGGGTGTCACACTGGAAGTGATGGGTGAAGGCTGGTCGATGGGGCCGCTAAACGAGGCGATGAAAGCAGAATTGCCCAAACTCAGCGGCGACATCAAGTACGACATCGAATGGACCACGTTGGGTGAGTACCTGCAGTATCTCGAATCGCGCGGCATTTCCAATAACGTGGCGTCCTTTGTCGGGGCGACCAGCGTGCGCATCCACGAACTCGGAAACGAAGATCGTGCGCCGACCCCGGAAGAACTCCAGCGGATGGAACAGCTGGTCGAGGATGCGATGAAGGAAGGCGCGTTGGGCGTTGGTTCCTCGCTGATCTATGCGCCGGCTTTCTACTCTTCCACCGAAGAACTGATCGCCCTGAACAAGGTTGCCGCAAAGTACGGCGGGCGGTACATCTCCCACATGCGCAGTGAGGGTGGCCAACTGCTGGAAGCGGTAGATGAACTCATCACCATCGCCCGCGAAGCCGGAGTCGGTGCGGAGATTTACCACCTGAAAGCCGGTGGAAGTGAAAACTGGGACAAACTCGACGAGGTATTCAACCGCATCGAGGCCGCCCGGGCCGAGGGCCTGGATATCACGGCGGACATGTACACCTATACCGCCGGCGCCACCGGCCTTGATGCTGCCATGCCACCCTGGGTGCAGGAAGGCGGGCACGATGCCTGGGTCGAGCGACTCCGGGACCCGGCCATCCGGGCGCGTGTGCTTGAAGAAATCCGGCAGTCCGGGGAGGACTGGGAAAACCTGTACTACTCCGCTGGGGGCCCGGAAAACGTCCTGCTACTGGGTTTCAGGAACGAAGCCCTTAAGCCACTGACCGGCAAGACCCTGGCCGAAGTTGCCGCAATCCGGGGCACGTCAGCGGAAGACACCATCATCGATCTGGTGATCGAGGACAACAGCCGCGTGGATACGGCTTATTTCCTGATGTCTGAAGACAATATCCGCAAGAAAATTGCCCAACCCTGGATGGCGTTCGGTTCCGATGAGGGTTCAATGGCCCCTGAAGGTGTCTTCCTGGAGTCCAATCCACATCCCCGGGCCTACGGCACTTTTGCCCGGCTGCTGGGCAAATACGTGCGGGATGAACAGGTCATATCCCTGTCCGAGGCCATCCGGCGGCTGACTTCTTTCCCGGCCGACAACCTCGGTCTGGAACAGCGTGGACGCCTGCAGGAAGGCTATTTTGCCGACATCGCCATCTTCGATCCGGCGACGATCACGGACAACGCCACGTTTGCCGAGCCACATCAATACGCTACCGGTGTAGAGCATGTCCTGGTCAACGGTGTGCCGGTGCTGCTGGATGGTGAACACACCGGTGCAACGCCTGGCCGTTTCGTCAGGAAGCCGTTACCCGCCGGTTTATAAAAAAACCACCGGCGACGGAAAAGGCCGCCATCGTCCAGACGATCACGGCCCCGGTCGGTAAATCAAACAGCGAGGAAATGACAATTCCGCCCAGGTAGGAAAACGCGCCCAGTGCGTAACCGGCCATTAACCGGGGCCTCCCGTGCAACCGGCGGGTTGCCAGGGCCGGCAGTATCAGACTGGCAAACACCAGGTAAACACCCACCACCTGCACAGCCGCCGTGATGGCAAACGCGAACACGACATAAAAACCGGCCCTGCCTATACGCTCGCGAGCGGTGAACCAGACCGTCAGCAATACACTGTATAGCAGGCCGATAGGAAGCAGCATGGTCCAGGTGGTCCACAATATCTGCCCGACCAGAAGGTCTTTGAGGTGCTCGCCGCCGTGCGGGTTACCGGCCAGCAGCAAGATGCTGCCGGTAGCGGCCAGCACGAACAGGGTTCCTATCAGGGCTTCCTGAATGTCAGGCCAGTACTTTTCAGTCCAGTTAAGCCCGGCGGCCGCGACCAGGGCCGCTCCCACCGCGGCCACTTGCACCGCGTAGACGTTTTCTTCCAGCCCCATTGCTCCGGCCGCAACCACACCGAGTGCAGCAACCTGGGCCACGGCCAGGTCGATAAAAATAATGCCCCGTTCGAGCACGACCTGGCCGAGCGGGACATGGGTGCTGAGCACCAGCAGGCCGGCCAGCATGGCAGGCCCGATGATGGTCCAGTCAAGCAGATTCCAGCTCATGGTCCCGCCACACCGGTTGCGTTCAACATGCGCTCCAGAACGTCATCGAACAGGCCAAACAGGTTATCTGCCCCGTCACTACCGCCCACCGTCAGTGGCAGCATGACAGCCGGAATTCCTGTGCGATCCTGCAACCATTCCGAGGCCTTTTTGCTTTGGAACGGGGCCCGGATAATCACATCGGCACCACTGCCATCGGTCCCCAGTTCTGCCAGCAATGCCGACAGGTGCGCTGCGGTTGGAGGAATGCCCGGAACGGGCTCCAGCGTGGCGGCCTCTTCGAGCTTCAGCCAGTCTTCCAGGTAAATCCAGGACTGGTGATGACACACCACCCGTTTGCCGGCCAGCGGCTGTGCGAGTTCTTCCCAACCCGCCAGCGCAGCCCCCCAGCGCTCAAGAAAATCGCGTGTACCGCTGGCGTAGCGTTCCGAGTTTTCGGGGTCGAGCAGCGCCATGCGCGCTCCCATCGCCTGCGCCACCCGGGCGATGTTGTGCGGGTTCATCTGGATATGGGGATTGCCTTGTGGGTGCATATCGCCCTGGGCGCGGTCGATACTGTCCGGGATACCCAGGCGCGGGACAACGCTGCTGGCCTCAAGGAACCCATTTTTGCCCGGCAGGACCTTTGGATTATTCGCCTTGCTCAGCAACATCGGCAGCCAGCCAATCTCCAACTGGGCGCCACTGCAGACCACCAGGTCTGCCCGGCGAACCTTGGAGATCAGGCTGGGACGGGCCTCAACGTAATGCGGGTCCTGCATGGCATGGGTCGCGCTGGTTGCCTTGACCAGGTCACCGGCGATTTCCTCCGCCAGGGCGGACCATTCCGGCTCGCAGGCGAACACCTTCAAATCTGCATGTGCAGTAAAAGGCAGACACAGGAAAACCAAAATCAGGATGCTTTTCACATTGTTTCTCATGGTCATCATCCTCCCTCAGAAACCGTGTGCGCCATGCGCACCGATGCTGAAAATATACTGCAGGCCGAACTGGTTGTCGGCAGGTTGCGTGGCGCTGTCATGGTTGTACTGGAAGCGTAAGCGACTGAATTCGCTGTTGGACCAGTCCACCATCAGGCTGTAACGCATCGGGTTTTTACCGATTGGGTAGAGGGCGCTGCCTGCCCACATGCTGGCCGGGGTGTCGGCAGACAAACCGTCAATACGCCCGCCAAAGCGCCAGCGGGGAAACGGCTGGTAGACGGCCTGAGCATACCAGCCCCTCTGGCCGGAATCCCAGGGGCCTTCGGTGCTATCAGGCAAGCTGTAGACACCGTCTTCTTTGCGCCACATATACTCCGCCTGGAACTTGAAGTTCTTTTGGCGGGAATTGCCGTTCGGCGCCCACTTCCAGACGAAGTCCGCAATAAAAATATCTGAATCACCGGTGAACAGCAACGGATCATCTTCACCGCCGGACTCGCGCTCAACAGCGTCCGCCCGCAACCAGGAGAATCCGAGCAGCCAGCTGTTGCTTAAACCAATATCACCGCCGGTCTTGACCCCAAGTGTAGTGGCGCCAACTCCGGAGTTGGCCGAGCCGCCTGCCGGATAACGGTCACCGCGCATCACTTCGCCGCTGAATTGCAGGTAAAAATCGGTCGGCGCCAGCCAGCGCAGCTGCAGGCCGTCATCAATGTACTGGCTACCCAGGAAGGTCTGGTAGACGAGCGGCATATCGGCGAAATCCCAGGAGTGAAAGTGCTTGTCGTTGAGGTAGCCTATATCGGAGAAAAACCGCCCCATGCGCAAGGACAGACCAGCGGGCAGCGCCAGAGTTTCTACCCAGGCCTCCTCCAGTTCCACCACGACTTCGCCATCTTCGATCACGATGGGCACGGTCAGCATCGCGGTGAACTTGTCATCCACATTGGCCGACATCGTGATCTCGGTCTCGGCCAGCGACAGGCCTTCCGGCGCCGGCCCGGCCTCACCGCCCAGAGGAAAGGCGGGAATCATGTAGTCTTCAGGGTCCTGGCTGTAGGACCAGGCCTGGCCCTGGAAGGTCACGCCGATGGCCGGGTTGAACGAGCTGTCCTGCGCAACCGAGACCGTTTCAACAGAAGCGTAAGGTTCCGGCTCATATGCATCTTGTGCAGCAACGGGTTCCTGTGCCAGCGAGGCCTGGTCAGCCTCATTTTCCTCGGCAGCGTCGAGACGGGCTTCCAGGTCGGCGATTCGCGCTTCATAGTCACTACGCATCTGGCGAATTTCCTCGCGCAGGGCATCCAGTTCATTGCTCTGGCCAGCTTGCGCGAAGCCTCCGGAGCAGCAGAGCAGCACGCATACCAGCGGCAGGTGCCTTAATCGAATTTTCATGGGTCATCTCCGTAGAAATCTTTCATCAACCCGGAACACGGCCTAAGAACCAGTCGTTCCGGATGTTCGGATTCAAGAAGATGTGCGGGGAGGAGCCCTTTGCCGGAAGGCGAAGCGGTTCGCGGTTGTGATGGCGCAGCCTGGTGTGTCGAAATACGAAACGACCGCCTGAAAATCAATGCAGACGCCGTCATCAGCTGCCGGAATGGCGGTAAGAAGCTGGGCCTGGCTGACACACAGTTCACACTGGCCCAGACCAGGCTCGAAATGAGCCGTTACGTGGCTGATCAAGGCCACGTGGCTGACGGCCAGCATCAGCGCCAGAATGGCAATTCTTATCCTTGCAGACCTGATCATGAATTCATTCTAATTCAATTCCGGCAATCGATCCCGAACAAAGCTCATAACAAGGACAAATATTTTCTCCGGATATGCCATACATCAAGTGCCGCCGAATGGCTATAATGGTATGTTTTCAAGAGGCAGCAGCGTGATTGGGGAAGAAGCATGACTGAACGTGAAATCATGGAATATGACGTCATCATTGTCGGCGCTGGTCCGGCCGGATTGTCCTGCGCCATTCGCCTGAAGCAGCAGAAACCCGACCTGATGGTCGCTGTGATTGAAAAAAGCTCAGAAATCGGCGCGCATATCCTGTCAGGCGCCGTGATCGAACCGGAGCCGCTGGATGATTTGCTGCCCGGTTGGCGCGAGGACCCGCCCCCTGTCTGTATACCCGTGGAACGCGACGAGATCTGGTTGCTAAGCCAGAAGGGCAGGTTCCGGCTGCCAACACCGCCGCAGCAGAAAAACCACGGCAACTACATCGTATCGCTGGGCGCCATGTGCGCCTGGATGGCCAATCGGGCCGAAGCGCTGGAGGTGGATATTTTCCCCGGCTACGCGGCTTCGGAAATCCGCTACACAGAGGACGGTGCGGTCGGTGGCGTGATCATCGGCGACATGGGTGTCGGCAGCGATGGCCAACCCAAAGACACCTACATGCAGGGCATCGAAATCCATGCACCGGTTACCATTCTGAGCGAAGGCGTCCGTGGCCACCTCAGCAAACAGCTGATCCGTAAATTCGAGCTCGACAAGGATTCCGACCCTCAGACCTACGGCATCGGAATGAAGGAACTGTGGCAGGTTCAGCCGGGCAAATCGCAACCCGGACTGGTCCAGCACACTGCCGGCTGGCCGTTGGATTCACATACCTATGGCGGAAGTTTTATTTATCACCTCGATAAGGACCGCATCGCCATCGGATTTGTTTGCGGCCTCGATTACCAGGACCCTGAATTCGTACCGTTCGAGGCTTTCCAGCAGATGAAAAACCATCCGATGGTGCATGCCCTGCTCGAAGGCGGGGAAATCCTGTCCTCCGGCGCGCGCGCGATTGCCGAGGGTGGCTACCAGTCATTACCGAAAACCGAAATGCCGGGCGCCCTGATCATTGGCGACTCCGCCGGCACGCTGAACGTGCCCAAAATCAAGGGCACCCACCAGGCCATGCGCTGCGGGATCCTGGCAGCAGATCACATCGCAGAAACCTCGACGCCACAGGGTTTCGATCAGAAATTACGTGATTCGGCCGTGGTCAAAGAACTCTACAAGGTCCGCAATATTCGCCCGGCGTTCTACAAGGGATTCTGGCGCGGTTTTATCCGGGCCGCCATTGAAACAGTGACGGCCGGCAAGCTGCCCACAACGTTGTCGGTCCATGCGGATGATTCCTCGCTGAAGAAACTGGACGGCTATACCCCGCCCGACCGTAAATGGGTGGACCGCGACCTGCCGCCACGTGACCGTCTGGCCTCGGTGTATTTCGCTGCTACAGCACACGACGAAGACCAGCCGGTTCACCTGCAGATCCTGGAACCGGATATCTGCACCACCCGCTGCGTTACGGAATATAATAACCCCTGTACCCGGTTTTGCCCGGCACACGTCTACGAGATGGTGGAAAACGGGGCAGAAAAAGCCCTGCAAATCAATTCCGCAAACTGTGTGCACTGCAAGACCTGCGACATCAAGGATCCGTACCAGATCATCAACTGGGTCACCCCCGAAGGCGGCAGCGGGCCCAATTACCAAAACATGTAAACCTGAAATGTGGAGAAAATAAATCCGATGAAAATACTGGTTGGCATAAAAAGGGTTGTGGACTACAACGTCCGCGTCCGAGTATTGTCCGATGGCAGCGGTGTCGACACCGACGGCGTCAAGATGAGCGTAAACCCCTTTGATGAAATCGCGCTGGAAGAAGCCCTGCGGATCCGGGAAGCCGGCAACGCCGACGAGGTCATCGTGGTCTCTATCGGTGGCGATGAGTGTCAGCAACAGTTGCGAACCGGGCTGGCCATGGGCGCTGACCGGGCGATTCAGATCAAGACCCCGGAGTCACTGCAGCCGCTCAGCCTGGCCCGTGCGTTTCTGAAAATCATCGAACGCGAACAGCCCGGCCTGGTTATCCTTGGCAAGCAGGCGATCGATGACGACAACAGCCAGACCGCACAGATGCTGGCCGCCCTGTGGGATCGCCCGCAAGCCACATTTGCATCCAAAATGTTACTGAACGGCGACAGCGCCTCGGTCACCCGCGAAGTCGACGCCGGGCTGGAAACGATTGAGGTTGATTTACCCGCAGTGATTTCGGTCGACCTGCGTATGAACGAACCGCGCTTCGTCAAACTGCCCGACATCATGAAAGCCAAACGCAAACCCCTGGATGTAATACCCCTGGATGAACTCGGGGTAGCGATAGAAGGCAATATCAAGGTCAGCCACTACGCGCCGCCACCGCAGCGCGAGAAAGGAATCATGGTTGAAGACGCGGCCCAGTTGGTCCAGGAACTGAAGAACAGGGGATTGATATGAGCACCATTCTGATTATTGCCGAACACGACGGCAACGAGTTGAACATCAGCACTGCAAAATGCGTCAGCTGCGCACAAGCCATCGGCGGCGACATTGACATTGCCGTGCTCGGAAATGGCATCGACGCCATCGCCGCTGAAGCGGCGGCACTTGAGTCGGTCAACAAGGTCATCGCGGTCAACGCCGACCACCTGGAAGCGCCGCTGGCAGCCAACTGGGCAGCAGAGGCGCTGGCACTGTCAGCCGACTACAGCCACGTGCTGGGCCCATCGACCACTTTCGGCCGCGACCTGATGCCGCGCATTGCGGCACTGGCAGGGGTCAACCAGGTCAGCGACATCATGGAAGTAAGCGGCCCGACGTCGTTCAAGCGCCCGATCTACGCCGGCAACGCCATCGTCGATGTCGACACTGCGGACGGCGCCAGGGTAGTTGCAACGGTCAGGATCTGCCAGTTGGAAAGCGGCTGCAGGTTCCGGTAGCGCCAGCGTTGAGCAGCGCCCCGCCAGCAGCAGTGCCGTGTCGCATACCCGCTATGTCGGTTTGGAATCGGAAGGCGGAGAACGCCCGGATCTGCAGAGTGCCACGAAAGTCGTTTCCGGCGGCCGGGCCCTGGGCAGCGAAGAGAACTTCGAGCTGATCTACAAACTGGCGGATAAACTGGGTGCCGGTGTCGGTGCTTCACGGGCTGCGGTCGATGCGGGTTATTGCCCCAACGACATGCAGGTCGGACAGACCGGCAAGATCATTTCGCCGGACCTGTACCTGGCGTTTGGTATCTCAGGCGCAATCCAGCACGTGACCGGCATCAAGGACGCAGGCACGATCGTAGCGATCAACAAGGATACGGAAGCACCCATTTTCGAAATTGCCGACATCGGCCTGGCCGGAGACCTGTTCAGCGTCATTCCCGAGCTGGAAAGCCTGCTGGGCTGATTAATGACTGAACCCCTCTGGTCACCTGGGCCGGTCCGGCGCCAGACCGCGAACATTCGCAGGTTTATCGATCTGGCCCGCAGTGAATTGGATCCCGGTATTTTCGAGTACCGGGATCTGCACCGCTATTCGGTTCAAAACCCCTCGGAATTCTGGCGAGCCGTCTGGGATTTTTGCGAGATTGTCGGCACACCGGGACAGTCCGTGCTTGAGAATGGCGATCAGATGCCCGGGGCACGCTGGTTTCCGCAGGCGAGCCTGAATTTTGCCGAAAACCTGTTGCGCCACCGCGATGACAGGCCGGCGTTGATTTTCAGATCGGAAACCGGGGAGACCGCTGAATTACAGTTTCAACGAACTGTACCGGGCCGTTGCCCGCACTGCCGAGGCGTTGCGCTCCGCCGGCGTGGTCACCGGAGACCGGGTTGCCGGTTACATGCCCAATGTGCCGGAGACGGTGATTGCTATGCTGGCCACAACCAGCATCGGCGCCATCTGGTCGTCATGTTCGCCTGATTTCGGCATTGACGGCGTGGTGGACCGCCTGGGACAGATCCAGCCCAGGATTCTGTTTTGTGCCGCTGCTTACAGCTACAACGGCAAAACCCACGACTGCCTGGACAAGGTCCGGGGGATCGTCGAGTCCATCAGCTCGATCGAGAGAACCGTGGTCGTGCCCCACGCCGGCCCGGATGCAAAAATCGGAAACGTCCCGGGAGCTGTCTGGTTTCGTGAGTTTGTCGACAACTCGGCCAGCGAAGTCACTTTCGAGCAACTGCCCTTCGACCACCCGGTTTACATCCTTTACTCTTCCGGCACGACCGGGGTCCCCAAATGCATCACGCACGGCGCCGGCGGCACGCTGATCCAGCACCTCAAGGAACTGGTGCTGCACACCAACCTGCGGCGGTCCGACCGGTTGTGCTATTTCACGACCTGCGGCTGGATGATGTGGAACTGGATGGTCAGCAGCCTGGCGGTGGGCGCAACCGTCAGTGCTGTACGAAGGCTCACCGTTTTACCCAGGCCCCGCAGCCATGTTCGACCTGGTAGACGAGCTTGGCATTACGGTTTTCGGAACCGGGGCGAAAGCCATCGCAAGCTGGGAAAAGGCAGGCGTAAAACCCCGCGAGACACACCAGCTCAATTCACTGTCTGACGCTGCTATCGACCGGCTCGCCACTGGCGCCGGAAAGTTTTGAATACGTCTACCGGGAAATCAAGCAGAACCTCTGCCTGTCTTCAATTGCCGGCGGAACCGACATTGTTTCCTGCTTCATGCAGGGCTGCCCCATTCTCCCGGTCTGGCCGGGTGAATTGCAGTGCGCCGGACTGGGGATGGCGGTGGAAATTCTGCGCGAAGACGGCAGCATCGCAGATATCGGAGAAACCGGCGAGCTGTGCTGCACCCAGCCCTTCCCGGCCATGCCGGTCTGTTTCTGGGATGACGAGGACGGCCGCAAATACCATGCTGCCTATTTCGAAAAATTCCCCGGAATCTGGGCGCATGGCGATTTCGTTGCAAAAACGGAACACGGCGGCTACGTGATCCAGGGCCGCTCGGACGCAACCCTGAACCCCGGCGGTGTGCGCATCGGAACTTCCGAGATCTACCGCCAGGTCGAAGGTCTGGATGAGGTACTGGAAAGCATCTGTATCGGTCAGGACTGGGACGACGACGTGCGCGTGGTCCTGTTCGTGAAGTTGCGCGATGGGCTTGAGCTGGACGACGCCCTGCAGGACCGGATCCGGAAGACCATCCGGCAAAACACCAGCCCACGCCATGTGCCGGCGAAAATAATCCAGGTCGCGGATATTCCCAGGACGATCAGTGGCAAAATCGTTGAGCTGGCGGTGCGCAACATCGTGCATGGCCGCCCGGTCACCAACAGCGACGCGCTGGCCAACCCGGAGTCGCTGGAACTCTTCCGGGATCTGCCGGAACTCAGCGTTTGAGCGGGACCCGACAGGAGTGAACCATTGGTGTTGAATGCTTCTTACCAGGAGGGCTCAGCAGGCCACTGGCTGCAGAAACCCGACGATGTGCTCGCGGTTTTCGAGTTCGGCAAATCGCCGCTTGAATCCACCGATCCCCGGCATGTTCCGGTTGCACTCGAGCAACTGGATGATCCCCCTTTGGTGGAAGTCTGGCGTTGTGCAGGACCCATCAAAACAGGCAGTTGGGACCGCTTGAGGTTCGCCCAGGGCGAGCAACTGACCATGGGGCACATTGCACTGGACTTGCGCGAAACCGGGAGCATGCGTGAATCCAGCAAGCTGGCTTACGAAATCCTGCAGACTTACCTGCAACAATCACCGCACCAGTGGCCGCTGAAAATCTGGAACTACGTCCCCGGCATCAACCAGGGGGAAGGCGATGACGAACTCTACCGGCAATTCTGCCTGGGCCGTGCGGATGCTGTTCTGATCGACCCCGGCGACCGCCCTCCTCTGCCCGCTGCCACTGCTATCGGTTGTCCGGTTTCGAATCCCGCTCTGCAGGTCTACTTTCTTGCCGCAGCCCTGCCCGGACTTGACGTCGAAAACCCCCGCCAGGTCAGCGCGTGGCGTTACCCGCGAAAATACGGCCCCAAAAGCCCGCTGTTTTCCCGTGGCACGATCCTGCGGCTAAACGGTTCCCAGCAGTTCCTTATCTCCGGCACCGCCAGCGTGGTGGGGCACCAGACACACCATGAAAACCAGGTCGCCAACCAGCTCAGTGAGTCACTGCGTAATGTGCAAAGTCTGCTGGACGAGGGTCTGCGTCTGACTGGCGATTCTCACGCCCGGCTGGACAGCCAGGGCATGCTCAAAGTCTACATCCGTAACCCCGGTGATCTACAGCTGATCAAACAGACGCTGGAAGCCGAGGCACCTGCGGAGATCCCCAGAATCTACCTGCAGGGAGACATCTGCAGGGAAAATCTGCTCACGGAAATCGACGGAATCGTCAGCCTGAAAAGGGCTGCTGACTAATCATCCAGGGCGAACTCCAGATCTGCAATCAGATCTTCAACGTCCTCTACACCCACGGATAGCCGCACCAGCGTGTCGCTGATGCCCAGACGCGCGCGAATCTCCTGCGGAACCGAAGCGTGGGTCATGATGGCAGGGTGGTTGATCAGGCTCTCTACCCCACCCAGGCTTTCCGCCAGCGAGAACAGTTCGGTAGCGCTCCAGGAATCGCCGGGTCCGTTCCAAGCCACCCTTCAGGTCGATGCTGATGATACCGCCACCCAGGCCGCCCATCTGGCGCATCGCCAGCGCATGGTCCGGGTGCTCCGGAAGACCGGGGTAGATAACATGCTCGATTCCGGGGTGACCGTCCAGCCAGCGGGCAATCTGCAGCGAGTTGTCACAATGCGCCCGCATCCGCAAAGCCAGGGTTTTCAGGCCACGCAAGGCAAGGAAACTGTCAAACGGACCCTGGATAGCGCCGGCAGAGTTGAGCAGGAACCACAGCCGCTCTGCCAGTTCGGAATTTTCACCCACCACGGCAACACCACCAACCATGTCAGAGTGTCCGTTCAGAAACTTGGTGGCTGAGTGCATCACGATGTCTGCTCCCAGTTCCAGCGGTCGCTGCAGGATCGGTGTGGCAAAGGTATTGTCCACTACCAGTAGCGCCCCGAATTCATGAGCGATTTCAGCAGCTGCCGCGATATCCACGACTTTAAGCATCGGGTTGGTCGGCGTTTCCACCCAGACCATGCGTGTTTCGGGCCGCATGGCCTGGCGCAACTCGGCAGTGTCTTCAAGCCGCGCGAAGCTGAACCTCAGACCCGCCGAACGCTCCCTGACGCGGTGAAACAGCCGGTAAGTTCCACCGTACAGGTCATCTCCGGCCACCACGTGATCCCCGCTATCGAGCAATTCCAGTAGCGTGGAGGTTGCCGCCATCCCCGAGGCAAACGCAAAACCGCGGGTACCGCCTTCCAGGTCGGCGATGCACTTTTCATAGGCATCCCGGGTCGGATTGTGGCTGCGTGAATACTCCCAGCCCTGGTGATCTCCGGGACTGCGCTGGACGTAAGTGGATGTGGCATATATCGGCGTCATGATCGCGCCGGTCGCCGGGTCCGGTTTCTGGCCGGCGTGGATGGCACGGGTCGCCAGTCGCTGCTTGCTCCCTGTTTTCTTGCTCACTATCGGTCTGCCTTTCTTCTGAGGTAGTTCAGCAGGTCTACACGGGTAATCAACCCGAGAAACTGCTCGCCGTCCTTAACGATGGCGACGAAATCACGGTTAAAAATGGGCATCAGGTCTTCTACCGGGGCACTCACATCGATTTCCGTCAGGTCAGTTTCCATGGCATCGCTTACCGCATCGTTGAAACGATCCGGGGTATCCGCAACCGCCAGCAACAAATCTGATTCATCCAGGATGCCGACCAGCCGGCCATCCGAGATGACCGGGAGCTGGGATACGTCGTAGAGTTTCATGCGCTTGTAGGCGTTGGCCAGAGGTTCGTCCGGGCTGATCGTCACGGTGTCGAGTGACTCGTAGGGCCGGGCGATCAAGTCGCGCAAATCACCATGACTCTCGACGTCCAGGAAGCCCTGGTCACGCATCCAGAAATCGTTGTACATTTTTGACAGGTAACGGTTGCCGGTATCACAGACAAAGGTCAGAACCCTCTTTGGCTCAGTCTGCTCGCGGCAATAGCGCAGCGCAGCAGCCAGCAAAGTGCCGGTCGATGAGCCACCGAGCAGCCCTTCACGGGTCAGCAGTTCCCGTCCTGTGCTGAAGCTCTCACGATCACTGATGCTGTAGGCTTTACTTACCCGGGTGAAATCACTGATGGTAGGCAAAAAGTCTTCTCCGATGCCTTCCACCATCCAGCTGCCGCTTTCGGTGGCCAGCGTGCCCTCGTTGATGTACTCAGTAAGAATGGAGCCTTCCGGATCCGCCAGCACCAATTCCAGCTCCGGTGCTTCGCGGGCGAAATACCGGGACAAGCCGGTTACCGTGCCACTGGAACCGACGCCCAGTACGATGGCATCAAGGTTACGCTGCATCTGTTCCCAGATCTCAGGACCGGTGACTTCTTCGTGTGCCCTGGGGTTGGCGGGGTTACTGAACTGGTTGATAAAAAAAGCATTATCCATCTCTGAAGCAATGCGCTTCGCCAGGTCCTGGTAGTACTCCGGATGCCCTTTTGCGACATCCGAGCGGGTCAATACCACTTTCGCACCCATGGCTTTGAGGTTCGAGATTTTCTCCCGGCTCATCTTGTCCGGAATAACCAGGATCAGTGGATAACCTTTTTGTGCTGCAACCAGCGCAAGGCCGATCCCGGTATTTCCGGCCGTGCCTTCCACCAGCGTATGCCCGGGCCTGATCTTTCCAGCCGCTTCGGCTTCTTCAATCATTTTCAGACCGATCCGGTCCTTGATTGAACCACCGGGATTCTGGCTTTCGAGCTTCATGAACAACTCGCAAGGCCCTGTGTCCATATGGTTGATCCGGACAACCGGTGTTTGGCCTATCAGTTCCAGGACGTTATTGAATACGGACATGTAGCACTCCCGCTTTTACCTACCCAAAAAGAAACGGCCGGGAACATGCCCCGGCCGTCGATCTATCGTTTGCCCCCGTTCAGGATTTTGATGATTCCATGATCCGTGCAAGTTGGTCTTTGGCCCAGAGCTTTTCTTTTTTTAGTTGATTCAGGGCAAGGTCTTCCATCGGGGCGGTGCCGGTTTCGGCGGCCGTAACGCGCTTATCCAATTCCTGGTGCCGATTGAAAATTCGCAAAAAATCTTCATTTTCAACTTTCAGTTTTTCCAATTCTTCCTGATGATGTTCGAACATGTGGTTCCTCCGATACAATGAAGTGGTACAGACTGCGAAGCACCGCAGAAGATAATCTGCCGGAGTACTTCGACTGGATAATCAGAATCTTGATACAAACGGATGAAACAGGGTTCAGCTAATGACATGAGGCGAATGACAGCTTTGAAAGCCATTACCCGCGAACTCCGTTTTCAGTGAATAAAACCATGTGACTAAAGTAAATCTAGCCCAAATAACGACGAACCGCAAGCACCAAGCGGATACCCCTATTTGTCCAGCAGAATGACGTCGACGCGACGGTTCTGATCCCGGCCCTCCTCAGTGTCGTTGCTCGCGATGGGAAAATCTTCACCCATACCGGCCGTTGTGAAACGAGATGCGTCAACGCCCAGGGATACCAGCGCTTCGAACACGGCGTTGGCCCGCAGCTCAGAAATCTCCAGGTTGGTTTCTGCATCACCGGTTGAATCGGTGTGCCCCTCAATACGGATTTTCTTGTCCGGCTCACTCTGCAACAAATCCACGACTTCGACCAGGCTGGCCATGGCTTCCTGCCGAAGTTTTGTTTCGCCCGACTCGAACAATACGTCCCCCAGTGTCACGACTACGCCGCTTTCGGTCTGGCGTAACTGCAGATTCTCCAACTGCCGGCGCAAGGTATCCGCCTGCTCGACTGCGAGTTCGGTTTCGCGCCGGGCCAACTGGGCTTCAGTTGCGCTGGAAGCAGCCAGCGCCTTGGCCTGCTGAGCTTCTTCGTATGCACTTTCTGCACTGCGCGTCGACTCTGCTTCGCGCTGCTGGGCCTCCTGAGCCTCCTCCCGCGCGCGCTGGGCGTCTTCGGCCGTCGCCTGGGACATGATCCGGGCCCGTCTCGGCCTCCAACCGGGCCCGGTCGGCCTCGAGCTGGCTCGCCTTGATCAGCATGGCGTTGCGGTCATCCACCAATTCCTGGTACTCATCTTCCAGCTGGCCTCGTTGGGCCACGGCACGCGCAATCTGAATCCTGCGGTCTGCCATGTAAATAAGATGTATGCGGTTGGTCTGGTTGCCTTGCGTGGTTTCCGCCTGGCGCAGAGCCCTTTCAGCCTCACCCAGCGCCAGTGGCGCATAGCCTGACAGTTCCGGGTTGGATTTCAGCTCATTCAACTGGGAGCGGACCTGTTCAAGCGCCAGGTCCTGCTTGGGTGCGGTGGTACAGGCCGCGAAGGCGACGGTCATGAATATGGCGAGAGCAAGCCGCTGGATACGTCCGTTCATTTGAAATCCTCCCCGAAGGTGTTTTCGTAATCTTCACGAAGGATTTCATTGCTACGGGCCTGCTCAGCGACCTTCATCCGGGCCTTGGCTGCACGTGATTTCTCGATGGCCAGTTCGGAGTTTATTTCTGACTGGTCGATCAGATAGATCGACTTGTCGTACTGTTTGTACTCCATCCCCTTGTTCGCTTCGGCGAGTTTCTCGCGTGCGAAACGGAGTTCCACCGGCGAATGTTCTTCGGCCCCGGCCTCCATCGCCGCATCAATCGCCTCTTCAGCATCGTTAAACGCATTCGGGGCGGGTTTGGGTGTAGCGCAGGACGCCAGCAACAGCGTAAAAATGACAACAACTAGTTTTCGCATGGAATCACAGCTTTGATAGATACAGCAGGAGATTATGACGCATGCAGGCACTCGAGTTAAGTGCCAAATGGACTTAATTATCCTGCATCCGGCTGATTCTCCGGTGCGGCTGCTTCAAACGCGGGCAGAGATCGGCATCGCGCAGTGATCCGCCTGATATTGGGATAGGGTTGCAGATCACATGAAAACCGCTCCGCGTTGTATACCTGCGGAACCAGGAAACAGTCAGCCAGGCCGGGCGAATCACCGTGACAATAATCCGACCCGCGAATCTGCTGACAACCAGGCCTCAACTGCAGAAAAGCCCCTTTCCACCCAGTGTAAATACCAGTTCTTGATGGCGTTGCTGTCCTGCTGCATCTGGTCATCCAGATATTGCATGACGGCCAGGTTGTTCAGGGGCTGGATCTCGCTGGCGATGGACTGCGCGATGCTTCTCACGCGGGCTCTGCCGCCAGGGTCCGCCGGCAACAGCGGGCGCTGCCGGGAAACGTCTCTTCCAGGTATTCACAAATGCCATTGATTGCACGATGGTGAGGTCCGCCGTGCACCAGGGCCGGCACCAGGCCCAGCGGGTTGACTTCCCGGTACTCTGTCCGGTGCTGTTCGCCTCCGTCCCTCACCAGGTGAACAAATTTCTGCTGGTAGTCGATACCTTTCAGGTTCAGCGCAATGCGGACCCGGTAGGCGGACGAGCTTCGCCAGTAACTGTAGAGGACCGGTTCCGATGTCGATCATCTGCCATAGGGTTCGATCACCTGTTCGATCGCACCAAAGATTGAACGCGCCCTTCTTATCCAGCATTTCAATCCGGATCGAATCACCAAAACTCATGAAAGGAGTGACTGCGGCTTACCGTCCGGCGATGATTTCCAGCATGCGGCGTCTCGGCCAGGCAGGAAGCGCCCAGGCTTTCGTCCTCGTTTGCAATGGTTCCTGAGCCCACGATAGTGCCCGGCGCTGAGCGGACGGGTTTTGGCAGCATGCGCCACCAGTGCGGGCAAAATTGAACTGCATGTCCACACCCGCTTCGGGTTCGCCGAAACGTTCACCGTTAAGCCAGGAGCGCAGCGGCAGGTGCAGCTACCGAGTCCTGCCAGGCATCACCGAGTTCATCCGGCGTGACCAGCACCGGCGACAGTGCCGACCGGGGCTTGGACTGGAGAAAGCCAAAACCCTTGGCCAGTTCCCCGGGGATCAGGTTACGCAGGCTGACGTCATTGACCAGGCCGATCAACTGGATATGATCCGCCGCCTGCCTCCGCGCTGATATCCATCGGCACGTCGTCGGTGACAACAATCACTTCGGCTTCGAAATCAATACCGTATTCTTCGCTGACCACACGGACCGGGTCTCTCGGCCCCAGGAAACCGGCCGAGGTTGCCTGGTACATCAGTGGATCTTCGTAGAACGACTCCGGCACCTCGGCACCGCGGGCGCGTCGGACGCGCTCAACGTGCGGCAGGTAGGCACTGCCGTCGACAAACTCGTAGGCCCGCGGCAACGGCGATGCCAGCGCGGTGTAAGTCCAGCCGGTGTGCGTCCTCGCACTGCCCGAGGTTCAGTGCCTCCGAGATGGCATTGAGCCGCGGCGCGGCATCGGCCCAGTCATCGAGTGGCCTGTTGCAGGGTATCGGCCACGTCGGCTGCCGTTACATAATGCGTCAGATCACGGTTTACAACGATCAACGCGCCGTCACGGCCGCCGTTTTTCAGTGATGCCAGTTTCAATGTATTTCTCCTTTCCAGGAATTAACGTAGCCGTCCCACTCAATGGCGGTTGCGCTGCTCGTCCACCAGTCAACGAGTCGCGGGTGTCGATCATCACGGCCACTTCATCGGTCCCACGCGATTTTTGTTCGAAGGCGTTTTCCATGGCCTTCGGGTGCGGACCGTGGGTAAAGCCGACCGGGTGGTAGGTAATCATACCCGGGTGAATATTGTCGCGGCTGAAGAACTCCCCCTGGTGGTAGAAAATGACTTCGTCGTAGTCATCGTTATTGTGGAAAAACGGCACTTTCAGTGCGCCGGGATCCGTTTCGAACGGTCGCGGGGCAAACGTGCACACCACGAACCGGTTGGCAACAAACGTCGTATGGGCCGACGGCGGCAGGTGGTAGCGGTCGCTCAGCACCGGGCGGATATCGCGCCAGTTGACCCGCACCGGGGCCAGGTCACCTTTCCAGCCGATCGCATCCAGCGGATTGAATGGAAAAACGATCTTGCTGATGTTCGCCGCGGCTTTTGATCTGCACTTCCCACTCCGATCTCATCCTGCTGCGCAAGAAAGCACTCATCAATAGCCGGCAAATCCAGCACGGCCGGGTCAAAAATGGCATGCGGCCCGAGCATGCCCTTGTCCGGCAGCAAGTAACTGCCGCCGGTGGCCTCGATCATCAATAGCTGCATGGGCCCATCCGATTCCAGGCGCCACATCGTGCTGCGCGGAATGACGATGTAATCGCCATCGCGCACGTCCAGGTGCCCATAGTCGCAAAACAGGTGACCGGCGCCGCTGGTGGATAAACAGCAATTCGTCGCCATCGGCATTGCGCGCCAGTTGCTCCATCGAACCCTGCATGGTCCAGGTACGCATCTTCACATGTGCATTGTGGAGTAGGCCGAAGGCATCCCAGGGGCCTGGGCCGGATCGGCCCCAGGCGGGTGGTGTCGAATGCCCGGGGTTTCAGATCGCCCTCGAAGCGCAATCCAGTCGGTGGGCCGGTGACGATGATACATGTGGGTCGCCGGACCGAAAAAGCCCTCCCGGCCCAGTTCGCGTTCGTAGCTGCCTTCTGGCAAATCGCAGTGCGCTTGCCGGGAAGCTTCGCCCTCGGTGCGGGGAAATGAAATCCAGTTTCGTGACATCTTGCAGGTTCCATGATCAGCTTGCAGTGGGTCGATATGATAACGCATACCTGCAGCCACCCTGACCTGCCTGTTCCCGTTTCGCGAATACGGTTGCCAATGCGGGGCGTTTCTGGTACATTTCTCCGGCTTTTTTGGCCACTTTCGGGCCGCCTGAA
Source organism: uncultured Gammaproteobacteria bacterium (assembly GCA_963759035.1). Lineage (GTDB taxonomy): Bacteria > Pseudomonadota > Gammaproteobacteria > Xanthomonadales > SZUA-36 > JAHEFT01. Next base: position 102,710 of record CAVWXL010000018.1, read on the forward strand.
GCAAACAAGGCGTGTCATACGGCCCGGTATGGGCTCTGGACTACACGTCAAATACGCACACGCACCGCAACGGTTCAGAGGGGTGCCCTGGCAACGACAAGAGGGTCTCTGCAACGGGTGAGTGGAGGATTAACCCCGGAAATCCGCAGCCTTGTATCCAAAGAGGACGCTGCAGGCTTTCCTGTATTTAAAGGACACAACACAATGGCTAACGTCACCATGCGCCAGATGCTCGAAGCAGGCGTGCACTTCGGTCACCAGACCCGTTACTGGAATCCCAAAATGGCTCCCTTATATTTTCGGAGCCCGCGGCAAGATTCACATCATCAACCTGGAAAAATCCCTGCCGCTGCTGAATGACGCAATGAACTTCATCAGCAAGCTCGCTGCAAAACGCGGTTCAATCATGTTTGTCGGCACCAAGCGGGCCGCCAGCGCATGCCATTGCCGAAGAAGCAGCAGCGTTGCGGCATGCCCTACGTTTCACATCGCTGGCTGGGCGGCATGTTGACCAACTACCGCACCATCCAGGCCTCCGTCAAGCGCCTGAAGCAACTGGAAAGCATGCAGGAAGACGGCAGCATCGAGCACCTGGTGAAGAAAGAAATTCTGCAGCTGACCCGTGAGCGCGACAAGCTGGAACGCAGCCTGGGCGGCATCAAGGACATGAAGCACCTGCCGGATGCACTGTTCGTTGTTGACGTCAGCCACGAAGACATCGCCGTCAAGGAAGCCCGCAAGCTGGGCATTCCCGTGATCGCCATCGTGGACACCAACTGCTCACCCGAAGGCATCGACTACGTCATTCCGGGCAATGACGACGCTATCCGCTCGATCCGCCTGTACGCCCAGCTGGCCGCTGACGCAGTACTCGAAGGACGTGCATCTGCGCCACAGGTTGAAGTGGATGACGAATTCGTCGAACTGGATGCCGAAGGCAATCCGATCAAACGCAAGGCCGCCAAGGCCCAAGCCGGACGCCAAAGCCGCCGAGCGCAAAAAGGCCAGCAAGAAAGTAGTGACGCGCAAAGCGCCTGCCGCAGCCCCGGTCAAGGTAGCCACTGAAGAAGCCGCGACTAAAGAAGCAGTCAAAGCTGTAGCCGAAGTCGCTGCCGTTGCAGCCGTCGCAGAAGTCGCTGCTGAAGAAGCCGTTGCCGAGGCTGTCGTTGAAGCCGCGGCTGAAGAAGCCGTTGCCGAGGCAGTCGTAAGCTCGAGGAAGTTGCCGAAGCTGTTGAGGCCGCTGCTGAAGAAGCCGTTGCCGAGGCTGTCGTTGAAGCCGCTGCTGAGGAAGCCGTTGCCGAGACCGTTGTTGAGGCCGCTGCTGAAGAAGTAGTTGCCGAGGCTGTCGTTGAAGCCGCGCCGAAGAAGAAGCGGTGCCAAGAAGAAGGTGGCCAAGAAGAAGGTAGCCAAGAAGAAAGCCGCCAAGAAAAAGGTGGCCAAGAAAGGCAGCTGCCAAAAAAGCTGACGACAAGTAAGCACCGTAACTAATACTGAAATACAGAAGAGGAATATCTCATGGCAGTAACAGCTGCAATGGTTAAAGAACTGCGCGAACGTACCGGCGCAGGCATGATGGAATGCAAAAAGGCGCTGGTGGAAACCGATGGCGACCTGGACGCTGCGATTGAAGTGCTGCGCATGTCCGGCCTGGCCCAGGCTGACAAGAAAGCAAGCCGTGTCGCAGCTGAAGGCAAGATCGCACTGGCTGTCGCCGATGGTGGCAAGCAGGCCGTAATGGTCGAAGTCAACTGTGAAACTGACTTTGTGGCCAAGGACGATAGCTTTAATGCTTTCGCCGACGCCGTGGCCAGCAATGCCCTGAACGAGAGCCCCGGCTGATGTGGACGCCCTGATGGCTACCAGCATTGACGGCGGCAGCGTGGAAGAAGCCCGCCAGGCGCTGGTCAGCAAGATTGGTGAAAACATCCAGGTTCGCCGGTTTGTCCGCGAATCAACGGACGGCACGCTCGGCGCGTACGTCCATGGCGGAAAAATCGGAGTACTGGTAGACATCACCGGTGGTGACGAAGAACTCGCCCGTGATCTTGCCATGCACGTTGCCGCACTGAATCCCGAATTCATCTCAGCTGATGATGTACCGGCCGACGTGATGGCCCACGAGAAAGATATCCTGATCGCCCAGGCGCAGGACAGCGGCAAGCCGCCGGAAATCATTGAAAAAATGGTTACCGGACGCTTGCGCAAACACCTTGCAGGTATCACACTGCTGGGACAGCCTTTCGTCAAGGACGGAGACATCACGGTGGACACAACTGCTCAAGCAGAAATCTGCCAGCGGTGAATGGTTTTGACCGTCTTGCTGTTGGCGAAGGCATCGAAAAGAAAGAAGAAAACTTTGCGGAAGAAGTGATGCAACAGGTAACCGGTGGCTGAAGAAGCCTTCCAGAGAATCCTTCTGAAACTCAGCGGCGAAGCGCTGCTGGGTAAGGAAGACTACGGCATTGATCCGGATATTATTCACCGGATCGCTGTCGAAATCAGTGATGTTACCAAGCTGGGTATCCAGGTTGCCGTCGTCATTGGCGGCGGCAACATTTTCCGCGGAGCCGGCCTGGCCGAATCCGGAATCGATCGCGTCACCGGCGACCATATGGGCATGCTGGCCACGGTGATGAACTCCCTGGCATTGCAGGACGCTCTGGAAAGCATTGGGACGCGATGCGCGTGTCATGTCCGCGGTGTCTGTGCACGATGTCTGCGAAGACTACATCCGCCGCCGCGCAGTCCGGCACCTGGAAAAAGGCCGCGTCGTCATTTGCGCCGGCGGTACCGGCAATCCGTTTCTTTACAACGGACACCGCAGCAGCTCTGCGCGCGATTGAAATAGGCGCGGATATCGTGCTGAAAGCGACGAAGGTCGATGGTGTTTATTCGGCCGATCCGGTCAAAGACACGTCCGCCGTTCTTTTCGACGCAACTGGGTTACGACCAGGTTATTGAAAGCAAGCTGGGCGTGATGGACGCCAATGCTATTGTGCTGTGTCGTGGCCAGGACATGCCGATCCGGGTTTTCAACGTTTTCGGCGAAGGCAACCTGGTGCCGCATCGTGAAAGGCGAACCGATCGGCACACTGGTTTCCTGATTACGCACAATAGAACCTGATCATCAAATAGGAGAATTTCATGCTTCCTGAAATCAAACAAGACGCCCGGACCCGCATGAACAAGAGCCTTGATGCGCTGCGCCATGAACTGGCCAAAATCAGAACAGGCCGGGCACACCCCAGCCTGCTGGAACACGTTCACGTGGATTACTACGGCAGTGAAGTTCCCATCGGACAGGCTGCCAGTGTCGCGGTCGAAGATGCCCGCACACTGAGCGTTACGCCCTGGGACAAGTCGATGGTGCAGGTCATCGAAAAAGCCATCCTCACGTCCGACCTCGGCCTGAACCCAGTCGACAGCAGGCCAGGTGATTCGTATTCCCCTGCCCCCGCTGACCGAGGAACGTCGTCGTCGAACTCGGACAAGGTGGTTCATAACGAAGGTGAAAACGCCAAGATCGCCATCCGCAACATCCGGCGTGATGCGAACCACCACGTCAAGGAACTGCTGAAAGAACAAAGAAATTTCCGAGGACGAGGAACGCAAGGCCGAGACCGAGATCCAGGACGTGACCGACCTCGCCGTCAGCAAGGTCGACGAGATCGTCGCTGAAAAGGAAAAAGAACTCCTTGAAATCTGACCCGGTGTGATCAGCACAACGGACATTCCGGCCCATGTCGCGATCGTCATGGATGGCAACGGGCGCTGGGCCGAAAAGCGAAACCGGCCCCGGACCTTTGGTCACCAGGCCGGCCTCAAAGCACTGCGCAAAATTGTTGAGCACAGTGGAAAACGGGGCGTCAAAGAATTAACGATTTTCGCTTTTTCCAGCGAGAACTGGAACCGCCCGAAGAAAGAAGTCAGCCGCCTGATGGATCTCTTCATGCGCGCGCTCGACCGTGAAGCCAAAGAGCTGCATGAAAACGGCGTGCGCATTCGCTTCATCGGCGACCTCACGGCGTTCAAACCGGAAATGCAGCGAAAAATGGAACATGCAATGGCATTGACGGCAGGCAATACCAGGCATGACTCTGAACGTGGCCGCAAATTATGGCGGCAGGTGGGATATCGTGAATGCCGCCCGCAAAGCCGCAAACGCAGTCGCCAGTGGACAAATCAGCCCACAGCAGATTGACGAGGAATTACTTCACCGGCCAGCTGGCGATGGCTGACAGCAGCGACCCCGACCTTTTGATCCGGACCGGAGGGGAAATGCGCATCAGTAACTTCCTGTTGTGGCAAAGCGCTTACACCGAATTCTATTTCTCAGAGGTCTTGTGGCCCGATTTCAGCCCCGAGGTTCTCGACCAGGCCATTTTCACATTCCAGTCCCGGGAGCGCCGTTTCGGACTGACTGGCGAACAGATCCGGCAGCAGTCGTAATGAGAGATCAGAGCTTTGCTTAAAACGAGGATCCTCACAGCACTGGTCATTGTTCCTGCGACGATCGCGCTGGTTTTTGTTCCGCCGTCCTGGTTGTTCAGGCTGATCATCGCGCTCCCGCTGTTGATGGGATGCTGGGAGTTCCGGCGACTCGCCGGCCTTTCAACCGTCGCGGGTTGGATTCTGCTGGCGCTTCAATTCATCATCCTGGGCCTGATGCTGTATTTCTGGCCCGCAGCTGATGCGCAAGTGATAACCGTCCTTGCCGCTGGCTGCCTGGCCTGGTTGATCATGTTCAGCCGGCTGTCATTTTTCAGAGAAGGCGAACAGGTCAGCGCCAACTATCGGCGCCTGGGCTTTCTGTTCGCCCTGGGTGCGGTCACCTTCTGCTGGTTTTCCCTGTCATGGCTGCATGACCAGCCACATGGGCGGTACATTGTTTTCCTTTTACTGCTGATCATATGGGCCTCTGATGTTGGCGCCTACTTCAGCGGAAAACAATTCGGAAAACATAAACTTGCCCCCGTTATCAGCCCCAAAAAAACCTGGGAAGGTGTATACGGCGGCATCGTCCTGGCGATTGCCGCGGCATTCCTCTGGACCAGTTTGGTAGCCGGATTGAGTGTTCCGGCCTTCGCCCTGATCATCATGACGGCCCTGACCACGCTGACTTCGGTCGGCGGTGACCTGTTCATCAGCATCCACAAGCGAACGGTTGGCTTAAAGGATACCGGGCACGATTTTCCCGGGCCATGGCGGAATTCTGGACCGCTACGACAGCCTGCTGGCAGGTGCGCCTTTTTTTGCACTGGCCTACGCGGTTCTGACCTGATGACACGGGAAAGCGTGTCCGTTCTCGGTTCCACCGGGTCTATCGGCGAAAACACACTGGACGTTATCGGACGTAATCCGGACCGATTCCGTGTGGTAGCGTTGACCGCCAACCGGAATATCAAAAAACTGGCGGAGCAATGCGTCCGGTTCGATGCCAGAGCTTGCCGTAATCGGCAGACCCTTCGCTCGAACAGGACCTTGCCCGGGCTCTGCGGAAAGCCGGTTCCCGGGCGCATGTAATGAGTGGCGATGCCGGCCTGAAAGAAGCTGCAGGCATGGCCGAAACCGATATCGTGATGGCTGCCATCGTGGGTGCTGCCGGTCTGGGTTCGACTTTCGAAGCGGCTCGCCGTGGCAAGAAAATCCTGCTGGCCAACAAGGAATCGCTGGTTATCGCCGGCGAGGTTTTCGTCGCCGAAGCGAAAAAGAGCCATGCCCGGATCCTGCCGGTCGACTCTGAGCACAACGCCATTTTCCAGGCCCTGCCTGAAGGCTTCGAGCACGGGCTGGATGCTGCCGGTGTCGAAAAGATCATCCTGACGGCTTCCGGTGGACCATTCCGTGAACTGCCGGCAGACCAATTCTGCAAGGTGACGCCGGAACAGGCCTGTAACCACCCCAACTGGAGCATGGGCAAGAAGATCTCCGTCGACTCAGCCACCTTGATGAACAAGGGTCTGGAAGTGATCGAGGCGCGCTGGTTGTTCAATGCCGCACCCGGACCAGATCGAAGTGCTGGTTCATCCGCAAAGCATTGTTCATTCGATGGTTGCCTATCGTGACGGCTCGGTACTGGCCCAGATGGGTACGCCGGACATGCGCACACCGATCGCACACGCACTGGCCTGGCCCCGACGCATTGAAGCCGGCGTCAGAACGCCTCAATCTTGCACAGCATGAATGACCTCAGTTTTGAAAAGCCGGACCTGCGAGCGATTTCCCTGCCTGGGCCTGGCTTTCGAGGCCATGCGCAGCGGCGCCAGCGCACCGGTAACACTGAACGCGGCCAATGAAGTTGCCGTCGCGGCTTTTCTTGATGGCAGAATGGGTTTCGACCAGTATCCCCCAACTGGTGGCCGAGGTGATGGAACGGATTGCCGTCATCAGCCGTCAAAGACCTGGACGATGTACTGGAACAGGACCGGCAGGCACGCCGGACCGCAAATGAATGGGTAGCAAATTTTAATGGGTGAAGTTCTTGGTTCAATCTGGTGGTTACTGGTCGCACTCGGCCTGTTGGTCACGTTTCACGAATTCGGCCATTTCTGGGTTGCGCAGAAAACTTGGTGTGCGCGTATTGCGCTTTTCCGTTGGTTTCGGCAAAGCCATCTGGTCACGGCGCGGCGCGGACGATACCGAATACGTGATCGCAGCCATCCCGCTGGGCGGATACGTAAAAATGCTGGACGAACGCGAAGGCGAGGTACCGGAAGATGAACTGGACCAGGCCTTCAACCGCAAATCCGGTGTGGACCCGAATAGCGATTGTCGCCGCCGGGCCCGGTGTTCAACCTGGTATTTGCCGTCCTTGCTTTCTGGGTGATGTTCATGGTCGGAATACCGGAGTCCCGGCCCCTGATCGGTTCGGTTTCCGGAATTGCCGCTGAAGCCGGGACTGGAGCCGGGCGATGCCATCGTTGCAGTCGATGACCTCGATACCCGGACCTGGTCACATGCCATCCTGGAACTGGTGACCCATGCGCTGGATCGCGAACCGACCAGCGTTACCGTTGAGGATGCCAATGGCATCCGCTCTGATCACGTTCTGGACCTGGCAGCCGCTGGGTCGTGATTTCAGCGAGGAAAATACACTGGAGGCCGTCGGTATCGAACCGTGGCGCCTCGAGGTTCCAGCCGTCATCGGCGAAGTCAGTGACGACAGCCCGGCCGATCCAGGCCGGGCTGTACAGAGGCGACCGTATCGTGAAGATTGCCGGTGAGGAAGTCACCAGCTGGTCCTGGATCGGGCACCTGGTGCAAACCCATGGCATGGAAGACCAGCCGTTGACCCGTCACCGTAGACCGTGATGGCGTCATCATGGAAATCGAAGTCTGCCACGCAAGGAAAAGATCCGGCATATTTTCCAGCCGTCTGATGCTGGGCGTGACAAATGCCGAAATCAGCAGAGAGCAAAGAGCAGATGCTGGAGCGCGCCGCCATAATCCTTGCGGCTGGGCCCGGTTGAAGGCCTGGCAGCGGCGTTCAAAGAGACCTGGCGCCTGACCGGATCCACGCTTGGCCTGCTCGGGCGAATGGTCACCGGCAAGGCCTCGGTCAAGAACCTGTCCGGCCCGATCAGTATCGCGCAGTTTGCCAACTCATCGGCCTCAGCCGGGATTGTCGCACTTTCTGTTTTTCCTGGCGGCGATCAGCCTGAGCCTTGGCATTCTGAATCTGCTGCCGATTCCGGTGCTGGATGGCGGTCATTTGCTCTATTACCTGATAGAATTGGTCAAAGGAAGCCCGGTATCTGAGCAAGCTCAGGTAGCGGGCCAATATTTTGGGCTGATTGCCCTGGCAGGTCTGATGAGCCTTGCTTTTGTTAACGATATTTTACGGCTGGTCGGATAGACTCCCTCCCAATCACTGATTGTCTAAATAAATGATAAGAATACTTAGCTCTGATGCTGAGCTGCCTGCTGTGGGCCAATACCGCACAGCGGCGCAGACTCATTCACCATTTCGGACATTCGCGTCGAAGGTCTGCAGCGAATTTCCGAAGGCACCGTATACAACTACCTGCCGCTGAATCCGCGGCGATCAGCTGACACCGTCCAATGCGCGCCTCGCCATCCGCGAACTTTATCGCACCGGCTTTTTCCAGGACATTTCGCTGGACCGGGAGGGCAGCATCCTGGTGATCACGGTGCGGGAACGGCCTGCCATTGCGACCGTCAGCCTGGCCGGCAACAAGGCCATCAAGGAGGAAGAACTGCGGCGGGTACTTTTTGATATCGGCCTGTCTGAAGGTGAAGTATTTGACCGCCTGGTGCTCGACCGCCTCAAACAGGAACTGATCAAGCAGTATTTCAGCCAGGGCCGTTACGCGGTCAGCGTCGATACGCGCGTTACCGAACTGGAGCGCAACCGGGTGCGGATCGCCATCGTCATCGACGAAGGCGACGTAGCAGAAATTCGCCACATCAACATCGTCGGTAATGAAACCTTCACCGACAAGGAAATCCGTAAGGATTTCGAAGCCAACATCAAGCCCAAGTGGAAGTTCTGGTCGAAGGAAGGACAGTATTCGCGCGAGAAGCTTATCCGGTGATATGGAAAAACTGCGCTCCTACTACCTTGACCGCGGCTACGTCGATTTCAGTGTCGAATCGACCCAGGTCGCCATCGGGCCTGAAAAGGAAGACATCTACATCACCGCCAACGTCGTTGAAGGCGATGTATACGGCGTTGACGAAGTCTCCATTACCGGCGACCTGGTGATCGACGAAGGCACTATCCGTCGTCTGATCATCGCCCAGCCCGGAGAAATTTTCTCGCGCAAGAAAGTCGAGCAAAGCGTCGAGAACATCACCTCGATCCTGGCCAATATCGGTTACGCCTTTGCCAACGTAAACCCTATAACCGACGTAGATCGCGACAATCGACTGGTGTCGATCAATTTTTTCGTCGATCCGGGTAAACGTGTTTACATCCGCCGAATCCAGTTCGTCGGCAACAGCAAAACCAAGGACGAGGTCCTGCGGCGCGAAATGCGCCAGATGGAAGGCGCCTGGTTCTCGCAAACCGCCATCGACCGCTCCAAGGTGCGCCTGCAGCGCCTGACCTATTTTGAGCAGGTCGAGATTGAAACGCCCGCCGTACCCGGCACGGATGACCAGGTCGACATCATCGTCAGTGTGATGGAGCGGCCGGCCGGCAGTTTCACCGTAGGCCTGGGTTATTCACAGGTACAGGGCCTGATCGCTTCACTCAGCATTCAGCAGGAAAACTTCATCGGCAGCGGCAAACGCCTGGGACTGGGTATTTCTCACAGCAGCATCATCAGCAGCCTGAACCTGTCCTACGACAACCCCTACTGGACCGACGACGGCGTCAGTCGCGGCTTTTATGCACGCTACCAGGAGTTTGACCAGGGCCAGGCCAATATTTCCACGTTCACCAGTAGCGAATGGGCGTTTGGCATGAATTTCGGTGTGCCGGTCACCGAGGTGGATTACCTCAGATCAGGCGGTGGTTACCGTCATTCCACGCTCAACATCGGCTCGTTCGCGTGTATTGATGTCAACGAGGAAACCGGGGTGTGCAACGAGTTCGGACTGAGACCCTCCGTCGGTGACCCGCTGTCAAATTCTCTTGATTACGACGGCAACGGTATCATTTCAGATGACGAACGTGAGTTCAACGTCCTGGACTGGAACGTCAGCTGGACACGTGACAGCCGAAATCACTTCCTGAACCCCTCGCGCGGTTCGGCGCAGTCCTTGTCACTGCAAACCGCTCTGCCCGGCAGTAGCAGGCAGTACTACAAGTTGCTTTACCGCGGCGCCAAGTACTGGCCCATCTGGGGTGGACTGGTCTTTTCAGTCAGGGGCAACATGGGTTACGGCGATTCCTATGACAATTACGACAAGACATCGCTGGCGACACCCGTTGAAGTGGACCAGCCGCTCGGCGACTGTGACCCGTCCGACCTGATGAAGCTGGATACCGGCCTGCCGTTCTTTGAGCACTTCTACAGTGGCGGCGTGCGTGACCTGCGCGGTTACGACGACAATACCCTGGGTCCGAAGGATGCATTTTGCCGCTCTGTTGGTGGCGATTTCAAGGTTGCCGGCGGTGTGGAACTGGCTTTCCCGACACCGTTTGTCGGCAGTCAGAGTGGAACCCGCATCGCATTGTTTGTTGACACCGGCTACGTGTACGAAAACATCCAGGCGTTTGAAGTAGGCAAGCTGAGGGGCTCTTTCGGTATTTCGGTGACCTGGGAAGCGCCGGTCGGCCCCATCGTGATCTCTTACGCATTCCCGTTCAGAGACCGCCCGGGTGACCGTACCGAAGACCTGCAATTTTCATTCGGAACAACGTTCTAGCGAGCTTCACTCCCGTTATTCTTTAATCTCCGTGTTGTGTGTACAATACGGAGTATGTGGTATTACGCCCGGACAATTTGCATACTGCTTCTCGGCCTTGCGCTCAGCGCCCCGGCCGGTGCCCAGCAGTTGCGGATCGGGTATGTGGATATGAAGTCTGTACTGGACAGTGCGCCCCAGGTGATGGCCGGCCGGTCCAAGCTGGACCAGGAATTTCGCGAACGCAATGACTCCATCGAAATGGACGAATTGCGGGCAGACGCCCTTGAGATGCGAATGCAGCAAGGCGACCTGGCCGAAGACCGCCGCTTGCAAATGGAGCGGGATCTGCGCGAATTGCGCCGCAACGTCACCCGGCGTAAAGAAGACCTGCGGGACGAACTCTCCTTCCGCCGCACAGAAGAAGTCCAGCGCCTGGAAGAAGAAATCAACGTCGCGGTGCAGGAAATCGCCCGAAGAAATGGCTTTGACCTGATTATTTCGAGCCCGGTAATTTACGCTAACCCTGACCTTGATATCACAAGCCTCATCCTGGAACAGTTGGAAGTCGAATTCGCGGCTGACCAACTGGAGCTGGTCATACCCTGAAGTCTGCATTCAAGACATGCCGATTTTAAAAAGCACCCATAGCCTGTCAGAGCTCAGCACCCAATTCGGTCTCACCCTGGTGGGCGATGGCGAAGTGCTGATAGAGGGTATTGGCACGCTGGAGTCAGCCGGACCGACCCAGATCACCTTCCTGGCCAATCCCGCCTACCGCAAGCAGTTGTCGAAAACCCGTGCGGGCGCGGTAATCCTCAGGGAGCAGAATGCCGCTGACTGTCCAACCCATTGCCTGGTGGCTGCAGATCCTTATGTGGCCTATGCGCGCCTGGCGGTACTGTTTGACCGGCGCCCCAAGCCGAAACCGGGCATCCACCCTTCGGCGATTATCGCCGACTCAGCCAGGCTGGGTAAAAACGTCAGTATCGGACCGAATGTAACCGTCGGCGACCACTGTGAAATTGGAGACGGCTGCGCTATCGGGCCCGGTACCGTTCTCGATGCTGAATGTCGCCTGGATGAAGATTGCAGCCTGCTCGCCAACGTCACACTGGGCCATGGAGTCTCGCTCGGAAAACGGGTCATCATCCACCCTGGAGCCGTCATCGGCGCAGATGGATTCGGCATTGCGTTTGCAGGAGACCATTGGGAAAAAGTCCCGCAACTGGGTTCCGTCGTTATTGGCGATGATTGTGAAATCGGCGCCAACACATGTATCGACCGCGGTGCGGTCGGCAACACCGTGCTGGAAAACGATGTACGGATCGACAACCTGTGCCAGGTCGCCCACAACGTCCACATTGGAGCACATACGGCCATGGCGGGAATGTCGGGCATCGCCGGTAGCGCGCATATCGGCAGAAACTGCCTGATAGGCGGAGGTGTTCGCGTGTCAGGCCATTTGCAGATCGCTGACCGGGTTACAATCGCTGGAGGCAGCCAGGTCGGCAAGCCCATCCTTGAGCCGGGCTCCATCTGGAGCGGAAATTTGCATTCAATGCCCCTGGGGATCTGGAACCGCAACCTGGCCAGGTTCCGCAAACTTGATGAACTCGCGCGGAAAGTCCGTGCTCTTGAATCCAAATTGGGAAAAATAACTAATGCTGAAAAATAACGTATTGCCTGGCCCGGTCGAGGCCTGTGATATCGAAAAATATTTGCCTCACCGTTACCCCTTCCTGTTGCTCGACCGGGTGCTTGAAATGGAAATAGAGCCGGAAAAACGGCTGGTCGGGATAAAAAACGTATCGAACAACGAGCACTATTTCACCGGACATTTTCCCGGCAACCCGGTCATGCCCGGCGTGCTGATGATCGAAGCAATGGCGCAGGCAGCAGGCATGCTGGCTCATCTGGCGGCGGAATTAGAAGGTAACTCCGGCGAATTGTATTACCTGGTGAAAGTGGACAACGCCCGTTTTACCCAGATCGTTGTCCCGGGTGACCAACTGGTAATGGACGTCATCCAGAAACGGATCATGCGCAGGATGGGCCGTTACGAGTGCCAGGCGAGCGTTAACGGCAACCGTGTAGCCAGTTGCGAATTGCTCTGTGCAGGAAAATCTGAATGAGCAAAATTCACGACCGGGCCCTGGTCGATCCAGCGGCCCAAATCTCTGATGACGTTGAAATCGGAGCGTTCAGCATTATCGGCCCGAATGTCACCATTGGCCCCGGCTGCTGGATCGGGCCACACGTGGTCCTGACCGGGCGCACCACGCTGGGGAAGAACAACCGGATCTTCCAGTTTGCATCGATGGGTGAGGAACCGCAGGACAAGAAGTACAACGGCGAGGACACCGAACTCGTTATCGGAGACAACAACACCATACGCGAGCTTTGTACATTCAGCCGCGGAACCATCCAGGGCGGCGGAAAAACCATCATCGGCAACAACAACTGGATCATGGCCTGTGTTCACATCGCACATGACTGTGTCCTGGGTGACAACATCATCATGGCCAACAACGCATCGCTGGCTGGACATGTCACCGTGGGTAACTGGGCCATCCTTTCCGGCTACTCGCTGATCCACCAGTTCTGCAACGTGGGTGAGCACAGCTTTACTTCTTTCGCCAGCCACGTAAACCAGAGCATCCCGCCTTACGTCACCGTCTCGGGCGAAAAAGCCAGGGCCAAGGGCGTGAACACCGAAGGGCTGCGGCGGCGCGGCTACTCATCGGAACAGATCCAGCAGGTGCGCAGGGCGTATAAACTGCTTTACCGTTCCGGCATCCCATTGGAAGAAGCGAAGGCGCAGCTGGTGGAAATGGCCAAGAACCACGATGAGATCAAGCCCTGGGCGGAATTCATGGAAACCACGGTGAAAGGCTTCATCCGCTGAAGCGCTGACCCGATAACAACATGAAAAACCAGGCCCCCATTATTGCCCTGGTCGCCGGCGAAGCCTCCGGTGATCAACTGGGAGCGGCGCTCATCGATCAGCTTCGACAAAGGTATCCGCAGGCGCAGTTCATTGGTGTGGGTGGCAAGAAGATGCGAGCCGCTGGCATGGATACCTGGTGGGACGCCGAGGAACTGGCGCTGTTTGGCCTGTTTGAAGTGCTTTCGCATTTACCCCGACTGATCCGCTTGCGCAGGGATCTCACACGGCGCCTGGCTGAGATCAAACCCGATGTATTCATCGGCATAGATGCCCCCGACTTCAACCTGGGGCTCGAAATCAAGCTGCGTAAACTGGGCATTAAGACCGTCCATTACGTAAGCCCGACGGTCTGGGCCTGGCGTCAGAGAAGGGTGCGCAAAATCGGTCGTGCCGCCGACCTGGTCCTGTGCCTGTTTCCTTTCGAACCGGATTTTTATAAGTCACACGGCGTGCCGGCTGCCTATGTCGGCCACCCCTTGGCGGACCAGATCGAACCGGAGCATGACCCTGCCACGGCCCGTGTTCGCCTGCAGCTCGACCCGTCCGCGCCCACGGTCGCTCTGCTGCCAGGCAGCCGGGTCGGCGAAGTCTCGCGTCTCGCGGAACCGATGATTGGAGCAGCCCGGTTGCTGGCTGCAGAACATCCGGACATACAATTCGTCACCGCGATGGCCAATGACAAAGTACGGGGTATTTTTGAAGAAACGATGCAACGCCTGGATTTCAGAGAAATTCACCTGGTGGATCATGACCCGAGGACAGTGATCGCCGCGGCTGACGTGGTGATGAGTGCCTCAGGCACCGCCACCCTGGAAACCTTGATGGTGAACCGGCCGATGACCGTCGCGTACCGGGTTTCAACGGCAACCTACCAAATGGCAAAGCACCTCAAAATCGTCAGGCCACAGCTGTTTTCCTTGCCGAACATACTGGCCGGGGAGCTGCTGGTGCCCGAATTGATCCAGCATGACGCCACCGCTGACCGCCTGGCTGCCGAAACCGCCAGGTGGCTGGAGTCGGAAGGGTTGCGGGAAACGCTTCGTCGGCGCTTCGGGGAGATACACGACCATCTGCGTTGCAATGCCAGTGAAAAGGCAGCAGAGGCCGTATGCGCCCTGCTCAGGCAATGAGCCTGCCCCCTATGAGCTTGAAGATAGCAGGCGTGGACGAAGCCGGCCGCGGGCCACTGGCCGGGCCGGTGCTTATCGCTGCGGTGATACTCGATCCCAGAAACCACATCGCAGGCCTGGACGATTCCAAGCGGCTGACCGAGAAGCGGCGCGAGGCGCTTTACCCCCAAATCAAGGAAAGGGCGCTGGCCTGGTCGATCGTGGAAGTAGATGCTGAAGAAATAGACCGGGTCAATATTCTGCAGGCCACGATGCTGGGGATGCAGCGGGCCGTTGAACAGCTTTCCCCTGCGCCGCAGATTGCACTGGTTGACGGCAACCGGGCACCCGTCCTGGCCTGCGAAGTCAGAACCATCGTGCAGGGTGACCGTCTCGAACCGGCCATATCCGCCGCTTCAATACTGGCCAAAGTGACCCGCGACCGGCTGATGAAGGCGTTCCATCTACGCTACCCCTGTTACGGCTTTGACCGGCACAAAGGTTATCCCACCGCGGAACATCGTCGTTTACTGGCAGAAAACGGGCCCTGTGCGATCCACCGCAAGTCCTTCGCTCCGGTACGGGATGCACTGCAGAGGAAAGGGAGTCAGACACCCCCGCCAGAGTCGATATAAGCTTCAATCGATTCACGCGTGACCGGACCGAGGAAGGCTTTGACCGCCCTGCCCTGTTTGTCCAGGATGATCGTGGTCGGCAGTACTTTTGGCGCGCCGAACGGTTCCGGAGGGGCGTAAACATCCACCTTCAGAATCGGATAACTGACGTTGAAGTCTTCCAGGAACTCGAAAAAATCAGCATCGTCCAGTTCTTCGTAGGCCAGCCCCAGCACGGTCAGATCATCTCTCTCGCTATGCAATTCTGAGAGGTCCGGAATTTCTTTGCGGCAAGGTGCACACCAGGTAGCCCAGTAGTTAACCACTACCCATTCTCCGCGGTAGTCGGCCAGTTCAACGGCTTCACCACCGAGTTGCTGCAGCGAAAAATCAACCGGCCCCTCAGTCACATAATCCGCCCAGGCGACCGATACCGTCAGCGCCAACAGGGGCACCAGCCATTTGATGACATGCTTCATTCTGTGTTTCCTTTGTTGTTTTCTGCCAGGTACATACTCCTCAAAGATCGCTCCCACGCAGTCCCGCCACGTTCCCGGACACGCTGCAGGCTATGGACAAATACCCTGTCCCACTCCGTCTCTTGCGGCAACTCTTCGATCTCACCCAATGGCAGATAGTAATCTCCGTGGTCATACAACCCGCCCAATGCTAGTTCTTCAAGGTCACGTGCCAGTATCCAGTTGCCCTCCTCATCGTTGTTGACGATGTGCTGGTCCCTCAGCAGTGACATCAGTTTAATGATCTGCAACTCGCTGGCCTGTTGCTCAAGGTCGAGCATCTGGGTATGAGAAAGGACGCCACCCTTCCTTTGAGCGCTCCACAAGTGCCCGAGCAGGCGATAGGCCAGTTGAAACTCCCAGCGTTTAGACCAATCGGTATCGTACTTCCGGTAATCCGAAAACGTGGTCAGCGACGCTGCCAGGGACGCGCCAAGCAAAATCACGGTCCAGACCAGGTACAGCCAGAACAGGAAAATCGGGATGGTTGCCAGGGCGCCGTAGATTACTTTGTAATTGGCATTGCTGACATAGGCGACAAAGCCCGCCTTGGCGATCGTGAATAGCACGGTGCTCAGGAAGGCACCGATCAAGGCATGCTTGATGCGTACACTGCGGTGCGGGACCAGGATGAAAACCAGCGCAAATACCAGCCAGGTCAGCAGGAAGATACCTATCTGGTAAACGGCCGGCGGAACGCCACCTTCCATACCGAGCACACCCAGGACTTTCTGCGCGCTCAATGCGACTGCCGCGGCAATCAGCAAAGGGCCGAGCGTCAGGACGGCCCAGTACATCACGATACGGTTGACCAGGGTTCTGTTGTGGTCAACCCGCCAGATGCGGTTGAACGCGACTTCGATCCGCACCATCAACATCAGCGCCGTGGCGATCAACACGATGGTTGCCGGCAGGGTCAGACCGCTGACGCTGCCCAGGAAGGTGTTGATGTAGGGCACGATCTGTTCGCCGGTTGCCGGCAGGAAGTTCTTGAAAATAAAATCCTGCAATCTCTCCGACCATTCGTTGAATACCGGAAAAGCGGCAATGATTCCAAACGTGACGGCCAGTAGCGGTATCATGGCCAGCAGGCTGGTGTAGCTGAGAGAAGCGGCCTCCTCGAAGCAACGGTCCTCCTGGAAATGCGCCCATACATGGCGGGCCATTCTCCGGGTTCGCCGAATATGCCGCGGTATGTTCAATTGGGATGGTGGCTGATCATTCATGCTAGACGTCCGGATTGTTACAATACGTTCAGTTTATTCCTTACCATTCTAACCAAGAGAACCCGCATGACCATCGAAATCTTGCATAATCCGCGCTGTTCAAAATCCCGTGCCACGCTGGCCCTGCTGCAGGAGCAAGGCATTGAGCCCGAAATTACCCTCTACCTGGAGACGCCGCCGGACGCAAAAAGGTTGCGCTCAATCCTGCAAAAACTCGGGCTTAAGGCCCGCGAATTCATGCGCAAAGGCGAAGCAGAGTATCGCGAACAGGGCCTGGGCGACGAGGCGCTTTCAGAAGATGACCTGGTTGCCGCCATGGTAGCCAGTCCGCGACTGATAGAGCGCCCCATTGTTTTGGCCAACGGCAGGGCTGCGATCGGGCGGCCGCCGGAATCAGTACTCGAAATCCTTTGAGCAGCCGCACCCTTCTGACCATTGCTTACCTGGCCCTGATCGTCCTGCAACCGGTCTGGCACGCGCTGCTGCCGCAGCCCATGGGCTTTGGTAAATGGTGGCTTGCAATCGTGGCCGTGCTGCCATTGCTGCTGCCCCTGAAAGGCCTGCTCGAAGGCTCACTGCGATCCATGACGTGGGCCGGCTACCTGGTCATGTTGTACCTGGTTATCGGAATCATGGAAGCCTGGAGTAATCCGCCGCAGAGAATACCCGCGCTAATACAAACCGGGCTGGTCGTCGTTTTTGTCGCCAGCGTCCTTGTCTTCAGCAGGAAGCACAAAAAAATCAAGATAGAGCGCGTTTAAACGAATCACGCCATGGGCGACGCTGGTCGCGATTGAACCTGACCTGCGCACGGCGTTCGACTGACGGGCCCAGTCCGCCTGGAACCGGTCCAGCCGGGCGAGTCCTTCTTCATTTATCGACGCCACAGCCACGTTAGCCTCACGGAAACGACGCAACATGGCTGTGTCCAGCAACGCGTCATATCCCTCCAGCGACCCGCGGATCTTGTTCGAGTCGAGCATCAACCCTGGATAGAAGAGACTGATGTAGGACCGCACCAGTGCCTTGCGCACCGTCAATTCCTCTTGCAGGTCACGCAGTGATTCCGCACCGAAAGCGCCACGGGATTGCCGTCTCAGCAATGATGCATATAGTTCAGACTGTTCCGCCTGATAAAGGGTTCGCAGGTACTGGTTCACCCGGTCCTCGATTCCAGGGTCGGGCTCATATTCGTACGGGGTCACGCCGCCTCCCGTGATAAACCAGTCACGCCATTGCGCACCGCGCCCCCAGTTCGCATTGATAATCGCCGACGGTCTCTCCCTCGCGCTGGCCATGTAGGTCAGACGATCGGGAACCACCCGGACCAGTGAGGAGCTGTTCAGCGAGGTCACAATTTTGCTGCCTACCCACTCTGTTGGGCAGCTGTCCTCTTGCACCTCCGGAGTGGCGGCCGCAAACAGGTAATGGTATTCATCCGGAGTGGTGAAATTCGAGCCAAAAACCTCGGTGACCTCGCCATTTTCCATGTAGCGGCCAACCAGGTCGAAACTCAACTGCCCAAAATAATTTGCAACATGCGGATCATCGGCCCTCACCGGCACCGCCCTGCGATTGACCCACTGCATGTTCTGATAACAAATTTCAATTTGGCCAAGACCGGTTTGATCTGCGATCAGGAAAGCGTCAGGGAACTTGCTGATCAGTGCATTTGTAGCCTCAAGCTCACCCGACATCTCGCATACCTGTGCAGGATCACAAGGGCTGATGATCAGCTCCTCGGTCCGGTAGGCGGTTTTCTGCGTTGCATCACCATGCAAAACGACATCGGCCCCAACTTTTAGGTTCTCTTCCCGAAACTGCAATTCGGCTTCACGAATACCGGCCACCAAATCATCCAGTGCCAGGTGATAATCCACCAGGCCGCGTGCGACCGGATCGTTGATGCCTGTGCCGGTGCCGCTGATGCAATCGACCTGCTGTGACATCTCGCGGATCAGTTCCAGGCCCTGCCGCTTCATACGCATGACCAGCGCTTCATTCTCCGGCGTCTGGAAATAAACCGGTGACTGCGTGGCAAACCAGGTGATCATAGTGGCCAGGCTCGACCACTCAAGTGGGTTGGGCAGGGGTTGCGCAGGCAGCTCGCATCCGGTTGGAAAGCGTTCCTGCAAGTAACCCAGCGTAAAGTTGATTCTCTGCCATGGCGGCATCATCAGTTCGCGGGCCAGTTGATCCTCGCCAAACGGCCCGTCGGGGTCGCCTGCCAATTCCTCCCGGCGCGCCAATACATCCGCCATTTCGACCAGGCTATCGAGGCAGCCGTCGAATTGCTCACGACTGAGGTTTTCGGTGCCCGCCCGCCCGGTATTGGCCGTAATGCTGGTGCAGACGTTGATTTCATCCGAAATCCGCCGCCGCACAGGCTGATCAAAATAGTAGTTCATGTCCGGGAGCAGCAGCACCAGCTGGGCGATGGTATCTGCAATGTCACGCCGCAGCGAACTCAGCCGGCCCGCCTCCAGTGTTTCACCCTGAAGATACTGCACAGCATCGAAAACTGCGGCGAGCGCGGCATTGATGCGGGGGTCAACGGCGGAAAACCCGCCGGCAAATGAATTGGACAGGCGCGGCAATAAATCGGACAGAGCCGCGGAATCTGCGATCGCGGCGCCAGTTCAGTCTCGGCCTCCAGGTTGTCCGAACCAGGGGTCAACACAGGCAACTGCGCAGTCACGGGCTGCAATTCCATTGGAGACCCGGGTACCGGCTCTGCTCCGGCACAGCCTCCAGGCCAGGCTCCGGGTTCAGATCACCCTCCGGCTCTGCTGGCGGAACCAGATCAGGTTCAGTTCTCATCAGCAGGTCTGTAACCACCCACAACAAAGTCTCGGTAAACGCCAGGTAATCGCCTTCGTTCAGTCCGTCCACCGCGCCGGCGAGTACCAGTAAATAGCGGGCATTCTGCAACTGAACATCATCCAGCCCTCCAAGAGCGTTCAACAGGTTGAGTCTCAGCCGCTTCAGTGCCAGCGCGTCGGTCGGGCCCGAAAGCATCGTGGACGAGGCAAGGGCATCGAATTCAGATAGCGCCTGTTCAATGACACCAGACGGCCCGAGTTCTCCCTCCACTCCTTTGTCCGCGGGCCCGACCGCAATCCAGGGGGCGAATAATTCCTCATGCAGGCTGGAAACGACCGCAAGCAGCGCATCGTTTACCGAAACCAGCAGCAACAGGCTGCTCCATAACTCCATGGATCGAAATTCCATTCGTTGCAGAACTTCGGGCAGTACTGCCGCCGCCAGCGGCACATCACTGCGGTCGAACAACTGCCGCACCAGGTCGCTGTCTCCTGGCCCCAGTGGAGACACAGACGGCCCCGGGGTCAATCGGTGCTGATCCAGCTCGCGCAGAACGAACCAGGCAGCAGGATCAAGCTGCGAACCGCGCACCGGCAGTTCCGGATAGCGCGCTGCCAGGCGCTCGAGCCAGGCCCGTTCGTCACGAAAACGCGTTTTGAGCCCTTCAATATCAGCCAACCCGGCGGCACTGCCATACTCGAGCAAGCGGGCCACCGTGGTCATCGTGATGAGTGTCCGGGTGCGCGTAGCAGGGTCCGAAAGCGCCACGGCAAGGTGCCTGGGCCGGGCCAGTCCATAGAAATCCAGGCCCGGATCGCCGACGGTACCGTCAGCGGGTATCGCTTGTTCTGGTACGGCCGGCAGTTCCGCAGGCGGATTCTCCTGTGCTGAAACGCTGGAAGCCAGCAGGCAAACACAGGCAATCAGCAGGCACATTGCTGTGAACCCGGTTACCCGAAACAACTGAGCTTTGTAATTGAAGCATTTCACGTATATATTGCCGCTGCTTTTATAAACTCCTGGCAGGATATACTACGCGAATGATTTCAAAACTGCTCATCATCACGACTGGCGGCACCATCGACAAAATCTATTTTGACGACAAGAGTGACTACCAGATCGGCGAGCCGCAAATCAGCCAGATTCTGCATGCGATGCACGTGGCTTTCGAGTTTGAAGTCAGCGCATTGATGCGAAAAGACAGCCTGCATATCGGTGACAAGGAGAGGAGCCTGATTCATGCCGCTGTAGAAGCCTCGGACGCCAGCCATATCCTGATCACCCACGGCTCCGATACGATGATCGAAACGGCAAAAACCCTAAGCGACATCGAAGACAAGACCATTGTCATGACCGGCGCCCTGAACCCGGCACGTTTCCGCGATTCCGACGCGATTTTCAACATCGGCTGTGCAGTGGGCGCCGTGCAGTGCCTGCCCGCGGGTGTCTATATCGCCATGAACGGCAAGGTCTGGATACCCGGCGAAGTGCGTAAGAACAGGCGCGAGAATCGTTTCGAACACCTGTAGGCGTTTTACCAAAGCTTAATCGCGTGGATTACCAGGCCGACCAGCCCGCCCACCAGGGTGCCGTTGATGCGGATGAACTGGAGATCCCGGCCGATCGCATCCTCAATCCGCTTGCTGGTATCCGCCGCATCCCAGCTGCGCACCGTGTCGCTGATCAGGCTGGCGATCGAGTGACGGTTTTCATCGACCACCGACACCACCAGTTCCTCCAGCCAGGCATTGACCCAGGCCTGCATATCTTCGTCCCGCTCCAGTTCTTCGGCCAGCCCCGTCAGCCACCCGGCCATCTGCTCACGCAGTTGTGAATCGGGATTCTCAAGGTCTGACTCAATGCCGGCGACCAGGTCGCTCCAGAGGCTGAACAGGTAATCCTGCAAGCCCTGGTTTTCGAGCAGGCCGTCTTTCAACTGCCGGCCCCAGTCGCGGTACCCGGCCGAGTTTTGCAGATCGTCCGCCCAGCGCCTCAGCCAGGCGTTGAAATCGCCGCGCATAGCGTGATCCGGGTCCAGCGACATCTCCAGCAGCAGCATCTCGATGCGGTCGAGCATCTGCACAACGATCTTGTCATCCACAAAACCCGGTACCCACCAGGGGCTCTCGCGCTGGACGTTGCCCCGAATCAGCTCACGGTTGTCGTGCAACATCACCAGGGAAAAGCGCAGCGATTGGGTCAGCATTTCCTGGTGACGGCCGTCCTCGATCATCCAGTCCAGTGTGCGTCCCAGTAACGGGGCCAGTTCCACCTGGGCCAGCTGACGGCTGCCGACCCGGCCGATGAAGCTGCGCACCCGTTCCTCGTGCAACGCGCCCAGCAGCCAGCGGACCATGCGCAACCCGAGGTCGAGCACACGCTCGTGCCCTGCTGGCGAATCCAGCCACTTGGCGGTCTTACTGGCCAGGTTGGCAGACTGCAGCTTGATCCGTACCACGTCCGGGTGCAGGAAATGCTCCGCCACGAACGCGGCCAGGTTCTCGCCGATTTCGTTCTTACGCCGCGGAATGATGGCCGTATGCGGGATCGGGATGCCCATCGGGTGGCGGAACAACGCCACCACCGCGAACCAGTCAGCAAAGGCCCCCACCATGCCGGCCTCGGCAAATGCATGCATCCAGCCAGCCCACGCCTCCGGCCGGCCCAGCGTCAGGAAAAACAACGCGGCCATCAGTGCCAGCAGTAGAAGTGGAAGGCGTTTCATCTGGTAAATAGTATCCAATCATCGTGCCACAAACGACTTTCGTGACCGGGGGCAGTTGACGAACGGGGTGAAATCAGTACCTTGATCGCCCCATCACGGATTACAACACGTGATATCCGTGGGCGATTAGCTCAGTTGGGAGAGCGCTGCAGTCACATTGCAGAGGTCACTGGTTCGAGCCCAGTATCGCCCACCAATAAAACAGCAGTTGAATTAAACAAACGGCTTACGAATCACACAGATCATTCTGTCGCTGGATGCGAAAAGAACTAATGTGTAGTATTGAAATTGACATTAGCGGCAAATCTCTTTCTATAAGTGCCGACTTCAGCGTGACCAGGGTAACAGGGGATGACGTCGTGAGAATCCAAAGAGACCCCAGCATTTAGAGTCTTTCGAATTTTAGGATGAAAAGAATAACTCCTTCGTACGTTGCCCTGACAGTAGGTGCGGCCCTGTTCGTCACTCAATTTCCCGTACAGGCGCTGGACTGTGTTCCTGCCGAAATCACCCTTACCACGCAGCTGGAAGTGGACAATTTTCAGTCAGATCATGGCCCAGGTTGCACTTCGGTTGTCGGCGACCTCGTTATCAGCGGTCTCGGTATCGAAAACCTCGATGGCCTGGCAGAACTCCGGCAGCTTGGCTCACTCATATTGATCGATGACCCGGTGCTTAGTAACGTGTCCGGCTTGTCCGGGGTGCAGTCGGTTCAGTTTGGGCTTATTTTGCAAAATGTTGGCACACTCCAGAACCTGGACGGTTTGGCTACGCTTGACACCGTTGGCGGAACATTCAATATTGAGAATTGCCCCGCATTGACTGACGTGTCCGGACTGCAGAGTCTAAGCTTTGCCCATAGTTTCGCCTTGATTGATAATGCTGCTCTGGTGTCTCTGGTTTGGCCGCCGTTACTTACTGAAACCAATGAAATTTCTTTGGGCGGAAATTCTGCACTAACAACAATTTCCGGCGTCCAGCCGTTCTCCAATACTCTCAGCCTGGATATTGTTGACAACGATGCGTTGACCAACCTGGATGGGTTCTTGGCCTGGGTGGGACAGCATGTTTGGAATTTGAGTATTCGCGACAACGATCAATTGACCAGCTTGTCTGGACTGTCGGGAGTTGACCAGGTAGCAGGGGAGCTCTGGGTCAAGGGCAACAGTCTATTGCCCAGCCTCGACGGGCTTGGAGGAATCGTTTCAGTAAGCCAGCGTGTGGTGATCGCGGACAACGCATCCCTGGGCAGTATTGCTGCTCTTTCCACCTTGTCATACATTGGCAGTGATCTGCAGATCACCTCCAATCCATTGCTGGAAAGTCTCGATGGGCTCGAGCAAATCACCAAGCTCGGCGAATTCGTGGACTTCTTCTGCCTTTTTTACGGGCGTTGCACGAATCTGGAACTGGATGGCAATAACACATTGTCCGATGTAAGTGCGCTGAGTTCTTTGATGTCAGTAAATAATGACCTGAAAATTACAAACAATCCAATGCTGGAAGACTGCTCGCCACTTGACGTCTTACTAGACTCGATCGACGACGGAGACCCGGGTCCTGGACCGGGACAAAGCGGAATACCCGACGTGGGCCGGTTCGTGAAGCTCTATGGCAATCTCGGTAACTGCAACGATCTTATCGTGAAGAATGGATTCGAATCGGACTAACCTGGTCGAATATTGACGGTTAGTCACATTGCAAAGGCGCCTCGGCCTGGGTTGGGATACCCACCTGAAGAAGATGGGTAAGCAGCCAGTTACAGCAAGCGTTATATTCTACCTGTGAGAAACCCAACTCTATTGCCACCACATATGCCCTCCGGCGATGCTCCTCCGGGCGCTGTTTCTGCCGACAAACAGAAACTGGCCCATATCAACACCTACGGCAACCTGCCCAACTTCTACGTCGACTATGCGTTTGAATGCGTTGACTGCGGTAATGCGCAAGTTTGGACAGGCGAGCAGCAAAAGTGGTATTACGAGGAAACCAAAGGCCATATTTGGGCTGTAGCTACGCGATGCCGGCCTTGCCGCAAGAAGCGCAAGGACAGTGGTAAGTGAATGAATACATTTATTGCACTCTTTAGAGGAATTAATGTAGGCGGCAACAACATTGTGCCTATGAAGGAATTGGCATCCCTGTTGACTGGGCGCGGATATGAAAACGTCCAGACATATATCCAAAGTGGAAATGTTGTATTCGATCGCAGGACAACAACTGGCGAAGAAATCGGGGCGCTGATTGAAGAAAAATTTGGGTTCAGGCCCGCAGTTCTCATACTGACAAATGAAGAATTGGAGCAAGTCATAACCAATAATCCCTACATCCCTGTCGAAGGCAAACATTGCCACTTCTATTTTTGCAGCAGCACCCGGCTCAATTAACACTGCAAAGCTTTCGGAGCTCAAGTCGGCTTCTGAGGAATATTTCATGAAAGGAAACGTCTTTTACCTGCATGCACCGGATGGCGTTGGCAGATCAAAGCTTGCTGCAAAATTTAGCGGCTATGAGTTAGATCATGCCCTGGGCAAGGCCCTATTCTTGCAGAAGCAATTTGACGAAACATAGACACGCCAATTTAAGCAAGCGTTTGGGGTGAGTTTGGATATAATGCCCGCATGAAAACAACGGTTCTCCTCGTCAACCTGGGCACGCCGGACAGTCCTTCCGTAAAGGATGTCCGCAGCTACCTGCGCCAGTTCCTGAATGATCCGCGGGTGGTCGACCTGCCGTGGCTGGTACGGAAAATCCTGGTCAACCTGATCATCGTTCCCTTCCGGTCGCCGAAAAGCGCGAAGATCTACCAGAAACTGTGGACCGAACAAGGTTCACCCATCATTTTTCACGGCGAGAAAGTGCAGGCGCTTCTGCAGGAAAAACTGGGGGACGAATACTCAGTTGAGTTGGCCATGCGCTATAAAAACCCCGGGATACCCAAGGTTCTGGAGCGCGTCAAAAAATCTAACCCGGACCGCATCATCGTGCTGCCGCTGTTTCCACAATACGCTTCTGCCAGCACCGGTTCGGCAATGCAAGAGGTGATGGATGTGGTACGAACCTGGTGGGTGATTCCGGAAATCCGTTTCATCAGCCAGTACTGGGACCATCCAAAGTTTATGCAGGCATTGATCGAGCGCGGCAAGCAGCATGACTGGCGCGACTACGATCACGTGCTTTTTTCCTATCACGGGCTGCCGGAACGCCAGGTCGACAAAGTATATGACAGCGGCCTGTGCCAGGACCGCGATTGTGAACATGAGATCACCGAAGAGAACAAGTACTGCTACAAAGCCGTGTGCTTCGGAACGACCCGGCTGCTGGCACAAGGCCTGGGTATTCCTGATGAGAACTACACGGTGTGCTTTCAGTCCAGGCTCGACAAGCGATGGCTGGAACCGTTTGCCGACAAAATGGTCATTGAGCAGGCGAAAAAGGGGGCCAAAAAGCTATTGGTATTTTCACCCTCTTTCGTAGCGGACTGCCTGGAAACGACCATCGAAATCGAAGACGAGTACCAGTTGCTCTTCGAGGAACATGGCGGCGAGAAAATCCAGCTGGTGGAAAGCCTCAACGATCACCCGCTGTGGATCGAAGCGCTGGAGGACATGGTTAAGGCGCGCTGACCGTCAGAACTGCAAGTGCTTCACCGTATCGCCCTTGTTGATCAACTGCTTCAACGAAGCAATCCCCAGTTTCAAATGCAGCTCAACGAAGCGGTCGTTTACTTCTTTGTCGCTCTCAGCAGTTTTTACCCCATCCGGCACCATGGGCTGATCCGATACCAACAACAAGGCGCCCACAGGGATTTGATTGGCAAAGGCTGTCGTGAAGATCGTGGCCGTTTCCATATCGATGCCCATGCATCGGATCGAATTTAAATAGGCCTTGAATTCCTCGTCATGCTCCCAGACCCGGCGGTTGGTCGTGTAGATGGTTCCAGTCCAGTAATCCTGCTTATAGTCCCTGATGGTGGTGGAAATGGCCTTCTGCAGAGCAAATGACGGCAATGCAGGGACTTCGGGCGGGAAATAGTCATCGGATGTACCCTCCCCCCGGATCGCTGCGATGGGCAAAATGAAGTCCCCCAGCTTGTTCTTCTTTTTCAAACCACCGCACTTGCCCAAAAAAAGCACTGCATTGGGCTTAATGGCGCTCAGCAAGTCGATGACGCTGGCTGCGTTGGCGCTGCCCATGCCGAAATTGATGATCGTAATACCGTCCGCCTGGGTATTGGGCATGGGTTTCTTTTCACCCAGAATCTCGGATTTGTGATGCCTGGCGAAACGCTGAACGTAATCGCCAAAATTTACCAGGATGATGTATTTTGAAAAATCAGCCAGCTCGCGGCCCGTATATCTGGGTAACCAGTTTTCTACTATTTGGCTTTTTGATTTCATGAATCTGATTTTGCTCTGGAGGTACCAGGCTAGATTCTACCTGATCAATTATTTGCCGACGTAAAAGGGTAAATGACGCCAGGTGCCTAACCAAAGGTCATCGCCCGCCTGTTCGGGGAGGTCCTCTACAACCCTATAGATGACAACGGACCCACCGTGAAGTGGACAGCCAAGGTCAATATTACCTTCCTATTCCCGGAGTAGTCAGAAGAAGCTTGGTTGATTACACTTATACTTTTGACACACTGAGTCGGTTTTTCCAGGCTGCAGTGTGTGAGCCGAACTGAGGAAGGAGAATTTCATGGACAGGATACGAACTTTGTTGGCAATAGCGCTGGTGGCTGCAAGCCTGACCGTTGTACTGACAGCGCACGCCGCCACAGTTGACAAAACAGCTGAAGAAGCGGCTTCCAGTGAATGGAAGAAAAATTTCGAGGTTTACTTCTGGCTGCCCAGGATTGACATCAAAACCGCTACCGATGAGCACATCACACTCAGTCTTAAGGATATTATTAATAGCCTGAAATGGATGACCATGATTGACTTTGGTGCACAAAAAGGCAAGTGGTCAATTGGCGCTGATGCCATTTATCTTCACCTCAGTGATTCGAAGGAAAGAACCACCGGCAATCCTATTGGTAACCCCCTGGAACTTGAGGCCCGTGTTGGCATCCGGGGCTTCATTTCCACTTTTGGCGGCGCTTATCAGTTTGCCGGCAACGACAGCTACGAACTCCATGCTTTAGCAGGCGCACGTTATCTCTATCTCAAGGTACCCATTGAGTTTGATGTTAACGACGTTCAGAGAAAAAAGGTGACTTTGGGTGGCCACAATTGGGATGGCATCATCGGCATGCGCGGCAAGACCACGCTTAACGAGAAATGGTATATGGACTATTACGCCGATCTGGGCACGGGTGATTCCAAGCTTACTTATCAGGCCAAGGTTGGGTTCGGCTACAAGTTCGAGAAATTGACCGGCACATTCGGATTTCGCTACCTGCGCTGGAACTTTAGCAGTTCGAGTGAATTGGATAATTTGCGGGTTATCGGCCCCTATGTCGGTGCCAAGTGGTTTTTCTGAGCAAATACAATGGTGGACCGGACACGTTCTCCTGGACACCCATCTATGTATCGGTGGCAGTGATGCCAAGAATCTGTTTGTTGCTGTTCAGCAAATTATGGTTGCGATAGGGTTTCTGGACGATGTCGCTTGCACCCGCTTTCATTCCGTAGACCGCCATATTCACATCCCCACGGTCAGTAAGCAGCAGGCATATGCGCAACAGGATGCCTGGGCCCAGCAGCAGGTAGCTCAGTACCAGCAGTCTCAAAATGAATTCAATCGTGCATATGCCACGTGCCTGCAAGGCCGCGGCTATACCGTTAACTGAAATTGAGGTGTAATGACGAGCAGATTTAATTTTTTCAGTGCGGCGGTGGTGATGATCATTTCAGTTCTGCCCCTTGCTGCCTCAGCCGGCGATTTCGATGGCATAACGCGAACTTGAGTAATGGCATCATGTTTGCGCCGCGTGATTCCTATGGAACGCCCATAGATGCACGCTATGCCAAGCTTCGCGCCGCTAATGAAGTTGCAACAGAAATTCTGCAGACCAAGGGGCAGTCCGATACTAACCCGGCACTGTCACCTAATGATGAGTTTGCCGGTTTTGAAAAACAATACAGTCATTTGATCGGTACCAACCCGCCAGTACTGGGTAGGGTGAGTTATTCGTATGTCCGCGAAGCGCTCATAAATGGCGTGGGTTACGAAGAGTACCTGGGTGTTAATCCATTCAAATTCGGTATCGTAGCCGGTGCGGATGCCCACACGGGTTTCTCTGACAATGAGGAATTTAATTATTCTGGTGTGCATGGCAATCTCGATAAAACTGCAAAAGTTCGATTGTCCGGGGCGGGTACGACAGCCGGAGAGTCAGCAGTGAATTTCGGTACACCTGGCGCAACCGGCGTTTGGGCGCCAGAAAACACTCGTGGCGCGATCTTTGACGGAATCGAACGTAAAGAAACTTTTGGTACTTCAGGTCCGTTGATCCGTTTGCGTTTCTTTGGTGGCTGGGACTACTCAGATACCCTCACAGACGATGATGATTTTGTTAAAAACGCCTATGCAAATGGTGTACCCATGGGTCAGGATCTGGCAGAAATGCCGGCAACGGCTAAGGCGCCCACGTTTGCCGTCTGGGCACAAAAAGACCCTGACAGTGGCAACCTGGATAGGGTTCAAATCATTAAAGGCTGGTATCAGAATGGTTACCCGCAAGAAAAAATCTATGAAGTCGCTCTATCGGATGGTCGGACAGTTGACCCCAAGACAGGTAAAGCCCCACCGGTGGGTAACACGGTAGATATCAAAAATGCCTCTTACACAAATACCATTGGTGAATCCACACTGAGTGCGGTGTGGACTGACCCGGATTTCAAGCCGGAGTTTCATGCCGTTTATTATGTGCGTGTGCTCGAAATACCAACACCGCGATGGTCTACCTATGATGCCAAGGCACTGGGCGTTGCACCGCCAGACGGAGTAGAAGCAGCGATTCAGGAACGTGCCTGGTCTTCGCCCATTTGGTATACACCGGATGCGAAACTGGTTAAGAAGGCGCAAGCCTACCCTGACCTGCATCAGATTGTTAACTGATACGTGGAATAATTTGTCAGCGAGGTGACTGGCTCACCATAATTCGAGAGGAGGCAGGATGTGTCTCCTCTCTTATTTTCACCGGTTCATTTACGTACTACCTGTACAGCCATGTCCAACAGATTTATCTATGGTTCTGAAGAATTATTCAAATTTAGCCAAGGGCACAGCCGTAAATTGCTGGTTAGCTTTTTTGTATCCAAGTATGTTCAGCATAGTTGACCAAGGAGTTGGCAGTTAAAATCACGGAGAAATTTAAGCAGGTTTTGATTTCGGTGTGCCTGTTGGCATTGCCTGTTGAATACCTGTCTGCCCAGGATTATGGAACCAACCATGATCTACAAAGCTGGAATATGCTCAGAATCACTCACCCTGTAGATGATCTGTGGTCCTTGAGCTTGCAGAATGAACTGCGTTTTACTGACGATATATCGACCCTGGACGAGTACATCGTCAAGTTTTACGCCCACCGCAAGTTCACAGAGCGGTTTGGTCTTTCTTTTGGTCTGAAATACATCGACCGTCCCCACGGACCCAATGAATGGGACCCCTGGGCAGAACTGGTATTTCCCCGTTTATATAACAAGAGGCATATTTGCTTAACTGGTCCAGACAACTGGGTGATACCCCCTGGTACGTCACAGGCTTCGGGGCAGTTCGCTTCAACATGGACGAAAAAGGCGCCGGTCCGGTTTCCGGCTTTGAGCAGGTGCGTTTGACGGCCAACGTAGGCTGGCATATGAATAACTTTAGCCGGCTGGAACTGGGTTACCTGTACAGGTATGAGAGGAGCCGTAACGTGGCCGATCTCAGTGACAATGTCATACACTTGAACCTGCTTTTTACAACCAAACCAAAACCACGTAGGCCAATGCCAAACGACAATATCAGGTAACAGGCTTATTGTTGTAAATTCAATTAAAATACGTTGTTTTATCATTCGAAAGAAATGGGAAGTATCTGTGAGCAATAAATTAACCCGGCTTTTCACCGAGCCCCTTATACAGTTTTTGATTATCGGCGCATGTATCTATGGTGCCTATGCGTTGTTTGGGACGCCGGAAGAAGATTTTCGTGACACCAGGGTTCACGTGGATAGCGCTCGTATCAACGCGTTTATTTCGGAATGGGAAAGCCGCTGGAACCGTCCGCCGACGCGTGAGGAAATCGATGGCTTGATACAGTCCTACATAAAGGAAGACGTTCTTTACCGTCAGGCAGTTGCGATGGGCCTGAACGAGGACGATCCGATAACACGGCGGCGTATGGCCCAAAAACTAGAGTTTTTGACCAGCGATCTTGCAATGATGGTACAACCGGCCGAAGGCGTGCTCGAACAGTACTTTGAAGATAACAACGAAGTCTACCGGGCGCCGGATTTGATGACCTTTAGTCAGGTGTTTTTTGACCCCGATTCACGTGAGGACAGCACACTGGAAGATGCAGCGAAGGCGTTGGTGATATTGCAGGCAGCAGGGGTACCCACCGAGGAATCTATGCAGGTCGGGGACGGTTTTATGCTGCAGAGCGATTTCGTTTCAGTCACAGCGGCAGAGGCGGCACGGCAAATGGGTACCGGTTTCGTCGAGGCCGTAGTACAACTGGAACCGGGGTCATGGCATGGTCCGGTCCTGTCGGGTTTCGGTGTGCACCTGGTCTATGTCTACAGTTATGAAAAATCACCACCTCCGGTGTTCGAGGACGTTCAGGCTGCGGTGCTTGAGAACTGGCAGTTTGAACAGCGTGAACAATTCAATGCGGATTTTCTCGAGAACCTGAAAAGCCGTTATGAAATTGTCATCGATGAAATACCCACGGAACGGATATTGCTTAGGCCAGATGAATCTGCGACGGTCAACGAAGCTACCCAGGTTCCCGCATCATAATGATGATGGGGCTTACATTGCGTCTTAAGATGGCACTTTGCCTGTTACCGGTGCTGATGGCGTTTTCATTTGCATTATTCGCCGACGAATTCCGTCCTGCTTTGCTTGAAGTGACAGAACGCGAAGGTGGCTGGGTAGAGGTGACCTGGAAGGCGCCAACGATGGGAGAACAGGTATTGGCGCTGACACCGGTGTTACCGGAGTTTTTCAAACCCCTTGGCCCCGGATCAAATCACCGTGTACCCGGCGCCGTGATCGAAACCAGTTCTTTTTCTACTGCAGGCCAGGGACTCAATGGCGCCACTGTCGGGGTTGACGGGCTCAGCGCTGTTCCTGCTGATGTGGTGGTACAGGTCAATCTACTGGATGGCACCGAGCACTCGGCGGTACTTCGTTCCAATAGCCCCACCTTCACCATCCCGGAGGAAGTTACCAACAATGAACTCGCTGTTTCGTATTGGCAGATGGGAACCATCCATATCCTTGAAGGTTACGATCACCTCCTGTTTTTGTTAACCCTGCTGCTGATTGTCAGCGGTATCTGGCCCTTATTGAAGACTGTGACAGCCTTTACGCTGGCGCATAGCCTCACCCTGGCGCTGGCGACCTTGGGCCTGATACATATTCCACAAGTGCCCACCGAGGCGGTTATCTCGTTGAGTATCATGTTTCTGGCCGTCGAAGTGGTACGTAAAAACATGGGTCAGTTGACCTTGTCTGAACGCTATCCATGGTTGATTGCCTTCACTTTTGGGCTGGTTCACGGCCTGGGGTTTGCGGGTGCATTGTACGAGATAGGCGTCCCGCAGAATGCGGTACCTTTGGCCTTGCTCATGTTCAATGTCGGTGTGGAAACCGGGCAGGTTTTGTTTGTATTGGTTATGTCGGTGCTGCTTGCAGGACTGCACAGGTTGCATGGCATTACGGCCTTGACCCTTGAGAAGGCAACACCCTATGCCATTGGCGGTGTCGCTGCATTCTGGACCATTGATCGTGTGAGTTCGTTTTTGTAGTTATCTGCCAATGTCGCGATGAAAATAATAAGGAAAACAGTCCTTGTCCTTAATCGCAGTATTAAAACGTCGAAATATATTGACCGCCGCCGCCACTCGAATCCATAAATTATGGTCAAGGCAAAAACGAGAACAATCCGCTGTTGGCCGGACTCAATGGGATGGACTCCTCCTCCCCTCTACGGCATCTAGGTGCCAGACTGGAGTAGCTACTCTCAGTCACAAGGCAAAGAAGGAGTCCGATATGAAGCTTATTCGAGTTGGTGTTGATTTGGCAAAAAATGTATTCCAGTTACACGGTGTTGATCGGTCTGGAAAGGCAGTGTGGAAGCGTCGTTTGAGCAGGGCAAAGTGGATTCCTGCCTTGTTGGCCCAGAGCGAGCCAGGGTGTGAGATTGGTATGGAGGCTTGTGCCGGCGCTCATCATTGGGCTCGAGAACTGCAATCGCGAGGCTATACGGTGCGGTTGATACCGCCTCAGTTCGTGAAGCCGTACGTGAAGAGCAACAAGAACGACGCCAACGATGCCGAAGCGATCTGCGAAGCCATGAGCCGACCGAACATGCGTTTTGTGGCGGTAAAGAGTGTTGCGCAGCAGGATATTCAGGCCACCCATCGCATTCGCGCTGAACTGATGACGCAGCGCACAGCCAAGGCCAATCAGATCCGAGGCCTGGTGGCCGAATACGGATTGGTCGCGCCTGTGACACTGCGTGCCTTACGTGTTGCCATTCCCAACTGGCTGGAAGATGCCGAGAATGGTCTGACCGATCACTTTCGTGCCTTACTGCACGGATTGTGGGTCGATCTGGTTGGCTTGGATGATCGGATGCGTGATTTGGATCAGGCCATCGAAAAACTGGCCAACAGCAACGAAGTGACCCGGCGACTACAGCAGCTGCGCGGTGTGGGTCCGATGGTGGCTACGGCACTGGTGGCAACGGTCGGTAACGCCGAGCAGTACCCCAAGGGACGGCAGATGGCCGCTGCATTGGGGCTGACACCACGACAATACAGTTCTGGTGGAAAAGATCGCTTGCTCGGCATCAGTAAACGCGGTGATGCCTATTTGCGAACACTGCTGATACACGGTGCCAGAGCGGTAGTAACCCAAGCCAAGCATAAAGATGATCGACTCAGCCGCTGGGTCACCAGCATCGCCATGCGGCGCCACCCCAACGTGGCCGCTGTTGCCTTGGCCAACAAAACCGTGCGCATGGCCTGGGCCATGCTTCGCAACGAAACTAATTACGATCCTGACTTTGCACTGAGCTGAGATAGGATAGAAAGGAGATCCTCAACAACGATTGCTTAAGCAAGCTGCATAGTGGCAAACAGGTCGAACCGGCGTCGGTCAAACCCGGTAATCTCTGAGTACTCGAAGTACGCGGACTCGATTGGGAACTGACGCGCGGATAATCCATTATGGCCCGGCATCAACGTATGCCAACTCAAGAGGCCGGATATACGTTTGCAGTCGTGCCATGTCTGCCATCAACAGATTGCTTGCAATGAGGAGGAGTCCATATACGGAGATAAACTCCCTTGAGATTAAGGTCCAGGGGAGTTCTGCTATAGCGCCCACAACGGAATCAATCACTGAAACGGCAACTTGGACCGCTGTCGACCCGAAGGAGAAACGAATGAATGAGAATAGAACTTCTCCTTCTTACGAGCTGAGTGACGCGCAAGTCTCAACGGCACTTTCGCATTTGAGAGAAATTCTCATTTTTCATGCAGAACAAAGAAGCAGCCATTTCAAGCGTTGCGCCCGGGAGCGCATTCTCTCCAGAAGTGAGCCCGAAAGGGGCTCTGACCTCTTAAAGTTTTCTTCTTATGTGAAAAAATACCCGGTAAACTGCCTCACAGTTCCTGGAAACTGGTTATTCTGGAGTATGTAATGTCACTATTTGCAATTGATAATCCCAAAAAGGAAGCTTCGAACTTTCAGGGACCTGACGATTGCTCGCTTCGTGGACCTGGAGTGTCGTCTCCAGGAAGCGGAATAAGGGCCGTTTTGGCGAGTATTGTTGTGACTTTGGTGCTGGCAGGCTGCGCAACCGCGCCGGAAAGAGAGCTTTCGAAACATTCGCCAGCTTACGCCTCATTGCCTAACGGGTACGACCCTTTGAACCCAGATCAGCTTTCGTCCATGTACGCTGGATCTGCCAGAGGTGCTGATAGCAATGTCATTCGTAGCATGGAGCGTCAGCGCGGTCACGCACTCAATATCCTGTCGCTATCGGGCGGTGGTCAGAATGGAGCATTTGGAGCCGGTTTCCTTATCGGTTGGCGCGAGAGCGGTACTCGACCGGAATTTGATTTCGTAGCGGGTGTAAGCACAGGTTCCCTACTGGCGACGCATGCGCTTCTGGGTACACCAGCCGACGATGCGATACTCGAACAGATGTACACACAGATTACCGATGTTGATATTTTCAAAAACCGATCCCTGTTCAGGCTCTTTTCGGGATCTGATTCCCTCAAAGACACGGCGCCACTAGAAGCGCTAATCGCCAAATACATAACCGCCGAAACCTTGGAAAGAGTCGCGGCTGCCTACGATGAGAACCGAATCATCGTTGCCGGTACTACCAATGTTGACTATGGTCAGACGTGGGTCTGGAATCTGTCACTTCTCGCGAAGCATGGTGAGCTAGAGACCTATCGAAAGGTATTGCTCGCATCAGCATCGTTCCCGATTGTCTTTCCACCAGTAGAGATAGATGGACACCTATTCGTCGATGGGGCGGCTCGTTCGAATGTGGTCATTCCTGGCATGGGCGGGGAGAACAAACCCGCCCCCCCCCTGTACGGACCTGGTAACGTATACCTGATTGCTAACGGCAAATCTGATCATCCTCCTGAGGCCTTGCGCAGAGCCCTCGGTACTGTCGCGGCTACGACGATGGGTTTGATGATGAACCAATCAATGCAAACAGCCCTGACTCGCTCCTATTTCGGTACAAAGTTCCTGGGTTACGAGTTTAATATGGTTGCGATTCCGGGGGACGTAGAAATTGGCAGGGATCCGCTTGCCTTTGATCCGAAACAGATGCGTGCAGCCTTCGATGCTGGGCGAGCGCTTGCTAACCAGCCGGAACCGTGGTCGACTTCACCGCCTCGTTCAGGGGACATCCCACCCTGGGCGATGGAAGCTTTCAAGTCTAGCTACTGAAACAACAAGAACCGCGTCCTCAGTCTTGCAGGGCCTTAGCTGGCAACAGGTCAACGGCAAGGTGTGTTTAAGTGATTTTAATAACGGCGTCATGTTGCTGCTTCCTACCCAATTAACAAATAAATTGTTTCCATTGCCTTATTTCTTCCTCAATTCCAGCAGCCGGTAGGCAAACCCTGTGCGTCGTTAAAAGTTCTCGGACTGCAGGCAGCCTGATTTAAGAGATACATCCGGCAAGAAGCAGTCTCAGTATAAGTAAATGTCGTTCATCAGGTCTGGTCAATGACCGCTCCTTGGTCTTACATAGATTTCGTGGACACCTAACTTTGGCGCGATAATGCGTCAGGAGGTGTTACATGGCACGAAGGAAGAGATATAGCGCGGAGTTCAAACGGGAAGCACCTCCAACATTTCATACACTATGCCCTGACTCAACAGGTAGGGCTGAACATGGATTCGGAAAAGGTCGGTCGTTGGTTAACTCTTGCAGCCAACCCGCGCGTGTGATGTCACAAAGAGAAAGCACGTCGTGGCATGCGCAATGCCGTACTGGCCTGGTTTGTATCCCTCGGCGCATTAGTCGCTACGACTTAGATACACCAAATCCTATTGACTTGAGTCGTATGACGACCAGAATCGTCATTTTTGTTAGTCTTCTCGATATACTTGATGATCGTAACAATGTAGAAAATCAGAGGGATATTCAGGCGTCATGCAAAATCTGCCGATTCCCATAATCCGGACCAAGCTGTACCCACCTCCGCTGGCGCCGGATATTGTCCAGCGCCAGCGTCTGCTATCGCTGGCACAGTCCGCAAAACAAAATCCACTGATCCTTGTCTCAGCGCCCGCTGGTTACGGTAAAAGTACACTGGTTAGTCAATGGCTGGATCTACTCGGGTGTAAATCAGCCTGGCTATCATTGGATAACGAGGACAGCGACCTGACGCAGTTCTTGTCGTACGTTGTTGCGGCGTTGCGCAATGCCTACTCGGGGTGCTGTTCTGAAATCATCGAGATTTTACAATCTGCGGTCTTGCCGGACGCCCGTAGTCTGGCAGGTAGTTTCTGCAACGAAATCGATGCCTATAAGGAAACGATGGTCCTTATTCTCGATGATTACCATCGGTTGTCCTCATCGGATGTCGACAGCTTTCTCGACACCGTGCTCAAACACCCGCCCCAGAATTTACACTTGATTATCGTATCGCGTCGCGACCCGTCGCTGTCGTTGCATGCCCTGCGTGCTCGTGGCGCACTTCACGAGTGTCGTTTGCAGCAACTGAGATTCCGCGAGGACGAAACCCGCGCGCTCATTCGTTTGGATGTTAATGACACGATTACGGATGACGAAATCTTGGTGCTGCACCAACGTACGGAAGGTTGGCCCGTAGCCCTTCGTCTAGCAAGGTTGGCGAAGGCGAACGCAAGTTCGACAGCAACTGTTGTTGACCGGTTGCCCGAAGACAGCCATGCCGTTCGTACGTACCTGATGCAAGAGGTGCTCGCGGGCCAGCCTGCCGAGATTCGGAAGCAGTTGCTACGGACCGCATTCCTCGACCGGTTTTGTGCAGAGCTTTGCGAAGTGGTAATGCCAGAAGACTCCGCAGGTATCTCGGGCAAAGAGTTCGTGAACCACATCAATCAGGCCAACCTGTTCTTGGTACCTTTGGACCTGAGTAAAAACTGGTTCCGGTTTCACCACCTTTTCCAGAGCATGCTGCAGGACCTTGCGTTGACCAGGCTCGGTAAAGAAGAAATTCGCAATATTCACACACACGCATCCGGGTGGTTCGAGGAGCATGATTTTCTTGGGGACGCGATACGGCATGCGCTCAGCGCCAATTGCCCTGGTGACGCGGCTGATGTGATTAGTCGACATCGAAATATGATCATGAATCACGAGCGCTGGCATCAGCTCGGCATCTGGCTTCGTCTGCTGCCACCACAAATCGTCGCGTCACGGCCGGAATTTCAACTGTTGAAAGCAAGGATCTTCAGGACCACCGGACAAAATGTGGAGCTTGTGCAGACGCTGGATGCTGCCGAATCGTTACTTGATGCTGCAATGATTGACGACGGGATCAAAAAAGAACTTTATGGCTCCCTCGCCTCTATGCGCTGTTATCAATTCTATGCACAGTCTGACGGAGAGGCCGCCGTTCGAGTCGCACAAGAAGCACTCGAATTACTTGCTCCAGACGACCTGGCAGAGCGCGGCTTCGCGATGCTTATTCTCGGTGCGGCAATGCAGATGGTAGGGAACGTCAAGGATGCCAAGGACACCGTTTACTCTGCGATAGCCGAAGAATCGGTATACGTGGACGGTGGCAGCACCTATATGGCACGCCTGCTCGTCACGCTTTGTTTCGTGGACTGGATGGATGCCGACTTGAAGGAACTTGATCTTGTCGCAAATGACACTGAAAGCTATTGCAGACCGGCGGATCTTTGGGAAATTTTAAGCTGCGCCTTGCATTTCAAGGCAGCCGTCCATTATCACCAGAATAAGCTATCCGCCATTGACGATGACCTCCGCGATCTGCTCCGCAAGAAAGCGATCGCCAACCTCGAGTTATATGCACATAGCCTCGTCATTCGGGGACTGGCTCAGGAGGCACTTGGCAATTCGGACGATGCACTGAATACCTCAGGGACACTGCGCGACCTTGCGTTCAGAACACATAATCCGTTCATGATCGGACTCTCCGAGGCGCTTGCTGCGGAACTTGCGATACGGCAGGGACGAATGGCAGACGCACTCAAATGGGCAAGCCAGTATGACCCGGAACCTCTTGGGCCGGCGTATTGCTTCTTTTCGCCACCAATGTGCCTCGCGAAAATCCTGATTCTGGACGACTCTGCCGCCAGCCGCCAGCGGGCGCAAGCCCTTTTGACCAAACTCGAGGATTACATGACGGGGATCCACAACAAACGATTCCTGATTGAAGCACTTGCACTGCGAGCTTTGCTTAGCGAAAAGACCGGGGACACGACGTTTGCCGTCGCGAAACTCGGCAAAGCAGTGTCACTGGCCCAGACGGGTGGCTTTATCCGTTTGTTTGTCGACATCGGCCCGGAATTGGTGCCCATACTCAGTCGTATCAAACTAAATGGTGAGAAACTCCAGTACGTGGGTCGCATCCTGGCAGCATTTCAGGCAGAAAGCGAGCCGACCAGGGCGATACAACAAGATACAAACACTGGAGTAACTGTCCGGGACGTAGTGGGAATGCCCGAGCATTTGTCGCGCCGGGAAAAGGAGGTTCTCGCGTTGCTCGTCGAGCGTCTGACGAACAACGAGATTGGCGAGCGACTCTACATTTCAACGGCGACCGTCAAACGCCATGCACACAATATTTATGAGAAATTGAACGTCAAAAACCGTCGCGAAGCAGTTACAAAGGCTGTCGCACTTGGCTTGATCACTGATTAACAGTACGTCGCTGGAGAACTCACGTTGTATGTGCGGTGTGAACCGTTTGCTCTGATCGTTCAGGCGCGCTGGCACAAAACAATGACATGAGCATGTTCGTTGCAGACCATTTCGGGTGGCGGACAAAGCTCAACCTCATACTCCGTGCCGTTTTTAGAGACGAGTAAACCAACCGCAACTTCTCCCCGCTCTGCGGCCAGCTCTTCCATCTCAGCGAAGCTCAAGCCCTCTCCTTCCAGACCCCGGTAAGCGCTGATATCGTAGATGGAGATGTTCGCACCTTGGGTGGGCGCAAAGAGGGCTGAGAAGACGGAGTTCAATTCCTTGCTCAGTACGACATGGCTTTGTATATAGCCGAGAACACGGGGGCGTACCAACACCAGATCACTGTTCCGGGCATGTCGCAGCGTGCTCGTGACGTGCGCCATTTCGACCGTGACTTTTGGTGTTGCCTGCTCAGGCTGGAATTTTCTCTCGAAAGCAGACCTTAGGAGCTCATAACTGACGAGGGCTCGCGCATCGCTGTCCTCGGCACTGTTTGCGTTGCCGCCTGCCAGCAGGAAAACGGAATCTATCCCTTCATATTCAAGGTTTTCAACGACACCTAGTGCTGTGAAGTCGGCTTCGATGTGATGAATTGCGAGGCGTGCAGGATCGAAGGCCTGCCACCGCAATGCCGCCTCGCGTTGCTTGATGGGAGTGCGGGAGACTATGGTGATGTCCACTGCCTGAAAACCCGACTTCAGTAATTGTTCGAGCAAAACCAGAACACGCCTGCTCCATCCCACAACCATTAACCTGACTGACACCGGTTCTGCTCTGAAGTCAGCGCCAGCTTTTGACGCGATGCCTGGCTTTGCACGAATTTCTGAAGACGGGAGGCAGTCGCCGTAACTACGCGCGATGAATACCAGGCGGTCTTCTTTGCGCAGCTTGAAGTCGGCCGAAGGTCCCAGATAAGTGACAATTTCGCCTTCTTCCATACGGAGCGCGCCAAGCACAATCGCTTTCTCAAATTGGGTATTCAGTGCAGCGGGGTGCTGGCCTGAAAACTCTGGAAATGCACGAATGTAGGGTGAGCATCCGTCGTTGTATGTCAACAGTTCCATATACACATCCACCAGTCTTGGATCGCGTATTGACTGCACCAGCAACTGCGCAACAACGGATTCGCCTGTCACGACTTCTATATCTCTTTGAAGGACCCTCTTAGCGACTGCTTCTTTGCGCGGGTCAAAGACTTCAGCCGTTATCGTAGGGCCTGCCACTGACGTTTGAGAATTTAGGGTCGCGCCAAGATTCAACAGAATTTTGACGGTGCGCGCATCCGAGGCCCCACCGCCGCCAAACCTGAATTCATCACCGGGTACGACGATTGCCGCTGCCTCCGGCAATCCAAATCGTTGCAAGTCCTCCAAACTGGTCGGCGAGCCGGAGCGCAGGAAAACCTGGCGGTTGTTCCAGGCGTTGCCGAGGTATTTTCGCAACCTGAACCGTCGTTGTGCATCGACATCCTCCGCAACGACCACGATATGCAACAAGCGTTGATCATGACTTTGCAGAAACCGCTCCAAGCGGCCCCTGGCCTGCAACAGCTGACGGACGATTTCCGGAGTACGGCTGGTCCAACCCAGGATGACCACGTGACCTTGCAAGGAAATGGGAGACAAACCCTTTTCAAACCGTTCCAGTGTGGATGTGAGCCACTGGGTCATGATGGCGATCAGTGAGCCCAGGAACAGGACATATCCAAGTACGGTAACTATGGTGGAGATGATCCTGAGTGCTATACCTTGGTCGTCACCAAGATATCCAGGATCGGTCAGTCGCAGAAATGACCACCATACCGCGTCAAAAAGATCTTCAAAGGCATCTGTGGTCAGAAAGGCAGCCAACCCACCCAGCACCGCAACGAGAATGATGACGGCGGTTGCCAGCAATAGTTGGTGGAAAGCCCCTCGTTGCAACCAGCGTTCCAGTCGAAATCGGATGAAATTTCCCATCGGTTCAGCGTTTGTCCGGACCAGTTCGGCACCGCTTGATCGACTTCACGGTCACCGGACTCCAGTTTCAACACCCCGTCCAGATGCACGTCCTGCTGTGGAAATGCTATCGTTATATCGTTTTCCCGGAAAAGCTCATCAACACGGAAACGAATTTCACTACGCAATCGACGCATGTCCCCACCGGGCCTCAGCTGTGTCCAGAAATAGGCCTCGAACACCAATGCGCTGTTGCCGAAATCCTGAAACAAAATACGCGGTGCGGGATCTTGCAAGACGTCTTCCTGCTCGGTTACCGCCTTTTCGAGCAGTTCGGCCACCAGGCGAACGGGTGAGCCATAGGCAACACCCACACTGACAAAGACTCGAATATCATCGTCGCCCAGATTCCAGTTCACCACCATATTTTCCAGAAGATGGCTATTGGGAACGACAATACGAACACCGTCAGTCCGCTTGATGCGCGTGGAACGCGTGTTAATGGCCTCGACTCGGCCCAGGGTGCCGTTGATCTCAAGAAGGTCGCCTATGCGGATCGGCCGCTCCCCCATCAGTATCCAGCCGCTGATAAAGTTGTTGATGATATTCTGTGCGCCAAATCCGATACCGATGGCTATCGCGCCGGAAATGAAGGCGAACGCACCGAGCGGGACTTCCAGAATACTCAGTATGGTGAAGAACAAGGTTGCGATGACGGCGATCCATAGCGCCCTATTGATCAGCTGTATCTGGTTGGCATCCCTGTTCCCCTTCAACAGGCGCTGTGAGAGCCTGCGGATCAACCAGCCGGCCATGACCATCGCCACGGCAATGGTCAGTGATACTGCAACCACCTGGCTAATGGTTATCGACGCCTCACCCAGTCTGAAAATCTCCCAGTTCATAAATTTCGTTAAGGATTCCATTTTCAAGTCCTCGTTTCGGGCTAGTCCATCATCAACAGGAGCCGGGCATTGAGTCCCGAGCTGTCCCCCTGGATGCCTGAGCGGTCCAGCGAGATATACCGGTAGTTCACGCCAAATGACGTGCTCCGGGTGAGCCACCAGTTGACACCCAGCGAATAGATGTCCATCTCACCGCCGTCCACGGTCCCGTCGGTCAGGTCGGTGTTCGAGTACCGGAATGCGAGTTCGACGGCACCCCACCCGCCCTGGTTGACCGGTCTGGCCACGGGAAGCGGATCGAACGTTCCGCTGCGTTTGCGATAGGCACGCGTCTCGCCGGTGACGGCCCAGGAAGCGGTGATGTGATAGCCACTGAAGTTGGGATTCCCTGTCTGCGGCGAATCCACATCGGCCCCGAGGTACTCGAAGCCAATCATGTACGGCCCATGGCGCCAGTATGTTTCCAGGTTGTAGGTGATCTGGTCATCCGCCGAAAGCTGCCCCGTATCAACGTACAGCGGCGCGTTGTTGAACTCCGGTCTGCTGCGGGCGCGAAGCGGCTGCTTAGCGTCTGAATACCGCAGGCCAACTCCGAAGTGCAGCAGATTGCCCTCATTCTGAAAGACTGCCGGCGCCCAGGTTACACGGCCCACCAGCTGACTCGTGGTGTCACTGAAGGACTCATCGGAATCGATCCAGTTGTTGAATGCCCCGACCGCCCAGCTGACATTGTCGGAAGCCGCAATCCCGGAGAGTACGACACCGTGGTTACGTGCCGGCATGAGCGCATCGGCGATGGCGCTGCGTTCCTGCATGGGCAGGTATGCCAGACTCGCCAGCCGCTCCATCGAAATCGGCTCCTTCTGCTTGCCCACAGCCAGCATCAGGCCGGCAGGCAGAGGAATATCGAGCCGGTAGTCGAACCAGGTGAACTCGTCATTGGTGTTGACATCGAATCCCTTATCGAAAGTATGAGTTGCGGCGAATACGGTATAGCGCCACGGCCGCTTGAAATTCAACGTGCCGACGACTCCGAAGCGAAAACCACGGATATACCCCTCTTCGAATTCCGAGAGGTCACCCACCTGGTCCTCGCTGTTGCTGTCCTGACTTAACCAGAACTGGCGATCCAGCATCAGCGCGCCGATGAACAGTCCCGAGACCGGCTTTGTCTCAAATTTGTTCCACTTTCTGCTGTCGTAATAGCGAATCGGTACAGCAATCGGCGGCGGCGTGTAGGCCCTCCAGCGACGCGGTTTCGGCGCCGTGTCCGCAGACGAGACCGGTATCGCCTGGAGCTCATTCTTGACGATCACCCCATCCCGAATCGCGAAGCGCGCATGAGTCTTGGTGTCCAGCAGTGCATCGACGTTCTCCCGTGGATCTTCGTCAAGGATCACGAAGCTGGAAGGGGCACCCAGTGCCAACCGCCCGAACAGAAAGCCACCGTTCGCATCCACCGCAGTATCGCCCGGCTCAATGACAAGCGTGTCTTTCGTGACGACGGACAGCTTGCCGTTGACGATCAGGAGATTCACGGCAACATCCTGCGAAGGAGCATCACGGCCGGCCAAGTGGGTGTTCGTGACGACGATCCGCTCAGGGTCCGCGGCGTTGGCAACTACCGCAAATGCGCAGACAGCGATCAGCAGAACGATTAGTGGTAATCGCCTCAGGTCGAACACGCCGAATGGGTGCAGTGTGGCCATCGGTACGGCAGTGATTTTCAGTGCTCGATATTTCATTTGTTCAATCCATTTCTACTCTTTGCTCTTTCTTCATCATTGAACTGTTCTCAAGATGCACATCAGGATTTGGCGCAAACGATTCGCTGACTCGCTGTAGGCTCTCAGTACCAACCGTAATTCGTCCTCGCTGCGGACGGTTAACATCCATGATCACGAGCAATACAGCACCAATGAGAATTCCAAGCATCAGGTGTGGCCGTACGCCGGCCCTGGCTGGATGCGCCGAAAGACCAGGCGAAAAACCAGATGGCCACACTGGCTATCGCAATCAGTAACAAAAACAGGGCCGCCGGCAGAAAGTTCTCGATCGATGAGATGCGCAACTCGTGGATGTCGATCAGTTCATTGGCCCCACTGATCAGCGAACTCAAAACGGCGTTACTCTGGCCGGGTTGGTTGGCCTGCTCGACCACCGACCAGATTGACGTGTGAAGGAATTCACTTCTACTCCGGGCCGCCCTCATGGCTTCGCGGGCACCCCCTGCTCCGCCCAGCGCAATACGGATGTCTGCATAGTCGCGCAGCGCGTCCCGTAAACCGTCTCGTTGGTGTTTTTCGAGCAGGCCGGCCCTCAGCCAAAGCGTGCCAATCGCGTTGGATTCGGTGACTATTACATCGCGCCGTTCATCCCAGCGTGAAACCCCCATGGAGAGAGTGAATCCGAGAAGCAAGGCCAGCAGACCCAACATGGCAGCACTGGTACCACTCACCAGGGACCGATACGAATCCTGCAAATCACGCTTGCGGGAACCCGACCGGAATCCGATCTCGCCCGCTGCTGCAAGCAATGCGAGCATTACAAATGCGATTAGCCGATGGTCTATCTGGTAAAAGGTCTGGTCGAAGTTCATGGCATCTCCCGTCTCTGTACTTGACTACTTCACCAATC
The DNA here is from genome assembly GCA_963759035.1 of uncultured Gammaproteobacteria bacterium. Classification (GTDB taxonomy): domain Bacteria; phylum Pseudomonadota; class Gammaproteobacteria; order Xanthomonadales; family SZUA-36; genus JAHEFT01. The sequence goes on from CAVWXL010000018.1 coordinate 147,091, forward strand.
TATTAGCGGCAACTCCAGGCGCCATCCACGTCTTCATCGCCTATCATTTTGCTTTCTCAATTGGTGACGGCTCCGACTTGCTGTCGAGAAATCATCTCAATCGTCGAGCAAGTGTTCGGATACCCAATCGCGAACTTTGGCAATAGCAGCCTGCGACTCAGCGCTCGCCGGGAGTGACGGCACGAACACATGGGGCATGCCCTCGTAAACATCGAGCTTTACCGTCTGACCCGCCTGGTCGAGGGCCTGATACAGGCGAACGAAGTTGCTGAGGAAGAGTTCTTTCGTACCGCCCTGGATCAAGGTGGGCGGAAAACCCTGCGTGAAGTCACCGTACACAGGTGAAACATAGGGGTTCTTATGGTCTTCGGCATCAGCGTACGCAAGTGCCGCAGGCCCAAGCACGTGTTCATAGGTGTAGTATGGCTCGGCATCGCGGAGCGTGACGTAAGTGTCACCGGTCTCGGAAATATCCGCCCAGGGAGACCACAGCACAAGCACCGCGGGCATCTCCATACCGAGGTCGCGCATTTTGAGCGTGACACCCGCCGCCAGGCCACCGCCCGCTGAATCACCATAGAAGACGATGTCGTCGCCTGTGAACCCCTGCTCGGCCAGCGCCTTGAAGACACTGATGACCTCGTCGGTCGTCTCCTGCCACTTGGAATGCGGCGCCAGAGTGTAGTCCACCGCAATGACGCGCAAACCGGTTTCGGCGGCGAAGAACATGGCCGCTTCGATCACGGCCTTGGCCGAGTTCAGCACGTATGCGCCACCGTGAGTATAGACCGCGATCTTGTCCGTGCTGGCAAGTTTCGAAGGCGTCACCTCGACCACGGGAATGCCGGCGATTTCGCTCTCCTCGTAGGTCACGCCAAACGCTGCGGCTTTTTCGTCCGCAGCGGCTTCCTTCGCCGCGTCGTTGGCGGCCTGCACGGCTTTCCAGGCCTCGAGGTCATCCGGGGCAGGCATCGGCGTTTCACGGCCTTGACCCTTCTTGAAGAAGAAGTCGCCCCATTCGGGCGAGATCGTCTCCGGGACATTCGCCCACAAGGGCGTTGTGTCCTGCGCAGCCGGCGAGGCAGAGATCGTGCCCAAGGGATCACCAAGATCATTCGTATCGTCGGCGCACGCTGCCAGGAGTCCGCCAAACAACAGAAGCGCCAATAATCGTTTCATTTGACTCTTCCCTCAGTCATATGAATGGCCCTCTTCCTTTCCCTCGCTATGTAGTTGTTCAATTCCATTCGCCGGGCACGGACAGGCTAGTCCTCGAAGAACGTCACCTTGCCTGTGCTGACGTCGTACATCGCCCCAACCAGGGCGATTTCGCCGCTCTCAATCATCTGGCGCAGCACCACGCTTCGGTCGCGCAGGGTCTTCATGGTGAGGCGCACGTTCATTTCGCTAACCGCCTGAACAAACCCGGCGTTGGTGGAGTTTCTTGGGTTGTGGCCCTCAACCGCCGTCACCGCGGGATTGATGCTCGCCAACGTGGTGCTCAGCAAACCGATCTGTGCAGCATCGCATGCCCCTTTGACCGCGCCGCATTCGGTATGCCCCATGACCACGATGAGTTTGGAACCAGCCAATTTCGATGCGAACTCGAAACTTCCCAGGATGTCATCGTTGGTGAAGTTGCCGGCCACGCGGGCCACGAACAGGTCTCCAATCCCCCGGTCGAAGACGATCTCAGGGGGGATGCGGGAATCGAGACAGCTGAGCACAGTTGCAAAAGGAAACTGACCCTTTGCGGTCTGTTTGACCTGCGCGATATAGTCATAGTCCGTTGCGTTGCCGGAAACGAAGCGTGCGTTGCCATCTTTAAGCATCGTCAGCGCTTTTGCCGGTGTGACATTCGCTTGGACATCGGGTGTCATGACGGACGTCACTTGATCCGCCCAGGCGGCCGTTGACGCGAATAGAAGCGTCACCGTCCCTGCCAGTGCCAACTTTGTGATTTGTGCTTTCAATAACCACATGATTTGGTTTCCTCGTTGATTACTTCACCAGTTCAAATTCGCCCGGCAGCCAGGTTCCTTCGAACCACGGCTCGAGAGGCCCGTAAAGCCTTATCAGAACGAACCAGCCCTTGCCCGGCATTGTCTGCGTCCAATTCTTTTCTTTGCCGGCAGGAGCTTTGGGTCCGAAGTAAAGATCCACGGAGCCGTCGTCGTTGTAGACCAGCGGGTTCGTCAGGTTGTTCTTGCTGGGAAACGGCTGACTCGTCTGCAGTTCCGAGCGGGTCTGTGAGTCGTAGACCACCACCGACCAGAAGTCCTTCGCGGGAACGTTGGCCGGGATGTTCAGCTTGTACGACTTGCCGCCATCGAGGTGGTTGCCCCCGGAATCCATATAACCCCAGGCGTACTGCGAACCTGCGCCGATCATCTTCATCGCCATTGCCGGCGTATTGACCGTTGCGAAGTAGTAGAAGTGGGTCCGGGCATCCAGATGGCGTCCGCCCATGCCCTCGTCCCTGAGGTACTCCCAGGAGTTGCCGACGAAGCCTTTCTTCCAATGTGAGCCCTCGGCCAGGAACTCCGCGTCGTTACGCTCGTACCACAGGAGTGCCCGCGCGGTCCCATTGGCCACCGCCACAGCATCGGTCAGGATCTTCTTCATCCGATCGTCAGGGGCAAAGGGTTTGCCTTTCTGGATCCCGACAGACGCGAAGAGCCCGCGCAGCTCGGGATCGAGCATCGCGATCGGCTCGCGTTCGATCACGCTGTGGAGTTCCTCGAAGAACTCAAAGGAGTTGGCATGTACGGTGTTGAACGCCGTATTGGAAGCGTTGATAAACTCCATCGCCGGCGGATCGTCGGCCTTGGCAAGAGGGTAAATTTTCAGACCCGTCCTGAACAAATTGCTGGAGAAGTCCGGCTTGCCGTCAACGAGGAACCCGCGCAGAATCAGCCAATTTGCGTAGCTGGTCGACTTGGCGGTGAAGTAGCCATCGGGGACCGGACCCTCATAGCCGGGTGGGAGGATCAGGTACTTGCCACCCGCGCCTTTGTCGGGGCCTGGGGCGCCAGTGTCTATCACGAAGCGAAAGTAGGCGTCGTTGACCGTCCCCGGGCCGGTCTTGGGGGGAATCTCGATCACCGTCGGGCCGTCCTTTTGAAGATCCAAAAACGCGGAGGCATAGACGGTATCGGTGTTGCCGGTGAGGAACAGCGGCTTACTGTCCATCAGCTGGTCGAAGATAACCACCTGGTTCGAAGACTCGGCGCCGAGGGACTCCTGACCGCGCCGGAGCGCTTCCACTGAGGCCGCCGGGATACCATTTAGAAAGGTCTCGACGCCACGCAGAAAGTCGAGGTTGTCGTAGAGCAGTTTGGCGGTCTCCCTGGTAGGGATCCCATCGAAGAACTCGAGGGTGCCGATGGATGTTTCTACCTGATCCGGTGTGGAAATTGAATCCAGGGCATCCTGGCTAACTTGCGCTGTCACCGGCAGACACATTAGTTGTGCGGCGGCAAACACTACTACGATGTTTAGGCTCATGCTGAAGTACGACTTATTCATTGATTTATCTCTCTAATAGATACAGATTTATTGGATTCAGATTTCGATTGGTTTCTTGTCTAGTCATTGTTGGGGACTCCGAGACAATCGACGGCCATCACCGGAAGATGCAGTTCGAATAGCTGGTTGAGGACACCGGCCAACGCAGCCTGGTCGAGAATACTTCCCTCTAGTATGGATTCTGCTTTGCCATCGTTGCGCTGAAAGTTCTCGATGTGCATTCCTTCAAGCCGGTCTGACAAATCAGTATTCAGGCGACCGCGTACCCGAATTCGGTAAATCGCAGGGCCCTCCATCGTGGGGTAATCAAGGGCTTTTTCTGATTTCACCTCACTAGCTCCCTTTTTATGTCATTGAGAATGGCAGTGATTGCCATGTTTGATCTGCAGCATAAAGAACCTTGCTAAGAGAGACATGGGTCTAAAGGAACCAATTGGTGGTCCAATTTGCTCATATGAGAGACAATTTGGACCCCAAAATGGTCCTACTTGGGCCATGTGCGCGGTTTCCTGCAGTTCTATCTGTAGCTCCTGACAGGAGCAAATCAATGTGTGATGAGAGAATGGTAAAGGCGGAGTCACCAAGTCTCGTTCTGACAACTATTCTGGTGATCATGACACTACTGGCAGTCTTACCGGATTACTCTGCCGCGCAGCAACGAACACAGAAAGTCATCGTTGCGCCGGTCAGCGACTCCGGCCAACCGGGAGTAATTACCACGCGGCAGCAGCTTGAGGAGCAGGTCAGACGCTTTGCCGATCGCTATATCAAACGAATGTCGATTGCCGTCGACACGATGCGGAAGTATCCGCTCACCCCGGCACAGTTCGAGTCAGTTCAAAACTGGGAAACGATGTCGAGCACCAGCGCTGTCGATATTGCAATCGGTTCGAATGCCGTCACAAATTTGTTCGACATGATGACGCTGACGTCATATAGCCGAATGGTGATCGAGGACTACTGGGTGCCAGAGCGTTTCGGCGATGAGACCGGACGGCCATTACTTGATGCATCCCAGCGCCCTGGAAAAGGATATCTGGAATATGGCTGATGCTGTTTTGCCGCCCGAACTGCAAGCTGAAATGCAGGCCATGATCAGAAGCTATCGCACTGAACATCCGGACCAGGTGAATCCGTGGTGGATCCGTATGGACGAATTTTCCGGTCAGCGGGCGGCCCGGCTCAACGCGGTCAGAAGAAGCGGTGGGCTACTGAGAGAAGTGCGAAGGGCCAGGGAAACAGCCGAGGAATTTCAGGAATCCGCTGAACGTGCTTTGTTCTATCTGCAACGCGCGCCGGGCATTGTATTCAATACGATGGAGACCAGTGCGCTACAGTTGCTTGGCGGCCCCCAGGTTCTGCAGTTGCTCGAAGATTACAGTCGTTTTGTCGAAACGGTTGCTCAACTGGCCAATCTGATAGAAACCCTGCCAAGTGAACGCTCAGCCATTGTTGACCAGTTGATGGAAGGACTTGACCAACAGCGTGAGGCCTTTTTCAACGACTTCCCGTCTGCCAGTCCCGATGTCCGCCTGATGCTCGACGACTTACGAGTAATTGTTGAATCCACGGAACGCATCACTGCCACGTTTAATTCCGGTGACGAACCTTCCGAACCAGTAGATATCGCGGAATACCGTGCGCTGACAGCGGACGTTACCCAGGCGGCGGTCGAGCTTACGAAGCTCGTTGACGCAGTCGGTGTAGTGACGGAAAAACCCATTGACCTCGTCACTGCGGTCGATCACGTCGTAGCCGGGCAGGAACGTGTCTTGAACCGTTTGCTGGTCATCCTGTTGATCAGCATCGCGTTCTTCTTCGTCTGCTTGTCGGGCTATCGATTTGTGGCGGTGAAAGTCAGGGAGCTTTAAGGACTGTAGTTCGGCTTCAATCCGTTCGCTCCGGACAAAATGTAAACCATGTATCCGGAGTGGTCCCGGTTTACGTATCGCCAGTAAGTGTGTAATTAAATCGTAACAAGGAAACTCAGGGGTAGCTTCTGGCCGACTCCGGCTATACCCAGCATTGAAATTTGGCCTTAGCGTAAGACTGCTTTGGGAGCAGGACCAGCCCTTCGCCTCTTACTACGGCTTATAGCAACTGTCGGCTGCCAGAAGCAGACCTTCGGAATAACGCCTCTGGTGGATCACACGGAAATTTCCTCTGGCACATTTCTCTGAGCCCAATTTTCTGTCATCCAGACAATATTTGACATGACTATTACAATCTTCTATACCTTGCTGAGCAAGGGGTGGAAACGTCGAACATCGAACGGTGTTGGTAGGGAAACATGTCAGTCAAGAATACCGAGTACGCTCTCTCCATCAGCGGTCTGACCAAGACCTATGGCGACGTGATCGCGGTCAACGATCTCTCAATCGACGTGCACCGGGGAGAGACTCTCGGGTACCTCGGCCCAAACGGCGCTGGGAAGACGACCACCGTAAACGTGATCTGCGGTCTGCTAGCTGCAGACGCCGGCGAAGTGAGTATCCACGGCAAGTCCCTCGCCGACGATTACCAGCAGTGTAAGCGGCTCCTGGGATATTGCCCCCAAGAGGTCGTCAATTTGGGAGGCGCTGACCTGCGTGGAGCAGCTGACTTCAGTGGGCCGGTTCTATGACCTGGACAACAGGACTTCTCGCTCCAGGGCGCACGAACTGCTGGAGGTCATGGATGGTCGACCAGCGCAACAGACTGGGCGGCACACTCTCAGGCGGCATGAAACGACGCTTGAACATCGCATTGGCGTTGGTGCACGAGCCGCTGGTCCTGATCCTTGACGAACCGCAGGCCGGGCTCGACCCTCAGAGCCGTGTACTCGTGCGAGAGTATGTACGTGCACTCGCCGACGTGACCGTCATATTGACGACCGACGATATGGAGGAAGCGGATCGCATGGCCGATCGGGTCGCGATCCTCGATCACGGTCAGTTGTTGGTCCTGGATACAGCCGACAACCTGAAAAGCAGCGCGGGTTCGGGTGATGTTCTCGGTGTTGGGGTGGTTGAGGGCAGGAAGGGAAGCTCGAGCAGGTCAAAAAAGGCTGCCCGAAGGGGTCTGGGACAAGGGCTACGACAACGGAATCCTGCGCCTGGTGGAGGTGACATCCTGAACTCACTCCCCGCCCTGTACGAGAAATTCAGGGTGCACGGCCTGACGGTAGAAGACATGGTAATCCGCAAGACGTCCCTGGAAGACGTGTTTATCGGGCTGACAGGCAGGAGGGTGAGAGAGTGAGGCTCAGCGCGCTGCTTCGGAAGACCATGTCTCGAGAACCTCCGGGACTGGAAGATGCTCGTGATGACGTTGAGCTTCGCCCCCTTCTTTGTCGTCATGATGTACTTCTATTTCGAGGGTGCAACCACCTACTACCGCATTGCAGTCGTGAACCGGGATGAAGGGAGCCTCGGCACGGAACTGGTCGCACGGCTGGAAGAGGCGAGGTACGGGGAAGACGTACCGGTTCTGCGCGTGGTCGAGGAGGATGATCTCGCAGCTGCGAAAAAGCGGATCAGTGATCGCTCCGCCGATCTCGTGGTGGAGTTACCGGAGGATTTCTCACGTGACCTCCTGGGGTATGCCCGAGCGGACGAGACTGCGCCGCTAACTGTTAAAACGTATGGCGATCCAGCAAACGCCAAGTACATGATGGCGGCCGCATTCTGTGACTATCTGACATACGAATATGCTGGTGTGATCACCGGCGAGCTGGGGTCTATGGTGCTGGAACCCATGAGCATCGGGGGTGCAGAAAATACCCACCGAGTTCGACCTTTACATACCGCCTCTCCTGGCACTGGCGCTGATGATGCTGATGTTCACGGCTGCCGGCTCGGTCATCAAAGAGAAAGACAAAGGCACGCTGATTCGGTTGCGCATGTCGAACGTTTCGACGGCGGAGTGGTTATGCGCGATCAGCATCATACAGGTCGTCATTGGCCTGCTGGCAATCGCACTGACGTACCTGACCGCCTACAGTCTCGGGTATCGGTCGATGGGTTCGATGGCGTCTGTTGCATTATCTGTCACGGTGCTGTCAAGCATGGCGATTGTCGGTATCAGCATGGTCGTGGCAGCCGCTTTGCGGACCGTCTTCGACCTCGTCACGATCGGTAGCTTCCCGTTCTTTATCCTGATGTTCTTTTCGGGTGGCATGTTCCCAATTCCGGACATTCAGCTATTCACGCTCGGCAGCAGGATAATCAACGCCAACGACCTCCTCCCTACAACTCACTCCATAGCAGCGTACGACCGGATCATGAATAGCGGAGGCGGCCTGGGTGACGTTATGTTCGAACTGGGAGCTATCACGGTTCTTGCCGTGGCGTTCTTTTCAGTTGGCACCTGGGCGTTCACGAGACGTCACATGGTGGCGCAGTGAGGGCGTTTCAGTTTGCATACGTTGATCTAGGGCCATCACTCACTCGCGACCCTTTTTATTAGTGGTTGCCAATGATCCGCTTCTGGCCGATACCGCCATGTCGTCTCCCTAAAAATCACGCTTGGTGAATAGACGCTTTGTGGTTGCGACCTCAACCGGTCAATGCAACATCTAAACTCTAAGTGTAGAGAGAGGGATGTTGAAAATGAAACAAAGACCGAGGATCTATTACTCAGATAAGCAGAAGGCATTGATGTGGGATCGATGGGAGAAAGGCGATTCACTGCACGCCATAGCTCGTCTTTTTGATCGGGGCCATGCATCTGTTCAACGTATTTTGGCGGAGACAGGCGGGATACGGCCACTACCTAGAAGTCGCTCCAAGCTATCTCTGACGTTGGCAGAACGCGAAGAGATTTCGCGCGGCCTGGTGGCTGGACACTCGATCCGATCGATTGCCGTATCCCTTGGACGTGCAGCCTCAACCGTGAGTCGTGAGATCAATCGTAACGGTGGACGTCGAAGATACAGGGCGAACAAGGCTGATCGGCTGCCTGGGATCGGTCACATCGGCCCAAGCGGTGTAAACTGGTTGAGAACCGTGCGTTGGCTCGCATCGTAGCGAAGAAGCTCAAGCGGCTCTGGTCACCGGAGCAGATCGCTGGCTGGTTAAAACATGCTTATCCGAACGATGAGAATTACCAAGTGTCACACGAGACCATCTATCGCAGCCTCTACATCCAGGCCCGGGGCGCCTTAAAAAAGGAGCTTCTTCAGCACCTTAGAAGGAGAAGGGGTCACGCGTTGTTCGCGTCACCATACTCAGAAGACTCCAGACCACGGCAGGATTCCAACACGGTCTCGATCAGCGAGCGACCAGCGTCGGCTGAGGACCGAGCGGTGCCGGGTCACTGGGAGGGCGATCTTATTTTCGGTTCCGAAAACAGGTATATCGCGACGTTGGTTGAGCGTCACACGCGTTACGTGATGCTCGCTAAAGTAAAGAGCAAGGACACCGAGACGGTGATCAACGCCTTAATTAAGCAGGCTCACAAACTGCCGACGGAACTGTACAAGTCGCTCACCTGGGATCGTGGTAAGGAGTTGGCAGACCATCAACGCTTTAGCCTGGACACCAACATCGATGTTTACTTCTGTGACCCGAGAGTCCTTGGCAACGCGGTTCGAATGAGAATACCAATGGCCTGCTTAGACAGTACTTCCCGAAAGGAACCGATCTGTCAGTACACTCTCAAGCTAAACTCAGTGCAGTAGCCAGACAACTAAACGCACGACCAAGAAAGACGTTAAACTTTGAAACACCAGCCGAGCGATTTAACCAATGTGTTGCGTCGACCGGTTGAGATCGCAAGTCAGCACGGGTCCCTCGACTCAGATGGTGGTAAGTATAGCAGGTAGCGGCAAAAAGGAGACATTGCGAAAAATGCATATTGCTTTTTTCCAGGTATCATCCTGGATCACCGTTGGATGCGACGCGCCTCCCATTGGTTTATTGGATGAAGCGGCCCAACCGGGCAGCAGTATTTTTGGGTAAGGATGTCTGTTATT
>CAVWXL010000019.1:0-39688 GCA_963759035.1 uncultured Gammaproteobacteria bacterium
AATTTATTGACCTCGGAGCAGTTTTTAAAGCAGGAAACTACGAAAGAAAATTTTAAAAGAAAATTCTGCTCCGAGTACCCTGGACTTAACTATAAAGGCAATCGAATGGGTTATGCTGTGGTGAATCAGAGAAAAGGCAAAGAGTTTATTTACGCCTCATCTTGTGATAGCACAATCAAGGAAAAAACCTCCTTCGGTATACCGAACCCTATGCCTTTCATGGGGCGTCAAAAATTTTTTGAAAGTAGAACCTACCATAGCGGAACAACTTATATGGAGGTCTTTGACAAGGGAAAGCCCCTGCAAACCGATCGTGCAATTTAAGCGGAACTTCCAAAACCTTTCTTGTCCCTCCTGTTTTCGGTACGACAGCCGCATGGGTTCAGGGCGCAAAAAAGCCCCTTTTAGTCTTCGTAGACAAAGAGAAACCCGAAAACGGGAAAATATTTCTTGTCAGTTGTCCATTTTAATTTTAATGGGGTCTTCGGTCGCTCTTTATTAGAAATGATTTCTCGACCGGATAGTCATAGCAGGATCCGTGATCCAACCTTCCTGAACCAAATTTTGAGTTCAGGTAGTGAACGAACTGCCCGGCTCCGAAGGTCTCCAAAAAAGATGATAAAAAAGCCCCGGGCTCAATGCATCAGGGGCTTTTCTTTTCTATCATGGCATACCAAACTTATTCAATAATATTGACATGTTGATTATATTTTGATAATGGCATGCACTTAAAACATCATCTGTATTTTCTATGCAGTAGTCTGATCTTTATCGTTAAATTTTTTTTGATCATGGAGTCTCGACATGAATAGGGAAGAATTACTTAATGAAATAGAGAAGCTTCGTAATAGTGAAAAGCATTATCGAATATTGCTGGATGATTCTATGGACCCAACGTTCTCATTTTATCCTGATGGAACTTATAGATATGTAAATAAAGCTTTCGCAAAAGGAACTGACAAACCTTTGGATGAGATTATTGGCAGCACAATTTGGGACGTTTTTGAAAAGGATGAAGCAGATAAAAGATTTGCTGTTGTGAAAAAGGTTTTTGCTGAAGGGAAAACGAAAGAAATTGAGGTTAGAGTACCGCTAACCTCCGGTGACACTTATTATTTAACAACTGCCAAACCAATAATTAATGACTTAGGTACAGTTGAAACTGTGATTTGTACTTCTAAAAATATTACCAAACGGAAAATTGCAGAAATTGCCTTGAAAGAAGAACATGAGAAGCTGATAAAAGCAATGGAAGAGATTAAGGTCCTTTCGGGACTTTTACCAATTTGTTCTTCATGTAAAAAGATGGATGCCATCTGGGATTACAAGGAAAGCCCCTTGTATACGGAAGCCGAACGGGTCGCACTGGACTATGCGCTGGCGGCCGGTTCCGTACCCAATGCAGTCGATGGTCAACTGATGGAAAGAATGAAAGCGCACTGGAACGATAAGCAAATCGTGCAAATCCTCGGCGCGGTTTGCCTGTACGGATTCCTCAATCGCTGGAACGACTCGATGGCCACCGACCTGGAGGAATCACCCGCCGCGATGGGTGAGCGGGTACTGGCAAAAGGCGGGTGGACGGGCGGCAAGCATCGATAGAGTTTCGCTTCCCTGCTCCCGCCTTTGGCGGAAGGCGGCTGCGCTCAACGGCGTTGTTGGGTTTTCCTCTGGCTTCGCCAACCGGAAAAAGCGGGGTCTCTCTGGGAGCGCTGGCTTCGTAGGCGATCCCGCTCGGCCACCAGACTGAGGGGTGAATACCTGCATCAGCTGGAGGGAGAACCAGCAGGCGGCGAGGATGGCGGTGAAGCCTATGGTGTTTCCGAGCACGCTGACGCTGAAGCGGAGTTTGTTGCAGCGCTGAGCGAGTGGTTTCGCAGGCCGGGCAACGGCAGGTGGCGAGCTGGGCGTTGCCTGCGAGGGGTTCTCAGGCGCGAGGAACATCATAAAAGCTTTGGATCATGTCTGGTTCTCCTTCCAGTGACGGTTACAGGAGAACACAGGGCGTTCTCAAATCATGAGAAGTAGGTCGTTTGCCGGTCTTTTGAGCTTCTTCGGCAACGGCGTTGCGCAGGAAATCCGGCGCCAGCACTTCGACGTCGGCGCCGTAGCGCAGCACGTCCATGATCAGTTCGCGGGAATTGCTGAAGGGTAGTTTGAGCAGCCAGGAACCGTCCGCTTCGAATGCGCCCTGTTGGTCCGGGTGCCAGTTTTCCTCTGCAATCCAGCGCGCCGTTTCCGGTGAGAAACGCAGTTCGGCAACGTGTTCGGCCGGGCCGGAAAAAATACCGTAAGACTGGTCGAAATGGGCCGAGAGCACCGCGGCGCTGACTTCCTGGCCGCCTCATCCACCAGGTTCTGCTCGCGTATGCGTTCCAGCGCGAAACTGCGCAGACCTTCGGCCTGGTGGCACCAGGCATCCAGGTACCAGGAATTGCGGTACTGGGTCAGCCGCTGCGGTGAAATGATGCGCTCGCTTTCTTCGTCCTTGCGCCGGCCGTGATAGCGGATATTCAGGCGCTGACGCTGGATCAGTGCACCGAGCACGTCCTGGAACATGCGCGCGGGAACCGCCCTGCCCGCGACGTGCTGAATGTGAATCCGCGACTCACCGCTTTCCGGCTCGACACCCTTTTTCTGCAGCAGCGAGGTGATCCGCCCCTGCAGGGATTCCAGTTCCCCTTCCAGCAGACCGGGCTGCACGTTGGCCAGCACCTGGCGTGCGGTCAGCAAGGCCTGCAGTTCACCCGGGCTGATCCAGATGCCCGGCAGATCGAAAGGCTGCTCGTAGCTGCGGTCGTAGTAAAAACCGCGGGTGTCGGGGTCCTGTTCGATCGGTGCGCCCAGGAAATCCCGCAGTTCGCCCACCAGCCGGTACAGCGTTGCCTGTGAGCACTCCAGCCGCTCCATCAGGTCCTGGCGCGAAATCGGCGTCCGCCGCTGGTTCAGGATGTTGTGCAGGTGATAGAGGCGTTCGACTTTGGACATCGGTTCCCTTTACTAGTGCCGCAGCGCGGGCCATGCACGTATTCCAGCGCGCGCTCGATGCGGACCAGGCTGCGTTCGCGGCCGGTCAGCCACAGGGTCTTGTCGATCGATGGAGAAATCGCGCGTGCCGGTCAGGGCAACCCGCAACGGCTGGGCAATCTTGCCCATGCCAACTTCGAGTTCCTCTGCGGTAATGCGAACCACCTCGTCCAGGCGCTCCGGCTCCCAGACGTCCAGGTCCGCCAGGCGGCTGCCGATGGCCTTGAGCGGCTCTTCGGCGACCGGGCGCAGGTGTTTCTTGGCCGCACCGGCGTCGAATTCGTCGAAGTCCTCGTAGAACACCCGGCTCTGGTCGGTCATTTCCCGCAGTGTCTTGACCCGGTCGGCCTGCACACTCACCAGGTCTGCCAGCGCCGGGCCGTTGCCGGGATCAATGCCGGCCTTTTCGAAATACCAGGACAGGTGACCGGCCACTTCCTCGCGGCGGCAGGGTTTTCATGTAGTGCTGGTTCAGCCAGTCCAGCTTCTCGGTATTGAAAGCCGATGCCTTGCGATTCACATCGCGGATGTCGAAAGCTGCGATCATTTCCTGCCGGCTGAAGACTTCCTGGTCGCCATGTGACCAGCCCAGCCGCACCAGGTAGTTCAACAGGGCCTGCGGCAGGTAGCCGTCTTCGCGGTACTGCATCACGCCCACGGCGCCGTGGCGCTTGCTCAGGCGGGCACCGTCGTCACCCAGGATCATCGGCACGTGGGCAAAATCCGGCAGTTCGGCACCCAGCGCCCGGTAGATGTTGATCTGGCGGGGCGTGTTGTTGATGTGATCGTCGCCACGAATGACCAGGCGTCACCTCCATGTCCATGTCATCGACAACCACGGTGAAGTTATAGGTTGGCGAGCCGTCGGGGCGGGCAATCACCAGGTCGTCCAGTTCCGTGTTGGAGATGCTGATGCGTCCGCGCACCAGGTCGTCGAACACCACGTCACCTTCGCGCGGGTTACGGAAACGCACGACCGGTTTGACGCCGGCCACCGGCTCTGCGCCATCACGGCAGTGGCCGTCGTAGCGGGGCTTGAGCCCGGCTTTCATCTGCTCTTCGCGCAAGCGCGTCGATGCGTTCCTTGCTGCAATAGCAGTGATAGGCCTTGCCCTCGTCCAGCAATTGCTGCACCACTTCGGCATAGCGGTCGAAGCGCTCGGTCTGGTAAAACGGCCCCTCGTCGTAGTCCAGGCCCAAGCCATTCCATGCCGTCCAGGATGGCCTGCACCGATTCCGGTGTGGAGCGCTCCAGGTCGGTGTCTTCGATGCGCAGTATGAATACGCCGCCGGTGGCGCGGGCCTGCAGGTAACAAAAAAGCGCGGTACGGGCGCCGCCCACGTGAAGGTAGCCCGTCGGGCTGGGTGCAAATCGGGTTCTCACAGTCATTCAATCCAAAAAAAAGCCGCCTCGGCGAGAGGCGGCATTCTATCAGACCAGGCCATGCGAACACGACCCTGGCAGGGAGAGTCTCAGTTCATGGCCAGCGATTCCGGACAGGCTTCATAGCCGGGCACGGGGTGGTCGCTGTCATTACTGCACAGGAGGACTTTGCCGGTACCGTGGACCAGCACGTTCAGGCCATAATCCTCGCCACTGGAACGTAACTCAAGTGTCATTGAGTCGTCGAGGTCCAAAGCCAATCCACCCGCCGGGTCGAAGGCATAGGCGCCATCGCGTTCCATCGCGTGCATCAGGTCGACATCACCCGCAGCGTGCTTGTTCATGACGAACGGCTGTGAGGCAATCTGGCAATATCCGGTCGCAGCCGGGTCGCTTTCGGTACAGTCGCAGGCTTGCTCACCACTGGCCGCGCCGATGCACCAGTCTTTAGCGCCCATCCGGGAGTAGGAGACCGTGATCACCTCGTTGGTTTCCACGGCAACCCGCTGGGCTGTGTTTATAAATGTAGCAAGCTGTTCGGCCCCGTTGGATACCTGGCGATGTGCCATCATGTCCTTGTACGACGGGATAGCCAGCGCGGCCCCCAGGGCCAGCAGGACCAGCGTCATCACGACCTCGACAACGGAGAACCCCCGATGGCGACTGGAGTGGTAATGAATGCGGTATGCGCGAGTGTTCAGAGTTGTTCCGATCATGTCTTCCATCCCCTAAAATTACCCGCCCGATCCTTCAGACGGTTCTCGTATAGCCTGACTCTGCCACAATTACTGGATAATTTCCTGCCATTCAAGGAGGTTTTTTGACCGTTTATCGGGCACTTGAAAGAAAACCGGAGATCTCACATCTATCAGGATTAGCATATCTCGTTCCCGCAGAATAAGATGGAACCTTGAAAATTCCGGCACTCCAGGCAATTTCAAAAGGCATTACCAAGGTGCTCACCGGCGCCCTCCTCCTGCTGTTTCTGTATTCAGGTAACGACCGGCCGGACCAGTTGGAACAGGTATTGCAACGCGGCAGCCTGACGATGCTGACACGCAACGGGGCCAGCAGTTACTACCTCGGAGCGGATGGCCCGACCGGCCCTGAATACGCTCTTGTCCGTGAGTTCGCGGATTACCTGGGGGTGGAGCTGGAAATAAAGGTGGCCGTTGCCTTCAATCGCCTGTCCGGACTGCTGAAAACACACCAGGGTGAGCTGATCGCCGCCAACCTTGCCCGAACGCCTGAGCGTGAACTCCAGTTCAATTTTGGACCGGACTACCTGGAAACGGCCACCATTGTGGTTTATCGCCGTGGCCAGAAGCGTCCGCGCAGCCTGCAAGACCTGGCCGGGCTCAAAATCATGGTGATTAAGGGCAGCAGTTACGAGGCCGCACTGAAGCAGGCCCAACAAGACATCCCGGCACTGGAATGGGAGCCGCGCAGTGACGTGGGCATGGAAGAACTGCTGCTGGCCGTATCCGACGGCGCGATCGATGCAACGCTGGTGGACTCCACCATCTACAACGTGAATGGGCATTACTACCCGAGGGTAGCCGAGGGTTTCACCTTGCCCGGCACCCTGCCACTGGCCTGGGCATTTCCCTCCGGTTCAGACGATAGCCTGGTGCAAAAAGCCCGCGCATTCATGCTGCTGGCCCGCACAGACCAGCGACTGCAAAACATCTATAACGCGTTTTACCTGCCTGAAAAACGGCTCGACCGGGTGAGTATGTTCCAGTTTTTGCAGCAGGTCCGCGAACGCCTCCCATCCCTTCTGCCGATGTTCCAGGAAGTTGCATCGGCTTTCGATATGGACTGGCGCTTCCTGGCGGCGATGGGCTACCAGGAATCTCATTGGGACCCCGATGCGTCCTCATACACGGGGGTCAGGGGCGTGATGATGCTGACCCGGCGCACTGCAAACCAACTGGGCGTTAGCGACCGGCTGAACCCGGAACAGAGCATCGACGGCGGTGCACGCTACTTCCTTCGTTTACGCAACCGCTTACCCAGGCGCATCACTGAACCGGACCGAACCTGGATGGCGCTGGCGGCCTACAACCTGGGCATGGGCCACCTTGAGGACGTACGCGTATTGACCGAGAAACTGGGTGGCAACCCGGATTTGTGGGACGATGTCAACCAGCGTCTGGACCTGCTGAGCAAGAGGAAATGGTACGAGCAGACGCGCTATGGTTACGCTCGTGGCTTTGAAGCAAAACAGTACGTGAAGAACATCCGCGCCTATTACGAGATCCTGATCTGGATGGACACCCGCGACCATCCCCTGCTCACTGCTCAGCTATAGCTCATTCCACAGACAGTGGCCGGACTTTTTCCGGATGGCTTTCAGGCGATCTTCGTGCGCCGCCATCTCCGGTTGGTTGGCCGTCAATACCTGCAACGCAGGCCGTTCCGAAACCTCATGCTGGCCATGCTCCTGGCCGGAAGGCTCCGCTGACTGGAAGCTCAGGCCGAGGTCACTTTGCCCGCCAGTCATCGCCAGGTACACATCGGCCAGAATCTCGGCATCCAGCAAAGCCCCGTGGAGCGTACGGCTGCTGTTGTCTACCTCGTAGCGCTTGCACAAGGCGTCCAGGCTGTTGCGCTGCCCCGGGTGCAGGTCGCGGGCCAATTCCAGGGTGTCCAGCACCGTTGCATGGTCGGCCAGGCGGTCCTCCCGCCCCAGCAGGGACATTTCGTGATCCAGGAAGCCGACATCAAATGGTGCGTTGTGGATAATCAGTTCTGCGCCGTCTATGAACTCGATCAGGTCTTCAGCCACCTCTGAAAAAACCGGTTTGTCCTCAAGGAATTCGCGGCTGATGCCATGCACTTCCAGCGCACCGTCTTCAATGTCCCGTTCCGGATTGACGTACTGGTGGAAGTGATTGCCGCTCAATCGACGGTCGACCATCTCCACGCAGCCGATTTCGATGACGCGGTGGCCGTTGGATGTTTCCAGGCCGGTGGTTTCGGTATCGAGGATGATTTGCCTCATGCCCGGACTCCTTCGATCGCATCGCGTGGCCAGTTCATCCGCCCGCTCGTTTCCGGCTACGCCGCTGTGGCCTTTCACCCATTCCCATCTGACGTCGTGGCGTTCGATCGCCTGCTCAAGGCGCTGCCACAGCTCGACATTCTTGACCGGTTTTTTGGCCGCGGTTTTCCAGCCACGCTTCTTCCACTGCCCGATCCATTCGGTGATCCCCTTCATCACGTAAACGGAATCGGTGTAGATCTTGACGGCGCAGGGTCGTTTCAGCGACTCCAGCGCCATGATCACGGCCATCATCTCCATCCGGTTATTGGTGGTCTCGGCATCCCCGCCTGATAACTCCCGATCATGACCGTTGTACATCATCACACTGCCCCAGCCACCCGGTCCCGGGTTTCCGCTACAAGCGCCATCGGTGTAAATTACGACCTGGTTTTTTTTTGTCATTCTGGCTGTAGTCTGCTCATCCGCGTATGGCCGCAGATTGTACAACGCCTGAGCGGGATTTTCTGAACCGAAGCGGCGTGACCTCCGGGCTGTTCACGTGACGGGCCTGCAGCAGCACCAGGTCCGCGACCGGAGCGCCCAGGCTTTTCAACCCGCTGTGCATCCACGCGGGGCGGTCCAGTCCGACCAGGCCGGCACCGGCAAAGCCCTGCATGGTCATCTGTAATTGCTGCAAACGGGTTTTCACCTTTAATGGCGCCAGTCCAGGCAGGTGGCGAATACGGCTCTGGGTCCGGTAACGCCAGCCCATGCGGTTCAGGCCCAGCAGAATCAGCACGCCGTTGCGCGCCAAAACCCGCACCGCCTCGGCCAATTCCGGCTCGCGGCCATCAGCGACCACATGGTGCAACACGACCATTTTGAAAGCGCCGTCCTGGAACGGCAATTGGCCGCTCTCGCAACGAACTTTCCGACAGTCGCTGCGGCTCTGATCCTGACACAGACTTATAGACAGGCCATAGGCTTCTGAGGCGGTGTGCAGGAATACCGGATCAAACACAGGTGCGGAGACATGGTGAATTTCCAACAGGTTGTCCATCATGCCGGTGCGCCCGGCGCTTCTGAGCAGTCCCTCGGTCAGCGTCTTCAGTACGTTGAGATTCGAGGCGGACTGGTTAGAAGCAGGTGGCATCAGGTAATTCCCGGAGAACTTTTGCTAAACTGAGGCGCCCCCCTCCAGGGAGAGGAATGCACTTGAAGCCAACTGGAACCTGACATGCCTGAAATTTCCATCACCGCGATACCCGCATTTAGCGACAATTATATCTGGCTATTTTCCACAGGGGGAAACCAGTGCGCGGTCATTGACCCGGGCGATGCCGGACCGGTTGACCGTTTCCTCAGGCAGCAGGGCCTGGAACTGAGTTACATTCTGCTCACCCACCACCACGCAGACCATACCGGCGGCGTTGCCGAACTGGCCGGCAAGTACGGGGCCCGCGTATTCGGCCCACATGACCCGCGCATACCCGGCCAGGATCAAAGCTTTGGCGAAGGCGACTCCGTCGCCCTGCCCCTGCTGGAAGTCGAATTCGAAATCATTGAGGTTCCCGGTCATACCTCGAGTCACATTGCATTCTACGGCCACGGCGGGCTGTTCTGCGGCGATACGCTGTTCAGCGTTGGCTGCGGACGCCTGTTCGAAGGAACGCCGGTGCAGATGCAGACCTCGCTGGACAAGCTGGCTGCTCTGCCGGAAACCACGAAGGTTTTCTGTGCGCATGAATACACGCTGTCCAACTGTGATTTCGCGCGGACGGTGGAGCCGGATAACCCACAGTTGCAGCAACGGTCCAGTGAAGTCGAAGCCGCGCGTGCGATCGGGCGCAGCACCGTTCCCAGCACCCTGGGAGAAGAACTCGCGGTTAACCCATTCATGCGCACCCGGCAGCCAGGCGTCGTCGCTGCGGCTCAGAAACGCGACCCCGAAGCGGAACCGGGCGCCTCCACGCTGGCCGTCATCCGCGCCTGGAAAGATTCTTTCTGAATGGTGACAACTTGACCCGCCTGCCCCATCGGGGATAATAGGCAGCTAAACAACGGATTGGGAGTTCCTGTGTTACTACGTTTTGTGTCAGCGCTCATGCTGTTGCTACTGGCCGGTTGTGCAACCACCGGTTCAGGAACCACAGACAGCGCACAAGTTGCTCCCGAACCTGCCGTGGAGCCGGTAACGGTTCCCAGTTCAACGGCAACCATCGACGAACATCTTTTTGAGCCTCCTGCTGAACCTGTACAAATGCATGTCCACGACAGCGTGTGGGAGCGGCTGGTGCACAACTTTGACTTGCCCGAATGCTCCACACATGAACAGAGCATGAAGTGGGCCCAGTGGTATGCCGACCATCCGGACTACATGGCTCGCATCTTCAAACGTGCTCAGCCCTGGATTTACTACATCACCACCCGGATCGAAGAGCGTGGGGTGCCAGGCGAACTGGCACTGCTGCCGATCGTCGAATCTGCTTACGACCCCTTCGCCTACTCGCGCGGACGCGCACTGGGCGCCTGGCAATTTATCTCCAGCACCGGCAAGAACTACGGCCTGAACCAGAACTGGTGGTACGACGGCCGGCGTGACGTCTGGGCTTCCACCGACGCCGCGCTGGAGTACCTGAGTACCATGGCAGACATGTTCGAGGGCGACTGGCTGCTGGCACTGGCGGGTTACAACTCCGGTGAAAACCGGGTAAAGCGGCAGGTGAAAAAGAACCGCGCTGCGGGTAAGCCGGCAGAATTCTGGGATCTCAAGCTACCGCGCGAAACACGTGGCTATGTACCCAAGCTGCTCGGCCTGACCTGCCTGTTCAAGTACCCGGAACAATTCGATTTCCAGATACCGGACACTCCGGACCAGCAGGTCATCGCCGCCGTGGATATCGGCCAGCAGGCCGACCTGGTACTGGTCGCACAGATGGCCGACGTCCCCATCGATCAGCTTTTCACGCTGAACCCGGGCTACAACCGCTGGGCGACCTCACCCGACGGGCCTTACAGCGTGGTGCTACCGGTCGAAGGCGCTGAATTACTCGAGGCCAGCCTGCAGAAAATTGATGCCTCGGTGCCTGATGCGCTGGGACCAGGTCGTGGTGCAGAACGGTGACACCCTGTCCGAATTATCCGCACGCCACCATGTGCCCGTATCGGTATTGCGCAGCAGCAACAAACTGCGGGGCGACATGATTCATCCGGGCCAGAAACTTCTCCTGCCACGGGATGACCAACTGATGGTCGATCCGCTGTATGCGCAGGCCGCGATGGAACTGCAGAACTTGCAGTCCGGCTTGATCGCAGCCGATCGCGTGACCCATCGTGTACGTCCGGGCGAAAGCCTGTCAGTCATTGCGCGCCGTTATCGCGTCTCCGTACGCGACCTGCAGCGCTGGAACAACATATCCGATCCCCGCCGCTTGCGCGCTGGCAAAACCATCACGGTGTTCTACAGCCCGGCGGATCAGCGCCCGGCCACCGGCGGCATCAGCAAGTACGTCGTCCGGCGTGGGGATTCGCTGTGGAGCATCGCCCGCAAGCATAACGTACGGGTGGCTGATCTGAAGAGCTGGAACGATCTGGGCGGCAACACCATGATCCAGCCCGGCCAGTCCATCAAAGTCAAACCCTGATCAATGCATCTGTCATTGATCACTGCAAGCTGTTGCGCGCTGGTGTCCGCTGTGTTGTGGCATCCAGTCGCCCTCGCAGTCGAGCCAGTAGAATTATCGGGTGAAGCGATTCAAGGCGGGCTGATCTTCGGTCAGACCAGCCTTGGCGCCCGGGTGCACCTGGACGATACCAATGTCCTGGTCTCACCGGAGGGCGAGTTCGTCATCGGCTTCGGGCGCGACGAGACCGGCGAACGGAAACTCCTGATTGAACAAGCAGATGGAACCGAGGAACTACTGACCCTGCCCATCGCCCTGCGTGAATACAAGATTGAACGCGTCGACGGCCTACCGCCGAAAACGGTCACCCCGGACCCCGAAGCCGCCAGGCGAATCCGCGAGGAAGGCGCAATGGTCTCAACCGCGCGGTCGCGACGGGACCAGCGCACCGATTACGACGACGGCTTCTCGTGGCCTGCAAGCGGCCGGATCAGCGGCGTTTATGGTAGCCAGCGGGTGCTCAATGGCGAACCCCGCCGCCCCCACTTCGGTCTCGATATCGCAGCGCCGACCGGCAGCCCGGTCTATGCACCGGCCGATGGCATCATTACCCTCGCCCACCCAGACATGTATTTTTCGGGCGGCACGGTCATCCTGGATCACGGACAGGGGCTGAGTTCCAGTTTCCTTCACCTGAGCAAGATACTGGTTGAAGCGGGAACGACGGTTAAGAAAGGCGACCTGATCGCCGAAATCGGTTCAACCGGACGGGCATCCGGACCGCACCTCGACTGGCGCATGAACTGGCTGAACAGACGGGTAGACCCCGAATTGCTGGTTAAAAGCAGCCCGATGACTGTCGACGGGCCCGCTACGCCCTAAGTACGGGACAGCTCGAGCCTGACCGGCGCACCTGAACCCGCGACGTACCCACCATCGATCCCCTTGGTCACAACAGAGACCGCATTGTGCGGGTGCAGACTTTCGTAATGTGTGCAGCGCGCCCAGAAGTCCAGGATACGCTCGTCGCGGTTGAGGGCTGTCTGGATGCGGCGTCCTGCGTCTTCGCAGAACATCAGGTTTTGGCCATTGAGCCGGGCGAACGCCTGCTCGTCTTCACGCTTCACCGTCGCCTGGACCGGTGTCTTCAGCGAGTCCTCGATTTCATCGATCAGCCGGACAATCGGAAAGAGTTCGAAAGAAGGCGTAAGACGGACACGAATCTCGGCAGCACTGCGCTGACTGTGAGGAGTGGCCATGATGCCTTCCTCGGAACCCAGCCAGGCATGAATGGCGTCGAAATCGACCTGCCCTTTTCCATCGAAGTCCTGGCTGAATTTGTCCTGGATCAACTGGCGTGCCAGTGCCGCAGAACAGGGGCACGTGCTCGAATACAGCACTTCGATTCCCATTTCCAGGCTGAACTCGTTGCCTTCCAGGATGCCGATCATTGAAACGGGATACCGGCGCCAGCCCACGTTGTCGCTTTCCAGCGCCGGGCGGCGGGTGACGTAATCGAAATCGACCCGGATCAGGGCCCGGTCACTGAGTCCTTCGTGTGATTCCAGAAAAGAGCGTAACAGCTGCCTGAGCGTACACGGATTCAGCGGACGTTCGCCAAAACCCTGGTCCAGGTGCAGGTACAGGCGCGACATGTGAATGCCACGGACATCCGGATCGACCAGGTTCACATATGCGGTCACCAGTGCGGACGACTGGATCAGTCCGCCCGCAGTGTCTTCGATGCGCACGGGCATCTCGATTTCGTTCATGCCGACCCACGCCAGTTTGCCGGCAACTTCGGCCTGCGCCTCGTTGGCGATATCGGGCATGTCCCGCAAAGTGCTTTCGAAAGGAGTCATATACTCTTCTCCGCTACAGAAACCATGATATTGGAGCCAGTAGACCCGGAATCAACCGTAATTATCTCATTAAGACGTGAATTATCCGTGAAACGGGGGGACTTTGATAGGGGGCCCCTCATTTACCCCTGATCACCCATGAAAGCCCTTTGAAAAACAGGGGCACGGCAATAACTACGAATGCGATAGCGACAATTTCTTCTCCCCGCATTTCCGTATTGACCTTGGCTGCAATGATGGCAATGCCGAGAATCAACCAGCAAACCAATGCAAAATATTTACAGAGCTTGAGTCTCTGTTTCCACACCGGGCTTAACATGGCTTCCTTCCTTCTCCAAACACATTTGAAGGATAAGGTCTGCGACCCATAATCGCTTGGCATTTCCCGCCAGGTTGTTGACCCTTATATCTTCGCAGCTGTCGAGTGCCCTACTTCGCTGTCTTGCAGGTACTGATACCCAATATTGCATAGGGTGGGCACCAACCTGAGATGCCGGTCGCCAATGGAATCAGTCCTAACCAACCCCAGGCTGACTGTGGCCCAATGAATACCAGGCTGACGATAATCAGTCCTGCTACGATCCGGACCATGCGCTCTATATTATGAACATTCTTTTTCATTGTGACTCTCATGTTAGAAGGGTATTTATCAGTATAGCCATAAAAGAAACCGGGAAGACCACTCCATTGCACACCTTCCCTTCGTCAACATGAGTGATGATACCAATAATGAGTATTTTTCCGACGGCCTGGGTGGTGTAATGGTCGATCCTTTCTTTACCCACCTTCATGAGGACCCACGCTGGCAGCCTCTACTGACAGATGCTACTGGTGTGAACTTTTCGCAGCCCCACATTCCGGGGAAGTCGATTCACACCATGACTTCAGAGTGTGCGATAGACCAAGGCATCACTTGCAGCTGAAACCTCCCTATCTGGTAAGACGAACGAGCCTCATGGAGAGTAGTCCATCGTTGCCGTCGAAGTCGGCCTGGCCGTTGTCACAGTCAGAGAGAGTGATCAAAATTCTCCCCCATTCGGTTGGGGGAAATTCCGGTTGGCCAAAAATACCATCCGTCACTTCATACATCAGTAAATCAAATGAGCGCCCGTACTCGAGCTTCTCGGTGAACATTTCAGATATTAGCCAGAGCCGATCTCCGTCCGCGGTATGCCCATAGTAGAAAATAGTAAGTCCCTGGTCATGGGCGTTGAAGTCAAAACCGTGTCCAGGGCTGTCCGGATCGTAGAATAGGCCGGAGAAATCCTCGTGATTGACAAGCGTGGATGAATCCAGGCCGGTTGAAATTTCGAATCCGGCTGAAAGGTGTAATAAGCCGTCCTCGCAAAACGGGGGCTCGACGACACCACTTACCGTCTCGACAAATTCACCCTGGCCTTCGGTATAACGCTCGGGTGCAAGATCATAGGTCACGAATGCAGTGGCTCTTTCTCTGGGTCCTGCGTTAATCGTGATCGAATACCGCCATCGATGTTCCATGGTGTATGCGGTATCTGTGCCGAGGGTGGCACAGCCACCCCAGGCGAATTCAAGCGATTTGCTTTCTGACTGTGACTCGAACGAACCATCTTCGTTCGGCTCAAGGGATGAAGACAGCTCAATGCACTCCTCGGGAAAGCCGTGGATGAGCTGAGGTATGGTCGTCTGGGTCACCGTTGCAGACGCGCAGGCAGTGACAGTCACCTCGGCTGCGGCAAGGCCTGAGCAATAAATGAAAATGATTAGAAATAATAGGTATCTCATTGTACTTAATCCTGATTACCTGCCTTGACCGAGTATTCAACAACTATACTGCGGGCCAAGACGAGTGTGCATATGATTATTATTAAGCGCCAATTTTCCGATTCAGGCAAGTACGGTACATTCTGATACAGGATCTGATGGGAGCAATCTTCACCCAACAAGATTGCTCCCTTCCGCAAAGCGGATCGTAAATTAATTTCATTTTTTTTGGCCGGAACAGTAGATTTACTGTGACCTGTGAACTATAAATTAAAAAGGTCTCATTGATATTGGGGGCGAGGCTGAGGGTTTTGATTTTCTGAAACTAATAATTTACTGGGTGAGGAGAGCACGATGAGTAAAGAATATTCCGGCCGTATCGGACGGTGGGCTTTAACTACAATGATGGCTATTTGCCTGGCGTTACCAGCCTGGGCACAGGCTACTGAGATGTCCCACGGACAGGCAATTCGCCACGACACTTCACCGCCATTGAGTGAGATGGCTGGCAATCTGCCGGCGGCAGCCGCGGGCGGGAACGTGGAAATCAATCCGATCGAACATGAGACCGGGCTTCGCACCGAATCCCGGCAATGCCTCCCCCGATGGCGGAATGCAGTCGCCGAGTTTTCAGATGGCGCCCACCCCCGGGCCCATCATCAGTGCTTTGGGCTTATCGGCACAGGATGACCAAGACACCCTTGGCTTCGCGGTCGTACCGCCGGATGTGAACGGCGATATTGGCCTGGACCTTAGCGGTAACCGCATCTACATTCAGTACATCAATTCCATCTGGGGCGTCTTCGACGTCACCGGCAACCTGATCAACGGTCCCTTCGCCGGCAATACGTTCTGGACCGGCTTCGGCGGATTCTGCGAGACCAACAACGACGGCGACCCGGTCGTGCTGTATGACGACCAGGCCGGCCGCTGGGTCTTCAGCCAGTTCTCGATCAACCGAGGGCATCCAGTGCGTGGCGATCTCGACCACCAGCGACCCGCTGGGTCCCTATCACCGTTATGCCTTTGTGGTGACACCTGGTGGCGCCAACGACTACCCGAAGCTAGGCGTCTGGGATGACGGCACCACCGGCAGCACCGGGCAAAGCGCTTACACGTTCACCACCCGTGACTTCCCGGTAGGCGCGACCTTCGGAGGTTCAGGTGTCATGGAGCGCGATCAGATGCTGCTGGGTCTTCCAGCCCAGTTCATCAAGTTCAGCAACCCCTGCGTCGCAGGCGACTGCGTCGAGGGCCAACTGCCCCCGCACCTGGCGGGACCAACGCCGCCGGCCGGCACCTGCCCCACCTTCTGGACGGCGGTCGACTCGGCCTTTGACGACTCGCCCTTTGCCAACGACGGCTACCGAAACCACACTCTGTGCGTAGACTGGGCGACCATCGGCAACTCCACCTACACCGAAGGCCCCCTCGTGGTGGCGGGCTCGAACTTCGACCGCTTCCTGGCGGGCAACACCGTCAGCCCGGTCAATGGCGGCGAGGCTCTGGACGCCCTGCAGTTCTTCACCATGTACCGGGCCCAATACCGTTGGTTCGGTACCAACGCCCGGGTGGTGCTCAACACCACCGTGGATGCCGGCGGCGACCGTGCCGGCATTCGCTGGGCTGAAACTCGCAGCGCAGACGGCGATTCCGGCTGGACCCTGCAGCAGGACGGCACCTACGCCGGCGACAGCGATGACGGCGTCGAGCGCTGGATGGGCTCGATCGCACAGGATCAGGACGGCAACATTGCCCTGGGTTACAGCGCGGCCAGCGGGACTCTCTTCCCCGCGGTGCGCTACACCAGCCGCATGGCGGCCGATCCCGCCGGCACGATGCCGGGAGGCGAGGTCTCCTGTCATGAAGGAACCGGCGCCCAGATCGGATCGGCGAACCGTTGGGGTGACTACTCGTCTATGAGTGTCGACCCGACTGATGATTGCACCTTCTGGTATACCCAGGAGTACTACCAGACCACCGGTAGTTTCGACTGGAACACCCGCATCTGCAGCTTCAAGTTCCCCGACTGTGGTGGGGTCTGCGTGCCTGACGAGACAACGGAAGAGACTTGCAACGACGGCATTGATAACGACTGCGACGGCGATTTCGACTGTAACGACAGCGACTGCGACGAAGATCCGGCTTGCGTATGCGTACCGGATCCCGGAGGCGAGATTTGTGATGACGGAATCGACAACACTTGCGAGGGTCTCGTCGACTGCGACGACCCGACCTGCGATTTGGATCCGGCATGCATCGTGCCCCCGGCGCCAGAAAATGATATCTGCGAAGACGCGATTGAAGTCGACTGTGGCGACACGGTCTCGGGCACGACCAACGAAGCTCTGGTTGACGGTGCTCCTTTTTGCGGTACCAGCAACACGGCACCGGGTGTCTGGTACAAGGTCACCCACACCGGGTTGGTCAATGCCAGTACCTGCAACCAGGCTGACTTCGACACCAAGCTGTCGGTCTACGATGGCGGCTGCGACGGGTTGGACTGCGTGACCGGTAATGACGACACCGCAGGCTGCGCCGGTTTCACGACCGAGGTTCAATGGGCAGCAGACGGTACCGAGGATCTGATCCTGGTGCATGGCTTCAGCGGCGCGACCGGCGACTTCGATCTGACGGTCACCTGCGCCGACCCATTAGAAAACGACATCTGCGAAGACGCGGTTGGGCCTCTGGCAGTGGGTTCGGTCACTTCGGGTACCACCACGGGCGCAACGCTCGACGAGCCACCGAGTATCGATTGCGGCACGACTGTCACGGCCCCGGGCGTCTGGTATGACGGTCGAGGGCACCGGTAACACGATGACCGCATCGACCTGTAACGACGGTGATCCCGTCAACCGGCGGCGCCGACTACGACACCAAGATCAGCGTCTACTGCGCCGATTGCGAGGTCAAAGAATGCATCGGTGGTCAGGACGACGATTTGGCCAATTGCTGCGGGCTTCACCACGTAACTTTGCCTGGCCCACCCAGGCGGGTGCGACCTACAACGTGCTCGTACATGGCTTTGGCACCGGCACCGGAGATTTCGACCTGGCGATCCAGGATGACGGTGTGCCGTTTGATGGACCCGTCAACGATTGTGACGGCGTTGCCGAGGAGTTCGACTTCTGCCCGGGCACGATCGTCCCAGAGTCGGTACCTACCAGCGGTATGTTGCGTTCCAACAACTCCGCGCTGACGGACAACAGTGGCGTCTTCGAGACTGCAGGGCCTAACCCGCAAGGGCTGGTCTTCACCATCGAGGATACAGCCGGTTGCTCATGCGAGCAGATCGTCGAAGCACAACACCTCGGCCAGGGTCACCTCCGCAATGGCTGCTCACCCGGCGCCATGCAGAACTGGGTGAACTTCCTGGAAGATGCGTCGTGCGGTGACTGTGTCGAGGCTAACCTCACACCTGGTTGTGAGGTCCCGGCCTGCGAAAGCGTGGTCTGTGATATCGACTCGTTCTGTTGCGATGTATTTTGGGACAGTATCTGCGTGGGAGAAGCGCTCGATCTCTGCGTACCTGATATCTGCATCGCGCTGCCAGGAGGCAATGCCCCCGAGTCTTACGGACCGGGTCGAGCCCCCGCGGCCGAGCCTATCTCCAAGGACCCCAACTACGTACCCAAGGAGTAAGACTAACTGGCTTTTAAGCACATAAGCCACCAACCCCGGCCGCCCGCTTCCACCTGGAAGCGGGCGGTCGGCTTTTTGGGGGGTAACATTTTTACCTTCCCACTTTTCTCACTCCTTACCATCACCGCACTTTGCGTGGCCTGCAGCGACAGCCAGCCGCCGACAGCGGCTGCAACATCGTCCGGTCCGGCCACCACGGCCCAGTGGTTCACCGACATCAGCGATGAGGCCGGACTCGACTTCAGGCACGAGGCGGTCGCCGACGACCTGCTCCGGTTGCCGGCCGTGATGGGGGGCGGCGCGGCGCTTCTGGACTACGATAACGACGGCGATCTCGACATCTACCTGAGCAATGGCGGCCACGTCCTGCCCGAAGCGGGAGACGCGAAACAGGGAAGGAACCGCCTGTACCGGCGCGAACAGGACGGCCGCTACACCGACGTCACTTCTGAATCTGGCCTGGGTGACCCGGACTATGGCATGGGCATTGCGGCAGGGGATATCGACAACGACGGTTGGGTTGACCTGTTCGTCACCAACTACGGCCCCGACCGCCTCTATCGCAACCAGGGCGATGGCTCCTTCGCCGATATCACCACGGCGGCCGGCGCCAGTGTGGACGGCTGGTCGGCGTCGGCCGCCTTTTGCGATTTCGACCGCGATGGTTTCCTCGATCTCTACGTCACCCGTTACGTCGACTTTCAACCGGCCCAGCGCTGCACCGCTAAATCCGGCGCAGCAGAATTCTGCGGCCCCAAATCCTTCCGGCCGGTTCACGATGTCGTGCTTCGCAATGAAGGTGCCGGGGATGACGGTGAGGTGAGTTTCACCGACGTCAGTGAAGCTGCCGGCATCAGCAGGACTTTCGCCGCCGGCCTCGGCCTGGTCTGCCTCGACGCAAACGATGACGGCTGGCAGGACGTGTACATCGCCAACGACGCCTATCCCAACCAACTCTGGATCAACCAGGGCAACACCGCGGCGGACGGGTTTTCCTTCCGCGACGACTCGCTGATCACGGGGGTTGCCTATAACCTCCACGGCCAGGCCCAGGCCGGCATGGGCATCCTCGCTGACGACTTCGACGGAAACGGCACTTTCGATCTCTTCATGACCCACTTGATGAACGAGGCTAACACCCTCTACAGCAGCCTCGGCGGCGCTGCCGGATTCCAGGACCTGAGCGGCGCCAGCGGTCTTGGACCTTCGAGCATGCGGTTCACCGGTTTCGGCGTGGTTGCGTTTGACGCCGAGCTTGATGGCGACCTCGACCTGTTTGTTGCCAATGGCAAAGTGAACGTCGCAAAGGCGGTGCCAGGTGCGATCTACCCGCCGCCCTGGGACAGCCTGCCTGAGCCCAACCTGTTCTACCTCAACGACGGAAGTGGCCACTTTACTCTGCTCGAGGAGCCTGTTCGAGCCCTCGTTGCCGGGCGCGAGATCAGCCGAGGCATCGCCAGCGGCGACATTGACGGCGATGGCGATGTCGACCTGCTGATTTCGAACCTGCTGGACCGGGCCCGGCTCTACCGCAACGACACGCCGCGCCAGGGCCACTGGCTGGCGGTACGGGCGCTCGATCCACGGCTCAAGCGCGACGCACTGGGTGCAAGGGTGACTCTGCTGATCGGAGAGCGGCCCCTGGTGCGCTATGTCGGAGCCGCTTCCGGCTACCTGTCGAGCCAGTCGCCGGTACTTCATTTCGGCACCGGCGAAGCTCGGGTGATCGACCACATCGAGGTGCACTGGCCAGATGGCTTCGAAGAGGTGTTTCCGGGTACACAGGCTGATCATGCAATCACATTGCTGCGGGGCAGCGGTCAGCCGGCCGATGGGTAGGGCGAGCAGGCGCAAGCGAGACCGGGCGGTAACAGTGAAGGCCGCAGAACCGTCAGCGCCGCGTAGTAACCCGAACCAACTTCGGGTCCTGGTGATGGCCGCAGTGGTCGCAGCTGTGATTGCGCTCAGCTTCGGTGGCTGGCTTCACGACCGCGGCAGCACGACCCCGGCTGGCCCAGGCGCCGTTCTGCCCGGCCCTGATACCCCGGACGCAAGCAGAGCAGCCTACGTGCTGCCCGACCCCGATCTCTCGAACATGACCGCCCCAGTCGCGCGAGCGATTCGCGAGGCGCGACAGGCTGCCCTGGCACGGCCCGAATCGGCAACAGCGGCAGGGCAGTTTGGCCAGGTACTGCATGCCCACTGGCGCTACGATGCGGCAGCCGAGTCTTATCAGATTGCCCACAAACTGGCACCGGAAAATTTCCGCTGGGTCTACCTGCTGGCCAGCATCGAAGAGATCCGCGGGGCCAGTGGCGAACGGGTTGATCAGCTGTTCCAGGAGGCGATTCGCCTCGCTCCCCGTTTTCCGCCGGTCTACGTGCGCTACGCCGATGCGCTGATGCGGCTCGGGCGTTGGTCCGAGGCCCGTGACGCTTACGCAGCCGCAATCGAGCTTGATCCCACGCTGGTATTGGCCCACCGGGGAATGGGTCAGGCCGCCACCCTGCTGGGGGACGGTTTGATGGCAGTTGAACAGCTCGAACTGGTCGCCACACTCAGCCCCGAGGACCGGATTACCCAGGTCGCCCTGGCGCGCGCGTACACGCTGGTGGGCCGCGACGGTCAGGCTGCCGAGGCAGCTCGTCAAGGCCCAGACCTTCAAATTAGAGGCCAGTCTTCCCGACTCGATCTTCTTTGAAGTTGAGAATCTGGCGGTCGATCCGGAGAGCTCTGAGGGGGCGTCTCGCCCGCAGCCTGCAAAAAGGTGACTACGACAGTGCAATCGAAGCCGCCACTCTGCTCGAGGAAAGCGGCTTTCCCACTGCCAGGCAGCAAATGGTGCAAGCCAGCAAACAGCGGGCCATGCAGCTCGCCATGGCAGGTGAATTCGACGGCGCCCTGGCCGAATTCGAGCGCGCTGCCCGGCTGGCGCCAAACGATCCGGAGATCGAGCACAATTGGGGAACCGTGTTACTGCGCCGTGGTGACCTTGACGAGGCCCGGCGTCATTTCGAACATGCGATCGAACTCAATCCACAGTCAGCCGACAGTCTGTACAACCTGGGAGTGGCGCTCGAGGGGCTGGGTCGCGGTGATGAGGCTTTCGCACGCTTCACCGAGGCGGTGGCGATTGATCCGGGGCACGTGGCCGCGGAACGCCTCGCCGAACTTAGTGCCGAATCTGAACGCTAGCAAGCCCGGCCTCTGCCCGTGCCGAGGCACGGGCAGAGAAGCGTGGTGAAGTTTGGACTGGCAGCGCCGGGTTTTCCCGGCGCCATCGGTAAGAGTTTACTTGGCGAGAGCCGCGGTTTTTAGCAGTTCGTCAATCGCGGCGGAGAACGCAGCCAGGCCCTGGGCGCCGCGTATGAACTTGGTCAGGTGTACTTTGCTGGGGTCTTCCGGATCGGTCAGGCCCACGACGAAGCTGGGGGTGCCGCTGACGCCCAGTTTTTGCCCCTCGGCCACATCAGCATTGATTTGCTCCATGAACTTGTCGCTGTCCATGCATGCCTTGAAAGCGGCGGCATCAAGCCCGAGGCCTGCAGCCATTTGCTGGAAGTTTTCGTCGGTGTTGGATTTCTGGTCGGCGAATAGCGCGTCGTGCATGCCCCAGTACTGGCCCTGATCGCCCGCGCAAAGAGCCGCTTCTGATGCCGGGAACGCCCGCGCGTGGAGACGCGCAATCGGGTACTCGCGCATGATGAACCGGACTTTTCCGGTATCCACGTAATTTTGAACTAATTGTGGCATGACCGCTTTCGCATGGCGACTGCAGTACGGACACTGGTAGTCGCTGAATTCGATCAGGGTCACCGGCGCGTCGGTTTCACCTTTGAAAGGCACGTCGCCGAGTACAATATCGGTCGGCGCGAAAGCCTTCTGGCTGGGTGCGGCTGCGGCCCGGGGGGCTGCCTGCAACAGTTTCTTGATCTCGGCCAGATCTTTCTGGATTTGATCCTGGCCCTCCTGCAGGGCCTGGACTTCCTCTTTCAGCTCCTTCAGGTCACCTTTGGTGCTCGCCAGCGCAGGTCCGGCGCCGAGCAAACATGAAACAGCAATTGACAGTGCCAGCAAGCGGCTGAAAGTTAGCATCACCTTATCTCCTTTAGACAGCGCCATATCTTAGAGGATTTTTCGCCGGACGGAAACAAGTGCAGAACAGGCGCTTTATTTTGGCGGCAATATTCGTCGCTCAAAAATACTGCCGGACTGAATTGTTGATCGCCTCGCCTGCTGGTTCTTGCGTATACTGTTTGCTCCAAATCACATAAATATTCGTCGAGAGGTTATGAATGCGTAAAATAGCTAGGCCACTATTTGGACTGTTGATACTTGCAATGATGCAACCGGCACTCGCAGCGAAGCGGCTGGGGCCGCCCATCGAGGATTTGCAAAGCGAGCCTGACCGGATTCGGATTGTCATCGCGGAAGCGATGAAGAAGACTGAATCGAACCGGATTTATTTCAACATCAGTGAGCGGCTTTCCGGTGAAGCGCCGGATGAATTGGAACTGCTGACCGACGAGGGAACCCACGCTGACGTGGTGGTTGGCCAGAGCTACATCATCGCATGGACCTATCTGCGCAGAAACCGAAGATTGCCTGCAGGCTGGGAAGAAAATCCGGATGGCCCCTTTACCGTTCAGCTCATGGGGATGGGCACAACGACGGTGTTTGAAGACACGACAGACACCCGCTTCCTGTTTGCCCCGGGTACGGTCGCTCAGTCCGGAAACAAAGGCCAACAAGTTGATGCCCTGCTGACACAACTGCAGCGGGAAGATTTTCGCACCCGCGGCCTGGTCATATCGGAGCTATACCTGAGACCCGACCTGACGGAGGCCATGGGTCCCTCGCAGATCGGGGAGCTCAAGAGCGTACTCCTGAAGCAGGCACTTGACCCGCAACACCAGGATTTCTTGTTTCGAACGACTCTGCGCCTGCCGCCGGAGCTGACATCTCCGTGGTTGGGAGAAGAATTGCGCAAGACCATTATTCTGCACGGCACCCAATACGACCTGGGGTCCTTTGTCCCGAGCCTGGTCAGGGCTGCTGCCCGGGGCCTGCAGCAGCTTGGAGCGCCTTCGGATATCGATCTGCTCAGCTCGCTGTTGTATTCGAACAGCCCAGGCGTGTCCAAAGCCGCACTGGCCGCGATGAACCATCTAGACCCGGAGGCGGCGCTCGTGCAGGCCGATCTGGCTCTCCAGCGAGGGTGGATACATAGCGAGACTCAACGTGAACTGCTGATTCTTGTGGATCAGGCTAAAAATTAAGCTTCGGTGACCCCAGCAGATTGAGCAAAATAATAGTATTTTTCCGCCTCAAAGTTGACCAGGCGGGACTATTGACCTATAAAAAGAGAACAAGGGAGCATGAAGCGAAAATTCCAAGCGAACCAATGCATTGCGTTCGTGAGTGCTCAGAATACAAAAAAGAGTCGGTATTGAATGCCGACCGACCTCTACATCAGGAGAGTTGAGATCATGTTGAAACAGAAAATCGTTCGTCGCGAAGCGTGGAAATTATGCGCGTTGTTTATTGCTGGCCTGTTTCTGTCGGCCTGGGTTCAGGCGGCGGAGATTACCGTCGGGCAATCGCTCTATCACGATACTTCGGCGCCATTGCGCGAGATGGTCGAAAATATGCCGGCAGCCCCCGCAGGCGGGAACGTGGAAATCAATCCGATCGACATGAGACCGGGCTTCGCCCCGAATCCTGGCAACGCATCCCCCGATGGCGGAATGCAGTCGCCGAGTTTTCAGATGGCCCCCACCCCCGGGCCCATCATCAGTGTCCCCGGCTTATCTGAGCAGGACAATGTTGCAACCGTCGGAGTCGCCATCGTGCCACCCGACGTTAACGGTGATATTGGCCTGGACGATGGCGGCAACCGCATCTACATCCAGTACATCAACCTGATCTGGGGCGTCTTCGACGTCACCGGCGCCCCGATCGCCGGCCCCTTCGCCGGCAATACGTTCTGGACCGGCTTCGGCGGCGCCTGCGAGGCCAACAACGACGGCGACCCGGTCGTGCTGTACGATGACCAGGCCGGCCGCTGGATGTTCAGCCAGTTCTCGATCAACGAGGGTATCCAGTGCGTGGCGGTTTCGGTCACCAGCGACCCGCTGGGACCCTACCACCGTTACGCTTTCCTGGTGACACCGGGCGGACAGAACGACTATCCGAAGCTAGGCGTCTGGGATGACGGCACCACCGGCAGCGCCGGGCAGAGCGCCTACACCTTCACCACCCGCGACTTTCCTGTAGGTGCGACCTTCGGAGGTTCCGGGGTCATGGAGCGCGATGCGATGCTGGCCGGCGCAGCCGCCCAGTTCATCAAGTTCACCAACCCCTGCGTCAACGGCGACTGCGTCGAGGGCCAACTGCCCCCGCACCTGGCGGGACCAACACCGCCGGCCGGCACCTGCCCCACCTTCTGGACGGCAGTCGACTCGGATTTTGACGACTCGCCCTTTGCCAATGACGGCTACCGAAACCACACACTGTGCGTGGATTGGTCGAACCTTGCCAACTCCACTTACACCGAAGGCCCCCTCGTGGTGGCGGGCTCGAACTTCGACCGCAACCTGGGCAACGTCAGCCCAGTCAACGGCGGCGATAGCCTCGGCAGCCTGCCCTTCTTCACCATGTACCGGGCCCAGTACCGCTGGTTCGGCGACAACGCCCGGGTAGTGCTCAACACCACCGTGGACGCCGGCGGTGAACGCGCCGGCATTCGCTGGGCCGAGACCCGCAGCGCCGACGGCGATTCCGGCTGGATCCTGCAGCAGGACGGCACCTACGCCCCCGCTGACGGCGTCGAGCGCTGGATGGGCTCGATCGCCCAGGACCAGGACGGCAACATCGCGTTGGGCTACAGCGCAGCCAGCGGGAGTCTCTTCCCCTCGGTGCGCTACACCACCCGTTCGGCAGGCGATCCCCCGGGCACCATGGCCGGCGGCGAAGTTTCCTGTCACGAAGGAACCGGCGCCCAGATCGGATCGGCGAACCGTTGGGGTGACTACTCGTCTATGAGTGTCGACCCGACTGATGATTGCACCTTCTGGTATACCCAGGAGTACTACCAGACCACCGGCAGCTTTGACTTCAACACCCGCATCTGCAGCTTCAGGTTCCCTGATTGTGGTGGCGGTTGCACGATTACCGAAGACCCCGAAGCAAGCTGCAGCGATGGTCTCGACAACGACTGCGACGGCGATATTGACTGCGCAGACGCCGATTGCAGCCCAGATCCCGCCTGCGCCGTCACCTGTAATAACAACGGTATCTGCGAAGAAGGCGAGGACTGTAACAATTGTGGCAACGACTGCATCTCCGGCTCTACACCGGGTGCAATCTTGCGGCAACGGCTTGTGCGAGGCTGGTGACGGCGAAAACGGCGTCAATTGTTCAGCGGATTGCAACGCCAAACTGGACGGCAAGCCGTCGCGGCGTTTCAGTTGCGGTGTTAACGATGGTTACGACCCGGACGGCTGTGGTGACTCACGTTGCACAGCCGGCGGACTTCGACTGCACCGAGACTCCGGTTGGCGGAGGCGGCGACTACTGCTGCGGCGATAACGACCTGTGAGGGCGCCGAGGACAGCTTCACCTGCGAACTCGACTGCGGAGCACCTCCTGTCGACGATGCGGCTGCGATCCATCGAACGAAGACGAGATGCTCTGCGGCTTCGACTGGCGGCCAGCCGCGCAGCCTACCGAGTTGGGCTTTGCGACTGGCATCGACAACGACTGCGGCGGCGGCACCGACTGCTCGGATTCGAACTCGGACTGATACCTTTGCGAAGCTGTCTGCACACCGAACGGCGCGTCGTACGTTCAATTCCGACTGCTGCTCGGAGAAATGCAATGGCCCAGCTGGAAACAAGACCTGCAAGTGAGCCGTTCACTGACAACGGCGAAGGGTCATTCAACCCTAGCTCAAAATGGCCGGAGCCCACACGGGCTCCGGCTTTTTTTGTCCTCGACTCGACAGGCCTTTTCAGGCTTCTGAAACGTCACTAAAAATCTGGTAAAAATCCCGCTTGGGTGGTTTATACTTCCAGTCCACCACCAGCCATTCTGGTTTCTTCATGATGACACGCATGCGAAGAGTCCAAGTCGCGATTCAAATCTAGTGAGATAAAATGCGTGCACCGTTTTTCCGAAATATCTATCGCACTTGCGCTGAGCACATTTCTCATGTGCGCCTGCGGCGACAACACCCCAGCGCCGATAGATCTCCTGCCCGCAAACCTGTCGCGACTCGACCCGAACGTGATCAAGCTTGTTGAGCAACAAATGATCCGGATTAAGATGCATCCGGACGACGCCAAGTCCTACGCTGAACTGGGCATGATCTACGAGGCAAACACCCTGTGGCCCGAGGCGAGGCGCGCTTATGCGGCGGCGGTCGAATTACAACCAGGCTCGACCTGGTGGCGCTTTCACCTGGCGGTCGCAAGCCGCACCGCCGGTGATCTGGAGGAGGCTCTGCGGCTATTGCGGGATCTCGGTGCCGTTCATCCGGACCTCGCAGCGGTACAGCAGCGACTGGGAGAGGCGCTGACCGAGTCGGCTGAGCTTGACGGCGCAGCCGCCGCTTACCGCCGCGTGATCGACCTTGCACCGGACATGCCCGAGGGTTATCACGGGCTCGGGGAAGTACGGTTGTTACAACGGAACTATGCAGCAGCACGTGAATTACTGGAGCGGGCCGTTGCGCTTGATCCAGCCTACCGCGCCCCGCGCTACGCGCTTGGCCTGGCATATAGGGGGCTGGGAATGCTCGATGAGGCACAACGTGAAATGGCCGCCGGAGTCGATGCTTTGCCGCGCTACCTGAGCGATCCTCTGACCGCTCAGATCAAGGGCTACGTGGTCAACCTGCCCGCACTGCGCATCAGGGCCGCTAACTTGCTGCACAGCCGCCGACCCGACCAGGCGGCCCGACTGCTTGAGCAGATCCTGGAACAGCAGCCGGGCAATGCCACCGACCTGAATAATCTCGCCATCGCCTACATGCGCATGGGCCACCTTGATGAAGCAAAGGCGAGCCTGGATGAAGCGCGTCGTATTGCGCCGGAAAAGTTCTCCACCTGGTTGAACCTGTCATCGCTGGCCACCCGTAGCGGCGACCCCGAAGCTGCGGCGGACTTTGCGAAAACTGCCGTCGAGCGCGCACCGGAAATGGCACAGACCCACGTGGCGCTTGCCATGGCGGAGGCGGAGCTGGGACATCTCGAGCAGACAGCCGCATCGCTGGAGCGCGCGGTGCAACTCGACGCGCGTGATCCGCAGACACACGGAATGCTGGCCGAGATCAATGTCCAGCTGGGACGCCTGGAACTCGCGGAGGAGCAATTCCAAAGCGTGCTCATCATCCTGCCGGATTCTCTCACCGCTGTCCTTAAGCTCGGCCAGCTATACTTACGGCAGGGACGCCTCGACCAGGCTGGCGAAATGCTGGTTCGTGCGAAGGAGTTGGCGCCCGGTAATGCGCGAGTCGCAGCGTTCGAGCGCGAGATTCAGGAACAGGCCCAAAGGAGTCAGAAATGAGTCGCCACAACAGTTTAGCGTGCTGGCTGATCCTCACCTTCCTGCTTACCCTGGGCGCCGGATGCGATGCACCGCAAGAAAATCACCAAGACCCACCCACGCCCTGGTTCGAGGACGTTGCTGCTGAAGCGGGCGTGGATTTTGTTCACGTGCGTGCAATGCCCCAGCGAAACTGGCTGCCGGAGATCATGTCCGGTGGCGCCGCCTGGCTCGACTACGACAATGACGGTGATCCGGATCTCTATCTCGTGCAGGGCGGGCGTCTCGACCCGGACGATGTTCCACCACCTGGCAACCGGCTGTATCGCAATGATGAAGGGCATTTCGAGGACGTCACCGAGCCCTCGGGAACCGGTAATACTGCCTACGGCATGGGGGCAGCCGCCGGCGACTACGATGGCGATGGCGATATCGATTTTTACGTTACTAACGTCGGCGCCAACGTGCTCTTTCGCAACGAGGGTGACGGTACATTCAGCGACGTGAGTGCCGAGCAGGGGGTCGATCACCCGGGCTGGGGCGCGAGTGCGGCCTGGCTGGATTATGATAGCGATGGCGACCTCGACTTGTTCGTCACCAACTACGTGAACTGGACGCCGGCACAGGAACTTGAGTGTTTTTCGGCCGAGGCTGAACCTGACTACTGCCACCCGCGACATTTCAATGCACCGGCCACCGATGTGCTGTACCGCAATGATGACGACAGGTTCACCGACGTTACCGAATTGGCGGGGATCTGGCAGGCCCGCGGCTACGGATTGGGCGTGGTCGCCGGCGACCTCAATGGCGATGGATGGGCAGATCTGTACGTGGCCAACGACGGTATGCCGAATCAGTTATGGATCAACGACGGCGATGGCCATTTCAAGGACCGTGCGCTGATCACGGGCACGGCGGTTAACCTCAGCGGCACGGCGGAGGCAGGCATGGGCATTGCCATGGCCGACCTCGAAAATGACGGTGATCTCGATCTGTTCCTGACACATTTACGTGGAGAGACGAACACGCTGTATCTGAACGAAGGCGGCGTTTTCGAGGATGTGACTGCGACCACCGGTCTGGCCGCGGCGAGCGTTGCGTTTACCGGCTTCGGTACGGGTTTCGCCGATTTTGACAACGACGGCCGCCTGGATCTCTATGTCGGCAACGGCCGGGTCGGACGCAGACCGCCGCTCGAAACCCCCTTTTCCGAACCAAATCACCTCTTTCGTGGTCTCGGAGGAACTCGATTCGAACAAGTTACACCAAGTGGTGGCACGGCCAGGCAAAGCATCGATAACACCCGCGCTGTCGCCTTTGCCGACTACGACCGGGATGGCGGGGTCGATGCCGTCGTCATCAACAATGGTGGCCGCACGCGACTGCTGCACAACGTGGTGGGTGCTGAGCATGGCTGGCTGGCGCTGGAGGTGCTCGACGCGGATGGCCACGAAGCGCTTGGGGCCCGCGTTTCAGTAGCGATCGACGGGCTCATTCAGTGGCGAACAGTTAATCGCAGTGGCAGCTACCTGGCAAGCAACAGCGGCGTACTGCACTTCGGGCTGGGGGATGCAGCCACGGTCGGCGAGGTCCGCGTTTACTGGCCGGATGGAAGTGAGACAAATTACGGGTCGTTGCCGGCTCGCGCGAGGTACTCGCTGAGACAGGGAGAATCTACTGTTGTTCTTGTCTCTCATGGATCAGGCTGATCGATGTCTGGCATAGCCGCAGCGGAAAACTAAAGTTCGCTCCTACGATTCCGTCCCACCCTTCGCCTTGGCATCCTGAATACGCTGCTTTATGTTTTCGATGGTAAGCTCCGCGGAATCACCACGCTGCAGGTAGGAATGCCTTGCGTAGTCGTGAATTTCACTGCGGAAATGGGCCTGCATGTCGTGCCCCACGCGGCGTTTTCGTTCCGCTCGCAGGGTATTGATATCAATGGGAGCGACAACGACCTTCTCGCCGGGACCAGGGTCCGCCTGGGCCAGGATGATACCGTCGTAATTGACCACCATACTGCCCCCGGGCCAACTGAAGGGCGGGTAATGCTGCATGCTGGCGCCCTGGTTGGACGCCACCACGTAAGCCGTATTTTCAAGCGCCCGTGTACGATTGATCAGGGTCCACCAATCCATTGGCGCGGTTGCACCCCAGGGATCCATATATGCTGAAACCCGGTTAATTACCTCGGCGCCGTTAAATGCGATTTGACGGATGGTCTCGGGGAACAGCCAGTCATAGCAAATGGCGACGCCCAGTTTACCCAATTCCGTGTCAACCACCGGGAAAGGCTCCTCCGCATAATCGGCGATATCGTGAGGACTGCTGTGCACTTCCCACGGAATCCAGGTGTTGACCTTGCGGTATTTGGATAAGACTCCGGTCGGGCCGATCAATACCGTGGTGTTAAACACCACCCCCGGGTAATTGGGGTCAGCTTCGATAAAACTGCCGGTCTGAATGTAGCAGCCATACTTCTGACACAATCTTGCGTATTTGTCCGTGTGCTCATTGGGCACCGGTACCGCCAGGTTTTTACGCAAGGCCGCGACATTGTCGTATGCCGGCGCAGAGTGGGCAAATTCAGGAAACACCAGTAAACGCACGTCGAAAAAAGGTTCGTATCCGACGATGGTCTGCTCAACCAGGGCACACATGCGCCGCGTGCGCTCAGCGATTTCCTCACGCTTGAGGGGGCTGGCAAAATCGGTCTGGCAGGTGGCTGCATAGTAGAGATCTGGCATATTTGAGTCCAGTGGTGAGGGTTGGTGACAAAAGCTCGCCGAACCATACTATAGTACTAATCAGCCTTTCGTTGTAAGTCGTAAATCACCACCGATTCAGCAGCGTGGTCAGCCGCCGCGTTTTTACTTCTGTGAATATTGACCGCGCGATCACGGGCATTGTCATCAACCCGAAAGTATTCGTGCAAGCGCTTGTGTTCAAGCGCCTGTTCTTCATCACCCAACAGGGTGTATACCAACCCGAGATTATAGTGGGCGACCGTGTTTTCCGGATCCAGTTCCAGCGTTTTTTCAAACAACTGTTGTGCCTCTGATAGTGACTGATTGCGAGCTTGTTGCCGGTCCGCGCCGCGCTCTGTTTTGGATCGTTCCAGCAGCGTCTGCGCCAATTCGTTGATCACGCGAAAATCCTGGCTGAAATCGAACTCGCGCTCTCGCGCCATTTCGTAATCGGTATTCAGGATGTGCCTGAAATTGTTGATAGCCTCATCCAGCTGACCGTTCTGTTTATTCACCAGGCCTGTAAACCAGGCCAGCAACCAGGGATAGGCGGGCGGCTCAAAGTCCACCGCCCGGCGCAAGGCTTGCGCGGCATCCTCCAGGCGACCCTCCTTCAGGAAAACGCGGGACAGATTCACAGGGCCATCGGCGTGGCCAAGTTCCTCAACCTGGCTGAAAGCATACTCTGCCTGGCGCATTTCACCCCGCTGCCCTTTGCGGAACAAACCAATACCGTAATCGTTCCAGCGTTGCCAGATGGGGATACCCATCTCGCCCTCTGCATCGGTCGCCCTGTCCGTTGATGCCCCATTGTTGATCGGAAATTGGACCTTATCTGAGGCAATGACCGTAATGGGCAGGTCGTTGTATTCGAAATCATCACCCCGAATGTGGCGCAGATAAGTGGTATCGAATTTACGGTAGTTCAGCTTGACTTCGATCGTGAGCGGTTCACGCTGATCTTCCGGCACGGTGAACCCATAATGAATGACATCCGCGGCTCCCGGTGGAATCTGATGATTGTAAAGCGGGGTGAAAATGTCTTCCGCATTGCGCCGGTCAATGCGATTGCCCGCACGGTCAAGCATGTACACGTTCACAAAATGCGCCCAGGTATCCACCGTGCCGTCGGCTTCACGGCTGCCGCTGTGGCCGACTGTTTCATTGCCACTGCGTAGCGTCACTTCGAGCCAGACTTGATTGGAATCAGCTGTGCCCTCGGTAAACAGGTGACCTACTTTGAGGGTGCGCAGCACGGTTTCCAGCAAATACCGTTTACCGGGTTCAAGCGTTGGCACCAACGGGCGCAAGGGTGCGACCAGCGGGCTGTTAATAGTTCCGCCCGGTTTCAAGCCGAAGATATCGACCCTCAGCGCATTTTTCAGAAAACTCTGATGAGCTTCGTTTACCCATGCCGGCGAACCCATCATGGCGGGCAAGGCGGTGTTGGCGCCGGGGAATTGGTGATCGTGAACCTTGAGCGTCGCCGACTGATCAAAGTACGCGGCCCCGAAATCTCCAGACGCCATCAGCGGCATATGGCATTCGGCGCATTTGTGTACCGCCTTTGGCGGGTAATAGAAACTGCTTGCACCGTGGCCGGAAACACCGGACAAGTGGTAGGCGTCCTGATGGTTCTGGCCACGTAACCATTTATAGCTGTTCAGTTCAGGTGGCAGGTGCACCTTGTGGCAACTGCCGCAGAATCCGGGTTCACGGTGCAGGGCGTTCAGAAAGGTTTTCTTGTGAAAGGCCGGTTTGGCTTTTACCAATTGCAGGTTGAGCCATTTCAGAAATCGGTTCTCTGCGAATGTGAAGGGGTAATGCCGTGGCGCAGCAATCGTGTAATCTGCGTTGCCGCGCGGGCTGTTGACAGCCGTGATCGCATGGCAA
The DNA here is from genome assembly GCA_963759035.1 of uncultured Gammaproteobacteria bacterium. Taxonomy (GTDB): domain Bacteria; phylum Pseudomonadota; class Gammaproteobacteria; order Xanthomonadales; family SZUA-36; genus JAHEFT01. The sequence continues at coordinate 32,460 of CAVWXL010000019.1, forward strand.
CTGGTGCAGGTAATACCGGCGCTGGCCAGCGGATCATCCGCAGCTCCAAACTCCGGATCATCAAAAACGCCACTGAACAAAGGAACCGGATCATGGCAGCCGGCACACAGCCGGGAAAGATGGGTGTCGCCATTCTGCTCCATGCTCATTTCCCGGGTTTTCATGACCGAAAACCGGTAGGCAGGATTATTGAAGGAACTGAAGCGATGAGCGCTGTGAAGCCACTTGGCGTGAACGTCCTGATGACACTGCTGACAATAATCATCCATCATTAACACAGCGGCGGGTAAATAGTTATTGCCTGGGGTACGGGCCAGGGCAGGGAAAAACAGGCTGCTTTCCTCCGCTGGCGTGTCGACCGTCTCCATTGAGGCATGTTTCTCCATCATCTGGGGCAACAGAGCCATCACAAGCACGACCACCGCGGCCGCGCCCCAGGCAATTCCGGGTCTGTACCTTATGTTTTTACCGGCCAGGCGGTGCAGAACGAATAAACCGATCGTCAACAAAGGCGTGATGACGTGAACCCAATAAACACCATCGCGCAGAGCTGGATCTTTAATCGAGAAAAAGTCGAAGCGGGTCAGAACCAGGCCGCTGATTAACAGGGCCAACACGCAGGAATAAAGAGCCAGACCGGCACGCACGGCACGGTAATTCGGCCTCGGCCAGGCGTTGCGCAGGTGCACGCCGCCAAACACGACCGCGGGCAAGACGATCAGCAGCCCCAGCAACAGATGCAGAAGAAACATCAGCTGATAAAAATATTCCTGGTATAAGTCTCCGCTCAGCCACTCGGTAACCGTGATGCCCGCCAGGTACAAACTGTTGATGGCGAGCAAACCGAATAATACAAATACCAGCTCCAGCAATGGCTTCAGGCGTGGCCCGATGACCGGACGAAAGTCCCGCGGAGTCGTTGGGCTTTCAGTTGCCTGTGGATTATCCAAAGTTGATTATCATGGTTGTTGAAAAACTGCCGGTGTTGGGCGCAACATGCTTTGTCACCGTATAGTATAGCGAGCACCCAAGCACGGTCATATTATGAATCGCAGAAATCGCCGCGAGGCGACAGATGAAATCATTGGTCTTGCCTTCAAGCGCACCTTGTTGATCGCCGGCACACTGGCCGCACTCATCATGGCGGTCGTGCTGGTCAAAAATGCAATGCAGGAAGAGGAACAACTGCCTGAAGCTCCGGTGGCGGCCCCGGTCAGTGTGCTCAACGAAGTGCAGGCACCGGCGGTACAATTTACCGACATTACCCGCGAGGCGGGCATCACGTTCTCACACTCTACCGGAGCTTATGGCGACAAACTGCTGCCGGAGACCATGGGAAGCGGGGCGGCATTTTTCGATTACGACAATGACGGCGACCAGGATCTGTTGCTGATAAATTCTGACCTGTGGCCCGAACAGTCAGCTTCGGATGAAGGCCATCCCACTATGAAGCTATATCAGAACGACGGGCTGGGCCTATTCACCGATGAGACCCCAGTGTCAGGTCTGGCGGTGCCCATGTACGGTATGGGCGTTGCTGCAGGCGATTATGATAATGATGGCGATGTGGACATTTTTGTCACGGCCTTTGGTTTGAATCACCTGTTCCGTAATGACAGCGGGCGGTTCCGGGATATCACGGCCGATGCCGGTGTCGGTGGCACAGCGGATGCCTGGAGCACCAGCGCTGCTTTCATTGATATCGACAATGATGGCGACCTCGATTTATTCGTCGCCAACTATGTGCGCTGGTCCCGGGAAATTGATATGGATGTAAATTTCCAACTGACCGGAATCGGTCGCGCCTACGGTCCGCCCAATGCCTACGAAGGCAGCTACAATTTTCTTTATCGCAATGATGGCGACGGAAGTTTCAGCGATATTTCCGGAGAGAGTGGCATTCAAATCAATAACCCGTCGACTGGCAGACCCATGGGCAAGGCTCTGGCGGTGGCACCGGTGGACTTCGACCGGGACGGGTGGATGGACCTGTTGGTCGCCAATGACACCGTGCAGAACTTTTTCTTTCACAACCAGGGCGAGGGAATTTTCGAGGAACGCGGCGCCATGCTTGGAGTGGCATTTGACCGTGATGGCAAGGCCACCGGCGCAATGGGAACGGATACCGCATATTTTCGAAACAGCCCGGACCTCGGCATTGCGATCGGTAATTTCGCCAATGAAATGACCTCCCTGTATGTGACCCAGAATTCAGAACCCCCGCTAACCGACGAGGCAATCGTTGAAGGCATTGGACCCGCGTCCCGCCGCGCTCTGACTTTCGGTCTGTTTTTTTTCGATTACGATCTCGATGGCCGCCTTGATTTCTTCCAGGCAAACGGTCATCTGGAAGGTGATATCAACAAGGTGCAAAGCAGTCAGCATTACCGCCAGCCCGCGCAGTTGTTCTGGAATTGCGGCAATGATTGCAGCTCCAGTTTCCTGCAGCACCCAGCTGCTGGCACTGGTGACTTTGGCACAGCCCTGGTTGGGCGTGGCGCAAGTTATGCGGATATTGACGGCGATGGTGATCTGGATGTGCTCATCACCCAGAATGGTGGGGCGCCGCTTTTGTTGCGGAATGATCAGGCACTGGGACATCATTGGCTGCGGGTAAAACTGACTGGCACGAAGGTTAACCGGGATGCGATCGGCGCCTGGGTTGAACTGCGAGGCGGTGGTTCAGTACAAAGACACCAGGTGATGCCCACACGCAGTTATTTGTCGCAGGTTGAGCCGGTCCTGACATTCGGACTGGGCAGCGCCGAATACGTGGATAGCCTGGAGGTGTTCTGGCCTGACGGCAGCCGCCAGCTACTAGACCATGTGAGAGCTGATTCCCTGATAGAAATTAAGCAACAACCCTAAACGCCCGGAGGATACAACTATGTACATATTGAAGTCCGCAGGCCTTTGCCTGCTGCTCGTCCTGTTGACTTCAGCCTGTTCAGACTCTGGCACACCGCCATCACAGCTACCCCCTGACGCGCGGGCTATCGAGGCCAACAATCAGGCGGTCGGGTTGATGGGGAAATTCGAATACGCCCAGGCCCTGGAACTTTTCAGTGAAATTGTCAGCGAAAGGCCTGACTGGACCGATGCCCGATTGAACTTGGCGATCGCCACGCTCAACCGGCAACAAGCCGGCGATGAAATGAAGGCTCTGGAAATCGCAGGTGAAGTCTTACAGGATGAACCCAACCATGTGCGCGCCCGTTACCTGGCAGGCTTGATACGGCTCTTTCTGGGCTCACCGCAAGAGGCCCTGGCCGAATTTGAGTCCGTGCTCGAAACCGACCCCAATGATGCGCACGCCGCCTATTACCTGGCTCAGTGTCAGGCGCAGTTGAACCAGCACGAGCAGGCCTTATCGTGGTATCAGCTAGCCATCGAGGCGGATCCGTATCTGCGCAGTGCCTATTACGGAGCTTTCCAAAGCCTGCAGCGCCTCGGGCGCCAGGAAGAGGCGCTTGCATTGGCAGCCGATTATCAACGGCTGGAAAACAACCCCCGCTCCCATTTGGCTGAATTCAGATACACACGCATGGGTCCAAAGGCCGAGGCCCTGGCCATTGATCTTGATGAGGAGATGGTTCAACCCGCTCCGCAGGGAGCATTGTTTGAGGAGCCCAGGCTCTTGCCAATCGATAATGTGGCATCTTTGAATTGGCGCCAACAGTCAGCGCAATTCACGGCGAGTCTCACCACGGTGGATATGCAGGCAGACGGATGGACCGATATATTCCTGGCCGGTGTGCTCGATGTGGTTTCTGAGAACGGTGAAATCGTCAGTGGCAACCTGGTTTTACAGGGCCAGGATGACGGCGGCTACACGGCACTTGCCAGTCATCCGCTGTCTTCGGTAAGCGGAATTAATGCGGCCCTTTGGGGAGACTTCGACAACGATGGCCTGGTCGATGTCTATTTGTGCCGTCGAGGGAAAAACCAGCTGTGGCGGCAGCTGACCGGAAATCATTGGGAGAATGTAACGGCCTCGACCGCTACCGGTGGTGCCGATCTGGACACCGTCGATGGTGCGTTTTTCGACGCCGATCATGATGGCGACCTGGACATCTTCCTGGTCAATGCCGACGGACCCAACGAACTTTTCAATAACAACCTCGATGGCAGCTTCCGGCAGCTGGCGGCCGAGTATCAGCTGAGCGGGTCACGCGCCGCTTCTATCATGGTCTTGCCTGCTGACCTCGACCAGGATCGCGACGTTGATTTGATTGTGCTCAATCGCGAGACACCGCATGAAGTCTATTTGAATGACCGGTTGTGGTCTTATCACTCGGCTACGGGCTTTGAGCTATTCAAAAACAGCCCTGCCCAGGCCGTGCTGGCGGCGGATATTGACGCTGATGGCCTGACTGAGCTGTATACGATTACCCCCGGGGGTGACTTGCTGCGCTGGCGCTCGGGCCCTGACGGCCAGTTGCATTCCGATCTCCTGGCCGCTCCCGGCATACTTGAAAATGTCTCACAGGCACAACTGTCCACGTTTGACGTCAATGGCGATGGAATGCCGGACTTGATCGTTTCTTCCGCCAAAGGGTGGGCCGTTTTGTCGCCCGGCACCGAGCCGGTAGAATCCCTTATCGAAGTGCCGGCGCCTGCCGCAGATCCGATCAACGCCAGTACGCCATTTATCGGCGCATCGCGGTCGGGCCCTGCAATGTTGGCATTTTCGGCCACGACCTCTAACTTATCCCTTTGGCAGCCGGGGCCGGGCCGCTATCCCTTTATCACCCTGGCCCTGAGCGGCAGACAGGACGATGCGCATTCGATGCGCTCCAATGCCTCGGGTGTGGGCACCGAACTGGCAGTACGCAGCGGATCTCGCTGGAGTCTCCTGCAGGCTTACCGCAATCACTCGGGTCCCGGGCAGAGTCTGCAACCGCTGGCGGTGGGCCTGAGGGGCGCAACGCGGGCAGATTTCATCTCCATCGACTGGTCAGATGGCGTCTTCCAGAGCGAGGTCAACGTCCGCACGGGCCAACTCCAACACATCAGCGAGACTCAGCGGCAACTTTCCAGCTGCCCGGTGCTGTTTGCATGGAACGGTGAGGAGTACGCCTTCATCAGCGATTTTCTCGGTGTCGGGGGAATAGGTTACTCCATTGGACCGGGTGAATACTCGACACCGCGCCCGTGGGAAAATTTCCTGCTACCGGAAGGATCGCTGCAGGCAAGGAACGGGCGCTATGAACTCAAGATCGGCGAGCCCATGGAGGAGAACGCCTACATCGATGCAGTGCGCCTGGCGGTCTATGATTTGCCTCCAGGCTGGCACATGGTGATGGATGAGCGCATGGGTATTATGGGGCCGGAACCGACAGGAGAGGCACGTTTTTACCAACACGAGTTATTACCTCAGAGCGCAGTCAATGATCGGGGCGATGACGTTATCGAATTGATCCTGGCAAAAGATGGCGGTGCCGCTCCTGTGGGGCATCTGGACTCGCGATTTATTGGCCGCCTGCAAGACGAACACATCCTCACCATGGACTTTTCTCAAGCGCTGGACAGTGAACACGGCGACCCATTATTGGTCATAGATGGTTGGGTTGAATATCCCTACTCGCAAACCAATTTCGCCGCCTGGCAGGCAGGCGCAGCTTATACCGCCCCGACCCTGGAGGCCTTTGCCGGAGGGCAGTGGCACATGGTGATGGAGCAATTTGGCTATCCGGCGGGCATGCCGCGGCGCATGTCAGTACCTTTGTCCGGATTACCACAAGGGACCCGCAGCCTGCGCTTACGAACCAATATGCAAATTTACTGGGACCGGATCGCAATCGCGTTTGCAGAGGAACTGCCCGAACACCAAACGCAAAGCTTACCGGTGCTTGCAGCAACCCTCAGCCACTCCGGCTTTGCAAGGCGCAGTACCCATGAACAGTTTCGACCTTATTATGACTATACGAATCTGGATCCATTCTGGGATAGCCGTTACATGGCAGGCTATTACACCCGTTTTGGCCCGGTCGAAGAATTGGTAACTACATGGGATGACGCCGTGGCCATCATTGGCCCGGGAGAGGAAGTGCACCTGGAATTCAACTCGGCACCTCCTGCACCGGATGGCTGGAGTCGATTTTTTGTGCTGGAAACCAGGGGCTGGGCCAAGGACATGGATTTATATACAAGGGATGGCGAATCCGTTGGTCCGCTGCCCTCGACAGGCAAACCTGAAGCAGTACGCGATGAACTGCACGCGAGATACAATACGCGCTACATGTCAGGATGGCATTAAAAAATGTAAGTACCTTGTGACCGGAATACCCCCTTGAAAATTGGTGCGCAGGGACGGAATCGAACCCAGATCGAATGCCCTGCTCACCAATACGGCAGGGACATCCTGTTGCAGCGGCGCCATTTTTGGTCACCGGGGACAGAGTCCGGTTCAATTGCCCTTTCGGTTTAGAGACCTGATCATGACTCCAAGATCGTCGGCATTCCGCTGGTAGAAAACACCTTCATCCACATCCCGCCCCGGTGTTAAAAGCGTAATGATGTATTTTTGCTGCCCGTGTTCGAAAATCAGGAATTGAAATTCTTGGGGGTATCGTTACCTTCAGCTGAAGCTGAAAGCACCATGGCGCGAGTGTTAGCAAACGCCTATCCGGAGATCGGTACATCCTGCCGTGACCAAAGCACATCTCCCAGCACAAAACCCACCTCCGAGATTGTCTGCTACTCGATTGAGACCATCATGGCGTACCAGAGTGGGGAGCCCTCTGTTTCCTGGAGTGTGACCGAAACCAGGCGAATGATACCGAGTAATTCCTGTTGCTCTCCGGTGCGCATCATCTGGCAGCCGCTGAGTGATTCATCTTCGCTTTCTATTGCAACATTGAACCATCCTGGAGGCGGTGAAGCCGTCAGGCCAACAACTTCGCAGATCGCCGTCGTCTGATCGCTGAAATCAACGATATCATCGAATTAAGAGTCCGAAATGGCATAAATAAACTACCATTCAACCACTTACCGGGACGTTCGTTGCGACTCATGCACAACTGTGCACAACTGATTCACGCAAATCTCCTGCAGCGCGCACTTTTATTGATAACTCCATCTCCTCAATGTATAGAGTCTCCGGTAAAGCCAGGGCGGTTCAAACCTTCCAACTATAGTCTTATACTAATATGAACCTGGTATTTGGCGAGGCTGGTTAACGGGAGGATCAACATGCTTAATAAGCTCCAATGGCGAACCTGTCTGTT
>CAVWXL010000020.1:0-88978 GCA_963759035.1 uncultured Gammaproteobacteria bacterium
TCCTGCAAAACGTTGCGAACTGCCTCATTTACAAGATCTGATACTGATCGGTGTGTAAAGGCCGCTTTTAAGCGCAAGGCTTGATGGACTTCAGGTTCAAAATAGACTGTTGATCTTTTAGATGAGTCGCTCATAGATTTTTCCTCCAAGAACAACTTTAACGCCATAGCGTTATAACGTCAAGACGTTGCGATATATACAGTTAACGATTTAGTTAAGCGGCGCAGCGGAGCTGCGTCCGGTGGAGCCAGCTTGCTGGCGGAACGAACTTAAACGCTTTGTTATACGGCGGGGTATCACATCTCTCCAAGCGGCAGTGTGCTGACTGGTGCATCCCATACGATCTGCCATTGACCATTATTATTCAGACTCCACATGACAACGTAGTTCCCTTTATCTTCATGTGATTCAAGACCAGGTGGAGCCGTCGGACCTGCTTGGAATTTAAGGATGTACCTTCCACGTTCGACGGCTATGGGACCAGAAACAACGACTTCTTGGGACTCGAGTGTGAATCGCCACTTACCCCACTGAACAGCCTGTTCCCAAAATTTTAACAGTGCGGCTCGTCCCACCAGAGGCTCGGCATGAGGTGGCATTTGCCAACAGTCTTCAGCAAATACTTCGGCAACTTTGTCTATTTCGCCGGATGCATACCACTTCTCAAGATTGGCATTGTGTTGAACGATGATCTTGTGAACCACCTCTGAATTTTGCATGTTTTTTTCCTTTAGCATTGAATGAAAGTATGCAAATTGGACCGTATAACGTTTGAGGTAACCGGCCGCCGGAGCGCGAAGCGCGGATGGCACCCGCAAGCGCAGCTTGCGGGCGGTCCAGTTGACCGAAGGGTTATGCCCGGCGCATCTACGCCTCAACGATGTCTGCCTTCGTACCTTGCATTAGTGCCACTACTTCCTTACGTTCAGGCTGAGGGACTTGAAGAGTGTCCAACGTGTCATTGAGATATCCCAGGAATGCAGACCAATCGCTTTCACTGATTTTCATCCCTTTGTGGGTGACTTTCATATCTCGACCGGTGTAGTACAGTGGACCGCCTGCACTCGAGCATAGAAAATCGATCAGGATCTGCCGTGAGCGCCTTAAACCATCTTCACCCCGATGCTGGTAGAAGCGTCCAAGTTGCGCATCCGCCTGCATGCGAGGCAAAAGATCGTTGGCTACTGCAGCGATGGCGTCATACCCGCCGAGTCGTTCATAGAGAGTCTTGTTATTCATAATTACTCCTCCGGTTGGTCAGGAAAGGGCATAACGTCTCAGTTAAGCGGCGCGTGCGCAGCACGCGTCCGGTGGAGCCAGCTTGCTGGCGGAACGTACTTAAACGATTTGTTAAGTTTTACCCAGACCATTGGTGTGCTCCAGAACTTTCTCTTCGACAAAACAATAAACTTCATTCGGAAGGCTCTCTCTGAGTTCTAAAAGCTCCCGTTGAACCTGCTCGAAATCAATGAAGCCATCTGGCACGTAGATCGGTGATTCTTTGTAATCTATTCCTTGGCTTTGTTCACCATCATCCACTTCCAAGTGTCGTACCTGGCCCTCGTCCTCCCATATAAACACATGTTCAGAGCGTGTCTTGTCATAGCAAAACTCAAACCTACGAATACTTGGACCTTCATACCAAACGATCAGATCGGTAGTGGGCGAACTGAACCAGCGGCGTGCACCTCCCGAAGCTGTTTCCGAGATACTCTTGAGTTCGACGAGTCTGCCCACTGTATAAACTTAACGTCTTAGTTAAGCGGCGCGGCTTGCCGCGTCCGACTTAAACGCCTTGTTAGCAAGCCACGACCAAGCCAATGGCAAGTATTGCCGCGCCAACAAAACCAAATGTAGGGATTGCGGGTTCGGGGAATGGCAACAGACCTTCGGATACTGAAAAACTCTCCGTTGTTGTGCCTGCCCGCAAATCTATTTGAGTAACCTGATACTCACCTGCCTTCAACCGTCCAACATTCCAAGTCTCTATAACAGGAATAGGTGTGGCGATAATTGGTCTTGGCGGTTCGTAATAAACTTCTTCGAAATAAAAATGCGTACCTACGATGTGTTTGGTGAAATAACAGCAACCATTCTGTGCAGTCAAAAACTCAAAGACTACAGTGTCATCAGATGATGGGTTTTCAGGATTAATGGTGGTCATTTTCCTCTCCCGTTCACTGTATTGCTAACTACATTTATCTGGAACGGACTGACATACGGTGAAAAATATTCATGTGAATTGTTTTGATGAGCATGTAATTCCCCGGTATTCCACTTGAAGTATTTACAAAACTATAAAACAAAATGTCAGTGCCGTCTTGATATCTAGCCAATCTCTTACGTCAAACAAGGTGGTTTACTCGCTGATTTTCCTTGGTAATTAACTCAATCTTGTTTCATATGAAAATGCGGAAAGGTTAGTGGCTAAATCACTGTTGCTGGAGCGTGTGCGCTCTGCCATTCGCGTGCGGCACTACAGCCTGGCAACTGAACGCGCATATTTGACCTGGATTCGACGTTTCATAGTGTTTCATGGAAAGCGACATCCCCTGGATATGGGAAAGCATGAGATCGAGTCCTTTCTTTCTTACCTGGCCGTTAAACGACAGGTTTCGCCCTCGACTCAAAACCAGGCGCTGCAGGCCATATTGTTTCTGTATCTCAAAGTGCTGGAGAGGGATCTTCCGTGGCTTGATGACGTAATCCGGGCCAAGACTGTTCACCGCGTTCCGGTTGTGCTGAGTGTTGAGGAGATTCTGGCTTACTCGATCATGTTTCGCCGACTTATTACTTACCTGTCAGCCTGATGTACGGCTCGGGTCTACGGTTGATGGAATGCCTCAGTCTTCGCGTCGGAGACATTGATCTGAGTCGTAGAACGGTCCGCGTGTTTGCCGGCAAGGGTGGGAAACAAAGGGTGACGGTTTTGCCGGACTTCCTGGCGGGTCCGCTTGAGAAGAACCTGGATTATGTTCGCAGCTTGCATGATCGGGATCTGGGAAATGGCTTTGGCGCCGCCAAACTGCCGGCTTCTCTTCAGCGCAAACTCGGTAAATCAACTTGTGACTTTCACTGGCAGTTTATTTTTCCAGCTCTGCAGATCGTGGAAGACAGGCATGATCCGGGCCGGCACTATCGGTGGCATGTTCATCAAAGCACATTGCGTAAGGCGGTCACATCAGCATCGAAGGCTGCGGGAATCGACAAGCGAGTGACCTGCCATACATTGCGGCATTCCTTTGCCACCCATTTACTGGAGTCGGGGACTGACATTCGCACGATCCAGACCTTGCTGGGCCACAAAGACGTCAGAACGACCATGATTTACACGCATGTGGTAAAGCGCGGATGCTCTTGGTGCAGTGTCGCCGCTGGATAGGCTTACACCTCATTAGTCTCAACGGCTCCGGCTTTTCAGATTAAACTACTGAAAAAACCAAAGACGCAATTATGCTCAGACTTCTACCTGTGATTCTCAGCCTTGTGCTGCTCGCTGCCCATTTCTACCGGGCGGGTCTGTTGCCCGTGGCGGTGATTTGCCTGGTGTCTGGTGCCGCTTCTATTTTTGAAAAAAAGCTGGGTTCCACGATTTTTCCAGGGTCTGCTATTGCTCGGAGCCCTGGAATGGCTTCGTGCGCTCTATTCCTTTGCCGCCATGCGGATCGCCTGGGACCAGCCCTGGACCCGCCTCGCTCTCATTCTGGGCGCAGTCGCGTTGTTTACCGCCCTTTCAGGCCTGGTTTTCAACAGCAGGAAACTCCGCCTGTTTTATCGAGTAAATATTGACTGAGGTCGGCATGAAGCGATTTATTACCATTTGCTAATATGCTATGGTTTCAAGGATAAGTTCGCGTATTAATCACATACCGGGAAACGGTCTATGGCACCTCCGCAGGAACAGGTAGAAACATCCCCAAAAGTCTCTGATGAGGTCAAGTACACGACGTGTTACATGTGCGCCTGCCGCTGCGGTATCAAGGTACATTTGACCGATGGCCAGGTTCGCTACATCGAGGGCAACCCGGATCATCCGGTAAACAAGGGGGTGCTGTGCGGCAAGGGCTCGTCCGGCATCATGCAACACTTGTCACCGGCGCGTTTATCCGCCCCGCTGAAAAGGACCGGGCCCCGCGGCAGTGGCGAATTTGAAGAAATCTCCTGGGAAGAGGCGTTTGAAATCGCTACCGGTTGGCTGTCCGATATCCGGGCCAGCGACCCGCGCAAGCTGGCGTTCTTCACCGGCCGCGACCAGAGCCAGTCCCTGACCGGCTTCTGGGCGACCAAGTTCGGCACGCTCAACCACGCTGCCCACGGCGGTTTTTGTTCGGTCAACATGGCGGCGGCGGGTCTGTACACGATCGGTGGGTCGTTCTGGGAGTTCGGCGAACCGGACTGGGAGCACACCCGTTACTTCATGATGTTCGGTGTCGCCGAGGACCATGACTCCAACCCGATTAAAACCGGCCTGGGCAACCTGAAAACCCGCGAGAATACCAAGTACGTCTCGGTTAATCCCGTGCGCACCGGATACTCGGCCATCGCCGACGAATGGATAGGCATCAGGCCCGGTACCGATGGGCTGTTCGTGATGGCCCTGATCCATGAACTGCTGAAATCACGAAAAATCGACCTCGACTTCCTGGTTCGCTACAGCAATGCACCCTGGCTGGTGCGGGCTGAAGAGGGGCACCCGGAAGACGGTCTGTTCCTGCGCGATGAAGAAGGCAATCCGCTGGCCTGGGAAAAGAACCAGGGACAGCCGGTCAACGCCCTGTTGCCGGACATCGTGCCTGAACTGAGCGGCCTGTTCGAAATGCCGGATGGCACCAAGGCCCGCCCGGCTTTCGAATTGATGGCGATGCGCTACCTCGATCAGCAATACGCGCCAGGCGAAGTTGCGGAAAAAACCGGCATCCCCGAAGCGACCATCAAGCGGATTGCAGCAGAACTCGCACACGCTGCTTTCGAGCAGGAAATAGAGCTGGATGTTGAATGGACCGACTGGGCCGGGCGCAAGCACGACAAAATGATCGGGCGGCCGGTTTCCATGCACGCGATGCGCGGAATATCTGCGCACTCCAACGGCTTCCATACCTGCCGCGCCATCCACTTGCTGCAAATGCTGCTGGGCAGCATCGACTGCCCGGGTGGCTTTCGCTACAAGCCACCGTTCCCGCGGCCTTGCCCGCCCGGCCCCAAGCCGACCGGTAAGCCCGGCCAGGTCAACGCCGGCGAGCCGATGCCAGGTCCACCGCTGGGCTTTATCACCGGCCCTGAAGACCTGCTGGTCAACGAGGACGGCAGCCCCTGCCGTATCGACAAGGGCTTCTCCTGGGAGCACCCGTTCTCGGCGCACGGGCTGATGCACATGGTGATCCACAATGCCTGGGCCGGCGACCCGTACCCGGTGGATACCCTGTTCCTGTACATGGCCAACATGGCCTGGAACTCGTCGATGAATTCGAAGGGCACGATGGAAATGCTCACCGATGTCGATGAAAGCACCGGCGAGTACAAGATTCCGCACATCATTTACTCCGATGCCTTTGCTTCGGAAATGGTCTCCTACGCCGACCTGGTACTGCCGGATACAACCTACCTGGAGCGTTGGGATTGCGTCAGCCTGCTGGACCGGCCGATCAGCACCGCGCACGGCCCGGCGGATTCGATCCGCCAACCTGTCGTGAAACCAGACCGGGATGTACGGCCTTTCCAGGATGTTCTGATCGAACTCGGTGCACGCCTGGGCCTGCCGGCTTTCAGCAATGAAGACGGTTCGGCCACTTACCCGGGCGGATACCCTGACTACCTGGTCAACCACCAACGCATGCCGGGCATCGGCCCACTGGCCGGTTGGCGCGGTGAAAACGGCGATCAGCATGGCAAGGGTAGTTCCAACCCGGACCAGCTAAAACGCTACATCGAAAACGGCTGTTTCTGGAAACACGATTTGCCGGATTCACAGCTGTACTATAAGCACGCCAACAAGGATTACCTGGAGTTTGCGCACGGCATGGGGTTCATCCCTTCTTCTGAGCAGATCGTGATGCAGCTTTACAGCGAGCCATTACAACGTTTCCGGCTGGCCGCCCAGGGACATGGTGAACACCAGCCGCCGGAAGATCTGCGCAAACGCATCACAGATTATTTTGATCCGCTGCCCATCTGGTATGAGCCCATCGAGGAGACTATGGTCTCCCATGATAAATACCCGATCCACGCGATCACCCAGCGTCCGGCCGCGATGTACCACTCCTGGGGTTCACAAAATGCCTGGTTGCGGCAGATTCACGGTTACAACCGCCTGTGTATGCACCGCGACCTGGCACGCGAAATCGGGGTGGGTGATGACGACTGGGTGTACGTTGAAAGCCACCACGGCAAAATAAAGGCCCAGGTCCGCACGATGACCGGTTGCGAACGCAACACCGTCTGGACCTGGAATGCTATCGGCAAGCGTCGCGGCGCATGGAACCTGGAAAAAGATGCGGCAGAGGGTGAGAAGGGCTTCCTGCTCAACCACCTTATTTCTGAATTGTTGCCGGCCAACGATGACGGCAAGAGACGTCGCATGAGTAATTCGGACCCGGTCACCGGCCAGGCCGCCTGGTTCGACCTGCGGGTGAAAATCAGCAAGGCTGAAGTGGGCGACGGGGTGAGCGAACCCCGGTTTGAACCGCTGCAGCCGGTCCCCGGTGTTCAGAAACGCCCGAAGATTCTGCGCTTTGGTGAACAATTCCTGCCCTCGGGCAGTTGGCGCCGGAAGGACCGCTCATGACCAGCCTGCCTAAAACCACCCAAAAGAAGCTGGGCCTTGTCACCGACCTGGACATCTGCGTGGGTTGCCACGCCTGCGCGGTCAGCTGTAAGGAATGGAACGCCAGTGGTCACTCGGCGCCACTTACCGATACCGATGCCTACGGCAAGGACCCTTCCGGAGTCTGGTTCAACCGGGTTCATGTCTACGAGACCGATGACGGCGCGAACACGCGCACTGTAAATTTCCCCCGGTCCTGCCTGCACTGCGAACAACCGGCCTGTGTCACGGTCTGCCCGACCGGTGCCTCCTACAAGCGCGAGGAAGACGGCATTGTGCTGGTCGATGCAGAGAAATGCATTGGCTGCAAGCTGTGCTCCTGGGCCTGTCCTTATGGCGCCCGCGAGTTTGATGCAGACGACGGCGTGATGAAAAAGTGCACGCTGTGCATCGATCGCATCTACAACGAAAACCTGGAAGAGAGCGAGCGCCAGCCGGCCTGTGTCATGGCCTGCCCTACCAGGGCGCGGCATTTCGGTGACCTGGGTGACCCGGCTTCGGACATTTCCCAACTGGTCGAGCGACGGGGTGGATATGCGCTGATGCCTGAAAGCGGTTATCAGCCGGTCAACCGCTACCTGCCGCCGCGCCCACGTAAAGAACTGGCCGGAGACACCGGCACCGGCGACCACCTTGAAGCGGCGGAGAACATAACATCCGGCAACGCCTTCTTCGATTGGCTGGACAAGGCCCTTTCGAGATAGCAGGAGAGACTAGCACCCATGGATCCGGCATATTCCGTCATACTTTTTACTTCATCTTCCGGTGCGGGCTACGGCCTGATGATCTGGCTGGCGATTGCCCGACTGAGCGGCGCCTGGGAACTCTCTCCACTAACGGCGTTTATCGCCTGCCTGGTGGCTCTCGCGCTGATCACCACCGGCTTGCTGTCCTCTACGTTCCACCTGGGCCACCCCGAGCGGGCCTGGAGGGCCATGAGCCAGTGGCGCACGTCGTGGCTGAGCCGTGAAGGCGTGTTTGCAATACTGGCCTACCCGGCCGCGCTGGTCTTTACAGCCGGCTGGATATGGAACGTCATTCCGGCGAACGTGACGCAGGCAGCCGCAGCCGCCACTGCCGTGCTGGCCCTGATCACCGTGATCAGCACCGGCATGATCTATGCCTCACTGACAACCATCCCGCGCTGGCACAACCACTGGGTCGTGCCGGTATACGTCGCGCTGGCGCTGGCCAGCGGCGGTCTGCTGTTCACCCTGGCACTGGGCTTCTCGGGCGCCGCCAGTCAGCAAACGCTGATCATGATGCTGGGCGTGTTGCTGGTGTCATGGCTGATCAAGTGGTCTTACTGGCGATTCATCGACCGGCAGGAAGCCGTCAGCACCACCGGTACCGCCACCGGACTGGGGCACCTGGGCAAAGTCAGCCAACTGGAAGCGCCGCATACATCAGAGAACTACCTGCTTAAGGAAATGGGGTTTGCCATCGCCCGCAAGCATGCAGAACGGCTGCGCCGCTTGGCTATAAACCTGGGCCTTTTGCTGCCCGGAATCTTGCTCATTCTTGCCGGTGTCTCCGGGGGCGTGGCGCAGCTGGCCTTATTGACCATTGCCCTGGTGGTTGGCCTGGCCGGAATAGTCGTCGAACGCTGGCTGTTTTTCGCCGAGGCTCGACACGCAGTCACGCTGTATTACGGCCGGTCGTTATAAGAAGGACTTTTAGATGATTCCCCGCTCTTCAAGGTCTGCGATCTCCTCCGCGGAAAGCCCCAGCAGGTCTCTGTAGACTTCTTCGTTGAACGCACCCACCTCCGGTCCGGCCCAGTCGGTCCGGCCCGGGGTCGCACTCATCCTGGGTATCATCGCCGGAATCTTCAGTGATTTGCCGTTTACATCGACCTCTTCGAACAGGCCGCGCGCGATGAAATGCTCGTTGACCATCATGTCGGCCACGCTGTAGATCGGACCGGACGGCACCCGCGCTTGATCCAGCAGTGACAGCGCCTCGATTGAACCCAGGGCGCTGGTCCATTGCGTGATGGCCGCATCGATCTCCGGTTCATGCTCCACCCGCCCGGCATTGGTATCAAAACGCGCGTCCTGAGCCATGTCCGACCGGCCCATTTTTTCGCACAGCCGCTTGAAAATGGAGTCGCCGTTGGCGCCGATGATGATGAACTTCCCATCGGCACAGCGGTAGGTATTGGTGGGCACAATTCCGGTGATGGTCGATCCGGAAGGCTCGCGGATGACACCGGCGCCGTCGTATTCCGGCACTACCCCTTCGAGCAGGTTAAAGGTCGCCTCGTACAGGGCGGTATCGATCACCTGGCCTTTGCTGCCGGGATGATTGGCCTGGTACAGGCAGGCCATGACGACACCCAGCGCGGTGTGCAGGCCTGCCATCGTGTCGCCCAGGCTGAGGTTGGGCCGCATCGGCGCTTCACCGGGTTTGCCGTTGACGTAACGCAAGCCGCCGACACCCTCGCAGACCGAGGCAAAACCGGGTTTGGCCGAATATGGCCCGTCCTGCCCGTAGCCGGAGATCCGTGCGTAGACCAGTTGCGGATTCTCAGCCCACAGGTCGGCCGGTCCGAGCCCCCATTTCTCCATCACGCCCGGACGGAAATTCTCCACCAGCACCTGGCAGCTTGAAGCGAGCCTGCGTACCAGGTTGCGACCCTCTTCGACTGCGCAAATCGGCCGTGATGCATTTTTTGTTGCGGCCCAGGCTGCGCCACCAGAAGGACGTGCCGTCTTCATCGAGTTCACGCCACTTGACGCAGCGGGTCGCCTTCTCCAGGTGGTTCCACCTTGATGACCTCGGCGCCATAGTAGCCGAGCATACTACCGGTGAACGGGCCGGCCAGCAGTTGCCCGACCTCCAGAATGCGGATTCCGTCCAGCGGTCGGCTGTTTTGTTCCATACGCTTAGCTCACGGGTCAGGTCTTGAAGACCCGGTCCCAGAAATAATTAGACACGCCGAAACCGAGGCGGGTATCACGAAAATGATGGGCCATATGATGGCGGCGGACCTTTCGAAACAAGGCGAATTTCGAGTTCTGAACGTGGTGAACTGAGTAATGCATCATGTCGTAAAACACGTAACCCAGACCAAACCCGCAGAAGAACCCCCAACCCTTGTCACCCATCAGGCTGACGAACAGCACGCCAAACAGGGCGGCCAGCGGGATGCTCACGGTAATCGGCATGACCAGGCGGTCTTTGTCAGTCGGGTACTGGTGGTGCACCCCGTGTATGGTGAACAGGATCTTGTGTTGAAACGGCGTGGTGGCGTTGAAATGGAACACGAAACGGTGGAAAAAGTACTCGAAAAAAGTCCAGAAAAAGAAGCCGCCCGCGACCAGCCCGGCTGTTACCCCAATACCGACGCCGTTGCTGATACTCAGGTAAGCGGCAATGGCGATCACCGGAAGATACACGGCCAGCACGGTTACCGGGCTGATGCGGCTCAGGCGTTCGAGAAGCGCGTTGTCCTCGAACATGATGAGTTCGCCTTGCTGCGGGGCAAGGTGCCCGGGTATGCGGTCGCTCACGTCCGTCATGGCCTTTAGAATCTCCAGCTGTAGCTGAGTTCGAAATCAAACTGATCCGACTCAATTTTTATATTCTGACTGGGGTCGAGCAGGTTTTGATCGATCTGTGATTCTTCCTCGGAATAAGCCGCCGAGAAATTCACTTCCGCGCCACTGCTCAGCACGTATGAAAAGCCAAAGGTGTAATGCGCTTCGGCCAGGTAAGGCGTGAGTATGTTGGTGCTGGTTTCACGCAGGCTGATCGGCTGGTCTGCAAAACTGAAACCAGCCAGCAGCGTCCACCGGTCGGTGATCACAAAACTGCCACCAATCCGGTAGATGTTCATGTCCTGCCACCCCAGCCCGCTGCCATTTTTGCCGCCAAGGCAGGAACTGACATCTTCGCCGCCGGCATTGACTCCCGGACAACGCAACAGGTTCTGACCGGAGTTGCCCAGCGTATCCACGCCCGAGTTGAAAATTCTCTCCGCATCGATGCTGAAAGCCACATTTTCCCAGGCCTGCCAGGTCAAACCGATCTTCAGGTCCGCCGGCATGTCGAACCTGCCGCCGTTTGGCAGCAAATCCGAATAGTCCTTGTGTTTCGTCATGAATATTTTCGACTGGTACATGACGCCAAAGCTGAGTGTGGGGGTAAATTGCGCGTGCAGGCCGACTTTGACACCCGCACCGTAAGCCCAGTCACGCTTGTTATTC
The DNA here is from genome assembly GCA_963759035.1 of uncultured Gammaproteobacteria bacterium. Lineage (GTDB taxonomy): Bacteria > Pseudomonadota > Gammaproteobacteria > Xanthomonadales > SZUA-36 > JAHEFT01. The sequence goes on from CAVWXL010000020.1 coordinate 11,032, forward strand.
GACAGGCTGTCGGGAAACTCGGTACCTCCGCTGGCCACATAGGTTTCAGTCCATTGCGCAAACGACCTCATGCCATTAGCCCTGAACCCCTGCGTCGCCAGGACCCCGGTGAAGCCCAGCGATATTTTCTCGCTCACCTGCTTCGCATAGGTCATGTCGATAAGCGTCTGGTATACGTGCCAGTTCGCATTGCCATCGCCGAAGGTTCCCGGAAGGGTTTGCACGGGCTGCGGGCCGTCACCATCCGGATCAAAGGTTGCGGTGCCTCCGCGGTAGTCGGTGTTCATGCCGGAACGAGTGTAGAGGGACACCGCTACCGCTGAGTCTTCCTGCAACAACGCACTGGTCGCCATGTAAGGTTGAACCAGGTACTTATCTTCCGCGTCGATGGCATTGGGTCCGATGGTAAAAGCGCCATTCTCACCGTCGTTACTACTCTCGGTCGTATAGTAGTTGGCACGCGCATGGTAGACAGAAATACCCGCCTGCATCTGGCCGGCCACCGCGATCGCAACGGCCGGGTTGTTGATCACTGCGGCCGCCTCCCGCGGCAGGGCCATACCGGCTCCGCCCATCGCCTTGTTCTTGGTACCGTAACCGTGCGGGTACATGGCATTATTTGCCGAAACACTTCCGGCGACGCAAAGCCCTGCTGACAGCGCAAGGGATGCCAGAAAAGCAGAACCCGTCCGGATCCGCCCAGGCTGATTGTTTTTATTGCTGCAACTCACAAAAAATCCTCTGTTCAGGCAAATTCCTAGTGTAAAGTATATTGAAAATACCGGCTCCGAATCATGCGTCCAAAGGTCTTCACGCTCCGAACCTTACTGATACCGGCCCTCGTCCTGGGTGTGGTGATCAGTGCGGTTTTTCTGCCGGTCGAACAACTCATCACTGCGCTTCAAAGCTGGGCCGATACGCATCAGTCGTCGGCCCTGCTGGTCATAATCGTCAGCATTATACTCGGAACGCTATTGCTTCTCCCCCTGTCGCTGATGATGATGCTGGCCGGTTTCCTGTTTGGCCTGGGCCAGGGCCTGGCCGTGGTGTGGATCGCCGGCCTGGTTGCCTCTTCCACCGCCTTCTGGATCGGGCGTTCATTCGCACGAGCCTGGATCGAGCGCAGAATTCAACGCCAGCCGACGTTCATGGCGATAGACCGGGCCATCCAGCGCAAAGGATTCCTGGTCGTGCTGCTCACCCGGTTGGTCATGCTGCTGCCGTATCCGCCGCTCAATTACTCACTGGGGCTGACCAATGTCAGTTTCAGGGATTACGTACTCGCCACCAATATCGGATCGGTGCCAACCTTCTTTCTATTCGTTTACCTGGGAACAACCGTCAGCAACATCGCAGCCATCATCAATGGCGACATCAGCCTGGAAGGGGCTGAGTTAGCGATTGCTGTTCTCGCCCTGGCCGCCGTTGCCGGCCTGGTATTGTTGATCGTCCGCGTTGCAGGCGGGATCCTGAAGGAAGAACTGATCGCAGCCCGGGAATAAGACCGTCCGAAATTATTGGGTCAGGTAATAACCCCGATAGTATTGGGGCTGCAAGCGCGTGTACTGCGCATGCAGAAACTCCGTCAGATCAATCAGCTCGGCGACCGTCATTTCTTCACCGTAATACGGCATGGGCGAAATCACCGCATCCCGGCCCGCATCATTCAGCATGTTGACGTATTTCGGTGAAATGATGTGATCCGGATTAACTATGGCCGTCAGCAGTTCTCCGTAGTTTTTGACCCGGTATACTTCACCGCCAATCTCCAGGATGAAGGGTGGCGTAAAATCCACTTCCGGAAATTCACGTCCCGGAATGGTGTGACAACCGTGGCAATTGAAGTCGATGAACACCTGTTCACCCTGCGCGACATCGCCTTCCGGCAGGACGAATCCCCTGACCGGTTTTCCTTCCTGACTGCAGGCAAACAGGGCGGCGGCGGAAAGCAATGCGATCGAAATCCGTTTCAAGCCGTTGATAGTAGACATGACAAACCCTCCCTAACCAGAAGAGACACTTATAGTGTGCCGCTCAGCCGGGCTTTTCCAAATGTCCTGGGTCATGGATTGGCGCAATAACATGGTGGCTGGCAGCCGGGCGGAATACCGCCTGGTCATGATAAAAAGATTGATCCTGTGACCCGCCTGCCCACCAGCCCGGTATACCCATCAGCGGCAGGGGCGACAGATCAGCGGAACCGCGCAACATGCCATCGCGAACCAGCCCCGTGCTCAGCAGGTCGTCCAGTTTCTCTACCGTAGGGTGTTCCGGGATATACAGAACCAGGGCATGTGCTGTCATGGACTTGTAAGGATCAAGTAATTTCTCGAGGATGGCGTGGCCGCAGACCAGCACCCTCACCTCCTCCCGCCAGGCAGACCGGTGGGTAATGAAGGCCGACGGCCAGTCGCGTTCAACCAGCGACTGCAGGGCATCAGGATTGGATCCAGCCACGATCACACCGCTTTCATCGAGCAGGGTCAGCGCATCACGAACCTTGCCCCTGCGTCCCATTTCTTCAGAGCCCCGGCTTTCATAGTGCATGGCATTCATCGCAGCCTTCAGCCGCGGGAAGCGGCACCACGCCAAAGCGTTGAACAGGTCGTGCCAATTGTCCTCGCGGGTGCTGACCCGGCCGGTCTCAAAAATTTGTTGCTCATAGTCTCCGGCGGGTAAGTCACCGGACGGGACAAACCGGATCGGCGGGCCATTGTTGCTTCTTACCCCTGGCGGCAACAGCGCATTAAGGGCAGTTGTACCCGGAAAAGCGCCATCGGGGAGCGCCTCAAGCAGATCCCGATATCCATCCCAACCGGGCAAGGCCGGGTTAAAGCGCAATTTCCAGTGTGCCATTTCCTGAAGTCCGGCTATTCGCCTACGACGTAGTGAGCACCCTTGCTTCTGGGATTCAATGACGCCGCATGCACCACCAATAATGCGGTTTGTACGGCATTTCGTAACTCAACCAACGCCGGGGTAACCTGGCAGTCACGGTAGAACGACTGAATCTCCTCGCGGGCTTCCAACAGGATTCGCCGGGCCCGGGTCAGGCGGCGTGGCGAACGGACGATTCCCGCATAATTCCACATGGTTTGCTGAACCAGGTTCAGATCCTGAGCGACCAGTGTTGGATCGGCTTCTTCACGCGGACTTTCCCAGGGCCTGGGATCCGGTAGCCGGAAATCCATCGCATCTCGATGTCCCGCGCATCAGCCAGGGCAGTAAATTTCGCACTGGTCAGGCACTCCAGCAACGAGGTGCTGGCCAGTCGGTTGGCGCCATGCAGTCCGGTACAACCCGTCTCGCCAATCGCATTGAGGTGCATGATATTACTGCGGCCTTCAAGGTCAGCATGAATCCCTCCACAGGAATAATGCGCGGCCGGCACGACTGGAATCGGATCGCGGGTGATATCTACACCGTGCTCCAGGCAGCTTTGGTATACGGATGGGAATCGTTCGCGCAGATAGGTTCTGTCCATCGATCCCGGATCCAGGTAAACGCAGGGCTCGCCACTGTTGGCCAGTTCACGGTGGATGGCCCGGGAAACGATGTCACGAGGCGCCAGCGAGCCCTGGCGGTGGACGCCATCCATGAACGGCTCGCCATCCAAATTGACCAGCACCGCGCCTTCGCCCCTGATCGCCTCGGTGATCAGGAACCGCGGCGCATTTTTCCCATAAAAGACCGTGGGATGAAACTGCACGTACTCGAGGTCAATCAAGCGCGCTCCAACCCGGTAAGCCATTGCCACGCCATGCCCTACCGTGCCCGGGTAATTGGTGCTGTGCTGGTAGATGTGTCCCAGTCCGCCCGTTGCCAGGATGGTCTTTCGGGCCACGATGGCGACCGGTTCACGGCAACCCTCAGGCAACACGAATGCACCGAAGCAGGTCAGCGGAGCATAGCGGTCGGAGGCATTTTCGCTGTTATGGGACAGGGTCAACAGGTCGATCGCAACGGCGCCCTGCTGCTGCTGGATTCTCGGCGTGGCAGCGACCCGCTCAGCAACGGCCGAAAGGATCGCGTGGCCGGTCAGATCCTTCGCATGGATAATCCGTCGTGCGCTGTGACCGCCTTCACGCGTGAATTCAAGACTACCGTCCTCATGACGATCGAACGGCACACCCAGGTCGTCGATCAGAAAATCACGGACGGAGGGTGGCCCTTCACGTACCAATTGATCTATCGCTGCCGGATTGGCTGTGCCATCGCTGGCTTCCAGGATGTCCGAGGCGAGCAGGCCTGAACCGGAGTCCGTATCGTAAATGATGCCGCCTTGCGCCCAGTCGCTATTGGCCGCAGTCGGACCACCCAGCGAAAGAAGTTGCACATCCAGTCCGGCCTGCTCAGCTTGCAGCGCATAGGCAGTGCCGGCCAGTCCGGCGCCAATGACCAGGCAATCGGTGCGAATAATATCCATGCAAACGGACGTTACCGGCTTCCTTGGGCCGCGTCAAAATACTGTAGAATTCTATGCGCACATTTCCACCCCGGATTCACTGAATGGACAGATCAACCAGACCCCCGCGTTCGCCTTACACACGCCGTTCAACTGCCACCCAGGTGACCGACGGTCTTGACCTTCATGGCAAAACTGTTTTGATCACCGGCTGCAATTCCGGACTTGGACTGGAGACCATGCGCGTGCTGACCGGCCTCGGCGCGCAGATGATCGGCGCTGCCCGCACCCTGAAAAAAGCACGCAAAGCCGCGATAGAAACAGGCGGCGAAGTAATCCCCGTGGCCTGTGAACTCAGCGATCTCGAATCCGTTGCCGCCTGCGCAGATGAAATAGATGCATTGGGACGGCCCATCGACGCGTTGATCTGCAACGCCGGCATCATGGCACTGCCGGAACTGGAGCAGAGGTACGGATTGGAAATGCAGTTCCTGACTAACCACCTGGGCCATTTCGTCCTGGTCAACCGCCTGCTCGAACGGGTCAGGCAGGCCCGTGCCGGTCGTGTCGTGATGGTCTCCAGCCTGGGACACTACACAACCGTCGCCGGCGGGATCAACTTTGAAAATCTCTCCGGTGAAAAGCGATACGTGCCATTCAATTTCTACGGCCAGTCCAAGCTGGCCAACCTGTTAATGTCCAACGAGCTGGCCCGGCGGCTTGAGGGGTGCAGGGCCACTTCGAATGCCATTCATCCCGGCATTATCATGACACCGCTGGTGCGCAACATCGGCAACCTGAGGGCTACGCTGACCAACATCGTCAGTTGGCCCGTTAGCCGCAGTGTTGAACAAGGCGCAGCAACCCAGTGCTACGTGGCCACCGCACCTGCGCTGGAAGGTGTCAGCGGGCATTATTTCGCAAACTGCAATCCGGCCCGGATGAGCGCCCATGCCCAAAGCCGTGAACTGGCTGCGAGGCTGTGGTCCGTTTCGGAAGATTTGGCTGCCGACTACTTGTAGCAATGCGCCGAGCAAGCGAAACTAACCTTTGCACACTCATCGAATAGTCGATTCGCGGGCAATGCCCGCACTAAAATTGAGGGTTTACTCATGGCAATGCACCCACTGGCTGGCAAGCCGGCTCCCGAATCCCTGCTGGAAAACATTCCACGGCTGATCGCCGCTTATTACAGCCTGGTCCCCGATGCGACAGAGCACGCCCACCAGGTCACCTTCGGCACGTCCGGACATCGCGGTTGTTCACTCAACCATACGTTTAACGAGGCCCATATCCTGGCGATCAGCCAGGCCGTCTGCGAGTACCGCGCTGCCAATGGAGTTTCGGGACCCCTGTACCTGGGCATGGACACGCACGCTCTGTCGGAGCCGGCCCTGATCAGCGCGGTTGAAGTATTCGCGGCCAACAGCGTCGAGGTGATGATTGACGCCGGCTATGGTTACACACCAACGCCGGTCATTTCACACGCCATCCTGGGCCACAACCGGGAGCACAGCGGCCTTAAGGCGGACGGCGTGGTGATTACACCCTCGCATAACCCGCCCCGGGATGGCGGCTTCAAATACAACCCACCGAATGGCGGCCCGGCGGATACCGGTATCACCGACCAGATCCAGCAACGCGCCAACCAATTGATGGCCGAACCGGCTGCGATTCGGCGCACACCCTGGGAGCGCGCCCTGAAGCTGGACAACGTACATCATCACGACTACATCAGTCCTTATGTTGACGATCTGGGCAGTGTGCTGGATATGGAAATCATCCGGGATTCCGGCATTCACATCGGGGCCGACCCGATGGGTGGGTCAGGCATCGCCTACTGGGAACCCATCGCCGAAAAATACGGGCTCAACCTGGACATGGTCAGCAAGAGCGTGGACCCGACCTTCCGTTTCATGTGCGTGGACAAGGACGGCCAGATCCGCATGGACTGCTCCTCGCCAGCGGCGATGGCCGGCTTGATTGGCCTGAAAGACAGCTACGACATTGCGTTTGGTAACGACACCGATTTCGACCGCCACGGAATCGTCACACCCAGCGCGGGCTTGATGAACCCCAACCATTACCTGGCCGTTGCGATCTCCTACCTGTTTGCCAACCGCTCCGGCTGGCGGGAAGATGCTGCAATCGGAAAAACCCTGGTCAGCAGCAGCATGATTGACCGGATCGCACAGACCAGCGGCAGAAAAATGAGCGAGGTACCGGTTGGCTTCAAATGGTTTGTGGACGGCTTGCTGGACGGCTCATATGGATTTGGCGGGGAAGAAAGTGCCGGCGCCTCGTTCCTTCGCAAGGACGGCACCGTCTGGACTACCGACAAGGACGGCATCATCATGGACCTGCTGGCAGCCGAAATAACGGCCCGCACCGGCCGTGATCCGGCCGAACATTACCGGGACCTGACCGAACGATTCGGGACACCTGTCTACGAGCGGCTGGACGCGCCGGCCAGCCCCGCGGAAAAGGCTATCCTGAAAGAACTGTCGCCGGAACAGGTGACGGCCACCGAACTCGCCGGCGAAGTGATTACGGCCCGGCTAACCCGGGCACCTGGCAACGATGCCGCGATTGGCGGGCTCAAGGTGGTTACTGAAAACGGCTGGTTTGCAGCACGGCCATCCGGAACAGAAGATATTTATAAAATCTATGCCGAAAGCTTCAGGGGCCAGGATCACCTGAAGCAAATACAGGTGGAAGCGCGTGATATCGTTGCGGCAGCCCTGAGCGGAGACTGACCATGAAATGGAAAGGCAGAAGAAAAAGCACCAACGTGATAGACAGCCGCGGCAAGCGGACAGCCGCTACCGGGGCCGGAGCGGGGATGCTTCTGAATTTCGTGGGCCGCCGTTTTGGCATCAAGGGCATCCTGATCATGATCGTCGTGGTCGGGGTGTTGTGGATGACCGGCCTGGTCGATCCGAGCATGTTCCTGGGCGGCCAAACCGCCAGCCAGACAGTCCCTTACGAGCCCAGTCCCGAGAACCAGGAACGCTTTGATTTCGTCATGGTGGTCCTGGCCGATACCGAGGACATCTGGCAGGCTGAATTCAACCGGCATGGCGAAAACTACCAGGTACCACAACTCGAAATTTACACGGACAGAATCAATACCGCCTGCGGTGCAGGGAGTGCGCAGATGGGGCCTTTCTACTGCCCGGGGGACCGCAAGGTATACATCGATTTAGGTTTTTACGACGAACTGGAGCGCTCTTTCCAGGCGCCCGGTGACTTTGCCCAGGCTTACGTGATCGCCCACGAAGTCGGGCATCACATTCAGACTCTGCTGGGCACGTCACAGAAAGTGCATGCCAGACGCGGGCAACCGGACTATAACGAATGGTCCGTCAGGCTGGAACTTCAGGCCGACTACTACGCCGGGGTATGGGCGCGTAACAACCAGCGCTACCTGGACCGGGGTGATATCGAGGAGGCCTTGACGGCGGCCAACGCGATCGGCGACGACTCGATCCAGGGCAGAACGCGGGGCAAAGTGGTTCCGCACACCTTCACCCACGGCACATCCGAGCAGCGCATGCGCTGGTTCAACAAGGGTCTCCAGAGCGGCCGGATCGAGGACGGCGATACATTTTCAATGCCGTATGATCAGCTTTAGAGCGAGGTTTGGAAGCTGAACCCTGAAGTGCCGGTGGCCTGTCCCTGAGAATTGAACTGGCGCTCCAGGAACTGTACGCGACCTTCCCGGCCGATCATCACGACCGTTGAACAGCGGGTGCCATATACAGGTGACACGATAAAGTAGTGTTTCATCAACCGCTCCGGCGCCAGGCTCGCTTCGATGTTTTCAGGCATCGTTCCAGGCGTCAGTGTTTTGTCGGTCAGTAGTTCGAACAAGGCTTCTGCCTCCAGTGTTTCATCCTGCAACAACAGGTCCAGGCGTTCACGACCGGAAATAATTTTAGGCCAGCCGGTATCCAGCAGGTGATTGCTCAAGCCGTGACTGCCGGCAGCGACCGGCACGGCTTTCTCACTGCGATTCGAGACATAGGCCAGTTCCCCCGCTGCACCCAGCAACAGGTTGAACCCCTGGTAAGCGGGGCCGGCTTTGTGTACGTTCCCGGCATGCTTCAACGGCATTCCTCCTGACTTCAGAAAATCACTGACCAGGTGACCGCGGGAACGCTCCGGAGAATGCCCGGGCGCAAGAGGTTCACGGTAGTTGGTAATCGCGGCAAACCGCCCCGAGCGGGTCAGGCCCAGCCAGGTTCCGCCGGCCTCAAGGTCCCGGCCCGCAAGGATATCCGGATCATCTTCCCAGAAATCTGCTGTAGCGGATGGCCGCTGGTGGAATTCGTCCCGATTCGCCGCCACGACCAGCGAATAGCGTGGATGGGATTGCCAGGCAAAGAGTATCAGGCACATAAGAAGTCCTGCTCACAAAGAATAATCTTGCGGTATGTACTATAAAGCACACAATCAATAAAAAGGGCAGGAGTAGAATAATAATGAAAAATCCCGGTTGGTTTCTGTCCACCAGTTCGAAAACCCGTTACTCAACGGGTGCTCTGGCCTATTTCGCACAGGGGATACCGCAAGGCTTGCTTCACATCTCTTTACCGGCCTGGCTGGCGGTGGAAGGGGTCTCGGCCGCAAGAATTGCCGCATACCTTGGCGTGATCATGCTGCCATGGGCCTTCAAGCTCTTGGTCGGCCCCTTGATGGACCACTTTGAATTCCTGCCGATGGGTACCCGCAGGCCATGGGTGCTGGGAGCCCAGGCCGGCATGGTGGCCAGCCTGCTGGCCCTGATGTGGATTAATGATCCAGCGGCCCAAATCGGAGCGTTAACCGCCATCGGCTTCATGATCAATGCCTTCACAGCGACACAGGACGTGGCCGTCGACGGCATGTCCATTGACCTGGTTCCGGTAGAGGAAGAAGGGCGCCTGAACGCCTTTATGAGCTTCGGAAAATCCGTGGGTTGGGCTATCACCGCGGCGGTCACAGGTAGCTTGCTGGTAATTTACGGCATGCAGGTCACCGCCATTGTTTGCGCTATCACCGCGGCGGCCGTATTCGTGTTCCTGGTCATGGTGCGTGAACGGCACACAGAACGCCTTTTTCCCTGGTCGGAAGGTGAGGCGTCGCCAAAAAATGCACCGCCGCCCTCACTCAAACAGGTTTTCCTGAATCTGAATCACGTGCTCTGGACACGGGCCAGCCTGATCGTCATGACCATCATGTTTATTGACGGCATGGTGAGTGGTTATGGCCGTGCATTGATGACGATTGCAGCCGTTCAGGTTTTCGATTTCACCACGCCTCAATGGTCAGACCTGAATGCCGTCATGGGCTTGACCGGCGCCGTCATCGCACTGGCGCTCGGGCCTCTCATCGACCGTTTCGGCGCGAAAAAGATAATGGGACTGACCATTTTCCTGACCGGGATTCATGCGTTCACGCTGGCTGGCACACAGGAGATGTGGCAAAACAGCACGTATGTGCTGGTGATGATGTCCTTATGGGTGATGTTGCTGCCCGTGATCATGGTCTGCGCACTGGCCCTTGCCATGAGCATCTGCTCACACGTCGCGTCGGCAACGCAGTTTGCGATATACATGTCCATTTCGAACCTGGGCGCGACGCTGGGTTCCATGTTCTACAGCATGCTGTCGGGCTATACCAGCTGGCCGCAAAACTATGCCGTGAAAGGTCTGTTGGTGTTCCTGCTCATGCTGGCCATCCTGATGTTCCGCTCGCACGGACACCCGGAGGAGTTACTGGAAGACTAGCGGTCTCTACTGACGGGAGAAATATTCGCCCAGCGCTACCCTGTCCTCTGCGCTCAGGACGTTGGCGATATTGCACATATTCAGAGGCGTTTTAGGCCGGTCTCCGTACCGGTAGGTCGTGGTAGTGCAGTGCCGTTCATAGAAATAAAACTCTTCCAGTGAATTAGTGAGCTCGGCCGCATCCATTCCGGCCAGTGAGGGAATGTCATCTTCGGTGGATACTCCGCCCGGGCCGTGGCACGCTTCACACTCCTGAATCTGGGTTTGTAAATCCTGCGCTGCAGCATTTGTTGCCACCATGAGCAGCAATGCCATCACGGTGTATCTAAGGATCTGCATATCACCCTCCTGTTCAGTCAGCTACCTTTACTACTATACGCCACTAAGCTTTTTGACTGAATGCATTGGCGAAAAAGCTGAGACTGCGTTGCCACGCCAGGGTGGCTGCTGCCGCATCGTAGCGCGCCTCGCTGGAGTCGTTGTGGAAGCCATGGCTGGTACCCGGATACATGTTCAGGCTATAGGCAATCGCATTCTCGTCAAGCAATGTTCTGAATTCCGGAATCCCGGCATTGATGCGCGCGTCATTGCCGGCGTAATGCATCATCAGCGGGACGTTCACCCTGCCGACGTCTTCTGCGCCCAGCGGGCTGCCGTAAAAACACACAGCACCGGCTGTCGCCGTCTCTCTCGCGGCACACAGAAGTGCAACGCCACCGCCATAGCAGAACCCCACCGCTGCGACCTGGCCCGTGCAATCTTCCCGCGCCGCCAGGTATGGAACGCCGGCAATCACATCTTCAGTAATGCGCGCCCGGTCTGATTCCCGGAACAGGTCCCGGGCCGCTTCCTGGTCGGCCGGAGCGCCGCCGGCATAGGTCAGGCCATCCGGCGCCAGGGCCAGGTAGCCGGCCAGTGCCGCGCGCCGGGCAACGTCCTCGATGTGCTGGTTAAGCCCCCGGTTTTCGTGGATGACAAGGACACCCGGCAACCGACCGGCAGTTCCGGCTGGTTTTGCCATATAGGCACGAACCGGCCCGTTTCCGGAATCGTACTCGACGTACCCCGTCTCCAGCCGCGGATCGTCCAGGGGCACTTGTTGGCCCCATGCATAGTTGGGCTCCAGCATCGGAAGCAGTGCACTTGCCGCAGCGGCGCCGCCTGCTATGCCGGCCAACTTTTTCAGAAAAGACCGCCGCGGCAGTTCGCCGTGAACGTACTCGTTGTACAGGTCGATTGCTTTCTGGTCCATGTGGTCTCCTCGTGATTCAGTCCTTGTAGCAGGAGGATATCAACTCGGTAGATTCAATGAAATGAAAAAAAGGTTATCCTGCTGGGATGCCTGAACCGGGCATCAACACCCTGAGAGGTTTTTCCGAAATGTACCCAGCCCTAACCAAGCTTTTTACCCCGGCACTTGCCCTGCTGGCCCTCACCGCCACCGTCTCCACCGCCGGTGCCGAAACAGATACTGACAGGCTGGAAGGCCTGGAATGGCGCATGATCGGCCCCTACCGCGGCGGCCGGGTCACCACCGTGACCGGCGTACCGGGCAAACCGAACCTGTATTACATGGGCGCGACAGGCGGTGGCGTCTGGAAAACCGAGAACGCTGGCGCGACCTGGGAGAACCTCTCTGACGTAGACTTCGAAGTTGGCACGATCGGTGCGGTCGCAGTGGCTGAATCAGACCACAATGTCATCTACGTTGGAACCGGTGAATCACCCATTCGCGGCGTGACGACCAGCCACGGAGACGGTGTCTGGAAGTCAACCGACGGTGGTAAAAGCTGGACCCATATCGGCCTTGAGAACAGCGGGCAGATTGCAAAAATAGAAATCCATCCGGATGATCCCGACACGGCCTTCGTCGCGGTCCAGGGCCAGATCTGGGGTCCCAATGAGGAGCGCGGGGTATTCCGCACAAACGACGGCGGCAATAGCTGGAAACACGTGTTAAAGGTCGGCCCGGAAACCGGCGCCGCCGACCTTTCGATGGACCCGACCAACTCCCGCATTCTGTACGCGGCCATGTGGAACCACGGCCGCAAGCCCTGGTTTATCAAGTCGGGCGGCACCGATGGTGGAATCTACAAATCCAGCGACGGTGGCGACAGCTGGAAAAAGCTGAGCGGTGGCCTGCCCGAAATGGTTGGCAAGATCGCCGTGGACGTATCCGCCAGTAATCCGGACCGTGTCTACGCACTGATCGAAGCCGAACCGGAAAAGGGCGGTCTGTGGCGTAGCGACGATGCCGGTAAAACCTGGAAACTGATCAACGGGCACCGGGTGTTGCACTCACGCGCCTGGTACTACATCCACATCGCGGCCGACCCGGTAGACGAGGATACCGTGTATGTGCTGAACGTGCCGCTGATGAAATCCATCGACGCCGGTAAGAACTGGGAAAAATTGTCCACGCCCCACGGCGATCATCATGACCACTGGATTAATCCGGCCGACAACCGCAACATGATCAACGGCAACGATGGCGGCGCCACGATCACTTTCGACGGCGGCGAAACATGGTCTTCCATCATGAATCAGCCTACCTCGCAATTCTACCGCGTCACCACGGATAACCAGGTTCCCTTCAGGATTTATGGCGGACAACAGGACAACACGACCGTCGCCATTTCCAGTCGCAGCCTGTACGGAGGTATCGGTGTCGCGGACTACTTCGACGCCGGCGGCGGCGAAAGTGCTCACATCGCATTCGATCCGGATAATCCGCAGTTGATTTATGCGACCACAATCAACGGAACGCTGACAGAGTATGACCACCAGTCCGGTCTGGAGCGTTACATCATCCCCTACCCCGAGTTGGTCTATGGTAAAGACTCCAGCGATCTGAAATACCGGACCAACTGGAACGCACCGGTAGCAGTTTCGCCACACGACCCGTCGGTCATTTATTACGGCACACAGGTGGTTCTGAAAAGCACCAACCGAGGCGTAAACTGGTCGGAAATCAGCCCTGACCTGACCCGTAACGACCTGGAAAAACAGGGCCGCAACGGCGGACCTCTGACCCCCGAAAACGTCGGTGCCGAGTATTACAACACGCTGTTTTACATCGTCGAATCGCCGCTCGAGAAAGGCCACATCTGGGTCGGTAGCGATGACGGACTGGTTCATCTGAGCAAGGACGGCGGCACCAACTGGGACAACGTCTCACCGCCACATAAAGGCGAGGCGATGATCAATGCCATCGAAATCAGCCCGCATGATCCGGGCACGGTTTACCTGGCAGTCACCGGCTACAAGCTGAACGACTTCAAACCGTATATTTACAAGACCACGGATTATGGAAAACGCTGGAAACGCATTGATGAGGGCCTGCCCGGAACAACCTTCGTTCGGGTTGTGCGTGAAGACCCGGCTCGCCAGGGCGTGCTTTACGCCGGTACTGAAGCGGGCATGTTTGTTTCCTTCGATGACGGCGAAAAATGGCAATCCCTGAAGCTCAACATGCCGCCGGTTCCGATTACCGACCTGGCGATCCGCCACAACACGCTGGTCGCCGCCACCCAGGGGCGTGGTTTCTGGACCCTGGACGACCTGTTCATGGTGCAGACCGCCGCGCAACAACCTGGCATAGAGGACCAGCTGATCTACGCTCCGGCCAAAACGGTCGAGTTACACAACCGCGGCTGGTCTTCTGAAAAATTTGAAGCCGAGAACCCGGATTCCGGTGTTCCGCTTTACTATTATCTCGAAAAGGACATGGAAGACCCGATCCTGATTGAGATCCTGGGTAACCAGGGTGAAGTGATCAGAAGCTATTCCAGTGATGAGAGTGATTTTGAACGCTGCCTGGCCCACAACGAAGACCCGCGGTCACCCTACAAACCTGAATATCCGGCCGCGAAAGCCGGACTGAACAAGTGGAACTGGGACACGCGGCGCGAAGGATTCACCTGCGTAAAGGGCATGACGCTGTTTGCCGGACTTAAAGGGAGCAGCGTGGCGCCAGGCAACTACACGGCCCGCCTGACGGCCGGAGGTAAAATCAGTGAAGCGTCTTTCGTACTGGAAATGGATCCGCGGGTAAGCTCCACCCCGCAGGAAATCCAGGCCTGGACAGCCCGGCTGGCCGAAACTTCTGACTTACTGGAAAACGTACTGACCCACCTGGGCGACCTGCGCAAGGCCCACAGCCAGATCAAATCACTGATGGGCGATTATCTGCAGGACACCGAACTCCAGAAAAAGGGCCAGGCAGCCCTGGACGCCATTGACGCCTGGGACCACCAGGTGATTCAGCCGCTGCACGAAACCTATGAAGACGAAGATGCATGGGAAACGAGACTGGCTGGACAGATCCGTTTTCTGCTCGACGTCATCGATTCAACCGGCGCGCCCGTTACCGAGGGTGCATTGATTCGGCTGAGCGATTTAAAGGCCGAATGGGCCGAGCTGGAATCGCAATTTGACGAAATCCGCACGCAGCATATAGACCCGATCAATGACTGGGCGCGAAGCACAGGGGTTCCGCACGTTAAGCGCGATTGATCGGGCCAAAGCGTGCGGTAATGGCGCGTGCAAATCTTTCCGGGGCCTGCGGATCAGTCCGCAGGTATAGCGAGGGCTCTATCAATTCGAGCTCCATGACCAGGTGGTCACCTTCGTCGTTTCGCACGAAATCCGCCCGGGCATAAAGCGGAACCGATGACAACGCGGCCAGCGCCTGCATACCACGGTACAGCAACCGCTCGGGTGGCTTAACCGCACGGATCTGTGCCCCGCGTTCTTCCTGTGAGCGGAATTCAGATTCCGCCGGGGTCTTGAGAATGGCGTGACTGAATTCACCATTGAAGAAGAACAGGGAATGCTCGCCCTCACTCAGGATCCGAGGCATAAAGCGCTGCACCAGGGCCCGGCGGTTACGAAAGCACGCGACAATCGGCGCAAGGGCATCTTCCGTGTCACTGGCTGAGACCCTGTACGCGTGTTCGCCATTGGCACCAACAACCGGCTTGATCACCAGCTCATCACTCCCGAGCTGAGCAAAAAACCCCTCGAAGGAACCTGACTGAATCGTCTCCGGCCAGAGCGTGGGTACGATGCCGACTCCGTGATCATGCAGGTCCGCCAGGTAGGTCTTGGCCAGGTTCCAGTGCACCATCTCCAGCGGATTCGCCAGGCGGGTCTCCCTGTCGATAACTGCAAGGATATCCAGAAAGGCCGGAACATCATTCCAGTAATCCCAGGTTGAGCGGATGATTACCGCGTCAAAGTCACTCCATGGAATCTCTTTTTGCCGCCATGAGACGGTCGCGACCTTCCAGCCCAGGCGCGCCAGCGGTTCGATCGCATGCTCGTCGTCGATGACGTAGTCACCCCGATGATCCAGGGTAAGGAAAGCACAATTTTTCATCGGCCCATGATATAAGGTTAAAGCTATGTGGTACGAGTACCTTTTATCCCTGCTCTCGGTTTACCTGCTGGTAGCAGTGGCAGCCGGAATTCACGTGCTGCTTAATGTGCGTGTTTCCCGTGCAGCCTTTGGCTGGCTTGGACTGATCATTGTTTTTCCCATCATCGGCGCGCTGCTCTATGCCCTTTTCGGCATCAACCGGGTCCGCCGCAAGGCACAGCGCGTTTCAAGGGAGAGCGAAGCGGCACCCGGAAAAGACTGCCTCACCGGCACGCGGGCTGAGGGCGCATCACGCAGCAGGCCGGGCTTCAGCGTGACCGGCATGGAGTTAAGCGCGGAAAACCGGGGCACCACCTATTACGACGGTGAGCAAGCATACCCGCCCATGCTCAGCGCCATCGAAAACGCGCAGCGCGAGGTGTTGTTGAGCAGCTACATCTTTGACAACGACGACACTGGCAAGTTGTTCCTGGACAAGCTGGCCGGGGCCCGGGACCGCGGCTGTGAGGTCTGTGTGCTGGTGGACGATGTGGGCATTCGTTACAGCTTCCCCACGATCATCAGGGAACTGGAAAAGCGGCAGCTCAATTACCGGCGCTTCATGCCGCTGCGGTTGCTGCCGCCCAGCTTCAGCATCAATCTTCGTACTCACCGGAAACTGCTGATCACGGACCGCATGGTGACCTTTGCCGGTGGCATGAATATCGGCGACCGCCAATTGGTCAACGGGCCATCTGCACACCGTGCCAGCGACCTGCATTTCCGCTTCGAGGGGCCACTGACCGCCGACTGTGTGCGGCTGTTTGCCGAGGACTGGAAATTCGCCGGTGGCGAATCACTGCCTGCCTGGAGCGCCGACTGCAAGGCGCCAGGAACCGCCCGATGCCGCTTGATCTCGGATGGTCCGGACGACACGCTCGATTCGCTGATGCTGGTCATAATGGGTGTCATATCCAGTGCCAGTAAACGCGTCTGGATCATGTCACCCTACTTCCTGCCGGAACGCCAGATGCTGGGTTGCCTGCAGGCGGCAGCCCTTTCCGGCGTCGATGTGAAGGTCATGATTCCTGAGAAGAATAACTGGCCACTGGTCCAGTGGGCCCTGCAACACAACCTCGATGAACTACTAAACGCCGGCGTCACCCTGCTCACAAGGCCCGCCCCTTTCGCACACAGCAAATGCATGGTGATCGACGACGACTATGCCCTGGTGGGTTCAAGCAACATGGACCCGCGCAGCCTGCGCCTGAATTTCGAGTTGGGAATCGAAGTATTCGACCCCGAACTGAACAGCGAGCTGAGCGCGCATTTTACGAAAAAGGCCGCGAAGAGCTCCCGGATTTCACGCAAAAAGCTCCAGTCACGAGGCACCTTCACCCGCCTGCGCGATGGAGCAGCGGCACTTTTTACTCCGTACCTGTAATAGAATGCGCACATGAACCACAAGCACCATGACTCCAAAGCCCACATCGAAAAGGTCGTCGATGCAGTGAAAAAAGAGAAGAAACCCGGGTCGGCCCGGGGCATAGAAACCCTGTTTCGCAGCGCCTACCGGGTGCAAATGGACCTGACCGGCCTGGCCGATAACAAGGCCAACATGATGATCAGCATCAACGGCATCATTATCTCCATCATTATTGCCGCTGTCGCACCGAAACTGGACGCCAACCCCTGGCTACTGATTCCGTCAACCCTCTTTCTGGTCGGCAACCTGGTTTCGATCGTGTTCGCGATCCTGGCTGCGCGACCCCGCGTCGGCACGATCCCGATCACGCTCACCGACCTGGAGCACAGCGAAGGCAATATCCTGTTCTTTGGCGATTTCGCCAACCTCACCCAGGACCAGTTCACGGAAGGGATGATGGACCTGATGGAAGACAAAACCGTCGTCTATGAAACCATGATCCGGAATATCTATGGGTTGGGCTCGGTTCTGAAAAAGAAGTTTCATTTTCTGAAAATCGCCTATACCGCTTTCATGATCGCCCTGATTCTCGGCGTCACTTCATTCATTGGCGTTTTCATCTGGATACTGAAATCCGCACCTGCAGGTTGACCGGTGGCGCTGGCCTTGAGTCAGATCAACACACGCAGTTCGCTCGTATCGTAAGATTTTCTTAAGGATTGTTATCGTGAGAATCTTGCCATGCAGTTTATTCCCAAGTCGGTACTGAGCAAACTCTATAACCGAACGAGCCTGAGAAACACCGAAGGCGCCGTTCGTTTTAGCGTCAAAAACCGTCTGAGCCCGGCCATGCTCAAAGAGATCTCGCAGATCTCGATTGACGGGCAGGTCATTGCGCACGAGAAAATAACCGTCGCCGTTGAAGCGAATGACGTGGTAGCCATCAGTGCCATCACCCCGGAATCACCGGCGGACTTTCCACTGGGTACCCTGGTGAACATCTTCCTCGACATAGAACCACTTGCCGAGGGCCGTCACGAAATCAGTATGACGTTCGACGCCAAACCCTTCGGCCGGCTGAATCTGGAAGTGCAGGACACGCTGAAGACCGGCATCCCGGCACCCGGCTCCGTACCACGCGACCCCGAAGACGATTACAGCGAAAATGTCATCCGCCAGCGCCAGGACTTCATAAGGCAACGCTCAGAAAGCGACCTGACCCACATCTCCAGCTACTCGTTCGATCCGCATGTGACACGGGGCAACATTGAGCACTTTACCGGTGTCGCCCAGGTGCCACTCGGGTTTGCCGGCCCGCTGCTGGTGCATGGCGAGCACGCCCAGGGTGAATTCTATGTGCCACTGGCCTGCAGCGAAGGCACCCTGGTTGCTTCCTACAACCGCGGTATGAAAGTCCTGCACCGCAGCGGCGGAGTGAAGTGCGCTGTGGTCGGAGACAATATGCAGCGCGCACCGGTATTTATTTTTGAAGACGCTGCTTCAGCCCGCCGTTTTGCTGACTGGATCGTGGCGCATACGGAGGAAATCCGGGCCGTATCCGAAGCATCGGACCCCTTCGTTCATCTGAAATACATCGATTACTACCTGGCGGCGAAATTCTGTTACCTGCGCTTCAACTTCCAGACCGGCGACGCCGCGGGTATGAACATGGTGGGCAAAGCTACCTTTGTGGCCTGCAACTGGATTCTGGAAAACTGCGATGTGGTGGAGATACAGAGATTCTTCCTGGAATCAAACTTCGCTACCGACAAGAAAGCATCTATGATCAACATGATGCGTTCGCGCGGCAAACGGGTCGTAGCCGAGACCGTGGTTAAGCGTGATGTTCTGCTGGAAATCATGGATGCCGATACAGAATCGATTTACTACCACAGCAAGGTCGCCAACATCGGCTCCCTGATGTCCGGTACCAACAACAACGGCTGCCATGCGGCCAATGCAATCACCGCGATATTCCTGGCCACCGGGCAGGATGTCGCCAATGTGGCAGAGGCCTCCATGGGTCTGCTCTACTCCGAGCTGACGCCGGAAAACGACCTCTATATTTCGATCACTCTACCGGCCCTTATCGTGGCGACCTGTGGCGGCGGCACGGGCCTGCCGACCCAGAAAGAATCCCTGCAGGCGATGGATTGTTACGGACCTGGAAAGGTGCTCAAGTTTGCAGAAATCGTAGCCGGTACCGTATTGGCCGGTGAAATCTCACTGGCCGCCGCGATCTCCTCGCTGGACTGGGTATCCAGTCACGACCAGTACGGACGTAACGACCCCGGAAAAAAGGTGTAGAGAAGCCCGGTTCACCCCGGTTGGTTCAACAGCAACTGTGCCCGGTCATCCGGGCCTTCGATAAAATCGACCAGGTTACTGATCGAGATATCGTTTTTCAGTAACAGGCCGCTGAAGGCGTTGACGCAAGCCGCAGCGGAAGCTTCAGGAAACCGTGCGCGGAATTCTCTCCGAAAAACCACGAATTCCGCATAGGCGAACAACTTGCCATGGTTGAAGGTGTTTTTCTGTGCCAATTCCTGCTGGAAACGCCCTGATGCCAGCAAAGACTGGTACTCAAGCGGTGCTTTACGGTACACCAGCTCCACGAACTCACTGGAGTGGTCCAGGACTTTGGCCTGCAGGCTTAGCACATCGGTGGATACCGGGCGGTCATTCATAGAACTGAAGATACACGAACCGGGCGGCGCGTATCAAAGTGGAATTACAGGCGCCGGTATTTGCCGCCGACCACGTGTGCATTCCAACCCCAGGACGTGATCTTGCCGTCAGCCACCGCCTTGTTGTAAACCGGTGTAGACCAAAAGCGAAGCCTTACCGCGTGCGGTATCTGAACTGCTGCCGTTCTTTGCTTCCCATATGTAGTCTTCGTGGCCGCCACAGATTTCTGCAAATCCGTCGTCAGCGCCATCCATCGCCTCATCAATCCTGCCTGCGATGGTTTCCTGCGCCTTCAACAGGCCGGGCACGGTGTCAGACACGTGGTACTGGATCCGGCGCCATTTGCCGCCAGTGTGGTGAGATAGCCAGCCCCAGCCCTCTATGGTGCCATCGGCAACGGCTGCGTCGTAGATCGGAGCTGTATTATTCCTGACCAACATCCCGTTCCTGCGTGGCTGTCTTACAGTAGAAGTAAGTAGCGTAAATAAACCGGTCTTCCTTCTCCTCGTGATGATCAGCACTCACGACGGCCGGAACCAGCAGGGTGGTGGCCAAACTCAAACTCAGTAAAACTTTTCTCATTAGTGCGCCCCTCAGTCGGCCGAAATTGTCCTTCAAGCCCAGGAAGTATAGGTGGTTCGAAGAAATTTGCTTGCCGCGGGTAACCTTTCTGCGAGGTGCTATTGAAGCGCCTCGCACAGCGCCACGTTGTCCAGCACGATCCGCTGCAGCGGAATCATACCGGACAGGACCGGTGAATCGATCTGATAGGTGAGAATGGCGGCATTGCAGCTGCTCCACCTGATTGTCGCGGTGCCCATTTTTATAGCCGGACCAGCCACCGGGTCCGAGGCATCGAACACGCCTCCAGACGTGCTGTACAGATCCAGCGTAGCCGTGTCCCCTGCAAACGGACCCTGCAGGGTAAACCAGCGAGCGCCGGGATCACCGATAATCGCCATAACATCTTCGGGAGGGCGCTCAACATCAAAAGTAAACCAGGCCAGGAACATGACCCCGGCCTGCTCGAACACGGCTACCAACAAGCCCTGGCCATCGGTCGCCGGATCGAACCAGGCATCGTTCAACCCGGCATTGATCTGAAAGGCTTCCGGGACTACGTCACCATCGCTCAGCAGGTAGACACCACCGGACGCACTGCCAACATAGACGCTCCCATCCTCGCCCAGTCCAAAGGTTGCAATTCTGAGCGTCGTATCAGCCAGCAACGTATTCAGCCAGTCATTCCCTGAACGGGATAAGCCCCAGATGCGGCCGGTGCAATAATCAGCAAACAGGTACATACCCTGCAAATTGGGATAGGCGTTGCCGCGATAGGTTTCGCCACCCGTGATCGAGCAGTTATTGTTTTCATGGTTATATCCCGAGACCGGCAGGACGAGCCCACTGGTATCACAGCCACCATCAACACACTGCGATCCTTCCATGGTGCTCCAGCCGTAGTTCTCGCCACCGGTGGAACTGGCCGCTTGGTAATTGATTTCTTCGAACTCATTCTGTCCGACATCTGCAATGAACAAGTCGCCAGTCGAGCGATCGAAACTGATTCGCCAGGGGTTTCGTAGCCCCAGAGCCCAAATTTCATCCCGAACCGCGCCATTACCGACGAAAGGATTACCCGCAGGAATCGCATAGGTTCCATGCACCGGATCGACATCGATCCGTATGAGTTTGCCCAACAAAGTGCTGCCGTCCTGCCCACTGCCGTCCGGATCAAAGGAGCCACCACCGTCTCCCAGGCCAAGGTACAACATGCCATCGTGACCGAATTGCAGCCTTCCGCCATTATGATTAGTGCGCGGCTGGGCCACGTTCAGAACTTCCACTTTGCTTTGCATATCCGCAACATCCGGGTTGCCGCTCACCCGGAACCGGGCGAGCACAGAATCACCGCCAGCCCCGGTGTACCAAACGTAAAAGTATCCAGTGGCTGCATAATCAGGGGCAAACGCCAGGCTTAGCAAACCCTGTTCATTGCCCATCGACTCGACTTCATCGCGGATGTCGAGAAAGGGCGCTTCGATGACCCCGTCATCATCAAGAATGTAAATTCGGCCACTTTGTTGAACCAGGAACAGCCTTCCGCTACCGTCTCCGGCGTTGGCAATATCGACTACATCGCTGAGGTCAGAGACCTGTGTTAATTGAAGCTGTATGTCATCAGCGACCACCGGTCCTGCGACCACACTTGAAATCAAAACAAAAACCACCGCTACCAGCCAGGCGCAGCAGGACGGGATAACAGATTTGGACACGGTTCAGGTCCTCTGGCGAAATTCTAACCACCAGAATAGACGTTCAACCGCAGAAATGCGCATCTGCGTCATTTTGTCGTCCTGTGCCGGGGGATATTATTTCAGATATCAGCGATGAAGCAGATTTGTCCGTTGCCATGGCCCAACACGAACTATTCGACGCGCACTTCCATATCATCGACCCCAGGTTTCCACTGGTGCCGAACCGTGGCTATATCCCGGACCGGTATACGGTCCATGACTACCGCGAACGTCTCGAAGCGTACCCCCTTGCCGGCGGTGCTGTCGTCTCCGGGTCATTCCAGGCTTTTGACCAGGACTACCTGGTCGATGCGCTGTCACGCCTGGGGCGCGGATTCGTCGGTGTAACCCAATTGCCGATAAGCGTCCGTGACGAGGAAATCCAGGAACTCGACCGGGCGGGTATTCGTGCGGTGCGCTTCAACCTCAAACGTGGCGGCTCAGAAACCATCGAACATCTCGACCGGATGGCAAGAAGGGTGAATGAGCAGGCTGGCTGGCATGTGGAGCTCTATGCAGATGCCAAGGATCTGCCCGAATTGTTTTCCACCCTGGTGGCGCTTCCTGCAGTCAGCATTGATCACCTCGGGTTGTCTAAAGAAGGGTTTCCAACGCTGCTCGCTCTGGCCGAAAAGGGTGTTCGTGTGAAAGCCTCCGGCTTTGGACGGGTTGACTTTGATGTGCGCGCAGCCATCAGGCAACTGTATGCAGCCAACCCCGATTGCCTGATGTTTGGAACCGACCTGCCGTCGACACGGGCGGCCCGGCCCTATACCGACAGCGATTTTCAGTTAATCACAGAGGTACTTGGCAAGCAGGCTTCACGGCAAGTGCTGTATACCAACGCACTGGATTTCTACCGGATCAACCCCGGTTCATTGATCAATGCCCATGGTCGCAAGAACCATGCAGCGGGACGGTAACCGCCATTGTCCCGGATTGGGCTCGGCGGGCGGCACGTCGTTGCTGCAAAACCTCAGCACCCAGTCAGATGCCAGGCCGGATGGCAGCGTAAACGGCACCTCTTCGGATGAAGCGTTATAAAGTACCGCAATCGCATGGGTGACCGGCGAATAAGCATGCTGCTGCTCATGACAGGTGTAAAACAAAGCTACCTGCTGGCCCCTGGCCCAGTCGCTCTGGGCCATCGGCCGCCCATCGGGATGAAGCCAGGAAATGTCGCAATGACCCTGGTCCGTAGGCATCCTGCCGTGCACGTAACGCGCCTGGCGCAGCAACGGTAGCCGGCGTCGCAACTGCACCAGTTCGCGTACTTTGGCACTGAAGTCAGGATCCTCGTCCAGGCGCTGCCAGTCGAGCCAGCCAGTTTCGTTGTCCTGCGCGTAGGCGTTGTTGTTGCCGCCCTGGCTGTTGCCAAATTCATCGCCGGCGAGCAACATCGGCGTGCCCTGCGAAAACAACAACGTGGCCAGCATATTGAGCCGCTGCTGCCGGCGGACACGGTTGATTCCGGCGTCATCGGATTCGCCTTCTACACCATAGTTGCAACTGAAATTGTGTGCGTGGCCGTCGCGGTTATCTTCCAGGTTGGCCAGGTTGTGCCGTTGCTTGTAACGGACCAGGTCACGCAGGGTGAAACCGTCATGGCTGGTGATAAAGTTGACGCTGGCAAAAGGGTCACGCCCGCTACGCTCGAACAGGTCAGCAGATCCATGGATGCGCCGGGCGAATTCGCTGGCCTGTCCGGCATCTCCACGCCAGTAACGCCGGACGGTATCGCGGTAACGATCATTCCACTCCGCCCACTCTGTGGGAAATCTGCCCAGTTGATAGCCACCCGGACCCGGATCCCATGGCTCTGCGATCAACTTCGCCCGGTACAGTTCCGGCTCAATCCCTACCTGGGTCAACAGGGGGTGTTTGCGGGTGAATCCATGGCTGGAGCGGCCAAGTACGGTGGCCAGGTCAAACCGGAACCCGTCGACCCCCATTTCGCGGTGCCAGTAAACCAGGCTGTCCAGCACCAGTTTCTGAACCCGGGAGTGGTCCGCATTCAAGGTATTTCCGCAACCCGTATCGTTCACGTAACGGCCCGGGTCACCGGGTTCGTGGCTGTAATAAGCCTGGCTGTCAATGCCGCGAAAGCTCAGGGTCGGCCCATGCTCACTGCCTTCGGCGGTATGGTTGTACGCAACATCCAGGATGACCTCCAACCCGGCGTCATGGATCGCATTCACCATCTCGCGAAATTCCTCAACCGGGTCAGCGACAGCAAAGCGCGAATCGGGAGTGAAGAACTGTATGGAGTTATAGCCCCACAGGTTACGCAGGCCTTTTTTGACGAGGAAGGCTTCATCGATGAGGGTGTGCACCGGCATGAGCTCGACGGAGGTAATTCCCAGTGCTTTCAGGTAGTTAACCACCTGTCCGTTACTCATACCACGGAACGTGCCTTTCTCTTCAGCAGACAATCCGGGGTGAGTCATCGTGAACCCCCGCACATTGGTCTCGTAGACGATGGTTTCCGCCCAGGGTATCCAGGGGCTGCGCACGCCACTTCTTCCCTGCGGGTGGTCTACCACGCCCAGTGGTATGAACGGCGCGCTGTCCAGCTCATTTTTGTGCCAGGTTTTGCCTTCCAGGTCGGGCACAAAATCGTATACCGCCGGATCCCACTTGAACGTCCCGTCCAGCCGCCGGGCGTAAGGGTCGATCAACAGCTTGGCCGGGTTGTAACGCAAGCCTTTGGCCGGAGCCCATGGGCCGTGCACACGGTAGCCGTATCGCTGGCCTGCTTCGCAGCCGGGCAGGAAACCGTGCCAGACTCCATCGGTCTGAAGCGGCAGGAAATGTCTTGCCGTTTCGTGCCGGTTTTCGTCATACAGACACAGCTCCACGGCTTCCGCGCCGCCCGAATACAACGCAAAGTTTACGCCGTCATCTTCCAGCCACGAGCCAAGCCGGTTGGGGGTTCCGTTTTCTATCATGCAGTGGATTCTAGCGGCATTGACCGGGCACGTGAAGCTTCGGTTACCAGTGTACGAACCTGCTCCAGGAATTGAGGGCCGAGCTGGCTTGACTGAACCCGCCAGCGCCAATTGTCCAGGGTGGTTCCCGGGATGTTGAGTCTCGACTCCGACCCCAGGCCCAGGTAGTCCTGTAAAGGTGCGACCGCTAGTGCCGCGCGGCTGGAAAAGGCCAGCCGAATCATATCCAGGTGGATGGTCTCTGGCGTTCCACCGGTAACCTCAATAGCCATCGCCTGGGTGTCCTGGATCTCCTCCAGGGTTCGGGTGTCCTCTCCGGTACCGTTAAACCAGCCCAACGTTGTATCGTTGTCGTGGGTACCTGTGTAACACGCACTGTTGCGCGCGACCCCTTCAATGTCGAACTCCGGATCTCCCACTTCGAATTGCAAAACAACCATACCTGGCAGGTCGTGGTTGAGGCGTAGTTGATCCACCTCGGGTGTGATAACACCCAGGTCCTCAGCCACGATGGCGAGACTCCCCAGCGCTTCCTTGAGCGCTTCGAACAACGCATCGCCAGGACCCGGCACCCATTCACCCTTGCGCGCAGTTTCGGCGCCATAGGGTACTGACCAGAACGACTCGAAACCACGAAAATGGTCAATCCTCACCAGGTCGTTGAGACTGGCGGCATGCCGCATGCGTTCGATCCACCAACGATAACCTGTGCGCTCATGGTATGCCCAGTCGTACAGTGGATTGCCCCACAACTGCCCGTCCTCACTGAAGTAGTCCGGCGGCACGCCGGCGATATGTGACGGCCATCCATCAGCGTCGATCAACAGCCTCTGGGGGTGCGCCCAGGCATCTGAACTGTCCAGCGCGATGTAAATCGGCATATCGCCAAATAGCCTGATGCCTTTGCGGGCGGCGGCAGACCTGAGGTTTTTCCATTGGTTCCAGAACAGGAACTGGATGATTCGTGCGCACTCTATATCGCCTCCCAATTCGTTCTTTACGCGCTCCAGCGCAGTCGGGTCGCGGTGCACAAACTTCTTTTCCCATTCGGGCCAGGGGCGTTCACCGTGGAGGGTTTTCAGAACCCGGAACAGGACATAGTCATCAAGCCAGTGCTCACCGTGCTGGTGCAGAAAATCTTTGTACTCCGGACGTAAAGGGTGACCGGGCTGTGCATGAAAATTCTGCGCCGCCTTCTTCAACACACCACGCTTGATGGGGATCAGTCGTCCATAGTCCACGTGGTCATCCGGCAGGCCACACAAACCATCCAGATCCCGTTCCTTGAGCAAACCGTCCCGAACCAGGGGTTTCAATCCGATCAGCATCGCGTTACCGGCAAAAGCCGACAGGGGCTGATAGGGTGAGTCGCCGTAGGCCGTCGGACCGGTCGGCAGGTATTGCCAAACGCCGATTTCCATTTCGACCAGTTTGTCCAGGAAAGACAGGGCGCTGTCTGCAATATCCCCGATCCCGTGCTCTCCCGGAAGGGAGCTGATGTGCAGGCCAATCCCGGCCTGGCGGCCCATTTTCATGATGTACGAGTCAATAGTGTTCTGCATGCGTGACGTTATAACGCGGTACGGGTGACAAGAACAGCTTCTTTGCCGTTTTGGTGGCCAATGGTAAAGTGCCGTTGATGCAAACCACTCTCGCGTTGGTCTACGTTGGTCTCGGCAGCATGTTCGGCGGCCTGAGCCGCTATGGCATGTCCCTGGCCACCCAGAACCTGTCAGCCTTCAGCCTGCCTTATGGAACCCTGGTGTCCAACGTGGCTGGTTGCCTGGTGGTTGGATTGATCGCGGGTTTCAGCGGCAAGAGTGAGCTGATGTCGACCGAGATGCGCCTGTTACTCGCAACCGGATTCTGCGGCGGCTTCACGACCATGTCCTCATTTATCTACGAACTGGGGCAGTTTGTGCAGGACAAGGAGTACTTTTTTGCATCGTCATATTTCGTCGCCACGCTGGCCGGAGCCGGAATCGCCTTCGCGCTGGGCCTGCTGGTGGTCGAATTCATCATGAGGTGACCCATGGAAATTGCCGGACAAGCCGTATTGCTGAGAGTATTCATTGGCGAAAGTGACAAGGTCGGACACTTACCGCTGTATGAAGTCATCGTCAAGCAGGCCCGTGAAGCCGGGCTGGCCGGCGCCACTGTCCTGAAGGGCGTGCTGGGCTACGGCGCTACCGATCACATTCGCACCACCAAGATTCTCGATTTGTCAGCCGACCTGTCGATGGTGGTCGAAATTGTCGACAGCGAAGCCAAAATCGAGGCGTTCCAGCCCACCTTGTCTGGCCTGATTGAGCAGGCCAATTCCGGCGGACTGGTCACGCTGGAAAATATCCGCGTCATTCATTACATGCCGGAACGCTCGCCTTAGCCCTTCTGAAATTCTCTGACTTTTCTCCTATTCTGAAGAGACAAAGTCCATCGGGCCCGGAAAGCAAGTCACTTGTGAGGGAATTTCTTATGCACAGGCCGATAGTTTCAGTCGTATTATTTCTGCTTATTTCACTATCAAACCAACTGGTCGCTTCAGACCAGAACCGCGTTCCAAACCCCGAGTTCGAAGGAACCAACGGTGCAAAGCTGGGACAGACCACCGGAAGCGTCCCGGACTACTGGCGGGCCTTCGGGCTGGAAGGCGGCGAAGTTGCCATTGAGATCATCCCGTTGTCAGCCAATGCCCTGTACCCTGGCAGCCCCGCCACCAATGCCGTCAAGCTGACATTCGTATCATTTGGCGCCGCACAGGGTTTCGACCATGAGGGAACACCGTTTAGTCTCGGTCCGGGACACAATTACAAAGCGACTGTGTATATGCGTTCCGCCAACGCCGGCGGAGAGACTCAGGGTGTCTCGGTCTCATTCCCCATATTCGACGAAAACGGGTTTACCGGCAGGTTCCCCGGATCGTTCAACGCAACGGTCACTTCTGAGTGGGCACAGTATTCCGGCCCCGAATTTATGGAGGTGGAGGGCACCGCTGCAGATCTCGCCTTCCGGTTGACCGATGACGGCGGGGATAACTCCATCCTGATCGCCATGCCGGTCGTAAACGGGCCTGCTTCAGAAACGCCTGCGGTCGACTATCCCCCAATTTATACCCCGGGCCGCGATTTTTCTGACACCGACCGGTTCGTATCCACGATGGTTTTTCATTGGTATACAACGTTTTCGGGGCAGCTTGATGGGCCCTGGAAACCAGAAGAGGGTCGGGGCAACTGGACGGGTGAGGCCCCATGGTGGCGCGAACAGATCAAGGACATGATGGATGCCAACATCGACGTTCTCTATGTCCACCTGTTCAACGGTTTCGGCTACCAGCGCGAGCAATTTTTCAAAGCGCTGCATCAGCTTCGAAGCGAGGGTTATAACACGCCTTACGTGCTGCCGTTTCTCGATCCACAGATCATCTGGAACGACGCCCCCGTCGATATGAGCACAGAGGCCGGTAAAGATGAGTACACCGATTGGTACCGTCTATGGTTTGACCAGTATTTCCGCGAAGAGACGGGGGCCTTCGCAGAGAGCCGCCTGCTGCATATCAATGGAAAAATTGTTCTGAATACGTGGCACGGCAACCCGAATCGCACGCCAAATCTCTCTTCACTGTCACGGTCCGACCTCGAATCCCGGTTGGCGGACACATTCGGCGAACGTTACCCGAGCTTCTACAACGGCATCTACCAGATTGCCACAACCAACGGGATTTCGCCGACTTTTACGGATGAAATTGCCCATCAGTTCTCCAATACGGAATATTTCTCCACCAATGAATTCAACGGCCGGAGACCGGCCACGATGAAGGCTGGATACTGGGACCAAAACATCCGTGTTCCGGGTTCATTCCTGGCACGCAACGGGGGTAGCCCCTACGCCATGGCATGGGACGAACTGATCAGCAAACGTAACGGGGGGGAGGGCAACAGCCGATCTACCATGCTTACATCGAATCCTGGAACGAGTATGACGAAGGCACCGGCATTTACTCCACGAGCACAGCCCCGCCGTACATTGCCCCGGAAAACCAAAGTGGAAACAACGACACCTGGTCGACCGCCGATAACCCGCGTGAGTACATCGACAGCACTTTCGAGGGCGCGAAGGATTTCAATGACCATCCGGACCTGGACAGCCAGTTCCTTTGGCACGAATTCCCTCCCGGCCTGGCGCCGGGTGAAAGCGCAGAGGTTCAGGTATTGGTCCGCAATATGGGAGATATCAAGTGGTCGGACGCGGCCAGTATCAAGCTCGCCCTGACCGATTCAGCCGGCCAGGATTGGGGGTCCACGATGCAGGCCATTGAGCCCGGTCCAAATGAAGTTGAAAAGTACGGCGGCGTTTTCCGCGGCAGGCCTGTGCTGTTCAAGTTCACCCTTACCGCCCCGGCAACGCCGGGAGTATACCAACTCACCTACCGGATGATGCGTGATGAGGGTGGTGCAACGCCGTTTGGCGATGAATTGGTGGTCCAGGTTGCTGTTGGTACCGGCCAGGTGAGCAGCGGGCACAGTGGTGCGTTTTTCAATCCCCTGCGAAATGGCGAGGGCAGCTACGTTGAGATTCTGGATGAGACGCGGGCTGTTGTTTACACGTTCACCTACCGCCCGGATGGTTCGGGACTTTCCTGGTTCTTCGGTGTCGGTGACATTGAGGACGGCTCGATTGCGATCGGCGATCTTCTGCGGCCCACAGGCACCAGCTTTGGCGATGGTTTTGATACGAACGACATTACCTTTACCCCGGCAGGAACGATGTCCATGAGTTTTCTCGACTGCGATTCCACCACCAATGAGGGCAGCACGGTATTTTCCGGCGCAGCGGAAATCGGCTATGAATCACTGCTGACACGGGCCAGCCGGCTCAGCCAGATTACCGGTTGTGGATCAACACCCACCGGCAACGCCGGCTTGTCGGGTTCATTTTATGATCCGGCGCGCAATGGTGAGGGCCTGGTCATCCAGTGGCTGACCAACGGTCAGGTACTGCTCATCATGTTCACCTATGACCTGGCGGGGAACCAGTTCTGGACCTTTGGCATCGGAACTCCGCAAGGTAAAAGCATCACCATCGAGGCACGGTATGCTTCGGGAACCACATCGTGGGGCAGCGACTTCAATCCGGATGAAGTGGTGCTGACGCCCTGGGGAACGATTACGCTGAACTGGACAAGCTGCGACTCGATCAGCTTTAGTTACGAATCGATCGTGGCAGGATTCGGCTCTGCCACGCGGGATTACACGCGCATCTCGACCCTGGCGGGAACAGAGTGCCCGGACTTCCCCTGACCATCAATGCGAATGCATCGCGGGTTCTGATGCCTACCAGATACCGCCGAGGGCAACCGTTATCGACTCACCGTTGACCCCGCTGGATTCTTCGGAGGCCAGGAATGCGATCACTTCGGCAACTTCGATCGGTGTAACCACCCGTCCTGCCGGATAGATCGCTGCCCGCTCGCTCCACACTTCCTCTGCGGTCATGCCGCGTTCTTTCGCCTCGGCCCTGGCGGAGTTCTCGGCCATCTCGGTGCGCACCCAACCCGGCAGAACGGCATTGGAAGTGATCCCGTGCGCGCCGCCGTCCTGTGCCACCGAGCGCATCAGCCCCAGCAGCCCGGCCTTGGAACTGTTGTAGGCGGAACCGGCTAGCTCAGCCACCTGCGCGGCCGTTGAGCTGGTGTAAACAACGCGCCCGTAACCCTGTTCGACCATTCCCGCGGTAATCAGCCTGGAAAGATGGAACGGCCCATCCAGGTTTATTCTGATGGTCTGCTCCCACAGCGCCGGGTCCTGCTCCCAGATCACCCGCTCATGGGCCGAACCAATACCGTGGTTACAGACGAAAATTTCTACCGGCCCGAGCCGTTTGCTGGTTTGCTCGACCGCATGTGAACACCCCTGGGCAGTCCCCAGGTCGGCCACCGTGTAGTCGAGCCCGAGGCCGGCCAGTTCCCCCTCGTTACGGGCCACCGCCATCACGCGCGCACCCCTTGCAGCCAGCAACTTTGCAGTCACCCGGCCAATACCCCGCCCGGCACCGGTGACCAGTGCAACTCTTCCTTCAACTCCCGCCATCTCGTACTCCCCGCCATTTGAATGAATGGCTCAATAACCGCGTTCGAAATCAATCGGGTATTCAAGCGCCTCACCGGCGCAGTAACGACGATAATTTTTCCTGAAAATGGCAGCAATGTCGCGCGGCCGGCTGCGCGCGGCCACATGCCCGGTCACGATCAAGCCGGGTGCGCTCCACAGCGGGCTTTCCGGAGGCAGCGGTTCGCTGTGAAAGACATCCAGCACCGCACCGGCAATCTCAGCGGTAAAAAGCGCGCGCACCAGCACCTGCTCGTCGAGGATCGTACCGCGCCCCACATTGACCAGCAGACAGTTCGGCTTCATCGCACGAAAGGCGCTCGCATCGAGTATCCCGCGGGTATCCGGCGTGTCGGGCAGGACACATACCAGGTAATCCGGCTCTGCCAGGAACTCTGCCAGCTGATCAGCGGCGTAGACCCTGTCGAACCCGGCTACCGGCCGCCCCGTGCGGCTGTACCCCGTGACCGACAGGCCAAACGGCCTGGCCAACGAGGCAATATATGACCCTATGGAACCGGTGCCCATAATGCCCAGGTTTTTGCCCTGCAAACTCCCCGACGGCTGATCCCACCAGCTACGGTTGGCCTGGCGTCCAAGCCGCTCAAGCATTTTAATCTCATGGGCCAGCAGGTATCCCAGCACATACTCTGCCATCTCGGGACCAAAGGTGTTCTTAACGCCTGTCAGAAGGTAGTTCGAGCGTCCGGAATTCAGCAGGGGGGTGATACCTGCCCAGGTAGACTGAACCCAACAGATATCGGGCATCCCATCGAGCAGCTGTGCTGCCATATCGGGTTGCGCGAGCATAACCTCCTGCCCCGTATACCGTTTGCGAGCCAGATCAGCGGTTTCAGCCACGGTCAGTTCAACACCGGAATCTGCCAGCGGCTGCAGAAAGGGCAGATAATCGCTGGCATCAGCACTCAGAATGAGAATGCCTGTCATAAATTTTCCTCCGACTAGGAGTATCATTACACAGCGTGACCGTTGTCGAGTGCAAAAAAAATGAATATTGAGAATACGCAAATTGTCCTGGCCAGCCGGCCGAAGGGTAAACCATCAGCTGAAAACTACCGGGTTGAGAAAGGGCCGGTTCCTGAATTGAAGAAAGGCCAGGTGCTGATAAAGATCATCTACCTGTCACTGGACCCCTACATGCGTGGCCGCATGAGCAAGGAAAAATCCTATGCCGACCCGGTGCCCATCGACGGAGTGATCACCGGTGAAGCGGCCGGCGTGGTCATCAAATCCAGATCAATCCGGTTCAAAGAGGGTGACTACGTATGCTGCCCTTCAGGTTGGCAATCCTATTTCGTCGGGGACGAAAGCGACCTGATGATCTACCCGGTAGACCCGGCGCTGGTTCCTCTGTCGGCCTATCTGGGCGTTTGCGGCATGCCGGGCCGAACCGCATACTTTGGTTTGCTGCACGAAGCCAAACCGCGTGCGGCTGAAACCATGGTGGTTTCAGCGGCCTCAGGCGCCGTTGGCTCGGTCGTCGGCCAGATCGGAAAGATGCTCTCGCTACGGGTGGTCGGGGTCGCCGGCGGCAAGGAAAAATGCGCCTGGGTGAAAGACGAGCTGGGTTTTGATGAATGCATAGACTACAAGAAAGCCAATCTGGATGAAGCCCTGGCCCGGGCCTGCCCTGATGGCATCGACATTTACTTTGAATCCGTTGGCGGCGCCCTGTCCGAAGCCGTTGCAAAGCAGCTCAACCCCGGCGCGCGCGTGCCGATCTGCGGCTATATATCCAGCTACAACGCCAGGAAAGTTGCCGAAACGCGCACACCCTTCCACATTTTCGGGGAACTACCGAACCCACCTTGGCACCAGTTCTTCCTGGTGTTCAACTATGTTGCAGACTATGCAGAGGCCAACCAGAAGCTGGTCGAATGGGTGGCCAGCGGCAAGCTCAAATACCGCGAAACGATTGTCGAGGGCCTGGAAAAGACACCGGAGTATTTCAACTGGCTATTCGAAGGGAAAAACTTTGGCAAACTTGTTGTTCAGGTCAACAAGGATAGTGGAATACAGAGTTAGCCTTAGCCCATGCATATACTGTTTCTGAACCCCCAGGGCAATTTCGACGACGAAGACTCCCGGCTGGCTGAACATCCGGACTTTGGTGGCCAACTGGTCTACGTCAAGGAAATTGCGATGGCGATGGTGGACCAGGGACACAAGGTCGACATCGTGACCCGGCGAATCGTAGATCCGGAGTGGCCCGAATTCGCGGATGCCGTTGATCACTACACCGGCTATGAATCTGGCTTACGCATCATTCGCATTCCGTGCGGAGGTGATTCGTTTCTGCCGAAAGAGCAACTCTGGGACCACCTGCCGGAATTCATATCGAACACCCTTCTTTTCTACGGTAACGAATTGCCGGATTTCGTAACTGCACATTATGCAGACGGGGGCTACTGCGCGTTACTTTTGCAGGCACAGACCGGACTGAAATTCACATTCACCGGTCATTCCCTCGGAGCACAGAAGCTGGAGAAGCTGGGAGCAGATAGCTCTAACTCGGTAGAAATGGAGGAACGGTTCTGCTTTTCCCGGCGTATAGACGCCGAACGCCTGGCCATGAAAAAGGCCTTCTGCATCATCACCTCGACCCGGCAGGAGCGCCTGAAGCAGTATGCCCATCCACTCTATCGCGGGTCGATTGATGTGGATGACGATTCCAGGTTCGCGGTGATCCCGCCCGGAGTGAATACGGATCTGTTCACGACAGAACCCTGTAGTGAAGATCAGCAAGTGGAACAGTGGCTGGATTCAGAACTGCACGATCCGCAAAGCCCTCATCTGCTGATTGCCAGCAGGATCGATGAGAAGAAAAACATCGGGGCCGCAGTCGAGGCGTGGGCCTCTTCTGAAGACCTGCATACCCGCGCCAACCTGGCATTGTGCGTCCGCGGTATGGACGACCCGTGGACCGAACTCTCCACGCTGACCGAAGAAGAACAGGATGTACTGCGGCCCATACTGAAAACGATCGAAAACGCCGGGCTGCGGAACAAGGTCGATTTCCTGAACGTGCAATCGCAATCCGAACTCGCAGCGACGTATCGCTACTTCGCCAATCACGGTTCATTATTCCTGCTTCCCTCTGTCTACGAACCTTTCGGGCTCGCTCCGATTGAGGCGGCCGCATGCGGATTGGCCTGCGTCGCGACCAGCAACGGAGGCCCATCTGAAATATTTGAAGACGGTGCCGGGATTCTCGTTGATCCGTTTGATGTGCAGGATATTGTGCGCGGAATCAAACAAGCACTGGACCGGCAGTCAGAGTTGTCCGAACGGGGCTGCCAGCGCGTGCTGGACAGGTACACCTGGAAAAAAACGGCTACCCGGTACCTCGACGTCATCCAGGCGGGAGTGGCGTCCGGACCGGCGGAAAAACAAGCGATACCTGCACTGGATGCAGGCCCAAGAATCCGCGCCTACCTGGATCAGCGATCCGTCAACCAGTAAAAAGCGAACGGTGGTATCACCAGCTGATCGTTAAACAGGTGAGGTGACTCTCCCGAGCACAGGTCGCGGAGCATGGCATATTCAAACTGGCCCCGGTTGCCAAGATCGCTGAGTGTCAACGATTGCGGTGCGTCGTCGAAATTGCCGATGACCAGCACGCTCTCTCCGATCCCTAAAGGATCGCTGCGCATAAACACAAACAGGTGGGGGTTGCCGGTCTCGATCAATTCACGGTTGTTATAGTCAGCGAACGCCGGCAGACTCTTGCGCACACTGATCATTTTCGAAAGACCATCGAATATTTTCTGTTCCGGAGTGCCTTGCTGGTGCCTCAACTCGGCTTTTTCCCAGCTGATCACCGGCCGGTGAATCCAGCGCGTATCGTGCGCTTTTTCTTCATCGTCCATGAAGGAAAAATCGTTGAGCATGCCGATTTCGTCACCGGAGTACAGCAAGGGTATCCCGCCAAATGACATGATCATTCCATGCAACAGCAGTATCAGGTCTATTGTTTTTTGAATGGTCAGCGGGTCGCCCATTTCCAGCGCCGATTCCAATCCAGCCAGCGAGGCAAGAGAACCTGCGATGCGCGCATCACCGGTTTTCTCATTTTGCGCGAAAGGCTGACCCCGCGCGGGTGAGCCCGTATGTACTCCGGTGAAATAATCCACCAGGAACTTGCGATGGGAGCTGGGTTCATAACCGGCCTGCCTGATATCGGCGTCATCGAATCCCAGGCCGATGTCATCGTGGCAGCGTACATAATTCAACCACGTTGCCCGGTCGAGTTTGTCCGGCAGGCTGCGTATCCCCTGGTCCAGCAAGCGTGCATTGCGGGTGGCAACGGCGTCCCAGAGCAGCGCCATCAGGGTGGCGTTGTAAGCAATCTCACACTCCTTGGCGATCACCGCGTCCTCACCGAAGTACTTGATGATCTCCACCGGCGCCACAATCGCCTCAGCGATAAACAGCACACCGGGAGCCGTTACCTGGCAACAGTCTTTCAGCAATTGCAGTATCAGGTGCGCTTCGCGCTCGTTCTGGCTGGTCGTCCCGATCTTCTTCCAGAGAAACGCAACGGCATCCAGTCGCAGGATGTCAGCGCCCTGGTTTGCCCAGTAGAGCAGAACATCGAGCATTTCGATGAACACTGCCGGGTTTCCATAGTTAAGATCCCACTGGTAGTGGTTGAACACGGTCATCACCCACTTCCCCATGGTCTCGTTCCAGGTGAAATTACCCGGCGATGTTTCGGGAAATACTTCCGGCAAGGTTTCCTCAAACATGTCCGGGATTTCCCGACTCTTGAACGCGTAGAAATAGTCCTGGTATTTTTTCTCGCCGGAGCGCGCACGCTGCGCCCATTCGTGCTGGTCGGAAACGTGATTAACCACAACATCCAGTGTCAGCAACATGTCACGGGCGCGCATCCTGCGGCCCAGTTCACGCAATTGGTCAAGGCTGCCGGCGCGGTCATCGACATCGCGGTAGTCACTCACCGCGTAACCGCCGTCACTGGCGCCCGGCGGGCATTTGAGGATGGGCATTACGTGCAGCAGGTTTACACCAAGCTCCTGCAAATAGGGTAATCGTTCACCCACACCTTTCAGGTCTCCGGCAAATGCACTGGTATACAGAGCCATTCCTACCCATTCCTGGCTGAGGAACCAGTTGTGGTCATTTTCACGCTTTACATCGAGTTTTTTCAGGTCCTTGGCACGCTGGATGTAATTTATAGCCAGCACCTCCACAAGGCGCAGCAGTTGCTCGTCAAAATCATCGCGTTTGCCGTAGAGCAGGTGGAAAAGCGAGTAAATGGCATAAAAATTCGCGCCCAGACGCGTGTAAAAGTGGCGCAGGTCACGCTTTCGAATTTCCGGCCTGAGCTGATTCAGGATCCGATTCAACTGGGAGTGTGAAATTTGTTCGTACATCTTGTTTATCGTTGCCTTTTGCTCATAATTGCCAATTACTGATATAGGGCTTGTAGAACGCCGGGTCAGAAACGGTCGCACCGCGTTGCCCCACCACAGCCGATGCAAATGCCTGAGCCCTGTCCAGGCTGACCTGTGGACTCCAATCCAATTCCAGGCCCAGCATGATCACGGAAGTGAACGCATCACCGGCGCCCACGGTGTCAGCCACCCGGATCCCCGATTTCGGCCGCACTTCATGCAGTCCTCCCTCTGAGGTCATCAGGGTCGCACCGGCAGAACCTCTTGTGAGAACCACGCCACGCAAGCCCTTCGCCTCCAACAAAGCCCTGGCACGGGATACATCGTCAGGCCCGTGAGGCCATAATTCCTCCAGTTCATGCTGGTTGAGTTTTACCCAGTGGGCCTGGCCCATCCAATGCAGAACCTGTTCCGGCTGCCACCAGGGTGGCCGCAGATTAACATCGACAAAGACGGTTGCCGGCACGCTGGACTGTATCTGCTTCAGAGACTCGCGTGAATAACGGTCACGCAAAGCGAGGCTCCCATGGTACAGCACCCGGCACTCGGGCAAATGCCGGGGCGTCTCAATCCGGTCATAGGCGACTGGATGGACAATGTCATAGGAGGGCTCTCCTTCGATAAAGCTGACCAGTACCTTTCCCGTAGCAAGATCCGAATCTGTCCGCAGACCACGGGTGTCCATTGCCCAACCCTGCATGGCTGATAGAATCTGCCGGCCTTCTTCATCTGCACCCACACAGCTGATGAACAAAGGATTCCGTCCAAAGGCCTGCAAATGCCATGCGACGTTAAAAGGCGCCCCGCCGAGTACCGGCCGACCCTCGGGAAAATGGTCGAACAGTACTTCGCCAAAAACGCATATACGGCTGTCCATTTCTGCTCCGCCGGGATCAACTGGAAAGGAGTCCTATCCTAAGGGCTAAGCAGCGAAAAGGAAAACTGTGAATCCTTGCATTAATACAGATAAAATACACGGCTGACCAAGGGATGCTTTCCGATGACCACAAATTTCAAATCACTAAACTCAGCGATTCCTTCCGGCGTGATGTTCAACGCATACCCCGACAGCATTGGAAAAACAATGGAAGACATCATGCAGATGCTGGGCAGCCCGGAATTAGAAGATGTCTTTTCACTGTTCTACGTCCTGCCGACATTTTTCAACACCGACCTCGACCGCGGCTTCTCTGTCATTGATTACGACCTCAACGATAAACTGGTTATCCCGGAAGACCCGGAAAAGGCCGATGAGCTGAACATCCAGTTCAAGTTCGACCTGGTTCTGAACCATCTTTCGGTGGGCTCTCCCCAGTTCCAGGACATGCTCAAAAACGGCGACAGCTCCCCCTATAAAAATTTCTTTATAGACTGGAACGAGTTCTGGGCGAATGAAGGCGAAATGGGGCCGGACGGCCACATCATTCCCAGGCAGGATCACCTTGATTTGCTGTTCATGAGAAAACCGGAACTGCCGATCCTGATGGTTCGTTTTCCGGATGGCAGTGAGCGCCCTTACTGGAATACTTTTTACCAGGAAATAAGCTATCCGGACGACACAGGGCTTTCGCCGGAAGAACGTGAACAAAGCCGCCAATACCTCGGTCAAATGGATCTGAATGCGCGTTCCGAGGATGTCTGGGCATTTTATGATGAAACGCTGAAGAAACTTCGTCACTATGGCGCCCGGCTGGTCAGGCTCGATGCCTTTGCCTACCTGCACAAACAGGTTGGAAAGAGTAACTTTTTCAACAAACCCGGCACCTGGGAATACCTCAACCGGCTGAAGGGCCTGGCCGAAAAACACGACCTGGTGCTGCTGCCCGAAATTCATGCAGAGTATGGCAGCGGGCTACACGAGGAGGTCGCATCAAACGGTTTTCCGGTCTATGACTTTTTCCTTCCCGGACTCGTCCTAGATGCACTGGACCGTTCGACGAACCAACCACTGCTTCGCTGGATTGGCGAATTGATCGACAAAGACATCAAGACCGTCAACATGCTGGGTTGCCATGATGGCATCCCGGTTCTCGATCTTCGGGGAAAGGCGGTTGATGGTGACTACCGCGAAGGTCTGCTCAGCGATGAGCAGATTGAAGCAGTTATCAAAAATGTCCTGGCGCGCGGCGGCAGAATCAAGAACCTGTATGGAGCCAATGGCAAGAAGATTGCCTACTACCAGGTCAACGCAACCTACTTCAGCGCATTGGGTGAAGACGAGCAGAAACTTCGTCTGGCACGCGCCATCCAGATGTTCACTCCAGGCATTCCGCAGGTCTGGTACCTGGATCTCTTTGCCGGCAGCAACGACTACGCTGCTGCTGACAATGGCGGCACCGGCGGGCACAAGGAAATCAATCGTACTACGCTCTCACAGGCTGATATCCGGGAGCGGCTGGGCAACTCCGTAGTCCAGGACCAGTTACAGTTGATGAGGTTGCGCAACACCTCACCCGCATTCGGCGGGCAACTGGAGGCGGTCAACTCCGAACCACACGTCCTGCATCTGGTCTGGCAAAACGGGAACCATCGCGCGTGTTTGCAGGCTGACTTGCGCGATCATGGCTTTAGCGTATCGACCTCTGATGGCGCCGGAAACGAACTCACGATGAATTTTCCACGGGACTGAAATGCACATACTTGCTACGGATATGGACAGGACCCTTCTGCCAAACGGCAGCTGGGAAAGCGACAAGAACGCCATCGGGCTGTTTAATCAGCTCACCCGGGATTCCGGCGTACTCGTTGTCTATGTAACGGGCAGGAACCTGAACCTGACGGAAGGCGCTATCCGGGAATATGGCGTCCGTTACCCCGACGTACTGATCGGCGATGTCGGTACGTCTATTCGCAAATACGAGAACGGCGAGTGGGCGTTCGACGATGGATGGCTTGCCCACGTCAGGCGTGCCAGCCCACGCTGGCATGCGACCGAAATAAAGGCTGCAGTGGCCGGCATCGACGGCCTGAAAGAGCAGGAGCCAGAGCACCTCAACCCGTTCAAACAGAGTTACTACGTTGACCATGCACGCAAGGAAGAAATTCTCAGGGCGGTCGACCAACGGGTCAAAGGCAGGTTCGACGAGGTTATCGTCTATAGTTTTGACTCCCTGGACGGCAAGGGCCTGCTCGACTTTCTGCCGGAAAGCGCTACGAAACAAACAGCACTGGAATATGTCTGCGAAGAATTTGAATGTAAGCAACAGAATGTCGTTTACTGCGGAGACAGTGGCAACGACGTTTTTCCTTTAACAGCAGGATTTTGCGGTGTACTGGTTCGCAACGCAGATGAGCAGTTGGTGGAGGATGTCCGGGCGGCCATGGCCCGCAATGAGGCTTTGAAAGTCTATTTCGCCAAGGGTGCGTTTATGGGCCTGAATGGTTACTACACCAGCGGCGTGATCGAAGGCGCCTTTTTCTACGGTCTGTTCAAAGACAGTTAAGCCGGGAACATCGTATGACCGAACTACGCACAACTGCCTACAAGGCTCTGGCCACTCTCTTCATTTTACTGGCGGTCAGCCTGCCAGCCCCTGCAGCTTCGGAAACCGGGTCACTTTCCGGCTTCGTCGAACGCGGGATGGAACTCTGGCAGGTTCCGGGAATGGCCGTGACGGTTGTCGACAGTGACCGGACTCTATTTCGGCAGGGATTCGGCGAAACGGCGATTGATAACGGACAGGCCATTGATGAACACACGCTGTTTGCCATCGCCTCCACAACAAAGGCAATGGTGGTCGCTGCCATCCTGATCCTGGCAGACGAGGGCAAACTGTCGCTGGATGACCCCATCGTCAATCACATCCCGGAACTGCATTTCAGCGATCCGATGCTAACGGAACAACTGATGGTGCGGGACCTGCTGGCCCACCGGACGGGCCTGCCGAGCACCGATTTCTGGACGTTTTTCATGGGCATGCCGCTGGATGAGCAGATCCGGCGTCTTGGCGCTATAACGCCTGCCGCTCCCATGCGCACCCGGCTCATCTACCAGAACACCATGTATGAACTGGCCGGCGTACTGATTGAACGGGTTAGCGGCAATTCCTGGGACTCCTTCGTCCGGAGTCGCCTGTGGCTGCCCATCGGAATGCATGAGACATTCGCTGCACGCAGCCGGATCGGGGCTGACCTGAATCGCGTAACACCTTATTTTTCAACCGACGGCAATCTCGTCCAGGCCAATTGGGACATACCCGCCGACCTGGCCGAGGCCGCTGGTTCTGTCTGGTCTTCGATACACGACATGGGGCTTTGGGCCCAGTTTCTGCTTCGCGGCGGCGTCACCAGCGGGGGCGAGCGCCTGGTTTCCAGCAACAGCATTGAGGAGATGTTCAAACCCCAGCAACTATCCAGCGCTGATGATTTCTATCCAACGACTGCACTTACCCTGCCCAACTGGATCAGTTACGGCCTGGCCTGGTTTCAACAGGACTTCCAGGGGCGAAAAATCGACTTCCATACCGGTAGCCTGTCCGGCCTGATCGCCATCATCGGCCTGGACCGTGCCGGCGACCGCGCCATGGTTGCGCTGGGTAACCGCGATCATGCCGAGATGCGGCATGCCATTTTATGGGAAGTCATGGACGACACGCCGGCCGGAGAACGGCGTGACTGGAACCGGGAAATCCGGGATTTATACGACGGACTGGCTGAACAGGGCGAGGAGGGGTGGCAAAAAACCGAACAACAGCGCCTGAAGAAAAGTAAACCCAGCCTGGCAAAGAAGGCCTATCTCGGCATGTACGAAAGCCCGGCCATGGGCCGTATACGCATAGAACCGGACGGCAGGAATATGGTTGCTGAACGCCGGTAGCGTCAGCTTGCCGATGACTTACTGGCACCTCGATACGTTCCTGGTGGAATACCCCGAGTGGCAACTGAAGGAATTCGCGGAGTTCCGGATCGGCCCCAACGGTCAAATTGACGAACTGGAACTTTTCGGAGAAAATTTCAAGCCGATTGCGGAAACCGCCGACGGAGAGTGATCGTGAAAATGCCCCGCCTGTTTTTATCCATCGCCCTTCTTGGCCTGGTTGTCAGCGTCAATACGGCCGCCCAGCAGGTTTCAGACGGGGTGGATGTGCCGGGGCTGGAAAGTTTTGATCAGGCCATGCTGGCCTTCATGCAGGATCATGACATTCCGGATGGCCAGTGTCAGCAAACCGCTGACTTCAACCCTGGTTCACCGCTTGCAACAAGACGGGGGCGCATCCACTTCCGATACCCTCGCACAACACCTCGACCTCTCGCCTCAGCCGGGACAGACGGCAGACGCCATGCTGGGAGGCATCACGATTCGAAACCTGCTCGAGCACCTGGCCGGTTTCAATAGCCCGCAGGGTTACGGTTACGACCCGGTTTTCAATGATGCGGCCATTGTCAGCGCGCTGGGCACCGATTACCCGGTGCTTAAGTCCCATATCCGTACGTTCATGAATGGTAAGGCACTGGCCAACGCCCCGGGCACTACCTACAACTATTCCCAGGGTTGGTCGGTGCGCGACTACGGCAATGGCAACCGCAACACCTGGCACAACGGCAGTCTTCCGGGGACAACTTCCTGGGTGGTTCGTTTCCAGAATGGGTACAACTACGCCGCTGCTTTCAATCGCCGCAATGAAACCTCACCCGGTTCATGGCTGGCCGGCCTCACCAGCAAGATGAATGCCGCTCACGACCAGGTCGCCCAATGGCCGGACCACGACCTTTTCCCATCAACACTATCCGCGGCCCCTGAATCCATTGGGGCCCGCTATGCAGGCTCCTGGTATGACGTGACCCACGACGGCGAGGGCTTCGTCGTGCAGATCATCAACCCAAGAACGGCTGTCGTCTACTGGTTTACCTATGACTCCGAAGGACGTGCTGCCTGGATGCTGGGAATTACCAGTGAGGGAACCCTGGAAAATGGCGTTGATATTGGCATGCTCCGGCCCGAAGATGGAAACTTCGGCGTCGCTTTCGACCCGGCCAGGGTGGTGAAGCAGCCCAATGGAGAACTGATCCTCAAGCTTACTTGCGGATCCGGCTCGATGAGCCAATTTACCGGTGGCAGTTCCGGATTTCCCGACGTCAACCAGGCCCTGACCCGCCTGGCCGGGTATGTTAATCCGCCCTGCCCTTAGCCGATTCAACCAAAAACAGGCTCAATACGCCACTGCCCCATCAGCAACGCCCGGAAAGGGCACTGTGTCAGGCGGTCAGCCGCTGGCACGAATTCTGCATCTATTATCTTGAGAACCCCGAAAGGAGATACCGATGGGAAATGGATCCTGTGGAAATGTAATTGCAGCGCTGGCAAGCTTTTTTATACCCGGCCTGGGCCAGTTATTGCAGGGCCGCTGGGTCGTGGCTGGCATCATGTTCCTGATGACGGCAGTGCTGTGGCTGATCCTGCTTGGCTGGATCATTCACCTCTGGTCGATCATTGATGCGGCGCTCTACGAGCGCCCGGATCAATGGCGTCAGGAATACTATCGAAGTTCTTACCGCTAGTGGCTTATGAACCTCCAGCGGGACGCTTTCCTTGCCAGCAGGAAATGGCAAAGGTGCCGGTCTTGCCGCCTGCCGTCTTCACGCCCGTGTCACTGAGCGTCATAGCCCCGCAACTGTCCTTGGTCTGCCCTACCTGGGGGGTCGCCGTCGCCACGAAATTCTGATTGGCGTTGCTGGTTGCAAGGGCCACAACGTAGTGGCCGTTGGGCGTCGCTCCACCACAACTGGCTGCGTCGTAAACATTGTTACGAATGAACAACCGTTCCTGGCAGGCGGAAGCCGCCAGCAGACCGTCAATGGCCTCACTGCGGTTAGTCCGCAGAACATATTGCATATAGCTCGGCACCGCCAGGCTCAACAGGATTGTGAGTATGGCAACGGTGATCATGGCCTCCACTATCGTGAATCCGCCCTGGCTCTCTTTTTTGCTGCCCATGACGGTCAGCTTTCCAGGCCGGACTTGCTGCCGCGGATCAGGATCACGGCCTCAAGCACTTGCTTGCCCTGATCCCCACTCTGCTCGCCGAAGATCAGGCGCACGTCATCACCCGGACTAAGATCCTCCTCACCCATTTGCTCGCCCTGGTAAATGATCCGGGTGCTTTCGGTGACAACTTCATAAACAACACCGTCCACTTCAATTCTTTCCTGGTTGAAGGAAACGCTGTCCAGCTTACCCTCGATGGCCTCAGCCATTGCCGCTACCGGTGTCAGCATCAGCAGCGCGGCTGCTATCCATACTTTCTTAAACATATCTTTCTCCAGCATGATACATCAGTGGGTCTGCATCCAGTTCTGTCGGCCACAGGCCAACGGTTGGTGGGCCGCTGCAACCATCACAATACTGCCGTTGGTCCGGGTCGTATAGGTGAACGACTTGGCGCCGTCTGACCCACAACCACGCGGTGCGTTGGGGCGCAGTGGGAAGACTGAACCCAGATCCGCCGGCCTGTCGTCGTACAGCAACGCCGGCAAGTTGGGAATACTCAGCATTTCTATACCTACCGGGTTGGCCATTACATCATCGGCCGTTTCGTCGTATGGGTTGTCCACCATCAGCACGTCATCTTCATTGATCGTATTGTCATCGGTGATATCGATAACCGGGAAACGAGGCGCATTGCCAGTTTCAGCGTTCAGTGCCATCAGCCAGCCACTACCTCCGGCCGAGCATACATCTCCTTCCGGAATCAGCGAGACCAGGATGGCGATGTTGTCACGCAGAATGATCTTTCTCACTACGCGTTCGCCTTCTACCGGCAGGTCGACCATCCAGCCACGCGAATCGGGATCACCGTTGTCATCGAACCAGACCGGAGTGCCGGGACCGTAGTCGTGGATCACTCGCCTATTGCTTGCCGAATCCACTGACATGATGGATGGAGTCAGATCAGAGCGGGAAAAATCATGGTCGCCCGTATTGTTTCGCTGGTTCAGGGCCTTGTTGTAAAAGCCATCGCGATCCCAAATCCCATACACAGTCTGTGTTTGTGCTCCTTCTACCACGTCGTCATTGACCTCAAGATACTTGCCGGTTCCAAACAGCACCATGACACCCTCTCGGATGGACAGCGGGTGACGCATAATGGCGGGACGGGTGGTAATCGCCTGGCGGTTACCGTCAGAATCCTTTGCGATGAACAGCGGCTCACCGCCGAACGATATGGACCAGCTGGAAGCGGAACTGGAGGTCACATCCACTTTCCACATATTACCGTCGAGGTCTCCAAGGTAGATAAAATCTGAAATGCCGTCGCCGTCTATGTCAGCCACTGCAGGTGCGGACAGGC
Organism: uncultured Gammaproteobacteria bacterium; assembly: GCA_963759035.1. GTDB lineage: Bacteria > Pseudomonadota > Gammaproteobacteria > Xanthomonadales > SZUA-36 > JAHEFT01. The sequence goes on from CAVWXL010000020.1 coordinate 55,756, forward strand.
CATCAGCACCGGGCACTTCGATTTTGCGATAATCCGCTGAAGACCAGCCGTCCATGCCTTCGTTGATGAAAACCACGTAAACATACTGTTTGCCTTCAGCGGAGGCATGTCCATCAGCGACGGTATTATTGTATCCGGAAGTGAAAATGGCGGCCCATTTACCGTTGGCCATCTTACGGATTTGCGGATCGCCAAATATGAAACCCAGGTCCGCATCGTCTTCGTCGGTGAATTCCCACATGACATCATCTGCACCAAAAGTATTGGGATCTGTGATGTCCAGTGCGTATAAGCCGTGCCCGCCACCGCGGAGGGCACCAACCAGGACAGACTTCCAGCCATTGGCGGACTCAATGTCGCCGTACACCGGTGATCCATCGACGTAAAAGTCATGGTAGTAGCCGGGCGAGGTCAATTCCGGCAGCTTCCCGATAACTTTGTTGGGTACAAATGCAAACAACTCGGCACCATTGGCTTCGTTGAACGCGTGCAGCATGCCGTCGTTGGCGCCAACATAAATGACCGGATCGCGGTCTTTGTTACCATATGCGAATGAGGAGTAACCGCCAAACGGGTAATAGAACGACGGGAAGCTGACGTATTCCGGATCCGAATGCGCGATATCGCCCAGGCGGTGCTCGCGGCTTCGGAACTTGCCGCCTTCGAAGGCACTGGAACCGCGGATAAAGTTCAGACGGTCCTGCCCGTCGCTGTCTTCATCACCCGTCTGCGGGTTGACGCTCAGCAGGTCTTTTTGCGCTTCATTTATGTCGTCCCAGGTGAAATTGCCGCCGTTGCCCGTGGCTGGGTTGTAGGTGAAGACCTTTCTGGCGCCGGTAAACCAGGAATCAGATTTGGTATCGAGTATGTCACCGGCTTCCCAGGCAATCGTGCCCAGCTCTCCGTCAGCGGAATTCACGTTTATCGCCAGCAGGGAACCATGCCAGTCGGCCGCATCGAACTTGGCCTGGAATACCTTGGATTCACTGGAGATTGACCCACCGTTGGTGGCGCCTGATGCGGCGCCGCCGACCCGGTCACTGATATCCAGGATGGCATTGGTCAATTCTGAAATCAGCTCTTCGGGCCGTTTCGCCGAGATGTACTCGCCGCGACTGTTCCAGGCTGCGTGCCACAGATCGTCAACGCGCCGCTCCTCGTCATTGGCGCCCGACAGGTACCATTTGTTGCCATTGGTCAGGTTGTTCGGCCAGCCATCGTCATCGGTATCCACCAGCGAACCGGTGATTCCAAAGCCAATGGTGAAGGTCGACAAATGCTGATGGCTGGCAGAGTCAAACTGATCCGTCGGCACCAGGTTGGGTAGAGGCGAAAGATCCTTGTCGTAATAGTACTTTGCTACGTCGGCGAGCAGCACCCGGGTTTCAGAACCGGTACCGTTGAAAACCACTCCGTTATCACCATCGACGTCTGTTCCGACGACCGAGGGGTTGCTTCCATTCCAGTAGCCATCCGAAAACAGGATGGCAAAGTTCTTCTGGCAGGCTGACGCGATTGGACTATCCTTGCCACTGAGCTCGTCGTCAAAATAGCGACCGACCCGCTCCAGACCGCGCCGCAATGGCGTGCCATAGGCATTCTGGGGGTGCGTGAGGTACTCTTTGATCAAGTTGGCATTGTGTGTCGTATAGTCATTAACCAGCGGTCCAGGCTGTTCAACGAACACATCATAGTCGTTGATCAGGCTGAAACCGTAACGGAACGAAGGCAAGTCCGTGACCACCCGGGCCACAGAGGCGCGAGCGACCATTGCACGGCGCCGGTAATACTGGAACCAGTTGGCCACGTTCTGTTGCAATTGTGTAATTGACCCATTGGCGCCAAGCGCAGCCTGGCAGAGGGCATCCGCGCCGGCCAGCACGGTAATTGTTGGGTTCAGGCCGTTATCGTCGGGGGCATAATTGTAGAGCTTGCAGGTATACGAACCTGCATCCACGGTCACTTCAACGTGGCTGTCCCATTCGTCGATGATTCCATTGGGAAAGGTGTTATCGTCTGTCTTGTCCGGGCGCGTACCGTTAAAGCCCTTGTCGTCAATCCAGTAGTTGTAGACGAAACCTGCCATGTTATCGGTATCGTTGTATCCGGACAGCGCGGGGTCGGGATAGGAGTGAGTCGAACTGAAGCTGGCATCACTGTATCCAGGCCAGGGCGTGTAGTCGATGGCTGGATTGAAGAACAACACGTTCAGGTCCGCGCTGCGAACACGCCAGTCCCAGGGCGCGTCGCCCGTGCGGTTGCCGCACCGTTCAATAACCTGCCTGCTACTGCCCGTACAGCCGACGCTGTAGGCATCGTCGTCGGAGTGCTCAACGTACTCAAACGTCCGGTAGACCTTATTGCCATTTGAATATTTCCCGGACCAGTCATAAAACTCACCGGTCCTTTCGAGGGTACTGCAACCTTTCTTCTTGTTATAACGGCACGTGGTGAAATGAGTGGGCGTCAATATGTCCCAGTCCATTGAACCTGAATCATCCATTTCCAGGAAGATATTGGGCGTGGTGCTGATATTGACGAACAGGGGCACATTCGGCAGCAACAGGGTTGCAGATGCCGTGACCGGCGCGAGCAGACCCGCGGCCAGTGCAGTCAACGCGATGATGGTGCCCGTGAGGGTCTTGGTTTGGTCAATCCTGATCTTGCGGTTCATCCTTGAACTCCAGTCAGATGTTTTCTAGCTCATTCGAAACGTTTTGCGAGTACGGAACGCACAATGGCGTCGCTGCTCTTTCTCAAGCCTGTACCCATAGAGGTTGCGCGATAGAAAACCACGCCTTTCTGCGGATCACCCGCCAGGTCATCGCGAGCGAAAAACTGTTGCTCGATGACAAACCTCGGCTGGCTGTCCACGACCGGGAGCGACATGCCTAAGTCTTCATCGTTAGCCGGGTCTGTCCCGAATGAACGGGCCGATGCCCAGAACTCATCGCGCGGTGTCGGGTAATGTGCTATCTCGCCAACCCCAAATACCTTTGCGGTCATATCGCAGGAACCAATGCATGGGAAGGGTCGGCTGAGTGTGTTGCCACCCAGGCTTTGCAGCCAGGCGGAGGGCCAGCGGGTGCCGGCTTCGGCGGACTGGAAGGCTACACTCAAATCTTTGAAGTTGCCAGCCAGACGCTCCTGCATAATCGCGCTCTGGGCATAGGTAACGCCGAGCAGCGCCAGCACGACGAAAATTCCCAGTCCGACCAGCAGTACTGCGCCTTTCTGGCGCGCGGGGAGGGCCGATCTTCCGGACCCGTTTCTGAAAGTATGCATATTCATAGTGTCAGGTTCCTTAACGCGACGGTCGTGGAATAAGCTTTGCGTAGCCTGTTGTCGTCCGCTGCAGCAACGGCGACATCGAGAATGTTGAAAGACTGGGTATCGTTACGAGGCCCAACACTATCCGGGCTGGCGATCAACATGCCGATCTTCAGAGCAACCGGCAGGCCATCGCGCATGTCGTTGATCAGGCCGCCAACCTCACACAGGTACTGGCTTTGCATGCAAACGGACGAATTTGGCGTGATGCTGTCGGCGGTGGTCCAGGCATTGATACTGAAATCCGGCGGGAAATCCGTATCCACTCCGTAAAGCACCTGGAAACTCTCGACACCATCCACGATGGGCTGGTTCGCCCGCTGAACTGCGAGTTCACCTGGTGAAGGGCCGTACTCGCAGGTCCACAAAAGGTTCTGGTTGTCGTCGACGGCAAAAGTGACCCGCTTGTAGAGCGCCAGGGCTTCGGTGGTTTCGGGGTCGAAATTACTGTTTCGGTTACCCGCGCAATCAAGGTCGTCCATGTACATGACCTGCAACGTGTCATTGGCGCCATCTGCACCATTTACAGACCCGGCAGTCAGTGGTGAGTAGCCGGCACGCGGGTCATTCCAGACCGGCTTGCGAAAGCCCGCTTTGCGAGCCTCTTCGGCCACCACGTGCATCGCGATCCTGCCGTCTTCCTGAACACGGGTCAGTCCGTCCTGCAGGGTGTAGCTGCTTTTTGCGGTGGAAAACATCGCCAGCATGACCATCGTCAGCACGATCCCGAGCGTCATAGCGACCAGGATTTCAATCAGCGTGAAACCGCGGTTGTGTTTGTTGAAAAACATAATATTTATGCTCCGATTCAGGGAATGACGGTCACGGCATAGCGCTGAAAGGTTTCACCGTCATTAAGCGCGTCTTCACTGTGGCTGTCCCTCCAGAAGATCTTGATCGTGTTCAGGCCAAGTCCGTCACAGGCTTCTGCACCCGGATTGCCGTCGTTCGGGGTGGAGTCCATGCAGAAGTGCGCTATTCCGCCGGGTAGTTCATCAACCGCATGTGAGCGCCATTTGCCCGAATCGTACTGAGCCTGTTCGCTGGCCGTGCACTGTTCGTCGGTTGTGCATAACTTGTCGGTCAGCTCCGGCAGGTACGCAAAGTTGTTTGATTCGTATCCGGACAGGTTGGCGCGCATCGCATCGGCAAGTTCCTCACCGATCAACATCGCCTGTGAATTGAACTGCCCGTCCGCAGTGCTACGCAGGCTCGCCAGGGACATGCTGGCCATACCGGCCAGGCAAACGCTGAAGATCACTACCGAGACAAGGATCTCAATCATGCTGAATCCTTTTTGGAACCTGGCCCCGTTACTGGAATACATTTTCATAGCTCAGTTCCTTATGAGGTCGGTTCTTCTTCGTCATTGGTGGTGCTGTGCTTATCAGACTCGATCATTCCAAACTGATTGATGGTCACGATTGCACAGTTCTCGCCCACGCTTCCCTGCTCGCGGCAATTGGTAATGGTCGCGTTCGCGCCCAATTCCGTCGTGCCGTCTGCCTGGAATACGATGTTTTCGCCAAAACCGCTGTTGTTCACATCGCCCTCGATGTTAACGACCCTAATGATCTCGGCGCTGGCTACGTTACCATCGCCATTGGCGTCGTTGAATACGATCCATCCGTCATCCCAACTGTCGTCAGCACAGGTCGCGCCGTCGGCTGACGGGCAAATGGTGATGTCGTCGCCAGTTGTGATGGCGGTAGACCGGGCCAGATTGAGACCGGTTACGATCGTGTTGTTGGCGGAAATGAGTTGGTTGTTAGCTGAAAACTGGCGCAGATTTGGTACGGCAAGCCCAACAGCGACCGCGAGCAAAGCCAGTGCAACGATAAATTCAAGAATGGTAAAACCACGGGATGACAGGCACGGACGGCCGACATGAGCACAGAATCCTTTCTGTTTGGACATAACCAAATTCCTTTTTGGCTTAATGACAGGTAGTACATAGAATATAGCGAAACCGGGACTATAAGACACCACCATGTGTCTGTCCAATTCTACCGTTCAGACAGTACCTTAAATAGCCCGCAAACGGCCTCTAGCAGCTATTCCAGCTGTTGAAAGCGTCGACAAATTACGTCAGTCGCTGACATATCCCGGCAAAACTCTAGCCGAAGAAAAAAATACAAAACTCCCTATGTCTTTGTTTTAAATGATTTTATTATTCATAAAAGGCGATGGCACGATACCTGCATTAATATTCATGAAACGAACTCAAGGGGAACACGCAAATGGAAGCTAACGTCAGGAAAAGCAGAGGGATCTCGCTAATTGAGGTGCTGATCGTTTTCGCAGTCACTGCCATCGCTATGGCCTACACATTTCCCAAGCTGACCGATCAGGCGATCCGCGCCAAGGTAAGCCAGGGACTCAGCATGGCGCAAACCGCCATAGAAGCTCTGGAAAATACCTGCGCCGAAAATCAGCAGGCCATTGTGCACAACAACCTCGAGGCTGACTTTTTCTACGTGCCTTCAAAATCAGAAGATGATTACCTGAACCGCGTTTTGCTGGGTGCCGATTGCGCCAGCCAGACCATGGTCATCGTATTATGGACCGGCAATACCGGTGCGGCCCTGGACCCGATTATCGAACTCAGCTCAAATGGCCCGGGCGACGCTGAAGCCTGGACCTGCCGTGTGATTCGAGGCGATACCCGCCACGTACCCAGCGACTGCCACGCAGCATACGAGACCATCTAGCACGGGGGCCGTATCCACCCGGTCAGCACTCATGTTGCGCCTGTCAGACTCCTGGGCCGGTGCAACATATGAAAACAGCGCCAAAACCAACAGTGTGGCTGCAAGCAGAAATCCAGTGACTTTTGCACTCCAGATGACGCTTGTTTCTCGCCGGTCTTTTGACAGTACAATACGGGCCTATGCCCTTCTTCCTGAAACGTTACATCCTGTCTGTGCTGTTGTTTAATCTGGCGGCCTGCTCTTCCATGCAAACCGTCAATGTCGCGGTCTGCGCCCCGGCACCCTGCGGACCACGGCCATGAAAGCCGCTGTTCAAATCGGAGTGCTGGTTCTTTTCGTGCTGACAGCGTTACCTTGTGCCGCGGATGTAAGCATCACCGGGCGTGTGCTGTCTGAATCGGGTGAGGGCCTGGCCGGCGCCTCGATCCTTCTAGACGGGCAGAGCGCCGTGTCCGACGAAAGCGGACGCTTCACGCTGAATGTTGAGCCGGCCGGTATCTACCGGCTGGACTACTCTGCCAACAAGCACTTCCCGATCATCCACAGCTACAGCGCACTGGAATTTTCCATGCAAAAGGAATCTCCGGCCGCCGGTGCGATCACGGTTCCTGACGTTACCCTGGTGGAACGGGTCGATGGCCGGATCATGCTGGCGGTTGGTGGCGATACGATGATGGGGCGGCGCTATTCCGAGCCTTCCGATAATGAACCGGCATTAATACGCGAGGGGTTCAGAACCACTGACACGGTCGGACTGCTGCGTTACATCAGGCCCTACCTGGAGCAGGCGGATTTCACCACCCTCAATCTCGAAACCCAGGTGATAGAGGGCATTCCCACGGAAAACGCACCCAAGTCCTATGTCTTCTATACCCCTCCAGAGGCCCTGCTGGCGCTGAAGGAGTCAGGCGTTGATTACGTCGCGCTGGCCAACAACCACACCTATGACTACCTTTCCTACGGGCTTGAATCGACTATCGATGCGCTGCAGGCTTCAGGCCTGGCCTGGTCAGGGGCCGGCCTGACCGAAGCCGAGGCCCTGGCGCCCTACCGCACCAGGGTTGGCGGGAACCCCCTGAGCTTCCTGGCTTACCTGGGCTGGGCGGGTAACTTCACACCCAACCAGGTCGCCATGGGCACTGAAAAAGGCGGTGCAGCTTTTGGCACCACAGCGAACATCAACCGCACCGTCCGTGCCGAAGTTGACCAGGGCTTCCTGCCCATCGTGCAATACCATGGCAGCCGGGAGTACACCGACGAACCCACCCTGGTCACCGAAACCCGGCTCAAACAGGCGGTTGATGACGGTGCCGTGCTGGCCATCGGCCACCACCCGCACGTGACCCAGGGGTTTGAATTGTATAAAGGGAAGTTGATCGCCTGGTCGATGGGCAATTTCATGTTCGACCAGTTCCACTACGCAACCAAGCGCTCCTACCTGCTTTATGTCTGGATGGACGGCGGCCAACTGCACCGGGCCGAAGTGATGCCGTTGAGGATCAAAGGCTACGTGCCTGTTCCGGCTACCGATACGTTCCGGCAGTCGGTGCTTAAACGGGTGAAGGAGTTGTCCGGCCGCAGAGGCATCACGTTGCAGGCATCGGGCGGAAACGCGGTGATCAATCCGGATGTGCAGGGCAGCCAACCAGGCACCACTTGGGAATTCGCCGTCCCTGTCAGCAGCAAGGCTCCTGAATCAACTATCTGGCCGTTAGACGGCAGATCATGGAACAGCGCCGTGGATTCGATCGCACCCTTGCCAGGGGGTAGCGGACAGGTCTTCCTGGGCCAGAACCTGTTGCCGATGGGACACCTGGAGTCGCACTACCTGTTTGGCACCCCGGACCGGAGCTGGTTAGCAGACGGTTCACAAACCATCGTGGCAATGGATGACGCGCCCAGCGGCAAGAACGTGATGCAACTTGTGGTACCCGCCGGACAGGCCAAAGGGACGCTCGGGATGCGCACCTTTGAATACACGTTCGAGCCGGGCACTCCCACTTCGTTCGTCGTCAAGGCCCGCTCAGATGCCGCGGCTACCGTCACTGCTTATGGGCAGTGGCGCAAACAGGGTGAAAACCGAACCGAGGCGCTTGAAACTGCAAAATTGAGGTTGATTGGCGAGCATGAACTCAGCGCCGGAGGCTGGCAGGAGTTGCGCTTCGATTTCGACTCGCCGCGGGTGACCGCTATCTCTTACCGCATTGTACTGAAGGTCACACCGATGGATGATTCACGGGATCACGTGAGCTTATTTGATGACATTGCGCTGATTGAATGGCTCAGCCCGCCACTGGACCCAGGTACAGTGCCCGCGCACGTCCCATCCACCCTGGCCAGTCATGCTGGCCTGGTCATCGAATAGCCGGATTAACCCTCTTCCGGGATCACCGTGGCCTGCCAGGCAACGACTCGCCATTCACCTTTGCGCTTTATGAATGTGCCGGTATTGAAGTACTGCAGGACCTGGTCCGGGTCATCCTGTGTCGTACCGAGAAGACGGAACGCCACCACGGCGGTCGTTCCAAACTGCATGATCCGGATGTCTTCCGCCGAATATACAACTGCCGGTTCGTCTTCACTGGACTCGGCATCGGCACTCATCCCCTTCATGATCTCGGCCTTGCCAAAACGCAGGCCGCGTGAAGAGGTATAGACCAGCTCTTCTGCCCAAAAACGATCATGGGCTGCGGCGTCATTCACAGAAGCGCCGGCCAGGAATTCATTGAGCATTTGCGTCAGCTCATCCTGATCTGGGCCTGCCTGTGCGGGCGTAACGGCAAAGAGAGACAGCAAGGCGAGCAAAGACAGGATATTTCTCACTTCTACGATCCTTCCGGTAGACCTAGGGGAAGGCCGGACAAGTCGTTCCGGCCAGCTTTGACAAGCGCGAATAGTTGCGCGTCGCAGAGCCAAAGGTACCTACACTAGAGCTGTATTGGAAGGTCATGTTGTCACAGTCCGTCCAGTTCAGGGTGAATGTCCCCCAGTTATCCAGGACCACGTCATTCGGATTGAAATTTCGCCCCCAGGGTGTGAAAGCACTCGGGTACACCGCGTTGTTCATCGTGACGGATTTTCCGTCGGGCGTTGCCTGACCGAACAACCAGAACTGGTTACCCTCGGTATCGTAGGTAAAAAACACGGCCAGCACGTCACCATTGGTCAGCCACTCCACGATCAGGCCTTCGCCGTTGCGGGCGGGGTCGTACCACGACCCGGATAAACCGGCATTTGGATCCGGGGTTTCTGCGCCGCAGCCGGTAATATTCGCCAGCCGCGTCCCACGCGAAATCAGCCCTTCATAGCCCAGGCCTGCATCACCGGTGTAAGCGATGTTGCCACCCGGTGCCGATGCCTGGCAGTCCGGAAACACCATCGACATACTGCCGGCGTTTGTAAAGTCCACTTCTGCCGCGTCGAAGTCATCACCAAAGGGGGTGCCTGTTGGCCGGAACAGGTCGTCCAGGATAATCGAGTTCCCACTCACCTGGCCCACGCCCAGGAACCAGGCGGGACCGGTCCCATCGGGGTTATAGGTAAAGGTGTAAACGACCGCCCGGCCGTCTTCCAGCACTTCGACGTAGTTACCCTCACCATTGCGGTCCGGGTTGTAGAACACGGAGCTGTGGCCGGCAACCACTGCACCGCCGCCGGCAATTTCAATCGCCCCGCGATCACATTCGAAGACACCGTCTCCGTTGGCATCCTGTGGCCGTGCGGTGCCTTTGGCGTCGCGATAGCTGCACGGCAGGGTGGCCAGCGTGTCGCCGTCGAACACAACCACATCAGCAGCTCCGGAGTCGATGGCGGGGCTACCGGCCATCGGTACCAGGAAGCCGTCTGCATCCTGGCCCAGCATGGGATCGGTATTGGGCAGATCGGTATCCTGATTCAGTGAACAGCTGTTGTCAGCCGCTATGTTATACCCCTGTGAATTAAAAGCGCCGCTGCCGAAATCATTACATAGCGCATGTGTTTTACCGCCGGGTGCCTTTAAAGAAAAAGGCATTGGCGACATCCTGTTATCAAGCAAGCTGCCAAATGACCAAACGCCGCCTGTTGAGTCGATGGCGTCGGGCTCATGGTTGACAGTACTGTAACGAATGTGGATGTTGCCAAGGGGGTTTTCCAGTGAAACCGTGCCCTCGTAGTTGACGAAGCTGGTCCCTTCGATGGTAGCTGCAGGACCATCGTCCGGAGAAGAATTGATGTCCAGATCATTACCAAAAATCATGGCTTCGTTTCCGGAGAGATACGAAGCGGACAGTGAGAGCTTTGACTTACCGTTAATCGAAAAGGCACCGCCATAAGTACCGGCAAAATTATCAATCGCGCGAACATCCCGGACATAGAGTTCGGCAGAGCCGTTGACGCTGATCACACCCCCGTCCTGGTCTGCGCCGTACCCGATTATGTCGACCTTTTCCAGTTCAAGCCTGGTCAATCCATCTATAAACATAAGCCGCGTAGATGGAGCGTCATCCGCGAGGGTCAGCGTACAGCGCGGATCGCACATGCCACGTATCCAGATTCGTCCGCTCGACCGATCCGGCAGGGCCCCCATGGAGCCGGGAAAGGCTCCTGGAAAGTGCGTCACCGTTTCACCATTCGGCCCATTGACCAGGTTGATTTGCCTGAAACCCAGGTCATCAATTGATTCCACCGCGTCCCGGAATCCTGCAACATCCCCGGAAATAACATCGACAATAGACAGCGGGATATCCAGCGAGCTTTCCCTCGCCTCCGCAACGGGAAACCAGGTGAGTAAAACGATCAATAGCCAATATTTGTTCATGAAAACTCCTCTGCCCGGGCAGCGATGGGTCGAAATGGTTTGCTTCCTATAATTAATAGCAGAAGGGTCAAAAATTGCATCGCAGGAGCGGGTTGCACGCCGCAACTCGAAGTTGCTGCGGTCAGAGTACTTCCGCCAGGTAGGCTGAGAACCCTTCCAGCAACATCTGCACGGCCAGTGCAATCAATAGCATCCCCATCAGCCGCTCCATGGCGATCAGGCCGCGTTTGCCGAGGAAACGTTTTAGCCCGTTGGCGGAGAGCAGAATCACCGAGGTGAGCAGCCAGGCCAGGAACAGGGCCGCCAGCCACTCCGGCATGCGTCCCGGATCATTGCTGGTCAACAGCATCACCATGGCCATGGCCGACGGGCCAGCGACCATGGGAATCGCCAGTGGCACCAGCAGGGGTTCGCCCTGCAACTCCTCGACTGTGTGAGCCGAGCGCTTGACCGGGAACACCATTTTCAGGGCGATCAGGAACAGGATGATACCGCCTGCAATGCGGATGGAGTGTTCACTTAATTGCAGAAAGCCGAGCAGGTACTGGCCGAAGACCAGGAAAACCACCAACACAGCCAGGGCCAGAAACAACTCACGAATCAGCACGCGGGTCCGCCTTTCCGGCGCCACGCCTTCCAGCACGGAGATGAAAATGGGAATGTTGCCCAGCGGGTCCATGACCAGGAACAGCAGGGTGGCGGCAGAGATCATGTCCATTTGGCTTTGCTCTAAATTCTCAAGTATTGAGAGCGCACACAGTATGATAACCGCATGACAGTTTCCACCCTGAATTACGCCTCGCTGTTCGAACGGCTTTCCTCCGGCCTGCTGCTGGTTACCGCCAACAGCCGCCTGACCCGCGTATTGGCCGGCCAATACACCCGCTGGCGCATCGAGCGCGGAGACCGGCAGTGGCCGAGCGCGGATATTATTTCGTGGGACGCCCTGCTCAGCCGGCTTTGGGAAACAGCCGGACTGCAGGGGCTGGAGGGCACCCAACGCTGCGTTCCGGGTAACCAGCAATTGATCAGCCTTTGGGAAGGCATCCTGAAGGATGATCCAAAAGCAGGCCACCTTCTGCGCCCTGAGTCCCTGGCCGTACGTTTGCGGGATACCCGAAAGCTTGCAGTGGACTGGCGCCTGGACCTCCATCATGCGAGCTGGCTGGGAGATGACAACGAGAACCACACCCACTTCCATCACTGGAACAGCCTGTTCGATTCGCTTTGCCGGCGGCATGGCTGGATTGCACCGGAAGACCGCACGGCACTGCTTTGCAATGCCATTGCAAAGGGAGGGCTGCCAATCCCTGCAGAGCTTGGCCTGCTCGGTTTCGATGAACTCAATCCGGGCCAGTCGGAGCTGATCAACGCCGATTCGTATCGGCGGCTGTTTGATCGAACGACTGGAGATTGCCAGCAAGACTCCCGACCCTAAACTCTGGCAGAGTGCCGGCAGCAGGGAAGAGTTGGATCAGATGGCGCGCTGGGTCCGATACTGGTTTGAACAGGAACCGGACGCGCAAATTGCCGTCGTGGTGCCCGATCTGCAGGCCCGGCGGACCGAGGTCGAGCGTCAGCTGGAGAAAATTCTCACGCCTGGAAGTCATGCCGAGCCCGGCAAGGCCAAGCCCTGGAATGTGTCCATGGGCAGGGCGCTTGCAAGCGTCCCGATGATCGAGTCGGCTTTCGACCTGTTGCGCTTGCTGGACAAGCACACCGATATCCAGGACATCGGACGCGTTCTGCGCTCGCCCTGGATAAAGGGGAGCGTAGCCGAGCGCGACAGCCGCGCCTTGCTGGAGAAATGCCTGCGCGAAAATTACCCCCGGCAATTCAAGCTGGACGAAGTACGCTACCGTGCCAACGAGGTCAGAAAACATGACCATAACCGCCAGGAATTGCCACCCGAACAATGGGAGCCGCGCAGCTGGAACAGCCCGGTGCTGGGCAGCCTGATCCAAACCCTGACGGGATTCGAACGGAAACACGCGGGAACACGCCCGCCCTCTTCCTGGGCAGAATCCTTTGACGGTCTGCTGTCGCAGCCTGGGCTGGCCGCTGGGCAGTGAATCCGGCTCAACCGGTCCCGATGAACACAGCGAGAACTGGCAGGCTTTCCAGACCTGGCAGGATGCATTACGCGAGCTTGCATCACTGGATGTCACCATCCCCAGGCTCAGCTGTGGGGCGGCTACCGGAAAATTGCTGCAAATTTGTTGTGAACGGATTTTCCAGCCCCGCACTCCGCCCGCAAACATCCAGGTGCTGGGTTTATACGAAATCAGTGGTTTGCGCTTTGACCACCTGTGGGTGCTGGGCCTGCACAACGACAACTGGCCGCCCGCGGCCCAGCCCAACCCCTTCATTCCGGGTGTTTTGCAACAGCAGGCAAGCCTGCCGCAGTCCAGCCCACAACGCGAGCTGGAGGTCGCTCGTACCGTCACGCAGCGCTTGCTGGAAACGGCCCCGGACTGCATTTTCAGTTACCCGGGAAACGTGGACGGTGAAACCGTACTACCCAGCCCACTTCTAACCGTGGATGCCATTGAATCGTGTGGTGAGGTGCCCGGCTGGCAGGGTGAGAGCTGGCAAACGGTGGTTGGCTCAGCTGATGCCCCGCAGGTCACCGCCCTCAATTTTCCGGGTCCATTGCAGCAGGACAGAGCCCGTGGTGGCAGCTCGATTCTCAAACACCAGGCCCTCTGCCCGTTCCGGGCATTTGCCAGCAACCGCCTCGGAGCCGACGGGCTGGAAACACCGGTAGACGGAATCAGTCCAACGCTGCACGGCAGCCTGATGCACAGGGTTCTCGAGCTTTTCTGGGAAGAAACCCGGACGCTCGAGGCCTTATTGGCACTGGACGAAGAAGGCACCGGGACACGCATCCGCCGTTGTGTTGACCTGGCCGTGAGTGACGAACGAGGATTCAAGTATCGGCCGGCATTCAGGCAGGTAGAAGCCGACCGCCTGGCGCGGCTGGCTGCGGCGTCCCTGGACATGGAAAGGACCCGGGCCCCGTTTGAAGTTATCGGTTTTGAACGGGAGATCAAGCATGAGATCGAAGGCCAGTCCATTCGCCTGATCATCGACCGCATTGACCGGCTCGAAAACGGCGACGAGGCCATCATCGATTACAAAACCGGCAAGGTCGACCCAAAAAAATGGTTCGGCGACCGCCCCGAGGACCCGCAATTGCCCTTGTACGCCATCAGCGCCGAAAAGACACCGGCCGCGCTCGCTTTTGCCGTGCTCCGCGATGACGCATGTCTCTACCGCGGCGTGGTTACCCGTGACGGTCTGTTTCCGGGATTACCCCCGACAGGAAAAGTCAATTCGGACATCATCGAAGCAGGTGAGGACATGCCGGCAACCATTGAAAACTGGCGGCAAATCCTGCATCGGCTGATGGCGGAATTCCTGGCGGGAGAGGCTGCCGTCGATCCCAAGGATGGCAACAAGACCTGTAAAAACAGCTACTGTGAATTGCAGCCCTTGTGCCGAATCAACGAGCTGGAGCAGCTGCAGAAAACCAAAAATGCCGAGGTGGTCTCATGAGCCGCCCGGTCGACTGGAAAGAACGTGAGCTGGGGCGTGACCCGACCCGTTCGTGGATCGTCCAGGCGCCGGCCGGATCGGGTAAAACGGAATTACTCACACAACGCATGCTGAGCCTGCTGGCCGCGGTGGAAAACCCGGAAGAAGTCATCGCGATCACCTTCACGCGAAAGGCTGCCGCAGAAATGAGCCATCGGCTGCTCACCGGTCTGCAGGCAGCGACCCGCGAGCCGGATGAGCCCCTGGAGCCCCACGAGCAGGTCAGCCGGGAACTCGCCCAGGCCGTATTGAAGAACAACCGGCAAACGGGGCTGGAACCTGCTACAGCAACCCAGCCGCTTGCGCATCCGCACCATCGACAGCCTGTGCAGCGAACTCGCGCGCCAGTTACCGGTGCTTTCCGGGCTGGGCGGTGGCCAGCAAATCTCCGAAGATCCCGATGCTCTGTACCGCGCCGCAGCTGCCCGGACCATGGCTGCGATCGAAGACGACAACGACGAATTGCAGGCTGATGTGGTCCGTGTACTGGACCGCTACGACAACCAGTACGACCGGCTGGTGGAACTGCTGACCAGCATGCTGGGGCACCGCGAACAATGGATTGGACATTTGCTGGACGTTCAATGCGGCAGCGGCTTTGACCGCCAGCGCCTGGAGGAATCACTTGAACTACTGGTCGAGGCGGAACTGTCTGCAGCCCTCGACAACTTACCCGACCCATCTGGCGGGTGAACTGCCACGCTTCCTGAACTATGCCGTGGGCAACTCGTCCGAGGACGAAACCGCTCTGAAGGCGCTTCTTGAAGCCTGCACCGGACCAGCCGGACGACACCCTGGACCTGCCTGCTTCGGCTGATGCGCTGGATCACTGGGTTACCATGATCAATTTCCTGCTGACAGCAAGCGGGACCTGGCGATCCCGGCTGCTAGCCAAGATGGGTTTTCCCGGCACGACAGGCACCCGCGGCGAAGAAAAAGTGCTGCGCCAGGAATGGAAAGACAGCTTCGGTGCTTTGCTTGATTCACTGCGCGATGACGATAAGCTGCTGGAGCAATTCAACTCGATCCGCAAGCTGCCCCGCCCGGACTATGAAGACGAAGCCTGGGAATCGCTTGAATCCCTGATGCGCATCCTGATCCGCGCTTTCCAGGAATGGAAAATGGTGATGTCTGAAACCGGCGAAGCCGATTTCAGTGAAATCGCTGCGCGCGCGATCGAGGCACTTGGGCACGATGAAGCACCAAGCAACCTTGCTCTGCGCATGGACTATCGCATCGAACACTTGCTGGTGGACGAATTCCAGGATACCTCGCTCAGCCAGATCCGCCTGCTCGACCGGCTAACGGCCGGATGGACCCGGGGAGACGGGCGTACCCTGTTCCTGGTGGGCGACCCGATGCAGTCCATCTACCGTTTCCGCAAGGCCGAAGTAAGCCTGTTTATCAAGGCCTATGAAGGGCAGTTGTTCAAGCATATTGAACTCGAGCCACTGCAGCTACGGGTGAACTTCCGCTCCACGACCGCCCATCGTGAACTGGGTGAACAGCGTTTTCCCGGACGTCATGCCGAAGCTCAGCGACCCGGTAAAGGACGCCGTGCATTACAGCGAATCAGCTGCGGCCGCCCGGCGCTTCCGGAGACGGTGGTGTGGAAATCGAGATTCTGCCCGCGACTGATGACGAAGAGGAAGCACGCCGCATCATCGATATCATTGGCAGAACTGATCCGGAACAGCTCAATCGCCATCCTGGTGCGCTCACGGAAACAGGCCGCTGAAATCCTGGCTCTACTCGACCGCAGGAAGGAGAACGATTCCCGCTTCCGCTACCAGGCCATCGATTTCAACCCGCTGGCCGAGGCGCCGACGATCCAGGACCTTGTTTCGCTGACGCTGGCGCTGACGCAGCCCGCCGACCGCCTGGCCTGGCTGGCTGTATTGCGCGCACCGTTCGTTGGCCTCGAACTAAAAGACCTCGATGAGCTGGCCGGCGGCGATACAGACAGAATCATTCTGGATTCATTGGCCTCCACGTCCGTATCGTCCGACAGAAGGGCAACAACGCTTGCAGCGTGTCGCGCCCATCCTGCTGGAAGCGACAGGCAGACGTGGCCACCAATCGGTTCGCACGCTGGTCGAATCAACCTGGATCCGCCTGGGTGGACCGGCCTGCGTCCAGAACGATAGCGAATTGAACGATGCGGCTACTTTTTTTGCGTTGCTCGAAACGATGGAAAATCAAAACCTCCCGATCGATCGCGACACCCTCGGTAAACGCATGGAAAAGCTGTACGCAGAACCCGATGCAAACGCCGGTAGCGACCTGCAGGTCATGACCATTTATGCGGCCAAGGGCCTGCAGTTCGACACGGTGATCCTGCCTGGCCTGAACCGCACCACCGGCAATGACAAATCCAAACTGCTTCACTGGTTTGAGTTGGCCGGGCAGGACCGAATCGTCATGTCTCCCATGCGTAACGCGGCGGACAGGGAACAAAAGAAGAAGCAGGGTGACCTGATCACCTTTATCTCAGACGTGGAGAAAAAGCGCCAGGGCCTGGAGAACGGTCGTTTGCTTTACGTGGCAACCACCCGGGCTGTAAGCAAGCTATACCTGTTTGCCGGTATCAAGCCGAACACAAATGGTGGGATCAAGGCCGCCGCCGGCACCATGCTGGGCGAACTATGGTCGGCGATTGAGGCCGAACAAACTCCACTGATCCAGGTGGCTCACGAGGGACAGGCAGAAGAAACGCCGGAGGACAGCGCGTCTTCCCCTGGATTGCCGCAGGAATACCGACGCCTGGCTGCAGCCTGGCAACTACCGGAACCGCCCGCGGGTGTGAAACAGGCAGAGATCGACCCTATTGAGGTCCAGGATTATATTGAGTTCAAGTGGGCTGGAGAAAATGCGCGCCTGGCCGGAAACCTGGTCCATCGCCTGCTTCAGCTGATCGCTGAACAGGGCCCCGAAGCCTGGTCAGCGGGTGGCGCAATGACCGGTCGCCGGGCCTGGTGCCGCAAACAGCTACTGGCCGAAGGTGTACACGACAAAAAAGCAGACTCCATCATCGACCTCACAGCCAGGGCGGTCGAAAACTGCCTTTCCTCAGAACGCGGCAGCTGGATCCTTGCATCCCGGCCGGATGCTCTATGCGAACTGGCCGTGACCGCTGTGCTTGATGGCCAGCCCAGGAACCTGGTACTGGACCGCACGTTTGTGGAAGAGGGGGTCCGCTGGATCATCGACTATAAGACGTCAACCCACGGCGGTGGCGACCTTGAAGGATTCCTGAAAAATGAGGCTGACCGCTACCGGGAGCAGTTGCTGCGCTACCGCGATGCCCTGGCGATCAATGAAACCCAGCCAATACGTACGGCCCTGTACTTCCCCTTGCTCGACCGGTTCTGTGAAATCCAGGATTAAGCCGGACGTTTAGAGTGTGTGATGCTCCAACCCGGCATGGTTGCGTTCAAACGAGGTCTGGCAGCGGGTGCAGCGTGTTACTGTCGGGGTGATCTGCAGTCGCTCTAACGCGATGTCATTGTTACAGTCCGCACAGATACCATAGCTACCTTCAGCCAGGTGAATCAGAGCAGTATCAATCGCACGAATTTCCTGGATATGCATATCCAGTATGGCCAAATTCAGGTCGACCAGAAGATCTGCAACGGATTCCTCCTCCAGGTCGTGTACCTGGCCGGCCAGGTCGATAAAGTGTTCATTGTCGGATTTGAGCAGTTCCTGACGAATCTCTTCGCGCAGGTTGTAGTAACGTTCTTTGAGCTGTTGTATGAATTGAAGACGTTGAGTCTCGGTCAGCATCACGGCACCACCTTGTTGTCATTTATGCCTAAACAGTAATCACAACTGCCGGTTCAGCGCTTGATTTGGCTCATGAACTTTCGAAATGAATCATAAGTAATGCTTGTATATCTTTCATTTACAGAGTATTGTGCGCCAACCAGACTTGTGGAAGCGTACTTATTTAATTTATTTACGCCCCAGACTGGTTTTACAGATTAGTTACAAACCTACAAGGTCTTCTCAGAAGTAAATCGATTACCACGGTATTTTGATGTTTTGAGATCTGTGATTGATCAATTATTAATCCTATTTCAAAGGTATATCAAAATGACGACAGGTACTGTTAAGTGGTTCAATGAATCAAAAGGTTTCGGTTTTATTTCTCCTGAAGATGGCAGCAAAGATGTGTTCGTTCACTTCTCTGCAATCCAGTCTGAAGGTTTCAAAGTCCTCGCTGAAGGACAGTCAGTAACGTTCAACGTCGAAGACGGTCCTAAAGGCCCGCAGGCTACGAACGTCGTTGCTAACTAATTAGCGACTGACCGAGAATTTAAGAACCCCGCTTTCGAGCGGGGTTTTTTTATGCCTCACGTTTTATCTTAGCTGGCTGTCTTTGCTGCCGCGACGGTTATAACCGGAAACAGCGGCCTGCTGCTTATCCTCAACCTCCTGGCAAGCCACGCAAAGACGCACACCCGGAACGGCCTGGCGCCGCGCTTCGGGAATCGCGGCCATACATTCTTCGCACTCTTCCAGGCTTTCACCGCGAGGTAACTGGTTACGCGCACGCTCGACGGCATCTTCGATGGTGGCATCGATTTGATCCTGAACCGCTCCGTCCTTAGCAAAACCCCCTGCCATGACAACGCCGCTAACGTATCAGCCCGGGCGGGCTGAAGGGCACACTGTAGGGTACCGCGACGGGTGGCTCCGGCCTGACCGGGGGACGCGGATGAATCGGCGGCCTGGGATAGAAACCGGAATTCCAAAACGGATAAGCATATTGTTCGGGTTGCTGATAAATGACCACCGGCTGCTGTGCCGCGACTTTACGTCTGCGCTCGCGTTCCGCTTCACGCTTCGCCTCGCGCTCCTGGCGAATTGAAGCCATCCGCTTTTGTTGCGCCTCTACGTTGTACAGATCCTCTTCGGAACCGGGGTTCACCGGAGAAGTGTCCTCCAGCCTCATCAGGTTTACCTCGCCGGTATCCGGTGGTGGCGGATTCTGGCTGTAGTGAGGCACGCCGTCCTTATCCACCCAGTGATAAATCTCGGTGGCCAATACCGCCGGAGCAGCCAGCAGCAGCATGAGGGCCATTCGGAGCATTCTCAACTTCATACCCTTAGTATAGGACGCTTTCACCAATGGAGCAGGCCGGGTAAGACTTACTTCTTCTTCCTTGGGCCACTTTTGCCCTTGCCGGCGTGGGGCTTTCCGCCCTTGCCAGCATGGGCCTTCCCTCCCTTGCCCTTGAAAGGCCGTTTGCCGCCGTCTCCTGCCCGCGACAGGTTGAGTCGCTGTCCGCAAACCTTCATTTTCTTCAGGTCCTGGTACACGTCATCCGGCATATCTTTGGGCAGGTCGACAAAGGTGAAGTTGGGGTGAATATCGATATGGCCGATGAATTTTCCCTCCAGGCCGGCCTCGTTGGCGATCGCACCGACGATATTGCCCGGTTTGACGTGATGCTGGTGCCCCACTTCAAGCCGGAAGCGTTCCATGCCCTTGTCAGGCTGGGTCGACGCTCTATGCTTGCGCGGGCCGCCCTGTTTTTCCTGGTGCCGTGAATGGGGTCTGTCGTCCTGCTGCGGGCGGCCGGGTTTGTCCGGTTCCAGCAGCATCGGCTGATCGCCTATGGTCATCTTGGCCAGGGCTGCAGCAATATCCATCGCCGGCACGTCGTGCTCCAGCCGGTATTGCTCCAGCAGGCCCTGCATGAACATCAGATCTCCCTGGCCCAGCGTATCGGTAATGCTTTGTTTGAAATTGGCGATGCGCTTGTTGTTCACCATCTCGGTGGTGGGCAGCTTCAGTGGCTCGATTTTCTGCCGTGTCGCATTTTCAATGGCTGCCAGCATGCGTCGTTCGCGCGGCGCAACAAACAGAATCGCCTCACCTTTGCGGCCGGCACGGCCGGTGCGGCCAATACGGTGGATATAGGCCTCGGTGTCGTACGGAATATCGTAATTGATCACGTGACTGATACGGTCGACATCCAGGCCACGGGCGGCCACGTCGGTAGCTACCAGGATGTCCAGCGTGCCTTTCTTCAGCCGGTCAATCATTCGCTCCCGATCTTTTTGCGCCATGTCGCCATTCAGGGCCGCTGCCGAATAGCCGCGCGCTTCGAGACGCTCGGCCAGCATGGTCGTTGACGTCTTGGTGCGCACGAACATCAGCAGTGCATCGAAAGGCTCGACTTCCAGGATACGGGTCAGTGCATCCAGCTTGTGCATGCGGTCCACCGGCCAGTAACGCTGGTGGATGGTAGCCGCCGTGGCGGTCTTCGACTTGATCGAGATTTCCTGCGGGTCACGCAGGTGGCGTCGTGCGATGCGCTCAATTTCCTTCGGCATGGTTGCGGAGAACAAGGCCATCTGACGATCTTTGGGTGTCTGCTCCAGGATCCATTCGACGTCGTCGATAAAACCCATGCGCAACATCTCGTCGGCTTCATCCAGCACCAGGGCCTGCAACTGACCCAGCTGGAGCGTGCCCTTACGCATGTGGTCCATTACGCGCCCTGGTGTACCCACCACGACATGCACGCCGCGTTTCAGTTGCCGGATCTGCCCGGAATAGTCCTGGCCGCCGTAAATCGGCAGCACGTGAAATCCCTTGATGCCACTGGCATAACGTTGAAAGGCTTCGGCCACCTGGATGGCCAGCTCACGTGTTGGCGCCAACACCATGACCTGCACCTGTTGCAGCCGCACATTTACGCGCGACAACAACGGCAATGCAAAAGCAGCCGTCTTACCCGTGCCGGTCGGCGCATGGCCCAGCAAATCCAGGCCATCGCGCAAGTGTGGAATAGCCTGTGCCTGGATGGGCGTGGGAATTTCATAACCCACTTCATCAAGGGTAGTGAGCACGTGTGCTGGCAGGTTCAGGTCGCGAAAAGTGACATCGGTCGGCTTGGTATCAGACATTGGAATTCCTGGTAAGACAGTAGGCACGACATAACATTGGATCGAGCGCGTCGGCGGCGCAGTATAATGCCTGCCGAACAGGAACCATAGCACTAACGGGTCACTAGTGGATAAGATGATGGCCATGAGCGCGATGCAAATCTGGGTAGACGCCGATGCCTGCCCCAAAGTCATCAAGGAAATCCTTTTCCGGGCCGCCGACCGCGTTGCGGTGCAGGTCACGCTGGTCGCCAACCAGCCTATCCCGGTGCCCCGCTCACCACACATCCGCTCTATCCAGGTAGCCTACGGTTTTGACGTGGCGGACAACTACATCGTGCAACAGGCACAGAAAGGCGACCTGGTGATTACCGCGGATATTCCGCTGGCCTCCGAAGTGATCGACAAGGGCGGCCTGGCACTGAATCCACGCGGCGAGCTATACACGGTAGAAAACATCCGCCAACGGCTGAACATGCGGGACTTCATGGATACCATGCGAGCCAGCGGAATCGACACCGGCGGCCCACCCGCTTTCAGCCAGGCTGACCGGATGGCTTTTGCGAACCAGCTGGATCGCTTGCTGGCCCAATGAGGTTACCCGCCCCCACTGGCCAGCCAGATCGTATGCCTGGCGCCTTTATTGCCATGGGCATAAACCACCTTTTCCTCGACCATGAAACCGCAACGCCGCAAGCGGTCGTGAAAGGCCTGGTCCGGGCCGGCCGACCAGTAGGCGAGAATACCATCAGGCGTCAGTGCTTCCTGGGCGGCCACGATGCCGGGCGTTGAATATAGCCAGTCATTTGAACTCGTCGTGAGGCCTTCCGGACCGTTGTCCACATCCAGCGCAATCACGTCGAAATAGCCCCGCTTGCTGCGCAGAAGTTTCGCCACATCGCCCACATGAACCCGGGTACGCGGGTCATTAACAGGAAAGCCACTGCGCTCTCCCAGTGGACCCCGGTTCCAGTCCACGACTTCGGGAATCAACTCGGCAACCGTGACCTCGGCCTGGGGGCCAACTTCCTTGAGCACTGCGGCCAGCGTGAAGCCCATACCCAGCCCGCCGATCAGCACACGTGCTTTGCCGGCATCTTTCAGCTGCCGGCACGGCAGTGCGCCCAGGGCATCCTCGGAGCCGTGCTTGCGGGTGCTCATCAACTCACCGCCGCCGGAGGAAATCTTGATAAAGAAATCATCCTTGCCCTGGTACAGGCTCAATGACTGGGTGCTGCCGGGGATGGGTGCCTCACCGAGCAGGGTCCAATGCCTCATATTTGATCCGGTTTTGGGAAAGTCCTGTTATATTCTCTGACACAGCCCTTGTCCACCAACATCTAACAGGATTGAATCATGCCCTCTTTCGACGCCGTCTCCGAAGTGAACCACCATGAACTCACCAATGCGGTCGACCAGGCCAACCGCGAAGTCGCCACGCGATTTGACTTCAAGGGAACCGGTTCGAATTTCGAACTGAAGGAATCGCTGGTCACCATGAACACCGAGTCGGAATTTCAGCTGCAGCAGATGTACGACATGCTGTGCAGCAAGCTGGTCAAACGCGGTATCGATATCGCCTGCCTGGAAATGGGTGAGCCCGTGGTCCAGTTGAAAACAGCCGTCCAGGTCGTGACCGTGAAGGAAGGGATTGACACGGCCGACGCCAAGAAAATGGTGAAGCTGATCAAGGATCGCAAACTCAAGGTCCAGGCCGCGATCCAGGGCGAGCAGTTGCGGGTGACCGGCAAGAAGCGGGATGACCTGCAAGCCGTCATGGCGCTGCTGAAAGAAGCCGATTTCGGACTCCCGCTGCAATTCAAGAATTTCAGGGACTGAAACGTGATGCGAAACGTCGAGATCAATCGCGAACCGATCGACCTGTACAAGCTGTTAAAGTTTGAAGGCCTGGTGTCCAGTGGCGGCGAAGCGAAAGCCGTTGTTGATGAAGGACTGGTGACCGTTAATGGTGATATCGAGACCCGAAAACGCAGGAAAATCAACTCCGGTGACGTGGTGGAATTTGCGGGGGAGCGATTTCGCATTCAGTTGAAGTAGCTTTTTCCGTTATCATCGACGCCTCGATTTACCAGGAATCCAGGCAATGACCCTACGAATTAACCTGTTTCTCGGCGCCCTGCTGCTGATCTGTTTCAACCTCGCTGTCGCGTCTGAAGAAGACGGCAGTGAAGATAAATGGGACGTCAGCAAGCCGCCGGGGTCGTCGAAAGACATCCCCATCGATACCCGCAGCGGCACCTGGATGAGCCTGGACGTCAGCCCGGACGGCCAAACCCTGGTATTTGATTTGCTGGGCGACATTTACTTGTTGCCGATGACCGGCGGCGAGGCGAAACCCATCAACAGCGGACTGGCCTGGTCAATCCAGCCACGCTTCTCGCCCGATGGCAGCGAGATTGCGTTCATCAGCGACGCCGGTGGCGGCGATAACATCTGGCTGATGGACACGGATGGCAGCAATGCGCGGCAACTGACCGAAGAGGATTTCAGGCTGCTGAACAATCCTTACTGGTCACCTGATGGCAAGTACCTTGCAGCGCGCAAGCACTTCACAACGCAACGCTCCCTGGGCACCGGCGAAATATGGCTCTATCACCGCGATGGCGGCAGCGGAGTAGCTGTTGTCGAAAAGCCCAGCGAAAAACATCAAAAAGAATTGGGTGAACCGGCATTTTCACCGGATGGAAGGTATATCTACTTCAGCCTTGACCGCACCCCGGGACCGACTTTCGAATATGCGCAGGATTCCAACGGCACAGTATTTGAGATCCGCCGCCACGACCTTCACACCGGCGAGACAAAAAGCCTGGTCAGTGGCGCCGGTGGCGCGGTGCGGCCCACGCCATCTCCGGACGGACGCTACCTGGCCTTCGTCCGCCGTATCCGCGGCGAGAGCGCCCTGTTTATCAAGGACCTGGTGAGCGGCAGCGAAACTCCGATTTATACCGGCCTTGACCGCGACTTGCAGGAAATCTGGGCTGTCCAGGGCGTTTACCCGAACATGGACTGGACCCCGGATTCGGACAGCGTCGTGTTCTGGGCCGGAGGTAAGCTCAACCGGATAGCCATCGAGAGCAAGGAGGTCTCTGAAATAGAATTTCACGTGGCCGATACACGAACCGTCTATCAGGTCAGCAGACCTGCGGTTGAAGTCGCTCCGGCCAGTTTCGAGACCCGCATGGCGCGCGATGCGAAAGTATCGCCCGACGGAGGTGCGGTTGTTTTCGAAACCGCCGGACGGCTCTACATCAAGAAGCTTCCCAATGGCAATGCAAAACCCCTCACCAGTGACGCTAAAGACCACTTCGAATATGCACCTTCCTGGTCGCCCGATGGAAAAAAGATCGTGTTCGTGACCTGGAATGACCAGGAGCTTGGCCAGATTCACAGCGTCAAAGCCAGTGGTGGTCGCAGCAAGAGACTGAGCAAGCAGCCGGCACACTACCATGCTCCACGATTTTCACCGGACGGCTACTCGATCGTCTTTGAAATCAGTGGCGGCGGATGGCTGACCTCACCGGACTGGTCCATGCAGACCGGTGTGTTTCGCATCCCCGCCGGCGGTGGCGATGCCGAGTTGATTACAGACAATGGCAGCAATCCTCATTTTGGCATGCGCAATGACCGCCTCTACGTGACACGCTCACGTGAGTCGGGTGACGGAAGGGCACTGGTTAGCATCGACCTGAACGGCGAGGCACCCAGGGTGCACGCCGAAGGCGAGTACGTCTCGCAGTTCGAGGTTTCTCCAGACGATCAGCACCTGGCCTTTCGCGAGAATTACCAGGTCTATGTCGCTGCCGCTGCCGCCGGGCGGTGAACCGCTGACTCTCAACACCAGCGTCAGCAGCGTACCGACGACCCGCGCCAGTGGCGTCGGTGGTAATTTCCCGAATTGGTCCGCGGGTGGCCAGACCATCAACTGGACGCTGGGTGCGACATCCTTCAGCGCAATTGTCAGCGACCTTTTTGCCAAACCTGAAGTCAACGCTGAGGCGGACGTCGAAGACGGGACCGCAGCCTATACAGCGCCTGAACAGGGCTATTCACTGGCTCTGACCCTTGATGCGGATATTCCGGACGGCAAAGTCGCCCTGACCGGCGCCCGCCTGATCACTATGGCGAATGATGACGGTGGTGTGATCGAAAACGGCGTCATCCTGATCGAGCGCAACCGCATCATCGCGGTTGGTGGTGCAGAAACCGAGATACCGAAGGATGCCGTACAAGTAGATGTCAGCGGCAAGACCATCATTCCCGGCCTGATCGACGCCCATGCGCACGGCTCAGCCGGGGTTGGTTTCATCCCGCAACAAAACTGGATGTCCTACGCAACACTGGCTTTTGGCGTCACGACGGTACATGACCCCTCCAATGATGCGACGGAAATATTTTCTGCTGCTGAAATGCAGCGCACAGGGCAAATCCTGGCCCCGCGTATTTTTTCAACAGGCGATATCGTCTACGGTGCAAAATCGACCTACTACGCAGAAATCAACTCCCTCGACGATGCCCGTGAACACGTCAGGCGACTGAAAGCACAGGGCGCCAACAGCGTGAAGAACTACAATCAGCCCCGGCGTGAACAGCGCCAGCAGGTGACCACAGCAGCCCGCGAAGAGGGCATGCTGGTGGTGTCAGAGGGTGGTTCCCTGTTTCACATGGATCTGTCCATGGTGGCCGATGGTAACAGCACCATCGAGCACAACCTCCCGCAATCCATGTTGTACGACGACGTGCTCCAATTCTGGGGCCAGACCAGTGTGGCTTATACGCCAACGCTGGTCGTGACCTTTGGCGGCCTCAGCGCAGAGGAATACTGGTACCAGGAGTCGAACGTCTGGGAGCACGAAATCCTGAGCCACTTCGTACCGCCGCACATTCTTCAGCCGCGCTCGGTGCGCCGCATCACCGCCCCCTTCAGTGATTTCTACCACGTGATCAGCGCCGCAACCGCCAAGCAGCTGTCCGACCAGGGCGTTATGGTGAGTATCGGCGCACATGGCCAGCGTGAAGGGCTGGCCAGTCACTGGGAAATCTGGAGCTTTGCTCAAGGCGGCATGTCGCCGGTGGAAGCTCTCCAGGCCGCGACCATCACACCGGCCAGGGCCCTGGGTTACGCCAAGGACCTGGGCAGCCTGGAGGTAGGAAAGCTGGCTGATCTGGTGGTCATCGATGCCGATATCCTGAAGGATATCTACCAGACCGACCGGGTCACCCACGTGATGCTCAACGGCCGCCTGTACGAAGCCGACACGCTGAACGAAACGGCTACCGGCAATCGTAAAACGCTGCCTTTCTACTGGCAGTAAGCGCATCGTGCAGGTCGTCATTGCATCGCATAACCCCGCCAAGATCCGCGCGGTCAGGGATGCCTTCGCGCTGCAGTTTCCGGACCAGAACATCGACTTCAACCCTGCCGGCGTGGAGTCCGGCGTCAGCGACCAGCCGTTTTCGGATGAAGAGACGCGCCGCGGCGCCCGCAACCGGGCTGCAAATGCCCGTTCGCTGCACCCGGAGGCTGATTACTGGATCGGCCTTGAGGGTGGACTGGAAACCATCGATGGCCAGTTGATGGCCTTTGCCTGGATGGTGGTGCTGGGCACCGGCGGCAAGACCGGCGAAACCCGCACGGTCACGCTGCCTTTGCCGGACGCTGTCAAGAAGCTGGTTGATGAGGGACTGGAACTGGGAGACGCCAACGATCGCGTATTCTCCACGGTGAATAGTAAACACGAGGGCGGCGCTTTCGGGCTTCTGACTGAAGGCCTCTACACCAGGGAAGGCGTATACACCGAAGCGCTGGTGATCGCACTGTTACCGTTCGTAAACGAACTTTATTGGTAAAATTCAGAGTGTATCGCCCAGCTCTCTGAATTCGTCTGCTTTGCGCAGTGTCGCAGCACACCCTTCTTCGATGCACTCTCTGGCCCGGTCAAAATCCATCAGACCGATGTGGCCAAGCCGTGGGGTGATATGGATATCCGGCGGCTCTCCGGCCATGCGCGAACGCGTGATGCGATCCTGCATGATGTCTATCGACCCTGCGATTACGTCGAACAGACCCGGATCGGGACTTTCCTTTCTGCGTAGCGAGGAAATGTAAGAGTCCAGGCGAACGCCAAAGCCCGCTTTCATTTTTGCGGCCCACTTTGCGACCACCGAATCCTTTTCTTCAAACTCCGCCAGCTGCCGATCACTTTCCTCTTCCGAGGCGCTGTCGTCGCTGCTGTGCACGAAGAAGTGGCGGCCGATCAGGTCGCCATTGAGGTTCACGGCGATAACAATATCTCCACCCATGGCCCGCGCCAGCGAAACCGGAACCGGGTTGACCAAACCGCCGTCTACGAGCAGTCGATCGGCACTGCAGCGAGAAGGTGCAAACATGCCGGGCAATGCAATAGAGGCCCTGCACGCATCGAGCAGGGATCCTTCACGCAGCCAGACTTCACGCCCCGTACCCAGTTCGGTGGCGACACAGGCATAAGGTATCTCAAGATCCTCAATGTTTGGATCACCAATCCTTTTTTTGATCGCATTCATCAGGCTGGTTCCCTGTAGAAACCCGCCGCCCGTCATCTTGGCGTCCAGCAAACGGATAATATCGACCCGGCCGAGGCTGGAAATCCACTCTTCGAACACGTCCAGGTTGCCGGAAGCATAAGCGCCACCAACCACTGAACCGACCGAGGAACCCACCACCATGTCCGGTGATATGCCCATCCTGATCAGTTCATGAATGACGCCAATGTGCGCCCAGCCGCGTGCTGCGCCACTGCCCAGCACCAATGCAATTTTCGGTTTTTTCTGTGCTGCCATCAGCGCCTCACCGGATGATGTCGCCCCGGACCAGGTACCTGCCGTCGATGGTAAAAGCCACGGCTTCACCATCCAGGATGCGGCCGGTCTCACCACCGCGCTCCGCATGCATATGCAGATGTGGCTCGCTGGTGTTACCGCTGTTGCCAACACGCCCGAGTAACTCGCCGGCGCGCACCCGGTCGCCCCGGGCAACCTGCACGCTGTCCTTTTGCATATGGGCCAGAACGATCTCCGCTCCCAGGCAGGCAATCACCACGTGGTTTCCGGCCAGGTTTTCCTTGTCTGTTTTGCCTGGATCAAGATCATCCAGGCCATCGCTGGCCAAGACTACCTCGCCGTCGCACGGTGCAATGATTTCAGCGCCAAAAATTGCGTAACGGGCCAGGCTGTTTTCCTTGTAAGGCAAAGCGGAACTGGCGCCCCAACGATTCAAACCCAATATATCCAGTGCGTAATTTTGGGGCCGTACTTTGGCGTGGATATTAATGAAGGGACTGCCGCCTCCCTGCCTGACCACGAACCGCCCCTCACCCATCGGCGAAGACAAAGCGATCGTTTCAGATGGTGCAGAATAGCCTTTCAGTCCGGCCCAACTGAGGACCGCAAAAAAGACGATCAGACCCAGGTTGATGTTGGTGTTTACCCAGCGCTGCCAGCGCGGCATTTCCCGGGCAGCGGTCCCGATCCGCGTGAATCCACGATAAAGCACGAACAGGAACAACAGCGCGATCAACCAGCGGTAATAAACGCTGACGGCATCCCAGGGCAACATCACCCAGCAGAACAACAGGCCAAGCGCCAGGGCCAGCGTGGTCAGGCTGAACTGGGACAGCGAAGGCGCACGCTGCAAGGCGATTGCCGCCAGCAATATCGGCGGAACCAGGATAACGATCAGGATGACAACCCACATGGGGATCATTCTACAGCTTAACGGGCAGACCTCTAATTGCCATAGGCGTACCAGTCCACGTCACGAGTCAGGTACATCAGGGCTGCAATGGCCAGCAACAGTGCCAGGGAGCCCAGTAGCAGCGCCGCATGTTGCGCCGTTACCAACACGTAGAGCAGGGCATAGGTCAGCCCCATCATCGCACCCACCAGGTAGCCGCGGCGGCGTTGGCCCAACACGGCGCCAGTGTAGGGCGTGACGATTGTCACCAGCAAGACGGCCGCGACCACGAAAGCACCGGAAAAAGGCAGGTATTCAGACAGCGCCAGTAAGACCAGGTAAAACACCGCCAGCGCCGCGCCCGTCAACACGTAGGGCACGGGGTGCAAAGGCCTTCCCGTCATGACCTCGAACAGAAACAGGGTAAAGAACGTCAGGGAGATGAACAGGAAGCCATATTTTACCGACCGCTCACTGCGCTGGTAGCCATCCACCGGTGTTTCCAGGCGCATGCCGAATCCGGCTTGACGTAATTGATCAAAATGCATCTCGCGCACCAGCCACTGGTCACCATAGGGACGGTTCAGGCCGAGCAACTGCCAGGTCGCCCTGGTTCCCGTATCTGAGATATCCCGCTCCGTGGGCAGAAACTGACCGACAAACTCAGGATGGGGCCAGTCTGCGGCCAGCGTCACCTGGGTCGTATCGGCCAGCGGCAGGAACATCAACGAATCACTGCCTGCCAGTTTCAGTTCGAGCTGATACGCGGCATTGGACTGGTTTGCCACACGCTGACGATCCCGGCTTACCAGGGTGAACTGCAAGCCACTGATGTTGCTGGTGTATACACCCAGTGGTTTCGCCGGAATCTCAATGCCGCCCAGCTTCAGAGCAGAGACCTCACGCACACCCCGCACATCGCTCAACGGCAACCAGAACACCAGGTCGCCTTCCGGCTGCAGAGTCATTCAGGGTTTTCCAGTCCAGGCGCCCACTGATCGTCACCCGCGTGGTGTATACCGGAATCTCATAGATCCCCAGGTAGCGCCGCTCGGTCACCAGGCCGGCTGAAATCTCCAGGCCCGGAGGCACCCGCGCATGCCATTCAGTTTGGTTCCTGCCTTTACGCCCATCCGTGATCATTAGCGGTTTTTGCACCAGCGCCACCAGTCCCCCGATGGCCTGCGAACCACCCCAGCGGTTGGCAATGGTGTTGGCGGCTGCAGTCTGCAGTTTTTCACGGTCGCTGACGATGGAGCCGACCATCAACAGGGGGATCAGCATGGCCAGGCTCAGCATTCCGACAAACAGGAGTTTCAGGGTGGCGCGGTTTTGGATCAGCAGTTTGGGCGTATTCATGACGCCCATTACACGGCATGGCCATGCAATCCGCGGGGCGTAAACGGGCCGAATTCGGGCAATCCAATGGATCTGCAGGTATCCTTGCGCAATGAAAATTACCCTGTTGTTCCTCCTGACGACCTTTTCTCTGAGTGCCGACACTACCGGCCTGCCCCACGCGTTCGATGCCGGTTGGCAAGGGAAGAAAACCTGTGAAGTCCTGTTTGAAGATGCTACCAGCCGGGTTGGACGCTGCATTTTCCCACCCGGCGTCGGCCACGAGAAGCACTACCACAACCCCCACTTTGGTTACGTACTGGAGGGCGGCGAGCTACGCATCCTGGATGACTCCGGCGAGCGCAAGGTGACTACCCGGGCCGGCGGCACCTGGTCCACAGACGCCGTCACCATCCACGAAGCCGTGAACATCGGCGAAACGACAACCAGCTACCTGATTGTCGAGCCAAATACGGAATGACCGGAACATGGTCCCCCACTCGACCGGCGGGTGGTCTATAATCCCCCGCCACCCTTCCTCCAGGACACCCTGAAATGTTTCGCAATTTACGCTTTTACCGCATTACCAGCCCATGGCCCAATTCCGAAGAAAAACTCTCCGAGGTTCTGTCGGAAAATGCGTTTGCGCCCTGCGGCGCATACGCGGAACGCCGCGCCGGGTGGGAAGCGCCGGCAGACTACGACGGCGCGCCGCTTTGCCGCCGCCTGCACGGCGCCGACCTGCTGCAATTGCGCACCCAGAGCCGGGTCTTGCCGGTAGCGGCGATCAAGGAAGCAATGGAAGAAAAGGTCATCGAGTTCCGCGCGCGAATGGCGCAGGAGCCACCGCGCAGCGAACTACGGCGTATGCGGGAAGAAACGAAAGAGGAGCTGCTGCCCAAAGCCCTGCTGAAATCCGAGCGCAGCCAGGCCTGTTTCATCCACTCTGAGTCACTGCTGGTGATCAACGTGGGTACAGACAGCAAGGCCGAGTGGTTCATCGACCAGCTGCGTACCTGTTTTGGCCAGTTCGTCTGCACGCCCCTGACCTTCAACCAGTCGCCGGCCGAGCTTCTGAAACGCATTTTCCTGGGCGAGAACCTGTTGGGCTTTTCGATCGGACGGGAATGCCGTATGCAGGACATGTCCGACGCCAAGTCCATCGTCACCTGGCGCGAATTCGAACTGACTGAACAGTCCATCCGCAAGCACGTTGTTGACGGCATGCGGCTGACCCACCTGGGACTGGAATTCGACGAACTACTCAGCTGCGTGATGAGCGAGGACGGCATCATCAGCAAGTTCAAATTCATCGAGGGAGATGCCGTAGATACGCCTGACTACGAAGATGCGCTGGCCCGACAGGATGCTGATTTCGTGCTGCTGACCGGTACCGTCAGCCGGATGATCGAGAGCGCTGAAGAAGTTGCTGGGTGGTTACGCTACCGCTGAATAATTAGACTAGTCCAATGAATACGCAAGAAAAAACACCAACACAGACCCGCTACCTGGTCGCCGCGTTTTACAAATTCGTAGCCTTGCCGGATTACCGGGAAGTTCGCGAGACCCCTGCTTGAGCGGTGCGAAGAACTGGGTCTTCTTGGCAGCATCCTGCTGGCCGAAGAAGGCATCAACGGCACGATCAGCGGACTGCAGAAGGATGTGCAAAGCCTGTTTGACCACCTCCACTCAGACCCTCGCCTGCAGGATCTGCACTACAAGGAATCCTGGGCGGATGAGCAGCCGTTCTATCGCATGAAAGTGCGCCTGAAGAAGGAAATCGTCAGCCTGGGTGTCGATGGCGTTGATCCCAACCAGGCTGTCGGCGAGTACGTGGCGCCGCAGGACTGGAACGACTTGATCTCCCGGGATGATGTCCGCGTGATCGACACACGCAACCACTACGAGTACCACCTGGGCACGTTCAAAGGTGCCGAAGACCCGGACACGGTCTCTTTCAGGGACTTCCCTAAATGGGTGGCGGAAAACCTGGACCCGGAAAAAGACCGGCAGGTTGCGATGTTCTGTACCGGCGGCATCCGCTGCGAGAAAGCCACTTCCTACCTGCTGGACCTGGGTTTCAAGGGTGTTTACCACCTCGATGGCGGCATTCTCAATTACCTGGAAACGGTCGAAAAGGAAGAAAGCCTATGGGAAGGCGACTGTTTCGTTTTCGACAACCGTGTCACCGTCGACCACGACCTGGCCGAAGGCGATTTCGAAATCTGCCCGGCCTGCAGGATGCCCCTGACCGATGAGGACCGTGAATCACCGTTGTTTGAATTGCACGTTTCCTGCCCGCGCTGTCACGACACGGCTGACCGACCGCAAACGACAGGGCCTGCTGGAACGGGCGCGGCAGATGAAACTGGCCGCCGAACGGGGTGAGCGGCATATCGGCGTCAAGCCGGGCTGAGAGGTATTTTCCTTGCGTTTTCGGTCACTTACTGTCAAAGTAGAGGTGGATCCATGACGGAACTTTAAGGGGAACAAGGACGTGTGTATCAAAACTTCAAGAAATTGGCTCCTGCCCGCAGCATTTTTACTGCTCGCTGGCTGTGCCCAGACACCTGTGGCTCCACCGGGGCCGCCACCTCCGCAGAACCTGCTTGGCTCAACCGACGAGCTGCAGCTGGTGACCGAACTGTCGATCAACATGGCTAATGACTATGGCACGGACAAGGTGCTTGTCGTGCTGGAAATCGACGATACTTTGCTGACCGCAGAGTCAGGCAACGCTTGCAATCCCACTGGAACATCAGCGGTAGAGCTCACCCAGCCTGATGCGGCGGCACAAATCCAGCGCATCCAGCAGAC
>CAVWXL010000021.1:0-18434 GCA_963759035.1 uncultured Gammaproteobacteria bacterium
CATTGCGTGGGAACCGGTGCGATAAAGGCAATCCTGAGCGACCAGTTTGGCGCTCCGTCGGGCTTAATGACGTTGGCATAGGCCTGGATTGATGCCGCCCACTTCCGACCGCTCTTGCCAAACGTCTTACCGATACCACCACCCACCGGCACCAGCCAGCGATTGCCTGAAGAAGCGTTCCAGTTCGCATTGATGAGAGGCGCCGAGACGAAAAACCAACCAGACCCCAAATTCCGGCGAATGGCCCCGCGAATCATCAGGGAACTGATATCAGCCCGGTCCGAGTCTCCCGCGAATGACCAACGCTGCCCGGCGATTGCGCCCAGAGTCCAGGAATCGCCCCGATAGGCAATTCTCACGGCCGGCCCCGCAGCCCATTTGCCACTGCCCAGAGCGTCATCAGTTGCAGTTGGAATGGACAAAACGCCTCCCACGCCCCAGACAAATTGCCCGGCCGGTTTCGGCGTGTACAGAGTCATGTGAATTAAATCGCTCAATCCTGTCGCGGTTTTGCCGGGTACCGGCTCCGGATTGACAGGATTACCGGGCAAAGGCGGCGCATCCGCCAGGGTGATCAAGTCAAGGTGCACCAGGCTCCAGTTCTCTTTCAAATGGGATTGCCAAAGTGGCATGAAGCGCAGTAGCAATGCGTTGCCGTTGGGAGCGCCATAGTCACCATCAAATTCAAAGGGCAATGCAAAAGTACTTGCCTGATCCTGCGCGGTAACCGGCGAAACTGTCGTGCACGCTATGGTCACAATTATTGCTGCAAATATGAATCTGGGTGCCACCATCGTTTGGATCTCGGAATCGTAGCTTCAAGGGAAAGCTACTCCAACGTATAAGGATGTTAGCAGAAAAAGATCTTGGCCAATAAGGACACTGGTTCTCCTTTCAAACGAGAAGGAGAGATTCATGCAGGACCCATCCAGGCATGAACAGTAGCCGACCAATCAACTCAAATCAAAAACAGATCGCTGCGATTCAAAATGAGTATTTTCGCAGTAGCCACTTTTGCGGTATGAGAAGTAAGCGACATGGCGTGCGCGGTTTGATCGATTGGCCAGGCCGCGATGCAGAATCCGGTCATCGAATACCAGGCATGATCCTGCGGTCAGCGGTTCGACCCGGGGCTCAGGCTTATTGAGTTGCGTAGCTTCGACGAGCAACCCGGGCAAGGTACCCGCATGCTGGTAGACCAGTTTATCACTCACAAGCGACGTATTTCTGAGGTGATTGGTAAGGAAATGCGAACCTGCGGCGACTTCGGTAGGGCCCATTTCCAAGGGGATATCGTGCAGCGCTACCAGCACATTGAGCGCGTGCGCAGGATGATGCTCGGCGTGGTCGTGGGGGGAATCGATATGCCAATACTGTGCAGGACTGCCGGGCTCGGAGAAGACGACACCGCTGAACGAGTGCTCGGCGTCATCTCCAAGGACTGCTGCAACCAGGGGCCACCACGGTAGCTCCTCGCTGTTCGTCTGGAAACGCCGCGGTGAAATAGGCAGATCCCATCTTCCCGGGGAGCGTTGAACGATCTCCAGGTAGCCGGCTGCGCTGCCAATACCGATTTCTCGAGACTGTAGTGCCGACATGACTTCGTCAATCCGGCGTTGGGACGTGTCCAGGATCCTTTGTACAAACTCAGCGCTGCAAAGTGCGGGCAAAATAACAAACCCCTCCGAGGCCAGTTTATCTGCCGTCGACACCGTGTTGCGCTGTGAATGGGTCATCGCAGAAATCTTACCAAAGAACCAAAAGGGTGACAGGGACGGTGCGACGGCCTAGTAGGACTGCAGTCTGTCGCTTTCGTAAATGCACACGGCACCTGCATCACTTCCTTCCGCTGCAGTCTCATACAGTGCCCGGGCCAGTTTTTCGATCTCTATGGGCTGATACCTGCGCAGCCCAAAGTGAAATATGGGCGTCAATAACAGTGAAGCGAAATTGCCAATTTCCTCTTTTAACCGAAATTCATCACGTTTGCCCTTGAGGAGTGACGGGCGGAATATACGAAGAGAAGGAAGGTCTTCCGCGATAACGGCCGCTTCAGCTTCACCCTTGGTTCGAAGGTAAAAATTATTCGATTTTTCATCAGCCCCAAGGGCGCTGACCATGCTGAAATTCATTACTCCACATTTTTTGGCAAAGCGTGCAGCTTTCAACACGAGGTCGAAATCTACATGGTGAAATTTTTCCTTGCTTCCCGCAGCCTTGATGGTCGTACCAAGACTGCAGTATGCGTCACCATCAACCAGCCCCGGGATGGAAGCCAGATCATCCAGGGCATCGAGTCCAGTCTCGATCCAGTCCAGCTTTTTGTGAGTTGAGGATGCTGCCCGCCGGGCAACAACGACAACCTTTTGGTACCGGTCACCACTGAGACAAAGTTCAAGCAGGTGGCTCCCAACGGCGCCTGTAGCTCCAAAGATTACAGCTTGCTTATTCATGGTTCGGAAACAAGCCTACCAGCGAGTTTTGGCTGCAGTCGGGTGCCGGGATTGCTATGCACCATCCACCCAAGACCCTTATCCAGTTCACCGCCATAAAAGTTTTCGACCTTGGCGTACGCTTCTTTTCGTTTTTCTACGCTGAATTGCTCGCTGGTATTTTTTGCATCCGTGAACCGGCGGTCACTGCTGGCGATCTGGTCAAGCTGATCAGAGGAAATACCCAGATCCAGAAACTGGTTGGCAGCACGCAGGGAGTCTACCGGGTGTTCAATGAGCTGCTCACTATACAAGGACGCCATCACCTCTTGGGGTGCAAACGTCCGCAACGCCATTTCCGCCTGCTCGATTTGAAGTCTCCAAAGCGTCAGTATGATTTTCAGATCCGTCATATGAATCGTATCTGTAATCCTGAGCTTTTCCAGGTGGGTAAAATCACAGCGAATCAGATCGAACATGGCTCTGACCGCAAATTTCGACTCTTCTCCCTTTTTGAGCGTGGATAAGAGGAAATTTTTTGCATCCGTGTAAAGCATCAGGGATTTTGTCGAGCCCGTTATTTGCATCAGTTCAGGAATAATATTGTTCACTGAATTGATTGGCTTGATGACCAGCTTTTCAGACGGCAAGGCGTGTTTTTGCAACAGCAATAGAGCTAGTTTAGGCAATTGACGATAATCCAGGCTGGTGGATCGGGATTGCCATTTCAGTCTTTTTGCATTCGCTGCATCAAGCAGGATTTGTGGTTCACGCAGACCGATGCTTACGCCTTCTACATCAAGGCACCTGGAAAGAAAAGTGGACGCGCAAAATGCGGTATGAAAAATGAACCGGGGCGTATTCTCAACCGGTGCTTGGGTGGAGGAACTCAGCATCGGGACCAGTTCGGCCAGCGGCACCGGGACAGGCTGCCGGCTTGAATCGATAAACTCCCGGCTCAGTGAACTGACCCGGCGTATATCGCTTCTGCTGATGGGCAAAAATTCCACGTTTTCAGTCGCGAAGTTGAATTTGTACGCCAGGTGGTCTGGACTGTTTATCAAGTCTTTCATGTAAGCCTGACCTGCAATTGTCGGAATGGTCTCAACCCGGTTCCAGATACTGGTTCACGCCCTCCCGATTGTCAATTGCCAGATTGTCAAACGACGGGGTTGGAGTACAATCCACGCATCCCGCAAGTAACAGCGTCCCCAATGCCTATTTTCAAGTTAGACAAAGCCAGTCTTCACTACGGCACCCACGTGTTGTTGGATGAAGTTGATTTCGCCATGCGCAAAGGTGAGCGGATTGGTTTGCTGGGCCGTAACGGCGCCGGCAAGACCACCTTGCTGAAGATCATCAAGGGAGACATTATTCCGGATTCGGGTGAGCGCTGGGTGCGCAAGGGAATCAAGATTTCCTACCTCGATCAGGACCTGCCGCACGCTGATGAACAGGATGTTTATGACGTCGTGGCCCATGGGTTGACGGGGGTGGGCGACTTGCTGGCTCAATACCACCACGCCATCCTGGAAGGCGATATGAAGGTGCTGGAAAGCGTCCAGACCGAACTGGAGGCGAAAGACGGGTGGCGCCTGCAGCAACGGGTCGATACCGTGATCAGCCAGCTTCAATTACCCGGGGAGGCACGCATGGCCAGCCTTTCCGGAGGCTGGCGGCGGCGCGTCGCGCTGGGCCAGGCGCTGGTCAGCGAGCCCGATATCCTGTTGCTGGACGAACCCACCAACCACCTGGATATTCCCGCCATCGAGTGGCTGGAGAAGCAATTGCAGGCCTACAAGGGAACAGTGATGTTCATCACCCATGACCGGACCTTCCTGCAGAAAGTAGCCAACACCATAGCGGAGCTCGATCGGGGGCACCTGACCAGCTGGGAGGGGGACTACGCCGGGTTTTTACGTTTCCGGGAACAGCAACTGGAGGCGGAGGAGCGCGAAAACGCGTTGTTTGACAAGCGCCTCGCCGAAGAAGAAAAGTGGATACGCCAGGGTATCAAGGCCAGAAGGACCCGCAATGAAGGCCGGGTGAGGGCACTTAAGGCGATGCGCGAAGAACGCAGGCAGCGTCGCGATCAGACCGGTCGGGCCGATTTTGGCATGGAAACCGCGGATCGTTCGGGTAAGCGGGTGGTGGAGCTGGAGCATGTCAGCAAGAGTTTTGGTGACACTCGGGTTATCGATGATTTCAGCACATTGATAAAACGCGGTGACCGGATTGGCATCGTGGGGGCCAACGGGGCGGGCAAGT
The DNA here is from genome assembly GCA_963759035.1 of uncultured Gammaproteobacteria bacterium. GTDB lineage: Bacteria > Pseudomonadota > Gammaproteobacteria > Xanthomonadales > SZUA-36 > JAHEFT01. The sequence goes on from CAVWXL010000021.1 coordinate 4,701, forward strand.
CGACCCTGATCAAGGTCCTGCTCGGCGAGCTGGCCCCTGATTCAGGCACAGTAAAGCTCGGCACCAAGCTGGAGGTTGCCTATTTTGACCAGTTGCGGGAGCACCTGGATCCGGAAAAGAACCTGATCGACAACGTCTGCGGCGGCCAGGAATTCATCGAGATCAACGGGCGCAAACGACACGCCATTTCTTACCTGGGTGAGTTCATGTTCACTCCCGACCGCGTACGCATGCCGGTCAAGGCATTGTCAGGCGGAGAGCAAAATCGCGCGATCCTGGCGCGGCTGTTCAGTAAGCCGGCCAACCTGCTGGTGCTGGATGAGCCGACCAACGACCTGGATGTTGAAACACTCGAGTTGTTGGAAGAAATCCTGCTTGATTTCGACGGCACCGTCTTGCTGGTTAGCCACGACAGGGAATTCATGGACAACGTGGTCACCGGTATTTTCGTTGTCGAAGGCGGCGGCAGCGTATCTGAGTATGTGGGTGGCTACAGCAGCTGGGCCGAAAAGGGCGGACGGCTGGTTAACCAGGAACAGCGGGCTGATGACGCAAGTAGGGAGAGCCCTGCCGCAAAACCAACGGCTGCAAAGCCTGGGGCACCGGGAAAACCCAACAAACTCAGCTTCAAGGACCAGCGAGAGTTGGATGCTCTGCCTGGGTTGATCGAGCAGCTGGATACCCGGATGGCAGAACTTGAAGTGGAAATGTCAGCTCCCGGCTTTTATCAGCAGGATCACACAAAAACTCAAGCTATAATTGACCAGGTGGCGAGTACCCGGTCAGAGCTGGATGCGGCCTACGGCCGCTGGGAAGAGCTGGAAGGAGAAAGCACTTAATCCTCAATTTCAGAGAAAGATCATGTCAAAAACACACGTTGTCTGCCCCGCCTGCAATGCAATAAACGCCTTACCCGATCAGCGTCTGCAGGATCAACCGCGATGCGGCAAGTGCAAAGCCCCTCTTTTTGAGGCTCATCCCCTGGAACTGAACGCCGCTAATTTTGACCGGCAAATCGCCAAAAACGACATTCCTGTACTGGTGGATTTCTGGGCGCCCTGGTGCGGCCCATGCCGGACCATGGCGCCTGCCTTCGAACAGGCTGCATCGGTGCTGGAACCCGGGGTCCGCCTGGCCAAGCTGAACACTGAAGACGAGCAGACGATTGGTTCCCGGCTGGGCATCAGGAGCATTCCTACCATGGTGCTGTTCAAAAACGGGAGTGAAATCGCCCGCCAGTCAGGCGCAATGATGGCAGGGGATATTGTCCGCTGGGTGCAGTCACAGCTATAGAACGTTAGAGTAGACAGAGTTTCAGTGTTGGGGAATTGATCATGGATTTATTAGCGACCATTGCCATTTTGCTTGTTTTCACGGCTGTATTCGGTGTGGTTAACGAGCGTTACCTTGGTCTGCAATCAACCATTGGTTTGATGCTGCTCGCCTTGCTGACCGCGGTTGTTTTCGGGGTCCTGAAAGCCACAGGGGTAGTCAATAACCTGGGCTGGGAAGATGCCCTGGTCGAAAAGCTCGACCTCAGTGAGGTCATGCTCAACGGTGTTCTGTGCTTCATGCTGTTTGCCGGCAGTGCCGGCGTGAAGATTGAGGGCTGAAAGAAAACAAGTGGGTCGTTGTGACCCTGGCCATTGGTTCCACCATCCTGGCCTGTGCATTGATCGGTGTATTGCTGCATTTTACGCTTGGCTGGTTCGGCGTCACGTTGGCTTTGACCTATGCGTTCGTATTCGGCGCCCTTATTTCTCCGACTGATCCGATTGCCGCGCTGGCCATACTCAAATCCGTGGGCCTGCCCCAACCGCTTGAAGACATCATCAACGGCGAATCCCTGTTTAACGACGGTGTGGGCGTGGTCCTGTTCACCGTTGCCATGGCATTTGCCGCGGGCTCTTCCCAGATGGGGGTAGGGGATAGCGTTGCTTTGTTCCTGCGAGAAGTTTTGGGTGGTATCAGCCTGGGTTTGGCGGTGGGCCTGGTGACGCACCTGATGCTGATGCGTACGCAGGATTTTACCAACCAACTGATGATCACACTGGCGACAGTGACCCTGGGCTATAGCATTGCGCTCCATGTTGAGGTCTCCGGTCCGATCGCAATGGTCGTTGCCGGTATTTTCGTGGGCAATGTCACAGCGCCGCGTATTCCTGAAAAAGTGCGTTTGCCGCTGAAAACGTTTTGGAACGGCATTGACGGGCTATTGAACTCACTGCTGTTCGTCATGCTGGGCTTCGTGATTATACTGGTTCATAACCTTGAACTGGCGCCGCTGGCGATCAGTATTCCGGTCGCCGTTATCGTTTGCCTGGTGGCAAGAGCCATCAGCGTTTACCTGCCGCTTGCTGTGCTTTGCGCCACACCCGTACTCTCCGCAGACCGCAATCGCATGACAGCACTACTGACCTGGGGTGGGTTAAGAGGCGGACTTGCATTCGCTCTCGTGCTTTCATTGCCGGATAGCCCGGAAAAACCACTCCTGGTCAATATGACCTACGGAGTGGTTGCTGTTTCCATCCTGATCCAGGGGTCGACGATTGGAAAACTGTTCAAGCCGGCATTCCTGAACAGTATTCTGAAATCCAAATAGATCAGAATTCAGACCCTACGCCAATGGCCAGTGTGCTGTCATAGCTGCTGGACCCGGCAGCCGGCTCTGTTTCATAGTCGTAACGATATGAGAATGTCGAGTATACGCTGCCAATAATGTCAAACCTGAAACCTGTATTGGTCTTCAGGATCAGGTTGTTGTCGCCATAGAACTGGTAATTCAGATCGTGGTTATGGAAGAATGAGATAGCGCCCCCCTTGAAATCATGTTCGTAGATCAGATTCCATAGTCCCGTGGCGCCGCTATCCGTCAGGCCGGACTGTTTCTGCTTCGAGTAACCCACACCCAGGCTGGCTGTAAGGAATTTGCTGGAGTCCTTGATAATATCCCTGCCGATCAGCACTCCGACCATGTAACGATGGCTCAGGTCTTTGATCGGGTCGCGTTCGTAACTGGCGGTGCCACCCACGTACCACGGCTCATTGAACAACCAGTTGTACTGGTAGTTGAACAGGTCCTGTTTCTTAGTATCAATGCCGTTGGTCTGATCCCGCGCGATCGTGAGTTCGGCCAGGTGGCGGTGCTCACCAAACCGCAGTCGCGTATCGGCAAACAGCAGGTTGTTCTTGCTGTCTGTGTTGCCGTTGTTCCAGGCCAGGTTCAGGTCAACATGAGACGTGCGGGCATACCAGGGCTCCGGTTCGGCCGCCTGGGTCACTGCCAGCATGCCGATATTCATCTGAGCACCGTCTACAATCAGTGTTTGCTCGCCTTCCGCTGTTGAGCCGGCAAATTGCGCAGAGACTGCCCTGCCGTCTTCCAGTGCCATTTCAAATACTTTTTCCGCTTCGATCGAGACGACTTCCGCCATATCGACTGAAAACGCACTGGCGTAGGCGGGTTTGATGAAAACTTTGTTGTCTTCGACCTTCTTGACTTCGCCAGTGATCACGTCCCCGTTCTTCATCTTCAACTGGTCGGCCAGAAGGGCGCCGGGAAGCAGGGTGGCTGCTGTGAAAAGACAGGCGAGCAAAATTCGCCGGGTACGCGTATACATATGTTTTCTCCTGGTTTACGACTAAAAATTGCGAGCCTGAACACCCGTTCCGGCGTCGCAAAGCGCGCTATTATATAGTGGGGTGATGCTTTTGGCATTTTATTCGTTCTAATCTAATCTGCTCAGGAAAACTCAGGAGACGCAACGGTGGCTCTTACGGGGACTTGGTATCGATCAGAGGAGCGTCCGGAACGAAGAGGTCGAACAGTCTAAATGAATTCCATCCACCACAAAGGTACGCTTCAAAGATACTTCGATTAAGATCACTTTGTGGCAGCCATTATTTCAATAATCGTCTTAGCGGTTTTTTTCGTACTGACGTTTGTGGCGTGGAGGCGGTACCTTTGGGCGGCAGAGAAAGTGCCGCACGGGCAGGCGGACACGTGCCCATACAGCCTGACGGATGTCTTTGGCGACCGGCACCTGGTGAACGTACCGCACCAGGAAGGAGCTCGAGTGGCTTACCGACATATTCAGTCGCAGTGCCCGAAACTTTCCGAATCTCACGGCTTTGCAGATTCCTCACACCGGTGAATCACTGACTTTTGCCGAACTCGACGCACGAGCTGAAAAAATAGCTGCAGCCCTTTCTGAATTCCTCAACGGCCCGGACCAGGTAGTGGCCGTTGCCATGTCGCAGGATAACTGGCAAATCGTGGCCTCTCACCTGGGCATTCTCAAGGCTGGCGGCACCCTGATGTTTCTCGACACCAGCTTGCCGGAAGCGCTGATCAGCCACATGCTCAATGATGCGCAGCCAGCGGTCATTCTGACGCGTGGGCAGGACAGGTTTCGTGACCTGCCCACGCTCGACGTCCTGGCATTGCCCGGGGAACTACCTCGGCGCGAGCCGCCGCCCTGGCTGGATGACCCCGCACAGCGCCTGGCTACCCTCTTCTATACCAGCGGAACCACCGGGATGCCCAAGGGTGTGGAGTCCCCACACGCAGGCTACGTGAACCTGGCCTTGAGCTATGCCGATTATTTTGACCTGATTCCCGGCATGGACGCGACTTCGCTCACTTCGTCGCTGGGTTATGACGGCAGCATTTCCGAGATGTACAGCGCCTGGGTATCCGGTTGCGCCGTGGTCATGCTGACCAAAGAACAGATCCGGTCCGGCCCGGACCTTGTCCCTGTCCTTTGTGAAGCCGAGGTCACGGTGCTGTTTTGTCCTCCGGTGCTTCTTACGACGCTTACACCCAACCCACATGTGGACCTCCCGTACCCGATTTGCCGATATATTGTGCCGGCGGGCGAAGCTTTTCCCAGTGCACTGGTGCAGCCCTGGACGCTGGGCAGACGACAGATCATCAACACCTATGGTCCTACGGAGGCGAGTACCGACACAAGCCGACAGAGCCTGCGGCCAGGGGAGCCTGTCACGATAGGCTCACCTTTCGCCAATGTCACTTACGTGATCCTTAAGATCGATCAGCTCCATGCCATTGCCCCATGGAGAAGTGGGTGAGCTTTGCATTGGTGGAGTGCACGTTGCGCGCGGCTACCGCAACCTGCCGGAACAAACAGCTGAGAAATTCATCACACACCCCAGGTTCGGCCGGCTTTATCGTACCGGGGACAGGTGCAAAATCGATATCCAAACGCAACAGGTGCACTTCCTCGGCAGAATTGACGCTCAGCTCAAGGTACGTGGTCACCGTGTCGAAGCACAAGCCGTTGAGGACATACTGCAGACACAGTTTGGCGAAATCGAGGCCGCGGTGCTGGACTATCAGAACGAGGAACTGGTCGCCTTTGTCAGCGCGCCGTCGATTGCAGCGACCGACTTCACGGACGCTGCACCGGCTCCTGCGGAGTGGGCTGCTCAAGTAACGGAAATCCTGGCCCAGCAACTTCCCGCGCCATCGATCCCTTCGCGGATCTTCCTGGCTGGAACAATTTGTCATGAAGCCGGTATCCGGAAAGATCGACCGCAAGCAGTTACCAAACCTGTCTGAGCTATTGGCGAGCGCCAAACCGGAAGCAGGTACAGGAAAAATCGTCCATCCCGAATCGGATGCAGAACCGAAACCGGGCTGCGAGGAAGTACTGGAGATCTGCAGAGCCGTGTTTGAGACCCCGATAGGGTGGGATGATGTATTCGCTGACCATGGCGGGCACTCGATTGTCATTGCGAGACTGGCACAGCGCCTGCAGGCAGCCGGTTGGACCGTGCCGGTGCGCGCGCTGCTCAGCGACTGCGACACCGCTCGCAAGGTGGCTGATCGCTCACAGGAATTCCAGCAGATTCCCAAGATCCTCACGACAGCCGAAAAACCAGGCCGAAACAGCACCGGGCGTGATGAGAAAGCGGCAAGGGTGCTTGGCGTAAAGGTTTTTACCTGCCTTCAGATCCTGTTCCTGTGTTTACTGTACGCACCGCCATTAATCGGCTTTTTGGGGATCATCACCTTTGCTGAAATCGGCGAGTTCTTCATGACGGCTTACCTGTGGCAGTTCATTGTCGTTGGCTTCCTGATGTTCCTGGTGTGCCCTGATCCTGCCCTTCGCCGGCCTGCTTTGGGTGATGATGATCAAGCTCTTTATGGGTGGTCACATCTACAGGAACAATGTGACCCCGGGCACCTACCCCAAGTGGAGCAGAATGCATCTGCGGGTGTGGTGTATCGGACGGATGGAGAAATTCGTGCTGCTGCCCGCTGGGTGCGATGTTTCGCAGCGCGCCGCTTATGGCCTATGTTTTGCGCCGGCTGGGCGCGACCGTGGGTGACAACCTTCAGTGCGCCCACGATGCGGAGTTCTCCGGACCACTGGACTTGTTTTCCGCCGGAAATGATGTCGCTATCCAAACCGGTGCCTATATCCATACATCGCGATGGTTGGGGCAGGACCTGCAGATCGGCCCTGTTCACCTCGACAGCGGCTGCAAGATCGGGATGCGCGCTGCCATCGCCAGCGATGTGACGGTAGGTAGCGGCTCCTGGATCAACCCGTTTACACCCATACTCGACAATGTGGGTTCGGATGAGATGTGGGAGGGCGCGCCGGCACGCTTCAGCGGCCGTTGCACCGAATTGAAGCGTACCGCGAACAGCTGCCCACCCGTGCGCCCGTTCTGGTTGATGGAAGTACTTAATATTTTCATGCAGGTCTTCCTCGAATTCTGGCTCATAGTCGTCCCCACCGCAGCAGTTACCTGGTTTGCCGTCACTTTCATACCTGTCAGAGAAACCCATGTCGCGGGTGAATACTTCAAGCTGGCGCCGCTGCCCGAGATCATCTGGCAAATGAGCCTGTACGCCTTTGTCACCACCTGGGTAACCGTCGTTCTGGTCTCGATACTTGTATGCCTCTTTCTTCGTTACACACCTGCCTCGCCCGGACTCTATTCCTCGCGCGGATTCAAGGGGCTCTTTGCTGTTATACAAGCTGAAGAAAATGAATCAAATCCAGCACCAGTGGACCTGGACAATCACCGGGCAATACCTGCGTGCACTGGCTGGTATGCGCTTCCCGCGCCTGGGTGCCTCGGAATGTGACGTCATGTTCAATCTCGTCCCGGAGCTTGCCAGCGCCGACTCCCAGGTTTTCTGGTCTAACGGTAGTTTCACCAACATGCTTGACTATGGCGCAGAGCACATCAAGCTTCGCCAACTCGACATGCCCCGAAATTTCTTCAGCGGCAACAATTGCGTTGCGGAGCACGGTCAATATCCGTCCAATTTCCTGCTGGGTGTCTCCACGCCGGGGAATGACATACAGTTCCGGCGCCAGATGCGATCACGGCCCGGCGAGCCAATCACGGTGGCGGGAAACCCGCCCATAAAGTTTGCGAGTGCGCATTTCGAAACGGAGAATGAAGCCCAGAAACTGCCTGGCCTGTCCCTCTTTCTGGCGCGTGTCTTCCTGAACGATATATTCAGTATCGGCATTCTGCGCATCCCGAACATCATCATCTTTGTGCTTGCTGTACACCAGCCTTGCTGCGCCTGGCCGGAACATCCGGTTGTCAGTGCATTTGCTTGCGTTGTTTCTGTCCGAGGGCATCCTGGTTGTGTCGTGCGCTTTGATCAAGAAGCTACTGGTCGGCAGCAAATGGGGTTCTGCGCATTCGACACCGTTCTGGTCCTGGCGGCACTTCAGCTACTTTTTCGCACAGGACTGCTTCTTTGCCTGGTACAAGAGACCGCTTAGAATTCTGGCCGGGACCGTGCTGTCGAATGTTATTCTCCGGTGGATGGGGTGCAAGATCGGCAAACGGACCTTAATAGCTTCGCCTATGCAGGCCTCTGACTGGAATGCCGTGAAATTTGGTGACGATTGCATCGTCAACGGCTTTCTGCAGTATCACACCTTCGAGAATATGATGTTGAAGGTGAAGCTAACCGATATTCAGGATGGCAGTACCGTCAACTTTGGTGCCACCGTTATGGGCGGTGCGGTCATCGAGCCAGAAACCACCCTGTTGCCGTTGAGCCTGGTTTTGAAGGAGATGCACCTGCCGACTGCCACCTACGAGGGCAGTCCTGCGGAACTCTCTGAATGTCCATTCGATAGTGCGGCATTCCCGCCGGGGTTGGAAGACCCCCGAACAATCCGGGATATGCACCATAGGACAGGCAAATCAAATTAATTGTGCGCTGTCATTGTCAGCGCGGTTATATGTAGAGGAATTGTTTTGCTTTATACTTAAATATGAGCATCACTCAGGAGACCCACCCGATGAAAACATTGATACGTTTAGCGATAATTTCCCTGTTTATGGTTATTGCTTCCCCGGTATATGCAGAAGCCATTCAGATTTTTAACTGCAATATGAAGGCGATGCAACCGAAGATGACGTTAACGCCATGGCCGACAAATGGCTCGCGGCGGCAAAAACACTAAAGGGCGGTAAAAATCTCCGGATTTATTATAAGATACCCGGTTGCTGCCTCAGTCGATGACATTGATTTTAAATTTGTTTTAACGACGCCTGATTTTGCTGAATGGGGTGCATTTACGGATGCCTATGAGCATGTCCATACTCGAAGAAATAGATGATGAGCTTGAAAAAATTGCAGTTTGTGATGACGCCTCCTTATGGGAAGGTGGTGAAGTTAAATAAGCTGCGATTCGACTGAGTCAAAAGGCCGTCAAATCTGGCGGCCTTTTTTTTGGGCAGCCCCGGTGACTTCGATAAATGAGCAGAGATTACAGCGATTGGATTATTGATCATTTCGGCGCCGGCGCGCGCGATTTGACACCATCGTCCAGGCGCCATGCGGCCCAGGTATTTTATGCGCCGGTTTTGCCTGATCCGGAAGTGACCAGAATTTGCTCTTCGATTCTGTCAAAAATAGAATTGCAAAGAGCCGACCGCTTTGCCTCACAGGAAGACAAGGCGCTGTTCATTCAGCGTCGGGCGTTTCGTCGTTTCTGCGGTGCCCGTGTGCTTGGGGCGTCGAAGCCGTTGTCACAGATCGCTTTCAGTGAGACAGAAAACGGGCGGCCATTCCTTGGCGATTTGCCGGAATTCTGGTTTAGCTTTTCCTCCTGCCGTTTCGGGTTCGCAGGTGCTTGGTCGTCGACGCATGGGATTGGCGTCGATCTTGAAGATAAAATCAGGGATGTGGAGGTTGCAGAACTTGCCCGGAAGTTTTTTTCGGTAGCCGAGGCTGATGTTGTTGAAGGGGCAGCCGGTCTGAAGCGGCAACAGGCTTTCTTCCAGTTCTGGAGCCTCAAGGAAGCAGCACTGAAATCCATAGGTGAGGGATTACCGTTTGGTCTCGACGCTTTTGAGTTCGAGCTGGAGCCGGATTTGCGTGTCGTCCATGTGCCTAGTGGCTACGGCGGGCCGGAGCGATTCAGCGCCCACATGATCGAAGGAATCGAAAGTTGTACTGCTGCCATAGTCATCCGTGACCTCGTCTCATAGGTTGAAGCTTCAGATACGTCAGGCTTCGCCACAGCCATTCAGCCGGCCCAAACCTGAACCGGTTCAGCCACCAGGTGCAGAAAAGCAGTTGCAGAATTAAGAAGAGGGCTGCGTACGCCGTGGTGGCAGCCGGTCCCAACAGAAATAGCTGACCAAAGCCCCAGCCATAAAACAGCGTGGTAAACATCAACGTGCCGGAAAGGTAGACCGTCAGGGCCATTCTGCCCAGATTCTGCAAGGGCCGGAGGACGGATTGCCAGCCTGGTTTTTGGGCCAGTAAGACAATACCTGCGCCGTAACCCAGCGCCAGCGCAGTCGAACCATATGCAAACAGCAGGTCACCGAGAAGCCGTATTCCATCAGATGCCGTGTTCACGGTAAAAACGGCATAAGCAAATTTCTGGTTGAGATACCACTCGGCGAGTGCGCTGGTTCCCCCAATGCCGATACCCCAGGCAAAAACCCCACGGATCTGCGCGAGGTGAGGCCCGGGGTTGTTGAGAATCCGGCTGCGGCCCACGTACAGGCCAAGCAGAAACATGGAGAAGATCGCGAGGCTCGATTCGGGGCCATGCAGGTTTGACCAGATTTGTGGCGGAATGGCGTACGCATTCTCCTCGAAAACATCCAAAGGAGAGCCCAGATAGGGATGATCCGCTCTTAAGTCGGCCAGGGGCAGCGAATCTTCCCTCTGTGCAATCAGATCATCGCTGCTTTCCGTGTAAACCAGATTGCCTACAGGGAAAGCGGCCAGCAGAACAAACGCCAGAACAAGCAGCGTCCGGCGACCCACTTTGCGGAAGGCGACAAGAATCAGCCCCAGCATCGCATATTCCATCAGAATGTCGCCGTCAAAAAACAGCGCATGTACCATGCCAAAGATGAACAGGATGATCAGCCGCCTGAAGTAGAACCAAAGCGATCCGCCTTCCTGTGACATGGCTCTGGCCAACTGCAGCGCGAAGCCAAAGCCAAACAGCAGGGAGAACAGGCGCCATGATTTGGTTTCGAATACCGAGTGCATTAGCGTACTGAATGCACGATCAACAGCCCCCATCCACTCGGGAGCATCGGCCCCGAAGTTATACATATTGACCAGCAATACGCCGAATAGAGCAAAGCCACGTACAGCATCAACTGACCGCAGGCGAGCCTCCGGACTGGTTGGCCCCAATTGTTCTGAAACCGGCATGCGGGTCATTCTCTGTACGTCGTCATGTGTGTTTCCGGTCTGGCATGAATACGTTGTAACTGATTTTAATCTCAATGTATCATCCATCGCTGGACAATTGATCCGGTCGTGACAAGTCAATGGTTAGCAAAACTCTAAAACGAAAATTGAGGTGGTTGGAAGTTGGCCTGTATCTTGGCGGCCTGGCTTTGCTCGTCGTGTTTTTTCAAATTCGCAACAGCGGTGAGCGTCAGCGTGAAGAAGGCGTGCGTGTCTTTCAGGAATCCGTGGAGGCGGCGGCTCAAAGCGTCGAAGCAACTGCTCAGACTGAAAACATACCCAACCAGGAGTTGTGGACGGACAAGCGAATCAGGGAATACGAAGAAAGCCTGAAAGTCGAGGCCGGGCCGCCCCTGGCACTATTGACGATCGACAAGCTGGACATTGAAGTTCCTGTTTACAATGGCACTGATGAATTCAACTCTCAACCGTGGGGTTGGCCGGATCATTGGTACGGCAGCGATCGAGGTGGATGGAAACCTGGGGATTGCCGGGCACCGTGACAGTTTTTTTCGCGGACTGAAAGATATCGTTGTTGGTGATGAAATCAGGATTCAAACTGCTCGCGCAGAAGTTTTGTATACGGTATCATCCATCGAAATAGTCGATCCGAGTGATGTATCGGTTCTTGCACCTACTGCCGAACGAAGCATTACTCTTGTCACGTGCTATCCTTTTTACTTTGTTGGGCACGCGCCGAAACGGTATATCGTTAAGGCAACCGCTGAGCATTTTTTGGCAAAAACCTAAGTGAGGAAGTTTATGAAGAAGACGATGTTAGTTACTACGCTGGTACTCCTGGGCGCACTTGGATTTACCACTACCGCACAAGCAGCGAGCTGTTCTGATGTGATCTACAGTGCTGAACTGCTGGAAACCAACCCGAAGATTGCAGGCGCTTGTCTCGACGTTGTTGAGAAAGGCGGCACTGCAGGCTGTGAAGCTGACGGCCCGTGTTGTTCGCCAGGGTGTCAACTCTACGATTGTCCAGTGGCAGATGCCTGATGGCTCGTGGTCCGCTTCTGAGCGCAGTTTTCCTGCACGTGGCGCCACTGCCGAAATCGGTGGGCAGACCGTTAGAATCGCTGATCTGGCTCCGCGCCAGGTAGTTAATGTTTACGTTCCTTCGGCTAACAACTGGAGCTTGCCTGCTGCCCTGCTGCTGCGGCACCTACGCCTGCACCTGCACCTGCACCTGCACCTGCTCCAGAGCCAGAGCCAGTAGCACTGCCGACCACGGCAACCCAGGTACCGCTGTTTGCCCTGTTGGGTGGACTGTTCATCCTGTTGGGTGGCGCTGTCAGCTTTGCTCGGACACGTCTCTGATATAAACAGTTATGGGTGCATAATGCACCGTAATTGCTGGAATAAAACAAAGAGCGCCTTGTGCGCTCTTTGTTTTTTTATGGGGAGGGTTTGTTCAGGCTGTCATACCCAGAACCTGGGCCAGTTTGTTTCTTGGCTTGAGCAGGTCGAGCAGGGTATATCTTTCAAGTGTTTCCAGGTAGGCGGTCAGTGCTTTGGTTCAATGCCTTTTTCAACTCACACATCGGCTGGATGACGCAGCTGCCATCCTCGCAAAAACATTCGACGAGGTTGAGGTCATCTTCCATGTCACGCACGACATCGGCGATGACGATGTCCTCCGGCGGACGGGCCAGGGCGATGCCGCCACCTGGTCCCCGTCTGGCGTCCAGGTAGCCCATGCGCGTTAAGCAGGCTGACCACTTTCATCAGGTGGTTACGGGAAATTCCGTACGCATCGGAAATTTCCCGGATTGTGACCCGGCCATTTTCCTTCAGGCCGAGGTAAATCAATACGCGAAGTGAGTAATCGGTGAATCTTGTTAGTCTCATGGTTTTGCACCGTGTTAGCGATCAGGAACCGGCGAACCCTATTGATGCGCAGTTCTACATCTAATTTAACAACTGCTTACCCAAAGACATTGACTCATATCAAGGCTTGTTGATCCAGATCATAATTGATGCATGGGAATGCACCTAATCTTGCCCCCAATAGGCCCAGACAAATTTCTCATGGAAATGAAACAGGTGAGCCTGATATCAAGGTTACTCCTCATTTTTACTCTTTGCGGGCTGCCCGCGGCCGCGATGGGCGGTGAGGGGGCTGGTGCAAGCGAGTCCGCTGAAAATATGTTCCAACTCGATCCGATCGTTGTGGTGGCCAGCAAGGTACCCCGGGCGTTGTCTGAAGTGGCTGCCCAGGTGACGGTGATCAGCAGTGAAGATATCCGCGAAGGGATGGTCGAAGATCTGGATGGCCTGCTTAAGTACGAGCCGGGACTGGAGGTGGAAACTGCAGGGACGCGATTTGGTGCGACCGGCATTAATATCAGGGGCATCAGCGGCAATCGCGTTGCTCTGGAAATCGATGGTGTTCCGGCCGGTGCGGCATTTGCAATTGGCGCCTATTCCAATGGTGGCCGGGCTTTGGTCGAACCTGATCGTTTGAAACGGGTGGAGGTTCTTTATGGTCCGGCATCCGTGATGTACGGTTCTGATGCGATGGGCGGTGTGATGTCCTTCACGACCTGGGATCCGGCCGATTTACTCGCACGCGTCTGACGCCCCGGCCTGGTTTGGTCTCCGGGCCGGCTACCAGGGATCAGACAATAGCTGGGTCGGGTCGGCCATCGGAGCCTGGGGAGAAGGCCCCCACGGCCTGCTGGCGGCTGGAACCTACCGTAACGGACATGAACTGGACAACAAAGCTCCCGAGGAGACCCCGCTGGATCCGCAGGACTGGGACAGCCACGACTACATGCTGCGTTACACGTTTGATTCTCCCACCGGTAATCTTTTGCGGCTTTCTGCCGAGCGCAGCAAACGTGACGTCACGACAGAGATCAATTCGCTGCTGGGCTATGGGGGGAGATTTCGCTGGACTACTTCCATGAGCGGAGACGATCATGATGACGTCAGCCGGCTTTCGGCCAACTACGACTTTTCAACCGAAACCTGGCAACAGGGCAGCATCCGGT
>CAVWXL010000022.1:0-70363 GCA_963759035.1 uncultured Gammaproteobacteria bacterium
TTTATATCGCCATTGCCGACAGCCACAAACAGGTCGTCAACCGAGTTCATGTTGAAGCGTTTCAGCACGGTCTTCCAGGTCAGACAGCACGATTCCTACCCTGCGCGCCTCGCTTTCAAGCGCCTCCTTTCCGGCCCGCAGGTTGTCGTCGCGGCTTTCACGCTTGTACCACTGCCTGACTTTCGCCCGTGGCACGGGCACCATTGATGTAACCCAGCCGCGGATTCAGCCAGTCACGGCTCGGTTTGGGATGCTTGCCGGTCAGAATTTCCACCCGGTCACCGGTATCGACCACGTGGGTCAGGGGCACGATCCGGCCATTGACCTTGGCGCCGCGGCAGCGGTGGCCGACCTCGGTGTGCACGTGGTAGGCGAAATCCAGCACCGTGGAGCCAGCCGTCAGGTCGACCACCTGGCCCTGCGGCGTCAGCACGTAAACGCGGTCTTCGGAGGTCGCCGACTGGAAACTGTCCAGCAGGCTCTGATCGTCGAGATCCTCGTCCGATGAGTCCAGCAACTGGCGCATGATCGCAATCTTGTTATCAAACGCAGGATCCGTCGGCCCGCCTTCCTTGTAGCGCCAGTGCGCCGCCACACCCAGCTCGGCATGCTCGTGCATCTCCTGCGTGCGAATCTGGATTTCCACGGCCCTGCCCTCACGATCGGCGACCGCCGTATGCAGTGACTGGTAGTTGTTGCCTTTGGGCGTGGTGATGTAGTCGTCGAACTCACCCGGAATGGGCTGCCACAGCGCATGCACCAGCCCCAGGGCGCTGTAGCAGGCGGGCAGGTCATCGACCAGCACGCGCACCGCGCGAACATCAAACAGCTGGTGAAAATCCAGCCCCTTGCGCTGCATTTTTTTCCAGATGCTGTAGATGTGCTTGGGCCGCCCTTTTACCTCCGCCTGGATTCCGGCCTCTGCCAGCGTATCGGACAGTTTGTCCATGAACTGCGCCGATGAAGCGTTCCCGTTCGGTCCGGTGTTCAGCGACCAGCAACGCAATTTTTCGGTATTGCTCAGGCTCCTGGTAACGGAATGCCAGGTCTTCCAGTTCCCATTTCAACTGCCAGACACCCAGGCGGTTGGCCAGCGGGCGCATGGATCAGCATGGTTTCCCTGGCCAGGGATTCAGCTCAGCGTCTTGTCTACTTTCGCCCGCCGCAACAGGACCAGTTGCCAGGACAGGTCGATCAGCACGACCCGCACATCCTTGACCAGGGCGAGCAACAGGCGCCGCAGACCTTCGGCGCTGCGCTCGGTGCCATTGTCCGATTGTCCTGATTCGTAGTGTTTTAGCTTGTTCAGCTCCTCCAGTTGCGCGGCGAACTTCGCCGGGCAAGCTCGCTGATCATGCGCGGATCGACTTCTTTTCTCAGGCCGGCTACGTGCAACCGTGGCGCAACTGATCGTAACCGGATCAGCCGACAGGCTCTCCAGGATCTCCAGCAATTCCAGCAAGCGATCAATCGAAGCCGGTTTCAATGCCTTGCCGGTCCAGCAAGTTCATGCAACAGGTCAACGCAGCCTTCGGCCGACTCTCCTACGGATGCGCGATAGCTATCCGCCCATTGCAATCAGTCATCCTTATCGCGCCGCCGGGAACCCTTCTGGTCGCGGGATCCCTCCCGCATTGTCATCAATCCTGTTCATTGAACCAATAGTGTATCAACATCCTGTCTTTTTCCAGGCCTCCGCAAGGCGTTTTTCCGACACACGGCAGCAGTGCCCAATCGTTGCGCAAATAACGATACCCGATACTCCTCCAGCAGCCAGCGAAATGCGTCCATAAACTCATCATATACCGCAACCGTTTTCAAGTGCATCGCGGTAGCGGTTCCACCACGGTGATACCTGATCCATGCGCTGCCGGTCGCGAACCGGGTTTTGATCCAGTTGCAGCAACCGTTCCTCGATGGCTTTCAGATAACGTGGATAATGTTTCAGCCGGTCTGGTTCCAGGTCGTTCAGAAACCCGGGATATACCAGGTCATCCAGTTGCGAGGAGAGGTCATCGAATACCGTCCGGGAGGCGTTGCTCCAGCGAACCGTGGATCTTTCGCGAAAGACTACTGTACAGCGGCAGAACTTCATTCAGCAGGTCCGCCTGTTGCAGGGTCTTCTTGCCGATTTCGTTCCGGACACGTTCGCACAATGCAGAAAAAGCGTCCTCATCCCGGATGGTGCTGACGTCACCCGCTCTATCGACCAGGCTCCGCTGCAGCAGGTCCAGCGCCAGTTGCTCCTTTGTGTCGACCGGGCTCCAGGCCAGCAGCGCCTCGCGGCTCAGGCCATGATGCCTTTTCAGGTAGCCCAGCTTGTCCGGGATGGCGAGCCTGAGCAGACGCATCACACCATCGATGTGTGACAGCACAGCTTCGTCCCAGGTGTCGAACAGCCTCAGGCCCACGGCAGTTTCCTGGTCGACAAGTGCCGGCCAGGCGGTGGCGCCGTCGGGGGTCTCTATCTGCGTTTCCAGTTTCCCAAAGGTCCAGTCCGTTTAATCCATCCCGGTTGAACTGCCCGACCCTGCTGGTCCATGAAACGACGCCGGGCTTTGCGCCCCAGGCGTTCCTGGAAGCGTCCAAGATCGCGGCTGCTGTCGATCACCTCTCCCTCTCGTCCACCACCTTGACCAGGAACCGGAGGTGGTCGGGAATCGACGTCCTCATCCAGGTCTTCCGGCAATACCTGCAGGCCGGTCATACGTTGCAGTTCGTCGGCACAAACATCCAGCAGGGGCTCTGCACTGCGACCCTGAATCGAGCCCAGTAACGCATCCGCAAACGCCGGAACCGGGGTCAGCGAGCGTCGTACGGGTTTGGGAAGTTGGCGGATCAGTGCGACCAGTTTGTCACGAAGCAGGCCCGGCACCAGCCATTGCAGTGAACCTGGCGTCAGCGTATTCAGGCGCTCAATCGGCACGGTGATATGAACACCGTCATCCGCACTGCCCGGGTCGAAATGATACTCCAGCGGGAAAGGCCGGCCACCAAAATCCAGGCGATCAGGAAACAGCTCCCCGGGAGCCTCTCCGGCATCCTCTCTCATCAACACATCGTGGCCGAGATACAGCAACTCCCTGCCTGGACTGCCCAGGCCCGACAGCCACTTTTCAAACGAACGTGCGCTGTTTACATCATCCGGAATTCGCGCATCAAAAAACTCAAACTGGGTTTGCTCGTCGGCAACCACGTCGCGCCGGCGCCGCTTGTGCTCCAGCAGTTCGACTTCGGCCCGGATTTTTTCGTTGTGGGACTTGAAAGCCGCACGCGTGTCCAGTTCACCCCTGACCAGTGCCTGCATGACGAACAGGCGCCGCGCCTCCACCGGGTCGATCGCGGCGTATTGAACCCGCCGCTTCTCTACGATAACCATGCCGTAGAAAGAAACTTGCTCCCAGGCCGTCACCGACCCGCTGCGCCGCGACCAGTGCGGATCGAAATAATGGCGCTTCAACAGGTGGGCGCCCTGTTGCTCCAGCCATTCCGGCTTGATGACTGCATTGATCCGGGCATACGGTTTGCTGGTATCGACGATTTCAGCCGACATCAACCACTTCGGCGTGCCGCCAAACAGGCCGGAGCCCGGAAAAATGTGATACGAAGCGGAACGTGCCCCGGTGTAGCTGCGGTCTTCCGGATGCTTTTTGCCGCAGTGACTCAGCAGGCCGGCCAGCAGGCTCTTGTGGACCTGCTCGTAGTCACCGTGGCGGCCGGTCAATTGCCGGCGGTCTTCCCGCGCCATGGTCGCGCAATTGCTGGTACAGGTCAAACCACTCCAGCACCCGCTGCCAGTTCAGAAATTCACGGCGGCACAGTTTGCGAAACTGGTTTCCCGAATGCGTCTTTCTCTTCTCGCGCAGGTGACGCCACAGCTTCAACAGGGTCGCGAAATCCGACTTGTCATCGCTGAAGCGTTCATGCGCCTCGTCGGCTGCCGCCTGGGCCTCGAGCGGGCGCTCTCGCGGGTCCTGGATACTCAGGGCCGCAGCCAGCACCATCACATCTTCCAGGCAACCCGCTTTGGCGCCTTCCTCGACCATTCGCGCCAGGCGCACATCTAGCGGCCAGCGCGCCAGCGCCGTTCCGAGTCTGGTGGTAGCTCGGGATTTGTCGATTGCCTGCAGCTCGAACAAAAGCTGGTACGCATCGTTGATCATGCGCGGCGGCGGACGGTCGACAAATGGAAAGTCCTCGACTGAACCCAGCCCCATGGTCAGCATGCGCAGGATCACGGAGGCCAGCGACGTGCGCAAAATTTCCGGTTCGGTGAATTCGGGCCGGGAATCATAATCCTCCTCGCTGTAGAGGCGCACACAGGTGCCCGGACCAAGCCTGCCGCAGCGGCCGGCACGCTGGTTGGCACTGGCCTGGGAAACAGGCTCAATCGGCAGGCGCTGGATCCGGCTGCGGTGAGAATACCGGCTGATTCTTGCCACCCCCGAGTCAATCACGAATCGGATTCCAGGCACCGTCAGCGAGGTTTCAGCCACGTTGGTGGTCAGAATGATACGGCGCTTGCCGCCGGGATGGAAAACGCGCCGCTGTTCTGCTGAGGACAACCTGGCGTAAAGCGGCAGCACTTCCGTGCCGGCCGGTCCCGCCCGCAGGCCCTGGTGCTTGAGAAAATCGCCTGCCTCCCTGATTTCCCGTTCCCCCGAGAGAAAAACCAGGATATCGCCACGTGGATCAATTCCACTCAAGCGGCGTACCGCATTTGAAATTCCCTGGTACAGGTCGCGGTCGGCGCGTTCGGTCTTTTCCGCGTCCGCGGCCAGAGGCTGGTAAAGCATGTCGACCGGGTAGCCCCTGCCCGACACCGTGATCACCGGCGCTTCGCCAAAATGTTTTGAGAACTTTTCCGTATCGATCGTCGCCGATGTAATCAACAGCTTGAGGTCCGGGCGGCGCGGCAACAAAGTCCTCAGGTAACCCAGCAGAAAATCAATATTCAGGCTGCGCTCGTGTGCCTCGTCAATGATGATGGTGTCGTAGGCGTCGAGGAACCGGTCATGCATTGACTCTGCCAGCAGGATCCCGTCGGTCATGAACTTGATGTAGCCACCCGGGCTGCTGCGTTCCCGGAACCGAACCTGGTATCCGACCACGGCACCGAGTTCGCTGTGCAGTTCTTCGGAAACCCGCTCCGCCATCGCCCTTGCTGCAATTCGCCGCGGCTGGGTGCAGGCAATCAGGCCACGTGTGCCCCTGCCGGCCTCCAGGCACAATTTGGGTAACTGCGTGGTCTTGCCGGAACCGGTCTCGCCCGCAACGATGATCACCTGGTTTTGCCTCAGCAACTCGAGGATATTCTCCCGATGATGCCGTAATCGGCAAATCCGCAGCATATGATGGCCGCGGCAAATCCGCCTGTCGCTGCGCCACCCGCTGGAGCGACTGCTCGATACGTTGCGCCACCTTTTCCAGCAGGCCGCCCGCGGCCTTACTCTTACCCGGCCTGCGGCGGAATTCTGACAGCCGCTTCCTGCACCAGGCTGCATCGCCAGCCATGATGTGGGGGAGTTGCGCCTTCAATTGGCGGATATCGGTATCTGCTTTCATTGGCGCAAATTATAAGCGAGACTCGCATCCAGCAGAGCCGTATAATTCGCCGGATGGAACTCAACTTCAGAAGCGATAACGAATCACCGGCAGCACCCGCCATTCTGAATGCACTGCTGGAAGCCAACCAGGGGACCGCCTGGGCCTATGCAGACGATCCGTGGTCAAAGCAGCTCGACACGGCATTCAGCGAATTATTTGAAACCCAAACCACCGTGATTCCCGTCAGCACGGGCACCATAGCCAACAGTATCGCGCTGGCCACGGTGACTCCGCCCTGGGGTTCTGTGTACTGCCACCGCAGTGCCCATATTCTGAACGACGAGAGCGGTGCTCCGGAGTTTCTGGGTAACGGGCTGCGCCTGGAACCGGTCGACGGGCCGGAAGGCAAGTTCAGCGCCGAAGATATGGAAGCCCTGGTCCGCTCCCACGAAGGCCACGGCATCCACAGCTATCTTGCATCTGCGGTCAGCATCACCCAGAGCACTGAATCCGGAACCATCTATGCGCCCGGTGAAATTGAGGCGATATGCAGCACGGCGGCCAGGCACAACATGGCTGCCCACATGGACGGCGCCCGCTTTGGCAACGCCATTGCCCACCTCGGTTGCCACCCGGCCGACGTGACCTGGCGTGCCGGTGTACAGATGCTTTCTTTTGGCGCCAGCAAGAACGGTTGCCTCGCGGCGGAGGCACTGTTGCTGTTCGGCAAGCCCGAATTGACTGAGACGGCGCAGCGGCTGCGCAAACGGTCCGGTCACCTGTTGAGTAAAATGCGCTATGTATCCGCCCAGCTACTCGCCTATATCCAGGATGGGCTGTGGCTGGAGATGGCGAGCCACGCCAACGACCAGGCGGCGTGTTTCGCCGATGCCGTGAAGGCGCACCCGGCGGCGCGCCTCGAGTACCCGGTTCACGCCAACGAAGTATTCGTTAACTGGTCTGTCGAAGGATTCGAACTCCTGGAGAAAGCCGGCGTGCAATTCCTCACCTGGCCGGGAAGAGATGACCTGGCGAGATTCGTTTTTTCACATTGTACGAGTGATGAAGAAACCCACGCATTGTGCCGTGCAATTGCTGCCTGAGACATTCACTGCAATCCCGGAAGACCTGATGAAAGTTACCTGGATCAAATCCACGCTGTACCTGTTCCTCCTGTGGTTGTCGTTATCAGTTGCACAAGCCGCGGAGACTTACGCAGGCAGCGAGAAGTGCGAGTCCTGCCACACACAGGCCTACGAGTCCTGGAAGGGTTCTCACCACTACCAGGCAATGCTGCCGGCCAGCGCTGAGAACGTAGTCGGGGATTTTTCCGGAAAGACCTTTGAGTATGGCGGAGTGACCAGCCGTTTTTATCGCAAGGGCGAGCGGTATTTCGTCACGACAGATAACGCGGAAGGTGCGCTGCAGGAATTCGAGATCACCTACACCTTCGGCTTCTATCCGCTTCAGCAATACCTTGTTCCGTTTCCCGATGGACGCTACCAGGCTTTGAACATCGTCTGGGACAGCAGGCCGGAAGCGGAGGGCGGCCAGCGCTGGTTCCACCTCTATCCCGAGGATAATGACCCGGTATTGCACGATGACGCCGTGCACTGGACAGGTGCGTTTCAGAATTGGAACTCGCGCTGCGCCGTCTGTCATTCAACCGGGCTGGAGAAAAATTATTCAGCCAACTCGAACAGCTATAAAACCGCCTGGAAAGAAATCAACGTGGCCTGCGAGGCCTGTCACGGCCCGGCCTCGACCCACATTGAATGGGCCGGCGGCGATCAACAGGCGGAAGACCACGGCTTTTCTTTTTCGCTCGAAGATCGTGGCGCTTTCGGCCCGGTTGATGCGGCAGGCCCGGACATTCTCCCGGCTGGATGGCAAGCGGCCCACCACGCAGGTCGAAACCTGTGCTGCCTGCCACTCCAGGCGCAGTGAGTTGTCCGGTTACCACGCTGGAAAGCCTTTCGACGACCAGTACCGGCTCAGCCTGATCGAGCCGGGGCCTGTATTACCCGGACGGGCAGATCAATGATGAAGTGTATGTCTATGGCTCGTTTCTGCAGAGCAAGATGCAGCAGGCCGGCGTAGTCTGTACCAACTGCCATGAACCGCACAGCAACGCCGTGCGGATGGACAATAACCAACTCTGCACCCAGTGCCATATGAGTACTGTATTTGACCAACCGGAACATCACCGGCATCCGCAGGGCAGCACCGGCGCCGCCTGCGTGAACTGCCACATGCCGGTGAAAACCTACATGGGTGTCGATGACCGGCATGATCACAGCTTCCGGGTACCGCAACCCCGGCTTACGCTGGAATTGGGTGTACCCAATACCTGTAACCAGTGCCACAAGGACAGGAGTGCCCAGTGGGCGGTTGATGCACTCAGCTCGTGGGGCGTTTCCGACAACAGCCGAATGCAGCCCGCTCTTCTGCTCGGTGCAGCCTGGGCCGGCCAGGGAGGCGCATTGCCCGGCTTGTTGGCCCTGGCTCAGCAACCGGCTGCTTCACCCATGCTGCGCGCCAGCGCCCTGCTGGCTACACAGCGTTTTCCGGCCCAGGAAACCCTGACCGCACTCCAGCAACTGCTGCTGTCCGATGATGCCCTGGTGCGTACCGCGGCCGTGCGGTCAATGGATTGGGTGCCGGAGGCCCAGAGATATGCAATGCTGCGCGACCTGATCACGGATCGCAGCAAAGTGGTGCGAATGGCCGTTGCCCGCCAGCTTTCCTCGTTTCCGTCTGATCAACTACCGGGCCCGTCGGCCACCGAACTGAACAGCGTGTTCAAAGAATACCTGGCAACCATGCAGCTTAACGCGGACATGCCTGAAGAACAGATGAACCTGGGTGTGTTCTACAGCAACAGGGGCGATGCCCTGTCTGCGGAAAAAGCATTTCGCCACGCCCTCAAGCTCGCGCCAGCCTATATGCCTGCGATGCTCAACCTGGCGGACCTGTACCGGGCAAACACCATGGATCAGAAGGCAGAACCCCTGTTGCGTGAAGCCATCGCAACCGCACCCGAGCAGGCCGCACCCTATCACTGCGTTGGGTTTGCTGATGATCCGACAGGGCAAACTGGACGAGGCCGTGGTGTTCCTCCAGCAGGCGAGTGAAGCAAGCCCACAGAATCCTCGCTACAGTTATGTCTATGCAGTTGCGCTGTGGGAAGGTGGAAAGCAAATGCAGGCCGTTGCAGATACTCGAAGGTGCCATACAGCGACAACCCGGAAACCGTGACCTGGTTTCTGCACTGGCCAGCTACTACCAGCAATTGGGCGAGGAAGAAAAACTCAAACAGCTGCAACAACAATACACGCCGTGAACTGGGTTTTATGCCGGGCGTGACTGTATCCAGATCAGGCTGGCCATCCGCCCCGTCACCCCGTCCCGTCGATAGGAAAAAAAGCGGGCCGAATCACTCAGGGTGCAGAATTTTCCGCCGCTAATGGCTTGAACACCCAGCCGCTTCAACTTCAATTTTGCCAGCGTATACAGGTCCAACATAAAGCGGTCTTCTCGCGGGGTAAAACCTGCTGGAAATTCCTCGGGAAAAGCGTCGACAAGTTCCCTGCCCACTTCATAGGCTTGCGGACCAATCGCCGGACCCATCCAGGCCAGCAACTCCGCCGGATCTACATCCAGCGCCGCAATGGTCTCCTGCAAAATGCCGTGCGCCAGACCCCTCCAGCCTGCGTGGGCAACAGCAACCCGGTCACCCGATCCGGTTGCAGAAAAAGACGGGCAGGCAATCCGCCGTTAGCACGGCGCAAACTTCGCGGGGTGCAAAAGAGACAATTGCGTCAGCCTGAAGTTCGACCCCGGCCCGACCAGGATGGCGCACAACCGTGGTTCCGTGAACCTGGTCCAGCCATTGCGGCGCTGCGGGCAGTGCCTTGCGCAACTGTTCCCGGTTCTGTGTAACGTGGGCATCCTGGTCGCCACAGCATGTTCCCAGGTTGAAACTCGCCCATGCCCCCTGGCTGAAGCCGCCTGCCCGGGTCGTGCACACCGCGCGGATATTTCGCGCTGCCGGCCAGTCAGGTTGAATCCAGTCATCCATCACGGACAGGCAGCAGCCAGACCAGCCAGCAGGCCCCGGATATCCTCCGGCAAAGGCGCTTCGAAGGTGACTTCTTCCGAATTCGCTGGATGCACCAGGGTCAGAGTGCGCGCGTGCAGGGCCTGGCGCGGAAATGAACGGACGGTATCCAGCAACTGCTGCTGGCACGCCTCCTTCCCCTTCTTCGCTTCCTTCATGGGACGGCCGTATACCGGGTCACCCACCAGCGGGTGCCCTATATGCGTCATGTGTACTCGAATCTGGTGGGTCCGGCCGGACTCCAGCGATACCTCCAGCGCGGTCACACCGGCGAATCGCTGCAGCACCCGGTAATGACTGATCGCCGGTTTTCCCGAAGCGACAACCGCCATGCGCTTGCGGTCCCTGGGTGACGCCCGATCGGCGCATCCACGGTGCCTCCGGTGATCATCTCACCGGTCACAACGGCCCGGTAGATCCGGCTCATTCGCCGGCTCTGCAACTGTTCGACCAGGCGGGTGTGCGCGCGCAGGCTGCGCGCCACGACCATCACTCCACTGGTTTCCTTGTCCAGGCGGTGAACAATTCCTGCACGCGGCAACGCTCGCCAGGGTTTCATCAAAATGCAGCAAGGCATTCTGCAAAGTGCCATCCGGATGACCAACCGCCGGATGAACGACCAGGCCGGCTGGTTTGTTGATCACGACCAGGTCGTCGTCCGCATGGATGATATCCAGCGGAATGTCCTGCGCGATGACCGCACCCTGCCGTTCAGCCTCTGCGTCCAGCACCAGCTCGCTCATTGCCGTTGATTCGATAGGTCGGCTTGACGACCCGGCCGTCAACCGTCAGATCCCCGCTGCGAATCCACTTTTGCAGACGCGCCCGGGAATACTCCGGGAAACAGCGCTGCAGCCACCTGGTCCAGGCGCATCCCGGCATGCTGGCGTCAGCCCGGGCGGAAGCCCTTATTCTTTCGCTGCTTTCCGGCATGGCAGAAT
The DNA here is from genome assembly GCA_963759035.1 of uncultured Gammaproteobacteria bacterium. Lineage (GTDB taxonomy): Bacteria > Pseudomonadota > Gammaproteobacteria > Xanthomonadales > SZUA-36 > JAHEFT01. Next base: position 10,609 of record CAVWXL010000022.1, read on the forward strand.
TGTGACCCATTTGGATCTGAAGGACCACAATTTTCACACAATGTTGGCGCTTACTTCCCTTCTTTTGCCCGCGCGGATTCCGTTATCATTCCGCTTTCCTGTTTAAACTGGTTTTTTCAATGCGCACTTGCCCCGGTCCCCACCTCCAATTTCCGGTGGACACAGATCATTACACTTTCACTGCTGGCCCTGGTGCTGGCTGTTTCCGGGCTGCCGTAAAGACAAGGAATTCCAGAACGAGATGAGCGCCGAAGAACTCTATGAGATGGCAGTCAAAATCACTGCAATGCACAGAACTGGGGCCGTGCGATCGGTGCCTACAAGGCACTCGCAGACCCGTTATCCGTTTGGCCGCTACACCGAGCAATCCATGCTCGACCTGTCTTACGCCTACTTCAAGGCGGGAGAGCCTGAAAACGCACTGTCCACGCTGGACCGGTTCATCAGGACCTACCCGACTCATCCGAATGTGGACTACGCCTATTACCTGAAAGGCCTGGTCAACTACGAGGCAGAACCTCGGATTCCTGGAAAAGATGATGCCTAACCGGGTCAGCGACCGGGACCAGTCCACGGCGCGAGATTCATTCATGGATTTCAGCGAATTGGTGCGGCGTTTTCCGGACAGCCGCTACGTGCCGGATGCACGGCAGCGCATGGTCTTCCTGCGCAACAACCTGGCCGCCTACGAAATAGCTGTGGCCGAATACTACATGCGGCGCGAAAGCCTACATCGCCGCGGCCAACCGGGCCCGTTATGCACTGGAAACTTACCCCAACACACCGCAGAACTCCGAAGCGCTGATCGTATTGCACAAAGCCTATACGGAACTGGAACTGCCGGATCTTGCCCAGGGCTCAATGGCCGTGCTGGAACTCAACTACCCGGACAATTACTACGTGCTGGGGAAAAAGAAGAAAGCGCAGCTGGGCTGAGCGACTCTGGCCATTCGACTGACCGGCAAACGTCAGGTCAACTCGCTGTCTCTCCATCCGGACGTAATCGGATAGCGCCGGTCACGACCGAACGCCCGGTGCGTGACCCGCACACCCGGCGGTGCCTGCCGGCGTTTGTATTCGTTCAGCAGCACCAGGCCCGCAACCCTGCGCACCATCGCCTCGTCGAAACCATCCTCAACGATTCTTGCGATCGACCAGTCCGTTCAACGTAACGACTCAACACCGCGTCCAGTTCATCGTAAGGCGGCAGTGAGTCCTGGTCTGACTGATCCGGTCTGCAGTTCGGCAGACGGGGCACGCGTGATCACCGATTCAGGGATCGCCGGCGACAGGCTGTTACGATAGCGGGCCAGGTCATACACCCGCATTTTGAAACAATCCAGCAACGGTCCAAAACCGCCGCACATATCGCCGTAGATAGTGCAGTAACCGACCGCGAGTTCGCTCTTGTTGCTGGTGGCCAGCGGCAGCCAGCCAAACTTGTTGGACAGGGCCATGACGATATCGCCGCGCATACGGGCCTGCAGGTTTTCCTCGGTGACGTCGGGCTCCCGGCCGTCAAAAGACGGGGACAGCAGGTTCATCATCATCTCGAAGGCCGGTTCGATCGAGATGCAACGATGATCCACACCTAAATGCGACCGCCTGCTCCTGGGCCAGCTCAATACTCAGGCCGGACGTATGGCGTGACGGCATCATCACGGTGTGAACGTGCTCCGGACCCAGGGCGTCTACAGCCAGCGCCAGCGTCAAGCCGGAATCGATTCCGCCGGACAAGCCGAACACCACATCGCTGAAGCCGTTCTTGTGTACATAGTCTCGCAGACCGGTGACCAGCACCTTGTAGATTTCTTCGAGCTGGATCAGCCGGTGCCGGCTGTCCAGTCCTTGGCCTGTCAGCGTGCCCGCTTTCGGGGTCGAATTCCGCCAGCAACAGGGCTTCCTCACACAAGGGCCCGGGATGGTGAGAGCCGACCCTTCGCATCCATCAGCATGCTGCGCCCATCAAAGACCAGTTCATCCTGCCCGCCGACCAGGTTGCAGTAAACCATGGGCAGACCGGTCTCGCTGAAGCGGGCAGCGAACATCGCTTCGCGCGCCATCAGTTTGTCGTCGCGGTAAGGAGATGCGTTGGGTACCAGCAACAACTCCGCACCCGAGTTCTTTCGCCTCGCGCGCGGGGCCGCTTTCCCAGGCATCCTCACAGATAAGCACGCCGATCTGCACTCCCTTCAGTTCGACCACCAGCGAATCCGTTGCACGGCGTGAAATAACGCTGTTCGTCAAACACGGCGTAATTGGGCAGGAGTTGCTTGAAGTAGCGGCCGATGACCCGGCCGTCACGGATCCAGCTGACCGCGTTGTACCGTTTACCCTGTTTCGACCAGGGGTGTCCGAATACGACATCTATCCCCTCGACCTGGCGTGTCAGAGCCTCTACTGCATCGTGGCACGCCTCCAGAAAACCCGGCCGCAGCAACAGGTCCTCTGGCGGATAGCCGGTCAGCGCCATTTCAGGAAACAGCAGCAGGTCTGCGCCGGCTTCGCGCGCCTCTTCTACCCGTTCAATCGCCTTGCGCAGATTGCCCCCGTAGGTCACCGACGAGGAAATCATGCTGTGCCAGCGCAAACGTGATCAACCGCCGAGCTTCTCCAGGATCGCGCTGCCCAGATCAGCCGGTGAACGCACCGTGGTGACGCCGGCGGCCTCCAGGGCCTCGAACTTGGCTTCCGCTGTGCCTTTGCCGCCGGCAATAATCGCACCGGCATGGCCCATGCGTTTTCCGGCCGGTGCGGTGACGCCGGCAATATAGGCAACCACCGGCTTGGTCACGTGGTCGGCAATGAACTGTGCCGCATCTTCCTCGGCCGAACCACCGATCTCACCCACCATGATGATGCCTTCGGTTTTGTCATCCTCCTGGAACAGTCCCAGCACATCGATGAAGTTCATGCCCTGGATCGGGTCGCCGCCAATACCAATACAGGTTGACTGACCCAGTCCGGCCAGCGTGGTCTGGTAGACCGCCTCGTAGGTCAGGGTTCCGGAGCGCGAAACGACGCCCACCCGTCCCTTGCTGTGAATCTGTCCCGGCATGATGCCGATCTTGCATTCATCCGGCGTGATGATTCCGGGGCAGTTGGGGCCGATCAGCCAGGTATCCGGCATGTCGCCGACCACGGCCTTGACCGTCATCATGTCCTGCACCGGGATACCCTCGGTGATGGCCACGATGACCCGGATGCCCGCGTCAGCCGCTTCGAGGATCGCATCGGCTGCAAACGGTGGCGGTACATAAATCACACTGGCGTCGGCACCGGTTTCCGCCACGGCATCTGCAACGGTATCGAATACCGGCAAATCGAGGTGGGTTTGTCCGCCCTTACCCGGCGTGACGCCACCAACGATTTGCGTGCCATAGTCCAGAGCCTGTTGGGAATGGAACGTGCCCTGGTTTCCGGTGAAACCCTGGCAAATGACTTTTGTTGTGCTATCGATCAATACACTCATTTTTTATGCTCCGTCCCTTCAGGCTGCTGCTGCAACGACTTTTTGAGCCGCATCGTTCAAATCATCTGCCGCAATGATGGCCAGGCCACTTTCGTTCAGCAACGCTTTGCCTTTATCGACGTTGGTACCCTCCAGCCTGACGACGACCGGAACGGTCACACCGACTTCACGGACGGCGGCAATGATGCCCTCGGCGATTTCATCACAGCGCACGATGCCGCCAAAAATATTGACCAGTATCGCCTCCAGCGTTTCGCTGGACAGGATCAGCTTGAATGCTTCTTTGACCCGTTCGGCATTCGAACCACCGCCGACATCCAGGAAATTGGCGGGTTCGCCGCCGTTGAGCTTGATCACATCCATCGTAGCCATGGCCAGGCCGGCGCCATTGACCATGCAGCCGATGTTGCCGTCCAGCGTGACGTAGTTGAGGTCGTGCTTGCTGGCAGCCACCTCGGTCGGATCTTCCTGCGCCTCATCGCGCATGGCGGCCAGGTCCGGGTGCCGGAACAGCGCGTTGTCGTCCGCATTGATCTTGGCGTCCAGGGCCAGCAGGTTGCCGTCCTTGTCGATAATCAGGGGATTGACTTCGATCAGGCTCAGGTCTTTGTCACGGAACAGGCCGGTAAAGCCCGGACATGATCTTGCCAAGCTGCCGGACCTGTAGCGCCGTTCAGACCCATGCCGAAACCCATTTGACGGGACTGGAATGGCTGCAGACCGGCGGTGTTGTCGACATGGACGGTGATCAGTTTTCTCCGGTTCGGTTAGCCGCGACTTGTTCGATATCCACACCTCCCGCCGCTGAACCCATGAAGGTCACGCAACGGTTGACCCGGTCAACCAGGGCGGACAGGTATAGCTCACTGTCGATATCCACGGCCTCTGCAATCAGAACACTGTCGACCGGCAACTCCAGACCACCGGTCTGGTAGGTGCTGATTTTCATGCTGAGCATGCGTTCCGATTCAGCCCTCACTTCTTCCAGGCTGTTTGCCAGCTTGACGCCGCCGGCCTTGCCGCGCCCGCCCGCATGAACCTGCGCCTTGACCACCCACATGTCGCCGCCCAATTCGCGGGCCGCTTCGACCGCTGCCAGCGGTGTTGCCGCCACCGTGCCGGCCGGCACTGGAATTCCGTATGCGGCGAATAGTTCCTTCGCCTGGTATTCATGAAAGTTCATGCTTTCTCCTCGAGGATGGTTTCTGCTCTGACGCGGCGTGTCAAAAATCCGGGTACGGGATTCTGCGAATCGTCTATTTTCCACTGAATCCTATGTGAAATCAAAGTCAATTAACCGGATGATATACTTCGCAGGCATGCGATAATCATAGCGGTAGCCCGAGGGAAAGGGATTAGCCCCCTAATCGTGAAAACATGAGTCCAGCAGACGAATACACCTCCTATCCCCTGTCGGCTACGCTGACCCAGAGAGTGGTCAGCTATCTCAACATATATCGCATGATCATCACCGTGCTGCTGGCCGCGGCCGTATTCGGCAACGTGATGGGCGGCAGGCCCGGCCGGAACAGTACCTCACTGCTGGGCAGCGTAGTGGTCACTGCCTACCTGCCTGTTCGCCGTATTTCACCTGTTCAGCGCACGGCGCAGAAACGCAGATTTCTTCAGCCTGGCGTCTTTTTCATTGTTTACGGACATATTCTTCCTGTCCCTGCTGGTGATCGTCTCGGCCGGGGTCGACGGCGGCCTCGGCATTCTGCTGGTCTTTACCAGCGCCGTCGCTGCCGTTCTGCCTGCCATTGCGCATCGGCCCTGTTGCTGGCATCAATTGCCAGCCTCACCATGATCGGCACTGCGCTGTGGGCTTTTTTCCTCAAATCCGGCTCAACCGAATCGTTGCTGCAGGCGGGACTTTTCAGCGTTACCGCGATGATCTGCTGCCGTCATGGCCAACAAGCTGGCCTACTGGGCCAGGGATTACCGCCTGATCGCGGAGAAACAGAAAGAAACGCTGTCCGAACTGGAACAGGTCAACGAACTGATCATCCGCCGGATGCGAACCGGCGTGATGGCCGTGGATGAAGACGGAATGATTCGCGTCATGAACGAGTCGGCCTGGTTCCTGCTGGGCAGCCCATCGGTGCGTCAGCGCTCGCTGAAGTCGCTTTCGCCCCGCCTGGACCGGGCGCTGGAACACTGGAAAAAGGACACGACTTCGGATCCCCGGCCCGTCGTGCTGGAACCCAGCCAGGCGCAGGTATTGCCGAGATTCGTGGCGCTTCCGGGCAACACCGGGTTCGGCGCGACTGATCTTCCTGACCGACAACAATGTCGTTGCCAGGCGGGCGGTCGAACTTTCGGTTAATTCCCTGGCCAAACTGTCCGGCAGCATTGCCCATGAAATCCGAAATCCGCTGGCGGCACTGAATCACGCTTCGCAATTGCTGGAGGAGTCACCGCAGATTCGCCTGCCCGGAAATGCGGCTGATCAACATCATCCAGAATCACGCCAAGCGCATGAACGGCATCATCGAGAATATTCTGCAACTGTCACGCCGGGAGCAATCCAGGCCGGAACTGGTGCCGCTGCATATTTTCCTGCCGGATTTTGCCAACGAATTCGCAGACCTCGCAGGTCAACCGGCAACTGGATTTCCAGACCGCGATGGATACCGAGAAGAAACCTACGTGCTGTATGACAAGAGCCAGTTGAGCCAGTGCCTGTGGAAGCTCCTGGACAATGCCGTCGACCACGCCAGCAAGGATCAAATCCGTTCCCAAGATCAGGCTGGCATTAAGCCGGGACGAGGAGTCAGGTTTTTGTATCATTACCATCGCCGACAATGGTCCTGGTATCAACAAAACGCAGTTGAGCAAAATTTTCGAGCCGTTTTACACGACACGAAAAGAAGGCTCAGGCCTGGGGCTGTATATCGCCAAGCAACTTTGTGAAGCAAACCAGGCCGAACTTACGGTAGACTCCGAACCCGGCGAGGGCGCATATTTCCATATCCGCCTGGCTCTGGCCCGCATGCAACCCAACGACAGACGTAATAATACAGAGTCCATATAAACAGGACCGAGGTGCAAACAAACACAATGAACCAGAACTGCGCAACATGTGCTCGTCATCGATGATGAACCGGACATCCGGGAACTACTCGACCTGACACTCAGCCGCATGGGCCTGGAGGTGACTACGGCCGAAGACCTGGGTGAAGCTCGACGCGCATTGCAGGCCAACAAATTCAGTTTTTGCCTGACCGATATGCGACTGCCCGACGGCAACGGCCTGGACCTTGTCGAAGAAATTTCCGAGCGCTATCCCGAATCTGCCCACCGCCGTGATCACCGCCCACGGAAAAATCGAAGACGCCGTTTATGCCCTGAAAATGGGTGCCTTTGATTTCGTTTCCAAACCGGTCGACCTGGCCGTGCTGCGCAAACTGGTCAATACGGCGCTCAAAATCCGCAAGGACGATCCGGAAGGCGACACACCTTCCGATGAGCAAAGACGCAATGGCAACTTTCGATTCTGCGCTGGACAAGCTCACCGGGACTTCTCCTGCCATCCAACAGTGCAAAACCATGATCGCCAAGCTGGCCCGCAGCCAGGCCCCGGTGCTGGTCAGCGGCGAATCCGGCTCGGGCAAGGAACTGGCTGCCCGCCTGATTCACGACCTCGGCCCACGCGCGGACGGCCCGTTCATTCCGGTCAACTGCGGCGCCATCCCGACCGAGCTGATGGAAAGTGAATTTTTCGGACACAGGAAAGGCAGCTTCACCGGCGCCACAGGCGACAAGGAAGGCCTGTTCCAGGCCGCAGACGGCGGCACCCTGATGCTGGACGAAGTGGCCGACCTGCCCCTGCATATGCAGGTCAAACTGCTGCGCGTCATCCAGGAAAAAGCCGTGATGCCGATCGGCGCCCGCGAAGAAGTACCAGTGGATGTCCGAATTCTCAGCGCCACGCACAAGCCGCTGAAGCCGCTGGTCGAAGAAGGCAAATTCAGAAGCGATTTGTATTTCCGCCTGAACGTCATCGAACTACACATGCCCGGCCTGCAGGAGCGGGTGGAAGATATCCCGATGCTGGCCAACCGTTTCCTGGCCGAGATATCACAGCCAGTGGAGCGACGAAGAAGTCACCGGAGATTTCCGACGAGGCCATGGAACTGCTCAAGCAGCCACAACTACACCGGCAACGTCCGTGAACTGATCAATATCCTGCAGCGCGCCATCACCATGTGCGACGGCAAGGTCATCCAGCCGGCCGACCTGTTGCTGGAGCATGTTGAGGAACACGATGGTCATCCGCCAGAACGAAGCCGAAAAGCAGGACGACCAGTCGCTGGACACTTACATGGAAGAGATCGAGAAGAAAATGCTTGAGGACGCGCTGCGAAATGCGCGTTACAACAAGACGCGTGCGGCGGAACTGCTGGGCATCAGTTTTCGGTCATTTCGTTATAAGCTGAAGAAGTACGGGATCGAGTGACAGAAGAATCAAGGCTGAAGATGGCGCTTTATCGCATAACCCCATCTTTGATTCTAGCCCCTTCGTCAATTTTGAGGGTGTAAATCCAGACTGTGTAACTGCCATGGGTTTAACCTAATCCACCGGACGGTCTTCAAATTCGTTCATAAATCGATTCAGCGCCACTTTTCAATTCCGGATGGGCATGGTCCACTTCTTCGACACGTCCCGAATGGCCAGATAGTCCACGTTGTTCGTGAACCAGGTGGCCCGATATGATGAATTTCCAACCGCGTCGGTGGTACATAATGCAGGGAAAGATCAGGGGAATTCCACATCAATCTAAAACATCCAAAGTCAGACCCAAGCTTCGGTTTTTTAATGATAGAATCCCCCGATGATCACTAGAAGTAGAATTGAAATAAAGCAGACACTAAAACTCTTGGCTTTGGGTGTCTTATTTCTTTTTTCTGTACAGTCTTTATTTCAAATCACAATTTTTCTGCTTTTTGGCGAATATAAGGGAGGCCTGATAAGTGCGCGCTTTCTGATACTGGACGGCATACAGACTTGGCCCGTTGTGGTTAGCCTTTTACGCTATGTACTTGTTTATCTCATCCTGCTGCTTGCCTTGTCTTTAATCTCCTTATATGGGACAAGATTTCTGATAAGACACTTGTCTATTCGAGAAACAATCTCAAAACTTGTGTTTTTAAACTCATTGATCATCTACGTGAGTCTAATGGTGATTAACGTCTATCACTTTCCGAATTCACTAGTAAAAATTGCGTTGGTATCGGACTTAGAACGTAATGGCAATCTCATCCCCTATTTCATCTCACTGACAGTCTTGTTTTTTTATTTATTTTTTGCTGTATTGGAAATATTTTTTGGGTTAATCAAGAGATTTAAGAAAGGAATCGGCAAGTTTGGAACTAGAGCTGTTGCATTGTCTTTTCTTCTTTCCATCACCGTAGTCGCTCTAGCGCAATTTAAACAACACATTTACTTTTTTAGCCCCCAACAATCCACCGTTGAACATTCAACACCTCATATAATTTTGTTAGGGCTTGATTCTGTGAGGCTTGATATTCTCGAAAACGACTCGCTGGCGCTAGAATACATGCCTAACTTGAACAATTTTCTAAGCCAGGATTCAACTTCATGGTATCTAAATTCTTTCACGCCGATCGCTCGAACTTTTGCTGCTTGGTATGCACTACTATCCGGCAAGAGCCCCGTGAATTCCGGGGTTCGTTATAACCTTCAGCAGCTTTCGCCTGATAAAAAATCAGACACTATCCTTCAAGGTGTGCGAGAAAAGGGTTACTACACAATCTATGGATCCGATGAAAAGCGATTCAGCACGATTGACCAATCCTATGGCTTTGATGAAACGCTAGGGCCACCACCTGGTGCAGCAGAGTGGATACTCTCATTCCTGGAAGATACACCCATTCATAATGCCTTTCGCGACATGAAATTCTCTGAAATATTATTTCCATACACATACGGAAATAGGGCAAGTTACACGACTTATGAACCAAATCAGTTTGTCGGCCAGATCAATCGGAAATTAGATGATTACGACAATGCTAAGCCCTTATTCCTCGCACTTCATTTTTGCTTGAGTCACTGGCCATACCTGTGGTCGACAAGCGGTAGTCAAGTGCCGCAGTCAAAATTTCTCAAATACCTTGAGTCTCTAAAAAGCCTTGATGAGCAATTTGGGCAAGTGCTAAGAACACTTGAAGCAAATGGTTTGCTTCAAAATTCTCTCCTGGTTGTTTTTACAGATCACGGTGAAGGGTTTTCAGAAGATTCTGACCCAAATGGTGATTCAATATTGGATAGCATTCGCAGTAAACTCTCAAAAAGCACAAAGCACTCCCCTGGACATGGCACGGATCTGTTGAATATCGCACAAAATCAGATTCTTGTGAGTTTGCAAGACAATACTTCGAGAAAATTTCTAAATCCTGGCAAATTTGAACGCCTTACGTCGCTGGTAGATATTGCTCCAACGATCGCGCAAATGATTGGAATTAAGAAAGATGATTTTGATGGAATCAGTCTCGCAAAACATGAAGGCGAGAACATCAACAATAGAATCGTATTCATGGAAACCGGGTTCGACCTGGCAGTTTTACATAGAGCAGAATTGGATATTGAAGAACTCGTAAAGGAGGGATCAAGCACCTATGAAATCAACGAGGATGGCATGCTCCAGGTGAAGACTGAATTCCACGATAAAATACTGCGAGAAAAGCAGAAAGGGGCAACCGATGGAAGATACTTGATTGCGAACGGTGGCTTGTCGGCAAATAGAACTGCATTGGACAAAAATACTGTCGTGGTTGATTTAACAGACCCCGAGCGTATCTCTCAGGCCAGCGACTATCTTGATAACACTCGCGTGAATCGCCTAAAAATCGCATTCGAAAAGCATTTTTCCGAGAATTTTAAATGACACAACGAGAGACTCCAATACATTTCAGCAATCCCCCTATGCAGTAGTTGTGTATATCTTAATAACCCGAAGTGATGTCTGAGGAACGCAGGTACGAAAATATGAAAATTCATAACGCGTTAACATCAAATTCGAACAAACGAGGCTCAAAACTGACAGTTTTTGTCACAATGTGACCTGAATTATGTCCTCTGTCTTTTTATTACCTTAGCTGTTATTTTTATCTTATTGTTTTTTTTATATTTAATTATGTGGCCCGAATTTTGCATTATATTCTCCGCGATCCCTTGTTGAAGAGGGATGTAACTTAAAGGCGGTCGCTTAGACCACTTCAAATCTCCAGGAGGGTAATTTTGTGAAGAACATGAAACGAGTTTCAAAGGGTTTTACATTGATCGAACTGATGATCGTCATCGCGATTATCGCCATTTTGCTGGCACTTGCGCTGCCTGCTTACAAAGATTACACCATTCGTGCAAAGGTCGGTGAGGGACTCAGCGTAGCTGCCTCAGCCAAACTGGCTGCGTCAGAAACCTGCCAGTCTGAGGCTACAACCTATTCGGTTAATAACGACTCTATAGGTTATAACTGGAATTCCGCCAGTGAGTATGTGACCACTGTGGCAGCTACTGGTACTTGCGCTGTACCGGTCATCACGGTCACGACACAAGCCACCGGTGCCTCCACGGACGTAATATTAACACTGACTGGCGCTTTCGCCGACGACGAAGGCCGGATGACCTGGGATTGCTCGACATCTGCTGGTGAGCCACAGCACGTGCCTTCAACTTGCCGTACTTCAAGCTGATCCGAGTTGCTATTTAGTGAACAATCAAAAACCCCCGCTTGACGCGGGGGTTTTTTTTGAAATCGGTCGACTATTTAAAGGACTGCGATTTTGCTTAGATCAGGAGCAAAGACAGAATCAGCATGTATTCCGCCCAAACCAAATTCTGATGTCTTATTTATCTATATCTCACAATAACTTGCAATATATAGGTAATAAATAGGTATAATAGCCATCGGGGAAAGGAGCGACCCGCTGATGAACACTGAGTTGAAGGTCACCAGCAATCTGAATGGTCTTGCCCGCCGCCTGGTGGTCGAGAGCATCATGGATGAAGCCACGGCAGATAACGCCTGCACGCAATCCAACAAGAAAAACAAAACGCTCCTCAGCTGGCTGATCAAAAACAAGGCGGCCGACCCTGCCGCACTGGCCTCTGCTGCCTCCGATGAATACGGCATTCCACTGATCGATATTAGCGGCTTTCGACCTGGGCCAGGCGCCCATCAGCCTGGTCAGCGAAGCGCTGATCGAAAAACACCAGGCCTTGCCCCTGCACCTGCGGGGCAACCAGCTCTTCATCGGAATGATGGATCCGACCGATCACGAAGTCATCGATGAAATTGCGTTCAGTTCCGGATTCCACGTCGAACCCATACTGGTCGCAGCGGATCAGCTCCAGCCCGCCATTGAACGGGCGATGGACGCGACCAGTCCGGCCTTCGACGAATTCGACGACGAAGAAGGCCTTGAAGATGTCGGTTTTCAAGTCGAATCTGATGGCTCGGATGACGCATCAGGTGATCCGGCAGTCGATGAAACGCCGGTTGTTCGATTCATCAACAAAGTACTGCTCGACGCCATTCGAAAAGGCGCCTCGGATATTCATTTCGAACCCTACGAAGAGCGTTACCGTATTCGATACCGACTCGATGGCGTGCTGAAAAATGTCGCCGCACCCCCCATCCAGATGTCGCGCCGCCTGTCATCACGTCTGAAAGTCATGGCCGGACTGGATATCGCTGAAAAACGGGTTCCGCAGGATGGCCGCATCAAGCTGAATCTTTCCCGGAACAAGAGCATCGACTTCAGGGTCAGCACCTGCCCGACGCTTGTTTGGCGAAAAAGTCGTGCTGCGTATCCTGGACTCCGCAGCCACCAAGCTGGGTATCGAGCAACTGGGTTTCGATGAGGCACAGCAGGAGATGTTTCACGAGGCCGTCAAGAAGCCCTACGGCATGATCCTGGCAACCGGACCGACGGGTAGTGGTAAAACCGTTTCACTTTATACCGCCCTGCAAATGCTCAATGACGAAGGGCAGAAATATCTCCACCGTTGAAGACCCGGTCGAAATCCGGGTTCACGGCATCAACCAGGTCGCAGCAGAATACCAAGCAGGGTATGACGTTTGCCCGCGCGTTGAGGGCATTTCTGCGCCAGGATCCGGACGTGATCATGGTCGGGGAGATACGTGACCTCGAAACGGCTGAAATCGCGATCAAGGCGGCACAAACCGGTCACCTGGTGTTGTCCACCCTGCATACCAATGATGCACCCCAGTCCATCACCCGCTTGATGAATATGGGCGTGCCGAGTTATAACATCACCTCGGCGGTCAACCTGGTGATGGCGCAGCGGCTGTTGCGTACGTTGCACGTCTGTAAAAAGAAAATGGACCTTCCGCCCGAAGCGCTGCTGCAGGCCGGATTCGCGAAAGAAGAACTGGAAGACCTGGTACTTTATGAGCCCAATGGCTGCAGTGAATGCAATGAAGGCTATCGCGGAAGAACGGGTATTTTTGAAGTAATGCCGATTACCGACGATATTTCGAGAATCATTTTGCAAAGAAGGTGACGCACTTACGATCGCCGATCAGGCAAGGAAGGAGGGAATTCTGGATCTCAGGCAGTCTGCTTTGAATAAAGTGGCTATGGGAATTACCGACCTGATTGAAATCAACCGAGTAACCAAGGACTAGGTTATGGCAACGACTCAGATTCAACCAACTGTATTTCTCTGGCAGGGCAGGGACAAACGCGGCACCAAGCTGAAAGGGCAGCAGATCGCAACAACACCCAACCTGGTACGGGCTGAATTACGCCGCCAGGGCATCAACCCGATCAGCGTCAAGAAGAAGCCCAAAGCCACTGTTTGGTGGTGCCGGCAGCCGCATCAGCACCAAAGACATCGCCGTTTTCAGCCGACAGTTGGCGACCATGCTGAAATCCGGTGTGCCGCTGGTGACTGCCTTCCAGATCATTGCCGGCGGTCATAAAAAACCCGCGTATGCGGACGATGCTGGACAAGATTCGCGCGGATGTCGAATCCGGCAGCACGCTTGTACGAGGCGCTGGGCAAGTATCCCGTCCAGTTTGACGAGCTTTACACCAACCTGGTCCAGGCCGGCGAAAGCGCCGGTGTGCTGGATACCATCCTGGACAATATTGCTTCGCACAAAGAGCGTATTGAAAGCATCAAGGGCAAGATCAAGAAAGCGCTTTACTATCCGGCCGCTGTTATTGCCGTTGCAATCATCGTCTCTTCTATCCTGTTGATTTACGTAATCCCGCAATTTGAGGGAATCTTCCAGAGTTTTGGCGCCGATCTGCCTGCCTTTACCAAGATGATTGTCGGGGCCTCCAGGTGGTTAAGGTCCAATGGACTCTATGTTTTAATTGGCTTCATCGCAGTCGTAGTCGGCCTCATCATGGCCAAGAAACGGTCCGTCAAATTCGCCCACTGGATCGACCGTACCTCGCTGAAAATCCCAATTGTTGGCGGTATTCTTGAGCAGGCTGCCATCGCTCGTTTCTGCCGCACACTGGCCATCACCTTCGCAGCAGGCGTTCCGCTGGTCGACGCACTTCAAAATCGTTTCCGGCGCCACCGGTAACCGCGTTTTTGACGAGGCCGCTGCCAAAATTCGCGAGGATGTGGCCGTTGGCCATCAACTCCAGATGGCGATGCAGCAGGTAGGCGTATTTCCCAACATGGTCATCCAGATGGCTTCGATTGGCGAAGAGGCCGGTTCACTTGATGAGATGCTGGTCAAGGTAGCCGAAGCCTACGAAGAAGAAGTCAACAATGCAGTGGACGCGCTCAGCAGCCTGCTGGAGCCGTTGATTATTGTATTTATCGGCGTAATTGTCGGCACGATGGTTATCGCGATGTACCTGCCCATCTTCAAGATGGCCGCGGTCATTTAAGCAACAGAACAAAACCATATGCTGGAAACATTGATTGAATTTCCACCCCTGCTCTATGCAGGGGTGTTTCTTCTTGGCGCCGTGATCGGCAGCTTCCTGAACGTAGTGATCCTCAGGATTCCACCCCTGCTGGAGCATGACTGGCGCTGCCAGTGCCGCGAATTGCTGGAACTGGAAAAGCAGGAAGAAGAGCGCCCGCCGGGAATTGTGCTGTCCCGCTCGCACTGCCCGAAGTGCGGGCATGGCATCAAGTCCTGGGAGAACATCCCAATTATTTCCTATCTTTTCCTGCGTGGAAAATGCTCTGCCTGCAAAACCCGAATCTCCTTTCGTTATCCCCTGGTCGAACTCCTCACAGCTATCCTGTTCGTTGTTACCCTCTGGCATTTCGGGCCGAACCTGCAGGGGCTTACCGCGCTGTTTCTGACAGCCATGCTGGTGGCGATGGCCGGTATCGATATTGATACCCAATTGCTGCCCGACAACATGACGATCCCGCTGATGTGGGCAGGTGTACTGGCCAGTTTCTGGTCGATCCACACTGACCTCGCATCCAGCGTGATCGGCGCCATGGCCGGCTACCTGATCCTGTGGTCCATCTACCACCTGTTTCGCCTGCTGACCGGCAAGGAAGGCATGGGTTACGGGGATTTCAAACTGCTGGCCGCTCTGGGAGCCTGGATGGGCTGGCAAATGCTGCCACTGGTGATCCTGCTTTCTTCCGTGGTCGGAGCGGTCGTGGGTCTGGTCCTGATGGGTATCGGCCGACTGCAAGCGCGACAAACCCATGCCTTTCGGTCCCTTCATCGCCGCAGCCGGCTGGATTGCGCTGATCTGGGGCGAGAAGATCATGAGTTTCTACACCGGGTCTGGAAATTTTGGCTGACGTGATATGTCCGACAAATCCCCGACAGTTTTCACGGTCGTCCTGACCGGGGGTATCGCCTCCGGCAAAACCGCCGTCTCAGATTGCTTTTCACGGTTAGGCGTCCCGGTCATAGACACAGACCGCATCGCGCGGGAAGTCGTGGAGCCCGGCCAGCCTGCGCTAAAGCAAGTCCGTGAGGATTTCGGCTCTGACTACCTGGACACCGAAGGCCGCCTGGACCGCCGGAAAATGCGTGAAGCCATATTCACTGACCCGGCCATGAAAACCCGGCTGGAACGCATCCTGCACCCCCTGATAGCAAAAAAAGTTATAGAACGGGTTAGTGAGGTTGAAGCGCCCTACTGTCTACTGGTCATCCCGCTATACGCCGAGTCAAGGGCTTATGAATGGATTAACCGGGTACTGGTCGTCGACGTCAGTGAAGAAATTCAGCTTGAACGCGTCATGGCACGCGATCAAATCAGCCGTCAACAGGCTCAGACAATTCTGAACGCCCAATCCACCCGCCAGCAACGCAAGGCCCTGGCCGATGACATAATCGACAACAGCGGCGATCTGACCAAGCTGGAAGATAAAGTCAAAAAACTACACGAGCACTACCTGCGCATCGCCTATATGTGAGGTTATGAATCCCAGGCAATGAGTGCAGGACGGTTTTGCCGCAGGCAAAGAAGACCTGCGCGAATGCCGTTCTGAAGTGATCCGTTAGGACAACCTACCATGGCAATGCTTGTACTTATTCCCTGAACCACAGGGACAAGGCTCATTCCTGCCAACCTTGCGCCCTTCCCTGACAAAGGTTTCCGGCAGTTGCGCCGCAGCTGCTTGAGGCGCCTGTCCCGATGCAGGCCTGGCCTCTTCATGCCGGTACTCCATTTGGGATTGGGATTCCTGACGACGCTGCGCATCGACGGCCGCAACATCTTCTTCCGCCTTGTACCTGCACACGTGCCAGTATCCGAACCACCTCGTGCTTGATGTTCCCCAATAACTCGGTGAACATCTCGTAGGACTCGCGCTTGTATTCCTGCATCGGTTGTTTCTGAGCGTAACCGCGCAAGCCAATACCCTGGCGCAGGTAATCCATGCTGGCCAGGTGGTCTTTCCACTGCTGGTCCAGCACGTTCAGCATCAGCGCTTTTTCAAAATGCCGCATGACGTCGACGCCGGTCATTTCTTCCTTGTCGGCGAAGTGCTGGTCAACGGCTTCAACCACCCGGTTTCGCAACGCTTCCTCGTGGATACTTTCGTCTTCATCCAGCCATTCGGAGATCGGCAGATTGACCCCGAATTCTCCACTCAGCGCTTTCTCCAGCTGCGGGATTTCCCACTGCTCGTCAATGCTGCCCGGCGGGATGAACTGGTTAATCACGTCGTTGAATACGTCATGACGCATTTCGGTGATGGTATCGCCGATTTCTTCGGCCTCCATCAGTTCATTGCGCTGCTGGTAAATAACGCGACGCTGGTCGTTGGCCACGTCATCGTAATCCAGCAGGTGCTTACGCACATCGAAGTTGTGCGCTTCCACCTTGCGCTGGGCGTTTTCGATGGCACGGTTGAGCATGCCGGCCTCGATGGCTTCGTCTTCCTTCATGCCGAAACGCTGCATCAGCATCGACATGCGATCAGACGCGAAAATACGCATCAGGTTGTCTTCCAGCGACAGGTAGAAGCGTGATGACCCGGGATCACCCTGGCGGCCGGAACGACCCCTGAGCTGGTTATCGATACGCCGCGATTCATGGCGTTCCGTGCCAATAATATGCAGGCCGCCCGACTCGACAACCTGTTCATGGCGCTTCTGCCATTCCTGCGTAATCGTCTCACGCTGGCTGTCGGTCGTATCTTCCGACAGCTCTGCCAGTTCAGCAGCCAGGCTGCCGCCCAGAACGATATCGGTTCCGCGACCGGCCATGTTGGTGGCGATGGTCACCGCGGACGGCATGTCCGGCGTTGGCCACGATGTTGGCTTCCCGTTCATGCTGCTTCGCATTCAGAACTTCGTGCCTGGTCTTACGCTTTTTCAGCATCCCCGAGAGCAATTCGGAGGTCTCGATGGAGGTAGTGCCCACCAGCACCGGCTGACCGCGTTTCACGCAGTCCTCGATGTCATCAATGATGGCTTCGAACTTGCCTTCGGCTTTCAGGAAGACCAGGTCGTCCTTGTCATCACGAATCATCGGTTTGGCGGTTGGGATAACCACAACTTCCAGGCCGTAGATGGACTGGAATTCGTAGGCTTCTGTATCCGCCGTACCCGTCATGCCGGACAACTTGTCGTAAAGACGGAAATAGTTCTGGAACGTGATCGATGCGAGCGTCTGGTTTTCCCGCTGGATCGGAACACCTTCTTTGGCCTCAATGGCCTGGTGCAAGCCCTCGGACCATCGCCGTCCGGCCAGGGTACGGCCGGTAAATTCATCGACAATGACGATCTCGCCGTCCTTGATGATGTAATCGACGTCCTTGCTGAACAGGTGATGCGCGCGCAAACCGGCATTCAGGTGGTGGACCAGGTTCAGGTTCTGCGCGTTGTAGAGGCTATCCTCTTCTTTCAACAGACCGGACTTGACCATCAACTTCTCGACGTGGGCCATGCCCTCCTCGGTCAGGTAAACCTGTTTCTGTTTCTCGTCGATGGTGAAGTCGCCTTCACTGTACTCGTTTTCTTCCTCGTTGAGGATTTCAGCCACCTTCAGACTGGGGATCAGCTGGTTAATCCGAACGTACAGTTGCGGAGTCTCATCGGCAGGCCCCGAAATGATCAGCGGCGTCCTGGCCTCATCGATCAGTATGGAATCGACTTCATCGACAATGGCGAAGTTTCGGTCACGCAGAACTTTCTGGTCGCTTGAGAACGCCATGTTGTCGCGCAGGTAATCGAATCCGAGTTCATTATTGGTGGCGTATACGACGTCACAGGCGTAAGCGGCACGCTTGGCCGCCGGAGTCATTCCGGGAATAGCAATTCCCACAGTCAGCCCAAGTGCCTCGTAGATGGGTTTCATCCACTCGGCATCTCGTTTGGCCAGGTAGTCATTGACGGTTACAACGTGTGCACTTTTACCATTGAGCGTATTCAGGTAGACAGCCAGTGTCGCCATGAGGGTCTTGCCCTCACCGGTCTTCATTTCTGCGATTTCTCCCTGGTGAAGCACCATGCCACCGACTAATTGCACATCATAGTGCCGCAGGCCCATGGATCGCCACGAGGCTTCACGGACCAGCGCGAAGGCTTCCGGAAGTAACGCATCGAGGGATTCCCCAGCCTCGTGACGCTGCCGCAACTCGGGGGTCTTGGCTGCGATCTCGGCGTCCGACAACGTTTTTGTCGACTCTTCCAGATCGTTGATTTTCCGGACAGTTTTGTCCATCTTTTTGACCAGCCTGTCGTTTCGGCTGCCCACGATTTTTGTAATCAGACTATTGAGCATCAGTAAAGGATTCTTTGTGGTTTCGCGCGATTGGTATTTGGGGTCGGTAATGCCGTGTTACAAGACCGCTGAAGGCCCTGAACAATTAGCGCAGTTGGCCGACAAAACGGGCGGGATTGATTCTCGCACCGTCTTTGAGTACTTCGAAATGAACATGCGGGGCGGACGACCTGCCGGTGCTGCCCATCAGGGCTATCACCTGGCCCGCTTTCACGTGGTCGCCTGCCTTTACGATCAAGTCGTCACTGTGCGCATAGCGGGTCTTGTAACCGTTGCCGTGATCGATCTCTACCGTCTTGCCGTAGCCGGTACGGTTTGCAGCCCAAATCACCACGCCACTCGCAACACTCAACACATCGGCGCCACGGGTACCGGCGAAATCCAGGCCACTGTGCTTTTCACGCTCACCGGTGAACGGGTCGCTGCGCTCGCCAAAACGGGAAGAAATCCAGCCTTTTCTGACCGGCCAACCGGTTGGCGTAAGATCGTTCTCGAGTTGGCGGTTAACCATCAGAAACTGAAGTGCGTCCAGTTGCGATGACTGGCGTCGCAATTTTTCACCCAGTGCGGCGATGGTAAAACCCAGTTCATTTTCACCGGCGGAGCCGATCGAGGCCAGGTCACCCGGCCCGCCAACCGGCGCCGGCTGATCAAAGTCAAATTCGTCCAGTGTCAACTGGCCCATGTGTGCAAGGCGCTGCCCCAGTGCATCAAGCCTGGTTGATGCAGCCTGTAACTCTGCCAGTCTTGCCGCCAGCGCATTGACGCTCTGTTCGTTGTCCCTGCGCAAGTAATCTACCTTTCCCTGTTGCGTGCGGATCTCCAGCCTCATGGCCTGGATTTCACCAAGCAATTCATCCGGAATCCCTGCAGAACTGCGACCGAGAAAAAACATCAGGCCGCAGCAAAATACGAAAGCGGTGCCCCAAAGAGCACCCCGGGAGCCGGCAATACGGCGCAACCCTGAAGACCGCTCAGGGCTGGTAATCAACGTTGATGCTGAAGTACGCTTCATAGATGGCTCGCAAAAATCCGTCCGGTAAAAAAGTGTTCCGTGTTTCCGAAGTCATCACGGACCACGGCTCTTCACTGGGTAAAATGCTGCTACGTGCGAATATGCTATCGCAAATCGAACGCCTGATAGCAGGGCTTCTGGACCCCGAATCAGCAGCTCACTTCCAGGTCGCTACGATCCGTGAAAACAGGCTGATCCTGGTCTCACCGTCAGCTTCCTGGGCTACCATGCTGCGGATGCAGACACCGAACGTCATCAGGTCTCTGCACCAGGCTGGCCATACGGAAATCGAGCACATTGATATCCGCGTTGCCCCGCTTGCTGAGCAACATCCGGATGAACGCAAAAAGAGAGCGCTTTCGCCGGCGGCGCAACAAGCCCTCGAATCGATGTCCCATCTGGACGACGACAGCGAGGAGTAGGTGTGGACAAACCTTCAGTCTGACCACACGGACGGCGGATAATATCAGAAATCGGGTGATTTGTCGTGAGTTGGCGTTCCGGCACAGAACCTGGTTCAAACCGTAACTTCAGGCCGTCGCCTGCGCCGGATGCGCGTATGACACCGGAATCGGATCTGATTCGTCAAAAGTCACCTCTTCCCACGCCGAAGGCCGCTCGAGCAGGTCCCGGAGTAAACGGTTGTTGAGCTCGTGACCGGACTTGTAACCTGAAAACGCTCCAATCAGACCGTGCCCCAACAGGTACAAATCTCCAATTGCATCCAGAACCTTGTGCTTTACGAACTCGTCCTCGTAACGTAATCCGTCTTCATTGAGAATTCGATAATCATCCAGCACAACAGCGTTATCCATACTTCCGCCCAGCACCAGGTTGCGCTCACGCAGCATCTCGATGTCGCGCATGAAGCCAAACGTGCGGGCCCTGGCAATTTCCTTCAAATAAGAGGTGGTCGAGAAATCAACTGAAGCAAATGATTGGTGCGAACGGAATACCGGATGATTAAAGTCGATCTTGAATGACACGCGAAATCCGTCAAACGGATCAATGCGGGCCCACTTGTCATCCAGTCGAACCTCGACAGGTTCCAGGATTCGGATAAAACGCTTGGCGGCCGACTGCTCCTCGATACCCGCGGACTGGATCAGGAAAACGAAGGGACCGGCACTGCCGTCCATGATGGGGACCTCTGAATTGCTCAGGTCAACATAGGCGTTATCGATACCCAGACCTGCAAAAGCGGACATCAAATGTTCAACCGTCGAAACACGAACGCCGTTTTGTTCCAGCGAGGTATTCATGCTGGTATCGCCGACATGCGTTGCGAACGCTGGAACTTCCATGACCGGATCGAGATCGGTACGCCGGAAAATAATACCGGTGTTGACCGCTGCCGGGCGCAAGGTCATAAAGACTTTTTCACCGGTATGGATTCCCACACCAGTGGCTCGGATGACGTTCTTGAGGGTGCGTTGATTTATCATTATTGGGGCTCCCAGAGGGTCCTCAAAATCAGCGGCATGTTAGCACATGAGCGACTTGCTTCATAGCCACCTTATTGGTATTCAGACCACACTTGTTGTAATTTAACAACATTTTAACGATCTCATAACAAAATGGTCTCACTGTTTGCCTAACCCCTGTCCGGCAACCGGATAACACCGGCCTGCAGGCAGGCCGGTACGGCGAGTCGAGGTCTCCGGTTGCCGGACTTCCTTTCCGGAAGCCGGCGTGCTGGGTGGTACACGCCAACGGGCCAGTTTAGTCGGCCTGTGTTCGGAGAAATGAAGGAATATCGAGGTAATCAATATCCTTCTGCCTCTCAAACAGGTCCCTGCCTCCGGTTTCAGAAACTTCCGCTCTGAATTCCATATCCACACTTGCCTGGGGTAGATCTTCTTCAGCCACCAGTTCGGGCCTTCCAGTGGTGCCGTTCGCTACCAGGCGCATTGGTTGCTCCCGGGTCAGCGAACTGCGCACAGGCTCGCCCAGACCGGTCGCAACGACGGTTACCCGCAGGTCGTCGCCCAGTTCGGCGTCGATTACCGTGCCCATAACCACGGTTGCATCCTCTGAAGCCAGATCACCAACAGTACTGCCGACTTCTTCAAATTCTTTCATAGTCAGGTTGGTGCCAGCGGTAATATTGACCAGGATGCCGCAGGCTCCAGACAAGTTGATGTCTTCCAGCAGCGGACTGCCAATGGCAGCCTGAGCGGCCATGATCGCGCGATCATCACCCGAAGCCTGGCCAGAACCCATCATCGCCATGCCCATTTCTGACATCACCGTGCGGACGTCAGCGAAATCCACGTTGATCAGTCCCGGCCGGGTAATCAGTTCCGCAATGCCCTGCACAGCGCCCTGGAGCACGTCATTAGCTGCTTTAAATGCATTTAAAAGCAGCGTTTCACCACCCAGCACATCCCCCAGCTTTGCATTAGGAATGGTGATCAGTGAATCTACGTGCGCCGCCAGTTCTTCGATACCCTTTTCCGCGATCTGCATGCGCCGCCGAGCCTCAAAGTGAAACGGTTTGGTCACCACCGCGACCGTTAAAATCCCCTGGTCCTTGGCCGCCTGTGCGATCACCGGGGCTGCACCGGTACCGGTTCCGCCACCCATTCCGGCCGTGATAAATACCATGTCAGCGCCTGACAACATCTCCATGATATGTTCCCGGTCTTCCAATGCAGCCTGCCTGCCAACTTCAGGGTTTGCACCTGCACCGAGCCCCTTGGTTACACTGGAACCGATTTGCAGGATGGTTTTGCCCTTGAATTGGCGTAATGCCTGCGCATCCGTATTAGCCGCGATAAACTCCACGCCATCAATACTGGCGTCTATCATCTGCGCTACAGCGTTGCCGCCACCGCCACCCACACCAATGACTTTAATTGTTGCGCTGGGTGTGTAGTTCTCCACTAATTCAAACATTTTTATATCTCCTCTCGCTCGCCGTTGTTATATTTAAAATTCACCCCGGAACCAACTTCTGACCCGGTCAATAAAGGTGTCTCCACCACCAGACGCCAACAGGGTTCTGCCTGAACCCGCCTGGTTGCCATACAGCAACAGTCCAACACCGGTTGCGTGTATGGCGTTGCTTACTACGTCGGAAAGTCCGCTCACATACTGTGGTGTCGCCAGGCGCACCGGCATGTGAAACATCTCTTCCGCCAATTCTTCCGCGCCCTCGATGCGGGAAGCGCCACCGGTCATGACCAGACCGGCCGCAATCATGTTTTCGAATCCACTGCGCCTTAATTCGGCCTGGATCAACGAAAACAATTCTCTGTAACGCGCTTCAACGACCTGTGCGAGGGTCTGCCTCGCCAGGTGACGCGAAGTGCGATCACCCACGCTGGGAACCTGGATACTCTCGTCATTCCGGGCGAGTTGTTCCAGCGCGCAGGCGTACTTGATTTTTATGTCTTCTGCATGCTGAGTAGGGGTCCTCAGCGCTACAGCTATATCATTCGTGACCTGGTCACCTGCTATCGGTATACAGGCCGTGTGGCGAATCGCACCATCGGTGAATACCGCAATATCAGTTGTGCCGGCGCCGATGTCGACCAGGCAGACGCCAAGATCTTTTTCGTCGGGTGTAAGCACCGCAAAGCTTGCCGCCAACGGTTGCATGATAAGTTCATCAACTGTCAGCCCACAGCGCGCCACGCACTTACTGATATTCTGGGTGGCGCTCAGTGCCGCCGTGACGACGTGAACATGGGCTTCCAGCCGGACACCCGCCATACCTATGGGTTGGCGTATCCCGTCCTGGTTATCAATCACGTATTCCTGGGGGAGCACATGGAGGACTTTCTGATCCGCGGCGACTGGAACTGCGCGAGCCGCATCCAGCACCCGGTCGACGTCTCCCTCAGAAACCTCCTTGTCTTTGATCGCCACTGTGCCATCAGAATTGAGGCTGCGGATATGACTGCCGGAAATCCCCGCGTATACCGAATGAATTTCGCAGCCCGCCATCAACTCCGCCTCTTCAACAGCACGCTGTATCGCCTGCTCGGTGGAAGCCATATCGACCACCACACCCCGCCGCAGGCCCGTCGAGGGGTGAGAGCCCAGTCCGACGACCTCGACCGATCCATCCGGCTGGCTTTCGCCGACGATGGCAACAATCTTGGAGGTACCGACGTCTAGTCCTACGACCAGCGATTTTTCTGTCTTTTTTACCTTCATTCAGCTATCAGTCCCTGTGGCCGTTTTCGGGTATTGCGGCCACAAGACCGCGAACCCATTGGTATATCTCAAATCAACATCCCGCGGCGGCAATGGCTGTTGCCGCATCAGCGAATCCCAGCTGGCCAACAACCTGTGCAAACGGTCACGAGCAAAATCGCGGCCCATCTGGACACTGGTGCCATTATTCATTTCCATCGACCAGGCGCCGCGTCGATCCAGTTCAAGGCGGTTGATTTCCAGTCCGATCGGGGCCAGCAATTCGCTGAACTCAGACCATGTATCCAGGACGTCAGCGAGCCGTTCATCACCACCGAACAACCAAGGCAATCCTTGAATCTCATCAGCCTCAGGAACAGAAAATACGACCCCTTTGGCAGAGACCAGTTGACCACGGTTCCAATGCGCGACGGGTGTGTATTCTTTAATCGCCACTGTGACCGTATCCGGCCACTTTTTCTGGATTTGCACAGTAGAAACCCAGGATATCCGGGTCGCCGAGTTACGCAGATCCTGCAGGTCAATCGTGAAAAAACTCTCATCGATTATCGGGGTCATGCTGGCTCTTAATTGTTCCGCGCTAACCCGCTGGAAAGCACCATTGAGTTCCAGCCAGCGGATCGGCCAGCGGTCATTGGCAACGATACCCATGCTGACCCAGGCTATCCCGCCAACCGCCACCAGAAACAGGGCCGTCACTGCAAGCATGCCACTGGCGAAGCCTTTGCTGGCCGGGTAGCTGAAACCGGTATGGGTGCTCATAGACTTGTCTCCAGGATGCGCCAGATCAGCTCATCGAAGTCGATTCCGGCCTGCGCTGCAGCTTGCGGGACCAGGCTGTGGCCGGTCATTCCCGGCGTTGTATTGACCTCCAGAAACCAGGGCTTGCCCGAGTCATCCAACAGGAAATCAACCCGTCCCCAACCAGATGTACCGAGGATATCGAATGCTTTGAGAGACAAATCCCGCAATCCGGCTTCAATTTCGCTATCCAGCCCGCAGGGGCAGAAATACCGGGTTTCATCCGATTCGTACTTCGCTTCGTAATCGTAGAATTCGTTGGCCGTTTCTACGCGGATCAAGGGCAGTGAATTTCGGCCAAGCACACCGGCAAAATATTCGCTGCCGCTTATTTCCCTCTCAATCATTACGGTGTCGCCATAGCGCCGGGCCAGGTCAACTGCAGGCTGCAAATCCTCCGCCTTACTAACCCTTGAGATCCCGATGCTCGAACCCAACCCGTTCGGTTTGACAAACACAGGCAGGCCAAATTTTTCGACCGCGCGCTGGTAGTCATGGTCATTCGGACCGAAATAGTCGAAAGGCGGTGTAACAATCCCGTTGCGTTCCCATACCCATTTCGAACGCACTTTGTCCATGGTCAATGCAGATGATGCAAGGCCGGCACCGGTCAGGGGAACACCCATCAACTGCAATGCACCCTGCAGAGCGCCGTCCTCACCACCCGGCCCGTGCAACAAATTGAACACGCGTTCTATTTCACCATGCCTTATGGCTTCAAACAGGAATTCCGGACCATCGAAAACCCGGTAGTCGATACCGTTGCGGCCGAGAGCTTCACTGACCGCTTTACCGCCATCCAGTGACACTTCACGCTCAGCGCTGTCACCACCGATCACCAACCCGACACAGCCAAAGTCGGCTGGATCAGAAACCTGGAGAGAAGGAAACGGCTTCATTCTATGCCCTCCTGCAAAAACCCCTGCTCCCTGATCTGCTGCGCAACCAGGCCGATGTTTCCTGCACCCAGTAAAAGAACCAGATCGCCGTCTTCCAGAATGGCCGGCAGCTCAGCCGGCAAATCATGAACATCGGAGATCAGGATCGGATTTATCCGGCCCCTGGCCCGGATCGACTGACACAGCGCACCACTATCGACACCATCAATAGGTTCTTCACCCGCCGGGTAAATGTCGGTCAGCACCACAATGTCCGACGAAGCAAGCGCCTGCGAGAAATCATCGAACAAGTCGCGGGTACGGGTATAGCGATGCGGTTGAAACACCGCCACAATCCGCTTCTCCGGCCAGCCCTCGCGGGCAGCAGTGAGGGTGGCGTCGAGCTCTGATGGATGATGGCCGTAATCCTCAACCACCATGACTTCTCCATGCGGAACCGCAAAACTACCGACATCGGCAAATCGCCGGCCGATACCCTCAAACGAGCCGAGACTCGCAACGATGGAAGACAGGTCCAGGCTCAATTCCCAGGCAATGGCCAGTGCGCCCAGCGCGTTACATACGTTATGTATTCCGGGCAGGTTCAGGCTGACATCCAGCGCGGCTGCCTGGTTTGGAAAATGGGCTTTGAAGTGCATCATGCGGCCGTCCTGCACCAGGTCGGTACCGCGAATATCGGCGTCCTCCGAGAGCCCGTATGTAACCACGGCGCGGGTCACTGAAGGAACCATATCGGCAATCTGCTCATCGTCGATACAGAGCACCGCGGCGCCGTAAAACGGCAAGTGATGAAGGAACTCCAGGAAGGCTTTCCTGAGGTTTTCAAAGCTGTTTTCGTAAGTCTCCAGGTGATCTCTGTCGATGTTTGTGATCAGGGCAATTACCGGCTGCAACAACAGGAATGAGCCATCGCTCTCATCCGCCTCCGCGACCAGGTACTCCCCCTGTCCGAGGCGGGCATTTGTGCCCCAGGCATTCAGCAAACCACCAATCACGAACGTCGGATCCAGACCAGCCGCAGCCAGCAGGCTGGCGGTCAGGCTGGTCGTTGTTGTTTTGCCATGGGTGCCTGCAACGGCAATCCCTCGGCGGAAGCGCATAAGTTCTGCCAGCATTTCAGCCCGCGGCACTACCGGGATCCTTAGGTCTCGTGCAGCCGCCACTTCTGGATTTTCATCGGACACAGCACTCGACACGACCAGAACATCGGCGCCATCAACACAGGCCGCATCATGTCCCTTAAACACTTTGACGCCCAGTTGCTTCAAACGCAGCGTCGTAAGGCTTTCCGCCAGATCGGATCCGGACACTTCGAATCCCTGGTTGACCAGCACTTCCGCGATGCCGCTCATACCCGCACCCCCGACACCCACAAAATGTACGCGATTAACTCGTCTCATAGGCCGCAGGTGTGATCCCAGTCCTCTCATGCCGTCAGATACTCCCGGCACAAACGGGATACTCGCTCGGCTGAATCGGGGATGGCAACGGCACGCGCTTTGTTGGCCATTGAAATCCGCAACTCGCGGTCGCGAGTCAGGGGTTCCAGTGCCTGGGCCATAGCCTTGGCACTAATCCCGGCTTCCGGCATCAACACGGCTGCTCCGGCCTCGACCAGGAACTCAGCGTTACGGGTCTGGTGGTCATCAACGGCATACGGAAAGGGCACCAGGACCGCAGCCACCCCGGCCGCGGCCAGTTCGGAAACCGTCAACGCACCCGCGCGGCAAATCACGATATCAGCCCAGCCATAGGCGCCTGCCATATCGTCTATAAATTCAGTTACATCCGCGTCGATACCGGCTTTTCGGTACAGACCCGCAGTTTCGTCTTTCCAGCCTTCACCTGCCTGGTGCCTGGTCTCAACAGACAGACTTCCGGGCAACAGGGATACGGCCTCTGGCACCAGGCGATTAAGTGCCCTTGCGCCCTGGCTGCCACCCGTCACCAGCAAATGGACTGTATCGTCGCGTGCCGGCCATTCGAGCCCCTGGCTCCGGCAGGTCAACAACCGCTTTGCGCACGGGATTGCCGCAGGTTTCCGCCTGCAACTTCGCCGGCCAGGTTCCCGGAAACGCCTGCAGAACTTTTCGGGCAAAGCGCGCCAGGGTCCGGTTGGTCATTCCCGGGATTCTGTTTTGCTCATGCACCAGCAGGGGAATCCCCCTGAGCCTGGCCGCAAGTCCACCGGGCCCTGCAGCATAGCCACCGAAGCTGATCGCACACGCGGGTTTGTGGTCACCCAGCAGCCTGAACGCCTGGACGACGGCACGCAGCAATTTCCAGGGCAGCAGCAGCCAGCGCTTCAAACCCTTTCCACGCAACCCCGAGATATCAACCACGTTGATCGCATATCCGGCTTCAACTACTTTCTGACATTCCATGCCGCCGCGCGCGCCCAGCCACTGCACGCTCACGCCCTGCTGACGCAGGCAATCCGCAACCGCCAGTCCCGGGAAGATATGGCCTCCGGTTCCACCGGCCATGATGACTACACCGCCTCTGTCACTGTTCATTTCGCCGGCCTCATGGAAGGCTTCTTTTCCGGAAATACTGGACGTTGTCCCGGTCCAGTTCGTACTTGATTCTCAGCACAATTCCCAGTGCGAAAATCGTCATCAACATGCTACTGCCGCCCGAACTGATCAGAGGCAGCGTCAATCCCTTGGTTGGCAGAGCACCCAGGTTCACCCCGATGCTGACCATGGCCTGCAGACCGAGCCACAAACCAATGCCGTATGCGACAAAACCGGCAAACGGGCGGTTGTTCCGGTGAGCCATGATGCCGATCACCATGATCCGTGTGACCAACAACAGGAATAGCAATAGAACGGCGATGACGCCAGCCAGACCGAATTCCTCGGCCAGGACTGCAAAGATGAAATCAGTGTGCGCTTCGGGCAGGTAAAACAGTTTCTGAATACTGGCGCCAATGCCAACCCCGAACAATTCACCACGCCCGATGGCGATCAACGCCTGGGTCAGCTGGAAATCCGCTCGCGAATGGATCAGCCCAGGGATCCATGAAACTGACGATGCGACGCAGGCGGTAGGGCTCCATTGCCGCAAATCCAAATGCAGGCAATATCAGTAGTCCCAGCATAAAAATGTGGCGCCATGCAGCCCCGGCCAGCCACACCATCCCGGCAACGATTGCGGTGATCACAGCGGCGCTGCCCATGTCCGGCTGAATCAGCAGAATGGCGGAAAGCAAGCCGGCAAAAACCAGTGGCTTGAGTGTGTCAAAGAATCGGGTCCGCACCAATTGCGCCTTCCGCGCCAGGTAGCCCGCGAGGTAAATGATCACCATCAGTTTTACGGCTTCGACGACCTGGAAATTGACGAAACCCAGGCGAATCCAGCGGGTGCTCCCGTTTACCGTATGACCTACTCCAGGGACCAGCACGAGCAGCAGCAGTAAGACGGACATGGCGAGCATCGGGCGGCTGATCCGTTCGAAAAAGGCCATCGGTATGACCTTCAATGAAAACGCCAGAAAAACACCGGCCGTGATAAATACCATGTGACGCAGCAGGTAATGGTAGGTACTGGCCCCCTGACCTTCCGCGATGGCGATCGATGCGGAACCTACCATCACGATGCCGATGGAAAGCAGCAACAACGCAGGTAGCAGAACCCAGCTGTCCGGGCGCACCGGAACCGGCATGGAGCCAGCCTGGAATGCCTGGTTTTTTCTGCCACTGGTTTTCATTGCCGCTGTCATTTTTATCATTTGGCCATGCTCACCTGATTTTCAGAGTTGCCAGTCCCGCCAGAACGAGAATGACGGAAATAATCCAGAACCGGACGATTACCCTCGGTTCGGGCCAGCCCTTCAATTCAAAATGGTGGTGAATGGGCGCCATCCTGAAAATGCGCTTACCGGTCAATTTGAAAGAGGCGACCTGCAATATGACTGAAACGGTTTCCATCACGAACACGCCTGCCATAAGGATGAATACGAGTTCCTGTCGGACAATTACAGCTATCAGCCCCAACGCCGCGCCCACAGCCAGTGCTCCGATATCGCCCATGAATATCTGGGCCGGATAAGTGTTGAACCACAGGAAGCCCAGCCCGGCGCCAGCGAGGCCGCCACAAAAGATGGCGAGTTCGCCCGAACCCGACAGAAACGGTAGCGCCAGATAATCCGAAAACACGGAATTACCGGCCACGTAAGCGAAAATACCCAATGCAGCCGCCACGAACACTGAAGGCATGATGGCCAGCCCATCAAGACCATCGGTCAGGTTCACCGCGTTGGAAAATCCGACAATCATGAAATAGGTTGTAACAATGTAAAAAGCACCCAGCGGAATCGCAATATCCTTGAAGAAAGGAACGATCAACTCGGTGGCTGCCGGCACATCTGCTGTAGCGTATAAAAACCAGGCCGCAGCCAGTCCGCCAACCGACTGGGCCAGGTATTTCCAACGGGCCGGCAGGCCTTCTGAGTCCTGCAGGACCAGTTTGCGATAGTCATCAACCCAACCAATCAGACCGAAGAAAAGTGTAACGACGATCACCACCCAAACATAACGGTTGGAAAGGTCTGCCCACAGCAGAGTTGAAATAACTATTGAGAAGAGGATCAGCGCACCACCCATGGTCGGCGTGCCTGCCTTGGAGAAATGGCTCTCCGGACCCAGCTTGCGAATCGGCTGGCCGACCTGCTGTTTGACCAGTCGCCGGATGAACCAGGGACCGAGCAACAATGAAATCATCAAGGCAGTCAGGGCGCCCAGGATTGTCCTCAGCGTAATGTAGCTGAACACATCGAAACCGGGATTGACCTGGGCCAGTTGCTGAAAAACCCAATACAGCATTAGTCGGCCTCCCCCATTTCAGACGGCTGCGTGATGGCCTTAACGATGGCTTCCATGCCCATCGAGCGCGATCCTTTGACCAGGCAAATGACACCGGCCCGCAACTGCGCCTGCAAAACCTGCGCCAGTTCCTCGCGGCTTGCAAAGTGCTCAGCACCTTCTCCGAAAGCTTCCGACGTGTATTCTGCGAACTCCCCGGTAGTAAACAACTGGCGCACACCCATGATCCTGGCGGCTTCACCCACTTCCCGATGCAACTTTCGGCTACCCTCACCCAACTCTTTCATATCGCCCAGCACGAGCCAGGGATGCCCCTGCATGCCGGCAAGAACTTGCAGCGCTGAATAGAGTGAAGCCGGATTCGCATTGTAGGTATCATCGATCACCGTCCATCCAGCCTCGGTCTTAATCAGGTTAAGGCGCCCTGACACGGGCTTGACTGCTGCCAACCCCTGCCTGATTTTTTCTATTCCAATACCCAATGCCAACGCTACGGAAGTCGCGGCCGCCGCGTTTTGCAGGTTGTGACGGCCCGGCAATGACAACTGCAGGTCAAATGAGCCAGCGGGAGTGATTATCACGGGCTGTGATTCATTTACGACTAGCCGGATATCACTGTCTGCATCACTGCCGAAAGTCAGTGAATGGCCAGCCTTGTTCATGGCTTGCCACAAATCCGACCAGGGCTCATCTGCATTGATCACGGCAAAGCCGCTGGCAGGTAAAGCTGAATACAGCTCTCCTTTGGCACGGGCCACGCCTTCTTCGGTACCAAACCCATGCAGGTGGGCGGGTCCGATATTGGTAATCAGGCCGACGTCGGGTTTTGCTATGTTCGAAAGGTATGCGATGTCACCGGATTTGCTGGCACCCATTTCGAGCACGGCGTAACGGTGTTTTTCTTCCAGTCCAAACAGGCTCAGGGGCACACCCAGCTCGTTGTTGTAGTTTCCGCTTGTCGCCAGAACCTCTGCTTCCAGGCTGAGGATGCTCGCGACCATCTCCTTGACGGTCGTTTTACCGTTGCTGCCGGTGATCCCAACAACCGTGGGGTTGAGTCGCTTGCGCAGCAATCCGGCAATTTTCCCTAATGCAAGCAGCACGTCATCCACGACCAGCTGAGGCACATCCAGGTCCAGTGGCCGGCTGACCAGCAAGGCTGCGGCACCCAATTGAACTGCAGACTCAGCAAAATCATGACCGTCGACATTATTTCCCGGCAGTGCAGCAAACAAGGCGCCATAGTGGACCTGGCGGCTGTCGATTACGATGCTTTCTATAGCAACACCATGACCCTGCAATGTGCATCCGAGGACGCTTGCTATATCGTTGAGCGGTAAGCGGATCATGCAGCCTCCTCCAGCGCAGCATTGACGGCCACCTCATCACTGAAGCGTATTTTCTGTCCCCGTACCTCTTGCCAGGCCTCATGGCCTTTGCCAGCGATCAACACGATATCTCCACTGCGTGCTTCCAGGACCGCATGGCGTATCGCGGCAGCCCGGTCTTCGATCACCTGTACATCAGCTGGCCGCTCCAGACCTGCCAGCATGTCACTGATGATGGCGGCGGGATCCTCATCACGCGGATTATCAGATGTCATGACAATGCGATCAGCCAGCGATTCGGCCACCTGCGCCATCATCGGACGTTTACCGATATCGCGATCACCACCGCATCCAAAAACACACACCAGTCGGCCATGGAGGTGTGAGCGCAGGGCTTTCAGAGCCTGCTCCAGCGCATCGGGCGTGTGAGCGTAGTCAACGACAACGACTGGCTGCGCCACCTCGCCGCCCATGCAATGCATCCGGCCGGGAACGGGGCGCATCATTTCCAATTGATCCATCACCTGGTTCCAGGGCATTCCCAACAGCGCCAGCGTGCCGGCCGCGGCAAGCAGGTTGGAGACATTGAATGCACCGAGCAGACCGGTGCGCACCTCACCGCCGCCCCAGGGAGACGCGAGCCTCAAGGTCATTCCTGACGAATCCATCTGCAACACCGCTCCCCGCAATTCGCTGGAGCCATTGGTGCCGTAGGTAAAAACCTCCGTGCCATTGCTGATTTCACCGGCCAGGACTTTGCCGAACGCATCGTCATAATTGACCACGGCGAAGCGCGGGTGGCTGTCGATGAACAAACGGCGTTTCGCGTTCGCATAGGCTTCCATGCTGCCGTGATAATCCAGGTGGTCGCGGCTCAGGTTGGTGAATACGGCGGCGTCGAAGGCGACGTCATTGCAGCGGCCCTGGTCCAGGGCATGCGAGGATACTTCCATGGCCAGTTTCTCGACGCCCTGGTCAATACAACCTGACAGCATTGCCTGGAGGGAAATGGGGTCAGGCGTGGTCATATTGGCGGGCTGCAGACGCCCTAGCGGCCCATAGCCGATCGTTCCGATGATACCCGCGTCCGCACTGGTTCTTTGCCAGGATTGCGCGATGAAATGAGCGGTCGAAGTCTTGCCGTTGGTTCCGGTCACTCCTGCAACGGTCAGGTGATCGGAAGGCGAATGATAGAAGCGTGCCCCAATGGCAGACAACAGATCTCCCAGCCCGGCTACCTCTACGACTGGAATTCCTGACTCCGGCACTTCTGCCAGCCCGTCGTGGATGATCACCGCAGCACCGCGGGCCCGTGCCTGCGACGCATGCGCAACACCGTGCGTATTAGCGCCTGCGACGGCCAGAAATGCATGGCCTTGCTGTACCCGCCGCGAATCGAGCTCAATCCCGGTGATGGTGACATCGGGAACAGAGTCGCACCAGCCTTCAAGCAGGGTCTGGACCGTCATCGGACAACTCATTCGGCACCCCCCTGTGCCGGTCGGGCAGCCTGGGTAACCATGCCCTCAAAGTTATCCGGTGGAATGTTCAACAACCGCAGTGCGCCGGTCATCACTTCTGAGAACAAAGGCGCGGCTACCAGACCGCCAAAGTACTCTTCGCCGGACGGATCGTTGATGATGACGACCCCGACCAGTTGCGGATCACTGGACGGCACGAACCCGGCAAAACTGGCGATGTAACGTGAGGCATAACCTGAAGCACTGGCTTTCCGTGATGTGCCGGTCTTTCCGGAGACCCGGTAATTCTGAACCCGAGCCTTCTTGCCGGTCCCTTCGGGTCCGGTCACTGTTTCCAGCATCACCGCGACCTGACGCGCAAGCCGGGGGTCGAGAATTGAAGCCGGAGGATTGGATGCGCCCATAACCAGGCTCGGCCGGCGCAGGCGTCCTTCATCAGCCAATGCGGCATAGGCTTCCGCCAACTGCAGCACCGTCACGGAGATCCCGTAGCCGTATGCGAGGGTGGCCTGCTCTACACGGCGCCAGCGCCGATGGTTGCGCAGTACACCCGCCGACTCGCCCGGGAAGCCCGTTCCGGTCACGTCGCCAAAACCGAAGCGGTCATAAGTATCCCACATGTGTTCCGGTTCAAGGTCGAGCGCAATCTTGGTGGCTGCGACATTTGAAGACTTGGTAATCAGGCGGGTCACATCGATCGGGCCATAATTATGGTGATCTGAAATAGTGTGCCCTGAAATATTGATTCGGCCCGGGGTCGTATCTATCGGCGTGGTCGGTGTCCACCTACCGGTTTCCAGCGCGGAAGCAACCGCAAACGGTTTCATCACCGAACCGGGCTCAAACACGTCCGTGATGGCCCGGTTGCGCAAACCATCGCTGTCCATATCAGCGTGGTTGGGGTTGTAGGAGGGCTGGTTAACCATGGCCAGCACTTCTCCTGTTTTTACGTCCAGCAACACGACGCTACCGGAGCGCGCACCGTGTTTCAGCACGGTGCGCTTGAGCTCCCGGTATGCGAGGTACTGCAGGCGGCGATCGATCGTGAGATTCAGGTCATGCCCGGGTTCCGACTCCCGGACCATTTCAACGTGTTCGACGGTGCGGCCAAGACGGTCCCGAATGATTCGTTTCAGGCCCGGCTTACCCTGCAACCAGTCGTTGTAGGCCAGCTCCAGCCCTTCCTGGCCGACATCATCAATATTGGTAAATCCGATCACGTGGGAAGTTACCTCCCCTGCCGGGTAAAACCGGCGGTATTCCTTTTGCAGGAATACACCATGCAACTTGAGCGACTTGATTTGCGTCGCCACATCCGGGTGCAATCTGCGGCGCAGCCAGACAAACTCGCGGTTGGAGCGCTGGGTCAGGCGCCGCTCAATCTCATCCGCATCAACGCCAAGTACGCCGGAGAGCGGTGCAATGTCTTCGGGCGTTTGCAGCAGGACTTTGGGATTGACCCAAACGGAATCGACCGGTGTGCTCACGGCCAGTGGCTCGCCGTTGCGGTCAAGAATATTGCCACGCCGCGTGGGAACGACCACTTCCCGCAGGTACCGCGCCTCGCCCTGGTCCTGCAGGAACTCAGCGTCCACGATCTGAAGGTTTACGGCTCTTGCCACCAACGCTATTGAACAGAGTAAAAAAACCAACAGAAAGCCGTAAAGTCTGCTGACCGGGGCCATATGGTTCTCGACCGCCCTCATGGCTTCTCCACCACCAGGATTTTGGTGTCTTCGGGGATCTGCATCCCGAGTTGATCACGGGCCTTGCTCTCCACGTGGCTGGCGTCTGCAAGCCACGCCTGCTCCAGTTGCAGGCGGCTCCATTCAGCAATGAATTCGTCACGCTCATCTTCCAGCAAGCCCAGCTGTACGGCTGACTGCCGGCTTTCGTGACGTGAATAGACTACACCGAGCGCGCTGCAGATAACCGCAGCCAGGGCAATCAATAAGACAATAAGTCGAGCATTCAACCGAGTTTCTCCGCAACCCTCATAACAGCGCTTCGTGCACGGGGATTGACGGAGAGTTCGGTTTCAGAGGCTTTGATGAGCTTTCCAATTGGCTTCACTACAGGCTTCAGGTCCGGATGCTGCGGGATGTTCTTACGGACCCGTCCTGGTCGTGCGGCTTCTCTTATCGTCCGCTTGACCAGGCGGTCCTCGAGGGAATGAAAACTGATCACTACCAGCCTTCCTCCCGGGCGCAACAACCTTATCGCTGTAGCCAAACCTTTCGCCAGTTGGGCCATTTCATCATTTACAAATATTCGGATTGCCTGAAAACATCGTGTAGCTGGATGTTTGTTCTTTTCCCGGCGGCCTATCGTATTTTCGATCAATCTCGCCAATTGACCTGTTGTTTCAAGCCGCTGCTGCTGCCGGGCCATTACGATGTTCCTGGCAATCCTGCGCCCATGGCGCTCCTCTCCGAACTCCCAAAACACGCGGGTCAATTCCCGTTCCGGCGCTTCAGCCAACCACTCTTTGGCCGACACACCCTGTAATGGGTTCATACGCATATCCAGTGGACCATCCCCCATAAAGGAGAAACCCCGTTCCGGATTGTCCAGTTGCGGTGATGAAACTCCGAGATCAAGCAAGATGCCATCCAGGCCTTCATCAACGCCCCATTCACGGACGTAGCGTTCCAAATCTGCAAAGTCGCCCTGGACTATGGAAAATCGCGGATCACTTTTCTGCAATTCCTTTCCGGCAGCTATCGCTTCCGGATCCCTGTCCAGGCCTAACAAGCAGCCTTCCTTGGACAAGCGGGCCAAAATTGCCCGGCTATGTCCTCCTCTGCCAAAAGTGCCGTCGAAATATTTTCCGTCGGGTCTGATGTTGAGTGCTTCCACCACTTCTTCCAGTAAAACCGGCTGGTGTTGGTAATCACTCATCTACTCAGTACTGCACCTCTGGCCGTCTTGCACCCGCTTAAAGAATCAGGCGGGCCATTTCTTCTGATGCGCCTTCGTCAAGGCTGCGTTCTTCTTCTGCCCGCTTCTGATTCAGAATCGTTTCATTCCAGATCTCGAAGCGGCTACCTATTCCAAGCAACACAACCCGTTTTTCCAGTCCCGCTACCTGCCGCAACGTCTGCGGTAATTGAATCCGGCCGTTACCGTCGGGTTCAACTGCACTGGCACTCCCCACCAGTTTTCTCTGGAGGCTGCGGTGACCCGGGTTGAATGTACTCAGCCCCATCACGTCGTCCCGCACCCTTTCCCATTCTTGTCTCCGGGTATAGATATAAAGCCCCGGAGTCAAAAGCACTGTAAGTGAGAACCAACTGTGCCACCGCACTGCTCCTGGATCGAATCCCGGTAGCGGATCGGTATGGCCAGACGCCCTTTCGCGTCCAGGTTGATCGCTGTCTCACCAAAAAACACTGCTTCCCCACTAACTTTACACAATTAACCACAAATTCCCACTAAAGTGCACGATAGAGTCTTAGAAAGTGAATGTCAAGCACGACAAAGACTTAGAAGCGAATTAATTCGATATTTAATCCGGGTGAAGGGGCGCATACAGGACCAGAGTGTGGCAATCCGGGGGCTGAGGGGCGGTTTCTCTGTTCACCGCCAGACGGACGTCCGGTGGTCTGTTGACCGGACTCAGCGGTCCCTGCGGGACTTCCCTCGCGGACAGGTGACCTTTTCGCGGCCGGTCTTACAGCACATCCCTGTACAGGAAGACCTCGATTGGCCATCCGGGCCAATCGTCCGCTGGTCACCTGTCCACTCGGCGCTTCGACGGTCAACAGACCACCGGACGTCCACCTGGCTAGGCTGAACAGAAAACCGCTGGCGTTATTCCTAAGATGAATGACCGACTGCCCCGTCGCCGGGCAGGGTGGAGTGCTTTCCTTGTCCGTTTTGCCGCCGAGCAAGGGGAAAGTTCAGGGTCAATCGGGCAGGAAGCCCGGTTGAGGTCATCCGGACCAGGGATGGTCCGTATGGCCGGCCCGTAAGAACTTACCCCTTGCGAGGGAAGCCCCGAAGGGGCCGGCAAATTCCGGACAAGGATAGCTCTCCACCCTGTCTGGCTTCCGGAGCACCCGTCTGAATTCAAGAAGAAGAGGGAGCCGGCCGATAAGCCGGGTTCTGTCGTGGACAATCATTCATCTGGGACTGCCGTCACCGACAGCCTCATGCAACCTACCCGAAAGCACCGCGGGCCGCGGCATTGCTTTCCTATTTGGTCTTGCTCCAGGTGGGGTTTACCATGCCGCAGCGTGTTACCACCTGCGCGGTGCGCTCTTACCGCACCATTTCACCCTTACCCCGGGTCCGGCTTGCGCCGTTGCGGGGCGGTATCTTTTCTGTTGCACTTTCCGTAGGCTCACGCCCCCCAGGAGTTACCTGGCACCCTGCCCTGTGGAGCCCGGACTTTCCTCCCGCTCCCGACCATAGGCCGGAAGGGGGCGATTGCCTGGCCGACTCCCAAACCCATTTTCCCTCACCTGGGCGCAGAATCATAGCTCGCTGTGAATTCAGTCCTTTTTGTCCAGCTCAGCATAGAGCTCACGGCGCGGCACCCCATGCAACCTGGCAGCCACCCGGGCGGCCTGGCTGACCGGGAGATACTCCAGCAATGATTGCGCCAATGCCAGTGCTTCCGGAATTTTACTTTCACCATCGGATCGATGACCCGACACGACAAGCACAAACTCACCTTTACGTTGATTGCTGTCACGATCAACCCGATCAATGACGTCTGCAAGAGAACCGCGCAAGACGGTTTCGAACTGCTTAGTCATCTCGCGGCATACGGCCACATCCCTTTCATCGCCCAGCGCTTTCGCCAGGTCGGCAAGACTTGCACGGATACGATGACTGGACTCGAAAAAAACCATCGTACGCGGCTCGGCAGCCAGAGCGGAAAGGTGTTTCAAGCGGGCCGATGCACGCGCCGGCAAAAAGCCTTCAAAGGTAAAACGGTCTGTAGCCAATCCACTGATGGATAGCGCGGCAGTGACGGAACTCGGCCCGGGAACTGTCACCACATCGATGCCGGCCGCGACCGCCAGCCGGACCAGTCTGAACCCGGGATCGGAAAGCAACGGTGTTCCGGCATCAGACACCAGCGCCACGGACTCGTCGCGGCACAGGCGCTCAACCAGTTGCGGCGCCTTTTGCTCTTCGTTGTGCTCATGCAATGTGACCAACGGCGTTGCAATGTTGTGCCGGGCCGTCAAAATACGTGTGCGGCGCGTATCCTCCGCTGCAATAACATCCACCGAGCGAAGAACTTCGAGGGCCCGCAGCGTAATGTCTTCCAGGTTGCCGATCGGTGTCGCCACCACGTAGAGTTGTGCATCATTCATATCACGCACATTATGGATCAATGATCTGCGCATTGCGGTATCATTTTGCAGATATGCCAACTCGCAAAATAAATCACTCATCATCCGGCGCCGGGAAACGACAGGGCCTGGGCATAGGACTCTCATGCCTTCTGCTCTGCACTGCGATACTGACGACCCCGGCCTGCACCACTTCGACTGTGACGCGGACAACCGGGACAGGCCAGGCCAGCAACGCCCAGTCTGCCTTTGCGCGTGGTGATTATGAACAGGCGGCACGGTTCTGGCAGCAGGACGCTCTCGAAGCGAACTCCCGCCAGGCCGGAGGCATGCGGGTGCGTGCCGCAGATGCCTGGCTGCTGGCTGGCAAACCGGATAACGCAGAAGACGCACTGCGCTGGATCGACCGCAAAGAGCTGACGCCGGGAGATGAAGCCCGGCTGGACCTGGTTCTGGCCGATCTCGCCTTGCGGAACCGGCGGCCTGACGAAGCTGAAGTAATGCTCCGAAAAGCCCGGGTCAACCTGCCTACCCTGTCAAAAGCGCGTTATGACAAGCTTTATGCCGGCCTGGTCAACCAGCTGTCCGTTCCCGGATCCCGCAGTATCTCAGGCGCTGCAAAGCTCAGTGCGGGCATGTCTTACTATGACCCCACAGCTTCGGTCCAGCTGGTCCGCTCGCTGGAGGACGTTTCCTCCGCTGAGCTGGCCGTGCGCGCCGATAACCCAAGAGGAGAACGCCAACTGGCCGGCTGGCTGGACCTGACCCTGGTCATCCGGCAGAACCTGGTCATCGCCGAGGGCGTGACCTCTGCCATGCGGGACTGGAAAACACGACACCCCTTTCACCTTCTTACCGAACAGCAGGCGCTCGACACCTGGCTGCGCTACCGCGGCCAGTTTGCGCCGCCGCGAAAGGTCGCGGTACTGCTGCCGGAGACGGGGAGCCTGAAGTCCGCTGGTGAAGCCATCCGGGATGGCGTGATGAGTGCCTTCCTCAAAAATTCAGGCGGCGCCGAGATCCTGTTTTTCAATACAGGCGAAGATGAGCACGCAGCGATCGCCGCTTATTTCAACGCGCTTGACGCCGGCGCCGACTGGATCATCGGCCCCTTACGCAAGGAGTCGGTCGAGGCCATGCTCAACCTGGCGGGAATGTCTACGCCTTTACTGGCACTCAACGATCTTCCGGATGGATTTATTGCTCCACCCGGTCTTGCTGGTCACGTCACCGGAATATCACTTTCGCAGGATGCGGAAACTATGGGCATTGCCGCCCACGCAGTACAGTCGGGCTACAAAAGGGCCATCGTCATGGCACCGGAGGACCCGTGGGGCGAGAGGATGGCCTATGCCTTCGAATCCAAATTCCTACAGGAAGACAGGCAAATCATAGCGGCAACGCGTTACCTCGACTCGCAAAATGACCATAGCGCCGCCCTGGAACGTTTGTTGAAAATAGATGAGAGCAAAGCACGTAAGAAACGGTTGGAAAACACGTTGCAGATAAGATTGGAATTCGAGCCGGTTCGACGACAGGACGTTGACGTCATTTTTCTGGCTGCCAACCCGACGCAAGCCAGGCTGATCCGCCCGCAGCTACGGTTTCACGAAGCAGGAGACATCCCGGTTTATGCAACAGCAAGGATATTTTCCGGGCAGCCGGATCCTTCACGCAACCAGGACCTCAACGGCATTCGCTTCCCGGCTACTCCGTGGCAATTGACTCATTCATCCAGCAAGGACATACCTGGGCTGGAAAGCATCAGACGTGGCAGCCTGGGCTCTTTATTCGCGTTAGGACAGGATGCATGGAACCTGCTGCCCTGGCTGGGGCTGATAAAGAAAGACCCTGACTTCAGCTTTCCCGGGCAATCCGGATACTATCGTTCTGCTAACCAGGACATGTTGAGCCGGGAGCCTGCCTGGGCCGAATTCAGCCGGGGTCGGCCAGTACCCTTGAGCATTCCAGAGGCGGCCCCGCTTGCGCAGTCCGGAGAGTGACAACATCACGTGAGCGTGGCAGTCACTGGGAGAACATTGCGGAGTCGTTTCTCAAAGCAAAAGGACTGAAAACACTCGAACGAAATTACCTGGCGCGGGTTGGTGAGATCGACCTAATTATGCTGGACGGCAGCACGCTGGTTTTCACCGAAGTACGATACCGGGCAAGCGACAGTCACGGCACGGGTGCCGACAGCGTTACCCGAATCAAACAAAGACGTATCAGCAACGCAGCTCGCCGCTATCTGCAATACCACCCTCACCTGTCAACGAGGCCCTGCAGATTCGATGTCATCTCAATCGGTGCAGACGAAGGCCGGACGTTGCTGGACTGGATCAAAAGTGCTTTTGACGCCGCCTAGTCGACCGCTGGTTTACAGGAGCCGGGCAGTCAGCGCGAGACAAGCCATCGCATAGCCTGCCGCGACAATATCGTCGAGCATGATGCCCAGGCCACCACCAAACCGTTTTTCAGTCCAGCGAATCGGCCAGGGCTTCAGGATATCGAACAGGCGGAAAAGGACAAATGCTGTCAGCCACCATGGCCAGGAAACCGGGATAAAGGCCACCGTCAACCAATAGGCCACCATTTCATCCCAGACTATCCCTCCCGGGTCATGCTGGCCCAGCTGCCGGCTGCTGACATCGCACAGGTAAACCCCCGCCAGAAAGAGAACCAGCAGCACAGGCCAGAACCAGACAACCGGCAGGCTCTTGAGCAAAAATGCAAAAGGTATCGCCATCACGGTACCCATGGTGCCGGGTGCAAAGCGCGAAAGTCCGGAACCAAATCCAAAAGCAAGGAATCCTGCTGGTGTCCGCAATGCGACCCTGCGGACCGCCGGGTCCTGATCGAATAACCGGGTCACTGCTTCTCTCGCTGTTGCGGCCCGAAGTGCAGATAACCGGTGGAGTCAGGCCGGAAAAGGTCGCCTTGCGGTGTTATCAGTTCAACACCGGAGCCGCCATTGATCGTACCAATGACGGTCAACTCAACGCCGGTGGCGAGGCCGATTTCCATCAGCCTGTTTTCAGAGCCGGGTGGAACAGTGAAGCACAGTTCATAGTCATCTCCGCCTGACAGCTGGAGCGGCCAGCGCGACTCTTGGGGAAGGGCGTCCAGGCTGCCGGGGGTGGGAAGATGCTCCAGTTCGATGGATGCACCGGCACCGGACTGCTCGAGAATGTGCCCCAGGTCTGCTACCAGGCCATCCGATAAATCAATACAGGATGTAGCCATCCCCTGTAGCGCCCGCCCTGTATCCAGGCGCGGCAACGGGTAGTCCAGCGCTTTTTGATCCTCGGGACTGGGGTTGTTGCCATGCCGCAGCATGCTCAACGCATTCGCAGCTGAACCCAGCGTCCCGGAAACCACTACCAGGTCTCCCGGACAAGCGCCGGACCGGGTCAGGGCCTTGCCTTTTTCGACCAGGCCCAGCGCCGTGATGCTGACATTCAGTGGGCCGGAGCTGGTATCTCCGCCCGCCAGGCTGATGCCGGACCGGCCGGCCAGTTCCGCCATGCCTCCTGCAAATTCATCCAGCCAGTCACGATTTTCTGCCGGCAAGGTCAGGGCCATCAGAAACCAGGCAGGAACCGCCCCCATCGCTGCCAGATCACTCAGGTTGACGGCCAGCGCCTTGTGGCCGATAGCGGCCGGCGCCGTGTTTACCGGGAAATGGACCCCTTCCACCAGCATATCTACGCAAGCCACCAATTCACGGTCAGCCGGCACAGCCAACACGGCAGCATCATCACCGATACCGAGCTCGCATCGTGCGGCCGGACTGCCGGGCGGGAGACAGATGATTTCCCGCAGCCGGCCGATCAGGTCAAATTCAGACATATCGGTCAGGGAGTCCGGGCGTCATCCATTTCAATGGATCGCCAGGTCCTGGCAGCCTTGTCCAGCACGGCGTTGACATAAGCATGGCCTTGCTCCGAACCAAAACGATGAGCGAGGTCGACACACTCATCTACGACCACGGGGACCGGTAAATCGGGGCAATTGAGCATTTCATAGGCTCCGATCCTGAGCACCACTTTCTCCATGACGTCCAGTTGTTCCAGGGGACGATCCAGATAGGGGCGGAGCTGCTCATCCAGGTGCTCCTGTGCGGCCGCGATACCCAACAGCAACTCTTCGAAATACTGTTCATCAACTCCACTCATGTCCTGTGCGGCGCGAAACTGTTCGAGAATTTTACGGGGATCCTGACCGGTCATTTGCCATTGGTAGATGGCCTGCAGCGCCCGGCGGCGTGCCCGGCGGCGGGGCTCAAAACGGCTTTGCGCCTGCATCAACTGTCCAGCCCTGCGAGATGCTGTTGCACAGAACGCTGGGTTTCTACCATTTCAACCGCCGTCATGGCGGCATCGTACCCTTTGTTTCCTTCGCCGGTCCCTGCACGCTCCAAAGCCTGCTCGATGGTATCGGTAGTGAGCACACCGAAAGTCACCGGGATGCCGTGGTCCAGCGAAACCCGCGTCAATCCACTGGCGCATTCACCGGCCACGTAATCGAAGTGCGGTGTACCGCCCCGGATCACGGCACCCAGTGCAATCACGGCATCGTACTTACCCGATGCAGCAAGCTGATCCGCCAGCAGAGGTAATTCAAAGGCTCCGGGCACCCAGACTATGGCCTGTCTCGAGCCATCAATCCCCAGTCGATCCAGGGCGTCCTGTGCACCAGAGACCAGTTGGTCGACAACAAACCGGTTGAATCGGCTGGCTATGACCGCGACTCGTATATCACTGCCTGGCTCAGCTGCACTGATTTCC
Organism: uncultured Gammaproteobacteria bacterium; assembly: GCA_963759035.1. Classification (GTDB taxonomy): domain Bacteria; phylum Pseudomonadota; class Gammaproteobacteria; order Xanthomonadales; family SZUA-36; genus JAHEFT01. The sequence continues at coordinate 53,919 of CAVWXL010000022.1, forward strand.
TTCATCTCTATTCCGCCTCTTCCGGGAGTGTTTCAATATATTCTTCCACCTCGAGCCCAAAACCGGCGAGACCGGTCAGTTTCCAGGGCGCACTCAACACACGCATTTTGCGAACCCCGAGGTCGGCAATGATCTGCGCGCCAATACCATAGGTACGCAATTCACGCGAACGGCGATTATCACCGCTGGGTGCTATCGGGGGTGCCGGCTTTTGCTGGATCTGGCGCAGTATGTCATCGTCGTCCTTGTTGCCACCAAGGACCAGTGCCAGCCCGGCGCCAACCGTGTCGATCTGCTCCATGGCGGCGCGTAAAGGCATGCCGAAGTCAGAGCGTCTGATCGATAGTACATCGCTGAGCGGGTTCTGGACATGCACCCTGACCAGGAAAGGTTCGTTGGGATCGGGCAGCCCGCGCATCAGGGCCAGGTGCAGGCGATCCTCGATCAGGTCGCGGTAGGTATGCAGCGCAAAGGTACCAAAATCGGTTTCAACTTCATGTGTCGAGATTTGCTCAACGGATTTCTCGGTTTCCATCCGGTAGCGGATCAGGTCTGCAATGGTACCGATTTTCAGCCCATGCTCCTGTGCGAATTTCTCCAACTCGGGCCGACGCGCCATGCTGCCGTCTTCGTTCAGGATTTCGACCAGTACCGCCGCGGGCTCAAGGCCAGCCAGCATGGCCAGGTCCACACTCGCCTCGGTGTGGCCGGCCCGGGTCAGTACCCCGCCGGGCTGGGATATCAATGGAAAGACATGTCCTGGTTGGCTCAGGTCTTCAACCTGCGCATCCGGCTTGACCGCGGTACGAATGGTATGCGCCCGGTCGTAGGCCGAAATGCCGGTGGTAATGCCCTCTGCCGCCTCTATCGAAACGGTGAAGTTGGTCGAGAAACGCGCCTGGTTTTCATTGACCATCAAAGGTAGCTGCAGCTGCCGGCAACGTTCCCGGGTCAGCGGCAGACAGATCAGGCCACGGCCGAATCGCGCCATGAAATTGATGTCCTCCGGCCGGACTTTCGAGGCCGCCATGACCAGGTCACCCTCATTCTCGCGCTCCTCGTCATCCATCATGACGATCATTCTTCCGGCGCGTAACTCCTCGAGCAGCTCCGGGATGGTATTCAGTTTTGTTGTTGTCATGTCCTATTCCTGGACCAAATCCTGGTCTTGCAATTCCGGGCTCATAAGGCGCTCCAGGTAACGTGCGATCAGGTCCACCTCGATATTTACTTCATCGCCCGGGGCGAGCCCGCCAAGCGTGGTGACCTCGAGCGTGTGTGGAATCAGGCACACGGAAAAACTGTGGCCGTTGACTTCGTTGATCGTCAGGCTAACGCCATCAATACAAACCGATCCTTTTTTTGCAATATATCGAGCCAGCCGACCGGGCACCTCAAACTCGAAACGCTCGGCACGCGCATCTTCATGCCGCGAAGCCAGCTTGCCTTTACCATCGACATGCCCGGTCACCATGTGTCCGCCAAGGCGTGCTTCCAGACTCAGTGCCAGTTCGAGGTTAACAGCGCTCCCCTGCCGCAAACCACCCAGGGTGGTCAGACTCAGCGTCTCCTGGGATACATCGGCAAAAAAGCCTTCAGATCCAGGTTCCAACATGGTCAGACAAGCCCCGGAAACCGAAATACTGTCACCCGAGCCCGAACTTTCCAGGCTCAGTTCCTTGCAAGCGATATGCAGGCGACAGTCGCCGCCAATAAGGGCCTTTTTCTGCACAATTCCTTTGCTTGCAACAATTCCGGTAAACATGGTCAGTCTCTGAATTGGGGTTGAAAACGGAGTCTCAGGTCATCACCGCAGTGGACGGTCTCCAGCAATGTTAGATGCGTTCTGTCCGCCATGGATTCAAGCGGTCCGACAGCGAAAGGCCCCGCACCACCTTCCCCCAGCAATAAGGGCGCCTGGTAGATCAACAATTCGTCAACCAGGCGCGCCCTGAGCAGCGAACCACACAGCCGGGAGCCGGCTTCCACCTGTACTTCATTGACCTCCAGGCCAGCCAGCTCAGTTAACAGGGTATCGGGGCTGACTGCGCCATCAGCAGCCTCCATGCGCAGGCAATGGGCACTACTGCCGGCCAGTTCTTCAGGAACCGGAATTGAAGCATCTCCTGCAATCACCACACGAACCGGCTGCGCCAGAATCCGGCTGTTGAGTGGGGTCCGCCAACGGCTGTCGACGACCACTTTCAAAGGTTGCTGCACGTCCACGCTAACACGGGCATCCATCGACGGGTCATCGGCCAGAACGGTTCCAATTCCGGTCATGATGGCGGACGACCGGGCCCGCCACTGCTGCACATCCTGGCGTGAAGCTTCGCTGCTGATCCACTTGCTCTCACCGTTCTGGAGGGCAATCCTGCCGTCCAGGCTGATCGCGCTCTTGACCCGGACCCACGGCCGTCCCACCCTCATCCGCATCATGAAGCCGCAATTGAGTGCGTCGGCCTGCTGTGCCATCAAGCCGGTCTCGACTTCTATTCCAGCCGACCGGAGCTGCGAAAGACCAGCGCCGTTTACGGATGGGTTTGGATCCTGCGAGGCGATGACCACACGCTTAATCCCGGCCTCGACCAGAGCAACGCTGCAGGGCGGTGTCCGGCCATGATGACTGCAGGGCTCAAGCGTGACATAAGCCGTTTTCCCCCGGGCAGCATCACCAGCATCGCGCAAGGCCATGATTTCCGCATGTGCTCCACCCGCTTTTTCGTGCCACCCTTTTCCAGCAATTACGTCCCGGCCTGCGACAACACATCCGACCCGCGGGTTGGGGTCCGTGGTGAACAGGCCTTTGCGGGCTAACTGCAGGGCCGTAGACATGCATTCGTGATCAAACTTTGAAAAGCTCACTGCTTACGCCGTTTACCCGGTGCCGCACTGCGATCCAGTAACGGAATCTGGCGCTTGTCGCCATCGGCCGGTGCATCCCTTTCGAGGCTTTCGATGACGTTCGCGAAAAGCCTGGACGTCTTCAAAACGCCGGTAGACCGATGCAAACCGGACATACGCCACCTGGTCCAGTTTGCTCAGTTCACGCATCACCCATTCGCCCAGCAGGGAACTGGTGATCTCGGAATCCTCAACGCTGGAAATCTCGCGCAGCAGTGAGCGAATCGAACGCTCCACTTCGCGGGTCTCCACCGGGCGTTTTTCCAGTGCACGCAGCATGCCCTCGCGCAGTTTTTCTTCTGAAAACGCTTCCCTGGCGCCATCGGCCTTAATGATGCGCGGCGCCTTCAGTTCCGGCGCCTCGTAAGTATTGAAGCGGGAACCGCACTCTTCGCACTGCCGGCGACGGCGAATCTGCATGCCATCGCGGGTCAGCCGCGAGTCCACCACCCGCGTGTTCTCGTGACTGCAGAAAGGGCACCACATGCTAGGAAGCGTACACCGGGTGGTTTCGGCAGAGGTCCAGGACGGCTTGTTTGGCTTTTTGTTCTACCTCGGCGTTACCGACGTTGTCGAGCACGTCGCAGATCACTGCAGCCAGTTGCTGGCAATCTTCCACGTTGAAGCCGCGGGTTGTTACTGCCGGTGTTCCCAGGCGCAGGCCGCTGGTCACAAAGGGTGAACGGGGTTCTCCGGGCACCGTGTTCTTGTTGAGGGTGATGTAGGCCCGGCCGAGTGATTCTTCAGCGTCCTTGCCGGTGAAATCCATTCCGATCAGGTCGATCAGCAAACAGATGGTTGTCGGTACCGCCGGAAACAATCTTGTAACCGCGCTCCATGATGACGGCAGCCATGGCGCGTGCATTGTCGATCACGTCACGCTGGTAGACCTTGAACTCCGGATCAAGCGCTTCCTTGAAAGCGACCGCCTTGGCCGCGATGGCATGCATCAGGGGGCCACCCTGGGTGCCGGGAAAAACCAGTGAATTCAGCGCTTTTTGCATCTCTTCGTCGCCACTGGATAGGATGATTCCGCCCCTGGGTCCGCGCAGCGTCTTGTGAGTGGTCGAGGTGACGACATGTGCATGCGGTAACGGGTTCGGGTATAACCCGGCAGCCACAAGGCCGGCCACGTGCGCCATATCGACCAGGAACCAGGCACCGACGGAGTCTGCGATTTCGCGCATCCTGGCCCAGTCGATGCGCCGCGAATAGGCCGAGAAACCACCGATCAGCAACTTCGGACGGTGTTCTTCCGCCAGGCTTTCGATCAGGTCGTAGTCGATCATGCCGGTTTCAATGTTAATCCCGTACTGGATCGCGTTGAACAGTTTGCCGGAGAAATTGACCGGACTGCCATGGGTCAGGTGACCTCCCTCATTGAGGCTCATACCGAGAATGGTATCGCCCGGGTCGAGCAAAGCAAGATAGGCGGCCGCATTGGCCTGCGACCCTGAGTGGGGCTGCACGTTGGCATAGCTGGCACCGAACAGCTCTTTGGCCCGCTCACGTGCCAGGTGCTCGGCCTGGTCGACAAACTCACAGCCACCGTAATAGCGCTTGCCCGGATAGCCCTCGGCGTACTTGTTGGTCAGGACCGACCCCTGGGCCTCCAGAACCCTTGGACTGGCATAGTTTTCGGAAGCAATCAGCTCGATATGCTCCTCCTGCCTGACCCGTTCCGCAGCGATCGCGTCGGCCAGTTCATCATCAAATCCGCTAATGCGAAAGCTTTGGTCAAACATTGCGTGTTCCGAATCCTTTTTGTTTTGGAAATACAGCCTTCAATTCTAACATTTTTGTGCTGTTGACCGTCGAGTCCGAATTTGGCCCGCCAAGGCCGGCAACATCTGGACCCCGCAGCAGGCATCACGCATAATTTGCCTCGAAAACGCTCATTCAGCTCGCGGAAAATATCATGGCTCAATACATTTACACGATGATCGGGGTGAGCAAGACCGTTCCCCCGAACCGGACCATCATCAAGGACATTTCCCTGTCTTTCTTTCCAGGGGCCAAAATTGGTCTGCTGGGCCTGAATGGCGCCGGCAAATCGACCGTGCTGCGCATCATGGCCGGCGTCGACCCGGATTACGAAGGTGAATCCAGGCCACAACCCGGCACACGCATTGGCTACCTGCCGCAGGAACCGGTGCTGGATGACAGCAAGACCGTCCGGGAAGTCGTCGAGGAAGGCGTTGGCGGAAGTTCGCGACCTGTTGACCCGTTTCGACGAAATCAGCATGAAATTCACCGAACCGATGGATGATGACGCCATGAATGTGCTGCTCGCCGAGCAGGCCGAGTTACAGGAAGCCATCGAGGCCGCCAACGGCTGGGAGCTGGAGCGTACCCTGGAAATTGCCGCTGATGCACTCCGACTGCCGGAATGGGACGCGTCGATCAGCCATCTGTCCGGTGGCGAACGAAGGCGGGTTGCATTGTGCCGCCTGCTGCTTTCCAGCCCGGACATGCTGCTGCTGGATGAGCCTACCAATCACCTCGACGCAGAGTCTGTTGGCTGGCTGGAGCGGTTCCTGACCGAGTTTTCCGGCACTGTCGTGGCGATTACGCATGATCGGTACTTCCTGGACAACGCGGCCGAGTGGATTCTCGAACTGGACCGTGGCTACGGCATTCCCTGGAAGGGCAATTACTCTTCCTGGCTGGAACAGAAAGAAGCCCGGTTGCAGCAGGAAGAAGGCCGCGAACAAGCCCGTCAGCGCTCCATCCATTCCGAGCTCGAATGGGTCCGCTCCAATCCCAAGGGCCGCCGCGCCAAAAGCAAGGCCCGGCTGCAGCGATTCGAGGAACTGAACTCACAGGACCACCAGCAACGCAACGAAACGCATGAAATTTTTATTCCACCGGGTCCCCGCCTGGGCAACCAGGTGGTCGACATCGAAAATTTACAGCAAAGGCTTTGGTGACCGCCTGCTGATCGATGAGTTGAGCTTCAGCATACCCCCAGGTGCCATCGTGGGCGTTATTGGTGGTAACGGTGCCGGCAAATCGACACTTTTCCGCATGCTGACGGGCGAGGAACAGCCCGACAGCGGCCAAATCACCATCGGCCCCACCGTAGAACTGGCCTATGTCGACCAGAGCCGCGACAGCCTGGACGGGGACCGCAGTGTCTGGGAGGAAATCGCAGACGGCGAGGAGTTCATCCAGGTTGGAAGCTACAAGACCCCATCGAGGGCCTATGTCGGACGCTTCAATTTCCGGGGCTCCGACCAGCAAAAACGGGTCAAGGACCTGTCCGGCGGTGAGCGCAACCGGGTTCACCTGGCCAAACTGCTGCGCTCCGGCGGCAATCTGTTGCTGCTGGATGAGCCCACCAACGATCTGGATGTCGAGACCCTGCGTGCGCTGGAAGAAGCGTTACTGGAATTTCCAGGCTGCGCCGTTGTGATTTCTCATGACCGCTGGTTTCTGGACCGTATCGCCACGCATATGCTGGCTTTCGAAGGTAACAGTCACGTGGAATGGTTTGAAGGCAATTATTCGGAATACGAAGCGGATCTGAAGCGCCGGATCGGTGACGATGCCGATACCCCGCACAGGATTAAGTACCGACCGCTGGCGGGTTAACGGGTGATCAGGGATCTGGTTGGAAAAGCGCTGCTCGCGGTGGAATTTCGAAATCCTCAGGCCGCGGTTCGAATGGACGCGGCTGGAATCCCAGCAAGCTACGCAGAGGTTCGTCATCAAACACCATGTCAATGCCCTGCCGGCGTACCATCTCTGCATTGACACCGCGAAAAGCGGGCAATACAGAGGTCACGCGCACCACGCTGCTCAGTAATGCCGGTGGCACCGCGAGCGTGCGCACGCCGCCACCACAGGCTGTTGCGATTCGTTCGGCCATTTCTCCATAGCCCAGGGTACTGCCGCCACAAGCCACGCTTTCCAGATTAACAGCCGGTTCCGCCAGCAGTGCACTTACAGCTACAGCCGCCAGGTCATCCGCATGAATGGGCTGGCGCAAACCAGCCGCTTTGCCGGCCAGGGGAATGACGCCGAAACGCTTTCCAAACCGGGCCAGAAGGCTGATGTTGCGATCCAGCCCGCAGCCATAGATCATCGTGGGTCGCAGCAATAAAAGCGCTATTCCTTCTTTATCGCAGCGTTCCCTGAGCCTGTCCTCATCCTCACTTATGCGGGCCATGTGCAGACCCTCGGCGCGGTTCCTTGAGGACAGCTTGGTGACCACGCTGCTGGTGCTGAACGCCACCATGCGTTGCAAGCCGCTGTGTCGCCTGACCAGGGCAAGTGCCATGTCGAGTGGCCCACAGGACACCAGGTGCCTGACGGACATTTCTTTCCCGCCTGGTGGTTCACCGTTACTATCGAGTTCTGTTTCAGGCTTTTGCCAACGCACACCTGCACGCACGCAGCCCGCAGGAGAGCGGCGGCTGAGCGCCCGCACGCTGAACCCTGCTTGCGCCAGGCGCGGAAGCAGAAATACACCCAGTTGGCTGGTAGCGCCGCTAACGATTACGGTTTCCATCATAGGGGGGTCCTAACGCCGCAACCAGACAAGCGGCAGGGTCAGGGCAAAACGCAACCAGATTCCACTGATCACCAGCCAGCGGACGGGTAACGCATGACGCCCGGCCTGGAATTTTTTGAAAAACCGTTGCATGCCCAGGTGCTTTTGCCAGTGCACCCACAGCGGGCGGTTGTTACTGGATATTCCCTGGTCGTGAAAAACGCGGGCCGAAGGAACAAACAAACAATGAAACCCTTGCTGGCGAAAACGATACATCAAGTCCAGATCTTCGCAATGCAAGCCATAGGATGCATCCATGCCTTCGATAGCGCGAAATTCAGATTGCCGTATCAGCATGCAAGCACCTGAGACGGCCTCGGCCGTGACTGTCTCGGCCGGCAGCCGGGCATCAACCTCGACGCCGGCAAAAGCAGGTATCCAGCGGTGCAAACCGGACAGTCCCGAAAAAGTCAGAAAGGACTTCCACGGATCGGGAAAGCGGCGCAGGGTGCCCCGCATGATGTGGCCTGAATCGTCGATCACGGCCGGCCCTGCCAGGGCAGCACCTGAGTCAAATTCCAGCGCCTCGACCAGCGCAGCCAGGGAGCCAGTGCGCATCTCGCAATCCGGGTTCAGAATGAGCAGGTATTCTGCACGGTCGCCCATCTGGCCTACCACCCCATTTACGGCGCGTGCAAACCCCAGGTTTCGTTCATTGCGTTCAATCGACAGATCGTCAACATCACCTAGCGCACGCTCCAGCGTTTCCACACTGCCGTCAGTTGATGCATTGTCGCTGACGGTGATCCGGACCGGTGTTTCCTGGGACAGCACCGAGCGAACACAGCGGGTCAACGCCTCGCCAGCGTTGTAATTGATGATGACGACATCAACGGCCGCCCATGCGCCGGCGGCCTGCATCAGGGCTTGCCCAGCAAGCGGCTCCACCAGCCAGGACCGGGCCGCCCGTTCTCCAGCGCTTTCCTCAGCTCTTCAATTTCGCGGTCCTTTTCTTCCAAAAGTGCGCCGGCGGACATGTTCTTTCGAATCTCGTGATAGTAATGCTCATACACCGATTCTGTCGCGTCATCGAACAGGTGCAAGCCATTTTCGATCACCGGTAGATACCGCTCTTCAGCCGCGCATACTGCGATCAGGTAGACCGCAGGGTGGCGGGGCTGCGCAAAGCTGCCGGTCTTTCCATCACACTGCTGTTGAAAAACGACCCCCGGAGCCTGCTCCAGTGACCAGATTGCTGACTGAAAAATCAGTTTATGACCCCACAGGTGGAACGCTGGATAGAAGGCATGAAGCAATGATTCAAACTCATCGCGGTACAGCTCGCACAGGTGGAACTCATTCTGGTTCTGTTGCAGGTCTGTGTAAATAGCCTTATCAGGTGTCGACAAAAGCAGAAAGCCCTCCGGTTTCAAGACCCGCCTGAACTCAGTCATCAGCCCCTGGTGGTCTTCCAGGTGCTCCAGGGTCTCGAATGAAACCACCGTGTCGAATTCATCATCGTCAAAAGGCAAATGCACACAGTCGGCAGTGATAAATTCCAGGTTCTCACTGGCATACCGCGATTGCGCGTGCCCAATGGCCTCAGCCGACAGATCCACCGCCGGTCACCGATGAGGCTTCGGTCGCCAGCAAGGCCGAACCATAGCCTTCGCCACAGGCGGCATCCAGGACTTTACGGCCAGTGACCAGTCCGTGCGCGAAGACGTAGCGGTGATAGTGCTCGTACCAGATCTCACGGACGCATTCGGGCGTGAACCGTTCTCCGGTAAATTCCAGGGGTTTGGACAACTCGCTCTCCGTTGAAGATCCTGCCAATAAGCGATTCTAACCCAAAGAAACTCCGGACTGCTGCAGTGCGTCCAATAATGCCACGCGCAGCCCGGAAAGAGGGTCCGCGGCAATGAACTCCTGCACCCGTGCCAGGTAGTCCGGGTGGCGTGACAGCAACTTCTGCATGCTTGACTCGTCCGGCTTGAGTCCAAGGGGTGCGAATGAACGGCCGCCCAGGTGGACCACGTAGACATCACTGCATAGGACGTTTCGCAGACCGGCCTGCGCCACGCGCATGGAGAAGTCATTTTCCTCTCCGTAGCCCCGGCCAAACAGTTCTTCATCAAACAGCCCGATACGTTCAATCGCTGACCGGGCGATGGCCATGCAAAACCCGACGGCAGTCGGTATGTCCGGATATTTAATCGCACGCTGGTCACCCAACACCCGCGCCACGGCTTCCAGGTCGGGCGGTACCGGGTTGGCCTGGCAGAATCCGGGCATCGAGACGATTTCTCCGTTATTGGTCCACGGGGTGGCAGTGGCAATGGAAGAATCAGACGCCAGACATCTTTGCAGACCCTCGAGCCATCCCTGCGTCACTACTGTATCTGAATTGAGCAGTACGACATTTTTCCGGCCTAATTGCATGCCGCGGTTCGCGGTTGCGACGAAACCCAGGTTGCGGGCGTTGGCCTTGAATATCCAGCCGGGAATGGACATCTGCGCCCAGGATTCGAGTAAAGCCCGGGTTGAAACATCCGGCGAGGCATCATCAATAACGATTACTTCAGTGCCCGGCGGAACCGTTGCACGAACACTGCGCAGGCAGGACTCAACTTCGTCAGTGGCGTTGTAAACCGGAATGACAACGGATATAGACCTCGGAAACCGGCACGTCTGAAGACGTCACTACTTTGTATTCCATCGATGCGGCAAACGGATTATACCCATCTCGCGGCTTGCGCCGGAGACGCTGAAGCGAAGTTCCGCCGAATCACACAAACGAATCCCCTGTGGGTCCATTGCATGGCCACGTATGGAGTAACTGCCGGGAAGCAGCGGCAGGCTTTCGAAGCAGATTCGAAACCGGTAATGCTGATCATCCAGTTGTTCGGGTTCGATCCGGTCATAGTCTGAAGCCACGCCGTAGACCGGAGTACCGTCTGCCCTCATGACACCAAACAAGGCCACCGGCGGTGTTCCATCCGGTGAGTGGAGCACCAGCTCCGCCCTGAGGTCGTCACCGTATTCCAGGACCAGTGCACCGTCACCACCCTGTTGTGGCAGCAGGAAATCACTGATGTTGTACAGTCCGCTTTCACCACGCTGAGCCTGGCGATCGCGCCTTTCCGAGGCACTCCGTTCCTCGTGATAGGCAAGATACGACTGCGTAACCGAAAAGACGTCACCCAACTCGCGTGCGTGGCCCTCGTGCAGCCACAGGGCCTGGCGGCACAACTTCTGAACCAGGTACATGCTGTGCGATACCATCAGCAGGGTATTGCCCTGCTCCAGAAAAGACTCGATCCAGCGTATACACTTTTTCTGGAATGATTCATCCCCGACGGCAAGCACTTCGTCCGTGATCAGCAATTCCGGATTAGAGGCCGCCACCACCGCAAAACCCAGGCGCACAACCATTCCGGAGGAATAATGTTTTACCGGCTCATAGACATAATCGCCGATATCTGCAAAGTCCAGGATGCTGTCGAGGTTCCTGTCCAGTTCGTCGGAACTCATTCCCAGTAACGCTGATTTCATTCGGACGTTGTCGATACCGGAAAACTCGGGTTGAAAACCCGCCCCCAATTCCAGCAGTGCTGCGATGCGGGCATTGACTTCGACGCTGCCACGGCTGGGACTGATGACCCCGGTCAGAATCTTCAGCAGCGTGGACTTACCGGCGCCGTTTTCGCCGATGATGCCAAAAGACTGGCCAGGCGATATTTCGAGACTCACGTCGTGCAGCACTTCCGCGCCCTCTCGAATCTCGTTTCCCGCCATCAGAGAAGCGAAAGCACGCAGTCGTTCGCGGGGGCGATGAACCCGCGGATAAAACTTCGAAACGCCTTGCAGGCGAATCAGTGGCTCCATCAGAGAAAGTCCTCGAAGTGCGCACTGAAGCGCCGGAAGAAGGTCAGGGCAGCCCAGAACACCAGCACCGTCAGTACTGGCACCAGCAGATCAAAAATAGACAGCTGGTATTTTCCCAGCAGCAGGAAATCGCGCAACCGTCCAACATACCAGGACATCGGATTGAACTTCATCGCCGTTGCCATGGGCTCAGGCAACAAGCTGGAACTATAGATGATCGGTGTAGTAAAAAACCAGAAAGTCATCAGCGGCGTCAATATTTGCGAGACGTCCCGAATAAACACCTGAAGCGCACTGACAAACAGCGCGAGTCCGCAGGCAAATATGTAAAGCAACACGAGCACCGGAATTGCCGCGATTACACCGAGCCACTGAATCTGCGTACCCATCAACTGTAAAACGAGCAATACGGCCAAATAGCCTGCCATGTTCATCAGGAATGTTGCTGTTACCGTCGACAGCGGCAACATCTCACTGGGAAAGGCCACTTTTCCAATCAGGGCGGCGTTGGCGCTGATACAGTTGGATGAACGAAGTACAGATTCGGAAAAAGCGGTCCAGGGCCAAAACGCGATGGCCAGGTAAGGCACGAACCCACCGGGCCCCGCCTCCGGAATCCTGGCCTGGAAAATGGTGGTGAACACAAACGAATAGACCGCCAGCAACGCAAGGGGCTGAAGAAAAAGCCAGGCAAACCCGGTCAAATTTTCGAGATAATCCGTCCTGACGGCCCGTGAGACCAACTGGCGGAAAACATTATTGGCAAAATACTTCACCGGTGGTCCGCAATTGAAGGAGTCCTATTGAATCACTCCGGGCTCGCCGGCGCCAGTTCGAAATTTTCACCGAAATAGCGTTTCGCCATCGTTTCAACGGCCCCTTCAGAAACTTCAATCGGCTCCGCGATCTGGCTCTTGATGTAGCGTATGCGGTATTCAGCGACGTACTGTTTCTTTGCCATATCCATCGCCTGTTCTTTGATCCGGTCAAAAGAGATGACTGCAGCAGGAATGGAGTCATTCAGACGTATGATGTGGTAACCATAAGAGGTCTTAACCGGCCCGCTGATTTCACCGGGTTGTTTGAGCGCGAAAGCTGCATCTTCAAAAGGCTTCACCATTTGTCCCTGAACCATATTTGGGTAACGTCCGGCGTTCTTCACCATTGCCGGGTCTTCAGAATACTCTTCAACCATGTTTTCGAATCCTGAAGGGTCCGCACGCAATTTTTCTTCCAGAGACACTGCAATGGCCAGAGCTTCATCTTCGGACCGGGAATCTGATTTGATCAGGATATGAGATACGTCCAACCTGTCCTGCGACTTGAATTCATCTGGATTGGCCAGGTAGTACTCACGGGCCAATGCTTCATAATCAACGTCTGGAAGGTTCTCAATCAATTCTGCAACCCAGGCCTCAGCCAATTCTTTTTCAGCTGCCAATTTCATGCGGTTTGCCACCAGGGGATTCTGGTCAAAATCCGATTGGGCGGCATCTGCTGCAATCGACTTGGTGCGTAAGAGCGACGCCACCAGGCTGTTTACTCTCGCGCCGTCCCGGATGTACCGCAATCGGAGTTCCGCTGGAATTCGTGAAAACGCGGCGTCCAGTTCAGTCTGGGTCAGTACCACGACACCCTGTCTGGCAAATACTTCACCCGACGAGCCGGAGCCATTTACAGATGACTCCTCCTGGGCTACCACCAATAGAGGTACAACAGAACCAAGTAACAGATAAAGCAGAAATTGAATCTTGATGTTCATTCTTCACTCTTGAATTGACAAAACAAAAGGTTTAGGAAAAGAGAAGGGGCTGCGATTGCAGCCCCTCCTTCATCATCGCCGAAGCTATGATTTCTTACTTATGGCAGGTCTACGTACTAGTCGTCTGAACCAGTTGCAACACGACGTACGTTACCTTTATGCCCGAACAGGCCGCCATAATATGCTCTGATGTCACCGCCTTCTGCGAAGTCATTTTCAAACTCGAAAGCAGCGAATCCGGTAACCGGCAAACCAACCAGGCCTTCTTCATCAAGGCGCCTCTTACCGCTGTTGGTGAACTCGAAGTTCATCCGGCCCCAGCCCTCCTCGAACTCATCCAAAACTGAGAGCAGCAAGCTACCATCGGCACCGAAGTCAGGTGTATCGAAAACAACCTGCTCGCCAAAGCGAAGAACGTTGACTTCGTTACACAGCTGGAAAACGGTTGCTTCGGTGCACTCCGGCTCAAAGCCGGTGACGCATTCACGAGGCGGTGCAGGTGATACGACCGGGGGAATGATCACATCGCCTGGATCGCTAGGCTCAAAAGTCCGCTCTTCACGGTCCCAGGTACGCAAGGACACAGCTTCACATACACGGAAGTCGTCTTCGTTCATTTCATTGAACAAAGCGGAAAACGGTTCGCGAGCGTAGTACATTTCACAATACACGATGCCATCACTAGCTCTTACGCAACTTTCGCCGCCGGTCACGAGATCAATTAGATCTGCAGCCTGCATGCGGGGCACGTCGGCATAGAAGTTCTTGGTCGGGAAAGTAAGGATCCACTCGGTACCTGCGTTGAGATCAGCTTCTACTGAGTACTCATTCATGATGTGCTCATGCATGAATACTGCAGAAACCGCGTCTACACTGTGTTCGTATTCAAGTTCAACAGCACGGTTCTGCGGAACACCGAAGAAAACCCATGCGTCATCTTCACTACCACTATTCAGTGATGGGAAGATTGTGCCCGGCTCGTAGTGGAGGCCATCCGGAGTCTTATCGAAGCCCTGGATTGCCTTGGCGTCATAGCTGTACATGGTGCCATTTTCAGGATTAACTACTGCCCCACCACCAAACAGGCCGCCACTTGCGCGCTGTGTATCGGTACAAGCCTGATCGTCGATGCCACAATCGTTAGCACCGAGGTTAGCTTCACGATACCAAATACCGCTTACGCCACCGACAACTTCTGACCACTTCTTGGTCAATTCATTGCAATCCAAAGGAACGCCGGCAACGTGAGTTACATCAATTGCTGTTTCAGAACCCGGCGTGATCGTGCCCATTTCAATCATTTCAAAATGACCTTCAGCAGCACGCTGAATTTCGGTCGGACCACCATCTGCGTAGTCACCGGTGTAAGCCAGGTCGAGGAAAGCCTGCTTGCCCATGCCGAAACCAGCATCCATACCGTACTGGTAGAGATAAGGTACCGTGCAAGAGGTGTCAGGGATGTACAGCGTAGGCGTACCACTGTCGTCCGCGATCGCAGCTACCCATACGTCATGTCTAGACAAGTACAGGTTAAAATCGAGAACTTCGCGAGAATTAAAGCCTTCGAGGAACCGAACCTTAACTGCTTTCGCATTGTCAGTAGTATTAACTACAGACAGAATGGTCTGGTTGCCACCATTGGCGGTGTAGTACGGGTAAAGCAGTACCTGCCCCAATCCATCCGGATTCAGGTTGACTGCCTGTGCGGTACCCGCGAGTCCGGCAACACCTGCCAGACCAGCCAATACAGCACATGTCAGATTTTTTCTATTCATTACAACACTCCTAAAGTTGTGTACACAGGGCTTGCAAATAAGCCTGGTTCATCGTTAACCGCCTGAATAACACAGGCATGCGCGTAGATACTCAGACTATTCGCGAGACAATATTACGATAACCGGGGGGGCAAAGCAACAAATGCCATTGTAAATACAAGCAAGTATCGGAGGCCCAAACTCACTGTTTTGGCGGCACAAACCACCACTCTCCGGCGGTCTTAACCCAGGTGTCATTAATGACACTGCTGTTTTCAAATGAGTCGAGTCCGGGCACCGGTTTTGTCACCCTATACCCCACATCAAACTTAACGATACAGCGATCATTAGTGCATTCGTGCTCAAGATATTCTGCTGATATCCATTTGACACGCCTCATCCGTACTCCAATCTCAAAATCAACTCGGGATGTCGTCGACCGGTAGCCCGGTGAATACAGGCTGTAGGCCGTATCATAATCGCGTGCGAATATGCTGTCCCAGCGAAGTTGCGCCCTGTCTACTATGGGATCATTTTTTTTCGGGGGTGTTGTGCCACAGGCTACCAACATGAGCAGCGTTAGCAGTGCGAAAACCAAACCTGCTTTTTTGCGCAAAATACACATCGGAAGTATCACGTGTTGCGTAGCTTTCTTCATATTCTCTTTTCTCATTGTTATCATTCGTAATTTTCGCTCTTAGCCGCCGTTTCATCTTTGCGGTCGACCGGGTTGAGGGTAGAAATCTTCAGGGGCGGGACACGGGCGAATTCTTTCTCCATCTCTTCGCTGATGGTTTTCAGATCGACCGCGCTCTCAATAACAGTCGGTGTAATCATGACCAGGGTCTCGCTGCGAAACGCCGTCTTCGACTTTGGCGCCAAACAACGGTCCGATCAGGGGAAGTCTGCTCAGGTAAGGAACACCGCTTCGCCCCCGCGAATCCTGTTCTGAGATCAGCCCGCCAAGGAACACCGTCTGACCGGACTGCACCGCCACCTGGCTGGTCACACTCTTGTTGTTGATCGGCGGGTTTCCACTGGTCGAAATATCCGGGTCACGTGCACCCGGACGGCTGACATCCTGTGATATATCCATGTAGACCAGCCCGCCCGGGTTGATCCGGGGCGTTACCGTAAGGGTAATACCGGTAGAAACATACTGCGCACTACTGACTACATTGTTGTTGCCGGTGGAGATTGACGACGACTGGACCGGCACCTGCGTGCCCACGGTAATCGTTGCGGTCGCATTGTTCCGGACCAGTAACGATGGCGCTGCCAGCGAGCGCACATCGGTCACTTCATCCAATGCAGCAATGGTCGCCTGCACGAAGGGCAAGCCATTTGACAGTGGCGTCGCCAGTGTCGTCAAAAAGTTGAACCCACCGGATTCTGCGCTGCCGCTACCGAAGGCAGCGCTCTGCAGAATGGAATTGTTATCGCTACCAATGTTGGCAGGTATCAGGGCCGAATTATTGGTCAGGAACCAGTTGACGCCAAATTGCAGCTCTTCGTTCAGCTCCACATCCAGCACCTGGGATTCAATCAACACCTGCAGGGGTTCAATGTCTATGCGTTCAATTGCGGCAAGGACCGCGTTGTACTCGGCCTGCGTAGCCTGGACCAGCAGAGAGTTCGTTTC
>CAVWXL010000023.1:0-695425 GCA_963759035.1 uncultured Gammaproteobacteria bacterium
ACCGATTGCGGGCGAACTGTCACGTACCGCCAAATGGTTTGACACAAAGGAGAGTGCTATCGAAGATCTTCCGTCCCGTGCTGGAGGTCGAAAACTGAAGAACTGGGACGGGACTTGATTTTTCCGGCCCGTGGTTTGATCCGGCCTGGATGGCGGGGCTACTGGGTATTCAGAACCCCGCCGGTGGCGTTTTATTATTTCGGTTATAGCACCGAAGGAACACGTCTCTGGTTCATATCAGACTGGTCACACTGGACGAAGTTGTTGCTGGGCGTACCTTTGAATTTGGCCATGTTTGTCTGCTGAACCCGGTACGTTCACCATGCCACACTTAGTACAAGAGCGAAACCGTACGGTACACTCAGCGAAACTTTTAACACCTGTACGGATGGACTGTTCATCCTCGATGGACTAGACGGCATTAAAAGATTGAATGTAGTCAAATATTGTTGGTGTAGACGGCACGGAACGTCGTGATGGGGTTGTAGCAGACAAAATGGGAAGAACTGGATGACTGATGAAAAGAAGATGGCTGGTGGCTGGCATGTGGGCGCAGTTCGGCAACGAGACGAGGGAGAATCTTTCAGCATTGCACACTGTCATTGTGAAAGTTGCCGCGAACACAGGGAGCACTGGTGGTAACTTTGGCCTGGATTTGAGCAGAGGCAGGTCGAATTCACTGGAGAAGAACGAAGGGTCTTGACGAATCATTGCCCGGAGCATCACGCGCTTATGGCGACAAATGTGGCAGACTGCTCACCTGGGAAGGCGATGGAGGAGAGCTGGGACCGATGTCGACTCACCTCAGCACACTTTGATAACCTGAGCAGCGATGAAACCTATGGCACACGCATTTTATCCGAGCGCATTTCCTGGTTTGAATTGAAGCAAGCTTGCCCTGATCGAAGGCTTTGTGAACTCAGTCCGTTGCTGTGCGAAGGCGGAAAAATAGACACTTATTTCAGCTCGACCGCGCGGAAATCACTGGCGTACGAGTACGCCAGCGTGTGCTCGACTAGACTGGACTTTGTCAGCACCTCGCGCCCGAGGATTACGTCGTTCAAAGTATGCCGGACGTGAGTCCAGCCAAGTGGCATCTGGCGCACACGACCTGGTTTTTCGAGCGTTTCGTTCTCGAACCCTACAAAAAAGGTTACCGTCGTTTTGACGATCAATATCATTACCTGTTCAATTCCTATTACTACACGGCGGGCCAGATGCATCCACGGCCCCGGCGCGGTCTGCTGACGCGGCCGCTGGTTGAGGATATTCGCCGATTCAGGCGACATGTTGATGACGAGATCGCTGAATTGCTCAGTGCGGCTGACTATCCGACTGATGTTAGTGCGACGGTCGAACTCGGACTGAACCATGAACAGCAACACCAGGAATTGCTGCTGACCGATATCAAGCACGTCTTTTCCTGCAATCCGCTGGCGCCGGTCGTGAATCCGACTCCTGAGACACCGCCGGCGCAGCTGTTGCGACACATCGCTTATATCGGGGCAAGCGGAATCCACGAATTCGGAGCGCAGGAAGAGGTTTTCATTTTGACAATGAATACCCCACGCCATCAGGCTTGATGCAAGACCATTCAATCGGCTCTCGCCTGATTACCAACGGGGAGTTTAGGGATTTCATCAGGGATGGTGGCTACCAGACATGCGAACTGTGGTTGTCAGATGGCTGGGCGTCATGAAGGAACGTGGATGGAATCGGCCGCTTTACTGGAGCGAGGACCTGGAAAGCGAATTTACGCTGGGCGGTCAGCGTGAGCTTGACATCCATGCACCGGTGTCCATGTCAGCTACTACGAAGCCGACGCCTTTGCCCGTTGGGCTGATGCACGTTTGCCGACGGAGGCCGAATGGGAGACCTTTGCGGATGAACAGGAAACTTCAGGAAACCTGCAGGAGTCCGGCTACTGGCATCCTGTACCTGGCCAGGAAGCAGACACTCAGGTTTTCGGCGACGTCTGGGAGTGGACCTCATCCCCCTACTCGGCCTATCCCGGTTTCACACCGCTTGATGGCTCACTGGGCGAATACAACGGCAAATTCATGTGTAACCAGGTGAGCGTTCGCGGCGGCTCCTGTGTCACGGCAAGAGATCATATACGCGCCAGCTATCGTAGCTTCTTCTACCCGGACGCCCGCTGGCAGTTTCTGGGCATCCGGCTGGCTAAAAATGGACTGTCTTCCTGATGGATGACCTTTCAGAGATCATTGAAGGCCTGGCGCGGCCGCAGAAAACTCTTTCACCGAAATTTTTCTATGACCATACCGGATCGAAGTTGTTTGATGACATCTGCGAGTTGCCGGAGTACTACCTGACCCGCAGCGAGCTGGAAATAATGCAGGCGTGTTCGGCTGAGATCGCAGAACTTATCGGGCCGCACGCCAGTGTGATCGAATTCGGCAGTGGTTCCAGCCTGAAAACCCGCACGCTGCTCAGCCATTTGGACAGTCCGGCCGCTTACGTGCCTGTGG
Organism: uncultured Gammaproteobacteria bacterium; assembly: GCA_963759035.1. GTDB lineage: Bacteria > Pseudomonadota > Gammaproteobacteria > Xanthomonadales > SZUA-36 > JAHEFT01. The sequence continues at coordinate 2,490 of CAVWXL010000023.1, forward strand.
ACATCTCTGAGGAACACCTTGAAGCGGCAGCCAGGTCGCTTGCAGCCGATTTTCCAGAGCTGGAAATCCTTCCCGTTGCAGCTGATTTCACGCGACCTTTTCCGTTACCTCAACCGCGGGTAATGCCTGAAAGAAACCTGGTCTATTTTCCCGGCTCGACCATCGGTAATTTCGGCCCGGAATCTGCCCTGGAATTACTTCGGGTCATGCACCAGGAGGCCGGAGTAAACGGCGCTTTACTGATCGGCGTGGATCTGCAGAAAGACCAGGCAATTCTTGAGCGTGCCTACAATGATGAAGCCGGCGTCACGGCCGAATTCAACCTGAATATTCTCAGGCGGCTTAACAGGGAGTTTGGCGCGGACTTTGATCCAGGTAAATACAAGCACAGCGCAATTTATGACCCTGAATCCGGCCGGATTGAAATGCGTCTCGTCAGTACGTGTGACCAGCGTGTCTCAGTGGGCGGAAGGACCTTTGAGCTGGCTGCGGGTGAGTTCATTGTGACCGAACATTCGCACAAGTATACGCTCGAAGGGTTCCGGAAGATGGCCGGGCTAGCCGGCTTTCAAGTAGATAAAATCTGGACCGATTCGGCCGGATATTTCAGCGTGCAGCTGTATTCACGGTGCTGAACGAAAAACACTCCACTATAATAATCCGGAAAGAATGGCCACCTGCGTAAAGGAGTCACCATGCATAAGGGTTCCTGCCTCTGTGGGGCTGTAAAAATTGAAGTCGAGGGTAAACTGTCCGCAGTGGAAGGCTGTCATTGTTCCCAGTGCCGAAAGTGGACGGGACATTATCTGGCCAGCACGGAGGTTTCCCGTTCCGCGCTGAAGATCCAGGGCGCCGACGGCGTTGCCTGGTTTCAGTCTTCGGAGAAAAGTGCGGCGGGGCTTTTGTTCCACTTGCGGAGCATCGCTGTTTTTTGACCCTGTCGACAAAGAAAAACACGACTGGATCGGCATTGCGATGGGCGCGTTTGATAAACCCACAGGCACGGAGATGGCGCTGCATATTTTTGTGGCTGAAAAAGGTGATTACTACGAGATCACAGATGGGCTGCCACAAAACGAATATTGAGCTAGTCTGCGAGGGCCTGTTCTGACGCTGCATCTCTGCATTCGCCTCTTATGAAAGCGTCAGGCGGATTGATGACACGCTCGGTTTCCCTGTGACCCGCCTCACAGAATCCGCTTTTTGCCAGTTCCCTTTCCAAGCTGTTTTCGAGAAGAGAATTGATTTTCTCAAATCGGGAAGCGCCGCCGGACGAGCCGGAGCGTGATTTTCCACCGGCGCCACTCCGGGTTCCGGCAGTCACACCCCCCGATACGCCACGGCTGGAATTGCCCGCCACGTGCCCGCGTGTGTTTCCAGGCCGGCTCCCGCCAGACCGTGGCTCCGGTATATCCAGTGTGTACTGAAATTTCCTGGTGCCGTCCTCATCGATATGGGTTGCGAAATAACCGTCTGGCGGTTCACGTTTCTCCGGTTGGTTGGAACACGCGGCAACGGAAACCAGCAGCACGGATACTAATATGTTGAATAGCAGAGTTTTCATAAAGACAGCCTACAGACTGCCGGCCTTAAAATTATGGATAAATATTGAAGATGCCGTTAAGAAAACATCAGGGAGCCGTTTTTACTTCTCCGTCCAAAAACTGTAGTGCTTCAGTCATGGCTTTTGCATCCGGGTGTTCATGCGACATACCCGGCAAAACCATCAGCATGCTGTTTTGTGCCCCGGCCTTCAGATAACGACGATAAACATTGCGGGTTTCGTCACGATTGAAGTCTTTGGACCCCGTTAAAAACACGAACCTGTTTTGCAGCAGGCGCTCTACGCTTGGTGTCTGCTCATCTTTCCAGTAGTCCACGCCGCAAATATATATTGCACCGCCAAATACTTCCGGATACTGGGTAGCCAGCACGCTGGCCACTCTGCCACCACCGGAAAATCCAGTCACAAACATGCGATTGGCCAAAAATTTGTGTTCTTTCTCCAATGCTTTCAAAGCCATCAGGGCCAGAACCATTCTTTGATTGACCGGCTTCCTGTTACCCGAATTATTGGCCGCAATATAAATCAGATTTTGCTGGTCCATCACCGAACGCCAGCGGGAATCGATTTGCCCCGACTGTCGCGGACTGACGTAGACAAGCACACCCGGTAACTCATCTGAGCTATTTTTGGGAAGGTAGACTTCCCAGCTGTTGAGTTTTTCAGGAGAAAGAATCTCCTGGTAGCGCGCTGCATCCTGTTCCCCCAACAGCTGGCTCAAAGTTTGTTCTATTCGGAACAATGAACTCTCAGATTTCTCCAGCGCAAATGAGTGTTCAGGCACAAAAGTGCCACCATACAGAATCAGGAAAAATAGAGTCATTCTCATGACGGACTCATTTCACGTTTTCATATCGCACGGGTCGCCTGATCGAGCCAGGCGCTGTCTTGCTCGTCGAGATGCGGCATTTGTGCCTGGCGAACCCAGGCATGATAACCGTTGATCCAGGCCACTTCATCGCTGTTCAGCAGATCAATGTCCATTAGCCGGATATCGAATGGAACTGCCGTCAGAGCCTTGAACTGAAACATCGGCGGTCCGTCTCCATGGCTGACTTCCGCCTCCTCGATCACTACCAGGTTTTCACAACGGATGCCGTAGGCATTATCCTTGTAAAACCCGGGCTCATTGCTGACCACCATTCCAGCCTGCAAAGCATGGCCGTTGAACTGTTTCCCGATTCGCTGTGGGCCTTCGTGCACACTCAGGAAAGAACCCACGCCATGCCCGGTGCCGTGGTCATAGTCCAGGCCTTCGTTCCAGAGAAATTGCCGGGCAAGAGCATCCAGCTGCGTACCATTGGTTCCCTCGGGGAATATCGCCCGATCCAGCGCAATATGGCCCTTTAACACCAACGTGAAGCGGCGGCGTATTTCCTCGCCCGGTTCGCCAATGGCAACGGTGCGGGTGACGTCGGTCGTACCGTCCAGGTATTGTCCACCACTGTCCACCAGATAGACGGAATCAGGCTCCAGGCTGCTGATATTCTCAAAATTGAGGTGGTTGTAATGGCACATTGCCGCGTTTCCGGACGCTGCAGAAATCGTATCGAAACTGGGCCCCCGAAAGTGATCTCCGGCAGCGCGGAATTCCAGTAGCCGGTCGGACAACCCGCCCTCCGAATGCAGCCGGGCCGAGTCCACTTCACGATCCAGCCAAGCTAAAAAGCGCACCATGGCCAGTCCGTCCCGGAGGTGGGCTTTTCGCATACCGGCAATTTCAGCCTTGTTTTTGCAGGCCTTGGGTGCGATGACCGGATCATCTCCCGCAACCAGCTCAGCACCTGCCGCTTTCAACCGGAGGTGACACCAGGCGTTGGCTGTGACCGGGTCGACCAGAACCGCTTTACCGGAAAAGTTTTCGAATGCCTTTTCGGCAGCGGACTCGGGGGAAATTTCTACTCCTTCACCAACATGGGCTTCGAACCCTTCAGGGATTTTGGATGGGTTGGTAAAAAATTGCAGCCGGCCATCTGCGTGGAGAAGACTGAATCCCAGAACAACGGGAAGGCAGGGAACGTCCTGCCCCCTTATGTTGAGCAGCCAGGCATTCGAGTCCGCAGCAAAAATAAGGGCGGCCTCCGCTCCCTTGTCAGCTATCGTGGCAGCTATCGCCTGGCGTTTTTCGAGACTGGACCTGCCGGTAAGATCCTCAGGCAGCATCAAGGCTGTTTCAATGGTTTCCCCGGGTCTGTCTTCCCAACACGCATCAACCAGGTTCTCGTCCAGTTCGATGAAATCAAGGCCGGCCTTAGCAAGCGTCTTTTCAGCTTCCTGCTGCCATGTGAATGGATGTAAGCGTGAGTCGTAGCCCACTCGTGCACCACCCGGCAGCTGATCTGCCAGCCACTCCAGGTGTGGAGTCTCGACCAGGTGAAGAAACTCAAACAGTTCAGCCGGTACCTGTTTTCTGACCTGTACGGTGTACCGCCCATCCACAAAAATAGCCGCCCGGTCTGCCAAAACGATCACTACACCCGCTGATCCTGTAAAACCGCTGATCCAGCGAAGCCGCTCGTTGTGCTCAGGAATGTACTCGCCGAGGTATTCGTCGGCCCTGGGCACGATCAGTGCTTCCAATTCACGCGCTTTCATTTGTCGGCGCACGCAAGCCAGCCGATCGCTAAAGGTCATTTTCAGGTTCTCTTCCTGTGTTTTAATGATTCACCTCCACAATTCTAGCCCATGCTCAGCCTGAAAGCTGTCGCAAAGCGCTGTTCAGCCGACACGGAATTCTGGTAAGTTATTGTTTTACCTGTCTGTACTTCTGAGGTTCAAAAATGCAAGGGATTAAAAAACGACTGACCGGTTACCTGGAGTCTTTGAGGTTTCCCTGGTTACTGCTGGTTACGCTCGCCCTGTTCCTGGTCAATGTGTTTGTTCCCGACGTTTTTCCGTTTGTCGACGAAATCCTGCTCGCATTAATCGCTGTTGTTCTGGCCCGCTTGAAACGGAAGGCTCCCACCGAAAAATGAGGACCGCAGCTCTTGTTCACAACCCCTTCCAGCCCCTCCTGTTCATAGATCAACGAAAAGATCCCGCGGACGGGGGAAAACCGCGTTGATATGATGGCGAACAGGATCTGAATTGTGGTATAAATCGGCAACAATAATTATCGGCACTGTCCTGCAAAGGGCATCACCTAATACCTCCAATCAACGGAGACTTCAAAAATGAGCACTTCGTGTACCCAACGGTATCTTCACTCGGGTGTTTCCCGCTATTTGTCCTTAGCCTTGATTGGAATGACCTTAAGCGGACCAGCTATCGCCCAGGATGCTGCGGATGAATTCGATTCTGGAGCACTGGAAGAAGTAATCGTGACCGCGACCAAGCGGGCCGAGAACATCCAGGACATCCCGGTCTCCATCACTGCGCTTTCTGCATCTGAAATCGAGCAGATCTCAGCGGGCGTGCCGGACATCCGGTTCCTGAATGCCCGGGTTGCCAACCTGACCATCGAGTCCTCGTTCGGCCGCATTTTTCCGCGGTTCTACATCCGTGGTTACGGCAACACAGATTTTGATCTGAATGCTTCGCAGCCGGTTTCATTTGTCGTGGATGACGTCGTGCAGGAAAATCCCATTCTGAAAGGGTTTCCTATTTTCGACGTGGAACGGGTTGAAGTGTTGAGGGGGCCGCAAGGTACGCTGTTCGGCCGTAACACACCTGCCGGTATCGTTAAGGTCGACTCGGTGAAACCCGTTGATGTGCCGGATGGGTATTTCAGGGCTTCCTATGGAACGCATAATGCGGCCCGTATCGAGGGCGCCATCGGCACTGGCTTTGGAAATGGCTGGTCAACCCGACTGTCCGTTCTCTATATGCGCCAGGACGATTGGGTCGACAACGGTTATACCGGTGAGAAGAATGCCTACGAAGGGTTTGATGAGTGGGCCGCTCGCCTGCAGGTAGCTTATGATAACGGCGGAACATTTCGCGCCCTGTTTAACCTGCATGGCCGCAGCGTGGATGGTAGCGCAATCCTGTTCCGCGCCAACATCATTGAGCCCGGAAGCAACAGCCTGAATCGCGAGTACTATGACCGCGATACCGTTTGGTATGACGGGCAAAATGAGCAGGATCTCGATCAGTGGGGTGGTTTTGCCCGCCTGGAATGGGACATCAATGACCTCACGCTGACCTCGATCACCGGTTATGAAACCCTCGATGCGTTCAGCCGTGGCGATATTGATGGCGGTTATGGTGGTTGTTTCGTTATTGACGAATGCGGCCCGGGTTTTATTCCATTCGATGCCGAAACGGCCGACGGTATGCCGGATCACAGGCAGTGGACGCAGGAATTTCGCTTGACCTCACAATATGACGGCGCATTCAACTGGCTCGCCGGTTTCTTCTATTTCAACGAAGACTTCGACATCGACACGATCAACTACTCCACCCTTTTTGGCGGTGACGTGAACGGTCTGGTGTACCAGAAACAGAAAACCAAGGCCTACGCGTTCTTCGCCTCCGGAACCTGGGACGTTTCTGACAAGTGGCGACTCGGCGCCGGCGTGCGTTATTCACATGACAAGAAAGACTATATGGCGGAACGAATCCTGTCGCCGCTGTCCTTCCTGGGTGTACCGCCGCTCGGTCCACTTTACGCCGACCCCAGTGACTCAAAAACCACCTGGGATGCCACCGCAACTTATTTCCAGAACGACGACGTGAACTGGTACGCCCGGGTGGCAACCGGTTTCCGTGCACCCTCCATCCAGGGCAGGCTGTTGTTTGGCGATACCGTGTCTGTGGCTGATTCCGAAACCTCCACCTCGCTTGAAGGCGGTATGAAGTCGGAACTGGCAGGCGGTAAAGCCCGCGTGAATTTCAACGTATTCACCTACAAGGTGAAAGACGCGCAGCTGACCGCAGTCGGCGGCGCGGCCAATTTCAACCAGGTCATCAACGCTGACAAGGTCAGGGGCAGTGGTTTTGAACTGGATATGCAGGCGAAGATTACACCGAGCCTGCTGGTCAGTTACAGCCTCGGCTATACCGATACCAAGATCAAGGATAAGGACCTTGCCGTGGCCGGTTGCGGTGCACCTTGCACGGTCACAAATCCTGAAGGGCCCGTGGCTGGATCCTACCTGATCGATGGCAATCCCCTGCCGCAGGCGCCGAAAATCACATCGAGCCTGATTGTCGACTGGATGGCACAGCTTGAATCAGGCGAACTCTACGTCAAAGGTGACTGGGTGTACCGCAGCAAGATTAACTTTGTGCTGTACGAAGCCACAGAATACCGGGGCAAGTCGTTGTCTGAGCTCGGCCTGCGGGTTGGCTACCGGTTCGGTGACGGACACCATGACCTGTCGGTATTCGGCCGCAACATCACCAATACCGAGAAGAACATCTACACGATCGACTTCAACAACCTGACCGGTATCATTAACGAACCCAGGACCTGGGGTATCGAATACGCCTGGCGTTATTGATCCGACTGCTCTGTGACCCCTGCTCCAGGGCCTCTACACCGGGGTCCTGGAGCATTTCAGGGTCCGCTAGAATACCTTGAAAGCCAGCCCGATCAGCGCGCCGACAATAAGCACCGCATTACTCAGCAGGCTAAGGGCCATACCCGGGGTTCGACTGTCCGGGTCCTTTACGTATTCGAAAGAATAAAGCTGGCGGCCAATCAGGAACAGCACTCCGGGCAACAGGACCCAGCGACTACTGGCATACATGGAAAAAGCGATCATGGCCGGAATGAACATCACCAACTGTTCCAGCGTGTTTTGCTGCACCCGGTAAACCCTCTCCCAGGATTCGTTCCCCGAAGTGGCCGGCGCCTTGACGCCAAACTTGCCGCGCGCCAAGCCTACCCGCAACGTGAAGTAAAGATATTGCGCCAGCGCCAACAGAATGATGAATACTACATACTCCATGGGTAACTCCTTAGTGTAAGTGCACCTACCAAGAGTAGTGCACTACGGGAATATTTTCAGAACTGGTTCGTATTAGATAGCAGGAGATTCGGCAAATAGCCAAACCCTTGAGATATGGAGGAAAAGGGCTTCTTTATGGGATAGCTCCGGTCAGAACAGCGTTGCCCGCACCGCGTTAATCGCCAGTCCCAGCAAAAACAGGGTGGAAAGCGAAAAGAGCACTACCCGAATCGCGATGATGTTGATAGTCGCCTGCCAGATACTGTGCACAACCCTCAGCGCGACATAAGCCCAGGCCAACGTGACATTTATCCCGATTCCTGCGCCCGCCAGGGCCAGGATCGCAACTACAGCATAGAACAGGGTCGGCTGTTCCATCAGATGGGTATAATTGTGGGACTTCCAGTTCACCTTCGTGGGCATCGTTGCTTCAACATCACTGTACCTGGAACCGGGCTCCGCCTCGTTCAACTTCAATCCTACATCAGCAAAGGCTTTGAACCGGGTGACGGTCATCCAGACAAGCATTATGAGTGACCATAAAACCAAGACGGCGGCTGGCGCCAAAATCGGGATGTGCTGCATGACAACTCCTCGTTCGGAAGGCTATAAACTTGCTTGACTATAGGAGGATTGAAAATCCGTTTCAATGATTGAAGTGATCAGCCCTTCCCTATCATGGCAAATCGCGTCATTATTCTGGGTTCATATGAGTAAATCCTTTTTGGAACGCCTACGCAAGAAATTTGGAGCCAGCCACGAAACGGTTCAGCTGGAGCCATAACTGCGTCTGCGACCGGGAGAGAAACTGGCCATCGACCATCGCGAGGATTTCCAAAAACCAGCCTTCAGTCACACCAAAGACGCTTTTCGGAGACATTTGCAGATCACCCATGCGGGAGATTTCCTTGAGTTCCGCGATCCCATTTCAGAGCTGGGTACCTATTTATCTTTGTTGACCGAAGATTGTGAGCCACCACGATTTGCACACCGCCAGGAAAATCTTCAGAAAATCATCGAGATTTTTGACGGACCCATGCCCGCCGAGGCTGGCATTCACAGTCAAGCAGGACGCACACCGCAAGCAGGACTCTTTTGGCAATGCCGGGAGTCTTGTTGAGCTGCCATCGCGGCTCACACCGATTATCATCGGCGACCTTCATGCCCAAATGGACAATCTGCTTAAAATCCTAAGCGAAAATTCGTTTCTGGATGAGCTTGAGCGCGGTTCAGCCGCACTGATCCTGCTGGGTGATGCCGTCCATCCGGAGACCAAGGGTGAACTGAGCAACATGGACAGTTCGGTGCTGATGATGGATTTGGTCTTCAAGCTCAAACTGCGCTACCCGGAACAGGTTTTCTTCGTGGTCGGAAACCACGATAGCTTCTCGCCGGACGTCATGAAGGGCGGCGTTCCGCAAAGCCTTGTGTGGGAGAGGAAGATCACCGAACTGAGGGGTGAGGAATACAGGGGGGAACTCAACCTGTTTTACCGGCAGTCCCCACTGGTAGTGCTCTCCGGAGATTTTGTCGCCTGTCATGCGGGACCAGCCCGTTCGGCTGTCTCTCTGCAAGCGCTGATTGAAGCACGGCAAAGCCCTAACCTGGTGCACGAACTCACCTGGAACCGGGTCAAGACCAAGGGGTATCCGCTGGGTTACTCCAAGGGTGATGTTCGTCGCTTCAGAAAGGGGCTTAACCTGGATGAAAACACGCCCTTCATCGTTGCCCATTTCCCCCAATCCGGACACGAGACACTGTGGCTGAACGTGGCTGAGATCCCACATCATCACGTGGTCTACAGCGCAAAGCCCGAACAATGACGTTCATGCCCTTGCAATGAAAATACCAGGCCAACTCCCGGTACACAGCAAACTGCCGCTGAACCTGTTGCAGGCTAATATCTTTGTCGACCGGGTGCGTTCCCTGCCTGGCGCGCTGTACACGAATCTCGTAAACGAGGTCAGCTGGCGGAAGCTGGAAATCAAAAACAAACTTGCCGCGCCAGTCGGTCGAGAGCAGGCCTTTTCCTTCGGGCGGGATCTGAATTCGATCAAGCTCTAATTCAGTAGGCTCGTTCAACCGTTTTCAACGCATCAAACCGGCAATGAACTGTGTCTATTCTGTACCTCCCACTGTTGCAGGTTTGTGACACAATTCAAATATAAAAAGCACCCGGAGAAATCAGGGTTGCGAGCGGACGTGTGCTTCTTCGATCCTCTGGTAAAAGGCCGTGATAATACCGTTCATTGAATACTTCATCAGTCTTCCCAATCTCTCACCAGCCAACGCGCCGCCAGGAAAAAAAACAGGGAGGCGATAATGTAAAAGCCGGTACCCGCCAGTATCGAATAGCGCAGTGAATCGTCACCAAAACGAATCGTCAGCAAATCGGACAGGGCACCTATGGCGTAGGTTCCCAGCCCAATGCCAATCAGATTGTTGATGAACAGGAACACAGCAGAAGCGGTCGCGCGCATATCCGGCCGGACCACGTGCTGGATGGCCGAAATAACCGGACCCAGCCAGGCCAGACCCAGCGCGGTGGGCACCAGGAAGAGCAGGAAGCTGACACCCAGGGTGGGCGATAGTATGGCCATGATGTAAAACGGCACGGTCGCAAGAAACGCGAACGCAGGAATTCTGGCGTACTGCGCATGGTTGCTGTGGCCGAAACGGTCACCCATCCAGCCTCCGGCCCAGATACCTGCCAATCCGCCAACCAGCAAAACAGCGCCATAAAACAAGGAAGCATCCAGCAACGTCAGGCCGTAACTGCGAACAAAGAACGAGGGCAGCCAGAAAAACACGCCGTAACCCATCATCGATGAGAATGACGCTCCCAGGGAGAGCAACCAGAAACTCGGTTTACGTGAAAGCGTCGACAGGATTTCCTTCAGACCGGGGGCCTTATGAGCTGCACGCTCACGATCAAACTGGCCGCGCGCAGGCTCCTTGATGGTCATGCGAAAAATCGGCGCGATGACGATGCCGGCAATCCCAACGATAAAAAAGGCCCACCGCCAATTGATCAGGCTGGCGATGATCCCGCCGAACACGATTCCAATCGCGCTGCCAATGGGTATGCCGAAAGAATAGACGCTCAGGGCACGGGCACGCTGGTCAGGGGGGAAAAAGTCGGTTATCAGCGAATAAGCGGGCGCTACGCCACCCGCTTCTCCAACCCCGACACCGAGGCGGGCCAGAAACAACTGCCCGAAATTGGTAGCCAGTCCGCAGGCTGCCGTCATCGCGCTCCAGATGGTCAGTGCAGCGGTCATGATCCAGGTACGGCTGTAGCGGTCGGCCAGCATGGCTATAGGAATGCCCAGGCCGGTGTAAAAAAGTGCGAAGGCCAGTCCGCCCATCAACCCCAGCTGGGTGTCACTCAGCGCGAGGTCTGCCTTGATGGGCACCGCAAGGATGCCCACGATCTGGCGATCTATAAAATTAAAGGTATAGACCACCACAAGGATAAAGAGCACGTAGGCGCGGTTAGGCGATAACGATTCTCCCCCGGCAGACGAAGGCTGTCTCATCTCAATTTGTCAGGAGACTTCAGTTCAATAACTGAAGTCTACCGTGAACGTGTAGGTCCTGGGGTCGCCATAGTAAGCGGTCTGGATATTACCCACACTGCGGAACTCCTGACCTTCCACTTTGTACAGCTTGTCACCCCAATTCTTGACGCCTCCGGTAAACGTCCAGCGACCGCTCTCACTGACCCAGCTGACCAGGCCGTCGAGCAGCCAATAGTCACCTTCAGACAGGGTATCCAGGTTGTCCACGCTCAACCACATTGAATCGCGGTAGCTGGCCGCTGCTGTGAAGCTGAGTCTGGAACCACCGGAAAAGAAAAGATTATAAGTGGGAGCAAAACGGATGGTCCACTTGGGTGAAAATGCTGGCTCATCCGGCACGCCGTCTGCACCTGAGAATCCGCCCGCACCATACTTGCTGTGCAGATAACCAATCTGCGAGGCAAACTGGAAGGCATCAACCGGCACCCACATCAATTCAGCCTCTGCACCCCAGATGTTCAGTTTCGCGGCATTCAGCACCGGGAAACGAAAATCAATGCCATCACCGACGGAAACACGTGCCTGGAAGTCATCATACTTGCTCTTGAACAAGGCGTAGTTCGCCTGGAACTTGCCTCCGGCCATATTCGTCTTTGCACCGATCTCAGCGGTCCAGACCGTTTCCGGATCAAACGTACTGTTGTCAGCAGGGCTGTTTGCCCGGCCGTTGAAGCCACCACTCTTGAAGCCTTTCGCCAGGCGGCCGTATAAGCGCACTGCCTCACTCATGTCGTAATCGAGCGTGATGGTCGGCGTCCAGTCACCCCAGCTATCAGAATCATCGAACGCATAGGCGGGATCAGCCACGCCCAGAACATCACTGAATGTACTCGTCGTGCGAAAGTAGTTCTTTTTCTCATGCGTGTAGCGTATGCCTAAACCCAGGTTCCAGTTCTCGGAAAAGCGCCAATCGATCTGACCAAAACCGGCAATACTCTTTGTATTGAGATCATCTTCGATCGTTCTCTTGAAACTAATCGGTAAGCCGTTAAACAGCAGAAAATCATCGGCGAACGCAATCTGGTCGGAAGGCACTTTTTCATTCAGGTAGTACAGTCCAGCGACCCATTGAAGATTGCCACCGTTGTCACCGAGCAACTGGAATTCCTGGCTGAACTGACTTTGGTCCAGGCCGACAAACACATCGCCAATTTGATATTGGGTGGCATCAATGTCGATAAAGGACTTGGTTTTGAGCTTTCGATAAGCGCTGATGGATTTGAAACTGGTGTTCGTATTGATGTCCCAGTTCAATGTGATATTGCCGCCGTAACTGTCCGTCTTCTGCCCACCCGCGTTGGCCTTGGACCCGCCCACGTCGGTCATGGATGTGCGGGTCTCTCGGTTCCAGGGTCCGGTTGGCGCAGGCTCACGTACAACGGGTCCCAGCGCCAGGTCGATGCTGGTCAGAGCAGCCTCCATTCGGCCTAATGTGAGTGCGACGTCTTCCTTGGTGTAATCAGCTGAGAACACCATTTCAACGTCCTCACTCATATCCCATTTGCCTTTCAAGCGCGTAACCAGCGTGTCTTCATCGTTGTATTTTAGACCGTCAGAAGGATCTGTGACGAACCCGTTTCGATTGTCATAGAGGACGCTGAAACCCAGCGCGAATTGATCACTGAGCGCTCCTGACATATAGCCCTTGGCCTGAAACCGGCCGTAATTGCCGGCCAGCAGTCCGGCCTGGGCCACAAACTCCTGGCCCGGAGTTTTCGTGATCAGGCGAATTGCGCCACCCGGGGTGTTTTTGCCGTAAAGCGTTCCCTGCGGACCGCGCAGCACTTCGATCCGTTCGATGTCATATAGCTTAAACAGGCCGCCCTGGATACGGGACATGTATACATCATCGAGGTAGATGCCAACGGCCGGGTCAAAAGTCTGCAAAGCATCGGGCTGCCCGACACCACGAATAAAGACATTGGCGCTGGAATTTGAACCGCGACCTTTAACCAGGTTCAGGTTCGGGACAGCGCCCTGGATGGAGTCAAGGTTATCGGCCTGCAATTTTGCAAGTTCCGCGCCGGTGAATGCACTGATGGCCATCGGCACGTCCTGAAGCGCCTGTTCACGCCGCTGCGCGGTCACGATAACCTCTTCCAGCACTCCCACACCATACTCATCACCTTCATCTGCAGAAGCCGATTGGGCGAGTGTTATAGCAGGAGCCGCAACCAATGCGCACAGTGTGGCTGCCACGATGAATAAGTGCCTTTGCCAGCGACCCTGGCTACTTTGCTGTTCAGTTGAAGCATTCATGAACCCTACCTCCAGAATGATGTTTTTATGGTGCTTTATTTCTTTTATTTTTGTCCCCGAGCAATAGCTATAACTTGCCATGCTTAGCAAAGTATGGAACATTGTGAAACATGAATCAAGTTTCAGGTTTGGCTAAAACACCCAAGACTGCACGCGGTCAACGCACGCAGGAAAAGCTGTTGCGGGCGGCTGAAATCGAATTTGGAGAGAACGGCTATCATGCCGCAGCTATCAGCGGGATCACCCGGCAGGCGGGCGTGGCGCTTGGCTCTTTCTATACGTATTTCGATAGCAAGGAAGAGATTTTCAAGGCACTCGTGTCCTTTATGAGTCTGCGCACCCGGCGCTGGATTGCCGAACGGGTTGCCGACGCCCCGGATCGCATGACTGCCGAACGGAAGGGCCTGGAAGCATTTATCGAGTTCGCGCGACTGCATAAAGGTATCTACCGCATCATTTCAGAGGCCGAATGGGTGGCAAACGACGCCTACCGCGAACACTACAAGGGGTTTGCCAAAGCCTATGAGTACAACCTGAAGAAAGCGGCTGAAAGAGGCGATATTCGGCAGGGTGACTATGAAACCTGGTCCTGGGCGATCATGGGCATGGCCGTGACACTGGGAATCCGGTATGCCGAGTGGGACGAGAGCATCCCGGTCTCCAGGATTGCCGATACCGTGGCCGACCTGATTGAGAACGGCATCAAGCCGCATCGGGGAACAACATGACCTCCATGGGAATAGTTTCAACCGGTACGTTCTTTCCGGAAACGTACATTACGTCGGAACAGATTGCAGAAAAAACCGGCATGCCCGAGTGGGTAATCAGGGAAAAGTTTGGCATCGAGCGAAAATTCGTAGCAGACCCTGAAGTACACCCCAATCAAATGGCCGTCCATGCGGCGAAAAAAGCCATCGACAAAGCAGGCATTGATCCGCTGGATATCGATGTGGTGCTGTGCACGACGGAGGAGTGGCGCGAGTATCTTTTATGGACGACCGCCGTCGATCTCGCCTGGGAAGTCGGGGCGAAAAATGCCTGGGGGCTCGACATCCATAACCGCTGCGCGACCACGATCGCCGCCATGAAACTGGCCAGGAGCATGATGGCAGATGATCCGTCCATCAATACGGTCTTGATTGGGGGTGGTTACTCCATCTCACATTTCATCGACTTCTCAGACCCCAATACGTCATTTCTTTTCAACATAGGGGCCGGCGCCGGGGCGATGATCGTAAAACGCGACTGGCCCGAGAACCGGGTGCTTGGCAACCACCTGATCGCAGATGGATCGATGAGCCGCCATGTGATTGTGCCGGCGAGTGGAACGGTCCGGCACCCTACCGATGCCGCCGTCGCTGATGGCGGTTTCAAGTTCAGGCTGGTGGAACCTGAAGCAATGAAAAGCCGGCTCGGGGAGGTTTCGATCAAAAACTGGCTGGCCTGCGTGGATCAGGCCCTTGAAAAATCCGGCTACAAGAGCAACGGACAGCCGTATACCCGTGCGGACATTGATTTTTTCAACATGTCCCTGGTGAAACCCTCGGCTTTCCACGAGCTGCTGCAGCAACTGGATCTGAGTGCGGATCAAAGTGTCTACATGTCCCGCATTGGCCATATCGGGGAACAGGACGCCATCATCAACATCGAAGCGGGCATCGAGCAGGGCCGCCTGACACCCGGTGACACCATGGCCATTATCGCAGCCGGGATCGGCTACGTATGGGGAGGTGCGATCGTGCAGTGGGGGCCCGCCAAGTGAAACAGCCGTCTCACTACGCAACCGACTGGCTCGCAAAACGGGCTCAACTGACACCGGACCGGATAGCACTGATTGACCGATTCACCGGGAAGGAAACCAGCTTCGCCGATTGGAACGAGCGTGCAAACCAAACCGCCAACTATCTCAGGAGCCTCGGAGTTGGCAAAGGTGACCGCGTGGCCGTTTATTCTTCGAACCGGGAGGAATACCTGGACCTGTTCTGGGCAGCGCCAAAAATCGGTGCGATCCTGCAGAACCTGAACTGGCGTCTTACGGTGCATGAACTGGCCGGCATCGTGGCCAGCGGCGCGCCCAAAGTCTTCATCTACAGCGAAGACTGGCGGCCCCAGGTCGAAGAACTCAAACCGGGTTTCACGACGATCGAGCACCTCATCACCATGACCAGCCCGCAGTCGGGCGAGCGCGACTTCACCGAACGGTGTATGCACAGCCCGGAGTTCTTTGATGCGCCGGAACTTGATCTCGATGACCCATGGGGAATCTATTACACCGGCGGCACGACCGGCTTGCCCAAAGGCGCTGTCATTACACACGGCAACGTCACCTGGAACAGCATCAACACCATCACGTCCTGGGGTATCAACGGTCAACACAAAGCCGCATTGCAACTGCCCTTCTTTCACATTGGCGGGCCCAACATTTTCATGGTGCCCCTGGTTCATGCCGGCGGGACCACGATCCTGTGTTCCGGTTTCGACGCCGACGAGACCTTCGACCTGGTCGAGAACTCCGGCATTACACACTACGTTGCCGTGCCGACCATGTTTCAGATTCTGCAACAACACCCAAGATGGGAGCAGGCCGATTTTTCCAGGCTGGAACTGGTCATCAGCGGCGGCGCCCCCTGCCCCCTTCCGATTATGGAGAAATTCTGGGACCGCGGTGTCGATTTCAAAATGGGCTATGGGCTGACGGAAGCTTCCGGAAACAACTTTTGGTTGCCTAAGGAGTTGGTGCGGGAGAAAGTCGGGTCGGTGGGTTACCCAATATTTCACATCGACATGAAGGTCATCCGGGAAGACGGATCGGAATGCGCGGCAGACGAAGGCGGGGAGTTGTTGATCCGTGGGCCGCATGTCGTGGCTGGCTACTGGAAGAATCCCGACGCAACCGCCAGGACCATCCGTGATGGGTGGCTGCATACTGGTGACATTGCCAAGCGCGACCGGGACGGTTGTTTTTCAATCATGGGCCGCTTGAAAGAGATGTTCATCAGCGGCGGAGAGAACGTCTATCCAGCCGAGATCGAATCGGTGCTCTCGGCGCATCCGCTGGTGAAAGAGGCAGCTGTTGTGGGCGTGCCGCACGAAACCTGGGGCGAAGTCGGCCGCGCATTCGTGGTGGTCGGGGACGACTATGAAGAAAATGAACTGCGTGAATTCCTGGCAGAGCGCCTGGCACGATACAAGCAACCGCGCCTGATTGTTGTCCTTGATGCCATGCCCCTGACGGCCATCGGCAAACTTGACAAGAAACTACTGGCATCGAAAGAGATTTAGATTATGGGTATTCCGACTCTGCCCGGCGTGACCGCCCGGACCATCAGTACAGACCGCCTGACCACCCGCGTTCTGTTTTCCGGCCCCGATAACGGCATCCCGGTGCTGCTCATCCATGGTAATTTTTCTTCTGCCACCTGGTGGGAAGAAACGATGGTTGCGCTGCCGCCAAAATACCGCGCCATTGCTCCTGATCAGCGCGGTTTGGGCGAATCGGACCGCAAGGTGAAGATCAACGCACAGAATGGCATGCGCGATTTCGTAGAAGACGCCATCGCGCTAATGGATCAGCTGGGCCATGACAAATTCCACCTGGTGGGAAACTCACTGGGCGGACTCGTCGCCTGGTGGATGATGGCAGACACACCGGAACGCCTGCTTTCCGTGACCATGGCGGGGCCTGGCTCTCCCTACGGTTTCGGCGGAACAAAAGACGCGCATGGAACACCCACACACGAGGACTACGCCGGCTCAGGCGGTGGCCTGGCAAACCCGGTGCTGTACCACGGGTTATGCGACGGCGATCGCTCGCTGGATTCACCCTTTACACCTCGTTCGGCCCTGCGCCTGTTGGTGTGGGGACCGCCTTTTGTCCCGGAGCGCGAAGAAGCTTTTCTGGACGCCATGTTCCAGGTGGAGCTGGGCGATAAAGGCATCCCGGGCGATAAAGTCGACTCGCCGCACTGGCCCTATGTTGCACCGGGAAAATGGGGGCCTCTGAATGCCCTTTCGCCCAAGTACATCGGCAACCTGGTCGAGCGAATTCTTTCTGCGGAGCCTAAAACCGGGGTCCTGTGGATTTACGGCGCCGACGATGTGGCGGTCTCAAACAGCGCAGCGTCCGATCCCGGGACCTGGGGCCCCACCAACCGCCTGCCCGGATTTCCGGGCTCTGAAGAATATCCGCCACAGCCCATGATGGGCCAGATCCGGCAGACCCTGGATGATTACGCAAGCCGCGGCGGCGCCTACCAGGAAGTATCAATAGCGGGCTCAGGCCACGTGCCCTTCCTGTCCCACCCGGATGAGTTCAACCGCGCATTCCATGCCTTTCTTGAACGGCAGGACCCTTAACCGAGGAGATTTCACTTATGTTTCGATTTTTACTGATCCTGACTGCACTGACGACGTCATTAGCGGTTGCCGGAACGCCGGCCAAGCTGAACATCGACCCCGGGAAGATCACGGTTTCGGGAATATCCGCCGGTGGACAGATGGCGCACCAGGTGCACATCGCTTACTCCGACCTGTTTAGCGGGGCGGGCATCCTCGCCGCAGGGCCCTATGCCTGCGCTGAAGGTTCGCTGGCAACCGCCATGGCCCGCTGCATGGGTAAAACCGACGGCAGCTATTCAATACCGGAGCAGGCCGCAGCCATTCGCAGCCTGGGCGCGGAAGGACGACTGGCGGTTTCTGACGCCCTGGCTGATGACCCGGTCTGGATTTTTCACGGCGCACTCGATACCACCGTAGCCGAGGGACTCAGCGACGAATTGGCCGCACTTTATGCAGAATTCCTGCCGGCTGACCAAATCCGGTACGTGAAAGACATAGAGGCGATTCACAACTATCCCGCAAAGGGCCAGGGCAGCGAATGCACCGCAATGGTGGCGCCATTCGTGGGAAATTGTGATTACGATGCCGCCGGCGAATTGCTGCAACACCTCTATCCGGGCCTCGAAGCGCCCGCTAAAGAAATCACAACCAGCCTGGCGGAGACCGGCCTTGAGGGTGCGGGCGCAGCCGGCCTGAGCGAAACGGCCTACCTGTTCGTCCCACCGGCCTGTGGGGGCGGCGAGAAAGCCTGTGCCCTGCACCTGGTACTGCATGGCTGTGGCCAATCGGCTGTCCAGGTAGACACAGGCTTCATGGAACAAAGCGGCTACCTGTCATGGGCCGAAGCCAACGATATCGTGATGGCTTTTCCACAGGTCGTACCGGGCATGACCAATCCTTACGCTTGCTGGGACTGGTGGGGATATACCGGCCCGGACTACCGCTACCGGAACGGTGCGCAAATGGCTGTCCTGGCTAACTGGATCAACAATCTGAGGAAGGAAGAAGAATGAAAGTAGAAGGTTCAATTGTCGCCATCACCGGTGCTGGTGGGGGGCTTGGCGCGGCCATGGCAGAACGCCTGGCCAAGCAGGGTGCACGCCTGGCACTGATAGATTTTCGTCCGGATATGCTGGAAAGCGTAAAGGCCGGACTTGCACTGCCAGAATCTGACTGCCTGGCTCTGGCGTGCGATGTCAGTCATGAGGAGCAGGTCGACCAGGTTTTTGCCGACATTGCCGGTCACTTCGGCGGCCTTGATGTGCTGGTCAACAACGCCGGCATCACGCGAGACGCATTGATGCTGAAATTCAAGGATGGCCAACGGGTATCGAGAATGTCAATGGAGGCCTGGAACGCCGTCATTAATGTCAATCTGACGGGTGTATTTCTGTGCGGTCGTGCAGCCGCAGAGCACATGATCGTTGCCGGCAGGGGCGGCTTGATTATTAATATCTCCAGCATCTCACGGGCCGGAAACATGGGTCAGAGCAATTATTCGGCAGCCAAGGCCGGGGTGGCGGCCATGACGGTCACCTGGGCCAAGGAGTTTGCCCGCTATGGAATCCGCGCCAATTCCGTATCACCGGGATTTATCGGCACAGAACTGGTGCGGTCAATGAAACCGGAAGCCCTCGCCAAGATGCAGGGTATGATTCCGGCCGGCCGGATTGGCGAACCGGATGAAATCGCCCACACCATCCAGTACCTGGTAGAAAACGATTTCGTGAACGGACGGGATATCGAAATTGACGGCGGAATGCGGCTTTAGAATTTCCTGAAAATCAGCACGCAGTTCTGGCCGCCGAAGGCAAACGAATTGGACATCACGACGTCCAGGTTCGCCTGTCGGGCTTCATGGGGTACGTAATCGAGATCGCAAACCGGATCGGGGTTATACATGTTGATGGTGGGGGGAATGATGCCCTCCTGCAGCGCTTTCACACAAATCATGGCTTCCAGCGCACCGGCCGCGCCGATGGCGTGGCCTGTCATCGACTTGGTTGAACTGACGGGAGTGCAATGGGCGTTGTCGCCAAGCGCCAGCTTGATCGCATTTGTTTCAATCGGGTCGTTAACCGGCGTGGAAGTTCCGTGGGCATTGATGTAATCCACCTGGTCTGCATTGAGGCCCGCTGAATTTAGCGCAGCCGTCATTGCCTGGGCCGCGCCAAGACCGTCCGGGTGAGCAGACGTAATGTGGAACGCATCACAGGTCATGCCCGCTCCAACCAGTTCGGCCAGGATGGGGGCATTCCTTTTTTGTGCTTTTTCAAGGGTTTCCAGCACCAACACACCACACCCTTCTGCAATGACAAATCCGTCCCGGTCACGCTCAAAAGGACGACTGGCGCGTTCCGGCTCATCATTTCTGGTCGATAAGGCGCGCATGGCGATGTAAGACTGCAAAAAGGTCTCACAGATCGCGGACTCGGAACCACCGGCCAAAACCGTGTCAGCCAGACCCATTTTCAGGATCATCATGGCGGTGGCCAGTGAATGGCTTCCGGTGGCGCAAGCGGATGAAATGCCGAAGGAGACGCCGGTTAAACCGAATTGCAGTGCGATATTACCGGCAGCCATGCTGGTACTTACCCGTGGCACGGTGAACGGGCTAATGGTGCGTCTTTGGCCCTCAAACCACGAGTTCATCTGTTGTTCCAGCATCGGAAAATCGCCAATCGCAGACGAAACCACGCAAGCAATCCGGCTGGGGTCTTCCTCGTCCAGGTTGATTCCGGACTGGGCCAGCGCCTCACGCGTGGCAGCTATGGAAAACTGGGCATAGCGCCCGATTCTCCTGGCCATTTTTCTGTCCATATGGTCTGCGGGATCAAATCCCTTTACTTCACCGGCGATCTGACAAGTCAGGTTCGAAGGATCAAACAGGCTGACCCGGCTGACACCTGAGCGTCCTGCCACGAGGCTGTCAAACGTCTCCTGGCAATTGAGGCCAACGGGCGAAAGGGCGCCCATACCGGTTACCACAATGCGTTGTTCTGAATTCAATTTTCTATCGACTCTTGAGAGTTCAGGTCATGATATCAATATTGCAGGGGCCAATGAGCGAGAATAGCCTTAATCGACATGCACTTTCAGCACAACACCAAACAGAGAAGCCAACATGACGAACATCACCGGTAGATCACTTATTGCAGGCACCTGGGTCACGCCGCGCGGCACAGAGTTCCATTCTTTCAACCCGTACACGAAATCGGCGTTCAACTCTTTCGCCAGCTGTGGCCGCGAAGAAATAGAAGTTGCGATGACCGCGGCAGCAGAGGCCTACCAGCAGATGCGTCAAATGGATGGCGCGACCATCGGGGATTTTCTGTCGGCCGTTGCAGATGAAGTGGAAGCACTGGGCGACGTCCTGCTGGAAACCTGCGACGCGGAGACGGCCCTGGGCCTCATCCGCCTGGCCGGGGAGCGCGGCCGCACCACCGGCCAACTCCGTGCTTTTGCCGCCATTGCCACCCGGGGCGAATGGGTGGAGGCCAGCATCGATACCGCGATACCCGATCGCGCCCCGGTTCCCAAACCGGACCTGCGCCGGATGATGCGGGGCATTGGTCCCGTCGTGGTTTTCGGCGCCTCCAACTTTCCGTTCGCCTTCAGTGTGCTGGGGGGCGACACGGCCGCAGCACTGGCTGCAGGCAATCCCGTTATTGTGAAAGGCCACTCCGCCCACCCGTCCACCTCGGAGCTGTTCGCCGTTGCCATCGATAAGGCCATCAAAAAGACAGGCTTCCCTGCGGGCGTTTTTTCACTGCTGCAGGGCGCCAATCGCGAGCTGGGCACGGAACTGGTCAAACACCCCGTCACCCAGGCCGTTGGTTTCACCGGCTCGGAAGGCGGTGGCCGCGCCCTGATGGACCTGGCTGCGGCACGCCCGCAGCCCATTCCGGTGTACGCCGAAATGGGCTCGGTCAACCCGGTTTTCCTCGGCCCTGAGACTCTTAAAAACACAGGCGAGACCATCGCTGCCGGCCTGAGCGGTTCTGTCTGCATGGGGACCGGGCAGTTCTGTACCTCCCCGGGTCTCGCGGTGATGCTGGAAGATGCTGCCTTTGAAGCCGCGATGAGAACTTCAATGGATGCCGCTCCTCGCGGCTACTTACTGAACCCGCGAATCCAGGCTTCACTGGTTGACGGGTTTACCCGTCTTGAATCGATCGCCGGTGTTGAGTGGCTGAACGAGGCAGACTTCGAAGAAGGCAGCATGACACCGCCCAATGCCGTATTTAAAACGACCGGTGATGTATTTCTTAAAGAAAAGACCCTTTCCGAAGAGGTCTTTGGCCCGGTCACCCTGCTGATCGCTTGCAAAGACAAAAACCAGATGCTGGAGGTGGGCAACAGTCTGCAGGGCAACCTGACCGGCTCCGTGCATGCCGATGACGACCCTGAGCTGGCAGCAGAGCTCATCCAGATGCTGGAACAGAAAGTTGGCCGCGTCATTTGCAACGGCTACCCGACCGGTGTTGAGGTCTGCCCCTCTCAACAACACGGCGGCCCCTACCCTTCCTCTTCTGTCTCGTGGGCAACCAGCGTCGGGGCAGATGCGATAGAGCGATTCGCCCGGTTCGTGGCGTACCAGGAAACCCCCGATCACCTGCTGCCGCCAGCGCTGCAAAATGACAACCCGCTGGATATTTTCCGCAAGGTCAACGGTGATCTGACCCGCGATAAAATTACGGGATAACGGTAAATAGCATGAAGGGCCGTGCGGCCAAAATGGATAGCGGCGGACTGCTCAGACTGGCAAGCCTGGCATCAGTGCTAACCGCTATCAGCCTTATCATTGTAAAGCTGGCAGCCTGGCTGGTGACCGGTTCGGTCGGCCTGCTGGCGTCCCTGGTCGATTCGATCATGGACAGCCTGGCCTCTCTGATCAACCTGTTCGCCATTCGCTACTCGCAGCAACCCCCGGACGAAAAACACCAGTTCGGCCACGGCAAGGCCGAGCCGCTGGCAGGCCTGGCGCAGGCCGCCTTCATCAGTGGCTCCGCCGTTTTCCTGATATTTCATGCCGTTGACCGGCTGCGTTTCCAGCATGAAATCAAAGCCGTCGGCCTGGGCATTGCCGTGATGCTTTTTGCGATTGTGCTGACGCTGGGATTATTGGCACTGCAGCATTACGTCATTCGCCGCACCCAGTCCACGGCCATCCGGGCAGACGCGCTGCATTACGCCACCGATGTATTGACCAACCTGAGCATTCTGCTTGCGCTTTATCTCTCCACGCTTGGCTGGACCTGGGCTGACCCGGTATTCGCTATCGGCGTTGCCCTGTACATTTTCTACAGCGCCTTTCGCATTGGATACGACGCATTCCAGCAACTGATGGATCACCAGTTACCGGAAGAAACCCTGAAAGAAATCCTGGCTATCGCTGACAGCCACCCCGCTGTTCTGGGCACCCATGAATTGCGCACCCGCCAGTCCGGCCAACAGCAGTTCGTCCAGGTACACCTGGAACTGGATCAAAACCTCGAGTTGGAGAGGGCCCATGCTTTTGCAGATGAAGTTGAAGACCGCATCAAAGCGCTGTTACCAGGTGCGGAGGTCATTATTCACATGGACCCGGTAAGTCCCGACGGGGAAAGGCCTTCGGCGAGAAGGTAAGCCCATGCCCCGGATCGTAATCTTCAACAAGCCCTTCAGGGTGATCTCACAGTTTCGCGAAAGCGGCGACAAGGTCACACTGGGCCGGTACTTCAACGACCCGGCACTGCGCGTGGCCGGGCGCCTGGACTACGATTCGGAGGGGCTGCTTTTATTGACCGACAGCGGTGACCTTGTTCAGAAGATTACACACCCGCGCCATAGTCTTGAGAAAACCTACCTGGCGCAGGTCGAAGGCGAACCAGGCCCAAATGCTCTTGAGCAACTCCGGGACGGGGTGGTGCTGAAAGACGGGCGGACACGGCCCGCGAAAGCCGAGTTTGTGGACGAACCTGACTCTCTGTGGCCACGCGACCCGCCGATCCGTTACCGGGCATCCATCCCAGCCTGCTGGCTGAAACTGACCATCACCGAGGGCAGAAACCGCCAGGTCCGGCGTATGACGGCGGCCGTGGGGCACGCCACCCTGCGCCTGGTCCGGGTACGTATCGGTAATTGGACCCTGGATGGCCTTGAACCGGGCGAGTGGAAGAGGGGCGTGTAAAGGGCCGGTATCCGAGCCTCCCAGCCGCAAGCTTTCGTTGTTATTTGACCTTGCTCTGCGGTATTATTGCTCGGTTATATTCACACATTATAGGAAGCAAACCATGGCGACGACCTTTGAGGCTGTAGCAGAAATAATCTCCGACACCAGCGACATTCCGCTGGAAGAAATCACACCCGAGAAAAATGCTTTCACGGACCTGGGCATCGATAGTCTTGATTTTCTCGACATCGCGTTCGCCATAGACAAGCACTTCGGTATCAAGATACCGCTGGAACAATGGACTGAAGAACTGAACGAGAACAATGCGCTGGTTGATGAGTACTTTGTACTGAGCAAATTGTGCGCACGGATCGACGACGTTATCGCGGCTAAAGACGCTTAAACAACAGGTGCCCCATGCTCCTTGAATATTTTCAGATGATCGATACCGTCGAGGAGCTTGACGCGGAAAAAGGCAAAGTGGTCGCCCGGGCCGACGTGCCCATGGAAAGCACTGTTTTTGAAGGACATTTTCCGGGATCGCCCCTGGTGCCAGGTGTCTTGCTGATCGAAACCATGGCGCAGGCATCAGGCTTCATGCTGTTGTCCCGGCTCAAGTTCGAAAAGATGCCGTTCCTGGCCAATGTAACGAGCGCCAAGATGCGCACGTTTGTGGAACCCGGCGCCATTCTTCGGATCGAAGCGGAGCTGGAACACGATGGTTCCGGCTTTGCAAAAACCAGGGCGCAGATTTCAAGCGACGGCAGAAAAATATGCGATAGCAAGTTGATGTTTCGCATCATGCCTTTTCCCAACGAGACGCTGAGGGGCAACATGCTCGACCGGTTCAGCCAGATCAGCCTCGACACGACAGAGTAATCTTTTGAGCAGCGACAAAGTAGAAGTTTGGGTCACCGGTATCGGGCTCGTCAGCTCGCTGGGTGAAGGACTCGAAACCCATTGGACACAACTGGCATCCGGCAAAACGCCGGAGCCCTGCGTCGACGCTGAAAGCCATGCGCCTTACCCGGTCCACCCGATCGTTGATTTCGACGTAGCCGCCCAAATCCCCAAGCGCAGCGACCAACGGCAGATGGGGCGATGGCAGCATCTGGGCACCTACGCTGCCGGCCTGGCGCTGGATGACGCGGGTATAGCCCACAATGAGGATCTGCTGTCTCAAACCAACATGATCGTCGCCGCCGGTGGCGGTGAGCGTGATATCGTGGTCGACTCCGCCATCATGGACTCACTGAATACCGCCGAAGATCCTGGCGCGCAGCTTAATGAGTCGCTGATGGGTGAATTACGTCCCACTCTGTTCCTGGCACAACTGTCAAACCTGATGGCTGGCAATATTTCAATCGTTCACGGCGTGACCGATTCTTCGCGCACGTTCATGGGTGAAGAACTGGCCGGGGTCAGCGCAGTGGAAACGGCCGCCGCTCAAATTCAACACGGCCAGGGAGACCTGTTCCTGGTAGGTGGCGCCTACATTGCCGAGCGTGAGGACATGATCATGCTGATGGCGATGGGTGACGCACTCTGGGCCGGCGAGCCCGGTTCCGTCTGGGCGCGCGAGGACAGCGAGGGCGGCATGATCATGGGCAGCGGTGGTGCATTTCTCATTCTGGAGTCAAAAGAACACGCCCAGGCCCGCGGAATCAAACCCTATGCACGGATCAAAACGGTCGTCTCTGATCGTTGCAACCGGCAACCGGGTGCAGCAAGGAAGACCGCAGATTCATTACTGGAACAAGTCGCCGGCGAACTCCCTGAAGGGCCACTGCCTGTGTTGTCAGGCTGCAGCGGGGTTCAGCCTCATCTCAACGATGAACATGAATTTTTGAATAACCTTTCCAACCGGGGTATCGATCCGGTGGTCCGCGGCGTAACCACCGTGCTCGGCAACACGCTGGAAGCCCAGTTTCCGATCAATGTTGCACTGGCCTCTCTGGCGATTTCAAAAGGGTCGTTTTTTGACCCCTTTGATGACTCCGGGGTTGAGCAACCGTATGCCGGCAGTCCTGAACGCATACTGATCAATACCTGGGGTCATTGGCGCGGCGAGAGTATCGCTGTGGTCGACGCTCCCGATGTGCCACTGCGTGGTAAGGAGTAGCCCATGAGCCAGTCTACAAAGGATCACCTGGGCCGTCCGATCGTCGTGGTTACCGGCATCGGTATAATCACCTCACTGGGCCAGGGCAAAGAAGACAACTGGCGCCAGTTAACCGCCGGTGTCTCCGGCGTGCGGAAAATTGACCGCTTCCCGACCGAGGGACTGCGCACACAAATCGCCGGCCTGATCGACTGGGAAGATGAAGGTCCATATTGTTCGCCCTTTCATTCGTTCTCGCTGGCCAGAAAATCCGCCTCAGAAGCGATCGCGCAATCGAGCATTGGGTCACGCGGATCATTTCCCGGCCCGCTCTTCCTTGCCATTTCACCCGCTGAAACGAAATGGGACCAGCGGATGGAGATCTATAACGGGCCTGCCGGTCATGACAGCAAAGGTTACGACCGCCTGATCGCGAATGCTGCCCGGGGTGAATTCAAAAACTACTACAGACTGTTCAAATACGGCAGCGTTGCAGACCGGCTGGCCGATGAGTTTGGCACGCGGGGCGCACCGGTCTCTCTGACCACCGCCTGCGCTTCCGGCGCGAGCGCCATGCAACTCGGTGTGGAAGCCATACGGCGTGGAGACACCGACGCCGCCCTGTGTGTCGGAACGGATGGAGAAATTTGCGAGGAAATGGTGGTGCGTTTCACGCTTCTTTCAGCATTATCCACCCATAACGAAGATCCACAAGGCGCATCCAAGCCATTCTCCAAATCCCGCGACGGCTTCGTGATGGCAGAAGGTTCAGCTACTTTGGTGCTCGAATCCTACGACTCAGCCAAGGCGCGTGGCGCGAAAATCCTGGGCGTAGTGCGTGGCACCGGGGAAAGGGCTGACACCTTCCACCGCACCCGTTCCAAGCCGGATGGTTCCGCCATTATTGACACGATCACACGCTCGCTGGCCGATGCCGGGATGTCACCGGATCAAATTGACTACATAAACGCCCATGGGACCAGCACCCCGGAAAACGACAAGATGGAACACCTGGCCCTGTCCACGGCGCTGGGCGGTGCTCTGGATGACATACCCATCAGCTCCAACAAATCGATGATCGGCCATACAATGACCGCTGCTGGCGCCATCGAGGCTGCCATATCACTGCTGACGATTAGCACCGGGGTGATTCCACCAACGATCAATTGCCACGAACAGGATCCCAACATCCTGATGGATGTCGTACCCAACGTGAAGCGGGACCAGGCTGTCAGCACCGTCATGTCCAACTCTTTCGGGTTTGGCGGACAGAATGTATGCCTGATTTTCTCCGCCGAACCAGACCAGGGAATGTAAAGTGACTGACTCAAGCAACGGAAAAACCGTTTTTGTTACCGGAGGCGCCAGGGGAATCGGCAAGGCCGCTGTCAGTGCGCTGGCTGCCGACGGCTATGACGTCACCTTTTCCTATCGCGGATCAGCCGATGAGGCAGCCACCCTGTGCGAAGAATTGCAGGCGCTATACCCTGCACAATCCATAAACAGCCACCAGGCAGACCTCAGCGAGCGTGACCAGGTAGACGAATTTGCAGCACTGCTGGGTGACTGCGATTCGCTTTACGGCCTGGTCTACAACGCAGGCGGTTCCTACGACACGCTGGCCGCGCTGGTCGACCAGGACCGCGCAGAAGCGCTGTTCCAACTGAATTTCTGGGCGATGACCCGGCTTGCCGGCACCGCCGCCAGGCCACTGATGCGCGCCAAAGCCGGCCGCATCGTCACCGTCGGCTCAGTGACTTCTCAAAGGGGTGTGTCGGGCAACTCCATTTATG
Organism: uncultured Gammaproteobacteria bacterium; assembly: GCA_963759035.1. Classification (GTDB taxonomy): domain Bacteria; phylum Pseudomonadota; class Gammaproteobacteria; order Xanthomonadales; family SZUA-36; genus JAHEFT01. The sequence goes on from CAVWXL010000023.1 coordinate 30,174, forward strand.
CTGCCTCGAAAGGCGCCATGCTGAGCTACATCCGGACACTGGCCATCGAACTGGCCAGAAGAGGTGTCACCGCTAATTATATTTCGCCCGGATACGTGGATACCGACCTGATGACGCCGTATGAGGCCTATCGCGAAAACATCGAGAAGCAAATTCCGCTGAGGCGCTTTGCCCAGCCGGAAGAGATCGGCGCGCTGATCAGCTTCCTGTTTTCACCGGCTGCCGGCTACATCACCGGCGGAATCATTCCGATTGACGGCGGTCTGACCGCTGGCCTTCCCATACAACGCTGAGATAACCAAGCCATGCGAGCACTAAGAAATTTTGCTGAACGCGATCTGCGGATCGTCGAAGTCGATGACCCGGCACTACCGGGAGACGATGAAATACAGGTACGTATCTGTGCCGTAGCCCTCAATCACATCGATGTATGGGGCTGGCGCGGAATGGCTTTCGCCAAGCGTCAACTGCCCATCACCGTGGGTGCAGAAGCATCCGGGGAGATCATCGCGGTCGGCAAGAACGTCACGGACCTGAAGGTCGGCCAGGTCGGGGCCCTGTACGGTGCCAATACCTGCGGAACCTGCAAGCCCTGCCTTGAAGGCCGTGACAATTTCTGTGAGAACGTCAACGGGATCTTCGGCTTTCACATCGACGGTTTCGCCCAGGAGAAGATGAATTTTCCAGCACGGTTATTCGTACCAGCCCCGGATGGGCTCGATCCTATCGCCGTCGCCTGCACCCCGATTACGTTCGGAACGGTTGAGCACATGCTGTTCGACAATGCCAAGCTCCAACCGGGTGAAAGCATCCTGGTTCACGCCGGTGGCAGCGGTATAGGAACAGCCGCCATCCAGCTCGCCAAGGCCATTGACTGCACCGTTTACACCACGGTGGGCAACGACGAAAAAGCACAGCAGGCGCTGGACCTGGGCGCGGACTACGCGATTAATTACCAGACAGACCGTTTTGAAGGCCGGCTGCGCAAGCTGACCAAAAAACAGGGAGTCGACGTGGTGTTCGAACATGTTGGGGTGGATACCTGGGAAGGCAGTATGTTTTCCATGAAGATTGGTGGCCGGTTGGTTACCTGCGGTTCGACCACCGGAATCAAGGCCGAGATCAACCTGTTCCAGCTGTTTCAGCGTCAGTTGCGCCTGATCGGCAGCTTTGGCTGCAACATGCGCAATATCAGGAATTCGATCGACAAACTGGCGGCCGGAACGGTCAAGCCGATCATCGACCTGGAAGTTCCCATGGAGCAGATTGAAAAAGGACTGGGACGGCTGGAAAACCGCCAGGTGTTCGGCAAGATCATCGTTACGATCTAAATATGAAGTGGCGATATCGCTTTCTTCAATCCGTATTCAATCTGCGTGATTGGCTGGTTGCAGAAGCCATATTCCTGTCATTAAAGGCCATGCGCCTGCTGCCGATGGAAAGTACCGGGCGGTTTCTGCAGCGCACGGCGCGCTGGATCGGTCCTAAAACAGGCCGCCACAAAATTGCAATGGACAACCTGGCCATTGCTTTTCCCGAGAAGAGCATTGAAGAGCGTGAACAGATCGCCAACGACAGCTGGGCTCATATTGCCCGCGGCATCCTCGAATACGGCTACCTGGACCAGATCTTCGACCTGGACGAAAACAACCTGGGCGCTGGCCGGATCGAAGTAAAAAACGTCGAGCAGTTTATCAAACTGCGTGACGATGGGCTCCCAGCCATCATTTTCACCGGGCACCTCGCCAACTTCGAATTGCTGCCCATGACCGCAGAGAAATTCGGGCTCGAAATCCAGTCCCTGTTTCGTGCACCCAACAACAAGTACGCCGCCAAAAAAATTGCCCAGGCCCGCAAGCAGGTAGCCGGGAACCTGGTGGCTTCAGGCCAGGGCGCCTCTTTCCAACTGATGAGCGCACTGGAGAAGGGCGTACATGTCGGCGTGCTGGTCGATCAAAAATTCAAACGCGGTATCAACATCCCGTTTTTTGGAAAGGATGCCCCGACCAATACGCTGCTGGCCAAGCTGGCACGTCGCTACGAATGCCCGGTCCATGGCGCCCGCTCCATTCGTCTGCCCAATGGCCGCTTCCTGCTCGAGCTCACCGACGAAATTGAACTACCGCGAACCGAAAAGGGTGACATCGATATTCACGGCACCACGGCACTCATCACCAGTGTCATCGAAGACTGGGTACGTGAATATCCGGAGCAGTGGCTCTGGATTCACCGCCGCTGGGGCTAGCTTTCCCGGCTGCCGGCAACCTAAGTCGCTGGCTTGATGTTACGGTTGAGCCGAAACAGGTTGCCAGGGTCATACTGGCCTTTAATGAGTGACAACCGCTCATAGGCGGGACCGTAGTTTTTGCCTCCTGAATTGCCGCCGTCAAAATCAATATTGTCGTAGTAGCCACCCACGAAAGGCTCAAGTTGTTTGAACCAGGCCCGGGCAGCCGACATGACTTCGGCGTCTTGCGCTGGATCCATCCACCCGCCAGCGACGGCGATCATGGTCTCTGCATTGCGGTGCGGGAAGGCAGTAGCCGATTCGGGGACCCGGCTAACGGCTCCGCCTGAGGTGTGGGTGAAGAAGGCCATCCGCGGGTCCGGAACGAATGACTCAATCAGCGCGTCGATCAGCCCTGGTGTAATCTCACTGACCATGCCATTTTTGGCATAGGAACGTACACCATGTGCCCAGGTACCGTCTTCATGAGTCTGCATGACCATGTAGTCCTGCACCTTCACGCCGTCTTCCATGGGCGTCCCGACTCTGCGCAGAGGCGCCAATTCCCTTTCACCGGCCGCCGGGTCACCGGCATATAGCACATCCATCACGACGACCGAAGGTCCATCCGGCAGCGTGAACATGGCCGGACCAACATAGAGGTCATCAGAAAGCCCCGAATACCACTCACCGTAGAACTCGAGTACCTCCCGGGCCTGCCCAATGGGCCACAGGATCATTCCCGAAAGCACGTTGCGATCAAATGGATGCAGTTGATACTCGAATTGCGTCGCTACCCCGAAGTTTCCACCGCCGCCCCGGATAGCCCAGAACAGGTCGGCGTCCTGTTCCGCACTGACGGTGCGCAGCTGCCCATCCGCGGTAACCAACTGAGCAGAAACGAGGTTGTCGATGGTCAGTCCATACTTGCGGTTGAGCCGGCCAAATCCGCCACCGAGGGTAAACCCTCCGACTCCCGTGTGTGAGACCACGCCGGCCGTCGTAATCAGGCCATGCTGTAACGCAGCCGTATCCAGGCCGTTTAACAGGGCGCCGCCCTGCGCGTATGCGCGACGCTCGACCGCATCCGCTGTGACCGTATTCATGTCCGCCAGGTCTATCATCAGGCCGCCGTCGCAAACAGATTTGCCCGGCCAGCTGTGACCGCCACCGCGGACTGACACCAACAGATCCTGTTCTGCTGCAAAAACTACCGAGGCCTGGACGTCCTCAGCATCCGCGCACCTCGCGATCAACGCGGGGTGCCGGTCATGCATGCCGTTCCAGACCCGGCGGGCATAGTCGTACTGGGTATCACTGGACATCAGCAGCGGACCATTGAGCTGTTCCGCCAACTCCCTGATCGCCGCCTGCTCGAGTTCGATCTCCCCTCCATCCAGCGACACGGCGGGAATGCTGCCGCCGGCAAATGATGCGTTTGTCATGAATGGATAAGTGGCTGCCAGGCCGGCAGCCAGCGTCGACCGGCAAAATTCCCGTCTCTTCATTGATACTCTCCAGATGAGCTTATGAGTTCTTTTTGACTTCTTAAGGATATACGAGAATAAAATTTATGCAGTCTGGGGCGGGCTGACGATCTCGAAACAGTCTTTCACTTCCTGGGGAATTCGGACCGGACGCTGCCGGGCACGGTTAACAAATGCCCACTCAGTCTCGGCCCTGGCCATGAGTTCACCGTCCAGTTTGCGGATCTCATAGGCCCTGTGGGAACTGGCTGAGCGTGCGCTGGCTACCCAGGTCCTGATCATCAATTCATCTCCCTCGAAAGCGGGCCTGAGATAAACAATTTTGTGGGCCCGAACGACCCAGCCGGAGCCCAGTTCCTCGTACCTTTCCGGCGGCCAGCCATTTTCGGCAGAATGCGCGATGGCCGCATGCTGCATCCACTTTATGTAGTGGAAATTACCGGCGTGCCCGAGCTCATCAATGTCCTCGTGGGTCACGGTATGTGGATAATCAAAAAAGGCGGTCATGATGGATCCATGATATAGGACAATTCGATAGTTATCTGCGGCGGCTGCGCTCATAGTAGAATCCAATTCAGGATTGCATCAAGATCAGGTAGCGCTCAATGACATTGTTAGACTCATTCAACAGGCCCGGTTGGCAACATCGCAAGCCCGAAGTGCGTATGGCCGCCATCGACCAGCTAGACGACGAGAGCATTCTGCTCGGCGTGGTGAATGACGACCCCGACCTCGCCGTCCGCAAGCATGCCCTGTCCCGGATTTCTGGCAGCGAAGCACTGGACCAGCTAATTGAGTCGCTGGACCAGCCTTTGCAAAGCCAGGCGAAGGCGCAAAGGCTGGCCCAGCTGTTACCGGATTCGCAGAGCCTTTCATCCATCACGGAAGACGCCAAGCTGGTTCGAATCGCCAGCCTGAGCGAGGAACCTGGATTGATCTCTGATGCCATTGGCCGGGTAAGCAGTATGGATGTAAAGATGGACCTTGCGGCTCACCATGCCGTCGCCAGGGTGCGACTGAGCGCCGCACAGGACATCGAAGACATCGGCCTGCTGAAGGACTTGATGCTGCAGTCGAAGAACAAGGACAAGTCTGTCTACCGGCACTGCAAGGAACGGCTGGACCAGCACCACCAGGCCGAGAGGGAGCAGGCTGAGCTTCGCAAAACCGTTCGAAAACTGGCGGAAGATGTACGAAAACTGAGTACCGGGGCATATTTTCCGGACTACAAGGCCCGCTACCTGTCACTGAAGGGCCGATGGGAAGCACTCATCCAGCACTGTGATGCTGAGCAAAAAAAACAAATCGGGGACGACCTCGAAATAAGCGCTACACGTATAGAAAAACGGGCTGCAGTCGAGGCCACGGAACAGGCTCAGCAGGAACGAACCGAAGGTGCGAAGCGCACTTTTAGGGAGCTCATCTGCGAACTGGAAGCCATCGATCTGGCCACTCTCGAGTTGGCCCAGCCGAAAAATGTCCGCGAACTGGCCAGCCGCCTCGATGCCATTGAAGACCGCTGGCTTGGGGCACTGCATGACGCTCATCCCTCCGCGGAGCAGACGGAGCAGTGCAAACAGCAACTGAATCACTGGCGCGCCATAGCCAGCGCCTCAAAGCGCATATTCAATAAGCAAGCGGCACTGGAAAAGCTGCATGGAGATGGAGCAGGATTGGACAAGTCCGACTTCATGGCCCACCACAAGCTGCTGGAAAAGGTCGAAAATCAAATTCGCAAGCTTCCCTGGCCCGAAGCCGAAAAAGACGGTACTCCGGCACCTGTACTTAAACTGCATGCACTGCGGGACGAACTGCAAGCAAAACTCATCGAGCTGAAGAAAAGCGAGGAAAAGACGCTCAAGGTGCTTGAGTCGGCATTCAGTGAACTGCAAAAAGAGCTCGATGACAGTCACTTCAAGAACGCTGACCGGGTTCATAACCGGATCAAGAACCTGCTGAGACACCTTGGGCCCAGGCATCAACAGCATTTTTATGATGAACTCCGGCCGCTGTCGGCCCGTCTCCGGGAAATTCACGACTGGCAGGGATTTGCCATCGAGCCAAAGAAAACTGAGCTGATCGAGCGCATGAAGGCCCTGGTTGGAAGTGAAGAAAGTGCTGACTCGCTGGCCTCCAGGATCAAGGCCATGCAGGAAGAATGGAAAACCCTGGGCCCGGTTTCTCCACGCCGTGACCAGGCTCTTTGGAAAGAATTCCATTCGGCTGCCGAAGAAGCTTATAAGCCCTGCAAAGAGGCCTTTGCCCGGCAGTCCATAGTGCGCAAGGAAAATCTGCGAAAACGCATGGAGCTGGTTGCACAACTGACCGACTACGACCAGCGCATGACCTGGCCCGGATCGGCAGATGCATCACCCGACGCCCCGGTTCCAGACTGGAAAATGGTGCAGAAAACCCTCGATACCGCCCGGGCCGCATTCAACGCTATCAAGCCCGTGAATGGCAAGGGAGAACGCAAAAGCCGGCAGGCTCTGCAGAAAATCTGTGACAAGATCTATCGCCATATCAAGGACGAATACGCACGCAACATTGCAATGAAGGAAAAGCTGGTGGCGCGGGCGCAGGAATACGTGGAACTGGAAGACCTGAGGGAAGCCATCAACCAGACCAAGGACATCCAGCGAGAATGGAAATCCACCGGCTTGACGCCGCGGCAGGTGGACCGGCGGCTATGGAAGAAGTTTCGGTCAGCCTGCGATGCTGTATTCGCCCGGCTTGACGAGCAACGCAAGCAACAAAACGCTGTCCGTAACGAACGGGTTGAAGAGGCAAAGGCACGCGCGGAGCAAGCCAGGGCAAGGGCTGCCATGGAACAGCAACGCTGGCCATCCCTGCTGGAGAAACTCCGTGCTTGCGCCAGCCGGGCGGAAGATAGCGAAAAAGCAGACCAGCTGTGGCAGCAGGAGGCAGGTATTCCCCGTGGAATAGAAAAAACCGCGCTCGAAGCCTACTGGGATCAGGGCGTAAACGCAGAAATTGCAGAAGATGAGCTGCGCCAGTCCTGTATCGCCATGGAAGTTTTTATCGGGGTGGAATCACCGCCGGAAGACAAGCAGGCCCGCATGGATTACCAGATGAAGCGTCTGCTGGAAGGCATGGGCAGCCAACAGGGTGAGCACGTACAACTCCTGCTGGAGCAGGTCAATGCCTTCATTGCCATGCGTCCACCGCAAACATGGCTGGAACGCTTCTTTTGTGGCGGGAAGATCATTCCGCAGAAGAGCCAGGCGCAGGGCTAACCGGATTCTTGCAATAGAAGGGTCGGCGGCCGCTGCCTGCATGGTAGTGGTATTGAGTGCCGTCTGCCTGCAGCACAATCCGCTTTCCTTCGACCAGCGCCTGGGTATACATCATGTCTTTCTTCGGACATCCGAGGCTACCGTCACGCCAGGTCACGTCATCTTCCCGCACCAGCTTCACGTCCTTTGCGGGTACGCCCAGGAGAGCTGACAAATCCTCAATGGCTTGCCCGGCGACATCCTGATCAGCAGGCGCCTGTGGCGTTTCGACAGCGTCCTGTCCATTCGTGCAGCCTGCCATCAAGACAAGAGCCAGGGGAAGAACCCCATTCGGGAACCGTTTCACGATAGTACTCCATATCCATTTACCATCTGCTCAAGCTAGCACATTTGTTATCCTGAGTTGCGTAAATGGCCAAGTTCAAAAAGCGGGGAACTCATGAAATACCGGCGTTTGGGAAAATCAGGTGTAAGACTCTCGGAGATCGGCCTGGGCGGGTGGCTGACTTTTGGCCATGTATCCAACGAAACGACCGGGCAGGCACTGATCGACAAGGCATTCGAATGCGGGATCAATTTCTTCGACACCGCCAATGTGTATGCAACCGGCGCCTGCGAGGCCATGTGGGGCCAACTGATGGGAGAATATGTCCGCTCATCCTATGTGCTGGCCACCAAGGTCTATTTTCCGATGGGCGATGGGCCCAACGACAAGGGGCTGTCCCGTAAACACATCATGGAGCAGTGCGAAGCCAGCCTGACGCGGCTTGGCACCGACTATATCGATCTCTACCAGTGTCACCGTCACGATGACGAAACGCCGCTGGAGGAAACGATTCGGGCGATGGATGACCTGATCCACCAGGGAAAAATTCTGTATTGGGGTTTTTCCTGCTGGCCGGCAGATAAAATTCGCGAGACAGTACGAATTTGCGGTGACCGGCTCTACGCCCCGGTCTCCAGCCAACCGCACTACAACATGTTAATGCGCGACCTGGAAGTCGAGGTTTTGCCGGCATGCCGGGAACACGCCATCGGACAGGTGGTTTTCTCCCCGCTGGAGCAAGGCATCCTGACTGGCAAGTACAAACCCGGCCAGCCATTGCCACGTGAAAGTCGCGCCAGTGATGAACGCCAGAACCAGTGGATCAAGGGTCTTGCCGCGGACCAGAACGTGCTTGAGCATGTGGCGCAACTTGAGATCATCGCAAGGGAAATTGAGTGCACTGTTGGCCAGTTGTCACTCGCATGGATTCTGCAGAAAAACGGTGTGACCTCATGCATCACGGGCGCAACGCGGCCGGCGCAAATTGAAGAGAACTCAAAAGCCAGCGGTATTGAACTGAGTGAGGAGCAGTTGGCGCGGATTGACGAAATCATTATGCCGGCCACTTTTTCTTACGACTACAAGTAGGCTGTTTTCACTTCCTCAGCGATGATCCTGATCCCACGCCGTACTTGCTGCGGATCCTGCACGTAGGAGACCCGGATACACTCGTGCCGGTGCGGCCACTCCTCGTTGAGTCCAAAAAAGCAGTGATGGCCGGGCACAATCAGAACCCCGCGTTTTTTTAGTCGCGTATAGAGTTCCTGGCTGCTGATCGGCAAACCCTCGAACCACAGCCACAGGAAGAAGGCGCCTTCCGGTTTGTGAATATGAAACGGCAACCCTTCAAGCGCCTGCCGAAAACCATCTACCGCATCAGCGGCCCTCTGGAAGTAAAAAGGTGAGATTTGATCCCGGGCGAGCGTCAGGATCTCCCCGGTCCTGAATAACTCGGTCGCGATGGCTGGCCCGATGTTGCCACAGGCCAGGTTGACGATGCCGTTGGCATTGGCATATGCGTGGATGATGTCCTCCCTGGCGATGATGATTCCGGTACGGACACCCGGCAATCCAAGTTTGGACAGGCTCAGGACCAGGATCGTGTTTTCGTTCCAGTGCGGGGAAGCCTCGGTGAACAGGATATTGGGGAACGGCAAGCCGTATGCCCCATCCAGGATCAGCGGTATGTCCTGCTCCCGGGCGATGCTGTCCAGGCGGGCCACTTCGTCATCCGTCATGACGTTGCCGGTTGGGTTGGTTGGCCTGGAAAAACACATTGCGCCGGCCCGTTTCTCCATCTCCAGCCTTGAGAAGTCAACACGGTACTTAAACAAATGCCCGTCCAGCCGTTCAATTTCAGGACGGGTCGCGGTGAAAAATTCTTCGCCCAGCCCACTGTCGGCATAACCGAGGTACTCGGGTGTCAGTGGCAGATGAATCCGCCGCCGAGTGCCATCGGGCATATCACCGGCAAACATGTTGAGCAGTACAAAAAACGCAGACTGGCTGCCGTTGGATATGGCGATATTGTCCGCGCTCAGTTTCCAGCCAAATTGCCTGGCCAGGCAGTTCGCAACCTCGCGGCGGAATTCCAGGTCGCCCCGCGGTGACTGGTAGAGCCCGAAAAGCCTGTGGCGCTTTTCAGGATCAGCCATGATGGCTTCCAAACGGCTTTGAAACAGCGCCTCGGCCCCGGGCAGACGTCCCGGGTTGCCACCCCCCATCATGATCATTTCGGGATTGTCATCAAGGGCTGAGCCCAGGTCGTCCATTAGCCCGACGATGCCCGAGTCGCGGCTGAATTTTTCACCGAACACGGAAAGCTTCATTTGCTGACTCCTGCAACCCAAAACCCTATTATCAGCACCGCCCGTCGTCTTGACCACCCCGCCGGTCCACTAACCGGTTCCCGATCTGGGGTAATCGTGTTAAAAAGAGACTGAGATCATGCGCCATGGAAATGCGAATTTCCCATCAAGGAGGGTGGAAAATGATCAGACCGAACCTTATTCTGCCGGCAGTTCTACTGCTGGTTACAGTTGCTGCGCCCGCATGGGCTGAAATTCAATTTTCCATCGGCGAACCCATCGCAGACTCAAACCGGTCAGGCATCGGACAGATCTCCGGCTGGGCAGTAGGTGACAACGAAATCGTCGCGGTGGAAGCCTTTATCGATGGAGTTAGTGTGGGATTGGTGCCTTATGGCGGAACCCGCCAGGACGTCGCAGCAGCATTCCCCGGTTTTCCGGATTCTGAGTACTCCGGCTGGTCAATGAAGTGGAATTATTCCTTGTTGGCGAAAGGCGCGCATACCCTTACCGTCGTTGTGTCGGACATCGAAGGCGACCAGCAGAGCAGCGATGTCACGTTCAATGCCATGGGATTTAAATCAGAGTTCATCGCTGATCCAGGGAGCGTTCGAATAGCTGGCACCACCATTACAACTCCGGAGCAAGGACGAATTGTCATCACGGGCGCGGAAGTTGAGGATGAGTCAGTCGATATCGAACTTCTCTGGGATACGGCCTCGCAACAATTCCTGATCGACAAAATCTTCCGCGAGGCCGAAGAAGTAGAAAACCTGAAGCCGGTTGCAAACGCCGGGCCGGATGTAACAGCCGAAACCGGCCAGACCGTCTCGATCACAGGCAGTGCCAGCGACCCGGATGGCTCGATCCAGTCGTGGCGCTGGAGCCGTGTTTCCGGGGCTGCCGTCCCGTTGAGCAACGCGAGTGGAAGGACCGTCAGTTTCACGGCGCCGGACAGCGCGGGAAGCATCCGGCTTCGCCTCACCGTGACCGATAGCGAGGGCGCATCCGATTCTGATGACATCACCATCACGGTTGAGGAGCCGGCCCCTGAACCCAACATGGCGCCCACCGCAAACGCCGGCGCAAACCGTACCGTGAGCGCGGCTGAAACGGTGACCATAACCGGCAGCGCCAGCGACCCGGATGGATCCATAGAGAGTTGGTCCTGGACCCAGGTCAGCGGGCCGGCCGTCTCACTGGGCGGCGCCGGCAGCCCCACTGTCAATTTCATAGCACCCGATAGTGCCGGCGACATCCGTCTGCGCCTGGCCGTTGCCGACGATGATGGCGCCACGGATACCGATGATGTGACGATCACGGTCGAAGCCGAACCAGAGCCCGACAACACGACCGGCGAGCTACTATCGGATATGCTGCCGCTGATCAACGAGGCCCGGGGACAGACACAGACCTGTGGCGATACGGAGTACCCGGCACAGGACCCATTGAACTGGAGTGACTCTCTGGCTGATATCGCGCGCCAGCATTCCATGGACATGGCCAGGCAGGGCTATTTTTCCCATACGTCGCTTGATGGGACCACGATGGGATCCCGCGTCTTTCCTTACTGGGATGGCAATACGGTTGGAGAGAATATCGCGGCTGCCTCCAGTGACCGCACCCTTGCCTATATCGTGAACCTGTGGCTCGACAGCCCGGCCCACTGCGTCCTGATCATGAGTCCGGATTTCACCCATGCGGGGATTGGTTCCGGTCATGATCTGGATAACGGGTACACGTATCACCACTTCTGGACACTGGATTTCGGGGGCTAGCAAACCACACAATCATGGTTCTTCCGGTTATGATATGGGTCAATGTGCCAGCCTGGTGGCGCGCCTATATTAAAAAAGTCAGTTATTCGCGGGTGAACTTCAATGAATCGTTTACAAATCAGCTTGCTGGCCCTTTTGTTGGGCGCTACAGCTACATCCACCGCAAACGACCTCGGAGAGATGACGGCACAATGCGATAGCTGCCATGGCCCGCAAGGGGCTTCCACCAGCAGCGACGTACCAACCATTGGCGGCCAGGGCTCAATGTACATCCAGGATAGCCTGGAGTCCTACCAGGTATGGGGCCGGCCCTGCATCAAGAGCCTCTACCGCCACGGCGACACCTCGCGTCCAAAAACCGACATGTGCAAGATCGCCGATGGTCTGTCCACCGAGGATATCGCGGCCCTGAGCGCGCACTACAGCGCCCTGCCCTTTGTTCCCGCAAAACAGGAATTTGATGCTTCCGAGATATCCTCCGGCGCTGCCCTGCATGAAGAAAACTGCGAGAACTGCCATAAACAGGGCGGTAGCGTTGCCGGCCGTGGGCCGCGACTGGCCGGCCAATGGGCTCCGTACCTGAAAGCCCAATTAAGTCTTGTTCCCACTGGCGAACACCTCGTTCCGGGGTCAATGGAAAGGGCGATAACCAAATTCTCTGATGAGGAGTTGAGCGCCCTGATAAATTTCTATGCCAGCCAGCAGGAATGATCACTCAACCACCATCCATTCTTACAGGCAAATGACATGAGCTCGAGGATTGATAGCAATGGCTTGTCCATTGCACGGGAAATTTATGATTTGGTGAACCAGGAAATCATCCCGGGAACGGGAGTAACACCGGATGAATTTCTGGGCGGGTTTCGCCGGATTGGTGACCGACCTGGCGCCAAAAAACCGGGCCCTGCTGGAAAAACGAGCGCAAATCCAGGCACAGATCAATGAATGGCACCAGGCGCACCCGGGCACGATGGACTTCCCTGCATACAAACAATTCCTGACCGATATCGGATACCTGGTACCGGAAGGCGATGACTTCGAGATTACCACCTCGGGTGTCGACCCTGAAATTTCCCGCATTGCCGGACCGCAACTGGTGGTGCCGGTCAGCAATGCGCGTTATGCGCTCAATGCTGCCAACGCACGCTGGGGCAGCCTGTACGATGCGCTGTACGGCACCGATGTACTTTCCGAAGAAGACGGCTGCGAAAAAGGCTCGAGCTTTAATCCGGTCCGCGGCCGAAAGGTAATCGAAACCGCTGCCGCGCTGCTGGATGATGTGGTGCCGCTTGCGGCCGGTAAACATATCGATGTCACCGGCTACTGTGTCGACACATCCGCTGCCACAGCCAGCCTGGTCGTTACACTAAAAGATGGCAGCAACACCGGCCTCGTGCGCCCGGAGCAGTTTGCCGGCTTTGCCGAAGAAGGTAACGCCGACCTCATTCTGCTGCGCAGCAACGGCCTGCATATTGAATTGCAAATCGATGCCAGCCACCCGGTCGGCGGCATGTCCTCTTCCGGCATGAAGGATGTCGTTCTGGAATCCGCATTGACCACCATCCAGGATTGTGAAGACTCGGTCGCCGCTGTCGATGCCGCGGACAAAGTCAATGTATACCGTAACTGGCTGGGCCTGATGAAAGGCGACCTGGTCGATTCGTTTGAAAAAGGCGGCAAAATGATCACCCGCCGCCTCAATCCGGACAGGGATTACACCGCTCCCGGCGGAGAAACCATCAGGCTTCATGGCCGCAGCATGATGCTGGTGCGCAACGTCGGCCACCTGATGACTACCAGCGCCATACTGGACAGCGAAGGCAACGCCAACTCCCGAAGGCTTCATGGACGGCATGATCACCGTCCTGTGCGCGATCAACAACATCCGCGGCAACACATCACGGTCCAACAGCCGCTCGGGCAGCATCTACATCGTCAAACCCAAGATGCACGGTCCGGAGGAAGTGGCTTTTACCAACGAACTGTTCGACCGCATCGAGGACTGCCTCGGGCTGGAACGGCATACGATCAAAGTGGGCGTGATGGACGAGGAACGGCGCACCACGGTGAACCTGAAAGAGTGCATCCGGGCGGTGAGCGGAAGAATCGTCTTTATCAACACCGGCTTCCTGGACCGGACCGGAGACGAAATTTTCACCAGCATGGATGCCGGCCCGGTGCTACCCAAAGACGTGATCAAGACACAGGCCCTGGATCCTGGCTTACGAAGACTGGAACGTCGACATCGGCCTGGAATGCGGATTTCATGGCAAAGCCCAGATCGGTAAAGGCATGTGGGCCATGCCCGATGAAATGAAAGCCATGGTGGAATCCAAGATGGCGCACCTCCAGGCGGGAGCCAACTGCGCCTGGGTGCCTTCGCCCACCGCAGCCACACTGCACGCCACACACTACCTCCGCTACAACGTCAGCAAACGCCAGGAGGAACTGATCTCGCGCGGACGTGCCAGCCTGGATGACATATCTGACGTCCGCCGATGCTGGATGACCGGCAACTTTCAGCCGCGGAAATCCAGGCCGAACTGGACAATAATGCCCAGGGCATCCTCGGTTATGTCGTGCGCTGGATCGACCAGGGTGTCGGTTGTTCCAAAGTCCCTGACATCAACCACGTCGGTTTGATGGAAGATCGTGCCACCCTGCGCATTTCCAGCCAGCATATCTGTAACTGGCTGCACCACGGCATCTGCTCAAAAGAACAGGTCATGGAAACCATGCAACGGATGGCAAAGATTGTTGACGAACAAAATGCCGGCGATCCTCTGTATCGCAATATGGCGCCCGGCTTTGACGACAGCATTGCCTTCCAGGCCGCCTGCGACCTGGTTTTCCTCGGCCGCGAACAACCCAGCGGCTACACCGAACCTTTGCTCCACCAAAGGCGCATTGAGATGAAAGCCCGTTACGGGGCCTGAGTGGTTTTGCTTTTCCGCCTGTTGATCTGCTGGAGCTTTTTGGCCATTGCCAGCGCCGATGCGTGCGCAGAGGCGCCCCTGTTTTCCAGTCACGAGCTTATGGAAATCTCCATTCCGCTGGACTTCAAATCACTGTGCCGGCCGCGTGAGGACCCGAATTGCGACTATGCGCCAACCACACTCGAGTATTTAGATGGCATGGGCATGGTGGGATCGATTCCGATCGAGGTCATCATCCGGGGAGGCTGGCGTGCCCTGGCGAAGAACTGCTCCGCGCCGTTATTGTTCATCCGTTTCGATAAGAACAGCACCTTGGGTACACCGTTTGAAGGACAGACCCTGCTGCCCCTGACCACGCATTGCGGACAAGGCCTTTCGGTCGAAGCAGCGAAAGTCCGGCAACGCCGCTCGACCTGGGAACAATACCTGCTGAAGGAATACCTCGCCCACCGCCTGTACAACGAAATTACCGAGGTAAGCCTGGGCGCCCGACTGGTCCGCATAAGCTATCTGAATCCGGACCGCCCCGGCCGCAAGGTCATCAATTACGCGTTCTTTACCGAACATTTTGCCTCGGTGGCTGAACGCAGCGGCCATGAATTGAAAGATCGCGGCCAATTCAACCCGGGTGACCTCGACCTGCAGGCGGCTGACCTGCTCGCACTGTTTCAATTCATGATCGGCAACACGGACTGGTCGATTGCCCGGGAGCGCAATATCACTCTGCTGTACGCCCCGGACGGAACCCAGGTACCCCTGCCGTATGATTTCGACATGAGCGGACTGGTCAATGCCCAGTACGCGGGGCCCGCACCGGGTTTGCCTATCGATGAAGTCACGAAGCGATATTACCTCGGTTACTGCCACCCTGGTCTGGATTGGATTGCCTTGTCCGAGCACTACCTCAGCCGGAAGATGGCGCTGCAATCCCTGGTTAATGAAACACCCGGCCTGGATAATAAGAGCACCAAGTCAACACAGAGGTTTTTACAGGGATTTTTTGATATTCTCCAGTCGCCGAAGCTCAGGGAAGAAAAAATCGCCCGGACCTGCCAGCCGTTGCCTCCTTCTTATACCAACCACACCACTCCCTGGGATTGAATATGAACAAACCGCTGATTCTTTCTTTGATCCTGGCCATGGCTTTTGGCGGCTGTGCCGCCCCCAAACGGCCGGTTGAAAGTGAGTTTTGCACGTCGGGGCCGGTGCTGCTGGACGCCCACTTCGATGGGGGCCAATTGGGTAACTGTGAGATTTCATCAGACGGTGTGTTCGATCTGACCCTGTTCCCCGAAGATGAACCACCAATCAACAAGTCACCCTGGTATGCATTCCGCGTCAGCGGACGCACGGGTGATGACGTGGTGATCCGTATGCAGTTTCATGACGACTTTGGTTACGCACGTTACTGGCCCAAACTCAGCCGCGACGGAAAGCACTGGGAATCTCTGGCTGAAGACCAGGTGACGGTAGCTGATGATGGCAACTCTGCGCAGCTGACGCTCACGCTTGACCAGGCCCGGGTGTGGATCGCCGGACAGGAGGTTCTGGCCGATGCCTTCTACAACCAGTGGCTGGACGACCTGGAGTCCCACCCGGACGTCACCACCCTGCTGGTTGGGAAAAGCACACAGGGCAGACCCGTTTTTCTCGCAGAAACACAGGACCGCCCCGAGTTCGTCCTGATGATCGGCCGGCAGCATCCACCGGAAGTGACCGGAGCCATCGCGATGCGCTCTTTCATCGACACGGTTCTGGCGGATACATCACTGGCACGCCAGTTCCGCGCGCGGTTCAAGCTGGCCATTGTTCCTTTGATGAACCCGGACGGCGTCGCCGGTGGCCACTGGCGCCACAACGTGGGTGGAGTAGACGTTAATCGGGACTGGGGACCTTTCACCCAGCCTGAATCAACGGCTGTCATTCGCTGGGTTGAGCAACAGGAAGCCACCGGCAGAAAGCTGCAGCTGATGCTGGATTTCCACTCCACTTTCGAGGACCTGTTTTACACCCAGCCGGTCAGCTACCGACCCGGTTGATTTTGCATCGCTGTGGTTGGGGGCGTCTGCCGAGCGGCTGCCGGATTTTCCTTTCAAACACGAGGCGAACCCGGTTTCTGAGCAGGCCAACTCAAAGAACTACTTTTACAAAAGCCGCGGGATTCCGGCTGTCACTTATGAAAGTGGTGACGATACCAACCGCCAGCAGCTTGAAGAATCGGCAGTCGTTTTCGCCGAAGAAATGATGAGGGTGATGCTGGAATCCGACAGTGAGGGCTTCGGCCCAGGCTCAACGCCTTGATCGGAGAACCTGCCCGGGCCTGGCGCCTGTCATCTCCCCGTCGATCAACACCGCTTGTCCATTCACAAATACGTGGCGTACACCTTCTGACAGCTGGTGAGGATTTTCAAAGGTAGCGCGATCAATCACCGTGGCCGGGTCCAGTACCGCGATATCCGCCATCGCGCCCACTTCGATCCGGCCCCGGTCAGCCAATCCAATCCGGTCGGCCGGCATCCTGCTCATCTTGTGGATCGCTTCGGAAAAACCAAGCACACCATCCTCGCGCACGTACTTGCCCAGCACCCGCGAAAAACTGCCATAGTTCCGCGGATGCGGCCTGTCTTCGGCAGGCATATGGATTCCGCCGTCGGATGCGACCATGGTCTTGCCGTGCTGCATGATACGAATGACGTCATCTTCGGACATCGCGTGATACACGGCGCTGCAACCGCCGTTCTCCTCCAGCTCCATGGCCAGTTCAGCGGCATTTTCAACGCTCACATCCTGCCCGCGTTCCTGCAGTATTTCGGCAAGATTCTTGCCGTTGAGTTCCTGGTCCCAGGTGCAATCGGCAATGGCCACCCGGGAAGGGTCGTTTCCGCCGCGGTCGTAGATAATGTTATCGATGATGCCGGACTTGATCTCGGCTCGTGTGGCCGGATCCCGCAACCGGGCCAGCCGGACCGCTCGCTCCCCTGCCAGGCTCCAGGCCGGAAACAAAACATCGATGCCGGTACTTGAGGCCGTGTAGGGATACTGGTCACTGGAAATATCCAGCCCGCGGGCGTTGGCGGCATCGATCAGGGCGAGTGTTTCGGCACTCTTACCCCAGGCCCGCATCCCCATGGCCTTGTGGTGGGTTACCTGCGCCGGCAAACCACCTTCTTCGCCGATGCGGATGGTTTCCCTGACGCTGTCGACCAGCCCGGCGCCCTCTTCGCGCATGTGGGTGATGTAGATTCCACCCCGGGTGCCGGCAACCCGCGCCAGTTCGATGACTTCTTCCGTCTTCGAATAGGCGCCGGGAATGTATTTCAGGCCGGACGACAAGCCGAAGGCGCCGTCGAGCATGGCGGTATCCACCAGGCCAGACATTTCCTGCATTTCTTCTGCCGTAGGCGGCCGGTTCTCCCGTCGCATGACCAGTTGCCGCACCGTATTGTGGCCAACGAAGGTACCGAAATTCACTGCGGAAGGTGCCTCCTCCAGCATGGCGAAAAGCTCGGGCAGTGGATACCAGGAACTACCGTCTGGGCCACCGATAGCCGTGGTTACGCCCTGCCGGATGTAGTTTTCTGCATTCGGCCAGAGAAAGATTCCGCTGTTCTCCACTGAGCTTCGGACCGCATGGCTGTGGATATCGATAAATCCGGGGGTAACCGCAAGGCCGGAGACATCCAGCCGCAATTCAGCTTCATTTCCGGACAGGTCACCAATAGCGGCAATACGGTCCCCGGCTATCCCGAGGTCCGCCACCCACCCATCGCCGCCATCACCGCTGTATATCATGCCGCCTTCCAGAATCACTGCCAAAGGCTCATCACCCGGCGCTTTTTCGTCTGACAAGACCATCGGGGCCAGAAACAGCGCTGCCAGCGACAACAGGATGATGCCCACGACATTCATCACGAACCCAGCCTTCGCCATCTGCGGGATGGTAATGCGTCCCGAGCCGTAAACGATCGCGTTGGGCGGGGTCGCCACCGGCAGCATGAAGGCGCAACTGGCCGCAAGCGCAACCGGCACCGTCAACACGATCGGGTCAACGCCCAACTGCAGCGCCAGTGCGGCAAGAACCGGCAACAAGGTAGCCGTGGTCGCCAGGTTGCTGGTCAGCTCCGTCAGGAAGATAACCAGAACGACGGCGCCGACCACAATTGCTCCGATTCCAAACGCACCCAGTGGCACCAGGGACGTGCCCAGCCAATGCGCCAGACCGGTTTCAGAAACTGATGCCGCCAGGCTGAGCCCGCCGCCGAAGAGGATCAGGATGGCCCAGGGTAAATCCCGGGTTTCCCTCCAGGTCAGCATGCGGGGAGAATTGCGCCCGCGACTGGGTATGAGGAACAGGATAAATGCAGCAATCATGACGATACCCGGATCACTCAAGCCTTCGACCGGCAGTACCTTGCTCAGCCACGGGCGGGTCATCCAGCCGACCACCACACAGGCAAAAACGATGCCGATACGCCACTCGGCCGGGCTTGCCGGCCCCAGGTCATCTCGCATCGAGTGCAGCAGGTTGCGCGTTTCCTTCGAGGTCTCAAATGAAATGGGATAGACAAGGCGAACCAGGGTAAACCAGCAGATCGGCAGCAGGATGATCGTTACCGGAACCCCGACCAGCATCCATCGCGCAAAGCTGATCTCAATGTCGTAGTTTTCGGTCAGGAATGCGGCCAGGAAGGCGTTGGGAGGTGTGCCCACCAGTGTCGCAACGCCACCAATCGTAGCGCCGAACGCGGTACCCAGTAGCAGGCAGATTTCGAAATTTCCGCGCTCAACGTCGCCAATGTCTTTGACGGTGACGGCGATCACGGCAATGACGGATACCACGATCGGTAATAACATCATCGTGGTCGAGGTATTGGTCATCCACATCGACAACAGAGCCGCGGTCACCATGAAACCGCCCACCAGTGAGCGGCCATTGGTGCCCGAAACCGTCAACAGGGCCAGCGCAATGCGCTTGTGCAGATCCCAGCGTTGCATGGCCAGGGCGATCAGGAACCCGCCCATGTACAGGTACAGGATGGGATTGGCGTACGGAGCCGCCGCCTTGTGCAGCGTGGTGATGCCCAGCAGAGGGAAAAAGATCAGCGGAATAAAGGCGGTGACACCGACCGGTGTCGCCTCTGTGGCCCACCAGACGGCCATCCACAGACCCAGCGCAGCCGTGTTCCAGGCTTCCGGACTCAGGCTGCTCTGCGGCCCGATGATCAGCATAAGAATGGCTACTGCCGGGCCCAGGTAGATTCCGATACCCGTTGCAGTCTTGGTACTGAATCGGCTTGCAGGTTTTTCAATTTCCCGGGTACAAAGAATCCGGAGAGCAACTGCTCCCCGGTCTGCTTAAGAGTCGACTACCAGCGCATCTGGAGGTCGATATAGTAGGAACGTCCATAATCCCTGTGCGCATCGGAGAAGTATCCAAAATAGCGGTCTGCCAGCGGAGCACGCTTGTTGCCCACGTTGTTGATGCCCAAACGAACACGGGTGGAACTGCTCCACAGGTCAAAGCGATAATCTGCGCTGAGGTTCCACGTGCTCATGGAAGGAACTACGTACACGGTTCCGTCTGACAGGGTCAGTGAGCTCTGATAGAAATTGCTCAGGTAGAACCAGGCAACAGAAGCGCCCCAGGCGTTTTTCCTCCAACGCAAACGGGCGTTCATCTTTCTCTCCTGGTTGCCGTCCATACGCATCAGGCTGGCAAAACCAGTGACCGGGTAGTTGGCCGGAATCGTACCAGCATTCTGTGCGTCAAGGAGTGCTTGCGCAGCCGGACCGGGATCCTGGTCATATTTCTTGTAGACCGTACCAACGAAGGTCGCTGTCCAGTCGCCGATCTCTGTATCCAGGTCGTAGTAAAAACCGAAATCGTAACCCTGGACTTTACGTTTATCCAGGTTCTGATAGATGTCGCTCACGTAGTCCAGATCACCTGCAGGGCAGATGCCAGCCGCTTCATAAAACGGGAGATCTTCATCATCCACCGGGCTGCGACCCAGCAGGGGATTTCCCACATCGGAACAATTGCCGGTTCCGGCTTCGATCCGGTCCAACAGGTCCAGCAGGGTCTGGTTTTCTTCACCGAACAGGCCGATGGTGTCTTTCTTCTTGATCGTCCAGTAATCAAAAGTGAATGTCAGGTTATCAAGCGGGTTTAACACGATTCCGATAGACGTATTGTCGGACTTTTCCGCCTTCAGGTCTTTACTGCCGGTTGCCCGGCGCTGGATGGTATTCCTGCAATCCAGGGTGTCCTGATCGGGGTCTCCACCAAAGTCAGCAGCGTATTGACAGGTGTAGTCGGTCCTGGTGTTGTTACGCACGACCAGCGATTCGTTGACGGTCACCAGGTTGGGTGCGCGGAATGCCTTCGACCAGGAACCCCGCAACATCACCCAGTCGGTTGGACGCCAGCCGAAGGCAATTTTCGGCACCCAGGTGCTGCCCACATCAGAGAAATTCTCATAACGGACCGCGGCCTGCACATCCAGGGTTTCATGCAATGGCAGGGCGAACTCTGTAAACAACGAAGTCACATGGCGGCTTCCGCGGTTATCAGGTGTCGGGCTTGAATTGACAACATCAGAGACGAACGGGTAGGTGCCGCCGTCCCAGTTCTCAAACACGATCGTTCCGTCCAGGCGGTCATCACGGTCATCACTGAAGGACTCTTTACGGTATTCAGCACCGGCGAGGAATCCAACCGGGCCGCCCCAGATGTCAAACAGAGATCCGTTAGAGAGTTTGAAATCGATCAATTTCAGATCGGTTTTGCTGTCTCTTCTGACATCGACCAGGGCGCGCTCAATATTGGTGTTCTCACGGCCACTGAAGTGGTTATAGGCCGCCGCAGTGGGGTCATTCATGGCTTCCTGCAAAAGCGTATTGGACACCCGGTTGTGGGTTACGTCATTGCGCTTGGCCTTCGAGTAGATGATCGCAGAATCATAATCCCATTCGGTTCCGATGGTTCCGCGCAGGCCGGCGAGGATTCGGAACACCTTGCCCTTGGTGTCGACGATCCGGGGAACCTCGGTGAGCCTGTAGTTATCGACGATCATCTCCAGGCCTTCACAGGGTACATCCGGACCGATCACTTCTTCAGGTAAGCGGTTGGGAGAACCACACGGACCCAAGGGGTTGTAATAGTTATCTGGTGCAATACTCAACTTGACCGCTGAAAAGGAAGCCGAAGGTTGGCGGATCAGGTTGGTCTTGGATTGGTAGTAGGACAGCTCGGAATAGAACTCCATTCCGTTATCAAAATCATGGTTCAGGTAAGAATAGATGTTGTAGCGGTTCAGCCTTGAACTCAAATCACGGTTCTCGTTCAGGTTGTAGCGATAGGTTCCCTGCCCATCACGGTTGCCGCAAACGTTGTCGGAAATAATGTAGCCGCCTTCACAGCGTTCGTCATCAATCGGGTAGGTCTCGAATTCACCACTACCGTCAACGATACCCCGGGCCACCAGGCCGTACGGGTCGCCACTCATACTCTTGCGCAGGTCGTACTGGCCCCAACCCGAATTGGCGCTGTCATTACGAAACGCCGTGCTGCCGAACCAGGGAGAGTCTTCCGGTACAAGGCGGCGAAAATCAGCATCAGCCCATTTCGGGTCGTCCTGCGAATTAACGCGGTCGCGGTGAAGGTAGTTCGCGAAAACACCCACTCTGGTCATGCCGCCGTTGAACAGACTGCCCCATTCAATCGTTGCGCTGACGTCATCGCGCGGAATGTCGTCAAAAGTGGTCCAGCGGCCACGGATGGTCAGTCCTTCAAAGTCATTCTTCATCACGGTGTTGACCACGCCCGCCACCGCATCTGCACCGTAGATGGCCGAGGCGCCATCACGCAGGACTTCGAGGCGCTCAACGCCAAACACCGGGATAGAGGCTGAATTGGCGGTGTTGACCGGAACGAAACTGCCGCCGACCTCTTCGGTCTGGTAGGTGGCCGAGTTCACCACGCGGCGTCCGTTCATCAATACCAGCGTGTTACCGGTGCCGATATTCCTTAGGTTGAAAGCACCGATATCGCCGCGAGCCGAGTTTACGCCGCCGCTGATGTTCTCAGCCTCGTTGAAAAAGTTCTGGCCCTGCTCAGGCATGGCGTCGAGCAGTTCGTCTCCGGACTCGATACCCAGCACTTCGATGTCCTGGGCGCTGATGACGGAGACCGAAAGCGCATCACTGATGGCCGCGCCTTTGATTTGTGAACCGGTGACGATGACTTCCTCGATCTCGGTCACCTCACCATATTCATCCTCATCGGTCTGGTCTGTGCCAGATTGCGCGAATGTAAATGGCGAGCACAAAAGTGCCAGTGTCGCCAGCTGCATCAACGTAAAGTTGGATAGTTTCCTCATATTAAACACTCCTCGAGATCCCGTTTAGCGGTGATCATGTCCTGTAGCCCCACTTAAACATACGGCCCCTGCCCACTAGCCGATAACGGCCAGCATATCATCCAATGTCTGGGCTCGTCTCCAGACAGTGAAACTCATTGAATCGTCCTTCGAAACTTCCACGCCATAGACCGCCGGTGCGGCTAAAGCGTTGTAATAAAATGGATTGGAAAAGTAATATGCGCCGGTGTCGTGCAGCACGACATAGTCCCCCGGCTCGATCAGTGGCAAAAGGCGATCGGTTCCGATCATGTCTCCGGCGAAACACAATGGCCCGGCCACATCCTGCTCCACTTCGGGTCCGGCTTTTACCTGCCCGGCAGAATCGAAAACCGACAGACGGATTTTCCAATGGCCAGGCATGAAGACGGTGCGAGTCGCGACTTGCCCGCCAGCGTGCGACAGAGCTATCTGGCGCCCACCTGAGCTCTTGGTGTATTCGATTCGGGTCGCAATAAAGCCGTTCTTGGCGTAGATGGTTCGGCCAAATTCAGTTTTTGCGGCATATTTACCTGAAAATAGTTCAGGAACGGCGGCCCGGAGCGCCTCGGCATAATCGCCAAACGTCGGTTTCACGTCGTTACTGTCAAAATTGACCGGCAAGCCCCCGCCAATATCAATCAGTTCAACCTGCTGCGTTCCGATAGCTGCATTGATTTCCTCTGCAAGGTCAACCGTTTTGCGAATGCCGGCAAACCATCAGGTCCAGGCCACAACCCTGTGAACCCACGTGCGTATGCAAGGACGTCAGCCAGGGACTGTTGCTATAACAGTCAATGATGGACCCGCGATTACCTTCATCCTCCAGTGCGACACCAAATTTTGAAGTTGACGTCGCAGTGCTCATCGCGGTAATGCTGCCGGCACCGACCTGGGGATTGATACGAAACCCGATACGTGACGTGCTATCGATGTCGTTCAACAGCGACTGGACCCGTTCATATTCCTGGAAATTATCGATGTTCAGACCGATATCCTGTTCCAGCACCTTACGCAGGACGCGCGTGGTTTTGACAGGCTCGTCGTACACAATGCTGGACGCTTCGAACCCGGCGCGCAGCGCCTGCTCCAGCTCGCCCGGGCTGGCAACTTCACAGCCCATGCCCAGCTCTTTCACCAGCGACAATGCGCTGCTCATGGTATTCGCCTTGGCCGCGAAAGTGTGGGTGAAGTGGGCAGGAAATGCCAGGTGCAGGGAAGAAACTGTCGCGGACAGACTGGTGGTATCGACAAAAGCTGCGAGTGCCCGCTCATCATCCAGGTACCCGGCCTCAATGGCTGCTTGCAGTATCTGTTGATGCTTTACCGTCACGCGCGCGGCTTTTCCACCGTTAAGGAAATGTTAAGAGCTTTGGATCATATAACAGCCGATTCCTGCAAATCTAATGAGTAATATTTACCAACCCATAACCAAAGGCTATATCAATGCTATTTGCAGGAAGTCTCCGAGGCACTCCACCAGGTGATCCACAAACCTCCTGCAGACCATGGACATCGGTGCTTTGTCCAGCCGCAATGCTGTGATTCTGAACTTCAGGCCGGGTACCAGCGGCCAGACAATAACGTCATCGTGACCACTGGAGTTTGCAGTGATCTCATCGGTAACCGTCACCCCGACGCCGTATGCGACCAGCGCCTTGGCGATCTGGTAGGTCTCGGCATACGCCACCGTATCCAGGGTTGCGCCGCTGGACTCGATGCGTGCGGACAGCAAGCGCCCCAGCGGTCCGCGCTTGTCGAGGTTGATGAAGCTGTGGCCGACAAGATCATCTATGGACAATTCCGTTTTATTGCCAAAATCCATACCGGGTGGTGTCAAAACGACGAAATTGCCGTACCCGAGCACCTCTCCTTCAATACCGGGGATGTTTTCCGGGTCAAAGGCCAGCCCCACGTCCAGCCGTGATTCGAGTAAGGCGCTGGCCAACTCATCGTGGTGGAGCGTTTCGACAGCGAAAACGGTATCGCTGTGTAATTCACGGTAGGAAGCGATCGCCTTTGGCAGGATATCTATACCGAAGGCGGGTGTCGCAGCAATGCGTACCCGGCCCTGTTCAGCTGCCCGCAGATTTTCGGCCACATGACGCAATCGATCCACGCTGTGATTGACGTTGAGGACGTGGGAGTAAAGCTGATCGGCTTCCGGGGTTGGCACCAGTGTGCCCCTGACCCGGTCGAACAACGCATACCCCAACTGCTGTTCGGCGTGGGCCAGCACTTTGCTGACCGATGGCTGGGACACACTGAGTATTTCGGCGGCCCGGGTGACCGAACCGCTTGAATAAACCGCCTGAAATACTTCGATGTGACGCAGTCGCACAATGCCCAGCCCAGCTTTATACCGCCCAAGTATAACCTCAAGCTATAAACCGTAGCACCTGCAGCCTTTAGCCTTACTGAATCATGTATTCATGGCCACTGCAGATGCAGTGTCCTGACTGAACGACCTGACCCTGGACAAGGAAATCAATAAATCCGGCTGTTACCCTCATTCAATGAATAACTACAGACACTACGAAAAAGCACTGTATGACGCGCAGACCTACGATGAATGGTATGCCGCCGCCGGGGAACTGGATCGCGAGGAAGGTCGCGATTTGTGGCGGCTTGAAAAAGAGTCCGAACAATATGATTACCGGCTAATTGCTTCACGAGCCTCAATCCTGCGCAAATTGCGAAACCAAAAAGACTATGACCGACTGATGTTCCGGCTGCGGGAGGAGTTGCACGGCAACCTGGGCAACATGGCCAACCCCGGCCTGTACCAGGAAGCGCGTTGTGGAACCAAGAAGCTGATCAATGACTACCTGGACGAGGTTTCGGCTGCGCTCAACCTGCTCTGCCGGTCCAACGTCAAGCAATTACCCCCGATGCGCAAAAGGCGCTTTCTCAAACGGGCTGCACGAAGCTTTGGGCGGTCGGCGCTGTTGCTCAGCGGCGGAGCTTCGCTGGGCCTCTTTCACATTGGCGTGATCAACGAGCTGGAATCCCAGGGCCTGCTGCCTCGCGTGGTAACCGGTGCCAGCGCCGGTTCGATCATGGCGGGAATACTTGCATCACATACAGATACCGAACTGGAGGAAATGCTCGACCCGGCATACATTGATTTCGAATGGTGCAGTGTATTCAAGCCATTCGACCTGGTGAAAGGGAATGGCATCCTGGACCAGAAATTGCTGAAACGATTTATCGACCGCAACATTCCGGAGATGACTTTTCTGGAGGCTTACCAGCATACCAACCGGATTCTGAACATATCCATTTCACCCGCTGACTCACACCAGTTTCCGCGCCTGCTCAACTACCTGACCGCACCCAATGCGCTGATCCGCTGGGCTGCACTGGCTTCCAGTGCGATCCCCGGACTGTACCCGGCCGTCCAGTTGCGGGCGAAGAATTTTGACGGCAAATCCGTCGCCTACATGCCGCAAAACCGCTGGATCGATGGCTCGGTGCACGACGATATCCCAAAAGATAAGGTCAACCGTCTGCACAACGTCAACCACTACATCGTCAGCCAGACCAACCCGCACGTGGTGCCGTTCCTGACCGAGGAAATCGAGGAAACCGGCCTGCTCCCGTTCATCCAGGACGTCATCCTCAAAGCACCAATGGTTCAGATTGAACATCTTCTTGAATTGGTCCAGCAGCATTTCAACCTGCCCGGTATCGGCGCGATGATCAAGAAAGCCCATGCGGTGGCAAGCCAGACGTATAGCGGCGACATCACCGTTTACCCTGAAAAGCACGTCATGAACCTGGGCAGGATGTTCACCAATTTCGGACCGGAGGAAGTGGCGCAAATGATTTTCGAAGGCCGCCGTGCGACCTGGCCTAAGATTGAGCGGATTCGCAATACCACCCAGGTCAGCCGCACCTTTGATGATTGCCTGAAACAGATGAGCGAAACCTACCTATACGTCAAGCGGTAGCTGCTGTCCGCACCTCGTTGCCTTCGCGGGGTTGCTCGGGCACCCAGCGCGCCAGCAGCAACGACAATGCCGCCATCACCGCGCCCGCCAGAATGCCGAGGGGATGGGTGCGTGGCTGTCAGGACACGCTCGAGACATCCCTGTTCGCTCGGTCATTTGTTCCCGACAAATGACGGTCCTGACAACCACGCACCCACCCCCTCTCAGGCGGCGTCCTCCCACACCAGCTTTTTTCGGCGTTCGGAGTGTTTGGTGGGGAGGGAGATCCCTTATCGGGACCATAACCCGTCAGGAACGGGTTCTGAGCGAACAGGGACGTCTCGAGCGAGTCCCGATAAGGGATCTCCCTCCCCACCAAACACCCCGCTCCCAACGCCAAAAAAGCCCCCTCTTTTAGGCGGCGTCTTTAGTCAGGTCTGCGTGGATTGCTTCGGCAGCGCGTTTGCCCGCGCCTGCCGCCAGGATCACGGTGGCAGCGCCGGTCACGGCATCGCCACCGGCGTAGACCCGGTGAACACTGGTTTCCACCTGGCGCTCATCGACCAGCAGGCCGCCCCAGGAATGGGTTCTCAGGTCGGGGGTTGCCTTTGAAAGCAGCGGGTTCGGACGTGTGCCGATGGATAGAACGACGTTGTCGACCGGGAAAATAAATTCGGAACCTTCGATCGGCACCGGACGCGCGCGGCCGGAATCGTCGGGTTCACCCAGTTCCATGCGCATGCATTTGAGCCCGGTCACCCAGCCGTCCTCGCCCAGCACTTCGATCGGGTTGGTCAGCCAGTGAAACTCGACGCCTTCTTCGATCGCGTGCTGGTATTCCTCAATCCGCGCCGTCATCTCATTTTCGCTGCGGCGGTAGACCACCATCGCGTGCTCGGCACCCAGGCGTCAGAGCGGAACGCACCGCGTCCATGGCCGTGTTGCCGGAACCGATCACGGCCACGCGCTTGCCGACTTTCAGCGGAGTTTCCGAGTGCGGAAATTCGAAGGCCTGCATCAGGTTGATGCGGGTCAGGAACTCGTTGGCCGAGTAGACACCGTTCAGGCTCTCACCGGGAATACCCATGAACTTGGGCAGGCCGGCGCCGGTGCCGATGAATACGGCGGAATAGCCCATCTCACCGAACAGGTCATCCAGTTTGATCGTTTTGCCGATGATCACGTTGTTGACGAACTCCACACCCAGTCGTTCCAGTGACTTCAATCTCCCAGTCGAGAATCGAATTGGGCAGACGGAATTCCGGAATGCCGTAGCGCAGTACACCGCCCGGGGCGTGCAGGGCTTCGTATACGGTGACGTGGTAACCCATGCGCGCCAGTTCGCCGGCACAGACCAGGCCGGAGGGGCCGGAACCGACGATCGCAATTTTCTCTTCCCGCCAGGGTTTCGCAACTTCATCGTTGATGGGTTGTTCCATTTCCCAATCGGACACGTAGCGTTCCAGGTGGCCGATGGCCACCGGCCCAAAGCGCTTGGTCATGTGGCATTTCATTTCGCACTGGGCTTCCTGCGGGCAAACCCGGCCGCAGATGGCTGCCAGCGGGTTGGCGGTGCGCAGAATCTCGGCTGCCTTGGGCATGTCACCAGCAGCAACGGCATGCATGAAATCCGCAATCGGCACCCGCACCGGGCAACCGTCTATGCACACCGGGTCCTGGCAGCGCAGGCAACGTTCCGCTTCGAACATCGCATGCGAAAAGCAGTAGCCTTCGTTGACCTCTTCAAAATCATGCGCCCGCATCTCGGGTTCACGAACCGGCATCGGGGTTTTATCAGCGCGTTTTACAGGCATCAGGCTGCTCCAGAGGCGGACCGCTGGCAGGCGGCCGCCTTCTGTTCTTCTTTCACATACATCTTGCTGCGCGAGACCGCTTCATCGAAGTCCACCTCGTGGGCATCGAAGAACGGCCCGTCAACGCAGGCAAATTTGACTTCACCACCCACCGTGACGCGACAGCCGCCGCACATCCCGGTGCCGTCGATCATCAGGGGATCCAGCGACGCCGTGGTGTGCGATACCGGCGGCACGGGTGGTTTTTTCAACCGCGCGCATCATCGGCATCGGGCCGATCGACAATCACATAATCCGGCCGCCCGGGTGGATCGCCGTCGATCATCTCCTGCAGACGCTCGGTGACAAAGCCCTTGAATCCGGCCGAGCCGTCGTCGGTGCAGATTTCCACGTGGTCACAGATCTCACCGAGTTCGTCAGCCAGGATCAGCAGGTCTTTTTCGCGCGCGCCCATGACGATGGTGGTGTTCTCACCGCGATCCTGCAGTTCCCGCATCAGGCACAGCAGGGCAGCCGAACCGTAGCCGCCGCCCACACCCACGATGTGCCCACCGATCGGAATATCAGGCGCTTCGCCCAGCGGGCCGACCATATCCAGGATTTCCTCGCCTACCTCCAGCTCACCCAGGCGGCAGGTGGTTGCTCCAACTTCCTGGACGACGATCGTGATCAGGCCGTTTTCGCGGATCGTAGTCGGTAATGGTCAGTGGAATACGCTCACCGCCTTCACGCACGCGCACAATGACGAACTGGCCCGCGCTGGCGGCTTTTGCGATCAGCGGCGCCTCAACGCGATAAAGCTTGGTGATCGGCGTGAGCTGGACGTTTCTCAATGATTTTAACCATGATTCACAGCTCCGGATGTTCGTGCATGGCCTTGATCCGGCGCCAGCGCCGTTCGGCTTCTTCTTCGATAGCCGCCAGGCGCTGCTTCGTTGCCTTCCGCCATCAGGTGCTTGGTCTTGCCCATCTGCCCAAGCCAGTCGGTGATCTTGCGCCGCCGGCCCAGCAGTTCGGGATCGTAGGTGATATGGGTCTTACCCCGCTCCACCTCGTAAATCGGGAAGAAGCAGGAATCGATCGCGACCTGCAACACCGATTCCGCGGCATCGTCGGTGGTGGTCCAGTTGAGCGGGCAGAACGACAGGATCTTGCCGTAGGTCATGCCTTCGTGTTTCGCGTACCACTGCGCCTTGGCGGCCTTGCGCATCAGGTCTTCCGGATAGCCTTCGCTGGCCGTGAACACATAAGGCAGGTGAGCCGCCGCGAAAATCTGCGCGCGTATCCTTGTGATGCGAAACCTTGCCCCTCCTGCTGGATGCCTACTTCACTGGTCGAAGTCCGGTGACCCAATGGCGTTGAGTAGGACAGTTGGGCGCCGGTGTTCATGTAGCCCTGGTTGTCGTACTCGAGGATCATCATGTGGTGGTTACGGTGCGCCGCACCCAGCGCCGAACCCATGCCGATATCCATGCCGCCGTCGCCGGTGACCATGACGAAGGTGATGTCGGGTGAATCGGGCAGTTCACCGCGCCGCATCAATTCGTGATACATCTCGACCAGGCCGGACAGTGTCGCCGCACCGTTCTGGAACAGGTTGTGGATGTAGGTGATCCGGTGCGCCGTCTTCGGGTAGCCGGTGGTGACGACCATTGCGCAACCGGTCTGGAACAACACGACGATATCGCCTTCCAGCACGCTGAAGACCTGGTGCAGCACCGGGAACGCACCGCAGCCCGGGCAGGCGCCGTGCCCCGGAGCAATCCGGCTGGGCACTTCGGCCATGGCCCACAAGGGTTTCAGCTCGACGTCCAGCTTGCCCGTCTGCCGGGTTCTCCTTCACCTTGGCCATGCCGCGCGTGACCTCAGAGCTTTCAATGGCAGGCAAGCCGAGGGCCACGGTCTTTTCAGGATCACCGGCGTAGGTGCCGTGATAGGCAAAGACTTCTTTGACCTGCCCGGTCTCCACGGTTTCCAGGGCCTCGTTGAAAAACTCTTCTGCGTCGCTGTCGTCAGGAAGTCCTTGCCGCCCAGCCCGTAGATCCGGGTCAGCACCCGGGTACGGTTATCCGGATCGACCTGGATCGCAGCGCGCAGCTTCCAGTGACAGGTTGCCACCGTCGGCACCGTAGGAATCAGCACGGTCGCCAACGACCACGGCCTTGACGCCTGACAGCGCTTTGCGAATCAACTCCGTCGGGAACGGCCGCAACACATTGAGCGACAGCACGCCGGCCTTCTTTCCTTCGTTGCGCAGGCGGTCAGCTACTTCTTTGGCAGTTTCGGCAGCCGAATTGAGCAGTACGACGGCGACGTCCGCGTCTTCCATGCGGTAAGCATCCAAAACCGGATAATGCCGGCCGGTCAGTGCCGCCAGTTCCTCGAAGACTTCGGGAATCACGCTGCCGTGCAGCCTCCATCGCCAGTGAATGTTGCTTCTTGTTGTTGATCAGGTCCGGGTCGTTCATGTACGGGCCGAAGGTGACCGGATGCTTCGGATCCAGCGCCGTGTAAGGCGTCTTCGGGGTTCCGAGGAAGTTCTTCAGCGCCTCCTTGTCTTCAATACACTCGACACGCCGTTTCTGGTGGCTGGTGAAAAAGCCGTCATAGGCAACCAGCACGGGCAGACGCACGTCTGCATGCTCACCAATCCGGATGGCCGCCAGGTTCATGTCGTACACGGCCTGCGGCTCCCTGGCCAGCAGGATGATCCAGCCGGTATTCAGCGCAAAGTAGATATCGGAATGATCGCAACGGATATCCAGTGGGCCGGAAATGGCCCGCGTTGCAACATTCAGAACCATCGGTACACGGGTGGAGGATTGAACCGGTAGTTGTTCCAGTGCGTACAATAATCCCTGCGATGAAGTGGCGTTCAGAACACGCCCGCCACCCAGGGCGGCACCGTAGCAAATTCCGGCTGCACCGTGCTCGCCGTCGGCCGGGATCATGACGATATCGTGTTCGCCGTTGGCCTGCATTTTAGAGAGGGTTTCAGCTACTTCGGTGGAAGGCGTGATCGGGAAATAACCCATCACGTGGAAATCCAATATCCCGCGCCGCCCTGGCAGCTGCCTCGTTTCCGCTCAGGAAATCTCTTGATTGACGCGCAACTCCGTCCGTTACGATCTGCTATCGACAGGATCCTGCACGACAGCATGGATTTCAGTGGCCATTATATCCTCCGTGATTTCACATCATTGGTTAGGGGCGCCCTGCGAAAAAAGTGGCACACGAAGCTGGTCCGCCAGCCCCGGTGTTTCGGTTACACGCGTCATGGCCTCGGTCGGGCAGGTTTCGATACAGCGCATGCAACCCTTGCAATACTGGTAGTCAACACCCTTTGAGTCGAATTTTTGGCGCCTCGCCATCTTTTTTATCGTGGGTCCAGACCAGGCAAAAATCAGGACATACGGTCGCGCAGAGTCCGCAATGGATACATTCTTTCTCGGTGAACAGGGGCATCCAGCCGGTCCGGGACGCTGACAGGTCATTGGAAACCGTGTTACCCGGATAGGGAATGACGCCTCCAATCGGCGCCGTTTCATACCCCAGCACGGGGCTCGGGCGCATGACCGGAAGATCGCCCTTACCCTTGCCCACACCCTCAAGCAACTGGTATTCGCTGGCGCCACGCTTGAAGGCACGCTCGTTGGCCGCCGCAGCCTGTGGATTGCGGTGTGCGAACTTCTCGGTCAGGGTATTCAGAACGATACTGGCATCCAGAAACGGAACCGTCGCCGTCAGCGTTCCCAACATCACGGCATTCGGACGCGACAGTTCTTCAATTGCAATATTGGTGGCGTCGATCCGGATCAACTGCACGCCTTCAGGCACCTTTTCCAGTATTCCGGGAAGCTCGTCTTCAGCGCCGTTGAAGATCAGAGTGCCGGTACTCTTCAGTCCCGCGATCGTCATGTCCTGCTCCATCAGCGCACCATGAAAGACCACGATCGCATCGGGCGCATCAATGGGCGCACTGGTGCGTATCGGTTTGTTGGCTTCACCCAGCCTGATGTAGGAGCGCACCACAGAACCCTTCTTCTCAGAACCATATGAGGAAAAGTGGGAGCCGTTGAGGTTCATTTTGAGTACGGCGGCACGAGCCAGAATCTGGCCGGCCGCATGGGCGCCGAGCCCACCGATGGACTCGAACCGGATTTCGAAAAATCCGGATGGATCAGGCAGTACACATTCGTTCATAACGTGTCCCTGAAAATTGAGGGTTTAAGGCAGGTTGAAGGTAACATTTGGCTGCTAAACGGCAGTTGCGATAGGTCAAGTCAAGCGCGGAATAGGCCCAATAGGCCGTGCCGGAAGAGAGGTCATTCGGCTTATTTCAGGACACGCTCGAGACGTCCCTGTTCGCTCGGTCATTTGTTCCCTACAAATGACGGTCCTGAAATAAGCCGAATGACCCCTCTTCGCGAATCACGCACCAATTCGGCAAACCGCTGAGGTGGAGTGATTGGTGCCAATCGACGGGCGGGACACGTAACACCTACCCTACGCTTCCGACCGCAGCATTCCACTGCGGTGGTGGGGGTCAGGGGGAGCAGGTGGCCTGCCATAGGACCGTCATTTGTCTGGAACAAATGACCGAGCGAACAGGGACGTCTAGAGCGTGTCCTATGGCAGGCCACCTGCTCTCCCTGACCCCCGGGCACCACGCTGGAATGTGGTCAGCCTTTAGACGTTCAGCAGCAGGTACTCCCGCTCCCACGAGCTAATCACCTTATTGAACGCCTCAAACTCCTCCCGCTTGACCGCACAATAAGCCTTCACAAAGTGGTTGCCCAGGACCTGGCTGAGGTCGCTGTCTTCTTCCAGCAGGCGCAGGGCTTCCTCCAGGCTCCTGGATACCGCGATGGGTTCCAGGAAGGCATCACCGGAGTGTGGTTCGGATGCTTCGATTTTCTGTTTCATGCCCAGGTAGCCGCAGGCCAGCGAAACCGCGATTGCGAGGTAGGGGTTGGCGTCTGCACCGGGGAAGCGGTTTTCTACCCGTCGTGCCTGCGCATCGCTGTCCGGGACACGGATGCCGGTGGTCCGGTTTTCATAGCCCCAGTGCAGGTTGATGGGCGCTGCAATATCGGGAGCGAAGCGGCGGTATGAATTGACGCTGGGTGCAAAGAACGCAATGGCGCCCGGCGTGTATTGCTGCAGACCGCCGATGAAATGCCGGAAGCGTTCGTGCTCGCTGCCGTCATCCAGGGAGAAGATGTTCTTTCCCGTTTTAGAATCAACGATGCTCTGGTGGATGTGCAGCGCACTGCCCGGTTCGTGCTCCATCGGTTTGGCCATGAAGGTGGCATAAATGCCGTGCCGGAGGGCTGTCTCGCGCATGGTGCGCTTGAATACGAACACCTGGTCAGCGAGGTTGAGGGCGTCACCATGCAGGAAATTGATTTCGAGCTGGGCGATCCCGTACTTCGTGGATCAGGGTATCCACGTCCAGCTCCTGGGCTTCGCAGAAGTCATACATCTCTTCCACGATGGGCTCGAATTCGTTGACCGCATCGATACTGTAGGACTGGCGGCCAGCCTCGCGCCGTCCGGAACGGCCGATAGGCGCCTTCAGTTCGCTGTCGGGATCGGTGTTTTTCTGCACCAGGTAGTACTCCACTTCAGGCGCCACCACCGGTTTCCAGCCTTCAGCTTCGTACAGCGTCAAGCACCCTCCTCAAGACGCCGCGCGAGGCCAGCGGGTGCAGCTCACCATCACGGGTATAACAATCGTGGATGATCTGGGCGGTCGGATCCGTCGCCCAGGGAACCAGCCGCATGGTGTCAGGATCGGGCTGCAACATCATGTCGCTGTCGGTCGGCCCGACCAATTCGTCATGGATTTCCGTGTAATCGCCGGTCACTGTCTGGATCAGGATGGATTCCGGCAAGCGGCTGTCTTCCTTGATGAACTTGTCGGCAGGAATGAACTTGCCCCGCGCATTACCGGTCATGTCCGGCACGAGGCACTCGACTTCTGTAATCCGGTTGTCCCTAAGCCAGTCCCTGATGCGATCCATTGACATAATTCACCCGATCCATGCGTGCTCATCAACACGCTGCACTTCAAAGTGCAGATTCTACATCATTGTCCCGGCGGCCCCGGCGAAATGCCCGGCGGGGAGCCAAAAACACGGGTTTATTGACTTGCCTCAGCACGCCGTCATGAATTCAGCTTAAACTGCAAAAATTGTTGCGCAATTACGCATTAAATTGCATCTCAAGCCTTTAAATCATTTTGTTTCCGAAAGTGAATACACCTATGCCTACCGTACGATCTGACATTACGCTACCGCCTGACCTTCGGCAATCCACCGGTACCGGCCCGGTCCGGCTGCAGGAACCCATCTATGTGGATTCCATTCCGCCCTGCAATCACGCCTGCCCGGCGGGTGAAAACATCCAGGGCTGGCTGGACAAGGCCCAGGCGGGTGAATTCGAAGCTGCCTGGCGTATCCTGGTGGCAGGATAACCCGATGCCGTCGGTACATGGCCGGGTCTGTTATCACCCTTGCGAATCTTCCTGTAACCGGCAGCACGTCGACGATGCCGGTCAGTATTCACGCGGTTGAGCGCTTCCTGGGCGACCTCGCGCTGGAAAAAGGCTGGGTTCCCGAAATCAAGGCCGAACCCAGCGGCAAGAAAGTCCTGGTCGTAGGCGCCGGACCTTCCGGCCTGTCGGCGGCCTGGCACCTGGCCATGCTGGGCCACGAGGTGGAAATCCGCGAAGCCGGTCCGATGGCCGGCGGCATGATGCGTTTTGGCATTCCTGCCTACCGCATGCCGCGGGATGTGCTGGACGGAGAAGTCGCACGGATCGAGCAACTCGGCGTGAAAATCACGCTGGACTGCAAGGTCGAAGACGTGATGGCGACCAAGCAGGAAGAAGGCGTTTGATGCCGTATTCATGGCCATCGGCGCGCATGTCGGCAAGCACGTCGACATTCCGGCTCGCGATTCCGGCCGGATCCTGGATGCGGTCAGCTACCTGGCGTCGGTGGAACGAGGTGAAGAACCCAAACTGGGCCGCCGGGTCGCTGTTTATGGTGGTGGCAACACCGCGATGGACGCTGCACGCACGGCCAAGCGCCTCGGCGCCGAAGAAGCCATGATCATTTACCGGCGCGACCGGGAGCATATGCCGGCGCACGAATTCGAAGCCATCGAAGCGGAGGCCGAAGGCATCAAGATCAACTGGCTGCGCACCATCCGTGAGATCGACAGCACGACCTTCCAGGTGGAAGTCATGGAGGTCGATGAAAACGGCCGGCCACAACCCACCGGCGAAATCGAGACCCTGGAAGCGGACAGCCTGGTGCTGGCGCTGGGGCAAAACGTCGACACCAGCGTGCTGGAACAACCTGCCGGGCGTGTCAACTGGGATGGGACGGCGTCGTCGAGGTCAATGAAAACATGATGACCGGCGCCGAAGGCGTTTTTGCCGGCGGCGACATGGTGCCTTCGGAACGCACCGTCACCATCGCTACCGGTCACGGCAAGAAGGCCGCCAGCCACATCGACGCCTGGCTGAAGGGCACGACCTATCACAAGGAATCACGGCAACCGACCGTCGACTTCGACGCCCTGCACCTGCACTATTACACCGATGCGCAGCAACGC
Organism: uncultured Gammaproteobacteria bacterium; assembly: GCA_963759035.1. GTDB lineage: Bacteria > Pseudomonadota > Gammaproteobacteria > Xanthomonadales > SZUA-36 > JAHEFT01. Next base: position 66,264 of record CAVWXL010000023.1, read on the forward strand.
GAGCAGCAGTCGCTGCCGCCGGAGCACCGCACCGCCGATTTCCGCGAAGTGACCTCCGGTCTGAGCGAGAAAGAGGCCCGCTTTGAGTCCGCCCGCTGTTACTCCTGCGGCAATTGCTTCGAATGCGACGGCTGCTACGGCGCCTGCCCGGAGGACGCCATCATCAAGCTGGGCAAAGGCAAGGGATATGAAATCAACTATGACCTGTGCACCGGCTGCCAGGCCTGCTTCCTGCAGTGCCCCTGCCATGCGATGGAAATGGTCAAGACGGAGGTAGTGTCATGAGAGCCTCGAATATAGGAAAACACGCACAGGATGAGCAGGACATGAATGCCAGCATGGTGAGTTTCGACGGCAATGAAGCCGCGGCGCACGTCGCCTATCGATTGAGCGAGGTTTGCGCCATTTACCCGATCACACCATCGTCGACGATGGCGGAACTGGCCGATGAATGGGCCACACAGAAGCACCCCGAATATCTGGGGCCACGTACCGACGGTGGTCGAAATGCAGCACGAAGGCGGCGCTGCCGGCGCGGTGCACGGCGCCTTGCAGGCCGGTGCACTGTCCACCACGTTCACTGCATCGCAGGGCCTGATGCTGATGCTGCCCAACATGTACAAGATTGCCGGCGAACTGACGCCAACCGTGTTTCATGTGGCCGCACGCTCACTGGCAGCGCAGGGCCTGTCGATCTTCGGCGATCACCAGGACGTGATGGCCGCGCGCACGACCGGCTTTGCCCAGCTCGCTTCGGCCACGGTGCAGGAAGCCCATGACCTGGCCCTGGTGGCGCATGCATCAACTCTTGCAGTCGCGCATCCCCTTCATTCATTTTTTTGACGGCTTCCGCACTTCCCATGAAGTCAACAAGATCCATTGCCTGATGATGCAGACGATCGGCAACCTGATCGACGACGACCTGGTGCTGGCGCATCTGGGCCGCTCGCTGAACCCGAATGACCCGGTCATGCGCGGAACCGCGCAGAACCCGGACACGTATTTCCAGGGGCGTGAAAGCGTCAACTCGCTACTACCAGGCCGTGCCTGGGATCGTGCAGCAGAAAATGGACGAACTGGCTGCCGAAACCGGACGCGCCTATCACCTGTTCGATTACTTTGGCGACCCGGAAGCAGAATCCGTCATCATCTCGATGGGTTCCGGCTCATCGACGGTGCGTGAAACCGTCGACTGGCTGAACGCCAACAGCGAGGGACGTTATGGTGGCATCGTCGTCCGGCTGTATCCGGCCATTCTGTTTCGAGGCCATGCTCGAATGCACTGCCACGAAGCGCAAAACGAATCGCGGTGCTGGACCGCACCAAGGAACCCGGCTCGAACGGCGAACCGCTGTACCAGGACGTGATGACGGCCCTGGCGCAGGCGCTGTCGGACGGCAAGATCGACAACATGCCGCAGGTCAGTGGCGGCCGCTACGGTCTGTCTTCGAAGGAATTCACGCCCGCCATGGTCAGGGCCGTCTTCGAGGAATTGGAAAACAAAAATCCCAAGCGGCAGTTCACCGTCGGTATCAAGGATGACATCACCCACCTGAGCCTCGACGTACGACGAAGACTTCAACATCGAAAATGAAAAAGTCGTCCGGGCCATGTTTTACGGCCTGGGCGCAGATGGCACCGTGGGCGCCAACAAGAACAGCATCAAGATCATTGGTTCTGATCCGGACCGTTTTGGACAGGCCTATTTCGTTTATGACTCCAAGAAGTCCGGGGCACAGACGGTGTCCCACCTGCGTTTCGGGCCGGAACCGATCGACTCGCCCTACCTGGTGCAATCAGCCAACTTCATCGGCTGCCACCAGTTCGATTTCGTCTTCAGCAGCGATATCCTGGCGCAGGCGGCAAACGGTGCGACTCTGTTACTGAATAGCCCGTATAGCACCGACGAATTGTGGAACAAGTTGCCGGAACGCATGCAGCAGCAGATCGTCGATAAAAACATCAAGCTCTACACGATTGACGCCTACGCGGTAGCCGGCGAGACCGGCATGGGCCGGCGCATCAATACGATTATGCAGGTCTGCTTCTTCAAACTGGCTGGTGTGATGGATACCGATGTCGCCATCACGAAGATCAAGGAAGCCATTGCCAAGACCTATCAGCAAGAAGGGTGAGAAAGTCATCCAGATGAATTACGCCGCGGTCGACCAGGCACTGGCCCACCTGTTTGAAGTCAACGTGGACGCTGCTGCAACGTAGCGGAATCGGCGAACGGCTTATCGTGCCGAAGATCGCCCCGATCTTCGTCCAGGATGTGACGGCTGAAATGATGGCGGGCCGCGGCGACCAGCTGCCGGTTTCCAAGCTGCCGGTCGACGGTACCTACCCCACGGGCACCACCCAGCTGGGAAAAACGCAGCATCGCCCAGTCGATCCCTGAATGGCTGGATGAGAAGTGCATCCAGTGCGGCAATTGCTCGTTTGTCTGCCCGCACGCAGCGATTCGTGCCAAATTCTGCCACGAGACTGGATCTTGAAGGCGCACCCGGAAGTTTCCAGTCGTCGCCGATCAGTGCACGGGGTTTCCCGGAAATGCGTTATGTGCTTGCAGGTCTACCCGGACGATTGCACGGGTTGCAACCTCTGTGTAGACGCCTGCCCGGTGCGTGACGTTGACGAAAACGGCGAAGAAGTTCGCGCCCTCAGGCTGGTGCCGAAAGACCCGATCCTCGAAGCACAGCGAGATAATCTGAACTGGTTTGAACGACTGGACTGGAACGAGCGCTCCGAAGTCGATTTTTCCAATGTGCGTGGCGTGCAATTTCTGCAGCCCCTGTTCGAATTTTCCGGCGCCTGTTCCGGCTGCGGTGAAACGCCTTACCTGAAGGTCATTACGCAGCTGTTCGGCGGACGCATGATGGTCGCCAATGCAACCGGTTGCTCGTCTATTTACGGCGGCAATCTGCCGACGACACCGTGGTCCAAGAATCCTTCGGGCCGCGGACCTGCCTGGTCGAACTCCCTGTTCGAAGACAATGCCGAATTTGGCATGGGATTCCGGCTGTCAGCCAATCATCACTCGCAAGCAGGCTGAAATGTCGCTGGAACATCTGCGCGAGTGACGTGGGCGAAGAACTAGCACGATGCGATCCTGCAATGCACCGCAGCAAAGTGAGTCTGAAATTCAGGCTCAGCGCAGAGCGTGTCGCCGATTTGAAGTATCAACTGGAACTGATTGGATACACCTGAGTCACGTCAGCTGCAATCGATGGCCGACCACCTGATCAGACGCTCGATCTGGATCGTTGGCGGAGACGGCTGGGCCTATGACATCGGTTCCAGTGGACTCGATCACGCGCTGGCTTCCGGCCTTGACATCAATATCCTGATCATGGATACCGAAGTCTACTCCAATACCGGCGGGCAGATGTCGAAATCCACACCGCTGGGCGCGGTGGCCAAGTTTGCCGCCGGCGGTAAGACCAGCGGCAAGAAAGACGTGGCCCAACAGGCCATCGCCTACGGTAACGTATACGTGGCGCGCATCGCGATGGGCGCCAATCCGCAGCAGACTCTGCAGGCATTGCGCGAAGCGGAGGCCTATCCCGGCCCATCGCTGATCATCGCCTACTCTCACTGCATTGCCCATGGCATCAACATGGAAGCAAGGCATGCAGCAGCAGAAACGCGCCGTTTCCAGCGGTCACTGGCCCCTGATCCGGTACAACCCGATGGTCCGCGACGCCGGCGGCGTGCCGTTCACACTGGACAGCCTGCGCCCGACGTTGCCGCTGGTGGAATACCGCAAGCATGAAGGCCGCTACAAGCTGCTGGCCCGGGAAAACCCGGAAGAAGCCAATCGGCTGGCTGAAATTGCACAGAACGCGGCGTATCTGCGCTGGGATGTCTACGAGAAGATGGCCAGCCGCAGCGCGGCGGACTTCCACGCTGATCCAAGGCGCGAATAAGCGCCTGGATCCACACGAGAGAAACAGATGACAGAACCAAAGGAACAAACGGAAAAGGCGCGGATCAAAGCCTGGTACAAGGAACTGCTTGAAACCACGGTAAAGCAAATGATCGAAATCCAGGCCATCACGGGCGCTGCCGTTGAGGGCAATCCCGTCTGGATGGCCCCTACCCAGGTGCTGATCGCCAAAGTATGGCCGGCCAGCCAGAAACGTAACTTCATCTGGACCATTTCCGGTGAAGGCGTGGTCACAGATCACATTCCAGGACCAATGGCCACAAACCCCCGGGATGTGGCCAAGCACTTTTCATTCAAGTGGCAAATGGATGCAGACCGGTTACTGGAGCTGGCAAAGAAGGCAGAAGCCTCTCCAGAAGCGGAAGCCGAGATAAAAGTCCAGTCCGACAGGCTTATTAAATGTGCAGAATCCCTCTACGACCTGGTTGCCCGTGATGATGGCTGGCAGTAAGTAAAACCGCCAGGAACAGACACACCTGACTGTATTTTCTTCTTTTCGACCAAAAAAAACGCCGCCCAACCGGGCGGCGTATTTGTTTTATTGAAGGGTGCTGATCGATCTCAGCACTTCTTTTTCAGTATTACCTCACTTCATGGCTGCCGCCATCTCGTTGTTCACGAAAGTCGGGCAGGTTATACCGGGCTCCAGCGTACGTGTAATGTCGTATGCAAGGTCGGTGAATCCCTCTGCCAGCTTGTCTGCATTAGGCATGATGTTGAAGCTACCGTCCCCACAAAACGGGAAGGTAAAGCTGCCGGAACCCCAGGGTACCGCTGTAACATCGCCCGGGACAAACGCATCACCCCATTGACCGCCGGCGGGCATAAACACGTCGACATTCACGGTCGTGCCAACAATTGAAGTGGACTGCGCAGTCAGCCAGGTCTGGTTGCCGGCCGGATCATAGGTGTAGAACGAAGCAAACATGAACATCGCGCCACCGGCGTAACCAACTTCAAGAAGGATGCCTTCACCCGAACGGGCAGAGTTCCACCAGGTGCCGGTCAGGCCGGGATTCACACCGATGTCTTCCAGGCCCTTGTCTTCGTCATGGAAGTCTTCTGCAAACAGCGCCAGTTCGTCCAGCGATGCGGTTTCGTGGCAGCGCTGGCATGCGAAGTCCATCGTGACTGCGGCTTTACCGTCATCGTCGAGATTCACAAAGAGACCGTCTTCGGTGAACAGTTCGGCCTCAGGATCAGTGTCGATAAAGAAAATGTGGGTTTGGAGGTCACCCTGGTGTGGACCAAGCGCCTGGGCAGACTTGGTAGCGTATGGCATGTGGCAGTCTTTGCATTCAACGCCGTAGTCATACATGGATGTCTTTGCAAAAGATTCCATCTTGTCTGCATGGCAGCTGACGCCACACTGTGCGTCGTCCTTGATGGACCACTCACTTTTCTTGTGCGGGTTATGGCACATCACGCAATCGCGCGAACCATGTGCACCGGCCAGGTGCTCATTGTATTGTTCGTGGTGCCTGATGAAGCCGCCGCCGGCGGGAATCGTGTCAGGCTCACCACGGATATGGCATTCACCACAGGCCTCGGCGGAACTGTCGACCGCGCCAAAATCAGCATGCATGGCTCCGCCATGGCACTGGATGCACTGGATGCCGCCCTGATCGAAGGTACCGTGGATACCGGGCAGACCATCCTGGTTACCCGTCAAGGTCTGCTGGGGTCGGGGTTTGCAACCCAACCCGTGGTGTGGCAGCTACCGCAGTCGTAGGGCTTGGTGCCGTTAGCCTCGTCCGCGTGGTAATCGGACCACTCGCCCGTCAGGTTGTTGTACTGGGTGTTACCCGGCTCATCTCCCTTACCCTGGGTGATGATGTAGCCATTCTCATCCATGTAGCGGGACTTCCACTTGTAAGCCACCGATGACGTAGGAAATCTCGTCCCAGCTCATAACCTTCCGGCAAGCGGAATAGGCCGGTTTTGCGCAATCTCACCTTTCATCAGTTTGTAAGGATGACCGGATACTTTCCATTCCTGGACTTTGTCGTGATGGCATTCAGCGCATTCGTCAGAAATCGTCTGCGCGACGGCCGTGCCTGAAAAAGACAGGAGTAAGGCGCCAAGCAAAATACCGCCAATAATGCCGGAAACAGGGGGGGGCTTGTACCAATGACTGGACTTACTCATGACTTTCTCCTCGTGCAGGTAAGTACTGTTGAAACGTTGGGTTATCGAGACGTTGGTGCCATTCTAAATGGCCTCCAGGTCAATTAGTTCAACAATTTTAATTAATCGAAGATTGCCTGATCTGAGTCAATTTTCCAGCGGAACCTTCTCCTAAATTCAGCGCACAGTGCTTAATAAGCAACCAGCCTGTAATTGAGCAGGAAACGAGCCTGAAGCCATGAAAAAACCTGAACTACTCTCACCCGCCGGCAGCCTGAAAAACATGCGCTACGCCTTTGCCTATGGCGCCGATGCTGTCTATGCCGGTCAGCCGCGTTACAGCCTGCGGGTGCGCAATAATGAATTCAGCAAAGAAAATGTGCTGGCCCAGGGCATCGAAGAAGCTCACGCGCAGGGCAAGCTGTTTTTCCTGGCCAGCAACCTTGCGCCGCACAACAGCAAGGTCAGAACCTACCTGGCTGACCTGGAACCGATCATGGAGATGGGACCGGATGCGCTGATCATGTCGGATCCCGGGCTGATCATGATGGTGCGTGAACGCTGGCCCGACCTGCCGGTTCACCTCTCCGTTCAATCCAACGCGGTGAATTTCGCAACGGTCAAATTCTGGCAGGGCATGGGACTCAAACGGATCATCCTTTCTCGCGAACTGTCACTGAAAGAAGTGGAAGAAATCCGCGACGAATGCCCGGACATCGAACTGGAAGTATTCGTGCACGGCGCCTTGTGTATCGCCTACTCCGGGCGCTGCCTGTTGTCCGGCTATATGTCACACCGTGACTCCAACCAGGGCGCCTGCACCAATACCTGCCGCTGGAAATACAACGCGCGGGAAGCACGCGAGACCAGTACCGGGGACATTGTTCCGATCAAACAGCTCAACAGCGAACCCGCCGAGCAGGAGCGTACAGAACCGCCGGTCGTTTTACTGGAAGAAGAAAGCCGCCCGGGTGAACTGATGCCTGCGTGGGAGGACGAGCACGGCACCTACATCATGAATTCCAAAGACCTGCGCGCCGTGCAGCATGTGCACACGTTGGCGCAGATGGGGATCGATTCACTCAAGATCGAAGGCAGGACAAAGTCCTTTTATTACACAGCCAGGACGACACAGGTTTACCACCGGGCAATTGAAGATGCCGCCGCCGGCCGGCCGTTCGATATGGGCATGATGGATGAACTGGAAGGCCTGGCAAACCGGGGCTACACCGAAGGGTTCTACCGCCGCCACCCCCCGGGCGAGTACCAGAACTACGAACGTGGCGTCTCCAGGAGTGACCGCCAGCAATTTGTCGGCGATATCCTGGATATGGACAATGGCTGGCTGACCGTTGACGTGAAAAACCGTTTCGAGACCGGGGATCAGATGGAACTGGTAACGCCCGCTGGGAACCTGTCTTTCGATCTTAAAGAAATCATAGGCCGCAACGGAAAGCCTGCCGATATAGCGCCTGGCTCAGGGCACGTTGTCAAAATCCCGTTGCCTGATGAGCTCGATCCGGCCATGATTGACGAATTCGCACTACTGGTTCGTTACCTCTCCGCATAAATTTGAAGGATATCCAATGAAATTCACAACATTCATATTATTTACATGCATCCTGTCGCTTTTCGGACCGGTGAACCTGCTGGCTGACACCGGTTCAAATAGTGGTACCGTGGCGGAAACCATTGATGCTGGCGGGTACACTTACCTCAGGATCAAGGAGTCGGACACCTGGATCGCAACCAGCACCCTGGAAGTTTCCAGGGGTGCCCAGGTCGAATACTCAGGCGGCTCGGAAATGAATGACTTTTACAGCAAGTCCCTGGATCGGACTTTCGAGTCGATCTGGTTCGTCGGGAATGTCCGTGTTTCCGGACAGGGTGTCCAGGGCCACCCTTCGATGCACGACACCATTCCGAAGAGTACAGCCATCGCTTCGCCCGCTCCCGGTGAAATTGAAAAACTGGAGGGTGGGAAAACCATTGAGGATATCTTGTCTGACCCGGCCATACTCAATACGAAGGCAGTCAGCCTGCGCGCCAGGGTCACCAAGGTCAACGCCGATATCATGGGCAGGAACTGGATCACGCTGCAGGATGGAACCGGAACTGCACCGGGTAACAAGTTGATCGCCACCAGCCAGGAAATGGTAACCGTCGGGGAGATTGTCACGGCGACCGGGGTGATCAGCAATGATGTGGACCTGGGCTCCGGATATCATTATATTGCCTTGCTTGAAGATGCCACGTTTGAGAAGTAGGGAAGAGACACTGTTAAGATAATATTCTGATTCAACTCACAATCAGATTTTTGCACTTACTGGAGATATCGATCATGAGTAGAGCCCTGCAGACTCTGGCAGCGTCTATCGTGCTTCTCCTGTTCCCGATAACGTGCTGGCCACAGGGTTCGGCTGCCACCGACCCCATCAATGCGTTAGAGCGCTCAGCCCTGTCCCCGCCGGCCAGCATGATCGAGCTGGGTAAAAACGTGGCCGGTACTACCTGCGCGAGTTGCCACGGCATCAACGGCGTCAGCACACAGCCTGGAATTCCGCACCTGGCCGGCCAGAGAACTGTTTATCTTCACCGCGTGTTGCAGGCTTACCAATCAAGACAGCGCCACAATGATGCGATGAACCACGCAACGGGTTTCCTCAATGAGGAAGCCCTGCTGGCCGTTGCAGCCTATTATGCCGCCCTGGCTCCAGCGCGCCCTGCATTATCGGCCGAAGATACAAGTGAGGCCGTGGAGCTTAGCCGCGGCGATCCCTTCGCCGGTATCCGCGATGCTATGAAAAAATGCGTGAAATGCCACGGTGAAGATGGCAACAGCTCAGCCTCAGGCATGCCCAACCTGAGCGCCCAGGATCCGATCTATTTCGTAGCATCCATGAGGGCCTACACGGATGGAAACCGCGATCACAAGATGATGAAAAAACTCGTCATGAACCTCGACGAAATAACGCTGGATAAAATGGGCGTTTTCTATGCGGTGCAGGAGCCGGCGCGGACCAAAACAAGCGGGGACGGCGACGTCGGCCTGGGCCGGACTGTTTCAGAACCTTGCGCCGCCTGCCACGGCAGTGATGGCAACGCCAGCGGAGCCGATATGCCTACGTTGGCCGGGCAGGATGCCCGCTACTTCGTGAAGGCGATGCAGGCCTATAAGGACGGCAAGCGCCATCACCAGCCGATGTTTGATGCTGTTGAGTCTTTGGGTGAAGCGGACGTGAATAACCTGGCCACGTTTTACGCCAGCCAGGAACCGGTGCGCCGAAACGTACACACGCCCCTGACAACCACCGAATGGATAGATCGCTGTGAACGTTGCCACGGCATCGACGGCAATAGCACCGACCCGCGTTTTCCGATGCTGGCCGGCCAGGATCCGATCTACCTGGCCAATGCATTGCAATCTTATATCGGGACCACGCGCAGCAATACCACCATGCACGCGATGTCGGACCCGCTCACTGCGACCGATATCGAGCGTATAGTGGAACACTACTCGACGCGCGAACCCAAATCGGTCGTCTACATGCAACTGCCATGCGAGGAGCAACCGGACTAACTACATGAACGATAAAGCCGTCCATCGTCTGTACCGGCATTTCCAGGAGCTGCCCACCAGCATGCGCACCCTGTTCACCGGCGCATTGCTGGTGGTCGGACTCGGTTACATGTTTGCGATGCTGTATGTTTTCGCCGCCCACTCCGGAGCAGATGGCAAACCTGGATTATCCGTGGAAGACATCAAGATTACTTACAGCGGCAACAACGAAACCACCGCACTGGAATCAGCGTTGCGCGGAGCGATGTCCGGTATGCTTCCGGCAAAAGACCTGGCAACCCTGCTGGATTGGATCCGCGAAGGGGCAGACAAAGCGAAGCTACAACGACCGTATCGAAGCCATTATGGAATCCAACTGCCTGAGCTGCCACGACGGCAGTAATCCGCACCTGTCAAATCTCGATGGTTATGAAAATATCCAGCAAGTGGTTGCACAGGATACCGGCGCCGACCTGTACACGCTGGTGCGGGTGTCACACATCCACCTGTTCGGCCTGACCTTCATCTTCTTCGTTATCGGATTCATCTTCAGCCACGCTTACTTACGTCCTGTATGGCTAAAGAGTTTGATCATTGCCATACCGTTTGCCGGTGTTATTGCCGACGTGCTGGGCTGGTACCTGACAAAGGTAATCGCTCCTTTCGCGTGGGTAGTGATGATTGCCGGAATATTCAACGGCTTGTCGTTCGCCATCATGTGGGTGGTTTCGATGTACCAGATGTGGATTTACCGCATCCCGGAACATCTAAGCAAGCGCCATGACCCCGTTTGAACGCGGATAATGACCAGACCGGGAGGGATTTCAACCTGACGGCTGACTGGCGTAGTACGCGGCTATTTCCTCGAGCAGCGGATCGCTGTAACCCGAGCTCATTTTGTGCATCATGGAGCTGCCGCGTTCGTCATCGCGGTACTGTTTCATGACGCGCAGCAGGTATTCCCTTTTTTGCCCGCTCAGTGCAGGCACGACCATGGTGGATTCACCTGCCTCACGACCGTGGCAACGCTGGCACTTGGCGATGACTTTTTCCGCCTGTTCACCCGATTCAGCCGCGGAACCCGCTGTCTGCACCGAGTAAAAAGCCGCGATACTGGCAATTTCCTCATCGCTCTTGTCGGCCACCATGTCTTCGTGACTGCGTTCGTTGCTGCGATAGGCTTTGATCGCGTTCACCAGGTAGGTGGGTTCCTGTCCCGCCAGGTTGGGCACCATGGGATCCTGGCTCACACCACGGGCGCCGTGGCAACTTCCGCAGATCGCTGTCAAAGGCTCACCGGCCCGGGGGTCGCCAAACGGCGGCGGCTCACGCGGCCCTGGAGCCTGCGATGCGAAATACATCGCCATTTTCTCGATATCGATTTCGCCCAGGCCCTGCAGCATGGCTTCTTTCTCCGCGTGGCCGCGGCTTCCATCGGCGTATTCCTGGGTGGAAATCATCAGGTAAACAGGCTGTTGGCCCGCGAGGCTGGGAATGCCTGCAGTGGTGCTGACGCCATTTTCTCCATGGCACCCGGTGCAACTTGCCGCAACTTCAGCGCCTTTAAGATAAGCAGCGTCGCCGCTGACCTCCACAGGGGCCGGCGGCAGTGGCGGCAGGCCGGAAAAATAAGCGGCGATGTTGCGGATATCCGACTCATCGAAACCGGCAATCAGATCCTGTAAAGCAGCATGATGCCTGCTGCCTTCGCGGTAAGCATGCATGGCCTCCACCAGGTATTCAGCAGGCTGTGCGGCCAGGTTGGGGATTTCTGCTGACTTGCCGCTACCATCCAGGGCGTGACAACCCGAACAGTTGGTTTCTGCAATCGATTTTCCTGCATCAGGGTCCACAGCATTTGCCGCCGGTTCATGTTCCCCGGAACAAGCGGCGATGAACAGAGCCAGGACCAGACCTGTCAGGAATTTTTTCATGACATGATTATACAGCTACTCATTTGTCAGTCGGTCAGACTCCGAAGAACCCGAGAATCACCAGGGTCAGCAGGAACAGTCCGAACGATATCAGCGTAGCGCCCGAGCAGGCTGGCGCTGGCTGACTGCGGTTCAGTCGGTGCATCGACCAGGTAGCGGTCGAGTTCACCCGAAGCCAGTAGCCGTTCGTATTCGCGCCGGTGCTCGTGCTTGTAAATTTCCAGCGGTACACGGCCCGTAAACATCGTGGTGTCCTGCGGGAACTTGTCCGGCCGGAAGTGATTATTGAAGAAATGAACCGTAAACAGGAACACGGCCGCCAGGAACGCTTCTTCCCCGTGCACGATAGCGGCCACATTGAAGGCCCAGCCCGGCAGGAAAGCGGCAAAGAATATCGGGAACCACATGATGAGTCCACTGACGCCAATGATGGTCATGCCCCAGAACGGCGCCCAGTAATCGAACTTCTCCCAGTAACTGAAACGGTCCAGCTGCGGCCTCGGACCGAGCCCGAAGAACCAGCGGAACATGTTCTGTCGCATCCTTCAGGTCATTCCAGTTGGGCACCAGGGAGTTCGGGCCAAACCACTCGAACGTTCGCCAGTTTCTGCCGATGCGGATGGCAAAATAGATCAGGTGGATAAAGAAAACGCCCATGAAACCGATCGCACCGACCCGGTGGATATAGCCGGCCGTTTCCGGGCCACCCAGGAACCTCATCATATAGGGCGCCCAGGAGCTATCGGCATAAAGCACCGTAATACCGGTCAGGGTCAGGGTCATGATCGAGACGGCACCCGTCAGATGCGCCAGGCGCCACCAGCGATTGAAGCGCCGGAAATGTGTTTTACCTTCCGGCAGTGCTTCGGTCAACACGTGCGGCCGGTTCTTGCCCTCTTTGCGGTCCTTGTATTCACGGTAAAACCACAGGGCAGAGTGCAGCCAGAAAAAGCTGAAGGTGCCGATCAACAGACCGATCATTCCCATCGAGGCAAACCACATTTCCGGGTATTTTTCGCGGTCGTGCATAGTTGCCGTGCGGTTGGAAAGTAACAAATCCCTGCGTCGCGCCCTCGTGACAGGTCTGACAGGTTTCCAGGCGATTTTCGACGTTCATCATCGAAGCGGGGTCTTCCAGACGTTTTATCTGGTGCGCACCATGGCAGTCGTAGCACTTGGCGGTTTCGCCATAACCCAGCCGGGTGATCTTGCCATGATAGGTACCAAGGTACGATTCCAGGCTGTCTTCGTGGCAGGTTCCGCAACTGCGCGTCACCTCAATCCGTTCATCTGTTGTGCCGGATTCATTGACCCCGTGCCGTGAGTGGCAGTCACTGCATACTGCTGCACGCGAATCACCCTGCCCGACCAGCGTGCCGTGCACTGATGTCTGGTAAATTTCCAGCGCCTCACCATGGCAACTGCCGCACATGGCCGGGTTTTCCAACTGGTACTGCTGCCTGTTTTCACTGTCAAACGGCTTCATGTAATGTGCGTCGTGACAGTCGTAGCAGGTTGCGTTGGTACGCGACTGATCCTCGATATTCGGCCGCGCATGCATGGAATCCATGTAGCTTTCGATCTGCTCTACTACCACTCCCAGCCTGGCATGTTGATCGGCGGTTCCATTTTCAGCCGCCTGGTCCCACAGATCGACGTGACAGGTCACGCAGCTGACTTTGCGCTGTATGCCTTTGCGGTGCGGCGCCTTGGTAATGTCCCGGTGACAACCCACGCAGTCCTGTTCCGCATGCACGCTGTCGGAGAAGAGACCGGCGGTTACATGCAGGTCCCGCTCCACCCCAAATGCATCCTCCCTGGAAAAGCCTTCCCTGCCGTGGCAGCGCAGGCATCTGTCGTTACTCAGTTTCGGATCGTCGGGTTTTGCTTGTACCGGGCCGGTTATTACCAGCGTGGAAAATAGAACAAATAAGGTCAGAAGTGCTTGAAGGGAGCCGCTAACCCGGGTCATGAGTTTTCCTTGTTATTGCCGCTGACTTGGGCAGCCGCTTGTGACCAGTATAAGTTTTTCTCCAAAACAGGCAATATAAACAACAAGCTGATGTTTGCAGTGTATTGCCGCAATGATGACTCAGGTCAGGATTCATTCGCATTTGACCATCTATTCTGATCCTGATTAACCTGACTGAGAACAATAGAGGACATGACATGAATCCAGTAGGAAAATTTTTCACCACAGCATTCACCGCAGTTTTCATATCCATGTTGGCTTTCAGTCTCGGAGCGCCCGTTTTCGCTCAAGACCTGAGCGATGACGAAACCTGCCTGGAATGTCATGAAGACGCTGACCGCGCTCCGCCATCAAACCCAGATCGGCCGCAGGTACACAATCCGGCCGGTGGCTTCTTCGTCGAAGACCATGATATGTGGTCCTGTAACGACTGCCATGATTACATCACCGAGATCCCGCATCCTGACGAAGTCGTCGATATGGAAGTCGATTGCACCAACTGCCACGACGAAGCGCCGACCAAGTAACGATCGATCACTGCCTTCCGGCATAAAAAAGCCCCGGAGTCCGGGGCTTTTTTATTATTTTCAGCAAGTTACAGCTGAGGATATTCTTTTAATTCACCTGTACACTATTTTTGTACAGGCATGAATTACCGCAAGTTACTGAAATTATTCTGATTTATCCCCTCATACCTATTTTCCTGTACAGAAAAAGAATACTAAAGCTGTTATTTAGCCTGTTTTAGACCGCGCAGCTCCTGCAGCCACCTTTCGTGTATCTTGTTGTATTTATGAGATATTTAGGTTTTATTTTCTGTCAAGAACCAACTGGCATGAAACCTGCATATCTTAGGGTGAAACAATATATGCGAGGTGGTACATGAACGACACAGCCAGCATCCTCATCGTAGACGATGAAGAAGTGGTACGACACAGCCATCTCAGAAGCCTGGCAGACACAGGGTGTCATACCCAGGCGGCTGAAGATGGTCATCAAGCACTCCAGGTTATGGAGCAGCACGCCTTCGACGTAGTACTGCTGGACCTTAGCATGCCGGGACTGGACGGAATGGACGTCCTTAAAACCATCAAACAGAGATGGCCCGACAGCGAAGTCGTCGTCATTACGGGATACCCCACCATAGAATCCGCCAAAGAGGCGGTTCGCCTTGGCGCTCACAACTACATCGCCAAACCGGTGGGACCCGATGACGTCATTAAGGCAGCCAGTGAAGCCATGACACAAAAACGCTGGGCATTGCGCAGCGCACAACCAGTTACACATTGAACGAGATCAGGAGCAATATTATGAACACCAAACCACAAGTACTAGTAATTGATGATGATGCAGTGGTCGGACGCAGTTTTGACCGGGTCCTCTCAGAGAAGGGTTACGAAGTCAGTACAGCCCTGAGCGGAGAAGAAGCACTGAAAGACATGGAAAACACCGAGTATGATGTCGTATTCACCGACATCAAGATGCCGGGAATGGATGGCATTGAAGTAGCCGAGCGCATCAAGGCGCGTTGCCCCTGGACTCCAGTGGTCGTGATCACGGGATACGGCACGACGGAAAATGAAGCCAAAGCTTCCGTGTTGGGCGTGAGCGGATTTGTTCGCAAGCCCCTGACACCGGATATGATCGAGAGCATCACGCTAAAGGCGCTCGAGACTCCGGTAGTCGTTCAGGAAGAAGAAGCCGCTAACGATGACATCGTACCTGCCAAACCCCTGCTCAGTGAACTGAAGGGCTGGAGAAAGGCAATTCGTATCGTCAGCAACATTCTCCTGTTCCTGGCAGCACCCTTCATCGCCCTGAGCTATGTCATCGCGTTGCCAATCGTCGGCCTTTACACTTTCGCGAAACTAGCCGTGGAAGCCTGGCAAAAGAAACGCGCAATCAGCTGATTGCGCGCAGCCCGGGCTACGAAACATAGGAATAAAAGATGAAGACCGGGATCAAATTTGGCACTTTGCTGCTTGCCATCACCCTGCTGTTCCTGTGGCCGGCGATCAGCATGGCCGAGCACCATGAAGATGTGTCAAATCCTGATGTAAAGTGTTTGAAATGCCATACCAAGAACCTCAAGAAGAAGCTTGAAGATGGCGAAAAGATGTCGCTCCGAATTGAAGTTGAGGAATTCGGAACATCCGTGCACCGGGTCATCGGGTGCACTGGCTGCCACCGGGATGTTGCCAAAGGAAAGCACCCCTCGAAGCAACCGATCGCCAGCCGAAGGGCCTATTCCCTCAAGCACAACCAGACCTGTTCCCAGTGCCACGAAGCCGCTCACGACAGTTACAAGAGCAGCGTTCACGCCAGCATGGTAGAACACGGGGATGCCAGCGCACCGGTATGCTCAGACTGCCACAGCGCCCACGCGATCCAGCTGCGAACAGTCGTATGAGCCCGTCAACGGCGAACCCTGCAGCACCTGCCACACAGACATCAATGATGCTTTCTCACAAAGTGTGCATGGCCTGGCCCGAACCGAGGGTAACCTGCTCCGCGGCGACCATGTCAACGCACCAAGCTGTGCGGATTGTCATAACGCCCATGATATTTCGGCTGTTACCGACACGGAATACCTGGTGCCGACGTGTCTCAGCTGCCACGAGGTCGCTGAACTGGCACATGAGCAGTGGCTGCCGAACGCTGGCATGCACTTGAAATCCGTCGGCTGCGCAGCGTGCCATTCACCGCAAGCGGAATTACGCGTCGACCTGCAATTGTACGACCGCCTCAAGCAGGCTCCGGTCAGGCAGAACGAAAACAATGGCACCGTCCAGGAAACACTGGCCGGGATCGACACCGATGGGGATGGCCTGGATCCTGTTGAGTTGTGGAAACTGGTCCGGCAGATAAACGAGCAGGATGAAACAATCGATGTCACTTTGCTCGGGCGGCTGGAAGTCACCAACAGCGTGGATGCACACCGCCTGGCAGCCAGCACGGAAGCGGTCCGGTCATGCGAGAGCTGCCATCGCAATAACGCAGAACCCTTTCAGAATGTGACCGTTTCAATGAGCAGGAAGGACGGTCGAAAAGAAAGCTTCAAAGCCGACAAGAGAGTCCTTAACTCTGCCATGTCAGTGGATTCTGTCGGCGGCTTCTACGCACCGGGCGGAACCCGAATCAAGGTACTTGATGGACTGTTGATACTTGCCCTGTTGGGCGGTCTCGCGGTGCCGGTAGGACATATTGCGCTCGGGAAGATTCTGCGCAAAAACAACGATGCCGATAACAAATAAAACTCAAGACAGATAACGGAGTTGTAAAGATGACTACACCGAATTCCACACAGGACTCTCCTGGACAAACGCACGAGAGGGTCTACCTGCACGCAATGCCGGTCAGAATCTGGCATTGGGCAAATGCACTGGGCTTCCTGGTGTTGATCCTGACCGGATTTCAGATTCGCTACGTCGATCTGTTCAGCCTGATGTCTTTCGAAACGTCCGTGCACCTGCACAACTGGGTTGGCTTTGCCGTGATCGCAAACTGGTTCCTGTGGTTCTTCTACTACATCACCTCGGACAAGGTCACCAATTACCATCCGGATTTCAATGCACCCAATTTCTTCAAGCGGTATTTCGATCAGGCGCAATACTACAGCCAGGGAATTTTCAAGGGGGACAAGCGGCCACACGACGTCAACCCGAACGACAAGTTCAACCCCATGCAAAAGCTGACCTACCAGTTCGTGATGTTTATCACCGCCCCTATCACCTTCTTTACGGGGCTGATGATGTGGGACGTGAAGCGTTTTGCGGGCTTGATCGACGCCGTGGGCGGCATCCGCGTGGTCAACACGGTGCACGTCGTCATGTTCATCCTGTTCGTGTTCTTCATTTTCCTGCATGCCTATATGGGCAGTGCTTGGGCCGAAACCATCATCACACTACAAGGAAATGTTTACCGGCTGGGAAGAGCCGCACGAGTAGACGACCTGACCAACAAGGCGGCTAATAACAGCGTGAGGACTCTCGATTCAATCGGAGCCTTCTTCTTCGTAATCCGGCTCAACGCCGCGAATTCGGATATCGTATTTTTTCATCAGTGCCTGCAGGTTACTGCGCTGCATGCCAGTTTCCTCGGCAGCACGGGTGACATTCCAGCTGTTTCGTTTCAGTGCACCGAGTACAAAATGCTTTTCAACATTCTCAACGGATTTTTGCCGGGCAATCTTCTTGATTCGCTTCAGTTCCTCGCTGGTTCGGGGCACATCCAGATCGACCCGTGGCAGCATATCGATAATGTTCACCAGGTGACCCTGGCGAATCACGTCACCACTGGCCAGGATCACGGCCCGCTGCACGACATTTTCAAGCTCTCTTACGTTTCCCGGCCAGTCGTGGTTCATCAGTAAATTCATCGCGCCGGGAGAAAACTCCCTGACCTTGTGCTGCATGTCCCTGTTGAACCGATCGAGGAAATGCATGGCCAGGACAGGAATGTCGTCACGCCGTCTCTCGCAGGGGCGGAATTTCAATCGGGAAAATGTTTATCCGGTAGTAAAGATCGTCCCGAAATACACCATCGGCCACCATGCCTTCCAGGTCTTTGTTGGTGGCCGTGATCAGGCGGATATCTACTTTTTGAATCCGCGTGTCACCAACCGCCTTGAACTCCCGCTCCTCAATAAAGCGCAGCAACTTGGCCTGCGTTGATAAGGAAATATTCCCAATTTCGTCGAGAAAAAGCGTTCCCCCGTCGGCGGTCTCGAACAATCCTATCTTGTTGGTGACTGCGCCGGTGAATGAGCCTTTTACGTGTCCGAACAACTCACTTTCGAGCAGGTTTTCACTCAATGAAGTGCAGTCTACAGGTACAAAAGGCTGGTCCTTACGCAGGCTGTTGTAGTGTATCGCGCGGGCGATCAACTCCTTACCGGTACCACTTTCACCCCTGAGCATCACCGTGCTGTTGGTGGGCGCACTGTGTGCAATCAACCGGAACACTTTCTGCATCGCTGGGCTCGAGCCGATGATATTCTCGAAGTGGTAGCTGGTATTGGATTGGTTTTCGAGTTTCAGATTGCCTTGCAGCCTGGCACGCCGGTCAAAAGCCCTGGATACCAGCATTTGCAGATCTTCCGGCTCAAATGGTTTGGGCAGGTAATCCAGCGCACCGAACTTCATCGCCTTCACGGCTATTTCGATATCGTGCAGGCCGGTGATCATGATGACGTCAATGTCAGGGCGTGCCTCCTTGACCCTGCGCAGCACCTCTATGCCATCCATCTTCGGCATCATGATGTCTAGAATCAGGACGTCATAGTCATTCTCATTGACCTTTCCGAGCGCGTCCAGCCCATCCCGGGAAACGTCAATCTCGTAATCACCGTCGCGCAGAATACGCTGACAGCTCCGAAGAACGATTTCCTCGTCGTCAACAAGCAGGATTCGACCGCTCATTCATTCCCCCCCGGCTTTCCATTGCCATTGCCTTCCAAAGGGAGGTAAATTCGAAATTCAGTTCCTTCTCCCACCGTGCTCTCAACTTCAACTGTTCCGCCATGTGCTTTGATTGTACCGTGGCTGACGGACAATCCCAGCCCGGTACCCTTGCCAACACCCTTGGTGGTGAAAAACGGGTCGAAAATTCGTTGCAAATTCTCTTCGGAAATACCGCAGCCGCTGTCTGCAATGGAAATCATCGCCATGGGTTTCGAATCACCGCCTTCACCTCCATCCTGGCTTTCCTGCCATACAGAGGTCCGGATCGTTATTCTGCCGGCTCCTTCAATGGCATGTTGCGCATTAACCAGCATGTTCATTATGACCTGTTTAAGCAGGTCCTCATCAACCCAGACCGTTGGCAGGGTTTCATCAAGTTGCAGAATGATATCAATATCTGCGACCTGGGCCGATTGGGCGATGAGATGTGTCGTCTCCTCGATCATCAGGTTGATATCTGAATATTTCTTTTCCGGTGCTTTTTCACGCGCAAAATCGAGCAACCTGCGGATGATGGTGGCGCAGCGCTTGGTTTCCTGAATCACCAGGTCCAGATCCTCTGCCTCGGGGCTGTCGTCCGGTAACTGCTTGCGAACCAGATGCGAAAAAGTGAGCACGCCTGTCAGTGGATTGTTGAGTTCGTGCGCAATTCCGGCAGCCAGCAGGCCCACCGAAGCGAGTTTTTCACCACGCGCAGCCTCGGCCTGGGCAATTTGCAGTTCATGAGTAGCTTCTTCCACCTTCTGCTCCAGTGTTCGTCCCCAATCCTGTAATTCAGCGCGTGATTTTCGAAGCCTGCGCATCATGCTGTTGAAGGACTCGGCCAATTGGCCCAGTTCGTCGTCACTGCGTACCGGAATCGGATGTTCGAGATCACCCTCCGCCAGCCTTTCCGAGCCATCTTTCAGGTCTTCCAGCGGACGGTACACAATTCGTTGCACCAGCACGCTGACCAGCAATGCGGCAAGTATGACAAAACCCAACGCCAGGCCCACGATCCGGACCGTCGTGGTCACGGATGGCTTGGTCGATCTGGCTGCAAAGGATAGACAATATCCAGCACGCCCAAAACCGCCTGGTCAGCAGCATCGCAGCATGGCAATTCCCGCTGGAACAGGTGGGCTCGTTGCGGATGACAGCGGTGCTTCCCAGCATGTGCTGCCCATCCCTGTCTGGTGAAAAACCGCGGCCTGCCGATCATGGGGCTCGCCTGCATGGATTGTTCGTCAAGATGGCAAGCCAGGCAGGCCTCAGCCTCCTGGTCCACCAGCGCTTCCGATTTCACTTTCATCAGATGAGTGAATCACCGTGCCGTTTTTGCTGAGAATTCTTACCCGGTCAATATCCTTCTGGGCACCAACGTCCCCTATGATCTTATCGACGTGGGAAGGCTGGTTCTGCATCATCGCGAATCGCGTGCTCTTGATAACGACTTCGGATAATTGAGCAGCATGGCCAATCGCCTGTTGCAGCAATTCCTCCCGGCTGTTGCGGACAACCATAAAAGTAAACAGGAAGACTGCCACAGTCAGTGCGATAACCAGGTAAATACCCACTTTGACTTTAAGGCTGTTTAGTATCATGCCGTTCCTGCTCCTGTCAGCTGGCTTGCGAACAGAGGATTTGTGCTGTTTTCGTCGCATTGAGCACGCAATCGTTCAGACTGACCCCGCGAAATGCGTTGCCGGTCAGAATCAAACCCGGCAAACGCCTGCAGCTGTTGTTCAATGGCCGTCCAGCCTGGCAGCGTGCCCCACCAGGTACTGGGGAATCGCCTTCTCGTGACGATAGATTTTCACAAACTCCGGCTCGGCTGACAGCCCCATGATTTCTCGCAGATCGGACTGCACCCGGTCCAGCAGTTGCTCATCGGGCAACTCCGCCAACTGCGATGAACGGGCGCCCGCCTACCATGGTGCGGAATAATACCGACCCTTCAGGCGCGCGCCCGGGAAACACGTTCGAATCGGCAACCGTACCCAGGATGTCCTCTTTTCTCCCGGGAAGGGACGAGGAAACCGAAACCATCCATGCAGCCCGCTGCATCTTCTTCGCTGTAGCCCATGCACACCACGGACAGTGCAGGATATTCAATCTCACGAGCAGTTCACTGATTCCAGGCGCCAGTTCCGTTCAGAATTCCCGCCTGCGCCCAGGCCGGAGCAGCCAGGACGACGGCATCGAAATCTTCACTGCGACCGTCCGCCAGGTGAAGCGTGTATTGACTGCCGCTGCGGCTGATGCTGCTAACCGGCGAATTGACGCGGATCCGGGAACCCAGCTGCCGCAGTCAGCGTGTCGGTCATCACGCTCATGCCCCCCCTGAACGATGTCAGGTTGCCGCCGGGACCTGGCCCGGGCGTGTCTTTCTTGCCCTCCTTTCGTGCTTTTTTCTGCAGCTTGATCAGGCCCCGGATCAGGCTGCCGTATTCCGATTCGACTTCGTGAATACGGGGAAAACAGCTTTTCAGGCTCATTTTCGAGGCGTCGCCGGCGAATACGCCCGAGGCCATCGGATCGATCAATTTTTGAAACGCCTCCCGGCCAAGGTGCCTGGTGCCAAACTCCTCCAGTGTTTCATCAGGCTTTCTGGTCCTGCCCGAAAACACTTCGCCGATGACGCGCAAGCGCCCCGGAAAACTGAGCAATTTGGAAGCCAGGAATTCCGGCGGCTTTTCAGGCAGCTTGTGCAGCTCGCCTTCACTGAAAACATATCGCTTCTTTGCCGATGCATCGCCTGAAACGGGGTCCAGGCCAATTTCCTGCACAAAGCTCCAGCGTCCGGGGTACTTTGTCCAGGAATGCATTCACACCCCACTCGCACAGGTACCCTTCGTTCGGTGATCTCAGTCAGGACTTTCCCGCCGGTGTGTGCTCCTGCTTCGAAGATCACGACTTCCGCATGCGGATCCCGCGCGAGGATCGCCTGCGCCGTCGCCAAACCGGAAATTCCCGCGCCCACAATTCCCGTTTTCACATTTGCCTACCGCCAGTGATAATATTGATTCAGAATTTTAACCTTTTTGAGGTAACGGACCTTTCAATAATTTCGTTTAGTTGACATGCATCATGAGTGTCATTTGTGCCCACCAGCGTAATTTTTAACATTAATTTAAGAACTTGGAGAATAAATGATGATCAAGACCGGAACTGTTGGCAAATATGGCTGCTCGCTGCCGCACTGCCGTTGCCCTTTAACTGTCGCCTGACCGGTTGCGCCAGGGAAGAAACGGTCAGTTTTTCACAGAATGTAAAACCGATCCTCGATCAGAACTGTCTTGCCTGCCACCAACCCGGCGGTGAAGGCTTCGAAGCCAGCGGGTTCAGCATGGTCACTTATGACGACCTGATGAAAGGAACAAAGTTTGGCCCGATGATCATCGCGCGGCGACAGCGCCGGCAGCAACCTGATCGTACTGATGGAAGGCCGTGCTGATCCGTCCATCAGCATGCCCCACGGATCGATGAAACCCGTGCAAGAAAGCAGACATCGAAACCATCCGGCTCTGGATCGACCAGGGCGCGAAGAACAACTGAAAAAGCGCATTGCAGTAACCCGCCCTGCCCCGTGCTGAACGGGGCTTTCATGGCGTATAAAGAACAATGAACAGGAGTCTCCATGGAATCCATTAATGCAGACATCGTCATCGTTGGCGCCGGTGGAGCGGGTCTGCGCGCCGCCATTGCCATAGCCGAGTCGGATCCTGCCCTCGAAGTCGCCCTGATTTCCAAGGTCTACCCGATGCGCAGCCACACCTGTGCTGCTGAAGGTGGAGCCGCAGGGGTCAAGGGAACGGACGACTCTCTGGAAATGCATTTCAATGACACCGTCAGCGGCGGCGACTGGCTGTGCGACCAGGAGGTCGTCGAGTATTTCGTCAGCCAGGCACCCCGGGAACTGGTCCAACTGGAGCACTGGGGTTGCCCCTGGAGCCGTGAAGACGATGGCTCGGTGGCCGTCCGGCCGTTTGGCGGCATGAAGAAAAAGCGCACCTGGTATGCGGCCGACAAGAGTGGCTTCCATATCCTGCACACCCTGTTCCAGACTTCTCTGCAGTTTCCGACCATCAAACGTTACGACGAGTATTTCGCCCTCGACCTGCTGCATAAAAACGGCAAATGCCGCGGCGTGGTGGCGATGGAAATGCGTAGCGGCCGGTTTTTCAGCTTCCAGGCCCCGGTAGTCATCATGGCCACCGGCGGCGGCGGACAGGTCTTTCCGTTCACGACCAACGGCGCGATCAAGACCGGTGACGGCATGGCCATGGCTTATCGGGCCGGCGTTCCGCTCAAAGACATGGAGTTCGTGCAGTACCACCCGACCGGCCTGCCGGGAACCGGCATTCTGCTGACGGAAGGCTGCCGCGGAGAAGGCGGCATCCTGGTGAACAAGGACGGCTATCGCTACCTGCAGGACTACGGCATGGGCCCCGAAACCGCCGATCGGCAAACCGGTGCTGAAAACCATGGAACTGGGTCCCCGCGACCGGCTCAGCCAGGCGTTCTGGCACGAACAGAAAAAAGGCAACACGGTCGAGACGCCCTGGGGTGACTGCGTTTTGCTGGATATGCGCCACCTCGGCGAGAAGAAAATCAACGAACGCCTGCCGCTGGTGCGGGAACTGGCCTCCTCCTACGTGGGCCATGACCCCGTTACCGACCCGGTCCCGGTGCGCCCGGTCATCCATTTCATGATGGGCGGCATCGACAGCAACATCAACGGCGAAACCCCGATGCCGGGACTGTACGCGATCGGCGAAACAGCCTGCTCCGGATTGCACGGCGCCAACCGCCTGGGCTCGAACTCACTGACCGACCTGCTGGTATCCGGCAAACGCTCTGCTGACCGCGCTGCGGCCTACGCGAAGGAGACCGGCAGGCGTGAAGAGGATCCGGCTATCACCGCCCAGGCCGAAGGCATCGTGACCGGGGTGCGCGAACTGCTGCTGCAAAGTGGCGGCGATGAGTCCATTGCCGTGCATCCGGCGGGAAATGAAAACCACGCTGGAAGAAGGCGCCGGGATCTACCGCGACGAGGAAGGCGCACTGGCCACCTGTGAGAAGATCGCAGCAACTGCGGGAACGCTACAGGAATATCGAGGTGCACGACAAGAGCAATGTGTTCAACACCGACCTGCAACAGGCGCTGGAATTGCGCAACCTGCTGGATGTCGCCGAAACCGTTGCCGAGGCTTCACTGGAGCGACGCGAATCCAGGGGCGCCCATCAGCGTCTCGATTACGTCGAACGGGATGATGAAAATTTCCTGAAGCACTCTCTGGCCTTTCGGCAGGCCTGATGGACGACCCGGCATCGAATGGCTGGACGTGACCATCACCCGGTCAAAACCCGGCGTGCGCGATTATTCAGGGGGGAAAGGCGAATGAGCATCCGTCAACTCGAACTGGAGGTCATGCGTTACGACCCGGAACAGGACCAGGAGCCCCACTTCCAGAGCTACTCGGTTCCCTGTGAAGAAGACTGGGCCATCCTGGATGCCATCAACTACGTCAAGGAAAACCTCGACACCACGCTGGCCTACCGCTGGTCCTGCCACATGATGGTATGCGGCAGCTGCGGCATGATGATCAATGGCGAACCCAGCCTGACCTGTAAAACCTTCGTCCGGGACCTGCCGGACAAGGTACGGGTCGAGCCGCTGGAAAATTTTCCGATCGAGCGGGACCTGGTGGTAGTGCTCGACGATGTGATGGAGAAACTGCGAACGGGCGAAACCTTACATCATCCGCAAGGAGACCCGCCGCCCGAAGACCAGGAATACACGCAGTCGCGCGGCGCGCTGTACAAGTTCAAGCAGTACACCATGTGCGTCAACTGCATGTGTTGCTACTCGGCCTGCCCCCAATACGCGCTGGATTCTTCTTTTATCGGCCCGGCGGTACTGACGCTGGCGCACCGCTACAACCTGGATTCCCGCGACCAGGGCAAATCAGAGCGGCTCGATATCCTGGCTGACCATGACGGCGTGTGGGACTGCTCGTTTGTCGGCGCCTGTTCCGAGGTCTGCCCCAAGAGCGTCGACCCGGCCGCCGCCATTCAGCAGATGAAAGTGGATGGTGCGATCGAATGGTGGAAACAGAAACTGCCGGGAGGTAAGTCATGAGCCGCCGGCCCTATGTCAGGCCCATTTCGAAAACCACCTGGTATATGCGCAACGGGCGCTACAAACGCTACATGCTCAGGGAGGTAACCTGCCTGCTGGTCGGTTTTTACAGCTTGCTGGCCATCTTTGGACTGGCAGCACTGGCCGCAGGAACGCCGGAGCGCTGGAATGCATTCCTGGCATCGCAGCAGAACGGGCTGATGGTCGCCGTTCATGCCATCGCGCTGGTTTACTTCCTGGTCTACATGACCTTCGACTGGTTCAAGCTGGCGCCGAAAGCGATGCCGGTCCAACTGGGCGAAAAGAAATTGCCGGCACCGGTTATCGTGATCGGCCATTACCTGGCCTGGGTCGTGGTTTCGCTGGTCATTTTCTGGCTTGCAGGAGTGATCTGAAATGAGCATTGCAAAAAAATCTGTAGTCTGGGGCCTGTTTGCCGCCGGCGGAACGATCTCGGCTTTTGTCTTTCCGGCCATGATCGCGCTGTTCCTGTTGATCGCACTGGGCAAGACTCCTGCCGGGCTGCAATTTGAGAATATTCACACATTTGCGACGAACTGGTTGGGGAAATTAAGCCTGTTCGTCGTAATTTCGCTGTCGTTATGGCATGCTGCACATCGCCTCAGAGTCGTGTTCCACGATTTCGGGGTGCGATTGGACAAGGTGGTTGCCAATGCCGTCTACCTGGTTGCCTTAATCGGCACCGTGATGACGGCTTTTTATTTGTATGTAGATGTAGCGAGCCATGAACGACGACTCAAGAGCAGTAGCAGAAAGTTTTGATTATACCGTGGATGGGTATTCCTCCCCGGAATCTGCTCCAGCCGGTAGCAATGCCCGTGCCGGAAATTCCGGAATACCTCCAGGACACCTATTGGTGGGCTTACCTGCACCCGAAATCATTCTACTTTTTCGAGCGCGAGTGGGTCGTCAACCTGATCCTTTGGGGCAATATGAAACGGCTGACCGATGCCGTGCTCGAAGAGATGGACGTTGAGCCTGACAGCAGGGTGCTGCAGGTTGCCTGCGTTTACGGAGATTTCTCCAACCGGGTTGCCAGCCACCTCGCAAAAGTCCGACTCCCGACTGGATATCGTCGACGTAGCGCCCATCCAGATCGAAAATGTCATGAAGAAAACCGGCGGCCAGAAAAACGTGGGCGCCCACCTGCAGGACTCCACCGACATGGCGTTTCCCGCCGGCAGTTTTGACCAGACCGTGGTCTTTTTCCTGCTGCACGAACAGCCCGAATACGCCCGCCGCAAGACGGTTGAAGAAGCCATTCGTGTCACCCGCCCGGGCGGCAAGGTCATTTTTGTCGATTACCACGGCCCGAAGCGCAACAACCCGATGCGCTACGTGATGAAGCCCATCCTGGCCACGCTGGAGCCCTATGCCATGGACTTGTGGCGCGAAGAACTGCCCGGCGTTCATGCCGGAAAGCGTCAAGCCAGAGCACATCCAAAGCGATTTCTACTTTGGCGGGCTGTACCAGAGAATTATACTTTCGGTTTCCTAAAGCCGGGTTGCCCCCGGTTACGCTTGATCGCATATAAACCGCTGCCTATCAGCATAAAAATACCGGTCGCTACCCAGGATTTCATCGACGCATGGGTCATCAGCCAGATGCTGATGACAAAGGCCACTATCGGGATCGTCATACCGCCATAAAGCTTGAACTGACCTTCGTGTTCGCCGATCTTGCGGTGCAATACCGGCAGGGTCGTGATGCACATCACGTAGACCATCAGGCGAACCACCGTGCTCATCGCCGCCAGCCAGACAAAACCTCCGCTGAGCGCCAGCAGGATGGAAAACATCGAGTAAAAGAGGATGGCATTGGACGGAGTCTGAAACCGGGGGTGAATGCCTCCAAACCACGTCGGCAGGCTACCGAGCCTGCCCATCGCATAGAGCATACGCGGCGCGGACAGCATGCTGGACGTGAGATTACCGCTGATCGAGAACACCGCACCCAGGGTCAGAATGGCGGCACCCGCCGTTCCCATCAGGATCTGGGCGATATCAGCCAGCGGTGTTTTGCTGCCGGCGATGTCGGGTGCAACCGAAATGGTCACGATCTGGATCAGGAAGTAAAAAATCGTGATGGCCAGGATGGTGCGCACCAGGGCCATCGGGATATCACGGCGCGGGTTTTTTGCTTCCCCTGCCGGTATCACCGCGCTCTCGAAACCAACGAAGGCGTAGAAAATGATCAGCATCGTGTCACCGAGCGAGTCCAGCTTTGGAATCTCAGCCCCGGTAAAAATCTCCGGATTGGTTTGGCTGATGCCAAGGAAAACCAACAACACCAGTGGCAGTAACTTGAGCACCGTGAGTGCAAAAATTGCCGCCATGCCCTGCTTCACGCCAACCAGGTTGATCGCGGTCAGCACAACACAGATCAGGCAAACCGCCACCAGGTGCCAGGTGCCCTCGCCCAGCGGTGACCAGAACCAACCGGCATAAGTCACCATCAGGTGAGCATTGGCTGCAAATGCCGCAGCTCTTGAAAGGGTCAGCAACCAACCGGCCTGGAAACCGGCGAATGGTCCGAACGCCCGGGTGGCGTAGGTGACGGGGCCCCCGGTATCGCGAAAATAGCTGGCCACGCGCGCAAAGACAAAAACGATGGCCATGATCAGCAGCCCGCAGGCCACGTAGATCCACGGACTGAAAAGGCCCGCCCGTTCGACGGCGATGGCCGGGAGCGCGAAAATGCCGGCACCGATGGTGCCATTGAGCGCGATCGCACCAAATCCCAACTGGCCGATTTCCCGCTTTAGCCCAACCCCTTTCTGTTTGCCGGCGCTCGCTTCTTCGCCCGCTGTCATGTAAACAGGGATGCGTTTACGATGAAATGCGTACCGATGCTGGCCAGGTAACCCAACATAATGGCCCAGCTCCATTTAAGGTGGCCGAAGAAGGTGTACATACCACGTGCTGTGCCCATCACGGCAACGCCCGCTGCTGAGCCGATAGACAGCATGGAGCCGCCCACGCCGGCCGTCAGCGTGACCAGCAACCACTGGCCCAGTGACATATCCGGATTCATCTCCAGCACGGCGAACATCACCGGAATGTTATCTACTATGGCCGAGGCGAAGCCAACGATGATATTGGCCGTGGTCGCGCCCATGCCCTCGTACATCAGTTCCGACCCAACCGCCAGGTAGCCGAACGCCCCCAGGCCACCCACGCACATGATGACACCATAGAAAAACATCAGCGTGTCCCATTCGGCGCGCTGAAGGTTGGAGAATATATCGAACACCTTCACGTTCTGTCGTGCTCACCCTCGTGCACCGCCTCCACACCCAGTGGCGATGATTCCACCTTTCTCAGTTCGTGTCCGGCAGCAATACGTACATCCCTGCGCGCCAGGTAGTAGCCGAACATCTTGAGGAAGCCGAGACCCGTCATCATGCCAACTACCGGTGGTAAGTGCAGGACATTGTGCATGGTGACAGCCATTGCGATGGTCAGTATGAACAGACCAACCACAAACCAGGCGCCGTGTTGCAGTTCCGCCCGGTCGGTGACCGCCTCAGGCTGTTCTTTACCGACTGCAAAACTGAGGATGGCCGCGGTCACTATCCAGTTCACAACAGACGGTATGAACAGAGCGAAAAACTGCTGGAACTGCACCACGCCCTTCTGCCAGACCATCAGCGTCGTGATGTCGCCGAAAGGGCTAAAGGCACCGCCGGCATTGGCTGCGACCACGATGTTGATGCAGGCCACGGCAATGAATTTGGTGTTGCTACCCCCGACAGCCACCGCCACCGCGGCCATCAGCAGGGCCGTTGTCAGATTATCGGCTATCGGTGACATGACGAAGGCCAGCGCGCCGGTAATCCAGAAAATCTTACGCAGGGAAAATCCCTGGGTTACCAACCAGACACGAAGTACATCGAATATGCCCCGTTCCTCCATCGTATTAATGAAGGTCATTGCAGCCAAAAGAAACAGGAACAGTTCGACGAATTCAAGCAGGTCACCACGGATCTCGATATGCGCCCGCTCGACATCTCCAGCCTGGATAAACGCGATTGCCACCAGCACCCAAATCAGGCCGGCCGCCACGATAACCGGCTTGGACTTTCGCATGTGCAGCACTTCTTCGCCGATCACCAGTGAGTAGGCGGCCACGAAGATCACCAGCGAGAGAATGCCTGCCCAGTGCCCGGTCAAATCGACGAATTGGAGTGCACCCTCGGTCGCTGCGAAGGCAATGGCCGGCAGGAACAGGACAAACAGGCTGAGGCCAATGGCCCGCAATAGAAGCCTGGAGTTTTCAGGTCTGGTCATGAAGTGGTCCTTGAGTGAGGCTGCGCCCTATCTTTGATGCTGGGCGCAGATGCGTCAAGCAATTACCACCTCAGGGGCCTTGCAGCCCGGTCATTCTGCCAGGGCATCGGCAACCTTACGGAGCCTTGTACCTGCTTCATTGCCCACTTCCTCCATTACCGGATCACCGGCCAGGCCGCCGGCCTTCATCATGGCGGCCGGATCCACGATACGCACCAGGGTACCGCCCTCGACCTCTTCCACGATAACGTTACAGGGCAGCATCAACCCGGCATCCGGCCGGCTGCTCAGCGCCTTGTGGGCCAGCGGCGGATTACAGGCGCCGAGAATGCTGTAATTGCGGAAATCCACGCCGATTTTCTGTTTCAGAGTGTCGTGCACATCGATCTGCGTGAGCACGCCAAACCCCTGCTCCTTCAGCGCCTCGACCACCCGGTTCATTGCCTCTGCATAAGGCGCCTTGACGGTAACTTCAAAAGCCATTTCAGACATCTCTTCCACCTTTCTTTCCGATTTAATTCAACTGGTTAATTCACACCCATGCTTTTCTTTTCCTCCATCCTCTGGAGGCCGCGAACAATGCTGAGCCGGTAAACCACGTAATACTTCAAAATATTGGATACGTACTGCACCGTTTCGCGCCCGATCTCTTTTGCGGCGATTATTTCGACATTATCAAACCAACGGTTCGGATCGTAGCCCTCTTTTTCGGCCCTTTTGCGCAGCTTCGCAACCCTGGCGGGACCTGCGTTGTAGGCCGCCAGCGCAAAAAGCGTCTTATTGACGTCATCGATGCCAGGATCGCTGAAGTACCGCGTGCGGATGAAATCCAGGTACTTCACGCCAGCGTGAATGTTCGCATCCGCTCCGGAGATATCAGCAATATCGACATTGGGGTCAGCTGCTGTACTTGGTAACAGCTGCATAATGCCAATCGCACCAGCCGGGCTGCGGGCGCTCTGCTTCAACTGGGACTCCTGGTATCCCTGTGCCGTAACGATAAGGTAGTCAATGCCATACTGATTGCCATATTTTTCGAAGACGCTCACGGTCTGTTTAAACCGTTCGTAATCTTCCGCCGATAAGGCATTCTGGCTCCAGTCAAAATCGTCGACATAACGGTTGATCAGAATATTGCCTTTCAGCGTACCCTGGCGATGGCCTTTTGCGAACTTGTTCAAAGCTTCCATCAGTTGTGGACTGTTTTCCCTTAATCCGAACGCCAGGCGCCCGCCCTCGCGAAAAACAATGTCTTTCCGTACCGTGAGGTTCTCTAAAACGGAGGCCCAGATATCAGCTTTGTAGTCATCGACAACTGTCCAGTTGATGGCGCCTGAATTGACCATCTCCAGGATGTCTTCGTCTTCCAGAAATTCGGAAATCTCCAGTATGGTGATTTCCTCCTTGCCCTGTTCGCGGAACAAACGGTTGAGCGTTTCCAGGCTGGAGTAATAGCTGCTGGACCGGCGGACGTATATCTCCCTGCCTGCCAGGTCGTCAATTGAAGAAATCGCCGGCGCCGCCGGGCCGGTTACCAGGATTTCAGTCAACTCCCGGGTCATCGGATCAGAGAAGTCGATCAGCTCGTCTCTTTCCGGCGTAATGGTGAGGGCGGCAGCTGCGATGTCGCCCCGCCCCTCCAACAAGGCCGGAATCAGTTCGTCACGGGCCACCGGAATGAAGACAACATGGACCCTGATGTGCTTCTTACCCAGGCGCTTGTTCAGGTCGTCTTCGAACATTTTGAACAGCTCGTAGGTCAGACCTTTTTCGCGGCCGTTATCTATATAGTATTTGCCCAGGCCGTAAACCGTGAGGACTCTCACGATGCGTCGCTCTACCATACCGTCGAAGTCGCCTGTCCAGTTCCTGGACAGGATCGGGAGATCGACCTCTTTGTGGATTTGCTTCCATTGTGAGCCGCTGTGATGGCTCATCGGCCATCAGCCCGCCTTCGGTGGTTTCTTCACTCTCGACCTTCACCGCCTGAGAGGAGCCTCCTGCCGGCGCTGGCGTCTTCGACTTTTCATCCAATGATGTCCCGTCGGTAGAAGATTCATTGCAGGATGCGAGGGTTACTATAAGTAAAAACAGAAAGACTTTTTTCATCGGCAAAAGGGGTCCAAAGACAGGCCAAAATTTTTCCTTCCTGCATGTTATCTTCAAAGCAGAATCGATTGTGGTTAATATTTGAGCGTTCAATTCGCTTTGTCGCAAATCCAGATTTTGTTGAAATTTGAGGTTCTCCATTTATTCAGCAACTTGCAAAGTTGATGTGAGATTCGTCGTGATAAATCGATTATAAATGAGCACGAATCTGCATTGACTTAGCGCTTTTTCAGGAGTAATTTTAATTCCCCGTTCAGAAGAAACCCACCGGCCGGACGGCCGACCCGCCGAAAGGCATTATGGAGGGTAACGGACAACGGATAATGTGCTCACGTGGTACGGAGCATGTCACCCAGACCGGGCTCTGCTAAAGCCGGTCGTACCATTAAGGGTGACTCGAAAGGGAGACGCGATCCCTTGAGATAGACGCCAGGAGGTGCAAGCCTCACCAGGCCAACAGACCGGAAACAGTTCACGCTGATGGAAGGTCGAAAGATCAGGAAGAGCTTCGGCTCGGAAAGATCAGGATCGGAAACAGCTTCGGCAGCGGAAGATCCAGTGTTCGGAAGGCGCAAGCCGGAAGAACCGAGAAGTGGAATGAGTGCAAGCTCAGGAAACTGACGAGGAAACGGGCGCAACCCTGTGGAATCGGAAGGCCGAAAGACGTCGATAAATAAGGCGGGAGTAGAAGTCCCGCGACCGGAGCCCGGAAGCAGAGAATCTGAGGAACCGGACGGAGTTGGAAAGGCCTTGGAGGATCTGCAGTCCACCATATGCGGAGTTCCGATACTTCTACACGAGAGAGGAGGCTTCTGTCTCCTCTCTTTTTTTGCCCGCCAGTTTTGTTATTTCCAAAAAATGCACCCTGATTCGTACTACAATTGGCCCTCGAATTTTCAGTGGACGATGATGCAGGAACCAGCCAGTCAAGTTGTCGGCTCGGAACAGCCCATTATCCGGATCAGGGACCTGGTGTTCCGGCGTGGGCGCAAGACCATTCTCGATGGCATCAACATGGATATCCGCCGCGGCTCTATCGTCGCGTTCATGGGGCCAAGCGGCGCCGGCAAAACAACCATTCTGCGGCTGATATCAGGCCAGTTGCGCCCGGATGAGGGCACCATTGAAGTCAATGGCGAAATGATCTCCGTCGATGTCGGACCGGGAGCTCCAGCATTTCCGGCGTAATATCGGCGTGCTGTTGCAGGACGGCGCACTGTTTACCGACCTGACCGTATTCGAGAACATCGCCACCCCGGTGCGTGAACATACGAACTTGCCCGAGGCACTGATCCGCCGGCTGGTGATGAGCAAGCTTAACGCGGTCGGACTGGGCGGCATTGAGTACCGTATGCCGCACGAACTGTCCGGCGGGATGGCGAGACGGGTCGCTTTTGCTCGTGCGGTGGTGCTCGATCCTGACCTGATGCTCTATGACGAACCCATGACCGGACTGGATCCGATTGCCGTATCGACAGTCCGTACCCTGATGCGTGAAACCAATAATGCACTGGGTTTAACCAGCCTGGTGGTCACCCATAACGTGAACCAGATGGGCCACCTGGTAGATTATTGTTATATCATCGCTTCCGCGAAAATCGCTGGCGAAGGCCATCCTGAAGAATTGAGCTCAAGCACCAACCCGGGTGTCGATCAGTTCATGAACGGCAAGGTGGAAGGACCTATCCCGTTTCCACTATCAGCCGCCGGGTGCAGCCTGGAGTCTGCTCGATTGAACAAGATCACCGAGCCCATTGCCCAGGCAGGTCAGTGCCTGATTTTCCTGTTCCGGATGCTGGCCGGGATTCGCTTTAGCCTCTCCCAGATTCTCACGGTTTTGCAGCAGACCTACCTGATCGGCGCCCGCTCGCTGGTCATCATCATGATCTGCGGCTTCTTCGTGGGCATGGTGCTTTCTTTGCAGGCCATCAACGCGCTGGAACAGTTTGGCGCTTCCGACCAGGTCAGCCTGCTGGTCGGTAAATCCCTGTTCCGGGAACTTGGGCCCGTGTTGACGGCACTGTTGTTTGCAGGGCGGGCCGGCACATCGATCACCGCCGAAATCGGTTTGATGAAAGCCACCAACCAGATCGAAGCGATGGAACTGATGGCGATCGATCCCATCCAGCGCATTGCACTGCCCCGCTTTGCCGCCGGCGTGATTTCTGTACCGTTACTGACCGCC
The DNA here is from genome assembly GCA_963759035.1 of uncultured Gammaproteobacteria bacterium. Lineage (GTDB taxonomy): Bacteria > Pseudomonadota > Gammaproteobacteria > Xanthomonadales > SZUA-36 > JAHEFT01. The sequence continues at coordinate 99,996 of CAVWXL010000023.1, forward strand.
ATGTTCAACGCCATGGCTATTCTGGGCAGCGTCGTTTTTTCCATCGGCGTGATGGACCTGGACTCCGGTATTTTCTGGAGCAAGCTTGCAAACCGGCATCTACTTCCAGAAGGACTTTATCGGCGGCATCTGGAAAAGCTTCGTTTTCGGCGGGACCGTCAGCCTGATTGCAGTCTATTTCGGATATTCGGCCCGGCCGACCGGCGCCGGCGTCGGAACAGCCACCACCAACACGGTGGTATTGAGTTCGGTCCTGGTACTTATTTTTGACTTCATCATGACGTCATTCCTGACTTGAGGTAACACTATGCGTGCGAACTACAAAGTTGAATTCGCATCCGGAATTTTCCTGTTGCTGGGCATCGCCGCCCTGGTCTGGCTGGCAACGCGGGCAACGGATTATGGCCAGGATATTGGCAAAGACACCTATACCATCAGCGCCCGATTCACCAATGTTGGTGATCTGCGCAATCGCGCACCGGTGAAAATCGGTGGTGTAACGGTCGGCATGGTTGAATCAATTTCGCTGGATCCGGTCACATTTGAAGCGGTGGTCGAAATGAGTGTTGCGGCCCGATTTGACGAGATCCCGTCGGATACCGGCGCATCGGTGCTGACATCCGGCGTACTGGGTGACCGTTACATCGGCCTGGAACCCGGCGGCGCACCGGACATGCTGACTGATGGCGATGAACTTTTCATCACCCAGTCGGCACTTGTTCTGGAACAGATCATCGGTAAATACCTGTTCAACACCGGAGAAGGTAAAGAAGAATGATGAAGCGAATTCTGATCCGCGTCTAGTGTGCCTTTTTATTGGCGCCGGCCATGTGCTATGCCAATACCGTCGACCCGCGCGACCCGCTGACCATTATCGAGGAGACAACAACGCAGATTCTGGACACCCTTGAACGATCGGCGGGCGGAGTTCACGGCCGACCCGACGAGGCTACAGGACTATTGTGCGCGAGGAATCTGCTTCCACTGCTCGACCTCAAGTATTCGGCCCGGCTGATCCTGGGCAAAGCCGGTCGTGGCGTGAGCCAGGAACAACTGGATGCTTTTTCCAACGCCATGAGCAATGTACTGGTCAACCGCTATGCCGATGGTCTGCTTGAATTCAGATCAGACGAGCAGATAGAAGTGCTGCCGATGAAGGGAAAGAACACCGAAAAACTGACCCGGGTCAGCACCCGCATCAAGCTCGAGAATGGCGGATTCGCCCCGGTGGACTATGCATTCCGGAAAACCGAGCGACGGCTGGAAAGCGTTTGACGTGACAGTCGAAGGCATTTCATACATCATCACCTTTCGCAACCAGATCTCACCTCGCGTCGAAGCGGACGGGATCGATAAAGTCACTGAAGAGATAAGGACCGGGAACCTCCAGATCAATGACTGAAGTTTGTACAGTAGAAACCGGCACCGATGGCTGCGCACGCCTTGCCGGCCCACTGACTTTCGAGTCGGTACCCGCCCTCTACAGGGAAGCTGAAAAACTGTTCCAGGGCGATAACTCCGTCTCATCCATTGACCTGACCGGAGTAAGCGAGGCCGACAGCGCGGGTCTTGCTTTATTGCTCGAATGGCAGGCCAGTCAAAAGCTTGTCTCCAAAGATCTTGAAATCACGAACGCACCTGCCAGCCTGATGAGCCTGGCCAGCCTGTGCGAAGCGGACGAGTTGATGAATTTTTCCGGCAGGAGCACGATCGCCGTGAGAAATAGCAGAAGCGGATGGCTGGCTTTATCTGCTGGTGCAACTTCTGTTTCTGGCTGGTTGCGCCAGCCAGCCGGTCACCATGACAGACCCGGAACGCGATCCCTGGGAGGCTTACAACCGAAAGATTCACTCATTCAACATGGGTTTCGACAAAGCCATTTTCCGCCCGGTGGCCAAAGGTTACGACGCCATCATGCCTGACGCACCCCAGCGAGGGATCAGGAATTTCTTCAAAAACCTGTCCTACCCGGTAACCTTCATCAACCTGATTCTGCAGGGAAAATTTCGAGGATTCACTGACCGCGACCGGCCGTTTCCTGATGAATTCCACCGTCGGTGGACTCGGCTTTGTCGACGTCGCGAGCAAAGTGGACATCCCGAAATACGACGAGGACTTCGGCCAGACCCTGGCGGTCTGGGGCTGGAAAGACAGCCGCTACCTGGTGATGCCGATTTTCGGTCCGTACACGGCCCGCGACTTTATCGGCCGCGGCTTTTACGGATACTTTCACCCGATCAGTTACGCGGTACGTGAATACAACAACTACATTCCGCTGGTCGTTGACCTGATTTCATTACGAGCGGAACTACTGCCGTTCCAGGCAGAACTCGATGCGGCCAACGATCCCTATGTGCTGGTCCGGGATGTCTGGCTGCAAAATCGTGAATACAAGATTTATGACGGTGATCCGCCGCAACCGGATTATGACGCGCTATTGGAAGAGTATTGACCTGCTGGGGTAAGCTGAACCCCGTGAACTCCTTCGATCCGCAACTAGCCTGATCTGCCTGCCTGGCATTGTTGACACTGTTGTTTCTGACAGCGTGCGACCAGCCGACCGGATCAGCAGACCCGGTGCAGGCAGCTACAGCATCTACCGGCACTCCATGGATGGCGCCCCCACCAGCCTGGACCCTGCGCAGGCCTCCAGCATTTACGCCAATTTCCTGGCGGTAAATCTCTACGACACGCTTTACCGTTACAAGTACCTTGCCCGCCCCTATCAACTGGAACCCAACCTGGCGGAAGGCTGCCCCAGGTCTCCGCTGATGGCCTGATCTACACGATCCGTATCAAACCCGGGGTGCACTTCATCGATGACCCGGCATTTCCGGAAGGTAAAGGCCGGGCCGTCCGGGCAGAGGATTTTGTTTACTCGATCAAACGCCATTTCGATCCCGAAACCCGCGCCCAGGGCGCCTGGTTATGGCAGGACAGAATCGTTGGGCTGGATGACTGGAAAGAAGAAGGCTCGGATTACACCGCGAAGTGCCAGGACTGAAGGCACTGGATGACCGGACCCTGCAGATCCAGTTGATCATCACCGTTTCCGCAATTGACCCATACACTGGCACAGGGCTATTCGGCCATCGTGCCGCGGGAGGCCGTAGAACATTATGGACAGGAGTTCGCGATTCACCCGGTTGGTTCCGGACCTTACCGCCTGAGCTCTTTCAACAGCGCCAGCGCGGTGCTGATCCGGAATACCGACTTCAGGGAAGAGCCCTTCAGCCTGGAAGCGGAAGGCTATCGATCCGAGACGTTGCACGGCCACTCTTGGCCTGGAAGCGGCTGGAAGGCCGGATCCCTCCTTTCACGGACCGCATCGAAATTGAGTTCATCGCCGAAGACGCCGCCCGCTGGAATGCATTTATGGCCGGTGAACTGGATTTTGTAAAGGTACCAGTCAGCCAGTTTGACCAGGTTCTGCAAGACACGTGACCCACCCACCCTGAATCCGGAACTGGCGCGAAAACTATCACCTGATAGCCAACCTCGAATCCGGTTTCGTACACACCGATTTCAACATGGATGACCAGCGCATCGGTTACCACCCGAACCCGGAACAGAACGCCCGCAACAAGGCCCTGCGCTGCGCCATCATCAAGGCCTTTGACTGGCACAAAAGAAACGAGATTTTCTACTACGGCATCGGCCAGGTGTTTCGCGGGCATCATTCCGCCTGCTGCGCCGGAATTCGACAACGGGCAGGACTTGTCACCGGTCACACGTGACCTTGAAGAGGCCCGCAACCTGCTCAGCAGCCATGGCTGGAATGCGGAAAATCTGCCTGTGCTGGAATATGGTTTTCCATCCAGCGTGACCGAACGCCAGATGTTTGAACAATTCAGAAGTTTCCTGGGAGACATCGGTTATCCCCGGGACAAGATCCGGCCACTGACCTTTGCAACTTATGGCGACTATGCCCGCGCCTACCTGAACCGGGAAGTCATGCTGATCACCATCGGCTGGACCATGGACTACCCGGATGCGGAGAACACGGTTCAGCTGTTTTACGGCCCGAATTCATCTCCCGGGTTCAAACAGTGCCAACTACAACAATAAGGAATTCAACCGCCTGTACCGCGCCAGTTCCAGCATGCAGCCATCACCCATGCGCACAGCCATGTACCGCAACATGAACCGGATCGTCATCGATGACTGCGCTACCATCAGCGGTGTTTCGCGACGACTCGATTCTGCTTTGGGACCGTGACCTGGCGATGTTGCCTGACCGTTCTTTCCTGGGCGGTTTCTTCTTCCGCTTCGTTGCCGCAAGGTCTGATCCGGACACCGGACGCCAGCTGTTCCCTAATGCCTTACGCACTGCGTAAAGTCGCTCACGGCCTGTTGCTGATCCTGGGCGTCACGCTGATCAGCTTCATCCTGATGGTCTGGTTCGGACCGGACCAGACCTACACGCTGATCGGAAAAAATGCGACCGCCGGAACAGATAGAGGAAGTGCGCCAGCAATTGGGCTATGACCAGCCGTTCGCGCAGCGTTACGCTCGTTATCTGACCGAGCTGTTCACGCTGAACCTGGGAGCCTCTAATTCTTCGGGGGAACAGGTGGCAGCCATCCTGAAGAGAACGGTGCCGGTAACGCTGGCACTGATGATTCCCGGGTTCCTGCTCGGAAACCTGCTGGGAATCGCACTGGGGCTGACAGCAGCCCGGCATAAAGGCCGCTGGATTGACCAGCTGATTACCGGATTGTCGGTCACCGGCATGAGCATCAGCTTCCTGGTCATCATCATTGTCTTGCAGGTCCTGCTGAGCACGCCCTACGGGCTGAACCTGTTTCCGGTTCGCGGCTGGCAGGTGACGGACCCGGCTTCCTACCTGAAGTATGTAACGGTCCCCACACTTTCCCTGATCTTTGTGACGCTGGGATACAACACCCGCTTTTACCGCGCCGTGTTCGTCGAGGAATCCGGCAAGGATCATATTCGCACCGCCAGGGCCTACGGGGCTTCCACGCACAGTTTTGCTGTGGAAGCACGTATTGAAAAACAGCATGGTGCCGATCATTACCCGAATCATGTTCTCCATTCCCCTGGTCGTGATCTCCGGCAGCCTGTTGATAGAAAGTTATTTTGGAATACCCGGTGTCGGGAAAGGTCACCTTCGACGCGATTACCAGTGGCGACCAGCCGGTTCTGAAGGCCGTGGTGGGGCTGACTGCCGTCGCGTTCGTGGCCGATACAGATACTGACGGATTTCTTTTACAAACTGGTCGACCCGAGGATTGCCTGATGAGATCCGGTCGCCGACTGTGGCACCAATTACGTCGCGACAAGGCCGGCATGACCGGCTTCATCATCGTATTGTTTTTTCTGCTGCTTGCGGTGGGCGTCTGGGCAGGCGTGCTGGGGCAGGACTGGTCTGTGGCCAACGGAGGGCGATGGGAATCACCCGGTGCCGAATTCTGGTTCGGCACCAACCTGCTGGGACAGGATATGTTCCAGCGATCAATCTTCAGTGTGCGAACCGCATTCGAAATCGGCATCGTGGTCGCCGTGCTCTCGACCGTTCTCGGCGCCATCCTTGGTGCACTGGCCGGCTGGTACAGCAATACCTGGGTCGACGGCACCGTGCTGTGGTTGACGGGCGTGCTGGATTCAATCCCGTTCTACCTGTTTGTCGCCGCAGTCGCATTCGCTTTACAGGGCAAGGACTGGGCCATGCACCTGGCCATGATCGCAACTTTCTGGACCACCACCGGCCGCCTGGTCCGGGCTGAGGTGATGAAGATCAAATCACGCGAGTTTATATTGTCGGCCCGCGCAATCGGCTTGCCTGACCTACTCATCCTGGCCCGCCACGTGTTGCCCAATACCACGCACATACTCCTGGTCCAGACCAGCATCGCCTTTGTCGCTGCCATCAAGACCGAGGTGATCCTCAGCTTCCTCGGGCTCGGCGTGCAGGATGGCGTCAGTTGGGGCCTGATGCTGGCCGAGAGCACCCAGGAAGTCCTTGCCGGGCACTTCAACAACTTCCTGGCCGCCTCACTCATGCTGTTTACGCTGGTGATGGGCTTCAATCTGCTGACGGATGCTCTGCAGGACGCCTTCGATCCAAAGCAGGCGGCGCTATGAGCCAGCCCGTCCTGACCGTCCGCAACCTCAGTGTCATCGATCACGCGGCCAGGACTGGCCCGTCAATGGCCGTGGACGGGGTCAGTTTTGCCTTGCGGCAGGGTGAGGTTCTCGCTGTTGTCGGTGAATCCGGTTGCGGCAAGACCAAGACGGCCGAAGCCATTATGGGCCTTTTGCCCGTTGACACCTGGGAAGTTCAGGCAGACGCCATCGAACTGGATGGAGTAAACCTGTCTACGCTGTAACGAGCGGGAAATGCGCAAAATCAGGGGACGGGAAATCTCGATGATCTTCCAGGAACCGCAGACCGCGCTGGACCCGGTATTCACCATTGGAAATCAACTTTGTTCCGTCTACCACCGTCACCGCAACAAGAACCGGAAGGACGCCACCTCGGCAGCCCTGGGCATGTTGCAGCAAGTCGGTTTCGCTGACCCGCGACGAATTCTTCAGAGCTACCCACACCAGCTCTCAGGCGGAATGAGGCAACGGGTGATGATCGCCATGGCAATGGCCTGCAGGCCGCGCGTGCTGATCGCGGACGAACCCACAACTGCACTGGATGTCACAACCCAGGCACAAGTGCTCTCCCGGATGACTCTGCTGGGTCGTGAATTCGGAACTTCCATCCTTTTGATCACCCATGACCTGGGAATCGTGGCGCAATATTGCGACCGTGCCCTGGTCATGCACGATGGCAGGATTGTCGAGAAAGCCACCGTCCGTGAGCTGTTCACAGACCCGCAACAATCGTATACCCGCCGCCTTCTTGCAGCCGTGCCGCAGGTTCGAACCGCATGACCATAACTGACCGTAACCTGCTGAGTGTCCGCGACCTCGTCGTGCGCTATCCGGCCGGTTCCCGGTCCCGTGCCTCGTTGACTGCTGTCAGGGGCGTCGATCTGGATATACCACCGGCAGGAATCTATGGCCTGGTCGGTGAATCCGGTTCGGGAAAATCATCCCTGGCCCATGCCATTCTGCAGCTTCAGCCAGTGGCAGCCGGCCAGGCCCTGTTGCATGGACAGGACCTGGTGTCGATGAAAGGTACACAACTGCGCAGCGCCCGAAAAAAGATTCAGCTGGTTTTCCAGGATCCGCTGGCTTCCCTGAGCCCGCGACGCAGCATTCTCCAAACCCTGCGTCGAACCACTGAACCACTTCGGAATTGGGCAGCGCCGCAGGGCGCGAAGAGCAGGCATCAGCCGCGCTGGAGACCGTCGGGCTCAGCCCCGACCTCCGGCACCGTTACCCGCGGGAACTGTCCGGCGGACAACGCCAGCGGGTCGCGCTGGCGCGCGCCCTGATCACGGAGCCGGAGCTGATCATTGCCGACGAACCGGTTTCCTCACTCGATGTTTCGGTACAGGCCCGCATCATTGAGCTGATCCTCGAGTTGCGTGAAAAAACTGGGCATCGCTTTTCTGTTCGTTTCCCATGACCTCGCGGTCGTCGGGCAGTTGGCGGATACCGTGGGCGTCATGTACCTCGGGAAAATCGTCGAACAGGGAACTGCCGAAGACGTGTTCGCACGGCCGGCTCACCCCTACACGCGATCGCTGCTTGCAGCCGTCCCGGTTGCCGACCCGGACCATCCACGGCCGGCGGTACTCGAAGGTGAACCTCCTTCCCCCTTGACTCCCCCCTCCGGCTGCGTGTTTCATAAGCGTTGCCCGGAACCGATTACGCCCTGCTCGTCCGTCGTTCCAAATGAAACCAGCCTGGCACGGAAACGCAGGATAGCCAAACTACAGACCACCGGGTAAGGTGTCATTTATGGAATTCCTCAAAAAACTGAATTCATCCACAGGCCCGGCACGGCTTGCATTGCTCGTTCTGCTGACCGTGGCGTGCGTATCCTGCGGCCCCCAGGTAATCAAAGGCAGGTCTCCGTTCATCAGCATCTCAGGCATGCAGCCTGATAGATGAACGCCTGTCCGCTGAATTCGACATCCGCAACCAGAACGGCGTGCCGATGACCATCGATATGATCGACATTACGGTGACGGTGAACGATGTGGAAATTGCCCGGGACAACCGGACCTTTGACCTCATGGTCGGTGCAAATTCCGCCGAGCAGATCATTGTCGAAGAACTGCCGGACGATTTCACAAAATCGTTACTGGAGTCCCTGGGCACCAGGGAAGTCAAAAGCCTGCCCTTCGAACTGGATGGCAGGGTTCACACCGTGGAAGATGGATACCTGTCTTTTGCACATAAAGGGCACTTGTACCCAGTGCCCGGCAAACCCGGTTACTTCCGTTCTGCAGCAACCCGCTCAAAAGGTCTGCAACGGGAATCAGATTTTTAGGAACACAGAAGCCTTGTTGACGGCGGACGGACAGCGAATTAGGCTTATCGACCACAGGTAAGCCGCCCCGGAGAACCACATGGCCATGGAAATCACCTTCGAACTCAGTGACGATGACCTTGAGTACTTCCAAAAGGTCATGGTGGCTGCCAGGCGAAACTCCATGAATCTGGACCCGGCTGTGATCATCGGCAACGCGAGGCGTCTGCTGACCGAAATCACCCAGTCGGGTACTTCGGATTTCGTCCGTGAGCGCATGAACCGGCTCGAGCCATTGATCGGCATGGTCGTCGACAAAGGCTGGGCGCTTGAGGATGATGACCGCACCCGGGTACTTGATGCGCTGGCCTATTTTTCAGAGCCCGAAGACCTGATTCCGGATGACATCCCGGGTCTGGGCTACCTTGATGACGCCATCATGATCGAAATGGTCAGCCAGGAACTCCAAGCATGAAATACAGGCTTACCGGGAGTTCTGCGTATTCCGCGCGGCAGAATCCAACCGCCTGGGCCAGGAACCAGAGGAATTCGAACGCTCCGACTGGCTTGAAGAGCGCCGCAAACAGCTGCATGCCCGTATGCGAAAACGCCGCAAGCGGGGGAGAGGCGGTAGCGGAGGCAAGTCGCCTTTCTCGCTGTTCTGATGGAAACCCAACCGGAAGACACCGGATTCTACCGGGCTCTGATTGCTATCGAGACCGACGCGACCCGCTTTTACGGAGCCAACGCATCCCGCCCCAAGCTGCTCGGCACCACTGATTCTGAGCAACTGTTATCGCATATTGCAGCGGACCTGAAAGCCCTGCTGCCGGACATATCCAACTGCAGCCTGATCGCAGCCGGCGCACTGTTCGATCAGACCCAGGTGCTGAGGCCATCCTATCCGGTATTCGAGTGCGCTGGAGGCCGTATCGACCAGCGGTGATGCAGAGGCTTTTAAGGCCGGCCTGATCAGTGTCGGCGCCACGGAGGGAATAATGCCGTCGGCTGACCTCCAGCCACTGCCCGATATCCCGCTGGGTCTTCTTCAGTTGTTGCCGATTGTAATCCATGGCCGGGCAGGCCTGGTCAGCGAACTGGGTCAGGAAATGGAGTACCGCTTTCTGGAAGAGGGCCAGGTTTCAGCGCATTCCGCGGCGTGGATGGAAACCGCTTTCGGCATTTCGATCAACCATGCGCGGTTCATGACGCTGACCGACCTGAATGCCATGCTGCGCATGCAGCTCGACCATTTCGGTTTTCTTCCGATGTGGGAGTTACTTGATGCCGCGCTGTCCGGACGAAGCGATCCCTTGTCGGTGCAGACCCAAAGCGGTCAGCAGTTCGAATTACGCGACGGCATCGTTTACACCACTTTCGAAACATTCGACAGCTGGGCTGCGGGTGGCGGGGCCGGAATTGCCGCAGCCCGCCAGGCGCTGGCGGCCGCCTACGGTGACTGGACACGTGAGGTCCGGCAATACCTCACAACCCTGGAGGCCCACGGCCTGGAGGTCAGGTTTCGCCTGGCAGGAAGACGGGAAGACCTGGCAGGAACGTTTTACACGGAGCACAGCAGCGTGAGCCCACTGCCGGCGATTCGACTATTACCGAACACAGTTATAGCGAGCTGGGCACCATTGCCGTGACCGTCAGCAATGGTGACCAGGTTGAAAACTACTACCCGCTATGTCCGCAGGGCCTCAACGACATTCATGCCTGCCTGCAGGGAACACGTACCGGGAGTCCACACCGTGGCTTTTCCCGGCACCATTCTGTACGACGAAAAATCACGTAAAATCATCCCGGATGCGAGTGCTTCTCCAGGACCAGGCTGAAAACGAACGGGTATATGTTGCCCGCTCCCCGATACACGGCCACGGCCTGTTCGCCGCACGTCCCTTGCGGGCCGGGGAACTGATCGGGAGATATGAAGGACCGGAGGTCACGGAGGACGGGATTTACGTCCTGTGGATCGAAGACGAAAACGGAGAGGACTGGACCGGTTACGATGGACAAAACGAGATGCGGTTCATGAACCATGCCGATTCTCCAACGGCGGAAATGGACGGACTGGATTGTTACGCACTGTCAGATATCGACCGCGGATACGGAGATTACAATCGATTATGGCTGGGATGATTCTTGATATCGTCGAATTCAGCCGCATTTATGCTGTACTTGAGATGACCGGAGCCCCGGCAAATGGAAAATGCTATGGAAATTAACGACGCAGTAAAAAGCAAAATTGAAGACTACGTCAAGAACAACAAGGTGGTCCTGTTCATGAAGGGCACGCCACAGCAGCCCCAGTGCGGATTCTCAGCCAAGACCGTCGCTGCGCTGGACAGCGTGGTGCCCGGATACATCGCCGTCAATGTACTGGATGATGCTGATATCCGGGAAGGCATCAAGGTCTACGGCAACTGGCCGACGATTCCACAGCTTTATATTGACGGTGAACTGGTTGGCGGTTGCGACATCGTGCTGAACATGCTCAATTCAGGCGAGTTGCACCAGCACCTGGGGCTGGACGCACCGGACCGGACGGCACCGGAAATCACGATCACAGAAGCAGCCGCCGAGAAAATTCTCGAAGCCATGCAGGGCCATGAAGGCATTGGCCTGCACTTTCAGATCGATGCCAACTGGGAGTCCCAGTTCAACCTGGCGCCACCCCAGGGCAACGAAATCACCAGCGAGTCCAATGGCATCAAGGTGCTGATGGACATCGCCACAGCACAACGCGCGAGGGGCGCGGTTATCGACTGGGTTTCAACCATGCAGGGCGAAGGCCTGGCCATCGACCTGCCGCAGGCGCCTGCGCCGGTCAAGCAGATGACCGTGCAGGAACTGGCTGAGAAAATTAAGGCCGGCGAAATCACGCTGGTAGATATCCGCGGCGCCGATGAGCGCGGCCGGGCATTCATTGAAGGCTCGCTGGTGCTGGACCAGGAAACGATGGAAGAACTCGAAAAAATGCCGAAAGACACCGGCCTTGCGTTCCTTTGCCATCACGGCAATTCGAGCATGGGTGCAGCGGAGTACTTCCGTAAACAGGGTTTCACCAACGTCAGCAACGTGGCGGGCGGCATCCACGCCTGGTCAATGGAGATCGATTCCTTCGGTTCCCGCTTACTGAGTAAATTCTGCAATGGCAGGAGCGTGATCTGACGGCCGCTCCTGCCGTGCGCGGCTCGATATCGATGTAGCTCGCTGTGCAGCGCCTGCCATGGCCGGCTGAAGCCAGCACCAGGTCGATCCGCAAACCCAGTTTGCGCCGGAACATGTTCATCCGGTAGTCCCACCAGCTCCAGGTGCGCTCTTCCTGTTCGAACAACCGGAACGTATCGGTCAGACCCAGGCCAAGAATCTTGTCCAGCGCATCCCGCTCGGGTTCACTGCACAGAATTTTCCCTTCCCAGTCCTCGGGGTCGTACACATCGCGGTCATCCGGCGCGATGTTGAAATCACCCAGCACGACCACGTTTTCATGTTGCTCCATTTCTTCACCCAGCCAGTCGGTCACCTTCTCCAGCCAGTGCAGCTTGTAGTCGAATTTTTCCGACCCCACTTCGCTGCCATTGACCACGTACAGGTTGATAATCCGCACATCACCGACGGTAACCGCCAGGATGCGTCGTTGCGGATCGTCAAGGCCGGGAATGTCTGTGACCGGGTCACTGGCCTGTTCGCGGCTCAGGACCGCCACGCCGTTATAGGTTTTCTGTCCGGAAAAAACGCTGTGGTAGCCGGCTTCCAGCAACTCGTCGGCCGGAAACCGGTCATCGGTCAGCTTGGTTTCCTGCAGGGCCAGTACGTCCGGCCGGGCGACGTCGCTCCAGGCCAGCACATGCGGCAGCCTGACATTCAGAGAATTGACATTCCACGAGGCAATTTTCATCTCAGTTTCCTTAAGTCCATAGCTTTCAAGCAGCGGATCCGATTCCGGCGGGCGGCCGCGAAACGCGATGAACGATTCCATCGCCGGCCTGCGAAGCATCCGACCGAAAGAATTTCCCTGCGCAGGGCCTCACCCGTGGCAGCTTCGAAAGGACCTTCTGCTCGGAAACCGGCCCCAGGCGTCGGCAGCCAGCTGCTCGGCCCACAGATAACTATAGTAACCGGCAGAATAGCCGCCGCCAAAAATGTGGCTGAAACTATTCAGAAATCGGTTCCATTCCGGCACCGGGACTACGGCAAACTGTGCCGCGGACCTCATCAATCACTTCCAGCGGGTTGACCGGATTCTCCGGATCATATTCCAGGTGCAGGCGCATATCACACATTGCGTATTCCAGTTGCCGCACCAGGAACAGCGCTTTCTGGAAACGTACGTGATCGCAGCAGGCGGTCTTTCAATTCGCCAGGCATCGGCTTCCCGTCCTGGTAATGCCGCGCAAAACGGGACAGGATTTCTTCTTCCCAGCACCAGTTTTCCAGCAACTGGCTGGGCAATTCTACGGCATCCCACTCAACACCGTTGATGCCGTTGACCTGCGGCCATTCAATCTCGGTCAGCAGGTGATGCAGGCAGTGGCCAAATTCGTGGAACAGGGTCTGAACGTCGTCATGCGTCATCAGGCAGGGCTGCTCGGCCACCGGCGGCGCAAAATTACAGGTCAGGTAGGCCATCGGCAGCTGGGTGCCCGATTCCACCTGGCGGCGTGACAGGCACACATCCATCCAGGCGCCACCCCGCTTGTGCTTGCGTGCGAAAAAGTCCATGTATAGGCCGGCAAAGCGTTGGCCTTCCCTGTCTTCCAACCAGTAAAACCGAACGTCCGGGTGCCAGGTCACGACTGAGTCGTCAGCCACAAGCTCTGCGCCGAACAGCTTACCAGCGGTGAAAAACAGCGCTTCGAGCATCTTTTCCAGCGGAAAATAGGGCTTGAGTTCTTCGTCAGATAAGTGCAGCTCAGATTGCCTGTAACGCTCTGACCAGTAGGCGATATCCCAGGCTTCGAGCGGAAGCTCTGCGCCCTGGCCGGCGGCAAAATCCAGCAAGGCCTCGTACTGCTGTTGCGCGGCCGGACGCGCTTGCGTCTGCCAGGCCCTCCAGAAAAGTCAAGCACGATCCGCTGGAGTATCGGCCATTCTGCGGGCCAGTGCATATTCCACGTAATTATCAAACCCGAGTATCTGTGCCAGCTGATGCCTGAGCGCCAGCATCTCCTCGATCAGCGGCATGTTGTCCCACTTGCCCGCCGACGGTCCCTGGTCGGATGCGCGGGTCACGTAGGCGGTATAAACCTCCCGCCTCAAGTTCACGGTCCTCTGCATGGGTCATGACGGCTTGAAAAGAGGGCGCACTGAGGTCTACCATCCAGCCATCCTGTCCATGCGCCTTCGCAATGCCCTGCAGCAGATTCAACTCCGCTTGCGGCAATCCGGCCAGGCCGGCGGGCTCTTCGAAAATGAAGTGTCCAGGCCTGTGTGGCATCGATCAGGTTCTCGGAAAATTTCGACCCCAGCTTGCTCAGTCGCATGACCAGGTCGCGGTACGTCTCCTGGTCCTGCTCGCGGGAGGTCGACGCCGGCCAGGTGGAAGTCGCGTAATTCCAGTTCGACTATGCGTTGCTGGACCGGACGTCAGATCCGGCAAACTCCGCACTGATTCCTTCAACTGCCGATACGCTGCGAAAATACCCGGATGCTGCTGCCGCCAGTTTTCATGTTCGGTCAGTTGCTCCAGACCCGCGTTATAGGCCTTTCGCGAAGTGCTTCGTTGTCTGCCACCGAATTCAGATGGGATACCGGCGACCAGGCCCGGCTGAGTTCGATCGGCCCAGGCAACTTCTGCTTCCACCATCGACCAGCCGGCTTCGCCGCCCGACTCCAGCCAGCGCTCAATTCCGTCATGGTATTCCTGCAAGCAATGGTCTTCCAGCGCAGGCATGACATGCTCCGGCCCGATGGCCGGAAAATCGGGCAGCTGACACGGTTGGTTCAGTGTTATTCAGCGGGTTTTGCATTTGACGAATCGTCTTTCATAATATCAACAACAATCAAGCCGCGAATGGTAGCATGGTTGCCGAAATTCAAAGAGGAATGCGCGATGAAATTCTTGTTGGCCTTGCCCTTCTTGTACCGATTGCTGCATTCGCGCACCAGGAACCCGATTCCGGCAACCCGCCTCCAGCACAACCTGTAGCTCAAAGGAATACCGGCAATTCGATTTCTGGATCGGCGACTGGAAGGTCACTGCCGGTGAGCAGCCTGCGGGCACCAACTCCATTCACCCCGTCAACAACGGCTGTGCACTGCAGGAAAACTGGCAGGGTGCCGGGCGAAGGCGGCATCAGCGGAACCAGTTTCAATATTTATGACCAGGCCACCGGCCGCTGGCACCAGACCTGGGTGGACAGCAGCGGAACACTGCTGCAACTGGACGGCGGCCTTGTAGACGGCGTGATGGTACTGAGTGGAGAGCGCCCGGCGCGTGATGGCAACGGCATGGTGCTGCATCGAATCGGCTGGACGCCAAACCCGGATGGCAGCGTGCGCCAACTGTGGGAAGCCAGCACCGACCAGGGGGAAAGCTGGACCGTACTGTTTGATGGACTTTACACCCGGGTATCTACAGAGCCATGAAGCGAAGTAAAACGGGACTGAAACGCCTGGTTGATGCGACCGGCAATTCGATCAAGGGAATCCGTGCCTGCTGGAAGCACGAAGCCGCATTCCGGCAGAACGTCGGTCTTGCCCTCGTGCTGTTTGTTGCCTCATTTTTTCTGGCCAGCATCGGTGGAACAGTGGTTGCTGCTGGTTTTTCCGCTGTGGCTCTTGCTGATCACCGAACTGTTGAATAGCGCCATTGAGAACGTCGTAGACCGCATTGGCAGCGAACTTCATGATCTTTCCGGACGCGCCAAGGACATGGGGTCCGCCGCCGTCCTTTTTTGCCATGGTAGTGATCGGAACGAGCTGGATTTCCATCGCCTGGCATAACCTGACATAGGCTACAATAACCGTCGAAGAACCACAGATGAGGCAAGGAATGCACGGACTCAAAAAAGCTTTTCTGCTGCTGTCACTGGCTCTTTTCATGCTGGCAGCCTGCACATCGAACCCGGTGACGAAAAGCCGGGGAGAGGCTTTCAAACAATACGAAACCATCGTCCGCTGGAGCCAGTGGGATGCCGCGGCAGATTTTATCTCCCTGGATTACCAGGCAGAACACCCGATTACCCGGCTGGAGATGGATCGGCTTCGGCTGTTTCGCGTGACCCAGTACAACCTTGCGTTCAACCGGGGTTTTTGACGAAGGGATGACGGCTACGACAAACGGTCGAAATCAAGATGTTCAACAGCCAACAGGGTGTTGAACGCACCATCATCGACGAGCAGGAATGGCGCTAGGACGAGGACCGCAAACGCTGGCTTCTGCACAGCGGCCTGCCGGACCCGACCCAGCGTTACTGATCAGGTTCAGAACCCGAAAGACGCTGAATCCACCGTCTACCGCCAGGCACTGACCGGTGATATAACTGGCGGCCGGCATGCACAGGAACGCAATGGCCCGGGCGCACTCCTCCACTTCGCCGACCCGGCCCATCGGGGTCCGTTCCAGTACTTCCTGGCGATAATCCGGATCAGACAACACCTGGTCCGCCAGCGGTGTCCTGATGTACCAGGGCGCAACGGCGTTCACCCGGATTCCTTCCTGTGCCCATTCGACGGCCAGGTTCCGGGTCAGCTGGATCATTGCCGCCTTGCTCATGCCATACGGTGCCCCGGTGCGCAGATGCGTCAGGCCGGCGACCGAAGCATTATTGACTACGCAGGACGGGCGCACCCTGCAAAAGCATCGGGTAAAGCAGGCGGCACATCTCAAAACAGGATACCAGGTTAACCTCCTGCACCTGACGGTATTCCTCCAGGCTGAGCTCAGACATCCGTTTTCGGATATTGGTTCCGGAGTTGTTGACCAGGATCTGCAGTGGCAGGCTCTGCTGATTCGAGCTAACGTGTTGCCGGCCCTCTTCAGTCGCCAGATCGGCTGAGACGGCTTCCACCCGGCAAGCCGGGAAATCCGCTCCAGATGGACTTCCGCGCCTGCTCAAGGCGCTCTTCATTGCGGGCAACAAGCACCAGGTCTGCGCCCAGGGATGCGAGTTCACGGGCCGTCGCCAGGCCGATTCCACTACTGCCACCGGTGATCAGCGCACGCGCGCCATCCAGGCGCCATGGCGGGCTATTCGACATCACACAGACAGTGAGCGGCAATGGTCAGGCCTTCGTTACTGCGTGCCAGCACATTGAGGTCGCTGATGATGTTTTCCAGCAGGGTGTTGTGCAGGCCGGTCATACCGGACAGGCCCAGATCAAAACGCGCCATTGCGCTACCCACCATCTCGAACAGGAAGGCCTCGAAAGGGCTTAGCTCCCACTCGTCATACACCGACGTGGTAGTCGGTTCCGAGACCGGCAATCCGGGCGGCAGCATCAACTGACTGTTGCAAGGTCCCGGTCTGGTCGACCAGGCCCCTTTCCTTGGCCTGGCTGCCGCTCCATACCCTGCCCTGTGCGACTTCCTCCACCTCGGCGCGGGACATCTGCCGGGTCTCGGCCACCAGGGTGATGAAGTCGTCATAGGTCCTCTCGGTGGCATACTGAAAAATGCGCCTCAGGTCCGGGTCCAGCGGCCGGTCCAGGCGCAGCTTGCCCGCCAGTGGCGGTGGTTCCGACACCATCCGTGTGGATGCCCAGTTTCTCCAGGGGCCGGGAAAACGTTGGCAGAATACCGTAAACACCGATGGAACCGGTTATCGTTGAAGGGCTGGCCCAGACTTCGTCGGCACCCATGGCGATCCAGTAGCCACCGGAAGCCGCTACATTACCCATCGATACAACGACGGTTTTACCCATCTCCTTCAGTGCCTGGATTTCACGGCGGATTTTCTCGGAAGCGAAAGCATCGCCGCCAGGGCTGTTGATCCGCATCACGACGGCCTTGACATCCTTGTCTTCGGCCAGCGCACGCAGTTTTTTGGACAGTGAAACCGCACCGACCACACCCTGGGGCTGTTGCACCGCGAACGATCTCCCCTTCGGCTACGACGACTAACGACTTTTCCGACTCGAAGCTGGAACGGTCCTGCATATCGGTGAGTGCCAGGTAGTTCTCAAATCCGACCTGCCGGAAACCCTCGCTGCCTTCCCCGGCCGCTCCAGCGCTGGCCAGTGCCAGGTTTGCTTCCGGCCGGTTGACCAACTGGTCGACCAGCCCCAGTTCAAGCGCAAATTGCGCAAAGTCTCCATCGGCTGGCTCGCAAGCCGGTCGGCAAAATGGTTGATGCGCATCAGAGAGATTCTCCAGCGGAATCCCCCGTTGCCGCGAGACGGCTTCCAGGTACTGTTGCCAAAGGCTGCCGATCCAGAACAGGTTGGCCTCCTTGGCTTCCGGCGACATATCGTTGCGGATCCAGGGCTCCATCGCGGACTTGTACTTGCCGACCCGGAACAGGTTCACTTCCACTTCGAGTTTGTCCAGCACCTTCACGGTAGAACTGCCGGTAAGCAGAGAATCCGTCAATCCACACCATCCCCTGGGGATTCAGCCAGATCTCATCTGCCATGGAAGCCAGCAGATACTGCTGCTGGCCCAGGTTGTCCGCCAGCGCAACCACCGGTTTGCCGGTTGCCTTGAACTCGGCAATGGCGGCTTCGAGTTCCAGCTGGGAAGCGAGGCCAATCCGCCTCATGTAGGTCGGGTCAATCACCAGGCGACGATCCTGCTGTCATTGGCGGCCCGGCGCACGGCTTCCACCAGGTCACGCAATCGCGTTTCACTTCGGGTCGCTCGGTAGCCTGCTGCAGACACGAGTCCAGTGGCGTTCCGCTGTATTGCTCGACCACGTCTCCATAAGGCTGCAGGACGAGTGCCGTATCGGGCTGGATGATCAGTGTTTCACCGGTATCGATCATGGCCAGCACGACGATGTACAATGATAAACAGGAAAACCAGGTTCAGGACCAGTTTCCTGGCGCCGTCAATGAAGCGCCAGATACCCAGGAAAAATCTCGAAAAAATTGAACGGTTTGCGGACATACACAATTCCATTGATTGACCCGGCTATTTTATGGGTCATTCACTGCTCTTCACAATGCCGAAAGTACCAGCAGGCGCCGGCATGGTCTCTGCGGCTCGCCAAGATTGTGTCAAATCCGCCAGACCGTGATCTGCACATGCGATACAAATCTCACATACATATTGTTATTGATTATGAAATATTATCAGAGATGGCATGAATTCTGCATCTCTATGGGTAGCAATTTGCAAACAACTACAGGAGATTTACATGGGAGCCTTTTCTCGCCTTCGTTACGTCATCGCTGCCAATGTCAATTCACTGATCGAGAAAGCCGAAGACCCCGAAAAGCTGCTGCGAGCACTGATCCGTGAAATGGAAGACGCCAGCGAAGAAGCCCGCCTGGCCTGCGCCGACTTGCTTGCCGAACAGCAACGCCTGGAGCGCCTCGAATCTCAGCTGGCCGAGGAAACCGGATCAGTGGCAGGTCCGTGCCGAGAAAGCCGTTGCGGAAAATCGCGACGACCTGGCCCGCGCCGCACTGAAGGCCAAAGCCGAGCTGGCAGCCCGCCACAACGCCGTTGTCGATGAGCAGGGAAGTGTTCGCGAACGTGTCTCGCAGATGGAAACCGACATGGTCACGCTCAAGACCAAGCTGGCTGACGCGAAGACCAAGCTCAAAGGCCTCGCAGTCCGGCAAAAAGCCGCGATCTGTTTCTGCAGGAAGCGAAGAAAAACTGACCCCGGGAGAGCGCAAGATGCGCCGGGCCATGGGCCGGTTTGACCGTCTGCAGTCACAGGTCGACAACCTGGAAGCACGGGTCAGGTCTTATGAGGTCGGCGGAACCGCCGTATCGGCATGGAACGATTCAACTGCCCAGAACGCAGACCCGCTGATCGAGGAAGAACTGGACCAGCTGAAAAAGCGTATTGCTGGCGCAAACGAAACAACCTGTTGAAGAGACCACCGGGGAAGCCTGAACGTGAACGCAGCCCGACCTGAAGGATCACTCCTCGCCGGCGTATGCGCCGGTATCGCCCGGACGTTCCAGTGGAACGTCTGGGTGCTTCGTGCCCTGTTCGTCGCTTTTCTGTTGTTCAAGACGCTCTGGGCCGTCGTCGTTTACGCCGTGCTTGCCCTGGGATTCAGCTTGCTGGACGGCCAGTGGCCGGGCCGCGGAGGATCGGGTGACGAACTCTCCTCGCCTGAGCTGTCCGGACGAAATCAACGCATCAGCGACCTGGAGCGCAGGTTCAGGGATCTTGAAGAACGGGATCCGCTGAGACTGATTTCTCGCGGATCAGGCGTTTGCTGGTGTGATTTAACACGCCGCAACATCAGGCCGGCCGCAACCGTCAGACCGGCAATCATGCCAACCCACATACCGGCCGGCCCCATCCCCCGGCTGAACGTCAGGTTATAACCCATCGTCATTCCAACGATCCAGAATGAAATGACCATGTAAACCATCGGCATGCGCGTGTCCTTGTAGCCACGCAGAATGCCCGCAGCGACGATCTGCAGGCCGTCGGGATACTGGAAAATGGCGGCGTAGAGACAGCAGGCTGACCGCCAGCGGCGCGACTACCAGGTCATTCGTGTAAATACCGACGATCAGCTCCGGAAACAGAAACATGGTCGTGGCGCTGACCGTCTGGAAAACCGAGCACAATCAGAATACCAATCTAGCCCGGCATAACGGGCGGCATCCATGGCTCGTTCCGGCCGATGGCGTTGCCGACCCGGATGGAGACCGCACTCGACAGGCCCACCGGGATCATGAACATCAAGTGCCGAAAAATTGATCGCAATCAGGTGGGCCGCCGCCGGCACCGGCCCAAGGCGGCCGATCAGCAGGGCCGCGCCGACAAACAGACTGCCTTCGACGAAAATCGCAACGGCGATGGGAATGCCAACCTTGAGCAGCGACCAGATCATGCGCCAGTCTGGCGGCTCCAGGCGGGACATCAGCGCAAACGGCTGGTAGTGGCGATGCATTGCCGATGTAAAGAATCAGCAACAGGAGCTGCAGCCAGATGACGATGGAAGTCGCATAGCCGCAACCGACGGTGCCGAGCGCCGGAAAACCCAGTTTTCCGAACATCAAC
Organism: uncultured Gammaproteobacteria bacterium; assembly: GCA_963759035.1. Lineage (GTDB taxonomy): Bacteria > Pseudomonadota > Gammaproteobacteria > Xanthomonadales > SZUA-36 > JAHEFT01. The sequence continues at coordinate 120,534 of CAVWXL010000023.1, forward strand.
ACGTAATTGAGCGGGATATTCAGCAGGGCGCCCGCCACGCCGTAGAACATGGTAGGCGTCGTGTTGCCCGTGCCTTCACTGAAAAATCGCAGCAGGAAAACCAGGCACAGCGCCGGCGCGCCCCAGGACACCGCGCGCAGGTAACCGGCTGCCTCCGGTACGATGACCGGATCGATCCTGAACGCCGTCAGCAAGGGTTCACTGAAATAGCACAACAGCCAGAACGGCACGCCAAGCGCCATCGCTATCCAGAACGCCTGCCGGGTCTGGGCCGCCGCCTCGGACTTCATCTGCGCACCGTCGAGCTGCGCGACGCTGGGCTGAACGACCATCAGCGTACCCAGCACGAACATCAGCATGGAAGACCAGACCGCACCGCCGATGCCCAGTGCGGCCAGCGCTATTTCCTTGTCCGGCAAGCGCCCGGCCATCACCGTGTCGACGAAATTCATGCTGAAAACGGCCACTTGCCCGATGATCACCGGGGTCGCCAGGCGCATCGTTTTTGCTATTTCAGCCGGGTGATTTTTTGCTTTGGTTATACTGTCCATCCGAGCCCGGTATTCTACAGGAGAGCGTCCGAAACATGAGTCTGACAGCATTTGTGAGCGGGGCAAGCGGTTTTGTCGGCTCGAACCTGGTTCGTGAGCTCCACCAACTAGGGCTGGATCGTCCATGTGCTGGCCCGTCCAAGCTCCTCGCTGGAAGAACTCGAGGACATCCCTGTCGAAGTTCACCTTGGCGACGTTAGCGGATGCGGACTCCATAGTCGAAGCGATGCCGCAGGCCGTGGATGCGGTGTTCCACGTAGCAGCCAGCACCAATTTCTGGTCGCGCAACAACGCACGCCCAGGATCGGGTAAACATCGACGGTACGCAAAACATGCTGGATGCTGCGGCTTCAGCGCAGGCCCGGCGCTTTATTCACACGTCCAGTTTCGCCACCTGGGGCTTCAGCGATACCCGATTGACCGAGGAGAGTGAGCGAACCGACAAGACCGACTGGATCAACTACGTTCGCAGCAAACACCAGGGCGAAAAGCGGGTGGAGGCGGCCGTGCGGGAAGGCAGGATTGACGCTGTTATTCTCAACCCTTCCCATATACTGGGGCCCGGCGATAAAAACAACTGGTCGCGCATGATCCGCATGGTCAACCAGGGCAAAATGCTGGCATCGCCGCCGGGCGGCGGCAACTTTTGTGATGTCCGGGAGGTAGCCCGCGCCCACATCGAAGCTTTTCATCATGGCCGTAGCGGTGAAAAATACCTGCTGGGCGGCGAGTACGCTTCATTTACGCGGGTCGTAGGGATCACGGGCGAACTGCTGGACCGTAAAGTACCTGCCAGACCCGCGCCGGCGTGGCTGATGAAAACATGGGCCCGCCTGAACGTCATGCTGGCCGCCGTTACGGGACGTACGCCGGATATTTCACCGGAATCGGCAGCAATGGTCTTGTACCGCCTGGAATGCGATTGCAGTAAGGCGCAAAAGGAGTTGAACTATCAGTTCACGCCGATTCGCACACTGCTGGAAGACACTGCCAAATGGATGGAACAAAAAGGACTTCTGGAATGAACGACGAAACGGAAAATGCGACGCCACCAGTCCCCGTATACAAATCCCTGACGATTGCCGAAAACCGGCTGGCCGGCTCTGTCCGATGCATGAACTGCGGGACGGATCTGAAAGGACCTTTTTGCTATTACTGCGGGCAGCCTGATAAGAACCTGATGCGATTTTTTCCTGTCCTGATGCGGGAACTGATGGAGGACTTCCTGGATTTCGATTCCCGCTTCGTGCGCACCATCAAGCCCCTGTTATTCCGGCCCGGCCGCCTGACCCGGGACTACCTGGATGGCAAACGCTTTCGCTATGTGCCCCCCCTGCGCCTGTATATTTTCTCCAGCATTACTTTTTTCTTTCTGATGGCAACGCTTGCCAGCGATTCGATCCAGATGGGTTCGGATGTTGATGGTAATGCCGTTGTAGGCATTCACCTCGAGGACGAAGAACAGGAAGAACTGCTGGATAAACTGGAACAGATTGACCCACAGGCAGCCGAGGAAGTTAACCAGGCCTTAGCAGAAGCCCAGGGTGCAGAGAATGATCAGGAAGATGGAGGCAGCTTTAACTTTAACGGAGAAGAATGGGACCGCGAAAGCAACCCGCTGATCATTCCAATGATGCCGGACTGGATCAACGAGTGGGTAAACAATGAAATCGCGGAGTCCCCGCAAAAAGGTCGTGAGATCGAAGAAAATCCAAACCTGATTGTCGACAAAATGTTCGAACTGCTGCCCGTGGCTATGTTCGTGCTACTGCCGGTAGTCGCCCTGCTGCTTAAGTTCTGGTACCTGTTCGCCAAAAAGTATTACGTTGAGCACCTGATTTTTTCACTGCACAGCCACTCATTCCTGTTCGTGCTCATCATGATCATGATGCTCGCGGGCACTTTTGCAGGCTGGCGGGAGCCGACAGAAGACGGCGCACTGACCATGGCCAACACCCTGTTCGAAGTCCTGATTGGAATTTGGATCCCTGTCTACATACTGCTTTCGCTGAAACGCGTTTACCAGCAGGGCTGGGGACTGACACTTGCCAAGTTCGGGGGCATCAGCATCTCGTACTTCGTGCTGTTGATTCTGACCCTGGCGATGGCCGCGTTAACCAGCTTTGTACTGTTATGAAAATTGTTGAATCTCTGACCTACATTGGCCCAAACCGGCGGGCCGGTGTTTGCCTGATTGAGAACCTGATCGAACTGGATGGCGCTGAACAGCAGAGCCTGACAGCCGGTTATGCATGCTACCGTGAACGTCTCCTGGAAAGGCTCCATGCCAGCGGCATTCTTAAGGACGACAGCCTTTTGTCGGCTGAAGAATCTTCAGCTGGCGCGCTGGAGCGTTTTGCGGGTCTGTACGCGGGCTGTGCCATCGCGCTTCAGCAAGCCGCAGGCCACCGGGTTCAATTCCAGGGTGTTCTGGATGACCGGGATGAAGACCGCGTGATTTCCCTGTTCGAGTACGAACAGTCTGACGTCGGTGACCGTGCCGATATCCTGGTCAGGAATTTGTTTGCGCAGGTCATGCCGGACCTCAAGTGGGACGACCCGGATATTGAGCAACCCTTCGATTTTTCGGAATCTTTCAGCATATTTATGCAATTTGCCTCGGATCTCATCTTGCCGGGTGATACCCAGGCCATCATTGAAGCCGCCACAGAAATGGATATACCCTGGGTCAAGCTGGAGCGTGACCCTTACTCCGGTCTTGAGGGCGATTTTCGGGTCCGGCGTAACGGCTTGTTAAAGCTCGGCCATTCAGTGCATAAGCACATTGTGGACGGCACATTCTGCATCGATAAGAGCGAGCGTTTTTTTTCGCTGCTCAAGAACCGTGAACCATTATTTCAAATGCTGCGAAAGGCGAACGTTCCGGTTTCCCCAAAGAATCAGGTCAGCTGTAACGACTCATCAGCCCAGGCTATCACGCCCCATCGCATGATCGTGGCAAATGGCCGGGTGATCGGTGTTTCAGCAGCGGGAAAAGATCACGACCTCAGCCGGCTGGTCCACCCAAATACCCTGGGGCTGGCGCAAAAACTAGCCAAATCACTGAACGTTGGCGTGTTCGTAGTTGAGATTGCTACGCCGGACATCAGGCTGCCCCTGAACCAGAACGGAGGGGCTATCGTTGACGTTGACGTCGCGCCGGAGTTGGACAGTTTTCTGAACCCCGGCAGCGAACTGCATCAAAGAGCCTTGTCTGCTTTCGTCCAGTGGCTGTTCCCGCGGGGTACCCCATCAAGAGTGCCGCTGATCAGTATCACCGGAACCAACGGCAAAACCACGACCAGCAGATTAAGTTCCAGGATCATGCAAAGCGCCGGTTACATAACCGGATTGGCCTGTTCCGATGGTGTTTACATCAACGGTGAGTTAACCGAGGCCGGTGACAAATCGGGCACCGGGGGGCACCACCGGGTATTTGAGTCTGATGAGATCACCCTGGGGGTGCTGGAAACGGCGCGGGGCGCAATGGCCCACAGCGGATTCATGTTCGACTGGTGCAATGTAGGTGTTTGTCTGAATGTCACCTCGGACCACCAGGGCGAATATGGCATCAACTCAACCGGGCAGATGGCTGAATTGAAGCGGGCTGTGGTAGAACGGGCCCGGGACGGGGTCGTCCTCTGTGCAGATGACGAACATTGCCTGGGCATGTTGCCTTTTGTTAACGCGCCCAGGGTATGCCTGGTGTCCATAGCCCTGGATATCGATGAGCTCCGCGCCCTGCCCGGCGAGGCCAACTGTTTTGCATTGCTTGAGACCCTCGAAGGGCGCGAATGGCTGGTCTTGTGTGATGGTGAACAAAGAACACCTGTGATTGCAGTCAATGACGTGCCGGTAACGTTTGAAGGCAAGGCACGATACAACGTCTCGAATGCCCTGCACGCACTGGCCGCCTGCTACCTTACGGGCGCTGATGCTACACATCTGGCGGACGGCTTGCGTAGCTTCGAAGTGAATTTTGAGACCTCCCCCGGGCGCCTGAGTTTCTATCGTGAACACCCCTTCACAGTAATCCTTGATTACGCGCACAACGCCGACGGTTTCACCAAGCTTGGCGCCTTCGTCGACCAACTGGGCATCACTGGCAAGAAAGTCGTGATGTTGCAGACAAGGGGTGACTACGGTGATGAGTACATCACCGGGATCGCCAGGGCAGCAGCCCGATATTTCGACTGCTTTGTGTGCAGATCCCACCCGGTTTATCCGGGGACCGACGTGCATCACGTTCTCACGCTTGTGAGAGATACCCTGATGGCTTGTGGCGTCAGAGAAGACTGCATCACTACCACGACGAATCCGGAATTCGCCATGAATACCACGCTGGAAATGGGTGAAGCCGGCGACCTGCTGGTATTTACCCCCGGCGTTGATCAACGCGAAGACACCTGGCAGAGGATTATTTCGTATTAAATTCGAATTATTGCAACACAAGTGCTGATGGTTACCTGAGTAGAACCTCCGGAAGGTCCACGATGATCTTCCGGACCTGCCTGTCCCGACCAAAAACAGCCTGACTCCAGCGACGCCCGAGGCTGTTCTCCTGCAGTACCTGTTCACCCCCATCTTCCGTGAGTATCCTGATCCGGGGTGCGGCCGCCACGCGGTAGATGATTGGAATACCGCAATAGCTGAAGGCCATCGAACCGACCTCCAGCTGCTTCAGAACGCCCAGAGCCGCCAACAGAGAAGTGCCAGGTGTTCGGTTCTGACAGGAATTCGTCTCTTCTGAGTGTGACCGGCCTGAAGTGAATCACGCCGTCTTCAACGACAACACCCAACTCAACAAAGCGCGTGATCACGTCTTCCTTGACCTGCCCGGTCATTCCGGGCTGCTGCACGCCGGTAAACGAAGGTGTGTGGGAGTAAGGATCGGTCGGGAAAGCTCCGTATTGTGCGGGTTCCTGGTGTACGCCCAGACCCCGTTTTATGTCATCAAAATGTTCAATGAGCCGGGCCAGCAGATCCTTGTCGGTCCCATTTGTGGCAGCCTGTTCGATAGATTCACCAGTGGCGAGCAGCAGTTTCGAAACCATGTGCCAATAAATACATCCAAGCCCTTCGTACTTGTACATGGTGCCAGACCGACCGGTAAAGCGGCGATGCGTGAACACCCACTCATAGATATCGCTGACCGCCTCCACAACTTCGTCAGCCACGTTGCCCTTCCTGGCCAGAGCCAAATGTAACTGTTTCGTATTTCTCATTTCACCGTTGAAATGGACCACGCCGTCCAGGTCCTGTTCAACGATATCGCAACATCCACTACTCAACTCACGTTGAATCCAGGAGCAACCTTCGACCAGTTCCTCCGGGATGCAGTTTTTCTCAAGAAAGCGGGGAAGCTCTATGAAGGGATAAAGCAGATAGCTGCTTTTTTCTGATCGATAGATGTTGCTGGTCCTTAACGCATCCAGAAGCGTCAAGGCTTCGCCTGCAGACAGGCACCCGCTATTCAAGACCGCGACCTGGCCCTCCAGCATTTTGTACAGGTGTTCAAGGCCATTGCCTTTATCAGCAAAATGAATCAGGTTATAGGAATGGTATAAACCATCCTCACGACGGTTCAGGGATATGCTGTGATCAAGAAACTCCCGTGCCAGCTTCAGAAAATCCGCCAGTTCTTCTGGTTCAACCGTTGATTTATTTCCTGAAAATCCGCTGTAAATTCGCGCCCGGTAGCCCTCATTCAATGCACCCAACTCATCCATGAAGTCTTTGCGCATTTTTTCGTCAATATCTGATGACAGCGAATACGCGTGTTTTTTAAGTACATCATGGGTGCCGGCCAACAGCTGGACCACCCCATCTGAAACCGCCAATCCGCCCGAGGGGGCAGCCGACAGTAAATCAGCAAAAGAGAGCAAGAAACGTCGCAGGTAGCAGAGCGTCACCATCGAAACACCGTAGCCTACCAGGGCATTATTTGCGTCATTCCACTCGGGGCGCTGCGTGTTCATCCAGATTCCGCCGCCGGGGACAAAATTGCCCATTTTCGACAGGACCGTAACCAGCAGTTTTTCGAGCAGGTTGACCTTGTATATTGAACCATCAGCCAGCGTAACAAGCTTTCCGTCGCTGCCCTTCTGCGAGACCCTCCGGGCAATGGCCCGTGCCGACTGCTCGTCGTATTCGATGCTGTTTATCGGGTCAAGCCGCAACGAGCGGGCATCTTTCAAACGGTAGGGCACGTCCGCATAGACAAAAATCTCCCGGCTTAGCCAGTCGCCAAGCCTGCCGGGATGATAGCGTTGGGACTGGTCGAGGAAGCGCAGCAGGTAGTTGACCTGGTGGTCACCCCAATAGCCGATATTTGACCAGGGGTCGTCGGTGTCCAGGACTTCCCAGTCGAAACCGTCGGTGCCAAGGCGGTACGGGTTATAGCCGTCCGCTGTCGATGCGTTCACAAACTTGGCAACAAAGCTTTCTATGTATTCAGGATATGAGATGGCCAGCGCTTCCCAGTTCTGGAATATATCCCGCCAATTCCCCTGGTAACTCAACCGGTCGGAACCATCGGCGTTCTTCACATCGATGGAGAAGTGATTCCAGGGGCGACTGGGGTCACCGTGGCGCCGGCTGAAGATCAATGGCAGATATTCCAGCGCAATACGCTCGAGGTCAGCATCACCGGTGTCCGCTACCACCTGCAGCAAGGATTCACGCTCCCGGGACTCTTCCAACGAAGAAAAGAGGGCCTGGAATTTTTTGAAAACCGGCGCGTTCCAGGCTTGCAGAAAATCCAGGAAATCACCGGGTGGAACACGATATTCATCGCTAAAAACACCGCCCCGCATGATGTTGAACAGGGTATTGGAAAAATGTCGTGTGGTAGACAACCGGTCCGAAGAAGCCTGGCAGGCGTCGGCGCTGCCAGCGAGTTGCATCAGTCGGTCAGTGCCCCTGTCAATGTCCTTTCTGATCACCTCCGGTGAAAGACCCTTGCTGACAATGTGAAGGAGGTCTCGAAGACTCGAAGCTCCCAGGCCAACATCGGCTACCATCAACCAGCCTTTCTCTTCCCCCGCGGGCAGGGAAAACGATGATTGAACGAAAAATGCACCACGCCTTCCATAGATGAATGCCTCATCCTTTACTGGCTGACCACCGCTGAATGTGTCGACTTGTTCGGTAGAGAGAAGAACGCGCGGCCTGTCCAGGCCCAGAGTCCAAACCACGGAAGCCTTCAAAGCCTCGTTGGGTTCAGCCCGATCGGTGGGGATGGAGCTGAGCGTGTACACCCCGACATCCAGATCCGGGATACGCTCCGCCTGTTTATAGGCATCCAGCAGCGTGCTGCGGGTCGCCTGCCCTTCCGGCGAGATCCCATGGGGCAGCAGATTACGTATGCCATCCAGCAGATCAACCCGGGTCCCGGACATGCCCAGGTTTCGGACACAGCTGTCTTTTACAAACCCAAACTGCTCGCTACTGGCCCAAACATAAGAGAAAGACAGCTCCAGATCACGGTTAATTTCCTCGAAAACCAGTTTATTTCCGGCGAGGTTTTTATAAAGGTTCCGCTCGATCTTATAAACATCCACATCCTGTCCGAATGGCTTCCACAGAAAGGTCCGGCCGTCTTTTTCAACCAGCAACTGTGTGTGTGGGCCGGTGGTGGCCCAGGCGTCGTGGATCTTGTCATCTGTGTAGTAAGGGAAAAGCGCCGTTTCGGGACTGTTCCGGCCACAGGTCAGGCCGCCGCTACTCGAAACAAACATCCAGTGATCGAACCCGCTGAGAATCGAGAGCAGAAAAGGCGGCATTTTGTGGTAGTTGGTGATGCGGTAATAAGTCTCACCATCACGCTCGACAAACCCGCCCTGGCCGCCTGCCTCGCTAGTCTTTTTGAGCGTGTCGCCCCAAAACACCTTTCGCATGGCTACTCAACCATAAAGGGAATATTGGCGTGCCCCGCATGGCCCTGCCCGTCCTTAACATAGACAAACAGGCGATAGGCGCCGGGAGTGAAAGGAGCATTCAAAGCAATGCTTCCAGGCTCCTGGTTGCCAATCAGACCGGAAAATTTCTCAGGCACTTCTTCCTTGTCACCGCCCGTCTGCGTGGCTTCACTCTCACGCATGATTTCCCACTGGTACTGCAGTGCATCACCATCCGGGTCGCTTGCCTCGACCAAGGCAGCGTAGCGTTCACCCCGCGTCAGGACGACACTGTCGAGAGAGACCTTCCCGGCCAGTCGCATTGTCGCAATTTGTGGGGAACGGTTATCGGGCCATTCGCCGTTCCAGATATAGTGCATGGCATCAACTGCTTCTGTTTCCGTGCCATCCTCGAGGAACATCCCGTACCAGGTGGGCGTGCGCTCCTGCTTTTGCCCCCACAGGAACACGAACGATCCCATCGCGCGATCCGGGTCCGAAGCAATCGCTACCTCGTAACTCTTCAGGTAGTTGGCAGCCTTCTCGCTGCTGTTTTGCTCTATCGGGGCGCCCCAGGCCGTCTTCGGCACCTCCCAGTGACCGACAGCCCCCCACTCCGTTACGAAATAGGGCCGCCGATATCCGGCTGATGACAGAATCTTCGGCAGATTAACGATGTCGCCATACATCTGGATACTGACGAAGTCCAGGTCGGATGTCCGCGTTTCTATCAGCCCGGCAAGTTCGGCGCTGAATCCCGCCAGGGCCGTGGTGGTCGGGTGATTGCTGTCTACTTCGTGGATCATCTTTGAAATGTCATTAATCGCGTCAAAGACTTTCGGGTTCTTGAAATACAGGTTCGGCTCATTGCCGATCATCCAGACCAACAGTGCGGGATGATCTTTGTACTTCATCACCTCACCCCTGGCATAAGCTAACTGGGCCGCGACCGCCTCCTCGTCATCGTAGTCAAAACCGTGTCGTTCACGGCCTATTTCGATACACATAACAACGGTGAGGCCGTGCGCCGCAGCCTCGTCAAGCACTTCCAGGCCTGTTAATTGCCCATTGTCCGTGCGCCAGGTCCGAAAGGAATTACCGCCATGGGCAGCAAACACCGAAACATCACTGAACTCAAGACCCGCCCCGTTGATCCGGTAAGGCTCGCCGCCACGGATCAACTGATAACGTGTACCTTCGCGGACGACGGTTACGGGTACGGGACCGTTCTGCTCGACACCCTCAGTGGAAGCGAAGCTGGCCTGTTGACCGGTAAACCCGAAAACAATGCATATCAAAAGAGCCGCTATTTTCATATTGAACATAATTGGACGCCTTGGTTTGTCTAACGCACCAGCTCGGCTTCGAGTTCTTCCAGGGTCCTGCCTTTGGTTTCAGGCAACACCCGCATCACGAACACAAAACCGATGATGGCAAAAATTCCATAGATCAGGAAAGTCATGGAATTACCGAAATTTTCGAGCTCCCAGGGAAATACCAACTGCACCAGGAAACTGACGGCGGAGTTGATCAGGCCGACAAAGGATATAGCGATGCCCCGTATCCGGTTGGGGAACAGTTCCGAAAACAATACCCACATCACCGGGCCCAGCGATATGGCGAAACTGGCGACGAAACCGAGGATGCCGATAAGGATCAAGGTTGAATTCATATTGATCAATTCACCGTTTTCCGTGTACGTCGCCGACCCAAAGCCGTAGGAAAGCAGCAACATGCATACGGCAATGCCAGCCAGTCCGAAACCCATCAGCGGCCGGCGCCCCAGGCGGTCAATAAACATAATTGCAAAAACGGTAAAAACGAGATTGACCAAACCCACCAGAACGGCTTGCATGAAGGCAGCGTCGGTGCCGATCCCGGATTGCTCGAATATCATCGGCGCGTAGAAGAAGACCGAGTTTATGCCGGTGATCTGCTGAAGGATGGCTACCGAAATACCGATCGTCAGGACCAGTTTCATGGCCGGCTGGAACAGGTCCCTGATCGTGCCTTTGTCCATGTGAGCCTCGGCGTCGAGTGAAGCCCGCACTTCCTTCAGGTCTGACGCGGCTTTGGCGTGACCCACGACCCTTTCCATGATGCCCAGCGCTTCACCATCCCTGTCATGCATGATCAGCCAGCGTGGGCTTTCAGGCACTGAAAAAAGTGCAAAGAAGTAGAAAATCGCAGGTAGTGCCTCGACCCCCAGCATCCAGCGCCAGTTCCATTCGCCCAGGTTCAGTGTCTGCGCCCAGGCCAGGTCTGACTGTCCCAGGCTGAGGATCAGGAAATTGCTGAAATAAGCGGCCGAGATGCCAATAACGATGTTGAGCTGGTTGAAGGAGACCATCCGGCCGCGAATATCCGCCGGTGCAATTTCCGCGATATACATGGGTGCAATAATCAATGCCGCTCCCACGCCAAATCCACCCAGCATTCGGGCGACCACCAGCGTGATGTAGTCCGGTGCAATGGCCGAAGCAAAAGCGGAAACCGCAAACAAGGCAGCCGCAGTTTTAAGGACCGGACGCCGGCCGAACCGATCACTGAGTGGCCCGGCAACCATCATGGCCAGGGTCGCCGTCAGGGTGAGCGATGCCACGGCCCAGCCCAGCTCAATATTGCTCAGCTCGAATTCGGGCTCAATAAAACCGACCACGCCGGAGATCACCGATGCATCAAAGCCCATCAGGAAACCGCCGAGTGCGACAATAAGTGCAACCCTGATGGTAAAGCGCGTACTTGGAGTCATGCTGTTTTCCTTGTTAGCGACTAATCGCTGGTAACGGTAAATTCAGCCCGCAATTCCGCTTCGGAACTACCGCCTATCCAAACGTGAAAATCTCCGGGTTCATTTATCAGTTTCATGTCTCTTCCATAAAACGCGAGGTCATCCGGCCCGATCACAAACTCAACTGTCTGGCTTGCACCCGGTTGCAGCCTCAACCGCTGAAAACCCTTGAGTTCTTTCACCGGTCGGGTGACATTCCCGACCAGGTCCCGGACGTAAAGCTGAACGATCTCGTCAGCTTCGACATCGCCCGTGTTTGTCACAACCGCTTTCACGGTGACGGGTTCACCCAGGGCCACCCTGTTGCCGCTGAGTCCGATGTCGGAATAGGAAAATTCTGTGTAAGACAATCCGTAGCCGAAGGAATACCGGGGTGAATAACCGGCGTCCAGGTGGCTTGAAACGAAACCCGACGACGACTGCGGCATCCTTACCGGGATGTCATCGATAGAACGGAAGGTTTCGGCTGTTGCCGGCTTGCCGGTGTGTTTATGCGCATAATAGATCGGCACCTGCCCAACCATTTTCGGAAAAGTTACCGGCAGCTTTCCGGCCGGTGACTCGACTCCGAAAAGGACATCCGTAATTGCCGGACCGCCCATCGTACCGGGGTGCCATGCGTAAAGAATGGCGTCTGTATGATCAAGGACGTTCTCCAGGGTTAACGGTCTGCCGGCAAGAATGACGGCAATCAGGGGCTTGCCGGTTTGATGCAGGACGCGCACCAGTTCAGCCTGGTTGCCAGGCAAGTCAATATTAGCGCGCGAATGGGCTTCACCTGACAGGATCGCCTCTTCGCCCAGGAATACGATAACCGCATCCGAGGCTTCTGCTGCTGCCCTGGCCTCTTCGAACCCATCGACAGACCGGCTACGAGTGGTTTCCATCGCGCGAACATGGTTGACCCTTACATTGGTTCCCAGGAACTCCCTGATGGCGCTCAGCGGCGTCTGGCTGATCCCGGCATCACCATCAAAAACCCAGGTGCCCATCTGCTCATACCCGTCATCAGCCAGAGGTCCAATAATCGCGATCGAACCCAGGGTATCCTTTTTGAGTGGCAGGACCTTATTCCGATTTTCAAGCAGCACGAGACTTTGCAGCGCCGCGAGTCTTGCTGTTGCGAGGTGATCAGCGTTGGAAACGGCGGGATAGCTCGCTGGGTCTGTGTAGGGATTTTCAAACAAGCCCATACGAAACTTGACCCTGAGTATGCCCTCGACCATCTCATCGATCTGCTGAATGCTGATGCGGCCTTCCTCCAGAAGCTCCTCAAGGTGATTGGCGTAGGTGCTGGTGGCCATTTCCATGTTCACACCGGCGCCCAGGGCTTCGAATGCGGCTTCTTTATCGTTTGCGGTCAGTCCGTGCACCGTCAACTGTTCGATCGAAGCCCAGTCGCTGACGACGAAACCTTCGAAACCCCATTCCTCACGCAACACTTGCCTCATCAGGAAGCGGTTTGCTGAAGCCGGGATACCATCGAGATCACTAAATGACGCCATAATCGTCGCAACCCCTGCATCCACCGCGGCATGGAACGGCGGGAGGTAAACGTTGCGCAGTTCATTTTCCGGGATATTTGTGGTGTTGTAGTCGCGACCGCTCTCGCTGGCGCCATAACCGGCGAAGTGTTTCGCGCACGCAGCAATCGAACCATGTTCCGCCAGGTCATCACCCTGGAACCCCTTGACCATGGCAGCCCCCAGAACCGAGTGCAGGTAGGGGTCTTCGCCGAGGCTCTCTGCGATACGCCCCCAACGCGGGTCGCGGGTGACATCGATCATCGGGGCAAAGGTCCAGTTGATGCCACTTGACGCGGCTTCAAGGGCCGACATCCTGGCCCCCTTACGCACCAGTTCCGGATTCCAGGTTGCCGCCTGGCCCAGCGGAATCGGAAGCACCGTTTTGAAGCCATGAATGACGTCACGGCCGACCATCAATGGAATCCCCAGCCGGCTCTCTTCAACGGCTATTCGCTGCATTTCATTTACGACGTTGACATTGACTTCGTTCAGGATGGAGCCGATCCTGCCGGCCTTGAGGGCTTCCCGCGCCTCGCCTGGAATGCCTCCTTCGAAAGCATTCAGCTGTGCCATCTGGCCGATTTTTTCGGCCAACGTCATGCGGGCAAGAAGGTCGGCTGCACGCCGGTCGGGTTCATGCATGCCGGGAGCCCCCTCTGTGGCATAAAGGCTGAGGCCGGGTAGAAAAATCAGCAAAGCCGTGAGAAAGAAAGCGTGAGAACGTGCCGATCGTTTCATCTTATTCCTGCGAGACACTGCGTGGAGCCCCCGTTTTGCAATTGATGGAAGAGCGCATGACCAGCGTGGGCTCGAACAGGTTCTGGATCTCGAATTGCTGCTGGTCATAGACATTTCGCAAAATACAGCGGGCGGCCATTTGGCCCATCTTGCCGATGGGATGATTGATCGTTGACAGCTTTGGATGGAAGTAGCGGGAAAAAAACACGTTGTCGAAACCGATCAGGGAAATTTCATCCGGGATACCTATCCCCCGCTCTCGAGCGAAACCGACCACACCTGCCGCCATCTCATCATTTGCACAAATTACCGCCGAGAACGGTATGCCCAAAGAACAAAGGTAATCCATACCGCGACTACCACCGTTTTCCTCGTAATTGCCTTCGAATATCAGACGCGGATCGCTTTCAACGCCAAATTCGGCCAGTGCCCTTCTGTGGCCGGCCAGGCGCTCATTGGCATCATCCTTCCAAAGCGGACCCGATATGTAAGCAAGCTGGGTATGCCCAAGCACAAGGACCGCTTTTGTGGCTAGATATCCACCCAGTTCATTGTCGAGGCAGATACAACGATCGGCGAGATCGAGTATGGACCGGCTCAGCAAAACGACCGGAACAGGCCCCTGGTTAAGCTTGACCAGGTAGTCGTCGCTAACCTGGTCAACGAGCAGAATCAGTGCATCACAGTTGCGCGAAAGAAGAAATTCGATGCCGGCTTTCTCGCTTTCAGCGTCGTTACGCCCTGCCGTGATGATGGCGTGTTTGCCGGCATCCCGTAATTCAGTCTCTATTCCGCTCAGTATTTCACCGTAAAAAGGCCCAAAGAACACTGGAACGAGAACGCCCACGCTATTGGAACGGCTGGATGCCAGGGATTGAGCGATAGAGTTGGGCCGATATCCCAGCTCCTTCATCGCGGCTTCGACTCTTACACGGGTCTTGGGGCTGACCTTTGCGCTGTCATTCATCACCCGCGAGACGGTCGCAAGCGACACCCCGGCGAGCTCTGATACTTCGTAAATGGTCGCCATATTATTGTAATGGATGAATGTAAGCGTTTACATTCTATCCATTGTCGGCTTGTTTTACAAAGGAAATCCAAATCCGCGCACGCCAGGCGCCTTGCAGTATTGGCCCAGGCAAGAGTGTCTTGACTGCCACTCTTACCTCTTATTCGTCCTCTCTCACACTGCCCCGAAATATAACAGTGTAAAACGCAAGGTGTTAATGAGACCGTGCCCTATCAGGGTAATCCACAAATTACGGCCACTCCTGACATAAACCCACCCAAACAATAAAGCGAATGAGCCATTGCTGATAATACCGATGGGGCCTTCAGCAAAATGCGCCAAAGCAAAGATGCCGGCGCTTATTATGATGGCCCGTTTATTGCTGATCCCGGCATGGTCCACCAACCGCGAGATGAGAAACGCTCGGTAAAACAACTCTTCGCCGAATGCAATAGTGGTCCACGCTAATGCCACCATCAACAGCAGAAGTGCCGGGTTACCTTCGACCGGATTGAAGCGGCTTTGATCGATCTCGGGGGGCGACAGGCCGAATGCTGTGAGGACACCGATGACGATCGCCTGGGCCAGAACGAACGCCACAATGGCTCCGACTGAAGCCGCCAATCCACCCAGTATGGTCTTTGACCAACTTGCAGGTTTCGCCAAACCGATCTTGCGCCAGCTGCTGCCCTGGCGCTTGAGGATGAACGCACCAGCAATGATCGCCAAAACATAGCCCAAATTGATGATCGCGCCACCCGTCAGGGTGCTTAATCCGACGACATTACCAACGGCGCCAAGCAAGAGGATGGGCATGGCGACAAGAGCAATATCGCGTAACGCTTTTGGGACGGATAATTCCATTACTGCACCTGAGTCGGGCCCTGATTTTCCCCACTCATGTTATTGAGTCCGCCGAAACACCCGGACGTAATCAACCAGCATTTTTTGAGGAAAGACCGAATCGTCGATTCCCCCACCTGCCCGGCCCCAGGCGCCACCAATCGCCAGGTTCAGAACCAGGTGGAATGCATGATCATAGGGCCAGGCCTGCCAACCTGAATGTTCATTGACATAGCTGAAATAGAGCACTTCATCGACAAACAGGTCAATACGCTCCGGCGTCCATTCCATCGCGTAAACATGAAAACCCTCACCGATGCCATCCTGCAGTAAACGGCCTTTGCGTTGCTGCCAGTTTTTCCAATAATACGCCCGGTTGTGCACCGTTCCATGAATATGACCGACCTGGTAGCCGACGTGCTCGAGGATGTCGATCTCGCCCGAATTCGGCCATGCATCGCAGTCATCAACACCCTGCCAGAGATCCCCCGTCTGGCAGGTGGTCGCATACCGGAACGGATCGCTGGGCAGCATCCAGATCGCCGACCATGTGCCTTTACCAACCGGCACGCGGGCACGCGTTTCCACCCGGCCATAGAGCAGGTCAGCCTTGCCGCTTGAGTGGATGCGCGCAGACGTGTATCTGGCCCCTTCGAAATCTTCCTTGTGCGCTTCGATCACCAGGAAACCTTCTTCGACACGAAGGTTTTTCGGGACGGTCCGTGTACGCCTGGTCT
This sequence comes from uncultured Gammaproteobacteria bacterium, assembly GCA_963759035.1. Classification (GTDB taxonomy): domain Bacteria; phylum Pseudomonadota; class Gammaproteobacteria; order Xanthomonadales; family SZUA-36; genus JAHEFT01. The sequence continues at coordinate 136,627 of CAVWXL010000023.1, forward strand.
TCGTCGTTGACCACCCGCGCCGGCCACAGGTCAACACTCCAGAGCGCCGGGTCGGGCGTGCCGGACACGATTGAATTCATCGCTCCAGGCCAACTCCCAACCGGTCGAAATGCTGTGCTTCTTGCTCACAACGACGGCACTCAGAACAGGTGCACTTTTTTCAGATTGAAGTCGGATATTCAACTCGCCGTCGGTCACCTCGACGCCCGGCACCGTAACGGTGAGCGCCGATTTGATTTTGCCGTCCCTGGACAACATGACATCGAGCCCGTCGATAACAGTGCGTCCCTCAGCAATGACATCGAACAGTCGCTCGTCCTGCGGCGATATCCAGAGGTTCTGCAAAGTGGAACGTCAGCACATAGGTGCCAGGCTCGACAGGACGGTCAATACTGATTTCACCGAACCTGTAACTCTGGTAGAGAAAGGGATCCTGTGAGCCCAACACCGAATCCAGCGTGCCTATTTCACCTCCGGCAATTGAATCTTCCGAAGCAAATCGGGTGCCGTCGCTGGCCTCGTAAGCCGGGCCTGCGACATTGACCGCCCAGACGACATCAGCGGCCAGCATTTGTGGCCAAAAAATACAGCTGGTTAAGACGAATACAAGCCCTGGAACTATTTTGTTCATTTCTCGATTCACTGCGCCCGGGGCAGGCAATACTGCCGCAGGAACTCCTGGTGGGATGGGCTGTGGCTGACGATTCGGGCAACCTTGGTCTTCACCTCTGCCATCAAGCTATGAAGTTGCTCATCGGTCAGTTTGTTGACAAACGGGTGATAGCCTTTTGGCTCGATACCCTGCCCCAGCATGACGGCCGCCCAGGAACGCTCCAGGAACATCTCGTTATTGTCCCTGAAGGCGCGCGCATTGCTCTCGAAGAGCTCGATCTTGTGCGCCAGTTGCTCCGGCACCGGCATCTCACTGCAGTCGATCCAGTACGCTGAGTCCCTGCGTTGGGTGACCTTGTAGTGCAGGATGATGAAATCCCGGATATGTTCGATCTCGTTGGCTGTTTCCTTGTTGTACTGCCTGACCTCGGCCGGCTCGATCCCGGTCGCTGGAAACAGCCTGACAAGGCGCAGGACGCTGTTCTGGATCAGGTGAATACTGGTCGACTCCAATGGCTCCAGGAACCCGCTTGACAACCCCACTGCGACACAGTTTTTAACCCATTGACTTGACCGGCGGCCGGTGCGGAACCTGATGGTCCGGACATCCGTCAAAGTGCCACCTTCCACATTATCCAGCAGTGTTTTTTTGGCCTCGTCATCGGACAAGTAGTCACTGCAATAAACCATGCCGTTGCCCATGCGGTTTTGCAGCGGGATTTTCCACTGCCAACCAGCGCTACGCGCTGTCGACCGGGTGTAGGGAAGCGGTGCGGAGACCAGTTTCGACTGCACCGCGACGGCTCGATTATTACGCAGCCAGTGTGACCAGTCTTCCCAACCTGCCTCAAGCACCTGTTCGATCAGCAGACCGCGAAAACCGGAGCAGTCAACAAACAGGTCGCCCGGCACACGGTCGCCTGACTCCAATTGGACCGACTCGATGAAGCCTGACTCCGAATTGGTCTGAACATCGACCACCTTACCCTCGATCCGGCGCACTCCCATGTCTTCACTCATCTTTCTAAGAAGCACCGCGTACAAGCCGGCATCGAAGTGGTAGGCATAGTTCAGCCTGGGCTCGCTCTTCAGCGTGAATTTTCCAGCGTATGCCACCGACGACTCCAGGCTGAAGCGCTCCAGTGGTTCAAGTTCGCCCTGCCCTCGAGCCTTTAGATAGTAGTGGTGAAATTGTGCAGCCCAGGTATCGACACCCGGGTTGCCGAATGGATGAAAATAACTTTCACCCAGGCGGCCCCAGTTTTCGAACTCGATGCCCAGTTTGAAGGTTCCATTGACGGCCCGGAGAAAATCCGCCTCGTCCAGTTCGAGAAGGGTATGAAACGACCTGATAGCAGGAATGACGGCTTCACCGACGCCCACAGTGCCAATCTCATCCGATTCGATAAGCGTGATATCGATGTTGCTGCCGAGGCTCTTGGCCAGGCCTGCAGCCGCCATCCAGCCGGCAGTGCCGCCACCGACGATCACGACGCGTCTGATGTTGTTCATGCCTGTGTTACCTCACCTTTCATTGTTCGCACACTCGATGGAAAAGATTTACTTACTCAGCTTATTGCGCAGCATCATACGGATTCGGCGCGCTGCATTTTCGTCCAGTTCACCCAATATCCCGCGCCGGTCTGCCGGAATATGGTCGTGTTTCCGCTCATCTGCCTTGAATACGTAATGATCGAAAAAGCAGCGCCAGGCTGCCCGCTGTGGCGCCGGCAGCTCCCGGATACTGAGGATCGCATACAGCATGGCATCGAGCGGTGCGCCCATGTAATCGGGCCCGGGGTACCACCAGTGGTTGATCAGGATATTCAGGCGCTCAAGGCCTTCTACGTGGTGCCACCACATGCTGGGTATGAAGATGGCATCCCCGGGTTCCAGCACCGCCTGCTTTCCATGCGCGATCGCTTCCTCGAAACGCGGAAACCGCTCCTTATCCGGATGCTCCAGGTCCACCATGCTTACCGGCTGGCCAGCCGGCGTGAAGTCAATGGGCCCGACATACAAATTCGGCAACTGCTCCGGCGGGAACAGGATGAAGCGTCGCCTGCCGGCGCCGACCACGGCAATGTTCTCAAGCACGTCGTAATGAGCCGCAACCCGGTGCTGGTTGCCCAGCCAGATTCGAATGGTCGGCTGGATACCGGGCAGATCGAGACGATTGTCGGCATCAAAATCCGGCAGGCAATAGTTAATCTCCGTGGAGCCCATGTAAATCGTAGGTGGCGTTTCAGTAGTGTCTTGCGCGTCGAGTTGCTCCAGCACCCAGGCCAGGCGTGTCTCGAGCTTTTCGAAATTCATGGCAGACAGGTCGTCGCTGTAAAACACCCGCCCCAGGTTCTCAGGAGCGCCCATCGAAGCCACCACGGGAACATCGCTGGCGAAGCGGCGCAGGTAGTCGGTCACTGCACGATCTGAGCGGCCGGCCTTATCTACCAGCCCCCACGAGGCCGCCAGGCCCCGAACGACGAAAGGCCCGGTCGCCGAGGCCACCTTGTCGAGCATGTTCTCGCCGGATGCCAGCTCGAACTCGCTGATAGCGCCCAGCCTGTCCAGGATGCGGGTTGCCGTCACGGATGCCCCTCAGTCGGCTTTTTCTGCCGTGCCCAGGGACTGGTTCTTGCGATCGATCAAATTAACCAGGTTCGGCATCGAGGCGAGCATCATGTACACACTCTGAAGGTGCCCGACGCGGTGCAGGGCATCCAGAGCGTCCGCATTCAGGTCACGCAAACGTTCTTCGTTAATCGCGTACATTCCAGTCAGGTTATGCGCGGAACCATCATTGAGCTCAACCTGAAGCGTAAACGACTCGATGAGATCCAGCCCGACCAGCAACTTCGAAAATGCCTGGTTGATATCGTGCCCCTGGTGGATGGTCATCAATATGCCGTTGATCCGTTCCAGCAGAGGGCTCTCGCCGCCATGAGCGAGAAAAACCGGATCCCCCTCTGACTCGCTGACCTTGGGATGATCCAGATCGAGACTTATCACTGGCTGGCGTTGTGGGATTCCACCTTCGTTGGTCTCCTGAAATGCAATCAGGAATGGCTGGCGCTCGATGGAAAGGGGAATATACCGGGCATCCCAACCTGTATCCGTCAGAAACAGGTTCTCTTGCTGCTCCAGTCCCAGCATGGCCATGGGCTCAAAATGCCCGGTTTCTTCGCTCTTCATGAAAATGATGGGGTATTCCACTTGTACCCGGATGAACTCCATCGGGAAGACGCGCGTCACGCTGACATCGAATCCTTGTCCCTTTTGATATCCGGGCAGGATCCTGAGGTCCTTGTGATTGATGTTGTCAAGAAGCACATGCTTGGTCATTCGTTTCGCTCAATCTTGTACGGGACCGTCTCTGCGGTCGGAATGTTTCATTGCGTCATCATGCTTGTCTGCACGATACCGTGCAACAAATCCCGGTTGGTCGGCAGCTTGTTGAGAAGCCGGTTGACGTTTTCATGGTTCTCAATAAAAAGCTGCTCGGCCCGGTCTGCCTGCCGGGCGTAGCGAGCGCTCTGTCTTAACTGTGTTTCAAAGCCCATGCCATACAGCACGTACTGGTAACTCGCCGCCGAAAAAACCTCATCGATTTGCGGAAAATCATTCTGACAGGGCACCTGGTATTTCCAAAGTTCCAAGAGGCTCTGCAAGCCTGCTGGAAAGCTCGCGGGTTCACGATTGTCTCGCCAGAAAGCCGAGTCTTTTCGTTGGCTGAGCACATAATGCAACTTCAGAAAATCGATAATCCGGTCCCAGCGATATCGAAATTTATCATTGTATCGCCGGGCGACAATGTCCATGACGTGCCGGTTGGCGGGAAACTCCTCGGAGATCATTTGTCCGGCCAGTTCGATCATGACCAGTGCACTGGCCTCGAGTGGCTCCAGGAAACCCGCCGACATGCCGATGGCCACGCAGTTGCGATGCCAGAAGCGTTCCCGGTGGCCCGATTCGAAGCGGATCTTGCGCGGCTCGAACGGCTTCGAACTCTTTCCGCCCGTCGTCTCCAGATAATCCAGCAGCACCTGGAAGGCTTCCCCTTCGTCGGTGTGCGCGCTGGAATAGGTATAACCCACGCCCCGGCGGGATTGCAGCCCAATGTCCCAGATCCAGCCTGCCGACTGGGCCGTGGATATCGTTTGCGAAGCGATGGGACTGTCTGACTGGGTATAAGGTACCTGAATCGCCAGGGCCGAGTCATTGAACAACACATCCGACCTGGAAAGGAATGGAACGCCATAGTGCCCGCCCAGCAGCAACGACTGGAAGCCCGTGCAATCTATGAATAGATCGCCTGCAATTTCACCGTTGTTGACCGTGCTGACCGATGAAATATCCCCATCAGGTAAGCCATTGACACGGATCACGTGATCGCTGATATGTTTTACGGACAATTTCTGTGTGCAATGCTCCTGCAGGAGCCCGGCGAACTTGCCGGCATCAAGGTGGTAGCCGTAGTTGGCCACGAAGGCAAACTCGGGTGTCGCCAACTGTTTTGGCGCAAGATTGCGGTCGCATAAATATCCCTGCACGGTTACCGCGTCAGCGAATCTGACGCGATCACGGTGCGCCTGCCAGTATTCGGCCAGGTTCAGCTCGCCAAACCCGGACGGCACACTGAAGGGGTGATAGTACTGGTCATCTTCAGCACCAGTGGTCCAGCCAACGAATTTTGTTCCCTGTTTGAAGGAAGCGGAACAACAGGACAGGAAATCCATTTCGGAGATACCGATTTTCTGCAGACTGACCCTCATCGTGGGCCAGGTGCCTTCACCCACGCCAATGGTTTGAACATCAGGGGACTCGATCAGCGTGATATCCACAGGAGAATCTGCGGACCCCGCCAATTCACTCGCGAGCAAGCCCGCGGTTAACCAACCGGCGCTGCCACCGCCGACAATAACAACCTTGTTGATGGGACCATTCATTGATCTACTTTCGTTTCGAAAAAAAAGCCGCTGCAATTGCAGCGGCTTTAATGTAACGGTTAGTGATTGTTATTAAAAGCGGTAACTCGCTCCAATGCTGTACCTGGAACCATACTGGTTGGCACGCAGGAGCTGCTCCGAATAGCGAACATAGACGCGTTGGGTCGACTTGGTAATGTTAATACCCTCTATGAACACCGACCAGTTCTCGGCAGGAAACCATGTGAAATTCGCATCCAGCTGACTGTAAGCCTCGGTATACACAGGAGAGTCGTACTGATCGAAACCGGACAGGAACTCGTCACGCCAGTTCCACGCCAATCGTGTGGAGATCACATCGTTTTCGTAGAAAACCGTGGCGTTGGCGGAATCACTCAGGCCCGGCAGGGCGAAGGTACGATTAACCACATCGCGGTCCGCTTTGACGTCACCACCCACGATGGTGGCGTTAGCAACGACACCAAAGCCGCTGTCACCAAACAGGTGCTGCACCTGGAATTCCCAACCGTGCAGCTTGCCTTCTTCGGCATTTGTAGTCGTACCCACAGCAAAGATCGCCAGAGGGTCACCGGGCATCGGGCCAATTTCCTGAGGCGGGTCGTTGCCCAGGATGTCGTTTATGCGCTGGAACAGATTGGCGTCCGAGACAAGGACACCTTCGGCTGTGAGTTCAGCCCGGGCCTGGTTGGCCAGGTCACCGATGTACGGATCCTGCAAGCCATCAACGGGTCTGTTCACCGTCGTGCCGACCAGGAAGTTATCCACCAGCTTGTGATAATAGGCGACAGAGGCATAGCTGCCTTCGGCGTAATACCACTCCAGTGAAATGTCGAAGTTATCCGAGACGTAGGGCTTCAGTTCCGGATTGCCTACCGAAACACTGCGGTTGGTCACCAACGGGTTGCCGTTGAAGGTGCGATTTGAGCTCAGATTACCAATCGGCGGACGGGCGATCGTACGGCTGTAAGAAGCCCGGCCAACGATTTCATCCGTGAAGGACATGTCGAAATTGATAGACGGCAGGAAGTAGTTGTTCTTGCCGCCACCATCAGAGAAGGTTTCCTCTTCAGCAAACTCATAGCGCCACTCGTTGCCACCGACCCAGAAGAGTGCGACTGCAGGTCTTTCCAGGCCCTGCGATTTTACTTTTGTGTTTTCCCAACGAAGTCCTGTGGTTACGTTTACAGGCATTCCAAGAAAATCGTCTGCAAACACAAGTTCGCCATAAAGAGAGTCTGTGGTCTCCTTCACACTGGCGTCACCGGTGAGTGGACCAGGTGCGAAAAAGCCGCGCCCATCGCCCTGGTTAATTGCGGGCCAGGATGGCCAGTAGCAGCAGCCCGCCAGATTCGGATCGTTGCCACCAACGGTTTCATAATCCGTCAACCACGGTATCGTATGGCGCGGTCCAGTACCAATCGACCGGGAAGTTCCCGCTATTGGGGAAATCATCCAACAAGCCACCGAACTCCTCACGCGTGAAGGTCTCATCGGGCCACCACGTCGCCGACGTCAGCCAGAAACCAGCCGGCAGCTGCCCCGAGTTGTAATCCTTCTGGCGGAACTATTTTTGAGGCGGGCGTAGCCGAAATTGATCTCTTGCAGGGAGCCGCTGTCACTTTGCCAACTGCCTCCCAGCTGTATCTGCTTGATTTTATTTTTCTGGTCGGTGTCGAATGCCTGGCCGAACAGGGAACCGATATCGCTGGCAAACAGTTCATCCTGCAGTATGCCGTCCCTCGGGCCCTGGCCTACAAATCCCATATCCCAAATCGGTATACCGCCGGGCAGATAGGTTGCTGTCTTGGTCGTAATATTGGCGGCTGCGCAATCGTCGTCATAAGGTTGATCCGGATTAGCACACCAGGGAGCGTCGAACGAATTGCCGATGATCACGTTTGCACTGCTGCCCGGACGACTACCCAGGCCATCACCTTTATTCTTGGATTCCGAGGAGTGTCCGTCAAACGTCAGTGCCAGGTTATCGGTGACTACCCACTCGACGTTCAAACCGAGCGAATCATTTTTCTTTTTCGTGTGGTCACGAGCAATGCCGGTGGCGTAGTCACCGCCAGCTTCCGTAACGCTTGTCCAGGTACCTCGTTCGTTGACCGTACCGCCAACGCTGGAGCCCGTAGCCAGGAACCAGATACCGAAGTTATTCTCATTTTTCGTGCGTTCCACTTGGGAATAGGTGTAATCCAGTGTCGCATTAATATTATCGTTCGGAGACCACTGCAGCACGACCTGTGCATTGGTGCGCTTGCGTTCAAGGTCCGCAAAGCCGTAAGAGGCGTTCTGCGGATACCAGTTGTAGCCATCATCCCTTTGGTTGTTGTCTTCAATCACCGCATTTGGGTTGCCGAGAGGCCGGTTTGGAATCCAGGAAGCAACTGCCGCAAACTCTTCCCGGTTTTGACGGTCAGAGTAGGAAGCTGAAACCAGGACGCCAAAAGTGTCGTCCGCGAACGTCGTGCTGAGAAGACCAGAAAACTCAGGCGTATATTTGTCCAGCGTCTTGCTGTCGCCTGCAGACGATTCATGGTGGACTTTCGCTGTTGCGACCGCCCTGAAACCCGGGCTATTCAGCGGTCGGGGTGTCAGTACGTTGACGGTAGCGCCGATACCGCCAGAGGGCAGATTGACGCGGGGCGTTTTGTAAACCTCGATCGCGCTGATGCCTTCAGTCGCGATGTCAGCGAAATCAAATGAACGGCTGCCTGCTGTCGGCATCTGGCGTTTATTCAGGAGTACCAGGTTAAACTCCGGTCCCAGGCCGCGAACCGTGATCTTGGAACCTTCGCCGTTGACGCGGTCAATCGACACGCCAGGAATACGCGCAAGGGCTTCAGCCAGGTTGGTGTCCGGGAACTTACCGATGTCCTCCGCCGTAATGGCATCCATCAGGCCGGAGGAGTCGCGTTTGCGGTCCATGGAATCAATCAGACTCCTGCGGACGCCTGTTACAAAGACCTCCTCCATCAGCATGTCGTCTTCGTTTGCCCGCTCATCGATTTCTTCAACATCGGTCTGTGCGAAGACCGGCTGAACCATGAAGGCGCCAAGCGCCAATGCGATACTTGCAGATAAAGGTGTCCTGCTAAACCTGTTTTTTTTCAAAATATTGCTCCCCGAGCTTTAAGCAAAAATCCGTGGCTGACAGCGCTTATAATTAGCGCTTACATCAAATGCTGCACTTAACCAAAATGTAAGCGCTTACTTAAGCTAACGCAAACAGGCACAGCGCGTCAACATTATTTTAACGTTGGTTTTCAATGTGGCTGTGCTAAATATGGTAGCGCTTACACTTCTGGCCCCTCGGATTTTAAGAATCGGCAGGAAGAAAGACCAGTGAAAAGAATGTTTCCATGGTTCATCATCGCGGCCCTGTATACAGGCGCTGCGTCCGCGACTTCGGCTCCGGCGAATAACCATTCTGAAGCCGGAGAAGACCCGTCAATGGTCTGCATAGGCGTCGAGCACTATGCGGATAAAGTCTACGCCTCATGGCTGGGGCAAATCGTCGGTAACATCTATGGTTTGAGTTACGAGTTCCAGTTTATCGACAAACCGGGTCCAGACAGATTTCCCTATGGCTTCGGTGTTTCGCTGGAGCAGGTGCGGAAGGTCAACGGCGCATTCTCAGACGATGACACCGACATCGAGTACATGTACCTGCTGCAAATGGAGCGGCACGGCATCGAGCCCACGTATAGACAACTGGCAACGGCCTGGAAATACCATGTGCGAGACAAGGTATGGGTAGCCAACCGGTCGGCGCTGACCCTGATGCACGCGGGATACAGCCCGCCCGTAACCGGCAGCAGGGACTTCAACCCAAACTGGTTCCAGATAGACCCCCAACTGGTCAACGAAATCTGGGCAGTGACCGCCCCGGGAATGCCGGGCTACGCAACCGCCAAGTCGGCATGGGCGGCCAGGATCACCAATGACGATTTCGGAATCGAGCCTACTATCCACTATGCCGCGATGTATGCCGCTGCTTTTTTTGAAAGCGACATTACAAAGCTGATTGATATTGGTACCGCCGCCCTGCCTGCAGATAGCCGCTTTGCAGCAGCGGTGGAGCATATGAAGCGCCTTCACGCCCGGTATCCGCAAGACTGGCAAAAGGCACGCGAGGAAATGGCCGATCGCTATTATGGAGAGTTTGAATACAACCAGGGAGCCTGGGCTGCGGTGGATGCCATCCTTAATGGCGCTGCGGGTATCCTCGCGCTGCTTTACGGTGAAGGGGATTTTCAACGCACTCTGGATATGGCCAGCGGGCTCGGGTTCGATGCTGATAACCAGGCGGCGACCATGAGCGGCTTGTTGGGAATCATATACGGAACAGAAGGTATCCCTGCTGATTTGCTCTACCCGCTGGGCGAAGAGGGTTGGACGCAACCTTTCAACGATCGCTATACCAACATCAGCCGTCATGACCTGCCTGATGCTTCAATCCGCGACGTGGCCCGGCGCACCGCGCAACAGGGTGAAAAAGTCATTCTGGCCAATGGTGGACGCATCGTTCAGCACGACGGCGCCGACTACTATGAGATCAACACGGCTGCGTCTTTCACACCTCCTTTTGAAACGGTAACCGCTCCTGCGCTGGTAGCCGAAAAAGGCCGCGCATTCACATTCCAGTACTACTATGGCGAGGACGCCGAAATCGCATCCTATGCATTGACCGATGGCAGTCTGCCTGACGGCCTGGCACTCAGGAAAAACATGTTCCACGGCTCGCCCACCGAGACAGGGCGGTTCGATGCACAAATCGAGGTGACTACCGAGCGCGGGACCCGGCAGGCCGGCTTTACCATCAACGTGTATGGCGAGAACCTCGCGAAAACCGCCGACCACATCATTCACAATGATTCGCCGTCAAAAGACAACATCGGGCTGATTCGCGACGGCAAAACCCGCGGTTGGACCTATTACAACCGGGCGCCGGATATAAACCCGAGAAAAAATTACTACGGCTACCACTGGAGTGATCCACAGACCATCTCAACCCTGGTTTTCAATCCGGGTCTGCCCGAAGAATGGGGCGGCTGGTTTACATCGCTGGACGTTCAGTACAAAGACCAGGAAGGGCTGTGGATAAACGCAACGATAAGTTCAATAAACCCCGCCATGAACTTTGAAAACACCCAGTGGCTAAAAGGTGCCTTTATCGACCATACACTGTCCATCGAACCGGTCACCACCACGGCCATCCGCATCATTGGGGATGCCGGTGGGATTGAACAGGATGCCCGCAATGGCGGAGAAAGGCATTTTTATTCCGCAATCAGCGAGCTATCTGTTTACGCGCCGCGCCAGGCGGAAACCATGGCGATACATATCCTGGAATATCAATAAAAACAGCACGGTTTGCAGGTAGCCGCCGTAAACAACCAGCACTAGCCCGGTCATCAGCTGCATATATAAGTGTTGAGCAGCTTCTTAACCCGTTACGGACCGTAGCGCGTTTGCAAGTACCGGAACACGGCCCTCAGGCCCAACGCTTCGCCCCCCTGGGGTCTGCCGGGCCGGTCGCTCTGATTCCAGGCGAACGTATCGATATGCACCCAGGAAATGGCGGGGTCTACAAAATGCTCCAGGAAGAGCGCGGCCGTGATGCAGCCGCCAAACGAACTCTTTCCGGCGTTATTGATATCGGCGATCGGGCTCTCGATCAGCTTGCGGTAAGGCTGGTACAAGGGCATCGTCCAGAGCGGGTCTTCCATATCGTCACCGGCCTGCTGGATTCCCCCGGCCACTTCATCGCGGTTACTGAACAAGGGCGGCAGGTCTGCCCCAAGCGCGATCCGGGCCGCACCCGTCAGGGTGGCAAAATCAATCACCAGGTCGGGCAGGCTTTCGCAGGCATAGGCCAGTGCATCAGATAAAACCACCCTGCCCTCGGCATCCGTGTTGCCAATTTCGATCGAGAGGCCTTTCCTGGATGGAATAACGTCACCCGGCCGGTATGCATTACCGGCAACCGAATTCTCAACGGCAGGGATCAGTAGCTTCAATCGCACCGGCAGATTGTTTTCCATCACCAGCCGGGCCAGCGCCAGAGCATGGGCCGCACCGCCCATGTCTTTTTTCATCAGCAGCATACCCGCTGCGGGTTTCAAGTCGAGGCCGCCGGTGTCGAAACAGACGCCTTTGCCCACCAGGGCCAGCACCGGCGCATCTTCGTCACCCCAGTTTAATTCGAGCAATCGCGGCTCGCGGTGGGAAGCCCGGCCTACCGCGTGAATTGCCGGAAAATTCCCGGTGAGCAGATCATCACCCGCCACGCTGACGACCTCAGCCCCAAACTGATCCGCCTCGAGCATCACGGCATTGGCCAGTTCAGATGGCCCCATGTGTTCGGTGGGAGTATTGACCAGATCCCTGACCAGAATTTGTGCCTGCAGCAGGGAGCGCACTTCGCGGTCGATGTCTTCATCCAGCAACAAAACGGGGTATGGCCTGTCGTCCGTCTTGTACCGGTCGAACCGATAGCTTGCAAGCCCCCAACCCAGCGCGGCCTGCAGACGTTGTTCGCGCGGCCAATCGCAATCCAGCCGGTAAACTCCCTGGGGTAGCCCCGCTGGCAGAGCCGCCAGGCGGTACAGAGCACCCTGTTCCCGGTATCCAAACAGACAGGTCTCTAATGAACCGTTCGCTCCGGGTACGGCGCAGAAGCGGTCCGCAGCGGTTTCGAATCCAGCGTCTTCCAGCCATTTCCGCTGGATTGGTGAGGCTGTACTTTTCCACTCAACGAGTCCCTGCGTGCTAACCGCGCGCAAAGAAGTGACAGCCTGGTTGTTCTCAAGTTCTTCAATGGAGAGGTAGCACAATGTTTCGTTCTCTTTTGTCATGTTGGGGAAACGAGCATAATTCAGTTACGGGTTACCGCACAATTCAATCCAGGCGGACCACGTAATCTCTGCCACCTCTGCGAACCTGCATATAGAGGCTTCCGCGCACCGAAGAAACAACTTCCTGAAACTCACCCAGGTCGCGGGTAGCCATGCGGTTACAGCCGGTGATGATGTCACCCGGCCGCAAGCCCTGGCGCGCAAGCCTGCTCTCCGGCTCGAGCTCGGAGAGAAGCACCCCGGTCACGCGATCCGGGCGTTGCTTCAATGGCATCTCCTCGAACCTGGCGCCTTCCAGGCGGTAATCGATGGTACTGCCATCCAGTGCTTTGAGTTGTTCAACACTCACCTTAATATTCTTGTTCGAGCCATTGCGGATAATGCCCAACTTCAGCTTTTCACCGACCGGAAACTGCCCTTCGTAATTGTGGAATTCCTGCGTGCTCCGAACCGGCTGCTCTGCAATGGAAAGAATGACGTCACCGGCTCGCAGCCCCGCTTGGTCTGCCGCCGAATCTTCCGCCACTTCGGCCACCAGCACACCCTGGTTTTTCTCCAGGCCGAATGCCCCGGCCAACTCATCGGTCAAATCCTGAACCGAGATTCCAAGTGTCCCGCGCTTTACTTCGCCGAAAGCCGCCAATTGCTCCATTACGTGCGTGGCCATCGCAGACGGGATCGCGAAACCGATACCCACGTTGCCCCCGCTCGGGGTAAAAATGGCGCTATTGATTCCGACCAGTTCGCCGCGCAGGTTGATCAGGGCCCCGCCCGAGTTTCCAGGATTGATCGACGCATCGGTCTGGATAAAATTTTGAAATTCCAACCCACGCACACCAGTGCGTCCAAGCGCGCTGACAATGCCCGATGTCACAGTCTGACCGAGGCCGAAAGGGTTACCGACGGCGACAACGAAATCCCCTACTCGCAGCTGATTGGAATCAGCGAATGGAAGCGCCTGTAGATCTTCAGCGGGAATACGGACCATGGCAAGATCGGTATCCGGATCGGTTCCGATGACTTCTGCATCGAAACTGCGCCCGTCCGAAAGCGTGACAGAGATATCGTCTGCACCGGCTATCACGTGGTTGTTGGTGAGCACGAAACCCTCCCTGGCATCCACAATGACGCCTGAACCCAGGCTCTGGGAAACCCGCTCACGCGGCGTGTTGGGCATGTTGAAGAAGCGCCGGAAAAACGGATCGTCCATTAAAGGACTGCGAACCCGCACCCGCGTCTGCGTGTATATGTTGACCACAGAGGGCGTCACCCGCTCGAGCACGGGGGCAAGCGAGGGCAGCGGCTCACCATCCATCGAAACAGGAAGTGCGGCCAGGGCGGCCTGCGCTGCAAAAATCAGATAAACGATGACAAGCAGCCTAAGGTGCAATTTAACAAAACGTTCCACGCCAACTCCTGTTCGGGTCAAAGGACCTATTGATTGACCAGGCCATCGCCCAGTGGTTCCGGCCCGAAAGTAAACCATCAAAAATGCCCCTTGGCCACCCGCAGACACTCCCGGCTCATGACGGACTACTTGCCATTTGCGATAAAACCGGATATACAGCCATAAAGACGAAACAAAAACACGATAAATTGTGCTTATAGCGATAAATACGGGCATGGCGTAGAGGGATGGAAACAGATCTTCAACAACAGGTACTGCGAACCGATGTCGCCGGGATGCCACTTGAGTGGATCGGCTACCAGGACGCGGTGCGCCTGATTTCGCTGGGCCAGGTCTACTACTCGCTCGGCCGCATAGTTTATCGCATCCATGGTGGCATTAATTCAATCTCCGGCATCCAGAGTGTCGTGGACGTCAACGCGATCATCGCTTGCAACGGGCGCCATGCACACACCCACCTGTTCTCTGACTCTTACGCGCCGCCCCTCAGCAACCAGGCCCTGTTCAGGCGCGACCAGTCACTGTGTTTGTATTGCGGAGAGCAATTTCCGAATTTCCTGCTGTCACGGGATCACGTGAAGCCCCTGAGCCAGGGCGGGCTGGATAAATGGGTCAACGTGGTCACCGCCTGCAAGCGCTGCAATAACTACAAGGCCGGGCGAACGCCGGAACAAGCCGGCATGGAGTTGCTGGCCATTCCATTCAAACCGACCCACGCAGAATACGTTTACCTGCAAGGCCGAAAAATCCTTACCGACCAAATGGATTTTCTGTTGGCGCACTTCCCCCGCAACAGCCAGTTGCGAAAGCGGGTGCAACAGGGATTTGCCCTGCAGAACTAAATGGCAAGGGGTCGGCCGGCTATGCGCGAAGGCAGCGTTGCCGCAGCATGCCACCAAAATCGAGCTCATCAAACACGCGGTTCAGGCGCGCAGTGTCGACCTCTCTGCGACCCAGTTCCGGGGCAGCCAGCGCCGATTCTACAGCCGTTTCAATAACCGTCAGTTTTTTTGCAAGCTCCGCAGCGTCGCGGTGATCGTGCAGCTTCTTTTGCAGCGATTTGGCACCACGAACTCCGAGATGTTGCACCTCGTCCAGCCGTTCATAGATGCTATCGAGATCCCCGAAGTGCCCCAGCAGTGCAGACGCGGATTTCGGCCCGATACCCGGGATGCCCGGGATGTTATCGACGGCATCACCGGTAAGCGCAAGGAAGTCGGCCAATTGCTCCGGCGTCACGCCGAATTTCTCGGTCAATTGCCCTGGGTTTAGTTTTTGATTGCGGGAAAAATCCCACCAGTGGTCGTTGTCGCCCACCAACTGGGCAAGATCCTTGTCCGCAGTGACCACACAGATTGGATGCCCTCGCGCACTCCAGAACCCGGCCAGCGTGCCGATCAGGTCGTCGGCCTCGTATCGGGGATCAGCAAAACACTGCAGACCCATGGCCTCGGCCACGGACCGGGACCAGCCAAACTGGCGTTTCAGTTCCTCGGGGGCCGGTTCACGATTGGCCTTGTACAGAGGGTAAATTTCGTTGCGGTAGCTGGTGGTCAGAGATTCGTCAAAGGCGATGGCAATATGCTCTGCTGCAGTTTGCTCGAGAAGGCTGCACAGAAATCCTGAAAACCCGTAAACAGCGTTGGTTGGCTCACCCCGCTGATTGACAAAATCATCACTCATCGAGAACCAGGCCCGAAAAATATAGATACTGGCGTCGACCAGGTAAACCGGGGGTAAAGCCATTTTGTTAGTTACCTCGCTTACTGCATTTGGGCTTTCATCGCGTCGTGCAGGTCCTTTACGTCCGGAGGTGCAACTTCAGTACCAGCATCGAGCTGACTGGCCATCACCAGCAAACCATCTTTTTCCATTGCAGAACTGTTTGCAAAGAAAACCAGCTTATCATCCCGGATCGCCGCAGGACCCGGATGGTCAAATTCAGGCAAAGCGATGACCATCGGGCTGATACTTTCGACACCGGCACCTGTGCCATCGAGTTGCAACCTGACGATCCGCTGGGGGTCAAAGCCGCCCTGGACCAGGAAAAGGTGGCCGTCGTGGTACTCCATGGCTGTTATTCCGCCAAAGTTCAGGGTCTCCGGCCCGGTCAAAAAGCCTGACTGTTGGGCAATTGGGTCAATAACCCGGATGCCTCTATAAGCATCCGCGATGAAAACCCTGCTGTTGTCCGGGGTCACGGCAATATCGCGCAGCTCAATCAATTCAGGGCTGGCAAAAAATGGCTCCAAACGGTCCGCATCAGGCAATTTGTGGTAAACGATGGGTGTCGCGCGATCAATCACGTATGCATGTCCATCTGAAGTTACCACCACACTGCCCAGTTCGTGGGTCAATGCATCTACCGGTAAATTAAACCGGCCTATGATCTCCAGTGTTTCCAGATCGAGTTCGAACAAGGCTCCATGGTTCTTATCCGCCGCTGTAAATCCCGTAAACTGCGGTGTAGCGGAGCTCGAAATCCAAAGCCGGTTGCGTTCCTCGTCTACCGACAGGCTCATGATTGACCACAGCCCATTTTCCTCATTGGCCTCGAGCAATAGCTCCGTCTCACCTTTTTCCGATATGGCAACCAATGCGCCTTCAGCCTGCGTACCAACCAGGTAACGGTCCCTGGAGCCATCCCAGGCGATGGCTTGATAATCCGAAGCCTGCTCCGGTAAGTCGAACACCTTGGCAGCGACGCCGGCAGGGTTACCTGCCTCAATCAACAGGTTGTTGATATAGCCGTATGCCTCTGTATCGCGAATACCCACGGTATCTTCGATCGAGCTGAAATCGTAGCTCATACCCTGTTGCTGCATTTTCAACATGTAATGGTAGGCCGTGCTTTTGCGGTCCAGCCTGGCGCAGGCCCGAACGATATTCACCATATATTCAGGTTGATACGGACGTAACTTGTTCAGCTTCATGTTTGCAACGTAGTAAGCGACCCACTTTTCAGCGGCATATGCTTCCTGTGACTGCTTCTCCAGTTCCGCAGCTTCCTGCAGCTGTTGCACGGCGATCTTGCTTTCAACCGTCTTTTTTTCAGGCGCTGGATGATCGCTGGTTGACTGGGCCTGTGACGGAGCGGTAAACAGAAAAACAGTGATCGCTGCTGCGATGCCTGCAATTAGACTTCTTGGCATGTTGGTTCCTTGAATATTCGGGGTGGTTGCTGTCCTGGCTTTGTTTGAACGGAATGCACCCCATAAGTTCCGGACTCCCGAAAACATGTGAATGTGCTGCCGCTAAGGATACAATCTTCCCAGTTTATCAGAGCCACCGGGACATTGAATCGATGAGTAAAATTATCACCCACTTCCAGGGGCGTTACCTCAGCATGCTGGAAAGAAATAACTGGGAATTTGTCAGCCGCAGCAACGCGAGTGCCGTGGTTGCACTGGTCGCTGTCACTGCCGATCAGGAAATTGTCCTGGTCGAGCAATTTCGCAAGCCTGTGGATGCCCGCGTTATAGAGATTCCGGCAGGCCTGGTTGGCGACCATGAAGATCCCGATGAGCCGATCCTGCTTGCCGCCGCCCGCGAGCTTGAGGAAGAAACGGGTTTTGCCGCTGAGAAGATGGAACTGTTGATGGAGTGTCCCAGTTCAGCAGGTATGTCTGACGAAGTCATAGCGTTTATTCGGGCCAGCGGACTGAAGCGCGTCGGGCCGGGCGGGGGTGACACCAGTGAAGACATAGAAACGCACTTGATACCGCTGACCGAAGTAGACGACTGGCTGGCCGCTCAACAGGCCGCGGGTAAATCCCTCGACCCGAAAGTCTTCACTGCGCTGTACTGGCTGCAAAAGGAAATTTAGATGAACAGGAAAATCACTTGCCTGCTGACTGCCCTGGCGATTTTAGGGGCATGTCTAATGTCCCAAGCCCAGGCCCAGGCTCAAACCGACCCGGCTGGCGCCCCGGTCGCTATAGCCATACACGCAGGGGCCGGCACCATCAAAAGGGGTGAGTTCCCCGAGTCCAGGGAGCAGGAAATCCGGGCAAAACTGGAACAGGCCGTCAAGGCAGGTTATGACCTGCTGGCCTCGGGAGCTTCCAGCCTCGATGCAGTCACTAAAGCCATCACGATCCTGGAAGATTCGCCCTTCTTTAACGCAGCCCGCGGCGCGGTGTTCAATGCCGACGGCAAGAACGAACTGGACTCATCGATCATGGATGGCTCCAGCCTCGATGCGGGTGCAGTCACAGGCGTGCACAACGTCAGAAACCCGATTCTGCTGGCGCGCAAGGTGATGAGCGATTCGGTACACGTGATGCTGATGGGCGAAGGGGCGGAAAAATTCGCGCGGGATCACGACATCGTTTTTGAGGACGACGATTATTTCTTCACAGAATACCGCTGGCAACAACTGCAGAAAGCCAAAGCGAAGGCGGCTGGCGAAGACAAGACAAGCTCAATTTCCGGGACGCCGGACCAGTGGTTTTCCACGGTCGGAGCGGTCGCACTGGACGTTAACGGCGACCTGGTCGCCGGAACATCAACCGGCGGCATGACCAACAAGCGCTGGGGCCGGGTTGGTGATTCACCGATCATCGGCGCCGGAACGTATGCAGACAACCAATCCTGCGCCGTCAGCGCCACAGGTCACGGAGAATATTTCATCCGCGCCACGGTAGCGCGCGATATCTGCGCCCGGGTTCAATTTACCGGCGTGACCCTGCAGGAAGCTGCCGACCAGGTGGTCATGCAGCAACTGGTTGAGATGGGCGGCAGCGGCGGCATCATCGCGATCGATGCGCGGGGTAATATTTCACTCACCTACAACACGCCCGGCATGTACCGGGCGAGTGTAGATGTCAACGGCGAAGTTACCGTAGCTATTTTCGGGGACGAATAAGGCTGCGCTATTTCCTGACGATGAAGTAGGGGTCCAGTGGAGGGCAACCTTCGGTGTTAATATTGTATTTAACGAATGTACCTTCGGAAGATCCGATGTCCATTCCTTGAGCAGTCTTGAGCTTACAAACATGTTTGCTCTGATAGTCTTGCGGTAACAATTCCGTCTCACATGGCTGATAGCCAGAGGGCAACATCTCAATTGCGAAGGTATCGTTGCCATTGGCAGATTTCCACTTGATTTTTTGTTTTGGATTGTTTGTGCCATCTCCCGGATTGCGACATACCACCGAGGCGTCAAAGTTATCAAAACCCGGCTGCTGACACACAACATCAATCGTGTGCACCTTCACCGGACACCGAATAAGGTTACCATCCTCTACAAAATCATCAAAAATAACCAGGACGCTTTTTGGACTCTGAAGAGCGGCAGTCAAATCCGACGTTTCCAGCTTTCCATCTTTCACAACATAGGGGTTGTCCGGTTCTCTTTCATAATCGCCATCAGTTTTCTTTTCTGCACTCACACAACTGGTTGTAACCAGAACCAAAATCAGGCCAATCAGAATTTTTCTCACATACATCGCGCTCTCCTCGCTCTTTGTTTTTTTAAAACTACTCTCTCACTATATCAAACTGGTAATCGGCCTCCAGCAGGAACGGTGGGTAGCCCAATGCCGTGCAGTTTGCGTACTCTGCCTGCGCCCTTTCGATATCACCAGCCCGCAGGTAACACAGGGTGGCCAGCCGCCGGACTTCCGGGTCCTCGGGGGCCAATTCCAGCGCTGCTGCGAGGTCCTGTTCCCAGCCAGGCAAGTTAAGGGCACTTCTGAGGCTGGCCCTGCTGGCCAGTCCATAAACATCGTTTTTGTTGCTACTCAGCACCAGGTTGACCCGGTCCAAAGCCCTGGTATAGCTGGTATTCGCCACACCGGTATCGTCCAGGGCCCGCGCTGTATCGCCCAGGTTTGCCCAGGCGCGGTAGTCATCACCCATTAACCGTGTCACCTTTTCAAACGCATTCATCGCGGCACTGAAATCACGCATCAGGTAGTAAGCGGATCCGATGTTGGTGAGCGTGGCTCCGTGTTCCTCGGCACCGGTCAGATCAAGCACGAGGTTCCAGGCCTCGATGGCGCCGGCATAATCACTATTGAAAAGCTTGCTGACCCCCAGGTTGTTCAGGATGGAAATGTTTTCCGGCGCCAGTTGCAGCGCGAGCTCAAACCTCGCAATGGATGCCTGCGTTTCACCCTGGCGCTGCAGGAACAAAGCCATAGCGTTTTGCGAACGCCAGGAGCCTGGCTGCACAACGGTTGACTCGACCAATGCCTGTCTTGCTTCTTCTATCCGGCCGAGCGCTTCATGGCTTTCAGCCAGGCCGCGCCATGCTGATGCGTTTGTGGGCTCCATGGACGTGGCACGGGTGAATTCTTCAATCGCCTGCTCGTGGTTTCCGGTGTAGTAAAAAAGCCAGCCTTGCGCTTCGGAATTTTTAGCCGAATCAGTGTCCATTGCCGCTGCGGCGGCGCAACTCGACTCAGCTGCTGCCAGGTCACCATCACGCGTGGTGAGTTGGTAGCGACTGAGGTAAGTGATACAAAGTCCGGCGTGGCCCGATGCGGACGCTGTGTCTGAATCCCTGAGGTTCTTAAACTCAATTTCAACAGCATTTAAATGTTCAAAGGTCGAAGCGTCTTCCAGTTGCTTCCACACCGTTTCCTGGCGAGCCAGGCTAGCCCCCTGATCCGGTGCGGAAATATACGGAAAGCCCCAGTAAAGCGCGGCAGCTGCAAGCAGCGCCAGGGCAAATACCACCGCGCGAAGGCTGCTCCTCTTGCGTTGGACCTGCGAGATAGAGCGGATAGCTGCGACAACTTTATCGATGGTTTCAGCCATCTCGCCTGATGCCGCGTCAATCGTCTGTAGCATACGGTATTCATCGGGCAATTCTACGGGTTCGAGGCGCACCGGCACCATTGAGTTGTGCTGCCGCGCATGATTCGCTTCGATCCGTACCCAGGGCGAGTCAACGGAATGGCTGGACCAGAAAATGACGAAACAGTCGGAACGCTCGAGTTCCCGCTGGATACTGGCGCTCCAGTCATCACCCCCGCGAATGGAGACATCCCACCAAACATCCAGGCCCGCAGACTCCAGCCCGAGGATAAACGGTGCGACCAGATCCCGGTCTTCGTTCGAGTAGCTGACAAATACTCTGGTCATTGCGTCACAATGGCTTCTGGCAGTACGAATTACAGACCATTAAGCACGATTTATCAGCTATTTGCCACAACAGGCAAAGGTGAATTAGCTGCTTAGCAGCAAGAAGTCCCGTTGAGTCGTTGCCACAGCAGGAAACTGGCGTTGGCGCGATTGAGTGTGTAAATGTGCAAGCCCGGCGCGCCGCCCTCCAGCAGCCGTTCGCTCAGATCAGTAACCACATCCAGACCAAAGGCCCGGATGGACGCTCCATCGTCGCCATAGCCCTCCAGCCTGCGGCGGATCCACTGTGGAATTTCCGCGCCGCACATGTTCGAGAAACGGGCAAGCTGACGGTAGTTGGTGATGGGCATGATGCCCGGAGTCACCGGGATGTCGATCCCGACCCGGGCACAGTCATCCATGAAACGGAAATAGCTGTCGGCATTGTAGAAATACTGGGAAACGGCCCCGTCGGCGCCCGCATCGACTTTTTGCTTGAAGTAATAAAGCTCGGTTTCGGGCGACGTCGATTCGGGGTGAAATTCGGGGTAGCAGGCTACTTCGATATGGAAGAAATTGCCAAATTCGCTGCGGATAAAACCAACCAGTTCATTGGCGTACTGAAACGGCCCCGGCCCCGTCATCCCTTCGGGCCGGTCACCGCGCAGCACCACCAGGCGTTTGACACCGCCTTCACGGTATGACGTCAGAATCTGCCGCAGCATCTCCTCGCTCTGCGCCATGCAGGAAATATGCGGCGCAACCGGCACATCGGTCTGCGCGGTAAGGGCTTCAACGGCATCGCGGGTGGCCTCCAGCGTGGAGCCACCCGCGCCGAAGGTCACGGAAAGGTATTCCGGTTTGAGCGGCGCGAGCTTTTGCCAGGTCGACTCAAGGATGAGTTGCTGTTCCGCCGTCCTTGGCGGAAAGAACTCGAACGATATCCGTGGCGTCGCCAAGGCTCAGTAGCGGTAGTGATCCGGCTTGTACGGACCCTGCTTTTCAACACCGATATAACCGGCCTGATCATCGGTCAACTCGGTCAGGTGGCGCCGATACGCTCCAGGTGCAAATTAGCGACCTTCTCATCCAGGTGCTTGGGCAGCACGTAGACCTGGTTCTCGTAACGTTCGCCGTGGTTCCACAATTCCATCTGCGCCAGCACCTGGTTGGTGAACGACTTGGACATGACAAAGCTGGGGTGGCCGGTGGCACAACCGAGGTTCACCAGGCGGCCTTCGGCCAGCAGGATGATCCGCTTGCCGTCGGGAAAGATGATCTGGTCCACCTGCGGCTTGACGTTATCCCACTCGTATTCTTTCAGGCTGGCCACATCGATCTCGTTGTCGAAGTGCCCGATATTGCAGACGATCGCCTGGTGTTTCATGGCAGCCATGTGGTCATGGGTGATCACGTGGTAGTTGCCGGTGGCGGTCACGAAAATATCCGCCTGGCCGACAGCTTCTTCCATGGTCACGACACGAAAACCTTCCATTGCAGCCTGCAAGGCGCAAATCGGATCGATCTCGGTAACCCAGACGGTTGCACCCAGGCCTTTCAGGGACTGCGCGCAGCCCTTGCCGACGTCGCCATAACCGGCAACCAGGGCGATCTTGCCCGCAATCATCACGTCGGTGGCGCGCTTGATGCCGTCAACCAGTGATTCGCGGCAACCATAGAGGTTGTCGAACTTGGACTTGGTCACCGAATCGTTGACGTTGATGGCCGGGAACGGCAGCACGCCATCGCGGGCCATCTGGTACAGGCGCTTGACACCGGTGGTGGTTTCTTCGGTCACGCCCTGGATTTGCGACAGGGCTTTCGTGTACCAGCCCGGCCGGTTATCCAGGCGCTTACGGATCGAGTTGAACAGGGCCACCTCTTCCTCGCTGGACGGGTTGTCCAGCACAGAGATGTCTTTCTCGGCTTGCGCACCGAGGTACAGCAACAGCGTGGCGTCACCGCCATCATCGAGGATCATGTTGGCGAAGTCTTCCTCGCTGTCACCCGGACCCCAGTTGAAAATCCGGTGGGTAAACTCCCAGTACTCATCCAGCGTTTCACCCTTGAAGGCGAATACCGGCGTGCCACCGGCTGCGATGGCGGCCGCAGCGTGATCCTGGGTCGAATAAATATTGCAGGACGCCCAGCGCACTTCGGCGCCGAGGGCGTTCAGGGTCTCGATCAGCATCGCGGTCTGGATGGTCATGTGCAGGCTGCCGGCGATACGGGTGCCCTTGAGCGGCTGCGAGTCACCCAACTCTTCGCGCAAGGCCATCAGGCCGGGCATTTCGGTTTCGGCAATCGCAATTTCCTTGCGGCCGAAATCAGCCTGGTCGATATCGGCCACGTAATAGTCGTGCTTTTTCAATTCTTCAATTACAGCATTCATGGTTGTTCTCCTGGTGTAGAAAGCGGTTTCAGATACCGGCCGCGGAACGAATCTGTTCAACGCGGTCGACTGCTTCCCACTTTACGTTTAGATCTTCCCGGCCCATGTGGCCATAGGCGGCCAGCGGCTGGTAGATGGGTTTGATCAGGTCCAGCATCTGGATGATGCTGTAAGGCCTGAGGTCGAATTCCTGGCGGACAATCTGCTCAATCTGGTGCGCCGGAACGTGCTCGGTTCCGAACGTATCGACCGTTACCGAAGTCGGTTCAGCTACGCCGATGGCGTATGAAACCTGGATTTCAAGGCGATCAGCCAGGCCGGCAGCAACGATGTTCTTCGCCACGTAGCGGGCTGCGTAGGCTGCAGAACGGTCCACCTTGGACGGATCCTTGCCGGAAAAAGCACCGCCGCCGTGACGGGCCATGCCGCCGTAGGTGTCAACGATGATCTTACGACCGGTCAGGCCTGCATCGCCAACCGGGCCACCTACTTCGAATCGGCCGGTCGGGTTGATGTGATACTTGGTGTTTCCATCCAGCCATTGGGTTGGAAGAACCGGCTTGATGATTTCCTCCATCACCAGTTCGCGCAGATCGGCCTGGCTCGACTCGGCGTTGTGCTGGCTGGATAGAACAACCGCGTCGATACCCACCGGCTTGCCATCTTCATAGCGGAATGTAACCTGGCTCTTGGCGTCCGGACGCAGGTGGTGACGGCCGTCTTCCGTGGTGCGCCGCACAACGCTCTGGCGCTTGACCAGTTCATGTGCATAGTGAATAGGCGCGGGCATCAGCACATCGGTTTCATTGGTGGCATAGCCGAACATCAGCCCCTGGTCACCGGCGCCCTGGTCTTCCGGCCGTTCACGGGATACACCCTGATTGATGTCAGGTGACTGCTTACCAATGATGTTCATCACGGCACAGGTGTGGCCGTCAAAACCCACCTCGGAAGAATCGTAGCCAATGTCCACGATGACTTTGCGGATCAGATCTTCCAGGTCAACCCAGGCACTGGTGGTAATCTCACCACCCACGATCGCAACACCCGTCTTGACCATGGTTTCGCAGGCCACGTGGGCCGCAGGGTCCTGTCGAAGAATTGCATCCAGGACCGCATCAGAAATCTGGTCGGCGACCTTGTCCGGATGGCCTTCTGAAACGGACTCTGACGTAAATAAATAGCTGCTCATTTTTGGTCTTCCTCGCATGCCGGGCCGAGCCCGCCTGAAAAATATATCTTTCAATCAAGATAAAGAGATATGTATTCTATCTAAATTGCCGGAGCAACGCAAAAGAATTGACCTTGACCAACTAATGTCGTCAATACTGGTGCAAAGTGGTCAGAACACATTAGAATTGGTCGCTCTTGTTTCCGAACAACCCAGAGAGCAACAATGCCAAAAACAATCGCTCAGTCTCTTCTGCAGAACTTTCTCGGCAATGCCGCCGACTGGTACAAACTGACCATCGTTCTGTTCCTGGTGATAAACCCCATCGTGATGATCACCATGGGTACATTCGTGGCCGGCTGGTTGCTGGTCGCTGAGTTCATTTTTTGCCTGGCAATGGCACTGAAGTGCTATCCGTTGCAACCCGGTGGACTGCTGGCCCTGGAGGCCGTCGTTCTGGGCTTGACGTCACCGGCGACGGTTTATCACGAAACCGAGGCCAACTTCGCAGTAATCCTGCTGTTGATCTTCATGGTTGCAGGTATTTTCTTTCTGAAAGACCTGTTGCTCTATATCTTCACCAAGCTCCTGATCAGGGTTAAGTCGAAGATCATGCTCTCCCTGCTTTTCTGCGTGGTAGCGGCCGTTCTGTCGGCTTTCCTGGATGCACTGACGGTGACCGCCGTCATCATTACGGTGGCGGCCGGGCTGTACGAGGTTTATCACAAGGTCACTTCGGGCAAAGGTTTTGACGACGACCATGACCATGCCGACGACACGGGGATCGGAGCCGAAACCCGGACCGACCTGGAGGCAGTACCGTGCCTTCCTGCGCAACCTGATGATGCATGGCGCGGTCGGTACCGCGCTGGGTGGCGTCTGTACCCTGGTGGGTGAGCCGCAGAACCTGCTGATTGGTGAGCTTGCCGGCTGGGAGTTTGGAGAGTTCTTCGTGCGCATGGCGCCCGTCAGTATCCCGGTTTTCATCGTCGGGATGTTTACCTGTGTGGCCGTCGAGAAAATGAAGACTCTTTGGTTACGGCGCCCAGATGCCGGCTGCCGCCAGGCGTATCCTGGAAAAGTATGACGAGCTTGAGGACAGCAAACGGACACCCAGGCAGACCGCCGCGCTGATCATTCAGGCCGGTGTCGTTGTATTCCTGGTCGTGGCCCTGGCCTTCCACTGGGCCGAGGTGGGTCTTATCGGACTGGCCGTCATCGTGCTGGCCACCGCATTTACCGGCATTATCGAAGAACACCAGCTGGGGCATGCGTTCTCTGAAGCCCTGCCTTTCACCGCCTTGCTGGTGGTCTTTTTCGCCATCGTGGCTGTGATTCATGACCAGCACCTGTTCCAGCCGATTATTGATTATGTATTCACGCTCGACCAGGAATCCCAGGTGCCGGTGTTTTTCATGGCCAACGGTATCCTGTCCGCCATATCGGACAACGTCTTCGTCGCAACTGTTTACATCAATGAAGTCTACGCAGCACTGGAGGCAGGCGACATTACCCGGGCTCATTTCGACCAGCTGACGGTAGCCATCAATACCGGAACGAACATTCCGTCGGTGGCGACTCCGAACGGCCAGGCGGCATTCCTGTTTCTGCTGACTTCGGCACTGGCGCCCCTGATCAGGCTCAGTTACGGAAGAATGGTGATCCTGGCGCTGCCTTACACAATTACGATGACCATCACCGGCTTGCTGGCCACGATCTACATACTGTAAGGCTTACCAGCTGCCGGAGTTTTCCATCGAGGACCAGGGTTCAATCAAGGGCAGCGCGTCACCGCTCTGCAGCAACTCGATCGAAATCCCGTCCGGTGATCGTACAAATGCCATCCGCCCGTCACGCGGCGGACGGTTGATGGTGACGCCGCCGTCCATCAGTTTCTGGCAGGTTTCGTAGATATTATTTACCGCGTAGGCCAGGTGGCCGAAGTTCCGGCCGCCGTCGTACTCCTCAGGCTCCCAGTTGTAGGTCAGTTCAACCTGGGCTTCCTCGTCACCGGGCGCAGCGAGGAAAACCAGTGTGAATTTTCCCTGCGGCACGTCCTTGCGCGAGACTTCCACCAAACCAAGATTGTTGCAGTAAAATTCCAGTGATTCTTCAAGGTCGGTCACTCTGACCATGGTATGCAGGTATTTCATTAGCTGGCTCCGAAGGTTAGGATGGATCAATTCCGGACATTATCCCTGCCATGAACGCGACAAACCAGAACCCCCGAGCTGTCCCTGCTCCGGGAAGCTGCCATTTTGCAGGTGAAACTGCTGGCCGATGGTTTCCGGGACGCGATACTGATTCCGGTTTCACTGCTGGCGGCGCTGATCGGGTTGCTCGAAGGCGGCGAAAACTGCGACGACAAATTTCGCAGGGTGATCAAACTGGGCCGTCGCAGCGAACGCTGGATCAACCTGTTCGGCCACCAGCGACCGCTGGACACCTCCAGTCCGGCCGGTTCAATGGACAGCATTCTGGAACAGGTTGAATCCGTCGTGCTGGATCAGTACAAGAAAGGACGTAGCGCATCCGAAACCCGCGCCGCCGTCAGAAAAGCCATGCAGAAAGACTCTGAAGAATCAGGGCAGTAAGCCGGACTTAGTAGTTACCCTTGATGTAGCTGGAAAGCTGCTCGACCTCTGCCTCTTTCTCGTGCAGCAGGTGTTTGACCAGGTCACCCAGCGACACGATGCCCACCATCGCATCGTTTTCAATAACGATCAGATGCCGGCAGCGGCGCTCAGTCATGGATTCCATGGCGACACGGGGTGTATCCGACACATCGACCGTAAACAGCGGTGAAGACATGACCTCCGAAACACGTGTGTCGCGGGATGACCGGCCCTTCAGGGCAATTTTCCGGAGATAGTCACGTTCGGTGAAAATCCCGTCCGGCTGATCCCCGTTCTGGATCACTATTGCGCCGATGTTGGCTTCTGACATGGCGCCAATGGCATCGAGCACCGACGTATCACTTGTAATGGTCAGAACTTCTCTGGACTTGTGCTCGAGGATTTCCCTGATCGTTGACATGTGTTTTTCCTGGCGGCCGGTTCACGTCATTATACGAGTGAAACCTCTAATCTTCATCCCGCTTTGAAACGACAGTGTACTCAGCATCAATCACGTCGCCTTTTTTATCACCGGGCGGGGCCTTGCCGGGATAATCCTGCCCGCCCGGGAAACCACTGCCGGTCTCCCCCAACTTTCGCCTGATCCACCACATGCGCAACCACAGTCCCAGCCAGGCGACCAGGCCAAGGCCCACGGCGAAGATCAGGATGAACACACCAAAGAAGAAGGCGCCGGCAAGGGCAAGTACGGCCACTATCCCTGCCAACAGACGGGACAAGGGGTTCATGGGTGGTGGACCAATTTGGTATTGCATTCAGCCAGCCTTAGAAGATCAGGTTCACAATGGTGAGCATGACGACGATAAAAATTACGCTCATGGGGGTTCCGACCCGAATGAAGTCGGCTACGCGGTAACCGCCCGGACCCATGATCAATGCATTGACCTGGTGGGTCGGTAGAATAAACGCATTGGACGTCGACAATGCAACGATCAGCGCATACATGGCCGGGTTGGCGCCGGTCGCCAGCGCGATACTGACGGAAATCGGCACCAGGATGGTGGTCGCGCCTACGTTCGACATGACCAGGCTGAAAACGGTCGCCATCACGGCCAGCGCGACCTGGATCGTAATCTCCGGCACATCTCCCAGTATGATCATGATCTCCTGGGCAATCCAGGCGGCCGTGCCGGTTCGCTCCATCGCTTGCCCCAGCGGAATCAGGCTGGCCAGCAGGAAGACGGTTTTCCAGCTCACGGACCGGTAGGCTTCATCCATGCTGAGCACTCCCGTCAGAACCATGCCCATCGCACCGACCAGCAGGGAAATGGACAGCCGGTAGTCGGAAAAAATGATCATGCTCATGGAAATCGAGAAAAAGACCAGCGCATGGGCGACTTTGTGCGGCCGCTGCTCCTCCTTCGGAATATCGGTCGCGACGATAAAGTCGCGCTCCTTGCCCACGGCTGACAGATCTCGCCAGGTGCTGTGCGACACCAGGCAATCCCCGGTTTCGAGTTCGGTATCACGGATATCCTCGGTGAGGATATCACCCCGGCGGTTGATGGCCAGAACACTGATGCCGTAACGGGTCCGCAACCGGGCCTTGCCTATCGTTTGACCAACCAGCTTTGAGCCGGGCGGAATAACAACTTCGGAAATACCCGCCCTGCTTTCGTTGAACAGGCCGCCGAATGTTCGTAAGCGTGGTTGCACCCGGCACTGGTTCTCCAGCGCATACTTGCCCACGATGTCGCGTGTACCCATCACCCCCAGGATCGTCCCAACCCAGATCATCTCGTCGGCTGGAGGGGCCAGCCTGGGTTCATCGGTGTTGCGAATGGCCAGCAACATCGGCGAACCTTCCATTTTCTCAGCGTCCTCGACGGTCATGCCAACCAGCGGGCTGTCAACGGTAACGAGCAACTCGTAGATATCACCCTTGATACCGTAGACATCGGCGAAATAAGTCTTGGTTTTGGCCGGAACACCACTGGCTTTTTCCTTGGTCTTGGGTAACAGGAATTTACCCGCCAGCAGGAAATAGAGAATACCGGCCGCCAACAATCCAATGCCTATCGGGGTGACGTCGAAAAGGTGAAAGGTTTCCAGCGTCTGCACACCCGGCGGCAGCGATTCGTTGGCGTTTTCTATCAGGTCATTGAGCAGGATCAGCGGTGACGAACCCACCATGGTCAGGGTGCCGCCGAGAATCGCACAGGTACCCATCGGCATCAGAAGCCGCGACAGAGGGATAGACGTGCGGCTGGAGATCCTGGACATGACCGGCATGAACAGGGCGGTTGCACCCACATTCTGCATGATTCCGGAGATCAGCCCGACTGTGCCGGAAACCAGCGGTACTATCCGGGTCACTGTCTTTCCGCCCACCTTGAGAATAAAGGCGGACACGACCGTCATTACACCGGTTCGGTCCAGCCCGGCGCCCAGTATCATCACTGCGATGATCGACAGGACTGCGTTGGAAGCAAAGCCATTGAACAGGTCGGTTGCGGGCACCAGGCCGGCCAGGCCGATAACCACCATGACCAGGATCGCAGCGATATCGACACGCACGAGCTCTGACACGAACAAACCAATCGTTGCCGACAGGATCAGCAGAACCAGGATCATGTCGGGTGTCAGTGTCAGTCCGGTTTCCATCAGTTCGCTTGTCTCCTGGTTCAGCCGGTACGCCTGAAAACGAGGTCGTATACCCCATGGCCCAGTCGCTCACCGCGTTTTTCATACTTGGTTTCCGGCCGCCACTCCGGCCTGGAACAGATCTCACCCTGTGTCGCGATGTTCTCAAAAGCCGGACTGTCGCGCATCACTTCCAGCATATGTTCTGCGTAAGGCTCCCAATCGGTCGCCATGTGCAGGATGCCACCACTACGTACTTTTTCCGCCAGCAGCGCAATGAATGGCGATTGGATAATACGCCTCTTATGATGCCTTTTCTTATGCCACGGGTCAGGAAAGTATATTCTCACCCCTTCCAGCGAGTTCTCGGGAACACGCTTTTTCAGCAGTTCGACGGCGTCATCACATGCGACGCGAACATTGTTGAGGCCGTGCTCTTCAATTTTCAGCAACAGGTGACCCACCCCTGGCTTGTGCACCTCCACGCCGAGGTAATTTTCTTCAGGGTGGGCTCGGGCCATCTGCCAGGTGGCGTCGCCATTGCCGAAACCTATTTCCAGGATGACCGGTTGGGCGTTGCCAAACAGGGAATCGAAATCCAGTTCGGAATCGTCGCCGCCTATTCCATATTGCGGCCACAATTCGTTGAGCGCACGTTTCTGGCCTTCGGTGAGGCGCCCGCCACGCAATACGAAACTGCGGATTGGGCGCCGGGTAGCGGGGCTCTTTTCGCTGTGTTTCCTGTTCTGTGGGTTCACTGGCCATGATTTGCTCATTGTAGCAAGCGACACTTGAAAAATGTTCTGCTAAAGCCCAATCTGAACAGCATGAGCGAAGGAATCAAACAAGAGTCCGCCGGATACCTGGAACAACAGATGCTGATCGCCATGCCGGGTATGGTGGACGACAATTTTGCCGGCAGCGTGACGCTCCTGTGCCAGCATAACGACTCCGGCGCCATTGGCATCACCATCAACCGGCTGTCAACTTTCACACTCGGTGAAATTTTTTCCCAATTGAATATCGACTGCCATGATGAGGCCATTCGGCAGCGTCCGGTACTCGAAGGGGGACCAGTAGCCCCGGATCGCGGTTTCGTGCTGCACAGCCCCCGGGATGGCTATGAATCAAGCATGGATGTAGGACAGGACATCATGGTCACCACCTCCCGCGACGTGCTGGCAGATATCGCCGGCGGCGCAGGTCCCGAACGCTTCGTAGTGGCGCTGGGTTATTCTGGTTGGGGCGGTGGACAACTGGAAGGTGAGATGCTGGCAAACGCCTGGCTCTCAGTTTCGGCTGACACCGACATCGTATTCGAACTTCCGCTGCCCAATCGTTTCGACGAAGCACTCGGGCGCCTGGGCATCAAGGTGGACCAGTTGCTTCCGGATGCTGGACATGCCTGAAACCACACCCGGTGGTTATATCCTGGGATTTGATTTTGGCCTGCGCCGAATTGGGGTCGCCGTCGGGCAGACTGCCACCTGTACAGCCAGCAGCCTGGAAACGGTCAGTCATGGCAAGAAACCGGACTGGGTGGCCATCGATCGGCTGATTAAGGAATGGAAACCGTCCACGCTGCTGGTAGGCCTGCCACTCGGAGCCGACGGCGAAGAAACCAGGATGTCTGAAGCCGCGCGCCGTTTCGGTGCCTCGCTGAAAAAGCGCTATTCCCTGAATCCGGTCTTTGCCGATGAGCGGCTCAGTTCCCGGGCAGCAGAGGACCGCTTCGTCGAAATGCGGGCCAGTGGCGCTGCGCGCCGCAAAGACGCCGGTCAGCTGGACGCCATGGCGGCTCAGATCATTCTGGAAAACTGGCTGCAAAGCTTTAGTAGTTGAGCGAATGGCCCATATCCGTAGTTTTCCTGCGATTGCCCGGACGGATGCCCGCGTACTGATCCTCGGCAGCATACCCGGCCGCGAATCTCTACGCCGGCAACGCTATTACGCACACCCGCGTAATGCCTTCTGGCCGATCATCTGCCAGGTTTTCAGCATCCAGGATGAAGACTACGACGACAGGGTCACCCGACTTTCCGAAAAAGGCGTCGCACTGTGGGATGTGCTGCAGGCCTGCTTCCGAACCGGCAGCCTGGATTCAGACATTGACAACCAGACGATCATTGCCAATGATTTCCAGACATTTTTCGCGGGTCATCCAAATATCAGCCGTATTTTTTTCAACGGCGCCAAGGCTGAATCAGTCTACCTGAAACAGGTGCTGCCCCGTCTGAAGAGCGCTGCTGCGAATTTACCATTGCAACGCCTGCCATCGACCAGCCCGGCACATGCTGCGATGAGTCTTGAGCAAAAACTGGACGCGTGGCGGATGATACTCGATTAAGGTTTAGAATAGTGCCATGAAAAGAATTTGCGTTTACTGCGGTTCCAACCCCGGTCTGTTGCCCGATTATTGCGCAGCAGCGCGATCGCTTGGCCACGAGTTGGTCCACCGGGGCCTTGGTCTCGTTTATGGCGGAGCCAGCATCGGCCTGATGGGCGCCGTGGCCGATGCCGTTCTCGAAGGAGGAGGGCAGGCTATCGGCGTGATTCCGCACAGCCTGGCCACACGGGAAGTGTCACATGACGGCCTCGACGACTTGATCATCGTAAGCTCGATGCACCAGCGCAAAGCAAAGATGGCCGAACTTTCGGATGGGTTCATTGCACTGCCCGGGGGCTGGGGCACTTTCGAGGAAATTCTTGAAATACTGACCTGGGCACAACTGGGTATGCATGAAAAACCCTGTGGCCTGCTGAACGCGGCTTCGTACTACGACCACCTTTTTGCTTTTCTTGACCACGCGGTTGAACAGCAATTTGTGAAGAAAGAGTTCCAGCCGATGATCATGATGGAAAACGAGCCCGGCAAGCTACTCGACCGGTTTGACGAATACCGCGCGCCGCAGGTCAAGAAATGGATCGGTCCGGAGGAAACATGATTCGCATTCGTCTGATCGACCATATCGTGTTGCGTACAGAAAATGTCGACAGCATGGTTCATTTCTACTCGAAAGTGCTGGGTTGCAAAGTTGAACGCAGCCTGCCGCCAGAAACCGGGCTGACCCAGTTACGGGCGGGATTGTCGCTGATTGATATCGTGGCTGTTGACAGCGAACTGGGCCGCACCGGTGGCGATGCACCTGCCCGGTCGGGGAACAACCTGGATCATTTCTGCCTGCAAATTGAATACATCAGCCAGGATGAGCTGCGAAACTGGCTCAATGGACAGGGATTTGGCGATGCGGATCTCCACACCCGCTACGGAGCGGAAGGTTTTGGGCTTTCGGTCTATATCTGTGACCCCGATGGAAATACGGTCGAACTGCGCTGTGAGCGCAACGAGACCCGGGGGTCCCCGTAACGATCCTGATTACTCGACGCCGAAGGCGGCCTCGAAGCGCCAGGTACGCGTGATGTGCAGAATGTCCACCCGGTCAGTGATGTTATCCGGCAGTGGCGCATAAGGTGAAGCCAGTTGAACGATGTTGATGGCAGCCCGATCGATTTCCCTGATGCCTGAACTGCGCATCACATCGATACTCTCGATCGTCCCGTTCTGCTGGATGCCCACTGTCAGGATCAGGTCCCCGTGCAGTTTCTGCCGTCGCAGCTCGCTGGGATAATTCAGGTTACCCACACGCTCAACTTTCGACACCCACGTGCTCATGTAGCTTGCGAATTCATATTCCTTGGTATTAGCGGATATAAACTCCCGTTTTGGCAGGGTTGATTTCCACTGGCTCCGGCGGCTGACCTCAGGCTGCATGCTCGCCATGTCCATACTTTGCTGCATCAATTGCGAGGCATTGGGTTGCTCGGTCTCCAGCTGTTCGACCGTAGTTTGCTGAAGACGTGCCTGGTCGTCGGTATCGACGGTTATGATTTCCCGGACTTCCAGTTGGGGTGATGGTGTTTGTGCGACGGCCTCCTGTGCATCCGACCCGTCCAGGGGTGTCGGTAATTCACCACTGACCGGCTGTGCCGGGCGTGACGTCTCGGTCGTTTCACCGCCACCTTTCTGCGAAGCCTGCGCCAGGTAATCGGCCTCTTCAGGCTCACTCTCCGAACGCCATTGCACCAACACCACGTCCAGCGTATCTGCCAGGCGCGGTACAGGATTGACGTTAAATCCAAAATTCACTCCAAAAAACAGCAACATGTGCAGAGCAATCGCCACCACGAGGAAAACCATGAACCGGTCTTCGGTCCAGGACGCATACCTGTCTGAATTCGGCATCATGCCGTTACCACCTCCTCACTGCCTTATCGCTTCGAGCGCGTCGAACATCTCCCCGGCGATATTAAGACCAAACTCCGCATCCAGTTCCCGTATACAGGTCGGGCTGGTCACGTTTATCTCTGTAAGCCAGTCGCCGATCACATCCAGCCCGGCAAAAACAATACCACGACGTTTTAGTTCAGGCGCCACTTGTTCGCAAATCCAGTAATCACGGTCTGAAAGGGCCACGCCTTTTCCGGTGCCGCCCTTGGCCAGGTTGCCGCGAAAATCTCCCGCGCCGGGAATGCGGGCCAGGGCATAAGGAACCGGTTCACCGTTGACCACCAGTATACGTTTGTCTCCCTGCGTGATTTCCGGAATATAGCGCTGCACCATGACCAGGTCACGGTCCTTTGCCGTAATTGTCTCCAGTATGACGTTCAGGTTGGGGTCATCCGGCTGCACCTGGAATATGGACTCACCGCCCATGCCGTCCAGCGGCTTGACTACCGACAGCCCCTGTTCACCGACAAAAGCCTTTATCTCAGTTGAACTGCGTGTGATCAGCGCCGGAACACAACACTGGGGAAACTGCGTGATGAAACACTTTTCATTGGCGTCGCGCAGTGACTGGGGCCGGTTCATCACGGTCACCCCCGCTTTTTCTGCCAGGTCCAGCACGTAGGTGGTATAAACGTAGTCCATGTTGAACGGCGGATCTTTTCGCATCAGCAGGAAATCCAGCACGCCCAACTCGAGATTCCGGCTATCACCCAGTGTAAACCAATCCTCGCTGCGGTCCGTCACACTCAGCGGGCGCATGTGCCCAAGGGCCAAACCATCCCTCATGGTCAGGTCTGAAGGCTCCATGTACCAGAGTTCGTGGCCGCGGCGCTGCGCTTCGAGCAACATCGCAAACGTTGAGTCTTTATAGGTAGTGATGCCGGAAATCGGGTCCATCACCACACCGGTCTTCACAGCACCGCCGGTCGAGTTAAAAGCGTCGGTCATGTTACCTTCCTTGATCCCGATCATTCATAGGCCGATATTATCGGATTAGCCAAGCTGTTATTCCAGCACTCTTTCGCAGTATACATGTTAGCTTTTTTACCTAAGCTGTTGTTAGTGCTGGAATCTCAGAGAGGAAAGTGGTAGACTAGAACGTCCCAGCCGCATAAAATCGGAGGGGAAGTGTTCAGGTTCGGGTGCGTCAAAGCTCCGGTATCGGATGATTAACCACGGATGGATATATGACTGAAGAACACACAGCAAGGTCAAATCAACGGGACGGCTGTCAAGCCTTCCATACGCATTCTCGTCGTTGACGACAGTTCAACCATCAGGCGCTCAGCAGAAACCATGCTGACTACTGAAGGCTATGATGTTGTCACCGCTGAAAACGGATTCGAAGCACTGTCCATGGTTGCCAGACACAACCCGGACCTGATCTTCGTAGACATCATGATGCCGCGACTGGACGGTTACCAAACCTGCGCCATCATCAAGAATAATGCACAGTACCGGGCCACACCGGTCGTCATGCTGACCAGCAAAGACGGTCTCTTCGACCAGGCACGGGGGCGCGTCGTAGGCTCTGACCTCTACCTCACAAAGCCTTTTACAAAAGACGAATTGCTCGCTGCCGTTGCTCAACACGCGGTAGCATGATCCACGCTTAATAGCGGAGTTCCATCAACAGGGAAAGTGAAGGGACGGATGAATTTGAATGGCAAAAATACTGCGTTCACCAAGCTGCTCGAATACGAGAAGCGCAGCGCGCAGTTTTCACCGAGCGACCGCGCAACAGTGACGAGTCTTCCGACGAATGGAGCGGCGTCACGTTCAGTGTCGGCGACATCCGCATGGCTTGCAATATCGATCGCATCGGCGAAATTCTGCCTTGCCCGCAATCCACACCTGTACCTGGCGCCAAGCCCTGGATCATCGGATTGGCCAATGTACGCGGTGAACTGCTCACGGTCGTTGACCTTGCCTGGTTTCTGACCGGGTCGAGATCCCCGATAACGACCCGCAGCCGTTTACTGTCAACCAGCCTGAACAAGGCGCCGCTGGGCCTGTTAATCGACGAAGTGTTCGGTCAGCGGCATTTTCTCGACAGTGACGCAGTACCGGTTGAACTGGACGAGGACACGTTGCTGGGCACGATCATCAGCAAGCAACACAATTTGGGATCGGAGTCCTGGAACGAACTGGACCTCGAGCAACTGTTTCACACGGCAGAATTTCTTAATGGCTCGGCAATCTAAATCTCGGCTGCGCAAAAGCCGGTCACGCCAAAAAGGATTCTTGATCAGGCGCGACAAAGGGCAAGGGAAAATGACAGTGACCAACGTCAAGCCCGGTATACAGCAAAAATCGGCTCGCCTGTACGCGATGGTCGGCTTTTTGGTCCTTCTTTTGGCCTTCGTGGCCATTACGTTTTTCCTGATTATCAAGGAAAGCAGGAACGAACAACAGTGGATCAGGTTGTCAACAGACCTTCAGGTTAATTCCCAGCAGGTTGCCAAATCAGCTCTTGAAGCGGTGGATGGCAACAGCAGCGCATTTCTCAAACTTGACGAATCCAGCAGCATCATCACCGATGCGGTGGCTGCGCTGAAACATGGTGACCCGATTCGTTCCCTGCCTGCGCTTTCTCCCACCCATGCAGACAGGCTGGAACAACTCAGCAGCACCTGGTCTAGCCTCAATATCAATACCAAGAGTATTCTCGACCGTGAAGTTCTGATTCTCACCCTGGCTGCCGCCAGCAAGTCATTCATCAACGCCATCCCTGAGATCCAGGAATTGACCGATAAGGCCGTGCGCGAGCTGACACGCAGTAAGGCGCCCAGCAACCAGGTGTTCGTCGCCGGACGTCAGCTGGTTCTGTCAGACCGTATTCTGCGGCATCTGAAAGAAATGCTGCGCGGCGGTGCCGGCTCAGAAGCCGCTGCAGAGAATTTCACCCAGGAAATCGCGTATTTTGAACAGACCATCGACGCCCTGCTGCAAGGCAGCAAGACGATTGGCGTCACCCAGGTAAAAAATTCCAATGCGCTGAAGGCCTTGAACGATGCCCGCCTGATTTATGACAATGCCCGACCCGAACTGGAGACAGTGCTGGTCGCCAGCAACGACATACTGGCCTTACGCAATGCGGCCGATCAACTGTTCATCGACAGCCTGAAATTGTTCGACCTCAGCCGGCAACTGTCCGATGCCGTGCTTGACCACTCGGATAAACGTTTGTGGCCATCATTATGGTCCGGCTCACTGGCGCTTATCATCATTCTTATTTCGATCGCATGGATGGTCTGGTCATTCCTGAGCGTCGAACGGCGCCGTGCCATTGAAGCGGGCATGCAGAATCAGAAGAACCAGCAAGCCATCATGCGCCTGCTGGATGAAATGAGTTCACTGGCTGACGGTGACCTGACGGTGAAGGCAACGGTCACGGACGACATGACCGGCGCCATCGCGGATTCGGTCAATTTCGCCGTCGAGCAGTTACGCGAACTCGTTACCGGAATCAATATCACGGCACAAACCGTTTCAGAATCCGCCAACGAGACGATGGAAACAACCGGTATGCTGGCCGCTGCCTCCGGCCAGCAGGCCGAACAGGTGCGCACCGCCACCGACCTGATCAACGAAATGGCAAAGTCGTTTGACGGCATGGCAGAGCGCTCGCGGGAATCCAGTGAAGTCGCCCAACGCTCGGTTACGATCGCCCACAGCGGCTCACAAATGGTGCAGCAGACGATCAAGGGCATGGACACCATCCGTAACCAGATCCAGGACACATCGAAGCGCATCAAGCGGCTGGGTGAATCCTCCCAGGAAATCGGGGACATTGTCGAACTGATCAATGGTATTGCGGAACAGACCAATATCCTCGCCTTGAACGCGGCTATCCAGTCCGCCTCAGCCGGTGGCGCCGGTCGTGGCTTCGCGGTGGTGGCTGATGAAGTTCAGCGGCTCGCCGAGCGCGCTACCAATGCGACACGCCGCATTGAAATGCTGGTCCAGAACATCCAGGCGGATACATCAGAAGCCGTTGTTTCGATGGAATCCACGACATCCGAAGTGGTTTCGGGTGCGGAAAAAGCGGAGGACGCCGGTGAGGCGCTGATGCGCATCGAATCCGTATCCAAGGACCTTTCAAAACTGATTGAAGATATATCTCAGGAAGCACAGGCACAGTCAACTACGGCTACCAGGATTTCCGAGCAGATGAACAGCATCCGTGATGTCTCTATCCAGACATCGGAAGGCAGCAAGCAATCCGCAAAATCCATGGGCAGGCTGGCCGATCTCGTTCACAAGCTCAGTGACTCCGTTGCCGACTTCAAGTTACCGATAACAGGGGACAACGGAAATGATGCTTAAAGGATCACATTCCAGCGCCGCCATCGGCTGGGTACGCGAGGATCTCGACGATTGCCTGGAAACAGTGCGTGAGAACCTGGAAGCGTTCGCGGAGGATACCTCACGCCGCGAACCCCTGGTGAGTGTGCAGGAAGAACTCGAGCAGCTGAACCTGACGTTCCTGACCATGGAACAACATGGCGCCGGCATCCTGACCGACGAGATGATCGCTGTAGGCGGTCACATGCTGCATAACGGCAACACCAATTGCGATGAGTCGCTCATGGCGCTGACCGATGCGGTGATCGTCCTGCCATCTTACCTTGACCGCTTGCAGGCGGGACATGAAGACCTGCCCATCCTGCTGCTGCCAACCCTCAACGAACTGCGCGCGACCTATGATGAATCGCTGTTGTCCGAAGGCACGCTATTCGCACCGCAGCTCGATGTCATCATTCCAGAGCTAAGTGGCAGCGAAGCGGATGCCATCGCCAAATCCGACTTCGCGGCATTTGCCGGCCGCATTCGCAGCCAGTACCAGGGAGCCTTGCTGGGTTGGCTCAAAGAGCAATCGAAAGACGCTTTGCTCGGACCGATGAAAGAGGTTTGCAGGACCCTGTATATCCGCCTCGGCCGCAACGAGCTCAGACGTCTTTGGTGGATTGCAGAACTCGCCATGCAGGGCTTGCGCGACGGCTCGAT
The DNA here is from genome assembly GCA_963759035.1 of uncultured Gammaproteobacteria bacterium. Taxonomy (GTDB): domain Bacteria; phylum Pseudomonadota; class Gammaproteobacteria; order Xanthomonadales; family SZUA-36; genus JAHEFT01. The sequence goes on from CAVWXL010000023.1 coordinate 175,610, forward strand.
AGACAACGACCTGCCTCTGCGCCGGCTTTTCGCGCGACTGGATCTGACCCTCAAAGCCATGATCGAGGACGGTGAGTTTGGACCACCTACGGAAACCATCACCGCTCTCTCGTGTGCATTGCTCTTCTATGCAGCGCAGGCGAGACCCGGCAGCAAGGCAACTGACATCCTGCGGGAACGTTTCAAGCTGGAAGAGCTGATACCCGATCGCGACGCACTTCTGCGCGCCAGGGGTGCGGTCACCGGACGCGACGCGGGGCTGTTCCAATCCATTGGCGAAGCTGTCCGCGAAGAGCTGAGCCAGGTCAAAGACACTCTTGACATGGAGCTGCGAACCGGCCGTGTCGACGCTGAGCAACGCGGCCAAAGCAAGACTTCACTGCGGCAACTTGCGGATACGCTGAATATGCTCAACCTGCCGGTACCGGCCAAGGCGGTGGAAGACTTGCTTCCTGCCCTGGAGGAGACCGACGGCGTTACCAACATGGATCTCGATTCACCCTTACTGGCACTGGCTCAGAAATTGCTGGAGGTCGAGGCCATACTGGCGACGCACATTGAACTGCTGGGCGAACCGGTAGAAGATCAGGCGCGCCGCGGATTCATTTCTCTTCCGCCAAATGAACTGAATCAGATTCTCAGCCAGTTACTGGATGAATGCGTCACCAACCTGCACGAAGCACAGGAAGCAATCCGAAAACGCCTGGACGATGATAACGAGGCCGATTACTGCAAGCCGCTGGAGCAGATTTCCGGCGCACTGAGTATGGCCGGGCTGAAGGAAGTTGCCATCCTGACCGATAAGCTCGAGCGGACACTTAATGCGGGACTGGTCAACGCCGGTGAAGGTGTGGCCAACCTGGAAGCACTGACCGATGCGGTAGCGGCCCTGGAACTGTACCTGGCCGGTTGCCGGGATGGTCAGGGCAGCAGCTTGCGTTTCCTCGAAATCATGCAATCCCGCCTGATCGGTCTGCCTGAAGCCAGCGCCGGCGGTGAAGAGGTTCCCGAGACAAAGATCTCGCTATCTGGCACCAGCAAGGCACCAAGCAAGCAGCAAGCCAGCACAGCAGATACGCCGGATATCGATCCAGCCATGCTGGGTATCTTCCTGGACGAGTACGATTCAGTACGGATTCAGATCAGAGAGGCCCTGGAATCCTGGCTGGCCAATTCGGGCGACAGCAAGGCATTTACCGAGCTGCGACGCGGATTCCATACGCTCAAGGGTAGCGGCCGGATGGTCGGCGCCCTGGAAATGGGCGATTTCTCCTGGCGGATAGAGGAGCTCCTCAACAAGCTGATCGAGAACCGCATCACCTATAGCGAACCGATTTCCGAGACCGTCAGACTGGCAGTACATGCGCTGGACGACATGCGCTCACGCCTGCTCGGCGAAGAAACCGAGCTGGACGAGGCTGCCATCAAGCGCCTTTCGACCTTCGCACGCATGCTGGCCAATGGCAACCAGCCGGATCTGTTCAAACTGCAGTCAGACCTGCCCGACTCACTGCTGAACCGCACGCTCGAAGAGCCTGCAGTGAAGCCTGAGCCCAAACCCAAACCAGCGTCTGCCACAAAGGCAGCGTCGACAAAAACCTCTGAAACGGGCATCAAGCTGGATTCAATAGTGCCGGTCAGCGGCATGGATCCAACCCTGAAGCAGCTAATGGAAGGGGAGATTCGTGGCTATATCAATGAACTGGAGGGCTTTGTTAACGGCCTCATCGCTGGAAAAAACCGGGCCGTTACACCCGCGTTGATCAGGGCCATGCATACGCTGGCCGGAACCTTTGCGATGGCGCCGCTCGGCCAGGAAGCCGATGTCGCGCGGTCCCTCGAACGTTACCTGGAAAACCGGCTTGAAAACGATCGCAAGGTGACGGCCGGCGCAACCGGAGCTATCCAGCACTGTCTACACCGGTTCCACCAGCGTCTTCACGTTCTCCAGGATGGCAATCCGACCAGTTATCCGCTGGATGACTCCGTGCTGATTGCACAACTGGCCGCCCTGGCTGCACTTGAAGACTCCGGTACGATTAAAACAGATGCCGAAAAACCGGCAGTCGTCAGTAAGCCTGCCGCCCCTCTGCCAGGAATACCGGGACCACAGGATCAAGCAGAGGCGGCTGCTGAAGATTCCAGCCGGATTACGATCGAAGAAGGCAGCATCATCTCCATCTTCCTGGAAGAAGCCGTCGAAGTACTGGAGCGCTGCGATACCCTGCTCAACACCTGGCGCGACAAATTGTCCGACCACAAGCTGGTGCAGAACCTGCAACGTGAAATACATACGTTCAAGGGTGGCGCGCGGATGGCCGGTCTGGAAGGCCTTGGCAACCTGAGCCATGCGATGGAAACCCTGCTTGAGCATATTGCTTCGAACCGGCAGGAGGCCACCGTCGCTGCGGTCCAGGCACTGGAAGAGGGTTGCGACTGCCTGAACATCTGGGTCGAGCAACTGCAGTCCGGCCGGATGCCGCAAACCGGTGAAGCGCTTGCCCGCTTCGAGAAGAAAGTTAATGCACTGCATCTGCCGCCGTCGGATGAGGCCGCTGAACCGCGAAACCAAAGAAGCACTGCCAGACGCGCTGGAGGCCAGTGACGAAGGCCGCTGTGCATGTTGACCTCTCGGAGACATGTGCCGGAAGCCCGCTGAGATCGCACCCATCCGCAAAACCCGCAAAGCCACGAAGAAACGTGCGGCACGCAAAGCGCCTGCCACGCGGAATTCCGGGAGATCGAGGACCGGCCCTCGAATCACAGGGATGACGCTGCCACTGGTGCACAAATTCGCGTCGGTGCCGACCTCATGGACAAGCTGGTCAACTACTCCGGCGAAATCAGCATCTACCGCTCACGGCTCGAGCAGCAACTGGGCCATGTGCGCTACAACCTGAAGGAGGTTGACGTCACCGTGGAGCGCCTGAAGGAACAGCTGCGCAAGATGGACATGGAAAGCGAGGCACAGATGACGTCGCGCTATCAGAAAGCTTCCGCCAAGACGAGCACGGAATTCGATCCACTCGAGTTGGATCGTTTTTCGAACATGCAGCAATTGTCCCGGGCGCTGATCCGAATCCGTAAGCGACCTGCTCAACCTGCACGAAATGCTGGACGACTCGGTACGCCAGGCTGAAAGCCTGCTCACCCAGCAGTCCCGCGTCAGTTCCGAGATGCAGGAAGGTCTGATGCAGACCCGCATGACGCCATTCGGCAGCGCCGCACCGCGCCTGCGCCGCGTGGTTCGCTCCGCTGCCGCCGAAACCGGCAAACTGGCCCGGCTGCAGTTGCGCATGGCGGGCTCCAGCGACCAGCTGGACCGCAACGTGCTGGAACGCATTACCGCTCCTCTGGAACACATGTTGCGTAACGCGATCGCGCACGGGATCGAGTTACCCAAGAGCCAGGCGCAAAGCCAAGAAAGAGGAGGAAGGCAGTATCGTTGTCACGGTCGAGGCCGAGGCTACTGAGTTCGTCATCCGGGTGGAAGATGATGGTGCCGGCATTGATGTCGATGCCGTGCGTAAACGCGCCATCGAACGCGGCATGCTGGGCGCGGACGAAGAAATCGACACAGCACCAATTGGTGCAATTTATCCGCAAGAGCGGCTTCTCAACCGCTTCGACCGTGACCGGCCTGGCCGGGCGCGGCGTCGGCATGGACGTGGTTAACAGCGAAATCAAGCAGATTGGCGGCTCGATGGACATCGAAACCGAGCACGGCAAGGGCTCGCGTTTCACGATTCGAATTCCATTCAGCCTGGCGGTTATGCAGGCGATCGCGGTCAGCGTCGACGACCGTCCGTTCCAGATTCCGCTGAACAGTGTTGCAGGCGTGGCACGCATGACGCCGTCAGAGTACACGGCACTGATCAGGAGCGAGTCGCCGGTCTATGAATTCGCCGGCGAAGAATATCCCCTGCTCGAACTCGAACCGTTGCTGGATGCACCACCGCTGCCGCTGGACAGTGACAATGTATCGTTGCTGATGATTAGCGGCGGTGACCAACAGGCTGCGTTCCGCGTAGCCGGTCTGCAGGGACACCAGGAAGTCGTCATCAAACCGGTGGGACCACAGATCAGCAGCATACCGGGCATCCTTGGCGGGACCATCGCGGCTGATGGCCAGGTGATGATCATTCTCGACATGGGACCGCTGATCCAGCGTGGACTCGAACGCACCGAGCACGGTGGTAGAAGTAGCGGAAGCCGTCACCGAAGTGGCCCGCCAGCCACTTGTCATGGTAGTGGACGATTCCATCACGATGCGCAAGGTGACTTCGCGCGTGCTCGACAACCACTCCATTGAGGTGATGACTGCACAGGATGGCATTGATGCAATCGAGAGACTGCATGACCGGATTCCTGACCTGATGCTGCTGGATATTGAAATGCCGCGCATGGATGGCTACGAACTGCTCGAGCATGTGCGGGCAGACGCACGGCTGCGTCACGTGCCGGTGGTCATGATTACCTCACGCGCAGGCCAGAAACATCGCAAGAAGGCAAGGAACGCCGGTGCCAACGGTTACCTGACCAAGCCTTACCAGGAAATGGAGCTGGTTGAAACCGTGGGTGAAATGCTGGATATCGAACTGATACCGAGAGGGTCTGAATGAACACAACCCGAACAAAGACCGGCAGAAAGAAAGTGGGCGCCAAGAAGGTCATGCGCCGGTCCGGTAAAAGCCCGGAAATCCACTGCATGATGATTCCGGTGGATGAGGAAATGTTGTTGCTGCCAACCAGCGTCATGGCCGAAGTTCTCGATTTCACGTCCCCGGAGCCCATGGAGAAATCACCTCCGTGGCTGCTCGGCCAGGTGGAATGGGAAAGCCGGCAAGTGCCGGTCTTCAGCTTCAGTGCGCTGATCAATAATGAAGACCTGGAGGAAGTCAATCCGCGTTCGAAGATCATGATCCTGAAATCACTCTCCGATTCCGCCCGGGTCCCCTACCTGGGCCTGCTACTGACCGGCCTACCCCGGCCGGTATTGATCAAGGAAGACAGCTTGATGGCTACCGGTGATGAAAAAAAATCTCTGGGCGTTTACAGCCGAATCAAGGTAGAGGAAAGCGAGGCCATCATTCCAGACCTGGACCGCCTAACCCACCTGGTAACACACGCCACGTTTGGCGCCTTGCCGATCACCCAGCTGGACACCTAGCCCAAATCACCGGCCAGCGCCTGCGCCACGGCAACTGCTGCCGGCGCCGCTGTTTCTGTTCTAAGCACCCGCGGACCCAGGCTGACGGCCTGCACGCCCCGCGCACCCATCAGATCCAGCTCGGCGTCGCTGAAGCCACCTTCCGGACCGATGACCAACTGCAGTTGTTGCGGCAAATTCAGTCGGGCCAGCGGCGACTCCGCACCCGGCGCGAGGACCAGGCGGGTGGTAGCGTCACCGGCAACCAGCCAGTCTCGCAAAACGAGCGGTTCACGTACCTCAGGTACAACGGCACGGCCGCTTTGTTCACAGGCTGAAACGACGACAGCCCGCCAGTGATCGAGCCGCCCGGCCAGTTTTTCGGCTTTGAGACGAACCTCCACCCTCTCGCTGAACATCGGCTGGAATGCGTTCACGCCCAACTCAGTGCACTTCTGCAGAGTCTGATCCATGCGCTCACCCCGGCTAATCGCCTGTACAACGGTGATGTCCAGGCGAGACTCCGGTACCGCCGGAAGACTACTGGTGACGGACAGGATCAGCTCATTGCGGCCCGGCCGGATCACTTCGGCGACATAGTCCCGACCATCGCCGTTGAAAACCACGATGACCTGGCCCGCTGTTACACGCAGCACCCGGGACAGGTAGTGGCCCGTCCGGCCCACCAGCGTTATCTGATGGCCGGGCTCCAGGGCGAGATTTGTATGCACACGATGTATACGCACTTTGATATCATTCCTTATCTTTGACAACGCTGCAAAATATTATGGAAACCTTTCTGAAATCTGCCCTGGCGGCCGCCGAAGCCGCTGCGCAGGAAATCCTGCACTATTACCGCGGCGACTTCGAGGTTGAGCTGAAAGCCGATCAGACCCCGGTGACCGTTGCCGACCGTAAAGCCGAGGAAATCATACGCGGAATCCTGCTAAGCGAATTTCCGGACCACGGCTTTATCGGCGAAGAAGGCGGCAAGGAACAGGCCGACGCAGACTATCTCTGGCTGGTTGACCCGATCGACGGGACCAAGAGCTTCGTGGGCGGCTATGGCATGTTTTCAACCCAGATCGCGCTGATGCACCATGGCCGCCTGGTGTTGGGTGTCTCATCAGCGCCGGCCGCCGGTGAAATCGCCTGGGCCACCAAACGGGGAGGTGCCTGGCTGGACGGGATCCCGATCCGGGTCAGCGGCAAAAACTCGCTGCCTGATGCCTCGATTTCCACCGGCAACCTACAGACCATGGCAGGCTCCGCCCGATGGGCCCGGCTGGGGCAGATCCTCGCACAGGTCAACCGCACCCGCGGTTATGGTGACTACTACCATTACCACCGGCTCGCGGCCGGCCAGCTGGACGCCGTCATAGAATCGGATGTCAACATCCTGGATATTGCTGCACTCAGCGTCATCGTGGAAGAAGCCGGCGGTATTTTTACCGATCTGGAGGGGCGTCCGCCGGGACTGGACACCACTTCTGTACTCGCCGCCGCACCGGGATTGCACCCGCAATTACTGGAAATACTCAATGACTGAAACCAAAAGACTTCCGGTCATCCATGGCAGAAAAGATCAGGATGCCGGTAACAAATACAAGGTAGAGCAACTGGACCTGGAGTTCAGTAACGGTGAGCGCCGCCTCTACTACCGGATGAAGACACGCGGCCTCGGTGCAGTCATCATCGTACCCATGCTGGATGATAATACAGTGCTGCTGGCTCGTGAATACGCGGCTGGACTGCATCACTACGAGGTTGGCCTGCCCAAGGGACGGCTGGAGCATGGCGAATCAATCATCGAAGCCGCACAGCGCGAAATGAAAGAAGAAATCGGATACGGTGCGAAGCGGATCCAGGAACTGACGGAACTGAGCCTGGCGCCGGGTTACATGACACATATCACCCACATCGTGCTGGCCCGGGATCTTTTTGAAGAAAAGCTGGAAGGCGACGAACCAGAAGAGCTCGAAGTAGTTCCCTGGCCTATCGACGATTTGCGCTCGCTTACCGCACGGGAAGACTGCACAGAAGGCCGCACCATCGCGGCACTTTACATAGCACGGGATTATCTCCGGGGAGAAAACGGCAATGACTGAAAGTGACCTGGGTGTTTTTGCAGAAGCCATAGCAGAAATTGCGGTTGAGGCCGGCAAGGCCATCCTCGACGTTTACAAGCAGGATTTTGCAGTAGTGATGAAAGATGACGAGTCGCCCCTGACCCAGGCCGACCTCGCCGCCAACCGCATTATCTGCGACGCGCTGGCGAAACTGACGCCGGACATTCCGGTGTTGTCAGAAGAGTCCTCCGCTATCGACTACGAAACGCGCGCGGACTGGTTTCAGTACTGGCTGGTAGACCCGCTTGACGGCACCAAAGAGTTCATCAACCGCAACGGAGAGTTCACGGTCAACATTGCGCTCATCCGTTTCCACAAGCCGGTCCTGGGAGTTGTCCACGTGCCGGTCAGCGGTGTGACTTATACCGGCCTGGTCGGAAGGTGGGCCAGCCGTCACGGCAAGGACGGGGAAACGGAGCACATCAGCATTCGCCTGCCCTGCGCCGATCCGGTGATCGTGGTCGGCAGTCGCAGCCACGCCCACCCCAGGCTGCTGGAATTCCTCGGCGCCATCGGCGACTATGAACTGGTCAGCATGGGCAGCTCACTGAAATTCTGCCTGGTGGCTGAAGGCAAGGCCGACTTCTATCCGCGCCTGGGGCCTACCTCGGAATGGGATACGGCCGCCGCACACGCTGTAGTGCTGGCAGCAGGTGGCAAGATTGTCACCCTGGATGGCAAACCCCTTTCATACAACAGGAAAAAATCCCTGCTGAACCCGGAATTCCTGGTTATTGCAGATGACAGCAGGAACTGGCTGAGTGTGTTTGAGCGTTACAAAACCTTGCCAGGTCCTTGACGGGGCAGGCCCTGAGCCTGTATAAACTTGTGCAGTTCTGGGGTCTTGCCATATAACGATAACAACATTTACGAATAACAATCAGAACATGCAGGGACTAAGCGGCTTCGGCCGCTTTTTTGTCATATGCGATACAGAATTCCGAAAATCAGATTTACCGAATCGCTGGTACTGACCGTAACCATCGCGGCTGTGCTGTTATTTGTCGTTTGGCAACTGGCATCCCAAAAGGTTGTGCCTTCTTCCCGGGCGCTGCAGGATGAAGTCCGGTTTCTCTCTACTGAACTGGAATCCATAAGCGGCCGCATGGAACGGTTGCAGGCGAGGCAGGCCGTTCTCGAGCAGGAATCTGAGGTGATGCGGCGGGCCAATCGTTTGCTCAGAGAACACGAGAGCGAGCGCCAGGCAGAACTTGGCCGCCTGCAGTCAGAACTCGATTTTTACAGCCGGCTGTCAGGAACCAGCGGCACCCAGGCCGGCCTCGATATCTACCGGGCGGAAATTATTCCGACAGAATCCGACCGGGTATTTCAGTTCGTTTTGACGCTAACTCAGAACATCCGCCGGGCAGCGATAATCAGCGGACGCGCGCGGCTGGACATAGAAGGTATACTGGAGGATCGCCCTGTAACCCTGCACTGGACGCAGCTTAGTGACGGGGAAACAGCGGAACCTGCATTCCGTTTCAAGTATTTTCAGCAGCTGGAGGGTTACCTGACCCTACCCGACGGCTTCGGTCCTACGCGCCTGCTGGTAACGCTTGAAGCCAACGGGCAGCGCAAACCCATCATCCGCTACTACGGATGGGATGAGCTTCGTGACGATTGATTTAAGCGGTAAATACCACCATAGTGAATCTGATGGATATCAATACTGACATTTCAACAGGCAGTGCAAACGGTATGCCCGGCATTGTGTTTACCGATGCGGCTGCGCGAAAAGTGCAGGAATTGGTTTTGGAAGAACGCAATCCGGATCTCAAACTGCGGGTGTATATCTCCGGCGGCGGCTGTTCCGGCTTTCAATATGGTTTCTCGTTTGACGAAGAACAGGCCGAGGATGACATCGCCGTGGAGAACGACGGCGTAAAGCTACTGGTCGATCCTCTAAGCTTCCAATACCTGATGGGCGCCGAGGTGGACTACTCGGAAAGTCTGCAAGGCGCACAATTCGTCATACGAAATCCTAATGCCAGCACAACCTGCGGGTGCGGCTCATCTTTTTCTGTCTAGGTGGTGACTGAGCAGGATCTGAGTATCGACCGGATCACGCGTTCCCGGCGAAACCTTTTTTCTTCAGTCCGTCTGGATCGCCTGGCCGAGTTCCGTGATGACCCACCCTGGGTCGAGCAGGCCCAGCAATCAGACGCGGCCCGATTTGTCCCCTTGTGGCGAAATCGCAGCCTTCTCGCCAACACGACGGATGGCCAGATCGCGGTTTATCTCAAGCCCGGTGAAATTACACAACCGGACTCTATCCAGCCTCCCACCCTGCTGGGTACAGACGGCAAACGCTATTTCTTTGCAGTTTCAATCAATGACAACCAGCAGGAGCGCGTACTGACCAATCACCCGGAGGCGAAGTTCGTTGACCTGCGACTGGCATCCATCGATATGGACACAAAACATGCCGGCGTACTGGCCTATGCCAAGGCGCTTCATTACTGGCAGTACCGTCATGTGTTCTGTGGCATTTGCGGTAACGTCAACCGGTTGGAATCGGCCGGGCATAAACTGGTCTGTAGTAACGAGGAGTGCGGCAGGCAATCCTTTCCGCGTATTGACCCTGCCATTATCGTGTTGGTCACGCATGGCGATGCCTGCCTGTTGGGGCGCAATTCCAGCTGGCCGCCAAAGCGATTTTCAACATTAGCCGGCTTCGTTGAACCAGGCGAAAGCCTGGAAGATGCCGTGGTCCGGGAGGTATTCGAGGAAGCCGGGATCCGCCTGCGCGATATCCGTTACGTTTCGTCTCAACCCTGGCCATTTCCTTCCTCCGCCATGTGCGGTTTTTATGCCGAAGCCCGGAGTCGCGATTACAACACCAGCGAAGAAATTGATGAATTACGCTGGTTGACTGCCGCGGAAATCGAGCACGTTGTACAATCTGATGAGTTGCGCCTTTCACCGCCGGTTTCCATCGCTTTTCAACTACTCGCCGAGTGGTACCACAAGCAAAGCGGAAAAGACCTCGGTTCGCTGGTACGCGGCGCGGGTAGCTGGCATGGCCGCAAAGGAATAAGATAGCATTATGACCATTATCTCGATTTTGTTAGCTTTCGGACTATGTCACTTCATTCGTGAACTCGGCCGCTTTCGCAAGAGACAGTGGCTGACTACCTGGGTGGACTTCAGTAACGAAGCATTTGGAAAGCTGCCACTCTGGCAGGATGTCCTGGGTTTCCTGGTGATTATTGCGGTACCACTGGTAGTCTTGCTGTTGCTCAACCAGGTATTAATCTCCGCTTTCGGTTCTACCGGCTCTTTCCTGCTGTCCCTGGTAGTGCTGGTGTACTGCTTCGGCCCGCGAGACCTCGACACCGATGTTGCGGAGGTTGTCGAAGCCGATAGCGATGAGGACCGGGCACAGGCTCTTGATCGAATACTGCACCGTCCGGCTCCCGAGGATGCTGATCAGGCCCGGGCAGCAGCCGTCGAGGGTGTATTCCTGGAAGCACTGCGGCGCTGGTTCGGCATCATCTTCTGGTTCGCTGTGCTGGGAATTCTCGGAGCCTTCCTTTACCGGTTGGTGGACTGGCTGGTAAATGAAAACCACAACCTCACCGATGAACAGCTCGGGCTATTTAGCCGGCTGTTGAAGATCATGGACTGGCCGGCCGCGCAGTTGATGACGCTGTCTCTGGCGATCGCAACTGATTTCGATTCAGTTTTCACCGCGTGGAAACGCTATCACGATGAACAGGGTCACGGCTTGTTTGAAGGGGACAATGGTTTCCTTCTGGCCAGTGCGCGCAGCATTGTGCTGACCGGCCACGCTGCCCGCGACGGCTATGCTGACCAGATCGAGGGCCCGATGATCTGCCTGCAACAGGCGATGGACCTCACCTGGCGAATCCTCGGCGTCTGGCTGACGGTGCTGGCGCTGCTGCTGCTGATCGGTGTTATCGTCTGATTACTGAACTGAACGACACCGTGCGATGCTTTCTGTACATGCTGGCATTGGTTGCCTGCGGTAACCTTCTTGCGGACGGGCAGATCACGCTTGAGCAGGCAGATGGCTCAGAACTGGTGTTACCCGCCCCCGCTTTCCGGATTATTACGCTTTCGCCACACCTTACAGAGCTGGTCTTCGCCGCAGGCGCAGGCGACCGGTTGATCGCCACAGTCGAGTTCAGCGATTATCCGGAATCTGCCCGGGACATTCCCCGCATCGGCGACGCTTTCCGGCTGGATATTGAACGGATTGTTTCGATACGGCCTGACCTGGTCATCGCATGGGATTCGGGCACACCCCGCCCGGCGGTAGTGCAAATGCGCGCATTGGGAATTCCGGTCTGGTCGGTTGAAATTCGCCAACCCGGAGAAATTGCCGACATTCTCGAAGCCACCGGCAAGGCAACCGCCGAACCCGGCATTGCCGGCGCCGGGGCCAGCGCTCTGCGTCAGCGGCTTGTCGACCTGTCAAAGCGTTACGGGGGCTTAGACACGCTGGAATACTTTTACCAGGTGGGCTCCAATCCGTTGTTTACGGTCAATGGTGATCAGCTCATCAGCAAGGGGCTGAGCCTGTGCGGCGGGCGGAACATTTTTACCGACGAACCCGGACTGGCTTTCCAGGTGAGCCACGAATCCGTAATCGTAGCCGATCCGGACGTGCTGTTCGCGCCCTATCTCGATGGAGCGCCGGATCCACTGCTGGCCTGGCGTGAATGGCCATCCATGCGGGCCGTCCGGCGGGATGCACTCTTCCTGCTTCCGGCCGATCCGGTCAGCCGCGCAACGCCCCGCTTCTTGGACTCACTGGAATTAGCTTGTAAGCTGTTGCACGATTTACGGGAACAAAACACCAATGACTAGCCCTTTGATTGACTCACCCGCTGGCGTCATGGCCATCCTGGTAGCTGTGGTCAGCTTCTGGTTCTGGCTGGAAAAGAAAAGCCACTGGAAAATCTTCGACTACCTGCCGCCGTTGATTTTCATTTATGCCACACCGGTGGTGCTTTCAAACACCGGCCTGATTCCCTACGAGAATGCCGCGTACGACTTCCTGCGCCACTATGGCCTGCCTATTTTCATCTGCCTGATGCTGATCAAGGTCGATGTGGTGGGTGCCGTGCGCATCATGGGCAAGGGCGTGTTCGTCATGCTGATCGGAACCTTCGGTGTCGTGCTGGGCGGTGTTCTTGCCTATGCACTGGGACAGGCCCTGCATACACCGGAGGGCTTCTTCGTGAAGTTCCCCCTGCCCGAAGACAGCTGGAAGACTTTCGGCACACTGGCCGGAAGCTGGATCGGTGGCACCGGGAACATGACAGCCGCGCACGCGGCGCTGGACGGCTCAGGTGAGGACATGACCATGGCGGCGGCCGCTGACCAGATGGTTTACCTGATATGGCTGCCCCTGCTGCTGGGCTCGCGCGCTTTCGCTGAAAAATTCAACCGCTGGATGCGGGTGCCCGCCAACCGGCTCGAATTGATGGACCGCGCCGCAGCCGAGCATTCCGATTCAGAGCAGGCGCCGAAAATGATCCAGCTGCTTTACCTGGCGCTGATCGCACTGAGTTTCACCTGGATTTCTCTGGAACTTTCGGAGGTCTTGCCGCCGGTCGTCATTGGCGGCGCCACGGTGATCAGCGCCAGCACCTGGCTGATCCTGCTGGTGACCACGCTGGCCTTGATCGCTTCAACTACCCCGGTCCGGAAATTACCGGCCGCCCACCCCATCGCGATGGCTATTATCTATGTCTACGTGGCGCGCATCGGCGCCACCATGGACCTCAGCAACGCCAGTTTCGAAACCATGGGCGCTTTCGTGATGATGGCCTATGTGTGGATCTTCATTCACGGCATATTCATTCTCGCTGGCGCCTGGCTGTTCCGCGTGGATGTACATACGCTGGCGATCGCGTCTGCGGCGAATATCGGCGGTGCCGCATCTGCGCCTATCGTGGCGGCGCACCACCGCGAATCGCTGGTGCCTGCCTCGATCCTGATGGCGATGATCGGTTACGCGCTTGGCAACTACCTGGCCATTCTGACCGGCCGACTGGGCCAGTTACTGATCAGCTAGCCACCGCAGGACGAACCGATTATTCCAGCCAGGCGGACCGTGTTGCTGGTCTTGCTGCCATCCTCCCCGGTGATAACGATCGTAACCGTGCCGCAGTCGACGACCGTGATTCTCGCGGTTCCCCAGGCAACCAACGCATCGCCACTGGGAACAGGCGCATCAAAGCTACCCTCGGTCGCCTCGAACATCGTCACTTCGACGGTTTTGCCGGGCGTCAGTGAATCGGAGATGAGTTCGCTGATCAGCCAAAGCCGCAAGCCACTTTTCTTGAAGCCATAAAAATACAGAATGCGCCCGACCGGCGCGACGATCAGGTTATAACCCTCGCCATCCTTGGTGGGGTCGTACCAGAGCCCCGCCCAGTCCGCATCGACTTGTGGGTCACCTCCTACGCAGGAAGCGCCGCTGACTCCGGCCAGCTTGGTGATCTGTGAAACCTTGGAGCCGTCAACCCCATTGAGCGTCGACTGACCGGCCTCACAACCATTGAACTGAAGTACCAGTGTTCCCCAGGCTGCCAATCCACGGGAACTCATCACCGGGGTGGGAAATACACCCCCGGTGGATTCAAACATCAAAACTTCGATCGTTTTACCGGCTTCGATCACGCCGGGAATCAGGCCGGATATCAGCCACACCCGGTTGCCCCGGTTGTCGCTGCCATAGAAATAGACAATCGTTCCGCCTGCAGTGGTGACGATGTTGAAGCCTTCCCCATCCAGCGCCGGGTCGTACCACAGACCGGTGAACGCATTGTTTGCAGCAGTGGCCGCCGGTGCAGGGTCGGGGCCGCTGCCCACGTAAAACGTCATGCACCAGGGTTTGACCGCCGAAAGTGGCGCTCCAGGTGTATTTTCCCTCTGGTAGCGGACCGCCGAATTGAAGCCCCCAGAGCGCCTGAACGGCCGGGCTATGGTCGACTGATTCATTTGTATACGTGGTCTCGAAGATCACCTGGTCCGAGGGATCGCGCATGACCACTTCAATTACATCGGTTGCTTCGAAATCCCGGACCGTTACTGAGGGAAAAATCGCATCTTCGGGTGCGAATACATCTCTGAAATGGGGCACTTCCTGTTGCGGACAGGGCGGGTATTCCGGAAACGTGGAATGCGTACCGACCGCCACGAGGCCCTTTTCCAGGTACGACTCCTGGTCAACCCACAGGCTGTCGTCGTTAAGCGCGTTGCAGGCGCCTGCATACGGATCATAGAGATTATTGGACGTATCCTGAACGCCAAGGTGGAGGTGCGGCCCGGTTGACAGGCCCGAACTGCCAACCACACCCAGGTAATCGCCCTGCTCCACCCGGTCACCCACCTTGCGCGGCGTGACCGAACCGGTTTTCATGTGCGCATAAATCGTTATCGAAGCATCGTCGTGCTTCAAAACCACCTGATTAGGCTCGGCGGTTGGACTGAATGCGCACTGCTGATCCGGTTCACCATCGTTCTTGTCAAAAATTTCGCCATCTGCCGCGGCGATGACCACCAGGCCATCATTGGCCATGGTAAGCCATGGATATTGTGAGGAATTGAAGTCCGTGCCGTTGTGGTCGAACCCATCCGTATCGTAGGTTCGCATTCCGCAGTTCCAGTCCAACAGGCCATCGGGCTTCAGAGGGTCCTGGTCAACAAAATTGGAAATCGCCATGAAGCCCGGGTTGGTGTTGGACACGCCGCGCCGCAAAGGCAGCTGGAGTTCAGGATTGATGGCAGCGGTCTTGCTCTTGCCGGCCCGTTCAAGCTCTGAGGTCAGCGAGTGAACGGGCTGCGGTTCTTCGTGATTGCGGTCCCTGACCGGTGCGAGACTATGAATTTGTACGGGTTGGCCACCGTTCATAGCCTTCACTTTTACCTCCGGCCAGGCTGGGCTCGCTACTAAAACTGACAGGAACATTGCTGAAAGTACTGTGTAACGGTAACGCATCGGAACCAAACCTCATGAGCCGTGATTCCTTAAGCATAGGATATCAGGAGATATCCTGCTAAAACTCTGCGGCACAATTTGTGAAATTCAAAATAAATTATTCATTGCCGCTATTAGCAACTACACTAAATACACCAACCGGGAACAACAGGATAACGACATGATTAAACTCGTACTGGGTGTTTTGCTTTGGAGCATTATGCACTTCATCCCCGCCATCGCAGTTGATTTTCGCAAGAACCTGATCGCGAAAGTCGGCGAGAAGCCTTACAAGGGAATTTTCACCTTGTTGATGGTCCTGTCGCTTTACCTGGTCATCTCAGGCTGGAGGGCCACAATCCCCGAAAACCTGTACCTGCCACCGGTCTGGGGGCGCCACGCTGCGTCTCTGCTGGTATTGATTGCCTTCATACTTTTTAGCGCCTCTCATGGTGCGAATAACATCAAACGATTCGTGCGTCATCCACAGCTAACCGCAGTTGCCTTGTGGGGTATCGCCCACCTGCTGGCTAATGGCGAGGCACGCTCTATCGTGTTGTTTGGTGGCCTGGCCATCTGGGCCATAATCGAGATCTTCCTTCTCAACCGGCGGGATGGCGCCTGGGTAAAACCGGACCCGATGCCGGTGAAGAAAGACATGATCGCCGTTGGCGCCGGTTTTGTTGTTTATATCGTCATCGCCGTAGCACACCCATGGCTGTTCGGCGTTTCACCGTTTGTCTGATTCAGGAGAGCAGAAATGATTGGATATGTAACCCTGGGCACGAATGATCTTGATCGCGCAGTAGCATTTTACGACGAACTGCTGGCCGTGATAGGCGCTGGCCGGTTCATGGAAGTGGAAGGTATATTCGTCGCCTGGGCCGTCTCACCGGATCAGCCCGGCATCTCGGTTACCAGGCCCTTTGACGGAAATCCTGCCACACCTGGAAACGGCACGATGGTCGCGTTGGCCGCAAATTCCAAAGACCAGGTACACAAAGTTTATGACAAGGCGATCGAGCTGGGCGCCACCGACGAAGGACCTGCAGGTCCCCGCGGCGACCAGTTCTACGCGGGTTATTTTCGCGACCTTGATGGCAACAAGCTGAACGTTTTCTACATCAACAATCCTGAGCAGTAACGGGGTTTCCGCTAGCCCAGGAAGCGCTCCAGAAATCCGCCGCTAAGTGTCCAGACCGACAGGTTATACAGGGCAAGGAAGATGACCCAAAGCAGGTAAGGCGCCATCAGCAGGGCGGCCTGTCTGGAGAGTCTGCCAAACGCGTGGATACAAAATACAGCAACGCCAATAGCAAGGCCCAGCACCGGCAGGGCCCAGCCAGGCCTGTGCAAACCGAAAAACAGAGCCGACCAGCCTGAATTCAGCACCAGTATCAGACCCCACCACAGCAGTGCGCCAATGCGCGAATAGTGCCCGGTATTCCAGACAATCCAGGCCGCCAGCGCCATCATCGCGTAAACGATCGCCCACAGCGGGCCAATCAACCAGTACGGCGGCGCCCACGGCGGTTGTTTCAGTGAGAAGTGGTACCACTCCCCGGCCTCAAATCCTGAACCGATGAAGGAGGCCGTAACGACCAGCAAGAGAAACACAGCCAATGATAGATAGCGGGCCAACATGGGGTACCTTTCCTGGTAAATCTGCCTGTTCGACTACTTTGCCACAGATGGGTTCAGCACGAGCGGAACAATCTCTTTTGAACAACCCACCAGCTGTCGTGGTTGTGCTGAACGAAGTTCTGCTTCCGATCCAAACCCATACGTGACGGCAATGGCCGCCATGCCATTGTCCCTCGCACCCATGATGTCCTGATCGCGGTCACCGATCATCAAAGAGTGCAGCGGATCCAGGCCAAATTTCTGCAGTGCATGGGCGATAATACTGCGTCTTATCGCGGCGTTCAGGCCCCATGGATGCGCCAGCTACGCCATCGAAGTGTGGCGCGAGGTGCAAATCATAAAGCACTTTTTCCGCGATCTCCGTGGGCTTGACCGTGGCAACATACAGACTCAAACCTCCCGCCTTTAGTGTTGACAACACTTCGACTACATCCTCGTAGATGACAGACCCGGCCTGCTGCAGGCTGTCGTAATGCTCACGGTAATGCGCGATGGCACTCTTCGCCAACTGATGGCTCATACCGTAGCTGTCGCGAAATATGTCGAGCAGGGGCAGGCCAATGACCGCTTCCGCCGGAATACGGCCCGCAGCGCCAGACCCAACCCGCTCCAGTGCATAATCAATGCTCGCGCTGATGGTCCGGCTGCTATCGACCAGGGTTCCGTCGAGATCAAAAAGCACGTTTCGTATCAAGCCGGCCGAATCTGTCATGCGATGCCCCAGTCCTTCAATACCTCATCCCTGTCAATCCCGGGCTGGTGCGCTGCATGGGCTACTTCCGGCGCTGTCCGGCTGAAGCGGGGCGCCGGGGCGGGCTGGGTCATTCCGCCAACCTCGATGTAGGTGTCACGCGCCCGGTTGTGCGGATGTCGCGGCGCCTCGTTGAAATCCAGCACCGGTGCGAAACAGGCATCGCTTCCTTCCAGCATTTCACACCACTCGTCCCGGCTTCGGGTTTTGAAAACAACCTCGAGCCTGCGCTGCTGGTCCGGCCAGCGAATGACTTCGTTCTGAGGACCGAACTCTTCCGGATCCAGGCCCGTTTTTTCCAGCAACACGCCGAAAAACTGCGGCTCGATCGGGCCTATTGAGATGTGTTTTCCATCTTGGGTCTCATAGGCCTGGTAAAAGGGAGCACCACCATCCAGCAGGTTACTGCCCCGCTCGGTGCGCCACTGTCCCTGGGCCTTGAGGGAATGAAAAATCGCCGTGACCAGGGCCGACCCATCGCTCATTGCGGCATCAATCACCTGGCCCCGGCCTGATTTTTGGGTTTCCAGGATGGCGCTGACCAGGCCCAGCGCAAGGAACAACGAACCGCCGGCGAAATCTCCGACCAGGCTCAACGGAGGTACCGGCTTTCCATCCTTTGGTCCGATGGCATGCAATGCGCCACATAGCGAAATGTAGTTGATGTCATGCCCGGCAGCCTGCGCCAGAGGCCCGAATTGTCCCCAGCCGGTCATACGGCCATAGACCAGGCGCGGGTTGCGCGCCATGCATTCATCCGGACCCAGGCCCAGTTTCTCCATAACACCCGGACGGAACCCTTCGAACAGCACATCCGCTTTTTCAACCATGACCAACAGGGTTTCAGTGTCCTGCGGAGATTTTAAGTCGAGAATGATGGAGCGTTTTCCCCGGCGCATACAGTCGGTTGACGGATCGAGCACAGGCTGACCGGGGCGGTCCACGCAGACCAGGTCAGCACCGAGGTCCGCCAGCAACATGCCGCAGAAAGGACCCGGGCCAATTCCCGAAACTTCGATGATTTTTAAGCCTTTGAGTGGCCCCATGGTTCTGTACTCCGGTTCGAGCGGTCGTGCCGGCTCAACTGACGTTACGGCCCTGCCCTTCCCAGAATGGCGCGCGCAGGTCCTTTTTCAGGATCTTGCCTGCGCCGCTGAGCGGCAGGGGTTCATCCCGGAATGTCACGCTGCGCGGGCACTTGAACCCGGCGATGAGGGTTTTGCAATGATCGATCAGTTCCTGTTCGCTAAGCGAATGTCCGGCCTTAAGCACCACGACTGCATGAACCTGTTCTCCCCAGGAATCATGCGGGATACCGATTACCGCACACTCAGCCACTGCCGGGTGTTGATATATCGCTTGCTCAGGTTCCGAGGAATACACATTTTCACCCCCACTGATGATCATGTCTTTGACCCGGTCGACGATAAACAACATGCCATCCTGGTCCAGCCGTCCACTATCGCCGGTGTGTAACCAGCCATTGCGCAGCGTTTCGCTGGTCACATCCGGCAGGTTCCAGTAGCCCAGCATGACGTTTTCACCACGAATGCAGACCTCACCGACTTCACCAACCGGCACCGCTTGATCACTTTCGTCGAACACCTGCAGTTCCACGCCGGTTATAGCCCGTCCTGCACCGTTGATTTTGCCCGCCAACGGACCTGAGACCGTATGGTACTCAGGACCCATGACCGTAGCGACGGGTGAGGCCTCGGTCTGCCCGTAGGCCTGGTAGAAATTAACCCTTGGAATCACTTCCATGGCCTTCAGGATCACCGCTTCCGGCATGGGGGAGGCGCCGTAGAGCAGGTTTTGCAGCGCTGACAGGTCATATCCGGATAATCCCGGGAAGTTGACCAGCATATTTACCATCGTGGGCACCAACAGGGCCGTGGTGACCTGCTCATCCTGCAGGGTATTAAGAACCAGGGTCGGTTCAAAGGCAGGCACGATGACGTTGGTGCAGCCCAGGGTCGCAGCGATGAAGCCAAAAAAACCATCGGCAATATGAAACATCGGTGCGGAGTGCAAAAATGTGTCTTGTTCTGAGATGTTGAAACTTGGCAGTGCTTGCAGAACATTGAAGGTCAGGTTGCGATGGCTCAGCATTACACCTTTTGACTGCCCGGTCGTACCCCCTGTATAGAACAGGCCAGCGAGGTCATCCCCGCCACGGGCCGTTGGCTCAAGCGGCAGATGATCCGCAATCAGGTCTTCGAAAGAGATATACCCTTCCGGCGTCTCGGTATCACCCATGTGGATCCTATGCTGAACGGTCTCCAGCCGATCCTGAACGGCCGCCAGCGCCGGTACGAATTCATCGCCTGCAAATACGACTTTACTGCCCGAGTCGTTCAACCAGTAGACAAACTCCGCCGGCGCAAGCCGGGTGTTGACCGGTACGAAAACGGCTCCGGCCCAGGAGGCGGCAAAATAGAACTCGTAGTAACGGTCACTGTTCAGCGCGAGCACTGCGACCCGGTCACCCTCTTCCACCCCCAAGTCTTTCAAGCCACTGGCGAGCCTGGAAATCCGGTCCTGGAATTCGCGCCAGGTACGGCTGCGCCCGGCAAACCGTGTGGCTGCCTGAGCACCGTAAAGCTGGACGTTGCGCCTGACGATTTGCGTAAGTGATGACATAAGGAATGCTCCTTTTACTCAGCTGACCCTGATCATTGAACCAGACTATTAGGCTTATCAGAAAATACAATTTCACCTATAAAGAAGGGAGGTCTATTCTTAAAAGGTACGTATTCCCTTACCCCATTAAAGGAGGTAGCAACACCATGTCACTTAAAGGCACCAAAACCGAACAGAACCTGAAAGACGCATTCGCCGGTGAATCACAGGCCAACCGCCGTTACCTGTATTTCGCGCAACGCGCTGATGTTGAAGGTTACAACGATGTATCCGCGGTTTTCCGTTCCACCGCCGAAGGTGAAACCGGCCATGCGCACGGCCACCTGGAATACCTCGAAGAAGCCGGTGATCCGGCTACCGGCCTGCCGATCGGCCCGACTGCAGATAATCTGAAAGCCGCGATTGCCGGCGAAACCCATGAGTACACCGACATGTACCCGGGTATGGCCGCCACTGCACGCGACGAAGGTTTTGACGAAATTGCCGACTGGTTCGAAACCCTGGCCAAGGCCGAGCGTTCTCACGCCAACCGCTTCCAGAAAGCGCTGGACGAACTGGACTGATTCATCCGGCTGGCATGAAGCAAAGGTGGCCATTCCGGCTCCTTGGCCAGGCTAGTCCGGAGAGTATCACCATGCGAGAAGGCAGTCTCGAGGCCCCAACACGCCACGCACTTGACTGGACCAACCCCGATTTCTACAACGAGGAAAAGCTCCTCGAGGAAATGGAGCGGATTTTCGACATCTGTCATGGCTGCCGGCGCTGCGTTTCACTGTGCGATGCCTACCCTACCCTGTTCGACCTGGTCGACGAATCCGACACCTTCGAAGTAGATGGTGTCGCGAAAGAAGACTACTGGAAAGTGGTTGACCAGTGTTTCATGTGCGACCTGTGCTACCAGACCAAGTGCCCGTATGTTCCGCCGCACGAATGGAACCTCGACTTTCCCCACGTCATGCTGCGCGCCAAGGCGGTCCAGTTCAAGAAGGGCGAGCGCAAGCTCAGCCACAAATTGATCAGCAACACCAGGATCCAGGGTAGCTGTCGGCAGCCTGCCGGTGGTGAGCAGCCTGATCAATGCCAGCAACCGCAACAAGGGCGTGCGCAAGGTGATGGAGAAGGTCATGGACCTGCATCCGGACGCCCACTTGCCGGAATTTCACTCGAAAACGCTGCGCAAACGCGACAAAGGACCGCTCGCCCGTGCAGGCGGAGGTAAAAAAGGCCGGTCCGACCAGCGGTAAAGTGGCGCTGTTCGCGACCTGCTACTGCAATGTGAACACGCCGGATATCGGCCAGGATCTGATCAGGGTATTTGAGCACAATGAAATCCCGGTTCGCCTGACCGACAAGGAAGAATGCTGCGGTATGCCCAAGCTGGAACAGGGCGACCTGGAAACCGTCGATAAGTACCGCAAGACCAATATTCCCGAACTGGTCCGCCTGATCGATGAGGGCTGGGACATTGTCGCCGCCATCCCTTCCTGCGTTCTGATGTTCAAACAGGAACTGCCCCTGATGTACCCGGATGATCCGGATGTGCAAAAAGTGAAACAGCACATCTACGACCCGTTCGAGTACCTGGTCCACCGCCACAAGGCCGGGCTGCTGAACACTCGAGTTCAAACAACCACTGGGTAAAGTCGTGTGGCAGGTGCCCTGCCACCAGCGCGTGCAGAACATCGGCCCCAAAACCCGTGATGTGCTGGCGCTGGTGCCGGACACCGAGGTTGAAATGATCGAACGCTGCTCCGGGCATGACGGCACCTACGGCGTGCGCGCCGGGACCTATGAGAAATCGCAGAAAATCGCACGCCCGGTGGTCAACCGGGCGAAGAAAATGGAGCCGGATTACCTGGTTTCTGACTGCCCGATGGCAGCCGACCAGATCGCCAACCAACTCGATCTGAAACACAATGAAACCAATCCGCTGACCTTGCTGCGGAAAGCCTACGGAATCTAGGACCAATGCAAAGACTAAACCGGGAAGACCTTTTCAGCCTTGAGCAGTACTCCGAACAACGCGCGCTGATTTCAGATCCAGTGTGCTGGAGCACAAGAAAAACCGCCGTGTGGCGGTCGGCCCTAACCTGTCGCTCTATTTCGAAGACCGGTTGACCGTTCAGTACCAGGTCCAGGAAATGCTGCGCATCGAGAAAATTTTCGAGGCCGATGGAATTGAAGAAGAACTCTCTGCCTACAATCCACTTGATTCCGGATGGCAGTCAACCTGAAATGCACCGCCATGCTGGAATTCAAGGATGTTGATGTGCGCAAGGAACGCCTGTCCCAACTGGTCGGTATCGAGCACCTGGTCTGGCTCCAGGTGGCAGGACATGACAAAACCTTCGCCATTTCCAACGAAGATCTCGAACGCTCTACCGATGAGAAGACCTCTGCGGTTCATTTCATGCGCTTTGAACTGACCGGCGACATGATCGCAGCGTTGCGCGCGGGCGCCGGTCTTACATTTGGCACCGATCACGCCGGCTATCCCTATACACGACCGAAGTCTCCCCCGATACCCGGGAAGCCCTGCTTCAGGGACCTGGATTAGACGGCGAAAGACTGATGCCCGGGTTGACCACAGGTTGACAGCATCATGCGTCACCTGATAAACTTGCTTGCTACCAACAAGTATTTTACTTGAATGCCCGCAACCACTGAACAAGCAAAAGCACCAGACGCAACCGCGCACCCAGGCGGAGCGCACGGCGCTTGGCTGAATCAAGGATGGTCAGAGCGGCCATCGACACTGCTCAACACGGTGGGAATCCAGGGCACGACGCTGGTCGCCATCGGCGAATCCGCAGGCTACAGCCGTGGCCTTGCGACGCACCATTTCGGTTCCAAGGCAGGGCTGTTCCGTACTGTTCTGAAGCGGGTCTCTGCAGCCTGGACCGAGGAACTGGTTGCGAAACCTCGACAGGGAAAACCGGCCTGCGGGCCATCACAACCGCTATCGATTCACACCTGGCGCATGCCCTGCGCCACCCGGAGTACATTCGGGCGCAGAACATCCTGTGGGGCGCTGCACTGGACCCTTCTTCCGAATTCAAACCCAACGTGACCGAATTCATGCGTATCCAGCGCGAATCCGTGGCCGACTGGGTCAAGGGGCGGCCAGGCAAGGCGGAGAAATCAGGAAAAGACATCAATGCCGACCGGATTGGCGAGCAGTTTTATGGCGGCCTGATCGGCATCAACCAGCCAGTGGCTGGTCAGCCCCGATTTCGATCTCGCGGCGGCCTATGAAGATTTCAAGCAAAACATCCTGCGCCTTGCTTAGCGCAAAGTAACAAGAGGAACGGAAATGACCGAAGCATTTATCTACGACCACGTCAGGTCCCCCAGGGGGCGCGGCAAACAGGGCGGCGGCCTCAACCCGATCACCCCGATTAATCTCACCACCCAGATTCTGACCGCATTGCGCGACCGCAATGAACTGGATACGTCCATCCTGGACGACGTGATCCTGGGTTGCGTTTCGCCGGTCGGTGAACAGGGCGCCAATATCGCCCGGGTCGCGGCTATCAACGCCGATTATGCGGAAAGTGTTCCGGGCAAGCAGATCAACCGCTTCTGCGCTTCGGCGCTGGAAGCTGTCAATTCAGCCGCCACGCAGGTCATGTCCGGGCTGTCCCAGGCCGTGATCGGCGGCGGGGTCGAGTGCATGTCGCGCGTACCGATGGGCTCCGATGGCGGCGCCATGGCCATTGACCCGCAAACCGCTTATAGCACCTATTTCGCACCACAGGGTATCGGCGCCGACCTGATCGCCACCCTGCACGGCTTTTCCCGCGAATGATGCTGATGCCTATGCTGTCGACCAGCCAGCAGCGCGCGGCCCACGCCTGGCAAAACGGCTACTTCAGCAAGTCGATCATTCCAATCCTGGACCATGTCGGTGACGTCGTGCTGGATCACGACGAAACCATGCGTGCCGATGCCAGCATGGAAAGCCTGGGCAGCCTGAAGCCCGCCTTCGCAGCGATGGGCGACCAGGCCGGTTTCGATGATGTCGTCATCCAGAAATACCCGGAAGTTGAAGCAATCAACCATGTACACACCGCGGGCAATTCCAGCGGAATCGTCGACGGCGCGGCAGCCGTGCTGGTCGGCAGCGCAGAAGCCGGCGAAAAAATGGGCCTGAAACCCCGCGCCCGCATCCGCTCCTTCGCCTCCATTGGTAGTGAGCCAACCATCATGCTGACCGGCCCCGCGCCAGCGTCGCTGAAAGCCCTGAAACTGGCCGGCATGAATACCTCGGACATCGACCTGTTCGAACTCAACGAAGCCTTCGCCTCGGTGGTTCTGCTGTACATGAAGCTGCTGAACATTCCGCATGACAAGATCAACGTGAATGGCGGCGCCATCGCCATGGGCCACCCACTGGGCGCCACCGGCGCCATGGTGCTGGGCACCCTGCTGGACGAAATGGAACGTCGCGACCTGTCGACCGGACTGGTCACGCTGTGCATTGGCGCCGGCATGGGCACCGCCACCATCATCGAACGCGTATAGAAGGACACAACCACATGAACAACACGATTCAATACGCCGTCGACCAGGACGGCATCGCTCTCCTGACCATCGACCTGCCCGGCATGTCCGATGAACGTGCTGACACCGGAACTGATGGAAGACCTTTCCACCCTGACCGAACGAGCCGCAGCCGATGATGCGGTCAAAGGCATCGTTCTCACTTCAGGTAAGAAAGCCTTTATCGCCGGCGCCGATATCAAGGACATGGTCAGCGCTTACGACCGGGGCATTATCACACAAGGAAGCTGCTGAATTCAGTTATCGAGCTGAATGCCACGCTGCGCAAGATGGAAACCTGTGGCAAACCCGTTGCCGTCGCGATTAACGGCCTCGCGCTGGGTGGCGGCCTGGAAGTCTGCCTGGCCGGCCATTACCGGGTGCTGGCCAATGACACGCGGAGCCGTTCTGGGCTTTCCCGAAGTCAACATCGGCCTGCTGCCGGGTGCCGGCGGTACGCAGCGTACGCCGCGCCTGATCGGTTTCCGCAATGCAGCCACCATGATCCTGCAGTGCAAAAACCAGAAACCTGAGCAGGCTCTGAAAATGGGGCTGGTGCACGAACTCGCACCGGCCGCCGAAGTAGTCGAGCGGGCCAGGCACTGGGTACTGGAAAACGGTGATCCGGAACAGCCCTGGGACAAGAAAGGCTTCAAGATTCCCTACGGCGGACTCGCAAGCACCCAGGCACTGCACAGACCTTCATGGTCGGCAACGCCCTGCTGGCCAAGGCACACACAGCACAACTACCCTGCCCCGATCTCGGCCCAGTCCGCGATGTTCGAAGGCTGCGCCACGTCTTTTGACGCCGGCCTGAAGATCGAATCGCAGTACTTCGGCGCACTTGCTGGCCGGACCGGTGGCGCGCAACATGATGCGCAGCCTGTTCGTCAACAAGGGCAAAGCAGACAAGCTGGCGCGCCGGCCGGAAGGCATCGAGAAATCCAAGGTCAAAAAGCTGGGCATACTCGGCGCCGGCATGATGGGTGCAGGTATCGCCTATGTATCGGCCAGGGCCGGTATCGAGGTCGTGCTGCTGGATACCAGCCAGGAGAATGCGGAGCGTGGCAAGGCCTATTCCGAAGGCTTGCTGAACAAGGCCATCGAACGCGGCTACTCCAAGCCGAAGAAAAGGCTGCTGCTTGCTCAGCCTGATCACACCCACTACCAGTTACCACGACCTGCACGGCTGCGACCTGGTCATCGAGGCGGTCTTTGAGAGCGTGGAGATCAAGGCGAACGTCACCGCCAAGACCGAGGCCGTGATTCCGGAGACCTGTATTTTCGCCAGCAACACCTCGACGCTGCCGATCACCGGGCTGGCCGAAAGCATCGCAGCGTCCGGAACAGTTCATCGGCCTGCACTTCTTCTCGCCGGTCGACAAGATGCCGCTGGTTGAGATCATCCTCGGTGAAAAGACCAACGATGAGGCCATCGCCCGCAGCCTGGATTACATCCAGCAGATCCGCAAAACGCCCATCGTGGTCAATGACAGCCGTGGTTTCTACACCAGCCGGGTGTTCAGCACCTTCACCGCCGAAGGCATCATGATGCTGGCCGAAGGCGTCAAACCGGCACTGATCGAGAACGCCGCAAAAATGGCGGGTATGCCGGTCGGCCCACTGGCTGTGACCGATGAAGTCACGCTGGAACTGGCCCACAAGATCGGCAAGGAAACGGCAGCCGCCCTGGGGCAGGACTTCCCGGCCGACCACAGCCAGGAAGTCATCCAGAAAATGGTCGAAGACCTGGACCGCAAGGGCAAACGCTTCGGCAAAGGATTCTACGACTTATCCGGAGGATGCAAAAAAGCATCTGTGGCCCGGGCTGGCTGAACACTTCCCGGTGCGGGAAGACCAGCCGGATATCGAGCGAACTGAAGAAGCGCTTGCTGACCATCCAGGCACTGGAAACCGCCCGCTGCTGTTGAAGAAGGCGTGATTACCCACGCCGAGGACGGCGATATCGGCTCTATCTTCGGCTGGGGTTTCCCACCCTACACCGGCGGTACGCTGTCCTATATCGATACGCATGGGAATCCGCGAATTCGTCGCCGAATGCGACCGCATGGCGAAGGCCTATGGCGAACGATTCAAGGTCTCTTCCTGGTTGCGCGAACGGGCGGTCAAAAGCCAGCCCTTTTACGCTTGAAGCAGCCCCTTACTATGCAGGAGCCAGGATGATGAAACGCCTGATTTTCGATGAAGATCACGAAATGTTCCGCGATTCGGTGCGCAAATTCATGCAGGCCGAAGTAGGACCCCACGTCGAACGCTGGCGCGAAGCAGGCATTTGCGACAAGGATGCCTTTCTCAAGGCCGGCGAGCAGGGCCTGCTGTGCATGTGGGCCGATGAGAAATACGGCGGTATGGGCATCGATGATTTTCGCTTTGAGCAGATCGTGATCGAGGAAACCATGCGACATGGCGACCTCTCTCTGTTCCTGACACTGCACAGCCGGCTGGTGGGACCGTACATCGGCCACCTGGGCAGCGAGGCGCTGAAAGAACGCCTGCTGCCCAGGTGCATCAGCGGCGAGACCATTCTGGGCGTGGCCATGACCGAACCCGGCGCAGGCAGCGACCTGGCCGGCATGAAATCCCGCGCGGTCCGCGACGGCGACGACTGGATCATCAACGGTTCCAAGACCTACATTTCCAATGGAATCAATGGCGGAGCCTTCGTGGTTGCTGCCCGCACCGTACCGGACAAGCCCCATGGTATCGGCCTGTTCGTGGTCGAAGAGGGAATGGAGGGTTTCAGTCGAGGCCGCAACCTGAGCAAGATGGGCCTGAAAGCCCAGGATACGGCCGAGCTGTTCTTTGAAAATGTCCGTGTTCCGGCAGAAAACGTTCTGGGTGATCCGGAAAAAGGTTTTTACAGCCTGATGCACTTCCTGGCCGAAGAGCGGTTGATCAGCGCCTGCCAGGCAGTAGCACACGGACAGATTGCCTTCGATATCACAATGGACTACATCCTGGAACGAAAGGCATTTGGCAAGCCGATCGGGGCTTTTCAGAACAGCCGTTTCAAAATGGCTGAAATGCGCACTGCGCTGGATGCCGCCCAGACGTTCATCGACCAGTGCGTCATGCTGCACCTGGACGGTGCATTGAGTGCCGACCTGGCGGCAGAAGCCAAGTACTTCATGCCACTGAGCTGGAATCAACCGTCATGGACGATTGCGTGCAATTGCATGGCGGCGCCGGTTATATGAGTGAGTACCGGATTTCCCACATGTTCACGGATGCCCGTGTGTCGCGAATCTACGCAGGCAGCTCGGAAATCATGAAAGAGATTATCGCCCGCAGCATCGGGCTGGATGAACGGAAACTGACTCAGCGGCAGTTAGTCGATCGGGTGCTTTACGGTTGGTAAGTCACCGGTAGCGGCTAGTCCGGGGATTTTCCGGAAAAGTCACGTTCAGCATGTACTCCACCGCGGCCGTGACCGTTTCTTCATTCAGTTCGCCGTGCCCGCCTTTTTCGGGCATGTCGAGATAGCCCGCGTTGGCGTGATCAGACAACACGGCCACCCACAGGCCTGAACGTTCGGACCAGGCATCCCGGTCGCTGATCGCCGGCGCTCCGTCCTCACCGTTAGTCGTGGCAGGAAGCACAGGCCGCTTCATAGGTCTCCTGCCCGGCCAGCAACTGTTCTTCCCGCCAGGATTTCGATTGCACGCGTTCCGATTCGGCGACCGGCGTTACTTCGCCTTCCCCCTGGGAGCAACCGGCTAACAAGAGCAGGCTGGCCCCAAGCAAAAACCCGTTTGCACGAAACATATCACGACCTCTCATGACCGAACGTTAGACAACTTTATATATAGTATCATTCCGCCTGTTGCTACAGGTCGATACTCGACCCGCGGATCAGAGGGTGAGATAATTCACATTCAGCCCCAACACTGCTGGCGGTGCTTTTCACCAGGGAATTTTCCATATTATAAGTTTCTCCAAGCTCGTTAAAACGCTCAAAGGCGACGATTGCCGTGGTAGCGATCAGCTATCAACACGATCGTGCTGACGATTGTTTTGTTCTTACTGGCGATCGTCAAACTCCTGACACCCACAGAGTCGCTCAGAAACCGTATGCGACATGTGCTGGGAGGGCTCGCAGAAGCCTGGATTTCCATCAATAACACCATTTTATCCCTGTATCAAAATCCACGCTGGAACATCCAGATCCCGGAAGGCCTAGACCACGAGGGATGTTACCTGGTCAGCAGCAACCATCAGTCCTGGGTGGATGTTCTGGTCCTGCAACGCGCCTTCAACCACCACCTGCCGTTTTTCCGGTTTTTTATCAAGAGCACGTTAATCTGGGTGCCCTTTCTGGGTGATCGCCTGGTGGGCGCTGGACATGCCGTTCATGCGCCGCCATTCCAGGGAGAAACTGGCCAGACAGCCGGGACTGAAGGGGCGGGACCTGGAAAATGCACGCAAGGCCTGCGAGAAATTCAGAACCATCCCGGTAGCGATGACCAATTTCCCTGAAGGCACCCGTTTTTCCGTGGCAAAAAAGAGATAAGGAAGCAGCCCTTACCAGAACCTGCTACAGCCCCGAATTGGCGGATTGGGCAGGTTCTGTACGCACTGGCAGACGAACTCGACGCCTTGATCGATGTAACCATCGTCTATCCGCAAATCAAAGAGAACGGGCGTCGCCCCGACGTTTCTGGCAATTGCTGAGTGGTGAGATTCCGGAGATCATCGTGCGGGCGGAACGCGCGAAGATTCCGCCGGAATTACTGGGAAGAAACTTCAGAACCGACCGTGAGTTCCGGGTGAACTGGAAGCATGGATGAATCGGACTGTGGCTGCGAAAAGGACGTGCTGATTTCGTCAGATCCTGGAAGACCGGACAGACGCTCAGAGAACCCCAGTGACCAGGGCCAGCCCAACACCAAATAACAGGATACCCGACCAGTCGTCTGGACGCTTTTCATCGTGACTTTGTGCAGGTAACCGCTTGCCGGTCATCACGCCGCAAAACGCCGCCAGTGAACCCGTGATGACCAGCGGCCAGCCGCCAAAGTCGCCGAGATTACCGCCCGCAGCAGCAAACAGGCCGACATAAACGGAAATCCGGGTCAGGTCCACCAGGAAACCGATCACGGCGTTGCTGCCGACGAAGCGTTCTGTGCTGAGTCCGGATTTTGCCAGGAATGCCGAGCGCAGAGCGCCCTGGTGCCCGGAAAGCCCACCAAAAAACCCGGACAGCAGCGCCGCCCAGCGGCAGGTAGCGCCGATCAAACTCGAGCTTACGAAATCGTGGCAGCAATTCAAACAGGGCAAAACCGATCATCAGGAAGCCGATGATCAACTTTGACCGGCGTGACTTCGGACACCACCCGCTCGTTTACTTCCAATGCTCATGCTGGCATCGAGCCGGGCCAGCCAGCCCAGCGCCAGCGCGCCGAAGATGGCCGCAATAATCGCGGTCAGACCAAACTTCAGGACGACCTCGCGATCGGCGTTGCGCGCCCAGCAGGGAGACCTTGAATACGTTGTTGGCGCCGTGCACCAGCGCCGTGGCCACAACCGCCATTTCCACCGGGAAAAACAGGGCGAAAACCGGCAGCATCAGCGTACCCAGGCCAAAGCCGGAGTACATCGTCAGGCCCGCTGCGAAAAAGGCGGCAATCGCCAACGATGACAAAATTCAACCATTCCATCAGCATGCCGGCATCGTGCGCGCCGGGACTCAACCTGCAGCTGCCGTCTCGTGCGCATGTGCTTCGACCGCACGCCAGACGCGCATCAGGTTTCCGCCCATGATGGCCGCGATGTCCTCGATGGAGTATTCCAGCTGCAGCAATTCCTCGATCAGGTTCGGATAATTCGATACATCTTTCATGCCCAGCGGCAGGCTGTCACCCACACCGTCGAAATCCGAACCAATCCCGACGTGCTCCACACCGACCAGTTCGATGACATGCTGAAAATTCGCCACCACATCATCCATCGTGGCGAAAGGAAACGGATTCTCGCAGCCGGTAGTTGTCGCCGAAGGCTTCAGGCCTCCTCACCTTCTTCATCAAAACCGTTGCTCTTCCAGGAAAGCATCGCGCGCTTCATCCATCGTCTTCGTACCAGTGCATCGGCTTTCTCGGTCAGGAAACTGGAACCGAAATTGATCTGGATGACGCCACCCTTTGCCGCCAGCGCCTTGATCATTTCGTCACTCATGTTGCGCTCCCAGCCCGGCGTGAAGTGGCGGGCCGAAGAGTGCGATGCAATCACCGGAACCTCTGAAAGTTCCATGCACCTGCCAGAATGCCTCGTCAGAAACATGCGAAATATCGATCATGATGCCCTGGCGGTTCATTTCGGCGACCACATCCTTACCAAACGGGCTGAGGCCATTCCACTGGTGATCTTCATCGTAGGAAGAGTCGGAAATGTGATTGCTCAAACGCGTGCGTCAGCGTGATGTAGCTGATGCCGCGATGCTTGAAAAAGGCGACATTCTCCAGATTGCCGTCCAGCGGCGAACCATTTTCCATGCCCATCGCCAGCCCGATCAGGCCCGATTTCATGGCTTTCTCAGCCTGCTCGCTCGTTTTAACCACGGCAAACTTCTTCGGCGCCCGACCGACCAGCGCTTCAACCCGGTCAATCAGGCGGTTTGCAATGGCATAACTGTCACCCTGCTTCTTCCGATTCTGCCGGCGTGTAAATTGACATGAAAGGGGACATTCAACCCACCTTTGCGGGCCCTCGGATAATCGAAATCACCGTCCTCAGTAGCCTCGGTGACATCCTCCCATTTTTCCTCGAGCCGGTAAGGCACATCGACATGCGTATCGACCAGCATGTACTTCTGGGCGATCATGTTGGCCGATGAAGCCAGATCCGGCTTCTTCACATCGGCCACTACCGGTTGTAGCTGCCATCACAGACATGGTCAAAACGCTAAAAACTGTTCCAATATTCATTACAATTCACCCCAGGCATCAATCTGCCCATCCGTTTCTATCTGGTAATCGACCATGCGGTCGCCATCAAAAATCCATCGTGTCTGGAAGCGCTCACCGCGAACCAGCATGGGCAACCAGTGCTTGTCGTCTTCCCACATCCGCTCGAAAGGGATCTGGTCGATGCGGGTCCACAGGGGCTCTGCCTCCCTGGTTTCGGTCGGCACACCCTCAAAATCGCGCGTGCGGTAGACCCATACGTGGATCGAATAGCCGTCGACAAACTGAAACCGGTGTTCGCCACAGTATTCCAGGTTACTGACCGTTATATGAAGCTCTTCCTGGCACTCCCTGATTGCCGCAATCTCGGGTGTTTCACCCGGATCCACTTTACCCCCCGGTCCATTCACCTTGCCCTTACCCAGGCCGGTCTTCTTGTTGATCAGCAAAATTTCATCGTCACGAAACACGAACACCAGCGTCGCCGGATCCTTCGCCTGCCAGTTTTCCCAGTCGATATCTGATAACTGGTTCATACGACCGTTGCGTTGCAGAACTTGCGCTTTCCAACCTGCAGGATGCCGGCGAATCCGGGCTCCAGTTTCAGGGTACGGTCGGAAATCTTTTCACCGTCAATTTTCACGCCGCCCTGCTGGATCATCCGGAATGCTTCCGAGTTACTCGAAGTCAGACCGCACTGGCTCAGCGCTGCCGCAATACCGATGCCTTCACCGTCGGTTTCCAGGATTTTTTCAGGGATATCATCGGGCATCTGGCCACGCTGGAAACGTGCAATGAACTCCTCCCGGGCCGCCACTGCCGCCTCAGCGCTGTGGAATCGCTCAATGATCTCTTCGCACAGCAGGAACTTGATATCGCGTGGGTTACGCCCGGCCACTGCCTCGGCCTTCAGGTCAGACAGTTCCTCGTTGCTGCGGAAGCTGAGCAGGTCGAAATAGCGCCACATCAGCTCATCGGAAATCGACATCAGCTTGCCGAACATCTCGTCCGGCGCCTCGGTAATACCGACATAATTATCCAGCGACTTCGACATTTTCTGCACACCATCGAGGCCTTCGAGCAGCGGTAGCGTGATGATCACCTGCGGAGCCTGTTTGTAATGCTGCTGCAGATGGCGCCCGACGTGGAGATTGAACTTCTGGTCGGTGCCGCCCATTTCCACATCACATTCCAGCGCAACCGAATCGTAGCCCTGGGCCAGCGGATACAGGAATTCATGGATCGCAATGGGCTGGTTGGTGCGGTAGCGGGACTCGAAGTCATCCCGCTCGAGCATCCGCGCAACGGTGTATTTTGCGGCCAGGCGGATCATGCCTTCGGCGCCCAGCGCGCTCAGCCACTCAGAATTAAAACGGATCTCGGTTTTCTCCGGGTCCAGTATCTTGAACACCTGGCTGGCATAGGTTTCAGCGTTTTCCTTGACCTGCTCGGGCGAGAGCGCCTTGCGCGTGACGTTTTTGCCGGTGGGGTCGCCAATCATGCCGGTGAAATCACCAATCAGGAAAATCACCGTGTGGCCGAGGTCCTGGAACTGGCGCATTTTGTTGATGATCACCGTGTGGCCGATGTGCAGGTCCGGTGCGGTGGGGTCAAAACCTACCTTCACGCGCAGGGGACGATCGAGCTTGAGCCGCTCCTCAAGTTCTTCGAGCTTGGTAATCTCATCGGTACCGCGGGCAATCAGCGCCAGCGCCTCTTTTAAATCTGTCATGCCGGTTTCCAACATCGAATCCGGCATTTTACAACAAAGATTGACCCAATTGCGGCCTGTCAGTAAGGTAGGCACGCTCGAACCTGCACAATAAAGCGTGGTCATAAATAGTCATGGGAAAACCTGGCTTCATAACAACAATCCGTCAGAAAATTCATGACGATACACACTGGCTGACCCGTCGCAAGCTCGTCGTTTTTGGAGTCACGCTGATTGTGACCGGAATTCTGCTTGGCCTGTTTGAAACGACTGGCGAGACAGAGCAGGTCAGCCGGCCCGATGTCATTGATATCCCCTTGCCCAGCCGGGATGCCGAATCCTTGCCTGCCCCGACTGAAGAAAGCGGGGGTGGACAGATCGGTTCTACGGCAACCCCTGGAGGACGCGACTGGGTCAGCGTGGCAGTAAAGCCGGGCCAGACCCTTGACGCCATCTTCAGGAAACAGGGTCTTTCAATCGCCTTGCTGCAGGAAATCGTCGCACTGAATAAAGACACAAAGCGCCTGACCCGGATCCGCCCGGGCGATGTCTTTGATTTCCGGACTGATGTAAACGGTGAACTCCTCCAGATGCGTTATGCGCTGGACGAGGCCCGTTACCTGCTGGTTCGCCAGGAAGGCGGCGGGCTGAATACCGAAATCCAGCAGCGCGAGATCTTTTCGGAAGTAGCCGAGGCGGAAGGGGAAATCCAGTCCTCGCTGTTCCTGGCCGGCAAACAGGCAGGCCTGAGCGATGCCATGGTGATGAAACTGGCCAATATTTTCGGCTGGGACATCGACTTTATCCTGGATATCCGCAAGGGCGATCGATTCATGCTGGTTTATGAAAAACTTTACCGCGACGGCGAGTTCCTGCGCGACGGAACTATCCTTGCCGCGACGTTTATCAACCAGGGCGAACGCTTCCAGGCAATATACTTCGAAGAGGGCGATGTCGCCGCTTATTTCGCCCCGGACGGGCGTAATATGCGCAAGGCCTTTCTGCGCGCGCCGCTGAACTTCTCCTACATAAGTTCGGGCTTCAATCCGCGCCGCATGCACCCGGTGCTGAAGCGAATCAGGGCGCATAACGGCATCGATTATTACGCACCCCGCGGCACACCGGTTTATTCCGCCGGCGCCGGAACGGTCACCCGCTCCTCCTACTCAAATGCCAATGGCCATCATGTCTTTGTCAAACATGCCAACAGCATCGAAACCAGGTACCTGCACTTCACCAACCGCGCGGTAAAGAAGGGTCAAAAGGTGAAACAGGGCCAGACCATTGGCTACGTGGGCTCCACCGGGCTGGCAACCGGGCCCCACCTGCACTATGAATTTGTCGTCAACGGCGTGCACCGCAATCCGAGAACGGTGCCCCTGCCCAAGGTGGAACCACTGAAGGGCCATTTACTGGCCTCATTCCAGCAACAGGCCGCGCCCATGCTGACGCAACTGAGCCGAATGGAATCGGCATCGCTCTACGCGAGCACGGAGTGAACCCGGAACTCTTCATCGGCATGATTTCCGGCACCAGCCGGGACGGGGTCGATGCAGCGCTGGTCAGTTTCGAACAGAACCGGCCAAAAATCCATGCGGCACTCTGTGCCCCATACCCGCCCGGCCTGGCGGCGAAACTTCAGCAAGCCGTTCTCGCGGGCCAGCGGCCGGAAGATGTCGTAATGGCGGAACTGGACCGGGAACTGGCCGAAGAGTTTTCCAAAACCGTACATTTATTATTGGAAAAAGCCGGCATTCCCACCCGGGAAGTACGGGCCATCGGCTCCCACGGCCAAACCGTCTGGCACGATCCGGACGGCCCCCGGCCGGAATCCATCCAATTGGGTAACCCCCGGCAAATCGCTGAGCAAACCGGCATCGACACGGTCGGTGATTTCCGGCGTGCGGACATCAAGGCCGGTGGACAGGGAGCGCCATTGGCGCCGTTGCTCCACCGAGCGCTGTTTCGGCCCGATTCCTCTCTGGATTCCGCTTGCCGGATCGTAGTCAACCTCGGCGGCATCGCGAACATTTCGGTCATCAATCAAGCCGGGCAGGTTTCCGGCTATGACACGGGCCCTGCAAACTGCCTTCTGGATGCCTGGGTTCAGGAACATCTTCATGAGCCCTTTGACAGGGACGGTAACTGGGCCGCCAGCGGCCGGAAAGTTTCCGGCCTGCTGCAGGAAATGCTCGCCGATCCTTACTTCCACAAGCCAGCACCCAAAAGCACCGGGGTCGAGTATTTCAATTTATCCTGGCTGCAGAGTTTCACACCGGAAGGATCGGGCAAGGCACCTTCAGACCCGGCCGATGTACAGGCAACCCTGTCGGAACTTACCGCGGTTACGGTCGCAGATGAAATTCGCCCGCACGCACCGAATGACGTGTTGGTCTGCGGCGGCGGTGTGCATAACTCTGACCTGTGTCTGCGCCTGCAGAAACAACTGCCCGGCATCGCGGTCAAATCAACCGCCGACTTCGGGCTGGACCCCGATTGGGTCGAAGCCGTGCTATTTGCCTGGCTGGCGCGCGAACGCCTGGCAGGACGGCCGCTGGACACAACGAACATTACCGGTGCAGAAAAACCGGTGCTGCTGGGATTTGTTGCGCCGCCCCGATAATATAGTCCCATGAATCTACTTCTAAACATCATCTGGCTCGTCTTTGGCGGCTTTATCGTCGTGCTCGCCTACTTCCTCGGCGCCATCCTCTTGTGCATCACGATCATCGGCATTCCGTTCGGTATCCAGTGTTTCAAGCTGGCCGGACTGGCCGTGGCCCCCTTCGGGCGCGAGATCCGTGAGAAGGAGCCCCCCAGTGGCGCCCTGTCCGTGATCATGAATATCATCTGGATCATCCTGCCCGGCCTGGAACTGGCGGTATTTCACCTGGTCATGGCACTGGTATTCGCGATCACGATTATCGGTCTGCCCATCGCCGCCCAGCATTTGAAGATGACCCGCCTGGCCTTGATTCCCTTCGGATTTGAAGTCCGGGATATGGCCTGATGGCGTTACGGCCCTGGTCAGACCTGTTAGAGAGCTGGTTTGGCAAAGCCCTGGATGATCCCGGCGCCATCCCGGAACGAATGGAATGGTGGTTTTCGGCCGACCCGGCACGTGACTCTGCGTTGGCAGAGCAGTTTAGCGGCCTGGTCGAAGAATGCGCCGATGGCCGGATGTATCAATGGCTGGATGACCCGGAAGGCCGCCTGGCGCTGATCCTGGCCCTGGACCAATTGCCGAGGAACCTGTTCCGTGGAACGCCGCGAGCATTTGCTTACGATTCATATACGGCTGCTCTTTGCCTGGCTGCAGCGCTTACCGGACAGGACCGGCTTTTACCATCGATCCAGAGAGTTTTTCTGTATATGCCTTTGCAGCACTTCGAAGACCTGCAGGCGCAGGAAGCGGGCATTGCTCTTTATACCCAACTCGCGGACGAATACGGGGAGTACTCATATCTGAGGGAGGGCGTGCTGCCTTTCGCCCGGTTGCACCGTGACATCATTGCCCGGTTCGGACGCTTTCCACACCGCAATAAAGTCCTCAACCGCCGGAATACAGCTGAGGAAAGCGAATACCTGGCCGGTGATGCGCCGGCCTTTGGACAGTAAACATGAAAAAAGCAGCAATCAGTATCTTTCTCCTCATCGTAGTCGTTGTCGCCATACTCATTTTCCGCGCCCAGACCGTCTTTCAAGACCATCAACTGGAACCCGCTACCGGCCTGCCTGACGTAAGGCTGGATGAACAACTGGCGGTCAGGCGATTTTCGCAGTCTTTGACCTTTCCCACTATTTCCTACGACGATCGCAGTAATTTCGACGCCGGCGCTTTCAGAAATTTTCGTGAATACCTGGAATCTGTTTATCCATTGGTGCATCAACATGCTGAGTTGACCGTGATAAACGGCCACAGCCTCGTTTACCACTTCCCCGGGTCCGACAAGTCGCTGGAACCGGTGCTGTTCATGGGCCATATGGACGTCGTGCCGGTCGAGGACATCACGCTGGATGAATGGACCTACCCGCCCTTCAGCGGCACCGTGGCCGACGGCATCGTCTGGGGTCGCGGCAGCGTTGATGACAAGCTCACCGTCATGGCCCTGATGGAAGCCGCCGAGTTATTGCTTGCAGAGAACGTCCGGCCTGAGCGCTCCATCTACTTCTCTTTCGGGCACGACGAGGAAGTCGGCGGTAAGGACGGCGCGGCTGAAGTGGCGAAATATTTCGAAAAACAGGGCGTAACGTTCGACTACGTGATGGACGAAGGCGGCGCCATCCTGGAAGGCATGATGGAAGGCCTGCAGCAGCCGCTGGCCATCATCGGCGTCTCGGAAAAAGGCTATGTCAACCTGCACCTGACGGTCAATGCCCAGGGCGGGCATTCGTCACAGCCACCTGTGCACACGGCCGTCGGTATTCTCAGCCAGGCGATCGTCGCGGTAGAAAACAACCCCTTCCCGGCCAGCCTGGACCACATTTACCAGACCTTCGAAACCATCGGCGTGGAAATGCCGTTCTCAAATCGCCTCGCCATGAGTAACCTGTGGCTGTTCTCCCCGCTGGTCGAGAGCATCATGTTGCAAAACAAGGACGATGCGCCCGGAATCAGGACTACAACCGCCGCCACCATGGTCAGTGGCAGCCCCAAGTCCAATATCCTGCCGACGCGGGCAACGGCCGTCATCAATTTCAGAATATTGCCGGGTGAAACCGTTGAATCCGTGACTCAGCGCGTTGTGGACACGATCGATGATGAACGGGTCGTCGTGACATCCGAATTCGGAACCGACCCATCTCCTGTTTCTCCGATTGATTCGCGCGGATTTCAATTGATTGCGAAAACCATCCGTGGAATGGATTCAAACGTTCTGGTGGCGCCCTACATGGTTCGAGGTGGTACTGATGCGAAGTACTTCTACTCGCTTTCGCCCAACGTTTACCGCTTCATGATGTTGAGAATAGATCCAGGTACTGTCGGCTATTTACACGGGATCGACGAGCACGTCCGCGTCGAATCCTACCTTGAAGCCATTCGATTCAACTACCACCTCGTCCGTCAATCCATGGGCGCCGGAGAAATATAATGAAAATAGCTGTACTTGGAGCTGGCGCTGGCGGCACAACGCTCGCATTTGACTATGCGGACCATGGGCACGAAGTCAGCCTGTTTGACTTCGCCCGGTTCCCCGACAACATCGCCACGATCGCCGGTCAGGGCGGAATTCATGCCGAGGGGGATATCTCGGGTTTCAGTAAAATCGCCTATGCCGGCCACGACATAGACCGGGCGCTGCAGGATGCCGAGTTGATCTATGTTGTCGGCCCTGCATTCAGCACAGAGCCGTTTGGAGAGGCCGTTGCAGGCAAGCTGCTACCGGGCCAAACCGTTATCGTCAGCCCGGGTTCCTGCGGCGGTGCGCTGGCCTTTAAACAGGCAGCCGGACTGGCCGTGGACGACGATACGGTGCGGGTCGCGGAAACCCATACGCTTCATTATGCAGTCCGGCTAACCGAGCCGGGCCGTGTGCATGTGTTTCTCAAATTGAAAGCAGGCAACCTGTTGGCGGCCCTGCCCGGCAAGCACACGTCCGACATACTGACGATGATCTCCGATGTCTACCCGACCATGGAGTCGGCGCACAGCGTCATCCAGACCAGCCTGCAGAATGCCAACCCCGTGATACATCCTGCGGTCAGCCTGACCAATGCAGCCCGCATTGAAGGTGATGGGGATTTCCTATTCTACGAAGACGGTGTCACGGACTCGGTGGGGCGGATCATCGAGGCGGTGGACCTGGAGCGGATCGCCATCGGGGAGAAACTGGGGGTGAAAGTCTACTCGGATCCCAAAATGGGCATGCGCCAGGGCTATATGCTGGAAGATAACTACGGTTCCGGCTACCGCAAGGCGCCGGGGTTCCTGGGCATCACCGCGCAAATACAGCTGGATCACCGCTACATCAACGAAGATGTCGGTTACGGCCTGGTGTTTATGTCAGCCCTTGGCAGGCAGGCAGGGGTGCCTACCCCGACCATAGACGGCATCATCCAGGTTACATCCGTACTGATGAACCGGGACTATGCCGGCGAAGCTATGCGCACGCCGGAATCTCTGGGTATCGGTAACTTGACGGTGGAACAACTCGCAAAGCTGTAACGGCCGGTATCACACACATCCGCTATGTGTACCCGGACTGTTTCAGGTTTTATTTTCATTCCACGGGGCCACTTTAAACAACATCAGCATCCCGGGTATCGCAACCGCCGTGCATAACAGGAAGAACGTCGTATAACCCATCGCCTCGATCAGGAACCCCGTACTGGCGTTGGCAAAGGTGCGGGGTATGGCGATAAAACTGGTGAACAGCGCGAACTGTGTCGCCGTGAACGCCCGGCTGGTTTCACGCGCGATATAGGCGATAAAGGCGACTGTACCCAGGCCCACACCCAGGTATTCAGCGCTGACCACGATGAACAATGCAACCGGATCATGGCCAACAACGCTGAGCCAGGCAAAGCCCAGGATGGTGAACATCTGCACAAAACCAAAAATCCACAGAGCACGGTTGATGCTGAGTTTCAACATCACGGCTCCGCCAATAATCGAGCCGGCAATGGCAGACCACAAAGCCGCCACCTTGGCCACGGTTCCGATTTCGGTGCGGCTAAACCCGATATCCAGGTAAAACGGCGTCGACAGTGCGGTCGCCATGTTGTCGCCCAGCTTGTACAGGAACATGAAGGCCAGGATGGCGACCGCCGTGCTCCATCCATCGCGGGCGAAAAACTCGCGAAATGGCTCAATAACAGCCTCGCGGAGCGTGTGCGGGGCGAGTGCATCATCGCTCACTTCCCGAATCACCAGGGAGGTCACCACACCCACACCCATGAACCCGGCCGTAATCCAGAACACCGATGACCACGGCAGGTGATCGGAAAGGATCAACGCCAGCGAACCGGGGACCAGCGAAGACAGCCGGTAGGCATTGACAAAAAATGAGTTACCGGTGCCCAATTCGTCATCGGCCAGCAATTCGCGCCGGTAGGCGTCGATCACGATGTCCTGGCTGGCCGAAAACAGGGACACGGCGAAAACCACGCCGACGATGGCACTCAGCGATTTCGCCGGGTCGAACATACCCAGCATGCCAATCGCGACCAGTAGCGCCAACTGCGTAACCATCGCCCAGCCCCGGCGCCGGCCCAGGAAAGGCGGGGCGAAGCGATCCATCAGCGGCGACCAGAGAAACTTCCAGGTGTAAGGCAGCGACACCAGCGAGAACAGGCCGATCGTGGCCAGGTCGACATCGTTGCTGCGCAGCCAGGCCGGCACCAGCTGGATCAACACGTACAGCGGCATGCCCGAGGTGAAGCCGATGAACACACAGGTCAGCATCCTGCGGCTGAACAGGATTTCTTTCCAGTTGCGTTGCTCCGCGGCGTTCAAATGCATCATTCCCGGCCCGGGAATTCGAATTC
The DNA here is from genome assembly GCA_963759035.1 of uncultured Gammaproteobacteria bacterium. Classification (GTDB taxonomy): domain Bacteria; phylum Pseudomonadota; class Gammaproteobacteria; order Xanthomonadales; family SZUA-36; genus JAHEFT01. The sequence continues at coordinate 216,544 of CAVWXL010000023.1, forward strand.
GTAGTCCATGATCAACGGTGCGTGGTCTGAAAAGCGTTGTTCTTTGTATATTTCAACGCTGCTTGCCTTGTCGGCCAGTTCAGGCGTCGTGACCTGGTAGTCGATCCGCCAACCCGTGTTGTTGGCCCAGGCCTGTCCCCGGTTCGACCACCAGGTGTATTGTTCTTCGCGTGGATCCACCTTGCGGAAGGCATCGGCCATTCCCACATCGCCAAACAACTCGTCCAGCCAGGCCCGTTCTTCGGGCAGGAAACCGGAGTTTTTCTGGTTGCCCCGCCAGTTCTTGATATCGATGTTCTTGTGCGCAATATTCCAGTCGCCACAAATGATGTAGTGGCGGCCATCGCGCGCCCATTGCGCCAGCCGCGGTTGCAGGAAGTCCATGCACTCGTACTTGATCTGCTGGCGTTCTTCTTTGGAAGAACCCGAAGGCAGGTAAAGAGAAACAACCGACAGATCGCCGAAATCCGCCTGCAACCAGCGCCCCTCATTGTCCATGACGTCCCAGCCGAGCCCGTAGTGCACACGGTTCGGCTGGTGGCGGCAATAGATGGCCATACCGCTGTAGCCCTTTTTCAGGGCATCGTGGTAATAAACATGGTATCCGGGCGGGAAAAAATGCCGGTCCTTCAACTGATCATGCTGCGCCTTGGTTTCCTGGATACAGACGACATCGGCGTCCTGCTTGTGCATCCAGTCAAAAAAGCCCTTGCGGGCGGCCGCCCGAATGCCATTGGCATTCAACGTCAATATCCGCATCCCTTTCTTGCTCCTCAAAGCGCGTCTTATCAGCGGGTCAGCATATCAAAAGGCCCTGCCCGTTGGGTGTACATTTTTCTTCCTGGCTGCTTTTTTGGCATACTAGGCACCCACTGGAAAGGATTCTGTGGTGAGAGACTACAAAAGCAGGTTTTTCGAGCTCGCCCTCAGCAAGGGGAACCTGGGCTTTGGCAGCTTCACCCTCAAGTCGGGCCGGGTCAGCCCCTACTTCTTCAATGCAGGTGGATTTGATGACGGTGCTTCGCTGGGCGAACTGGCGCGCTGTTATGCCGACGCCATCCTGGATTCTGGAATCGATTTTGACATGCTGTTCGGGCCGGCCTACAAGGGCATACCTCTGGCGGCTGCCACCGCGGTGGCCCTGAACGAACAGCATGGGCGCAATGTACCCTATGCCTTCAACCGCAAGGAAGCCAAGGACCACGGCGAGGGCGGCACCATTGTCGGCGCCCCGCTGGCCGGCAAAGTGCTGGTCATCGATGACGTGATTTCAGCCGGCACTTCGGTCAGGGAATCGATCGCAATCATTCAGTCTGGCAAATGCACAAACCGCCGGAATCGCCATTGCACTGGACCGCCAGGAACGCGGTACCGGCGAACTGTCCGCCGCCCAGCAGGTCAAATTGGAGTATGGGATTCCGTGCACGGCCATCGCGGGCCTGGACGACCTGATCGATTACCTGGAATCAAAATCGATTGAGGGAATTGACCTCAACGCTATTCAGCAATACAGGGAACGTTATGGAACTCAAATCTAAATTACAGGCCGCGCTTATCCTGCTCTGCTGCACCGTCGTTGCCGGCAGTGCAAGCGCCAAAGTTTACCGCTGGGTTGATGAAAAAGGCGAGGTTCATTACAGCGAATCGCTGCCGCCCACCCACGTGGACAAGGGGCACGATGTGCTCAACGAACGGGGAATCCTGCTGGATGAAGACATCAAGCTGACGCCCCCTCCACCTCCGCCGCCGGAAGTGACCGAGGAAGAAAAACGGTCGGAGTTGCCGCGCGATTCTTCGGGCCTGCCCCGCCCCAAGGCCTTGTACTCAGACTCAGAAAAACAGGAACGGTTGGATAGACTGTTGCTGCTGCGCTACGCATCGATAGAAGAAATCGAATCACAGCTGGAGTACGAACTGGGCACAATTGAGCATGATGCGAACATGCTCGTGACCTCGAAGAACAGCCTGCTCAGGTCCTATCGTGGGCAAGTCAGGGAAGCAGCCGATCTGCAGCGGTCCGGCAAACCGGTCAGACCGGAGGCAACACGTGCTATTGCAAACCTGAAATCCCGGCTGGAAAAAAACCAGGTCGAGGTAGAAGGCCTGGGTGCACGTGAAGAAGCCACGCGGGCTGAATTCAAGGAACATCTGGACCGCTACCGTCTGCTCGAGGAAAAATGGGCCACAGACAACACGGGCAGCTGAGCCGCTAACGGTGTACACGCGTTGCAAGGGATGCCACACGGTTCACCCGGTAAATGCCCGACTGCTGGCCCAGGGCAACGGCCAGTACCGATGCGGTAAGTGCAAAAAACCCGGTAATGCGCTGGAGTCGTTGTTCGACGAATGGCCGGCGGCAGGCACACGGCCTCCGCCCAGCGGCCAACTGCCGGTACTTGGGCTGCCCATCGACCTGCAAGAGGCTGAAAAATCGAGGCTGAACCCGGAAGAAACCTCAACACCCGGTGACAGCGCAGAAGAGCCTTCGCAAACGGGTCTCCCCAGGGAAATCTGGTTGCGGGCCACGTGGATCACAGCGGCGATCGCCCTTGCCATCATCACAACGTTCAAACTGGCAGATTTCTATGAACAGCCCCTGCTCGAACAGCCCGCTGAACAGACGGCAATCGTCCGCCTGGGTATCAAGGACGCGCCCGCAACACAAACATTCCGTGATGTGGAACAGATTCACCTGGTCAGTCGTGAATTACGGACCCATCCGTCCCGGTCCGCCATACTTCAACTGACCGCAACCATAGTCAATCGGGCACCCCAGGCTCAGCCCTACCCCGAACTGGAAGTCATCTTGCTCGACGCCGCCGGCCAGTCCATCAGTGAAGCCCGGTTCGCACCAGCCGACTACCTGGCCGAAGATGCTCCGGGCGACTCGGGCATGACACCGCAAGCCTATCTGCCGCTGGTCCTGGATCTGCCGGACCCAGGCAACGAGGCCGTTGGTTTCGAGCTGAATTTCCTTTGAAAAAACCGGAAATGCCGACGCAATTAGCGCGATCGTTGTGGTAGGGTTACAGGTTCTTATCAAGCCAGAATATTAAGGTCAAAATAGAAAATCGATGACCACAGATTCAATGAAAAAATCTGCCAAAGAAGTGGAATTACCTACCCCCCTGAGAAAAAACGTGCAAGAAGCGATCCGGCGTTACCTGGAAGATATGGGGCATTCGCAACCCGAAAGCCTCTACCGAACGCTGATGGCGCAGGTAGAACCTCCGTTGATTGAAGAAGTACTGCGTTACACCCAGGGCAACCAGTCCAAGACCGCGAAAATCCTGGGCATGACGCGCAACACGCTGCGCACCAAACTCCACCGTTATGACATTCCCATCAGGAATGGAAAATACTGACAGGCCACTATGAACAACACATCTGATTCTCCGGGCGCACTCGCACTGATCAGCGTTTCGGACAAGACCGGCATTATCGAATTCGCAAGCAAACTGGTTGAAATGGGCTACGGCCTCTTGAGTACCGGCGGAACCGCAAAGGCCCTGGCGACAGCCGGTTTGCCGGTGACGGAGGTCTCTGACCATACGGGCTCTCCGGAAATCATGGGCGGTCGTGTCAAAACCCTGCATCCCCGGGTGCACGGTGGCCTTCTCGGACGGCGGGGTGAAGACGACGAGGTGATGCGCGAGCAGAACATTCCACGTATCGACATGGCCGTGATCAACCTGTATCCGTTCGAAGCAGTGACCGCCAGGCCCGATTGCAGTTTTGAGGACGCCATTGAAAACATCGACATCGGCGGACCGGCGATGGTGCGCTCGGCCGCCAAGAACTTCGACGCGGTAGCCATCGTCACCAGCCCGGAGCAGTACGATTTCGTACTGGCGCGCTTACAGGCCGGGAATGGAAAACTCGACCACAAGGCACGATATGAACTGGCCGTAGAAGCCTTCAACCGGGTGGCCCAGTATGACGGCGCGATCAGCCACTACCTTTCCTCGCGCACCCTCGACGGTGATATGTCCGATTTCCCGGGCCAGGTGAACACCTGCTTCGTGAAGGTTGCTGAATTGCGGTATGGCGAAAACCCGCATCAGCAGGCCGCCTGGTACCGCGACCTGCACCCGGCCCAGGGCAGCCTGGCCGGCGCGAAACAGCACCAGGGCAAGGAGCTCTCCTACAACAACATCGCGGATGCCGATGCTGCCTGGGAATGTGTCCGCCAGTTTGACGACACGGCTTGCGCAATCATCAAACACGCCAACCCTTGCGGGGTGGCGGTCGCGGACAGCCCGGCACAAGCCTACGAAATGGCCTTTGCAACAGACGCCACATCTGCGTTTGGCGGCATCATTGCGTTTAACCGGCCACTGGACGCGGCAACCGCCAGGGACATCGTCGATCGCCAGTTCCTGGAAGTCCTGATCGCACCAGCTTACGATGATGAAACCCTCAAAGTACTGGCCGAAAAGAAGAATGTCCGGGTGTTGGAAATCCCGGGCGGTAAGTCGACGCCGCAGCGTGAATCAAAACGGATAGGCAGCGGCTTACTGATCCAGACGTCCGACCTGAATCCGATCACCCGCGAGGTCTGCCGGGTCGTGACGAAGAAACAACCGACCGAGCAGCAATGGCGTGACCTGATGTTCGCCTGGAAAGTAGCTCGCATGGTCAAATCAAACGCCATAGTCTACGTCTCTGACGGACGCACGGTGGGAATCGGCGCCGGCCAGATGAGCCGGGTCGATTCAGCCCGGATCGGGCGATGGAAAGCGGAAGACGCCGGGCTGCCCATCAAAGGCTCAGTGATGGCTTCAGATGCGTTCTTCCCGTTCAGAGATGGCATCGATACAGCCGGAGAGGCCGGAATTTCTGCCGTCATTCAACCCGGTGGTTCGATGCGGGATGAGGAGGTCATCGCGGCAGCCGACGAGCACGGCATGGCCATGGTATTTACCGGAATACGGCATTTCAGGCACTGATATGAAAGTCCTGGTAGTAGGAAGTGGTGGACGCGAACATGCACTGGCCTGGCAGGCGGCGCGCTCTGCGGGCATTGAGAAAGTCTTTGTGGCACCCGGTAATGCCGGAACGGCAGGCGAACCCGGAGTAGAGAACGTGCCTATCCCGGTCAGCGATCTGGATGGACTGCTCGAATTTGCCCGCGAACGTGGTGTTGAACTGACCATCGTCGGCCCGGAAGACCCGCTGGTCAACGGCATTGTCGATCGCTTCGGTTCAGCCGGCCTGGCCTGTTTCGGGCCCAGCGCCTCTGCGGCCCAGCTGGAAGGCTCCAAGTCCTTTGCCAAGGACTTCATGTCCCGCCACGGTATCCCGACGGCAGCTTACGGTAACTTCACAGAAGTCACCCCGGCGATTGAGTTCATCCGCGAACACGGTGCACCTATTGTCGTAAAGGCCGATGGCCTGGCTGCCGGCAAAGGCGTGATCATCGCCAATACAACTATTCAGGCCGAAGCCGCTGTACTGGATATGCTGGCAGGTAACGCCTTCGGGGACGCCGGACACCGGATAGTCGTCGAAGAATTTCTGGGTGGCGAGGAAGCGAGCTTCATCGTCATGGCAGATGGCAAAAATATCCTGCCACTGGCAACCTCGCAGGACCACAAGGCCAGGGACGACGGCGACACCGGCCCAAACACCGGCGGCATGGGTGCCTACTCTCCTGCCCCGGTCGTCGACGCCGCCATGCACCAGCGTGTGATGGACGAAGTGATCCGGCCGACCATCGACGGCATGGCCGCTGACGGCGCACCCTTCACCGGGTTCCTGTACGCCGGCCTGATGATCGCTCCGGACGGCGCCATCAAAGTGCTGGAATACAACGTCCGTTTCGGTGACCCGGAAACCCAACCGATCCTGATGCGCTTGCAATCCTCCCTGCCTGAGCTGTGCCTGGCTGCCGTAACCGGCCAACTCGACAGCCACACAGCCCTGTGGGACAGCCGCGCCTGCCTCGGCGTGGTCATGGCTGCCGGCGGCTATCCGGGTGATTATCAAAAAGGCATGGTCATCAGCGGACTGGACCATGATTTCCCGCCACAGGTTAAAGTCTTCCATGCCGGAACCGCGGTTGAAGCTAACGATATCGTGACCTCCGGCGGACGCGTGCTTTGCGTCTGCGCACTTGGCGAAAACGTAACCGAAGCACAAGCCGAAGCCTACCGCGCCGTGCAAAAAGTCCACTGGGAAGGCGCCTTCACCCGAACCGACATCGGCTACCGGGCCATTGCAAGGGAGCACGACTGCAGGGATGCAGGAGGTAGAGCAACGCAGGGAGCAGTTGCCGAGGGAAACGAGACTACTTAGATGGATGTCTCCCACCTGCTGGACGAACTCAATGAAGCCCAGCGGGAAGCCGTCACCGCGCCCGACGGCCACGTGCTGGTACTGGCCGGGGCAGGCAGCGGCAAGACGCGGGTGCTGGTGCACCGGCTGGCCTGGCTGATACAGGTTGATCACGTATCGCCGCTGGGGATCATGGCAGTCACCTTCACCAACAAGGCGGCCGGTGAGATGCGCGAGCGTACCGGCAAGCTGCTTAACGTGTCCACACGCCCGCTTTGGATCGGCACCTTTCACGGTATTGCCCATCGCCTGCTGCGCATGCACTGGAAAGAAGCAGGCCTTCCCGAACAGTTTCAGATTCTGGATTCCGAAGACCAGCAGCGGTTACTGCGCCGCATCATCCGCGACGAAGGTATGGATGAGTCGCACTGGCCGGCACGCCAGGCCCAGTGGTTCATCAATGCACGTAAGGACGAAGGCGAACGGCCCCAGCACATCGAAACCCTCGACCACCCGGTCACGTCAACCTGGGTGCATATTTATAAGCTCTACCAGGATTATTGCAGCCGTGGCGGGTTGGTGGATTTTGCCGAGTTGTTATTGCGCGCCCACGAACTCTGGCTGGAAGACCCCGGCCTGCTGGACCACTACCGCCAGCGCCTGAGGCACCTGTTGATTGACGAGTTCCAGGACACCAACGCCATCCAGTACGCATGGATTCGCATGCTGGCGGGCACCACCGGGCGGGCCTTCGTAGTCGGTGACGATGACCAGTCGATTTACGGCTGGCGGGGTGCGAAAGTAGAAAACGTGCAGCATTTCGTCAAGGATTTTCCGGATGTGATGACCGTTCGCCTGGAACAGAATTACCGCTCCACCGGCAATATCCTTGAAGCGGCCAATGGACTCATCGCCCACAACCAGTCACGCATGGGCAAGAAACTATGGACCGCAGGTGAGCACGGTAAGCTGATACAGCTGTATACCGCCTTCAATGAACAGGACGAAGCGCGCTTTGTCGTGGACCAGGTCCAGCAATGGCTGGACAGTGGACGCCGCGCAGACCACAGCGCGATCCTGTACCGCACCACGGCCCAGTCCCGACTGTTTGAAGAATACTTGTTGCGCGCCAACATCCCTTACCGGGTCTACGGCGGACAACGCTTTTTCGAGCGCACCGAAGTCAAGGATGCACTGGCCTACCTGCGCCTGGTTCACAACCCGAATGACGATGCGGCGCTGGAGCGTGTGATCAACAAGCCTACCCGGGCCATCGGCGAGAAAACCGTCTCGATGATCCGCCTGCAGGCCCGCGAAAGCGGCCTTACCCTGTGGCAGGCTGCCGGCGAATGCATTTCTCAAGGTAAGTTCGCCACCCGTGCGGGCAGCGCCGTTTCCGCTTTTATCCAGCTGATCGACGGCATGCGGGAGCGGATGAAGGACTGGACCCTGGGCAACCAGATGCAGGGTGTGATCGATGAAAGCAAGCTGTCGTCTCACTATGAGAAAGAGCCGCACGAGCGCATGGAAACCCGCTTCGAGAACATCCGGGAACTGGTCAACGCCGCCGATGCGTTCATCCTGCCGCAGGAGGATGCTGACGCCGGCCTGACCGAGCTCCAGTCGTTCCTCAGCCATGCGGCACTGGAGGCCGGTGAAACCCAGGGTGAGCGCTGGGATGACTGTGTGCAGTTGATGACCCTCCATTCGGCCAAGGGCCTGGAGTTCCCGCTGGTGTTCATGGTGGGGATGGAGGATGGACTGTTCCCGCATCAGCGTTCGGTGGATGATGCAGCCGGACGACTGGAGGAAGAGCGCCGGCTTTGCTATGTGGGGATGACGCGGGCGCGCGAACAGCTCTGCTTGTGCTACGCCGAAATCCGGCGCATGCACGGTTCAGAAAATTATTGCCGGCCATCCCGTTTCATCGACGAAATGCCGGCCGAATTCCTCGAAGAAATCCGCCCGCGAACTTCCAGCCGCCAACCGTGGGTATCGGCCCGTCCGTCCGCGGCCTTCGCATCGTCGGGTCAAAGCTGGCCGTTCCAGCTGGGCCAGGCGGTTGTCCACAACAAGTTCGGAGAAGGTACCGTGATCGCCTTTGAGGGCTCCGGCGAGCACACGCGGGTTCACGTCAACTTTCTGGACGCGGGGGCCAAGTGGCTGGTGCTGGCCTACGCGAACCTGCAAGCCCGATAGGGTAGCCGGCCATTGAGCACACCCATCGACATTCAACTTGATACCCGGCAGGGGCGCCTGGCAGGGCTGGCCTGGCGGCTTGAAGACGCTCCGCGCGTGCTGTTCCTGCACGGCTGGCTGGACAACGCAGCCTCATTTATTCCGCTGGCGCCGATGCTGGACCGGCTCGACCGGGTGGCGCTGGACCTGCCGGGCCATGGATACTCGGAGCACCGTCACTCCACCACCCGCTATCACTTCATCGATTACCTGTTCAACGTGGACGCCGCGCTGGATGAGCTGGGTTGGACAGACTGCCACCTGGTCGGCCATTCACTTGGTGCGGCCATTTCTTCCGTCTACAGCGCAGGCGCGCCGGAACGCGTCCGTAGTATCGTACTGCTGGATTCAATCGGGCCCATATCCGTGACCGCGGACGATACGACCGGTCGGCTGCGGCGCAGCCTGGTCAAAAACCGGCGCGGCACCAGCCGGATCAGGCAGTTCAAATCAATCGACGACATGGTGAAAGCCCGCCGCGCCGTTTCCGATTTGTCCGAAGAGGCCGCACGTCTGATCTGCGAGTCGCGCCGCCCATGAGGTCGGGGGACACTATGAGTGGCGCAGTGACCCTGCGCTGAACTGGGTTTCTTCGCTGGTGATGACCGATGAGCAGGCCCTGGACCTGGTCAGCCATATCGAGTCGCCGACACTCACGTTTACCGCGATCGAAGACTCCCCCTGGTCTTCCCGGGAAAAACTGGAAACCCGGCGCCTTGCGATGGCACATGCCCGGCACGAGCGGCTGGAAGGGCACCATCATTTTCATATGGACGACCCGCAACGAATCGCTGAAACTATCCAGGACTTCATCCTTGAGAACGACGCTCCCGCAACCAGGAGAACATCATGAATCAGCCGACCAAGTCACCTATCAAGACCGATATCCCCGCGCGTGAACGACTCATTTTTGCCCTCGACGTACCCGACCTTGAGCGTGCGCGGCAACTGGTCGATAAGCTGGATGATTCGGTCGTGTTCTACAAGCTGGGTCTGGAGTTCTTTTTGTCCGGGCATTACTTCGAACTTGCTGCCGATCTGCAGGAGCGCGGGAAAAAGATCTTTGCCGATCTCAAGCTGTTCGATATTCCCGCCACGGTTGCAGCAGCCGTGCGGCAACTGGCACGGCACGAAGTGCAATTCTGCACAGTCCATGGCAACGACAGCATGCTCAAGGCTGCCGCTGAAGCCAAGGGCGATATGCAGATCCTGGCCGTCACAGCGTTGACCAGCCTGGATCAGGGTGACCTTAATGATCTCGGATTTCAGTGTGACGCGCGCACCCTCGTGCTGTCGCGCGCCCGCCGCGCCCTTGAGCTGGGCTGTGACGGGGTGGTCTCATCCGGGCTGGAAGTCCCCGCTCTGCGCGAGTCGGTAGACCATGCGCTAATCACCGTATGCCCCGGTATCCGCCCCATTTTTAACGACGAAGTACCGGTCGAAGACGACCAGCAGCGTGTAGCGACCCCCGGCCGAGCTATCGAAACCGGCGCCGACTACCTGGTGGTAGGCCGCCCGATCAGGGATGCGGCAGACCCGCGTGCAGCCGCTGAAGCCATCCAACAACAAATTGCTCTCGGCCCTGCCCTAGCAACACCTCTTTTATTCGCCCTGAAGAAAGGCTTGCAATAGCTTATATTCTGGATTACGATACGCCCGTAACTACATAATAACGAATGAAAACAGTAGGGCAAATTGCACAGAGAATTCTAACCATTAGATTACTACGATCCTCTCCGGCTCTGCCGGATTTCCGGGCGGGTACACTACCAGCCCGGATTTTTTTTGCCCGTTTCATTTAGAATGGTCATTCCTGTGAAAACTAGCGAGTGGCTGTACACCCCCTGATGAGTACCGACGGTCCAAATATCGGATTCTTCGCACGGCTGAAACTGCGGTGGTTTCTGTTCCTGAGGTCGATCCTGTGCCTTTGGGTAAAGGCGAAGGCTCTGCCACAGCCTTTCGAAGATTTGCAGATCGACCGGGACAAGCCGATCTGTTACATCATCGACTCCTATGCTTTGTCGTCACTGTTGATCCTCGACCGTGCCTGTGAGGACAACAATCTGCCGCGCCCCCTGTGGCCTATGCAGACCGGGGCGGGCACCGAACCGCGTTCCTACCTGGCACTGCGCCGTAAAAAGGGCCTGATCATCAGGCGCACCGAAGTGCGTAGCCATTCGGCAACTCTGAAGGGCCTGGTTAAGCAAGTCTGTGAAGGACAGCCCGAAGATATTCAACTGGTTCCCGTGACTGTGCTGATAGGCCGTGCCCCTGACAAAGAAACCGGGCTGGCCAAAATATTTTTTACCGAGTCCTGGGATCTGGGCGGCCGCATATGGCGTTTCCTCAATTCCCTGGTCAACGGCCGTCACACCATGGTGCAGTTCAGTAATTCGCTTTCCCTGCGTGAACTGGCGGACGAGGGCCTGGGGGCTGAGCGCAGCCTGCGGAAGGTTTCCAGGATTTTGCGCGTGCATTTCCGTCGCGTTCGCAGCGCTGCGATCGGACCCGACCTGTCCCACCGGCGGACCGTGGTGGATGCAGTTCTGCGCAGCCCGACGGTCAGGGCGGCTATTGATGAGCAGGCCCGCAAGGAGAAAGTCGGCGCACATAAAGCCTTGAGACAGGCACGCAAATTCGCCTATGAAATCGCTGCAAATTATTCTTACGCGTTTGTCCGGGTCGCATCATTCGCTCTGACCTGGTTCTGGAACAAAATCTATGACGGAGTGGAACTGCAGCACTTCCGCAAGTTCCAGGAACTGGCGCCCAACTACGAGATCATCTACGTTCCCTGTCACCGCAGCCACATCGACTATCTGCTGGTCTCCTATTTCATTTACCACAATGGCCTGGTGCCGCCGCACATTGCGGCCGGCGTCAACCTGAACCTGCCGATAGTGGGACGCCTGGTCCGCAAGGGCGGCGCCTTTTTCCTGCGCCGCAGTTTCCGTTCCCAAAAACTCTACTCGGCTGTTTTTCATGAGTACCTGGCCCGTATCCTGTCCAATGGCACGTCGATTGAGTATTTCATCGAGGGTACGCGCAGCCGCACCGGTCGCCTGTTGCAACCCAAGGGAGGCATGCTGTCGATGACCGTTCGCAGTTATCTGCGCACACCGGTCCGGCCGGTCATGTTTCAACCCATTTACGTCGGCTATGAGCGACTGGTGGAAGGGGCCAGTTACACCGCGGAGTTATCCGGCAAGAAAAAGAAATCCGAATCATTGGGTGACCTGTTCAAAGTCTTCGGCGTTCTGCGGCAAAAGTACGGCAAAGTTCACGTAAGTTTTGCGAAGCCGGTCTTCCTTGATGACTTGCTCGACCAGCACCATGCGGAGTGGCGCAACGAGGTTGCAGGGGCTGAGCAACGTCCACCGTGGCTCGGGGCCCTGGTCGACCAGCTTGGCCAGGAAATCATGACCGGCATCAATGACGCGGCCCACGTCAACGCGACGAACCTGCTCGCAGTGATTCTGCTGACCACGCGCAAACTGGCCATGGGCACTGAAGATTTGCTGATTCAACTGGAGCTGTACCTGGATCTGCTGAGCCATTGCCGCTACTCAAGCCGGCTGACCTTCACGGAAAAATCTGCGCAGGAAATTATCGACTACGGCATTGAGCTGGGTGTGATCGAAACCCGCGAACATCCACTGGGCGATATCGTTGCCGTGGTGCCGGCTCAATCGGTTCTGCTGACCTACTTCCGCAACAACGTTTCCCACTTGCTGGTCGTGCCCTCACTGATCGCCAGTTGCTTTCTCAACCGGAGCAACATCCAGCGGGATCAGCTACAACACATCGCACTGGCGCTTTTCCCTTTCCTCAAGGCCGAGCTGTTTCTGCCCTGGAACAAAGAGGACTTCATCCAGATGCTGGACGATCATATTGACTGGCTGCAGAAACAGGGCCTGTTGAAGAAAGGTGAAGACGATGAGATTCTGAAGCGTCCCAAGGGCGGAAGCCGAAAGGAGCAGCAGTTGCGGGTGATGGGACACAGCTTGCTACAGACTTTCGAACGTTACTACATCACCGTGGCAATCCTGGCCAAAAACGGATCCGGCACGCTCACCCGCAGTGAACTGGAACGCCTCTGCTTCCTCACGGCCCAGCGCATCTCACAACTTAACGAATTCGCAGCGCCTGAATTTTCCGACCGGCATCTATTCAGACAATTTATCGCGCTGCTGCGCGATACCGGCACATTGACGACCAATGCAGAAGAAAAACTGGAATTCAACGAGATGATCCAGCAACTCAGTAATGACGCCAAGTTTATACTGAGCAGGGAAATCCGCCACGGAATACTGCGCGTGGCGCCCCAGGTGCTTACGCGTCCAGATCAGGAATAAGCTGCGACTCGAGATAGGTGATCCAGTCCTTGAGTTTCAACTTACGCTTCTTCATACGCCGCAGCCGCAGTTGATCCACACTGGGGTCTTCAGATAATCGCATGATGGCCTCGTCCAGGTCGCGATGCTCTTCCCTGAGTTCGGCCACCAGGCTGGCGGTGTCACCCGGATGATTACTGACATTACTCACAATACAAGGATAGTACAGAATTGACGTAAAATGCGCGGATGATTGCTCAAAAACAAGCTCTTTCAACCAATAAGCTGGTCAAACGGCTATTCCATCACACCGGAAAGGCCATCACGGATTTCAACATGATCGGCGATGGCGACCGCGTGATGGTTTGCCTGTCGGGAGGAAAAGATTCTTTCACCCTGCTCGACATCCTGATGGACCTGCAAAAGCGGGCGCCGGTCGACTTCGAATTGCTGGCGGTCAATCTGGACCAGAAACAACCGGGCTTTCCGGAACACGTGCTGCCCCGCTACGCGCAGGAAATTGGCATTCCTTTCCATGTGATAGAGCAGGACACCTACAGTGTCGTCAAGCGCGTGATTCCGGAAGGAAAGACAACCTGTGGCCTGTGTTCCAGGCTGCGGCGCGGTGCACTGTACCGGTTTGCAGCAGAAAACGGCATCACCCGGATAGCTCTTGGCCACCATCGTGATGACATTATCGAGACGTTATTCCTGAACCTATTCAACGGCGGGCGGCTGAAGGCCATGCCACCCAAGCTATTGTCGGACGATGGCCGGCACGTGGTGATCCGACCACTGGCCTACTGCAGCGAGCAGGACATAGCCCGTTATGCGGAAACCCGCCGGTTCCCGATTATTCCCTGCAACCTGTGTGGTTCGCAGCCGAAGCTGCAGCGCCAGGCGATCAAGGAAATGCTGACACAATGGAAAAAACAACACCCCGGACGCATTGAGAATATCTTCAGGGCCATCGCCCACGTTTCACCCTCACAGCTTGCTGACCGCGAGCTGTTCGATTTCATCAACCTTGGAGCAGAGCAACCATGGACAGAAGAAAATTCGTCAAGACCGCAGGTATTGCCGGAATCGCCGGAACGGCAGGTCTGCTGACCGCCTGTGGAAAGCAGAATGGCGCCGCTGACTGTTCCGGAGAGACGGCAGGCTCCCCGACTGAAACCATAGAGTGGAAAATGGTGACGACCTGGCCACGGGACTTTCCCGGGCTTGGAACCGGCGCCAACTACCTGGCTAAAACCATTGGTGAAATGAGCGGCGGCCGGCTGACCGTGAAAGTCTACGGCGGCAATGAACTGGTACCGCCTTTTGAAGTGTTCGACGCCGTGCAGAGAGGAACTGCAGAGATGGGGCATGGCGGCGCTTACTACTGGAAAGGCAAGATTCCCGCGTCGATGTTTTTCTCCGGCGTGCCTTTCAGCATGACCGCAAGTGAACTGATGGGCTGGTTTTACTACGGCGGCGGCATAGAACTGTACCACGAAGCCTATGCGCCATCCGGGGTCATCCCTTACCCGGCAGGCAGTTCGGGCACGCAAATGGGCGGCTGGTTCAACAAGGAAATCAAAAGCGTTGAAGACATCCAGGGTCTGAAAATGCGCATCCCCGGTTTTGGGGGTGAAGCCCTGAAACGTCTCGGCGGTACGCCGGTCAACATTCCCGGCGCCGAACTGTTCACCGCGCTGCAAAACGGGACCATCGATGCAACAGAATGGGTCGGTCCGATGAATGACCTCGCCTTTGGCTTGTTCCGTGCCGCGAAATACTATTACTACCCCGGCTGGCATGAGCCCGGCACGTCGTTGGAGGCCACCATCAACGCGGAAGCTTTTGCGGCACTGCCTGCCGATTTACAAGCTATCGTGGTAACTGCCATCAAAGCGGCTAACCTGGATATGCTGGCAGATTTTGAGGCCAGGAACGGACAGGCCCTGCAAACCCTGATCCAGGAACACGGGGTTGAACTACGTGCTTTCCCGGACGAAGTGCTGGCCGAATTCAAAAGGGCCTCGATGGAGGTAATCGAGGAACAGGCCGCTTCGGATGAGTTGTCGGGAAGGGTCTGGGCATCGCTCAACCCAGTACATGGAGCAAGTGCGCCCCTGGACCGAAATCGGGTCGCAGTATTTTGTGAATCACCGCTAAACGAGCCCTATTGTCTATGAAGGGAACAGGGTTGCTGATTGCCTCCCTGCTATTTTTTCCGGCTGCAGTAAATGCGGACCCTGAGCTGCCCGCCTTCACCCTCGGCGGCCTGCTGTTTGGTGATTTTTACAGTGTACCCAGCAATCATTTGCCGGAGGGCGACGGCGCGGCCGGCCTGGTCATCCGGCGCGGCTATCTCACGCTGGATGCGGATTTCACAGACAACTGGTTCGGCCGGGCCCGAATCGAGCTGAATCAGTCCGGTAAGTTTGAAACCTACACGTACATGGTCCGTTTCAAGGACCTTTATACCGGCTGGAACATCAGCCGCCAGAAACTGATTGTCGGCCTTTCGCCCACCCCTACTTTTGACCTGATTGAACAAATCTGGGGGTTCAGGTACCTGGTGCGCACGCCGATGGATCTGCAGGGCGTTGCAAGCCGCGATACCGGTATTTCCCTGAAGGGACCCCTGAATGCTTCGGGCAGCTTCAGTTACCGCTCCATGGTCAGCGCGCCCGTGGAATTCGGTAACGATTCCGATGATTCAACGAGGCTGATGGGGGCCCTGACCTGGAGGCCAGCGCCAGGCTGGGCCATTGACTTGTACCTCGATCAGCAATGGGGCAACTCGCCCGCCAACCGCTCCACCTACCAGGTTTTCGCCGGATATGAGACAGAGACACTCGCCTGGGGCGCACAGTATTCAAACCAGGACCGGCAGGAAGATCCGCCACTGAAACTCGTTTCAGCCTTTGCACGCAAAAAGCTCAGCGGAAAAACCCAACTGGTGGGCCGGGTTGATCACCTGTTGGCGCCAAGCCCCAGGGGTAATGACATCTCCTATCTTCCGTATGACCCCTCGGCCAAAGCAACCATGTGGGTCGGTGGGGTCGAGTTCCAGGCCACCCCGCATTTCTCGATCACTCCCAACGTGATTCTCACGCACTATGCCCGCAACGATGAGGGTGTCCGGCCAAAGAAGGACCTCTATCTCCGGCTCACACTTTTTGTCAATTTCGAGTGACGGCGCTCACCCCGAATAAACCACACCCGGCAGCCAGGTAACCAGTTGCGGCCAGATTGCCAGCAGGCCCAGCACCAGCAACTGGATGCCGATAAACGGAATGACACCGCGATAAATAGCGGAAGTCGGAATCGAGTCGGGGCAGACACCGCGCAGGTAGAACAGCGAGAAGCCAAACGGAGGCGTCAGGAAAGAGGTTTGCAGGTTCAGGGCGATCATTACCCCAGCCACAGTGGGTCCAGCCCCATGGCCATCAGCACCGGCCCGACAATGGGCACCACCACGAAAGTGATCTCGATAAAATCCAGCACAAAGCCGAGCAGGAACATCACCAGCATGACCAGCAACATGGCGGTTATCACGCCCCCGGTAAGGATGTCAGGAAGTCGGCGATCATATCGTCGCCGCCAAAACCGCGGAATACCAGGCTGAACAACGAGGCCCCAATCAGAATCATGAAGACCATCGCCGTGATCCGCGTGGTTCGGTAGACCACGTCCTTGATCGTCTCCACTGAAAAATGGCCGCTGATTCCGGCCAGCACCATGGCGCCCACCGCGCCAACGGCAGCGGCTTCGGTCGGCGTGGCGATGCCGCCGAGAATTGAGCCAAGGACGGCCACGATCAGCAACAATGGACCGGATATCAACAACAGCAACCGGCCGATACTGACCCGGTCCTCTTCATCCGTATCATCCGGTGGCATCAGGCCCGGACTTAGCCGGGCGAGAATGACGATATACAGCAGATAGGCCATCACCAGGATCAGGCCGGGCACCAGTGCACCGGCAAATAACTCACCGACCGAAATGGTGTCCGGGCTGAAATCTCCCATCCGCAACTGTGCCTGCTGGTAGGCATTGGATAACACATCCGCCAGCATGACCAGAACGATGGAGGGTGGAATGATCTGGCCCAGCGTGCCGGAAGCACAAATGGTTCCGGTTGCAACTTCCGGGCTGTAACCCTTGTTCAGCATCGTGGGCAGGGAAATCAGCCCCATCGTCACCACGGTGGCGCCGACGATACCAGTGCTGGCGGCCATCATCGCGCCGACGAGCACCACGGCGATGCCCAGCCCGCCCGGTGTTCCGCGCATCAATTGTGCGAGCGACTGCAGCAGTTGGTCTGCGAGCTTCGAACGTTCCAGCATGACACCCATGAACACGAAAACCGGCACCGCGATCAGCGTCTCGTTGGTCATGATGCCGTAGATACGGTTCGGAAAGGCCTCGAGGAACACCGGATCGAAAGTCCCGGTCATGATGCCCAGGCCGGCAAACATCAGGGCGACGCCGGCCAGCGTGAAAGCGACGGGAAAACCCGCCATCAGCGCCAGGCCGATCGCGGCGAACAAGCCGAGCGCCATCAGGCCAGCCAACTAACCCTGCTCCGCCAGGTATAAATCTTTCAGTCGAACATAGTGATGCGCACTGTACGCCTGGTTTTTGATTTCCGTATCGGTCAGATCACGCGCCTGACGGGCCGGATTGCCGCGCCACAGGGTTCCCGAGGGCACGACTTTACCCGGGGGTGACAACGGCCCCGCCCGCAACCATGGAGTCAGGTTCAAGCACAGCACCGTCCATGACAATGGCACCCATACCGACCAGGCAACGGTCGCCGATCGTGCAGGCGTGGAGAATTGCGCCATGCCCCACGGTTACATCGTCACCGATGACCAGGGGCAAACCATCGGGTTGCCAGGGGCCTTCGTGGGTGACGTGCAGCACGCAGCCATCCTGGATATTGCTGCGAGCCCCAATACGGATCGAATTTACATCGCCCCGAATCACGGTCATGGGCCATACCGATACGTCATCACCCAGCACAACCGACCCGGTGACCGACGCCTTACCGTCAATGAAAACACGGGCGCCCAGCTGCGGGCGTTCATTCATGAAACGGTAAATATTCTTTTCGTTTGCTGAATTCATAACGCTGGAATGTTACCACCGTTACATTTTGTTATGCACAGAATAGACCGGCAATCAAGAATCATAAACTTAACGATGATCTGTCATTTATATTCCTAATAAAACGCTCTATCCTATTAATATATAAACTTTTTATTGAAACCGTAGTTTTTTGGCCAAAATGGTTCGGATTAGCCTTACGTGGTTCCAGTTTCCGACAATGACTCTTACCCACATAGTTATCCACAGGCATATCAACCCTTCTGCTCATTCCCTCGAGGGTTTACAATAAGCCGACTTCAAAGGCCAGCTCAGGCCCCGACAGGGAAGAGACCCACCCCGTGAAAGAACATTTAGAAGAGTTGTTGGCCCAGTCCTTGCTGCATTTGCAGCGAGAGGGCGTACTGCCGGCCGGCGCTGAGTTTGATATTCAGCTTGAACGCACGCGTTCTCCAGAGCACGGCGAGTTTGCATCCAACCTCGCCATGGTACTGTCCAAACCCGCGGGCATGCCACCGCGCGAACTGGCCCAGCGCATCATCGACCGCATTCCCCGCTCCCGCCAGGTTGACCACATGGAGATCGCCGGGCCCGGTTTCATCAATTTTTTCCTGCAAAGCTGCGCTCTGACCGGCGTGATCAAAGATGTTCTGAGACAGCGGGAAGAGTATGGCCAGCTGCTGCGTGCAGGGCGTAACCGCGTTACGCTGGAATACGTCTCCGCCAACCCCACCGGGCCATTGCATGTCGGCCATGGCAGGGGCGCTGCCTACGGGGCCAGCCTGGCCAGCATCCTGGTCGCCGCAGGCTACGAAGTGCAGCGTGAATACTACGTAAATGACAATGGCCGGCAGATGGATATCCTGGCAGTTTGCGTATGGCTGCGTTACCTCGAGTTGTGCGGCGAGAGCATCGGCTTCCCTGAGAACGGTTACCGCGGCGACTACATATACGATATCGCCCGGATCGTGCGCGTCGATCACGGTGACAAGTGGCGTTTCAGCCGCCTCGACGTCGAAGAAGGCATGCCCCCGTCACCTGAAGAAGGGGGTGAAGGGGAGGCCTACCTGGATGCACTGATAAACCGGGCCAGGGAACTCCTGGGCGAGGACGGCTATCTGGTGTTTTTCAACACAGCACTCAACAATATCCTGGATGACATCAAGGATGACCTGGCTGATTTCGGCGTCCACTTCGATAAGTGGTTCTCTGAGCGCGATCTGGAAGAAAGCGAATCTGTGCAACATGCGATTGACCGCCTGGGCGAAAATGGTTACCTGTACAAGAAAGATGGCGCTACCTGGTTCAAGGCAACAGAACTGGGAGACGAAAAAGACCGTGTGGTCGTGCGTGAGAATGGCCGTACGCACCTATTTCGCCTCTGACATCGCATACTTCCTGAATAAACTGGAGCGCGGTTTCCAGCGCGCGATCTATGTTTTCGGCGCCGATCACCATGGCTACGTGGCCAGGCTACGGGCCGCCGCCAGCGGGCTGGGCGAAAACCCTGACCGCCTGGAGATCCTGCTGGTACAGTTCGCCGTCCTGTTTCGATTTGGCGAGAAAGTACAGATGTCGACCCGTTCCGGTAACTTCATCACTTTGCGCGAACTGCGCGAGGAGGTCAGCACCGACGCCGCCCGGTTTTTCTATGTCATGCGTTCTCATGACCAGCACCTCGACTTCGATCTGGACCTGGCTAAATCACGTACCAATGAGAATCCCGTTTTCTACATCCAATACGCCCATGCGCGAATCTGCAGCGTGTTCCGCAACCTCGAGCAGATGGATCAGCGGCATAACGAAGCCATTGGCACGGTCGCTCTGGATCTACTGACGGAGGATCACGAAGTACAACTGATGCGAACCATCAGCCGCTTCCCGGAGATCATCGAAGCTGCCGCCCGCCTGCGGACACCGCATATGCTGGCCCATTACCTTCATTCGCTGGCCACCGATTTGCACTCCTATTACAACGCGCATCAGTACCTGGTAGGAGAAGAAAACCTCCGCAACGCCAGGCTGAACCTGATCCTGGCAACCGGGCTGGTGCTGAGCAAAGGTCTCGGTTTGCTCGGCGTATCTGCGCCGGAGGAAATGTAAGTGGCCGCGGCCAGACGCAGGAAAGCCGGTAACAAAAGCCGTGGGACACCTTCATGGATGTGGCTGTTGGGTGGCATCCTGCTGGGCCTGGGCCTGGCCTATTACCTTTGGTCAAAAGGCTACATTCCCCAGCCCGAGGTCGACTCGTCGGGTTCGGGAGAAGCGACCCAAAGTGCCCCCGCGGACTCCGATGAAGTCGCGCCGGTGACCGGCGAGCCGAAGAAATCACCCTACGACTTTTTCACCGTGCTTCCCGAGATGGAAGTGGTTGTGCCGGAACAGGAACTCAGTGAAAAAAGCCAACCGCAAACCACACCCGAACGCCCGGCGGATAACAGCAGCTACATTCTCCAGGTGGGCTCCTTCCGGCAAAACGCGGATGCTGAACAGATGAAGGCACGGCTGGCGCTACAGGGCATCACGGCCGGCATACAGACGGTGACGGTGAACGATGCTACCTGGCACCGCGTCCGCGTCGGTCCAGTCAGCGGTGCACGCCGGGCAGAAGATATGCGCAGCAAACTCTCCAGCTCCGGTATAGACAGCCTGGTGATGAAAAACCAGTAAACCCGTCAGCGGGAAGACCGATTCTCCGCCGCGTAAAGGTCGGTAACCAGTGGTTTGTGCTGGCGGGCTTCAGCCAGGTAGCTGTGCCGCCAGTCTTCAAAGATTTTCCAGAATGCCCGTCCGTCCCAGTTCTGTTTTGGGACAGCTGCGGAATCCGGGCGAAAGCCACTTCCATCCAGGATATAGATGCTGTCGCGGATTTCCGGATAGCCGGTTGCCGCGGCAAATTCCAGCAGGCTGCCGTTGCCCCGGACCGGACCATACTCACGCAGCCAGCGCTGTAATGCACGCCGGGCCGGTCGGATTTCGCCTGCGCTGCAGGCCTTCTGCAAACCTGTCAGCAAGGCGCTTTCCTGCCCGGGGATCAGCGCATCCGTTTGGTCCGCTCCGACACCGGGCGTGCGGCGGTTCCGTAAAGCCAGCGCAGCAAACAACGTCAGCAGCCACAAGGCAGCAAACAGCAAGGCCAGCCAGCGCCAGTGGGCGGGCTCGCCCGGCCCGGAGCCGATTTCGGGTGCCGCGCTTGCGGCGGCCGAAACGACGGTCTGGGCCGGCGGCGGAACCAATGCAGACGGCTGCACACGAACCGTGTGCTTGGCCAGCACGGCAGTCTGCGCGCGGTTGTTGCGGGTATCCCACCACTCGACTTTCAACTCAGGAAGGATCAGATCGCCTTCTTTTTCAGGAACCACTGCGTAGCGGAATTCCTTGTGGCCGAGCACCCATTGGCCATCATCCCGGGTAATTCCCTGGGGTTGGTCGGGATAAATCCTGGTATCCGGCAGGTCGGGCCAGGCGGGCTCGACAATCATATTTTCTTCCAGGCCGACCGCATCAATGATCACGGTGCGGGTAACCGGCTCTCCAACACGAAGGGTATCGCCGGATGAGACTTGCTGGGTCAAGCGGTATTCCCGTGCCGGTTGCCAGTCCACCCCGGAAAAACCGGCAGGCTTGGGTTTAATATCAAGCAGCAAAGCTTCGCTCTCGACCTGTACGCGCCGGCCCCGTACGGCGGGTTGCCAGACACTGCTGGTGCGACGCTCCACCAATCGGCCGCTCAACTTCATCGGGGGTATGCTGAGTTCGCCCGAGCGCTCCGGAAAAACCGCGTAATTGCGCTCCAGTACCCGGTAGCGCTCACCACCGCGCTCTGCCTGGTAAGGGGTCTCCTGCATCAGGCGAACCGCAGCAGGTGACGGTTCAGGCGGACTGATAGCCGCCTCGGTGAGGTTTTGCTGATAGAACACACGCACAGTCAGGCCCAGCTGCGCATGCACGTAATAGGGCCCGTCGGACGGCGCAACTTCCACCTCGATAAACACCGGGGGTTGGGTTCCGGGCTCCAGCTCCGGTGCCGGGTCGACCGTCAGGCTGATCGCAGGTGTGTTTTCTCCACCAACAGTCAGCGGCGGTATGGTGAATTCGCCTGCGGCACGTGGCTCCAGGGTCAACAGCATTCTTACCACGGCCGTCTGGCGTCCATTGACGATCGAAAGCTGGGTTTCAGAACGGCGGTCGAGGACTTCGAAGTCCTTTTCCAGCGCACTGAGATCGGCATCCAGGCTTTGGCCCGGATCGTCGCTCAGGAAGGTCAACGTGACGGTCTCACCCTCGACTATCCGTGCCCGGTCGAGTTCTGCCCTGACTTCTGCCTGCAGCGGCAGCGCGAGGGCAATCAGGATTGCCAGCCCCATCCAATGAGTAATGATTCCGAAGTGTTTCAACATAGCTTTACCACGATTCTCTTTCGTCCTCCGGCGCGCCCCGGCGCTGGTGCTGATTTCTGAATTTCCGCCGCAGCAATCCACCGGGGTCGTCCGGAATGCGGCGCAACCACTGTTCCATGGCTTGCGCGTCTTCCTCTGACCAGGCTTCGGCGAGCTCCATCTCCTGCTCGCTTTCTTCGTCGCCCGGCTCGCCCTGCTCGCCTTCCTGTTCCTGTTCGCCTTCCTGCTCTTCGCCCTGTTCGCCTTCCTGTTCCTGCTGGCTCTCGCTATCCTCGGATTGCTGGCTCTCCTGCTGGTCAGACGAGGATTCGCTGTCTTCCGATTCCCCCTGCTCACCGTCCTGTTGCTGCTGTTCCTGTTGCTGTTGCTGTTGCTCTTGCTGTTCCTTCATCTGCTCGACTATGTCGCGGTTGTACACCGCATCCGGCATACCGGGCTCCAGCGCCAGCGCCTGGTCGTAAGCCTCGATAGCCGCATCGAGTTCACCCAGGTGCGCGAGCGCATTGCCCCGGTTGTACAGGGAGTCGGCCGAGTCTGCCCGCCGCCAGGATTCGGTCGCGTTTGCATATTCACCGCTGCGAAACCAGGCTTCGCCAGACAGTTCCGGATCCTGCGCCAGGGCTGCAGCTGATTCCGCGTCATCACTTGCCAGCGCCTTCCAGGCCTGCTGGTCTTTTCTCTGCCAAACGTCCTCCCACCAGCCGGCATGAGCCTCAGGGGAGAGCAGCAAGCCGTTGAACAGCAGCAGTGGCAGGACAAAAAACAGGCCGCGACGGAAACCGGCCAACGCCAGCGGCAGCAATAGCAGCACCAGCCAGGGTCCCGCGTCTTTCCAGCGCTCACCCAGTGCATCGTCCCGCCGGGCAAATTCACTGCCATCCTGGTCCAGCCACAAGCCGGTTACATCGGCTGTCGCGCTTAACTCGGTGTATTTGCCGCCACCGGCCTGCGCCACCGAGCGCAGCCTGGCCGGGTCCATCCTCGCGATGACCACGTTGCCGGAGCGGTCATTTACAAAGCCACCACCACTGGGAATCGGTGCACCGTCAGGCGTGCCGGCTGCCAGCACAGAAATGATAATCCCCAGGTCATTGAGTTCACGGGCTTTTGCCGCATCGCGCGAGGTGGCGGAGTCGGTTACCAGTAGAATTTCGCCCTGGCTCAGACCGGAACGCTTGAGCAGGTCGGCAGCCAGATCCAGCGCGAGATCAGCGCGGCTGCCCGCTACCGGGATGATATCGGGCCGCAACGCGGGCAGCAGGTTGGCGATCGTGTTCATGTCACTGGTTAACGGCGAGACGATATATGCGTCGCCGGCATAGGAAACCAGGCCGACCTGGCCTTCCTTGGTCGAAGCCAGCAGGTCAGCCAGCCGGAAACGGGCACGGGTCAGGCGGTCGGGTCGCAGGTCCTCGGCCAGCATGGACTGTGACAGGTCCATCACAACGACCCGGGCATCACGCGCCGAGAATGACGTATCGGGTAGTTTCTGCCAACTGGGGCCAGCCAGTGCGAGAATCACGATCAACAGCGCCAGCGCAGCCAGCCAGGAACCACCCCGGCGGACCTGGCCCGAATCCTGTTCCACGCTCAGCCAGCGCAACAGGTGCGGATCGCAGACCCTGGACCAGTCACCTGCCGGACGGCGCGTGCGCTTCCAGGCCCATGGCAGCACCAGTACCAGCGGCAGTAGCAGCAACCACAAGGGGCGAATGAAGTGCAACGCGTCAAACTCGCTCATGCCGGAACCGCTCCCCTGCGCATGCCCGGCAACATGGCCAGCAGCAGCGCCATCAATACCAGCAGGAAGGACGCTGACAGCGGCCAGAAAAACAGTTCGTCAACCGGCCGGATGGCTTCCTGGTCGCTCTCCACCGGCTCCAGTTCGTCCAGTTGCTCGTAGATTTCTGCCAGCGCTTCGCGCGTCACGGGCGCGAAAATATGCGCCACCGGTGCGCTCGGCAATGGCCTTGAGCGTATCTTCGTCGAGGTCCGCCGACGGATTAACCATCCGCGAACCGAAGAAATCCTGGACCATCATCTCATCGGCGCCAACGCCGACGGTATAAATGGTCATCCCTTCGCGGGCGGCAAACTCGGTGGCCTGCATCGGCTGAACTTCGCCGGATGTGTTCGCCCCGTCGGTCAGCAGAATGAGGACCCGTTCACTGGCCGCGTCATCACGCAGACGCTTGACCGCCAGGCCGATCGCATCGCCGATGGCAGTTTCACGCCCGGCCAGACCGATTTCAGATTCTTCCAGCAGGATGGCCGTCGTTTCGGTATCGAAGGTAAGCGGTGTCTGCAAATAGGCACGACTGCCGAACAGCACCAGCCCGACCCGGTCGCCACGCCGTCGCTGGATGAATTCTCCGGCCACCTTTTTCACAACAGCGAGGCGGTTTACGGCTTTACGATCCAGCACCATGTCCTGGGTATCCATGCTGCCTGAGATGTCCACGGCCAGCAGCAAATCCCGGCCGGTTACCGGCAGCGTCTCTATTTCGCCGACCCATTGCGGTTTGGCCGCAGCCAGCACGAGCAATATCCAGACCAGGCTGGCGAGGACAACCAGGACCGGTTTCCTCATCCAGGTAGCTTCGGATTCCGTCATCATCGCGAACCACGGCACTTTGAGCGCCTGCAGGCCGGCACGCGGCGCTGCTTTCAGCCAGCGTCGAACCAGCCACGGAAGCGGCAACAACAACAGCAGCCAGGGCCAGGCAAGGGTCAGGCCTTGTACCGGCATCGACTCAACCATAAAGACTCACCCAGGTTCTGGCGGATGCTTCAAGCAATTGTGCATCGAAGCCGGGAAGCTCCTGGTAAGGACCACTGGCCAAAGCAGCAAGGCCATCGAAGTCGTGCTGCTCAGGCAGCAATGAAGCGACGAAACCAACCCACTCCCGGCCCTGCAGGCGGGCGCAAGCCGTCCCGGGAAAAGCCCTGACCGCAACGGCGCGGAACAGGCGATTGATACCCGCAAGGTACTCATGCGGCTGCAGCACTGGGTCATACTCCCGGCTGTAATGCTTCCAGCGCCTGTACCCAGCTCTTGCGGCGGCGTTGCACGGCCCTCCAGCCGAGGAACTTTCGAACGGCATAAGAGAGCATCAATAATAACAATATCGTCAACACCCACCAGCCCGGCGCAGGCGGCCACCAGCCCGGCTGGCCAGCCGTATGGATGTCCTGCAACTGGTCAAGTAATTGTGAGCCGTCAGCATTCATGGCCGTTACTCATACGGGGCGCCCGACGAGAACACGGAGCTCACGGCCAAGCACGTCTACCGGGTCATCATCTGTATTCAGAACCAGCCAGCCGCACTGGTGTTTGCGGAACATCCGGCGCGGCTCTTCCAGGTGACTCGATACCATCGCTTCGTAGCGGTTGCGCGATTCCCGCTGGCCCATGTCCAGCAGTGTGGCCTGCTCGCCGTCACTGATCGGGTAGCGCCCTTCGGGCAGACGGTACTCGGCAGCATCCAGCACCTGGCAACCAATGACATCGTTGTGCTGACGCAGGCGCGAAAGGTGACGGTTGCAGTCTTCGTCCATGCTGAAAAAATCACTGATAATGACCACCAGGCTGCCGGGGCGAACCGTGTGCCGGACCCGTTCCAAAGCTGCCGACATGGGCTCCGATTCAACAGATTCCGGCTGACCGGGCACCAGCCAGTCCACCAGGCCCTGGATCATGCGCATGGCGCCGCGGCGCCCACCGGCCGGGCGCAACTCCCGGTGCCTGCCGGGGGCGAACAGAAAGCCCCCAATGCGGTCCCCACGGCGGATCGCGGCCCAGGCGATCGCTGCAGCCATCTGGCCCGCCGCGACCGACTTGAGCCGTTGCCGGGTGCCAAAATACAGACTTGGGCTCGCATCCAGCACGACCAGCACCGGCCGTTCGCGTTCTTCCTGGAATACCTTGGTATGTGCCCTGCCGGTGCGCGCCGTAACGCGCCAGTCCATGTTCCGGATGTCATCGCCGGGCTGGTAATTTCTCGACTCGAGGAAATCCACACCACGCCCGCGAAAACGCGAACGGTAGGCACCTGCCAGGGCCGACGCCGCAGCCTGGCGCATCGGCAGGCGTAAGCGCCTGGCAGCGGGGGCGCAAAGCAATCAGCTCGGCAGCTGTGAGGTGGATACCATCCCCTTGCTGAGGACGATCCTGACCGGAATTCACGCTGGACAACCTAAGGTACCGGAACCAGGTCCAGCAAGCGGTCGACCAGTTGATCCACGGTGACGCCGTCGGCCTCGGCCTCGTAGGAAAGCAACACCCGGTGCCGCATGACGTCGTGAATCATCGCATGGATGTCATCCGGTGAAACGTAGTCGCGCTGGTCCAGCCAGGCCCGGGCGCGGGCACAGCGATCGAGGGCAATGGTCGCTCTCGGGCTGGCGCCATAGCTGACCAGCCGTGAGAGTTCTTCATCCCAGCTGCCGGGTTCACGCGAAGCCAGCACCAGTTGAACGATATACTCTTCCAGCGCCGGCGCCATGTACATACCCAGCACGCCTTTCTGGGCCGTGAACACCTGTTCCTGGGTCACCAGCACCGGTGCGGCCGGCACTTCGCCCAGTTCATCACGGGCCTGCTGGCGCGCCAGGTTCAGGATTTTCTGTTCCGATGCTGCATCCGGGTAACCAATCGAAACATGCATCAGGAAACGATCCAGCTGCGCTTCGGGCAGCGGGTAGGTGCCTTCCTGCTCAATCGGGTTCTGGGTCGCCATCACCAGGAACAGCTTGGGCAGCCGGTAGGTCACCCTGCCCGACCGTCACCTGGTGCTCACCCATGGCTTCCAGCAGGGCCGACTGGACCTTGGCCGGTGCACGGTTGACCTCATCCGCCAGGATCAGGTTGTGAAAAATCGGGCCTTGCTGAAATTCGAAACGTGCCTTCCTGCGGACGGTAGATTTCCGTGCCGGTCAGGTCGGCCGGCAGCAGGTCGGGCGTGAACTGGATGCGGTGGAAATCACCTTCGATGCGTTCCGCGATGACCTTGATGGCAGTTGTCTTGGCCAGGCCGGGAGCACCTTCGACCAGCAGGTGACCGTTACTCGAGCAGGGCGATCAGCAAACGCTCCATCAACCGCTGCTGACCAATGATCAGTTCGTTGGCTGCCTTGCTGAGTGACCTGAAAGGCTTCGTGAGCGCCCTGCTCCTGTTCGGATTTTGCTGTTGTCGTGTTTTCAACGGGGTCCATAAACGGGTCCTGCTTCCATGATTTTTGTACTGTCTACTAAATAGAGGTAAAAACGTCAGTGTCAATGGTCACAGCAAAGAGATTAATCAAAGATCCTGCGGATCAATGTCAATCGCCCAGCGGACCTTTCGTGCCGATGGCAGCTTGCGGATGTCCGGCAGCCACCGATCGACCTGCTGGTGCAGGCCACTGCGGTGCTTACCCTGCACCACCAGGTACATGCGTGAACGTCCACTGACGCGTTCCATGATGGCCGGCATCGGGCCGAAGACACGCGCTTCGCCTGCGGGAAATATGCGGACTGCCTCCTCCAGAAAATTTTCCGCCACGGCGCGCTCGTGCGCCTCGGCCCGCAGCAAGGCCTGGTATCCTGCCGGCGGCAACCCGGCCAGTTGACGCTCTTCCAGCAACCAACGGGCATAAGCTTCGTAACCGCGAGTCAACAACAACTCCAGCGCCGCATGGTCCGGATGCAGGGTCTGCAGGATCACCGTGCCGGCTTTCTCCATCCGCCCGGCGCGGCCCGCGACCTGCTGGATCATCTGCCCCATCCGCTCCAGCGCGCGAAAATCAGCACTATACAGCGCCTGGTCAATGTTGACGATGACAACCAGTGTGACGCCCGGGAAATGGTGCCCCTTGGCCAGCATCTGCGTGCCGACCAGCAGGCAGGGCTCCCCCTTGAGCACGTGCTCGAGTTGTTCGTCCATCACACCCTTGCGACTGATACGGTCACGGTCAAAGCGCAGCACCGGAATCTCCGGAAAACGCCGCGCCAGCGATTCTTCGAGTTGCTGCGTGCCCTCTCCGGCTCCGGTCAGCGCATCTGCGCGGCATTCCGGACACAGTGCCGGCGCCGGCCGCTGACTGCCGCAATGGTGGCAGCACAAGCGCCCCTGGCTGCGGTGCCAGGTCAGGTGGGCATCACAACGTTCGCAACTGCCGCTCCAGCCGCACTGCTGGCACATCAGCACCGGCGCATAGCCCCTGCGGTTGAGAAATACCATGGCCTGCTCGCCCCTGCCCAGGGTCTCCTCGATTGCCTCCAGTGCGATCACCGACAGGCCATGGAACGTAGTCTGCTGCCGTAAATCCAGCACACGCCAGGCGGGAAGTTCTGCGCGGGTGGCGCGCTCGCGCAGCCGGTGCCAGTGGTACTTGCCATCGGCTGCATTACTCAGCGACTCGAGCGAAGGGGTTGCGCTGCCCAACACGACCGGGATATCCAGTTCCGCCGCGCGCTTGACCGCGATATCGCGTGCGGAGTAACGGAAACCGTCCTGCTGCTTGAACGAAGCATCATGCTCTTCGTCCAGGATGATCATCCCCAGGCGCGGCATCGGCGTAAACAGCGCAGAGCGGGTCCCGACCACCAGTGGCGCCCTGCCCGACCGTGCAGCAGCCCAGGCCTCCAGGCGCTCACCTGCGGCCTTGCCGGAATGAATCACTACCGGGTCCAGACCAAGACGGTTGCGAAAACGGCGCAGCAACTGCGGCGTGAGACCGATCTCGGGCACCAGCACCAGCGCCTGTTGGCCCGCGCCAAGCACCTGTTCGAGCAGGCGCATGTAAACTTCCGTTTTGCCGCTGCCGGTCACACCATCAAGCAGGTGGCAGGAAAACCCCTTCAACTGCGCCGAAATCAACTTGACTGCTGCGGCCTGATCAGGGATCAGTTCCGGGCCCGGCTCAATCTGCGGGCGGGCGGGCGGAACCGGTTCTGAACAAACCCAGTCCTCTTTGGTCAGCGCGGCCAATGTCTTACGCCACTGGCTGCCGATCCCGGCGAGTTCTGCGGCACACAAAGGATGCTCAGTCATTGCCTCCAGCATGCGGTATTGCACCGGCGCGCGGCCGGCCGGCAATGCAAGGCGTTCCCGTCCGGCCGCGGACAGCCGATAACGCAAGGGTGGAGCCGGTAGCCTGCCCTTCGCTTTTCTCAGCGCAGGCGGTAGTGCACTGGCGATGACGTCTCCCGGTGCATGCTTGTAGTATTTCCAGCACCAGCGGAGCAGTTCAACCAGCTTTTCGTCCAGCAGCGGCTCGCCCCCGTCGAGCACCTCCGAAACCTGCAGCAACCGATCCGGGGGAATGTCACTACGTCGGCATGCCCCACCACGACGCCGACCATTTTCCGGCGGCCGAAAGGGTACCAGGACCCGCGTACCCTCCAGGGTCGCGGGAGCCCTCCGGTGCCAGGTAATCAAACAGGTTCGGTAAGGGAACCGGAAGTGCGATTTGTAACATCTTGTGACTAGGCATGCAGAGTAGATTTTATCAGTTGATGACTTTCTATATGATGGTGGAGCAGATTTTGCACAATCGAGGAGAGACCTATGAGTATGATGACTGAATTTCGTGATTTCGCGATGCGCGGCAATGTCGTTGATATGGCCGTCGGTATTGTTATTGGCGGTGCTTTCGGAAAAATTGTATCTTCCTTCGTGTCTGACGTATTGATGCCGCCCATCGGCATGGCCATGGGAGGCGTTGATTTTTCAGACCTGGCCGTGACACTCCAGGCAGCCAGTGGTGACGTGGCTGCGGTTACGCTGAATTACGGCTCGTTCATCCAGACCGTCGTCGACTTCATTATCATTGCCTTTGCTATCTTCATGGTCATCAAGGCTATGAACAACATGAAAAAGAAGGAAGAGGAAGCGCCTGCCGCACCCCCCAAACCTTCTACCGAGGAAGTATTGCTGTCAGAAATCCGCGACCTGCTTAAGAAAGACTAGGCAGACACGCTTTATAAAACAAAGCCGGCATCCCTCGGGATGCCGGCTTTATTTATTTATCGGATGGCAAGCTTACCGAACGTAAACGCTCTAGTGAATTTGAGAGGCTTTGTCAGTTTTCTGGTCCAGTAGCGCGAATTGTTGTTGTCAGCATATCCAGATCCGCTCCCAATTCCACCAAGATCCGCGACGATGCGGGCTGCCTCGCGCAGGAACAGGTCGGGACCCTCGTCTTCCTCTTCCCCGTCTTCTTCGTCGGTGGACGTCGTCGTCTTCGCTGAAATCACCGAGTTCAGGGTTCTGTGCTGCAAGCTCACTGCCCTCGTCCAGTAACAAGCTGCCATCACCGCCCCTCTTGGCTTTGCGTTCCGCCTTCTTTTCCTCGTCTTCCTTGATCATCTCCCGGCCTTTGGATTCCAGCAGGGAAATGCTGGTTTCGTTGGCATGCTCATTGTACGAGTCGATATCACTCATCAACCAGCCGAACTCTTCATCGTCCAGGATGCGATCCCTGGTAGCGGCTGTCCGCCACCGCGACCAGCTGGCTGAGGTCACCACTGGCCTGGTAACGCGCGGGGTCGATACGTGTCCACGGCAAGGCGTTGTCCAGTCGAACGCTCACCATACTTCTGCGGATCACCGAACGAGGGGAAACGAATATCCGGCTCCACGCCGAGATTCTGGGTTGAGCCGCCGTTGACACGGAAGAACTGGGCCATGGTGATTTTCAGCTGCCCCATGCTGTCCTTGTCGGCAGGCGCATAGTCATCGAGGTCCAGCAGACTCTGGACGGTTCCCTTGCCAAAAGTCGGCTCGCCGATCACCACGCCACGACCGTAGTCCTGGATCGCGGCCGCAAAAATTTCAGAGGCGGATGCACTGTAGCGATTCACCAGTACTGCCAGTGGACCTTCCCAGGCCATGCCCGGATCGACGTCTTCTTCTAGCGAGATCCGGCCGCTGGAATTGCGCACCTGCACCACCGGGCCGGTGTCGATAAACAAGCCGGTCAGCGTCGTTGCTTCCAGCAGCGAACCACCGCCGTTGTTCCTGCAGGTCCACGATGATTCCGGCCACGCCCTGCTCTTCCAGTTCGCCGATCAGGCGGCGCACGTCCCGGGTGCTGGAACGATAGTCCGGTTTGTTTTCGGCACGGCCGGCAAAGTCCATGTAAAACACCGGCAGATCGATCACGCCGATTTTGACGACTGCGCCTTCGGAACCTTCAACCGGTATTTCGATGACTTCACTCTTGGCCGCCTGCTCTTCGAGCTTCACCTCGTTGCGTACGATCTCAATGAGGTCAGGTGGAGCAACTGACACTGACGTCTTCAGGCAGCACATCGAGCCGCACCACGGTGTCTTTCGGTCCGCGGATCAGGTCGACCACGTCGTCGATACGCCAACCGATGACGTCTACCATTTTGCCGTCATTACCCTGGCCGACTGCGGTGATGCGGTCGCCGGCCTTCAGGCGGCCGTCCTGATCGGCGGGCCCGCCGGGGACGACGCTTGAAATTGTCGTGTACTCGTTTTCCCGGCCCAGCAGTGCGCCGATGCCTTCCAGCGACAGCCTCATCGAAATTTCAAAATTTTCAGAGTTGCGCGGCGACAGGTAGGCCGTATGTGGTTCGATCGACTGGGCAAATGCATTCATGAAGAACTGGAACACGTCTTCGGTGTTCAATTCGTTGATCCGCCGGTCCAGGTTGTCGTAGCGCTCCGTCAGCGTCTCTACAATCGCTTCAGGCTCTTTATCCGTCAGCAACAGGCGCAGGTAATCGTTTTTAACGCGCCGGCGCCACAGCTCATCCAGTTCAGCGGTGCTTGTAGCCCAGGGCTCGTCTTCGCGGTCGTACTGGTACTGCTCGTCGATGGTGAAATCGAACGGCTTCTGAACGCGGTCGCGTGCATAGATTCACACGCTGTTGCACACGCGTCAATATAGACATTGAACATTTCGTAAGCCGGCAGCAGATCCGAGTGCCGGAGTGCATCATCAAGGCTGTTCCGGTAGCGTTCGAATATTTCAATGTCGCCGCCCAGGAAATAAATCCGGTTCGGGTCGAGCAACTTGAAGTAATTGTCAAAAATCTCGCTGGAGATTTCATCATCCAGACGGGTGCGCTTGTAGTGATAATTGGTCAGGAAGCGGGTCGCGATATTGCTCGCATAACGGTGGTCCAGCTGCGGCTCTATTTTCAGTGCGCTATCTGTATCCACCGAGGCAAAAGCCACGGTAACTGTCAGCAATAAAATTGTAATTAAAGGAACTTCTTCTCACGTAACCAACTCTCCAGAAACTGCGCGCAAAACAGCCGTTTTCGCACAATTGCAAACAGGCTGACCCGTATTTATGCCTGTTTCAGACAAAATTTACAACGCAGAGGTTCAAAAAATGTGTCAAATACGCGACGAAAGGCCCGATTTCCGCGACGATCAGTTCAGTCCGGATCATCGAGGGGAACGATGCCGGACTCCTCTGCACTGAGGTCCGCGTGATAGGACGAACGGACCAACGGGCCGGAAGCCATATGGCTGAATCCCAGGTTGTAGCCGTAATCCGCCAGGCTTTCAAATTCTTCAGGCGTCCAGTACCGCATCACCGGGTGGTGGTGAGCGGTGGGCTGCAGGTACTGGCCAATGGTGATCATGTCTACCTCGTGGGTGCGCAGATCCCGCAGCGCTTCATCCACCTGCTCACGGGTTTCGCCCAGGCCCAGCATGATGCCGGACTTGGTCGGAATGTCCGGGTTGCGGGTCTTGAATTTGGCCAGCAGGTCCAGTGACCACTGGTAGTCCGCGCCGGGCCGCACATTGCGGTACAAGCGGCTGCACGGTTTCAAGGTTGTGGTTGAACACATCCGGTGGCGAAGCGGACGAGGATATCCAGCGCCCGCTCGATTTTACCCTTGCCGCGAAAATCCGGGACCAGAATTTCGATCCGGATACCGGGGCTGGCGTCGCGCACCCGTTCGATGCACTCGGCGAAATGACCGGCGCCACCATCCCTCAGGTCGTCACGGTCCACCGAAGTAATGACGATGTATTTCAAGCTCCATGTCCCTGACGGTTTTTGCGAGTTGCTCCGGCTCCTTCAGATCCGGCGGCAACGGCCGGCCATGCGCCACATCACAAAAAGAGCAGCGGCGGGTGCAGACTTCGCCCAGGATCATGAAGGTGGCAGTGCCCTTGGAAAAACACTCGTGAATGTTCGGGCAACTGGCTTCTTCACACACGGTGACCAGTTCCCGCTGCCTGAGCCGGGCTTTCAGTGTCGCCACGGCATTTCCGGAAGGCAGGCGAACTCGTATCCAGGGCGGCTTTGCGCAGACGCGGCGCATCCGCGATCAAACCTGGCCGTATTGCGCGCCATCTTATCCGCACCCAGTCTCTTTCGAGCCCGCAATCTTGATGGGTATGCCGCTCGGCTGATTTATCGATCTGGCTCACGCTCATATTCCCGGCTTCAAAGTCTGTTCATCGAATAGCTCACTATAACCCAGTTGCTGCACCAGTGCTGTCAACCAGGCGCTGTTCGACATCGTGCAAAATCAACCGGTGTAAGGTCGGATAAGTTGGGTGACCCTGAGGCCCGCAAAACCACAGGGGTTGATCCTCTGAAAAGGTTCCAGGTCCATGTCGATGTTGAACGCCAGGCCATGAAAGGTACGTCCACGCCGCACCCGCAGACCCAGCGAAGCGATTTTGTCGCCATTCACATAAATTCCCGGCGCGCCTGGCAAGCCGCTCGCCCTGCACGCCGTAAGCTGGCCAGCACGTCGATTATGGATTCCTCGATGCGATTCACGAAATCCCGCACACCGATGCCTTTGCGGCGGATGTCCACCAGTGGGTAAGCCACGATCTGGCCCGGGCCCGTGATAGGTGACCTGCCCACCGCGGTCCACCTGGATCACCGGAATATCACCGGGCGCCAGCACGTGTTCGGCCTTGCCGGCCTGGCCCTGGGTGAACACCGGGGGATGCTGAACCAGCCACAGCTGGTCGTCCGGGGTATCTTCGTCGCGCGAGTCGGTGAAAGCCTGCATGTCGCGCCAGACCGGTTCATAATCCGCCAGTCCAAGGCGCCGCAGCGCAGTGCGTATCTGGAGTCTGCAAGCCACGGAGACATGGTCGGTCAGAGCGCCATCATGACCTGGCTCGCAATCGGTGAGGTCCTGGTAGATGGCATCCAGTTGTTCCTGGGATTCCGCTTCAATAACCGCGGTGACAGAAACAAAATTGCCGCTTCGTGCTGGGAGCAGACGAACCGGCTCGTCCGGCCAGAGCTGGCATGGCGACAGAACGATTGCCGGTTACGACCGACTCAAAATCATCACTGTTCCGGCCCATCGCCTTGATCGGGAAACCGGCAGGGGAACTCCAGCAGACTGGTTATTTCGTCATCTTCATCACTGTCGTCTTCATCGTCTCAGCAAACAATCCGTCCATCCACAATTCGCATGCTGTCCCAGGTTCTGCCAAAAAAGCCGGCTTCCTCAACCGCACCCAGGGTGATCAGGTCCCGGCTGGCAACCAGTTCATCCCCCAGTTGCACCTTGATTGTTCCAACCACCGCTCCTGCTTCGAGTGGCGCGCTCATTTGCGGCTCGCATTTCGACCTGGGCCTCGAGGTCATCATAGCGACCCCTGGGAATGGTCACGAAAAGCGGCCTCTGCCAGACCCAGCGCCACTTCTTCGGTCAGGCCTTTCCAGACCCGGCGCCGTGGCCAGTTCCTGACCTGCCTGGTACAGCTGCACGGTTTCAAAAAAGCGGAACCCGTAGTTCAGCAGGGTCTGGCTTTCACTGGCGCGCGAGGACTCAGAAGAGGACCCCATCACGGCGCTGATCAGACGCATGCCGTCGCGCTTGGCTGAAGCCGCCAGGCAGTAACCTGCTGCCTCGGTGTGCCCGGTCTTGAGGCCATCAATGGCCGGATCGCGCCACAACAATGTGTTGCGGTTATGCTGCCGGATGCTGTTGAAGGTGAATTCCTTCTCCGAGTACCAGGGATAGTACTCGGGAAATCACGGATGGTGGCGGCACTGAGTATGGCGATATCGCGCGCGTGTGGTGTAATGGTCCGGGTCCGGCAGGCCGGTTGCAGTTCATGAAATGCGTACCCGTCCATGCCCAGCAGTTCGGCATAGTGATTCATCAGGTCCGCAAATGCCTCTTCACTGCCGGCAACGTGCTCCGCCAGCGCCACACTGGCGTCATTGCCGGACTGGATGACCATGCCGCGGATCAGGTCTTCCACGTGACCTCCATATCCGGGTTCGATAAACATGCGGGAACCGCCGGTCCGCCAGGCTCTCTCACTGATCGCCACGGTTTCTTCCAGCGTGATGTTGCCCTCGGCCAGCTCGCTGAAGACCACGTAGGCCGTCATCAACTTGGTGATGCTGGCCGGCTCAACCTGCATGTCTGCGTTTTGCTCGACCAGGATGCGGTCACTGTTGAAGTCGATCAGCAGGTAACTGTTGGCGCCCAGCTGCGGTGCCGCCGGTACCGGTCGCGCCGGTTGCTGGCTGGCGATTCAGGACCGGGGTCTGTGCCGATGCGCGTGGTCGCAGGCACAACTGGCCATCAAGGCCAGAACGAGACTAAATCGTTGAAGTATTTTCATCATTCGGATCGTATTGTTCCGTTGACTGCAGGCAGGCTCATCTCAGCGCTTGACTCTATGCGGGCGCTCGAAGCCAAGTTCAATGGCCCTGCTGATAACTGATTCTACCTCGGCTGCGCTGCCATAGGGACCAAGCCAGACCCGAAACAGGTCGCCGACTGTCATGAATGGAGACCGGGTTCAGACTCGGCCCGCTCCAATTGCCCGGCCAGTTCTTCAGCTCCTTCACGCTTCCATAGGCCCCGGCCTGCAGCCAGGTTCCGTCGCGGATCAGCAGCCTGGTTGCAGCGCCGGTCAGCAGCGTATCCGCCGGCATGAAACGTCAATGACGCGCACATCGACCCGCGCGGTGCCGGTGCCGGTCATGCCCAGTCGCAGCGCGGCGCCGTATGACATGTCGATCAGCCGGTCATCCTTGAATGGGCCGCGGTCATTGATCTTGACGATGACCTTTTTGCCGTTGTCCAGGTTGGTGACTTCGGCATAGGTGGGCAATGGCAGCGATTTGTGTGCCGCTGTGGCCAGGTGCATGTCGTAGGGCTCGCCACTGGATGTCCTGCGGCCATGAAACTTGCTGCCGTACCAGGAAGCAACGCCCTTTTCGTGGTAACCCTTGCTGCTTTCCAGCACGTGTATATTTTTTGCCGAACACTTCGTAAGGCGAGTGATTGCCGTAACGCGCCAGCGGTTCGGCCCGCGGCACCGCGTCCGCCACGTCCGCTGGCCTTGATGTCGATCGTGGACGGGCCGTCGGCCGGCTCACCGGCATCTGGCGACTTGCCCGCGCACAGATACCAGCAGCAACCGGCCAGCACCATCAACGCCAGCAAGATACCGGTGTTACGCAACAGTGTATCACTGCTTCGAATCCGTTCCGGATGGCTTCGCTGAGTTCGTACACCGCCATCGCATAAAGCGGGCTGCGGTTGTAGCGGGTGATGACGTAGAAATTCTTGAAGGTGATGAAGTAGTGGTCACCATCTTCTTCTTCGAGGCGGGCCACCGCCGCCAGCGTGTCGCCACTGACAGGCTCTGCGGAGGTAAACCCAGCCTGCTGCCAGATCCGACACCGGCGTTTTGACTTTGAAATCGCGTTTGGTGACCAGTTCCATGTCAGCATCCTTCGGCAACGATTGCCGGGTAAGTCACCGGCTGTCCCACCTCCCAGCCATGGCGGTGCAGGTAGTTGGCCACGCTGCCGATGATGTCCGGCATGGAACTCCACAGGTCACGCCTGCCGTCCTCGTCCATGTCCACGGCATATTCGCGGTAGCTGCTGGGCATGAACTGGCCCAGGCCCATCGCGCCGGCATAGGAACCGGTGACTTCGTCCAGCGGCAGATCTTCTTCGCCGCCCAGCACGAAGAAGTTCATCAATTCGTTGGAGAAAGAAGTCAGAGCGGTCATTGCCGGTGTCCGGATAATAAAACGAAAGCGTGGTCAACGCATCCAGCACGCGGTAGCTGCCGGTATTATCCGCCATAAAAGGTCTCAACGCCGATGATGGAAACGATGATCTGCGGATCGACTCCGTATTTTTCCGAAGCCTGCGTGATCAGCTCCTCGTTTTCACGCCAGAATTTGACGCCGCCTTTGATCCGTTTGTCCGTGATGAAGATGGGGCGGTACTTGTACCAGGGCTTGGCTTCGGCAGGTCGGCTCATCGCATCTACGATGGACTGCTTGAAGCGCGCGTTCTCCAGCAACACCATCACTTCGTCCTGGTCCAGATCATATTCCGACGCTGCCCTGGCAGCAAACTCCTCTGCACCCGGATGTTGCTGAGCCTGACAGGATGTGCTGAGTATCAATAACCAGCGCGAGTATGAGAATCCTTTTCATTATATTTTGCGTTCCTTTTTCCGCTGCAATCGGCATTGTAATCAGATTTGCCTCATCGTATGAAATTACGGTGTCCATAAATGGACATTAATATGCCGAACCCGGCCAAAAGTGTCACGATTGAAGTGCCACCGTAACTGATCAGAGGCGAGTGGCACACCCACCACCGGCAGCAAACCGGAGACCATCCCCGCATTGACCAGCACATAAACAAAAAACGTCAGGCTGAGGCTGCCGGCCAACAAGCGTGCATACGTGGTGCGGGCCAGGCTGGCAATATACAGCCCACGTCCGGCGATGAACAGGTAGGTGGCAAACAGCAGCAGAACACCGAGCAGGCCCAGTTCTTCTGACAAAACCGCCAGGATAAAATCTGTATGCCGTTCCGGAATGAACTCCAGCCGGGACTGTGTGCCGTTCAACCAGCCCTTGCCGGTCAGGCCGCCGGAACCCACGGCGATCTTGGACTGGATGATATTCCATCCGCTGCCCAGGGGGTCGGATTCCGGGTTCAGGAAAGTGCGTACCCGGTCGCGCTGGTATTCATGCATCACCAGCCACAGTGCGGGGGCTGCTGCTGTGCCCAGGACAGCGATTCCGGCAATGACGCGCCACTGCAGACCGGCCAGGAACAGCGCGAAACCTCCGCTGACCGCCACCAGCAGGGCGGTGCCCAGGTCGGGTTGCACGGGCGATCAGCACCGCGGGAACCACCAGGATCACGCAGGAAACCAGGATCGACACAGGTTCCGGGGGCAGGCGCCGGGGGTGCAGGTACCAGGCCATCATCATCGGAACCCCCAACTTCATGATCTCGGACGGCTGGAAGCGGAACAGGCCGACAGTCCAGCCACCGATCTGCGCCACGGCCCACGCCAAACAGCCAGGTGGCCAGCAGCAACAGGATACCCAGCGCATACAGCCAGGGTGTCCAGATGCGAAAAATATGCGGCGGCACCTGGCTTAACACCAGCAATGCAACCAGGCCAACGCCCAGCCGGGTGGCCTGGCGGTACACCACGTCCATTCGTTCGCCGGATGCGCTGTACAAAACCAGCAGCCCAAAACCCATCAGCAACAGCAGTCCCAGCAACAGGGGCAGGTCCAGTTGCGGCCACTTCACCCAGCTTGGCACCAGCCGCCTCATTTCACCCCTTCCTGCGACAACCAGGCGTCAATCACCGCCCGCGCTACCGGCGCCGCCTCGCGGGATCCGCCGCCGCCGTGCTCCACCACGGCCGCCACGACGATGGAGGGGTTATCGAAAGGTGCATAGGCAATGAACAGTGCATGGTGACGCAAGTGGGTCGCCGTAGTTTCATCCATATCTTCATCGAGCGCCTGGGCTGCAACCTGCGCCGTGCCGCTTTTGCCGGCGATTTCAAACCCGGAATCCGGTTTGATGGAGCGCGCTGTTCCTTTTGCACCATGTACCACCTGCCGCATGCCTGCGTGAACCAGGTCCCAGTTTGCCTGGGAGACAATCGGAACCTGCCTGGCGACCGGCGCACGACTCTTGTCAGCCTGCCGGTCACCAGCATGCTTCGTCGCATAAAGCAGACGGGGCTTGTATCGCGTGCCGTTGTTTGCCAGCGTTGCAG
The DNA here is from genome assembly GCA_963759035.1 of uncultured Gammaproteobacteria bacterium. GTDB lineage: Bacteria > Pseudomonadota > Gammaproteobacteria > Xanthomonadales > SZUA-36 > JAHEFT01. The sequence continues at coordinate 255,927 of CAVWXL010000023.1, forward strand.
TGGCATTGGCCAGCTGGACCGGCGTGACCACGTTGAAGCCCTGCCCGATTCCGGCAATGATCGTTTCACCCGGGTACCAGGGTTCTGCAAAATAAGCCCGTTTCCACCCGCGCGACGGCAGCACACCCGATTTTTCACCCAACAGATCAAGGCCGGTCGGTTCGCCAAAACCAAATTGATCGAGGTAATCGTGCATACGGTCGATACCCAAATCATAGGCCAGCTGGTAGAAATAGGTATTAACCGACTGCTCCAGCGCGCCCAGCATGTTGACCCAGCCATGACCGCCTTTTTTCCAGTCCCTGAATGGACGAGAAACCCCGGGCAGGTAGTACTGGCCGACTGAAAACACGCGGTCTTCCGGTGTTACCACGCCCAGTTCCAGGCCCGCCAGCCCAATGAAAGGCTTGATCGTCGAACCCGGCTCATAGCCGCCCAGCAGCGTCCGGTTGAACAGTGGCCGGCCCGGCGCGTTGAGGATGGCCCGGTAGTCCTTTCCGCTGATGCCATGCACGAACAGATTCGGGTCAAAAGCAGGCTTGCTGACCATCGCCAGCACCGAACCGTCGTTCGGGTCGATCGCCACTACCGCCCCGGGCCGGTCACCCAGCGCATCCCAGGCTGCCTGCTGGACCTGCACATCCAGGGCCAGCACCAGGTCGTCGCCATGCACCGGGTCTTCGCGTTCAAGCACGGTAAGAATCCGGCCCTGTGCATTGGTCTCGATTTTTTCTATACCGCTGGCGCCGTGCAGCTGATCCTCGTAGTAACGCTCGATGCCGGACTTTCCGATATGCGTGGTGCCACGGTAATTGCCTTCATCCACCCGGTTCAGATCGTCGACATCAAGCCGGCCCACGTAACCCAGCACATGGGTCAGCAATTCGCCATACGGATAGTAACGGGCCAGGTAGGGAACAATCTCCACGCCTTCGAAAAGGTGGCGGTCTACAGCGAAACGAGCGACCTCCTGTTCCGTCAGGTTGAATTTCAGGGGAACGCTTTCAAAGTCGCGGTAACGCCGCCGGTTCAGCTGAAATTTTTCGAGCGCATCTTCCGGCAGTTCGACGATCAAGCCCAGCGCCACCAGGGTTTGCTCCAGGTCATCGACTTTTTCCGGTATCAGTTCGAGGCGGTAGGCAGGCAGGTTCTCCGCCACCGGCCTGCCCCTGCGGTCATAAATCAGCCCCCGGTTGGGCGCCACCGGCACAATCCGCACCTGGTTGTTGATCGAGCGTGCCGTGAACTCCTCGTAACTCACCACCTGCAAATAAACGTATCGCAGGCCGAGCAGGAAAATGATGAACAGCATGATCAGGAAGGCCAGGAAAGCCCGGGAACTGAACTGCCGCCCCTCCAGTGCCTGGTCCTTGAGCGGTTGACCGGCAGCCGGCTTTGTCAGTCGGCGAAGGTTCACCGTAAGGAGCGGTGGCGCATCACACCGCGGTAGCGATCAAGCAACAGGAACAACCACGGCCAAAGCAACGTTCCGATAATCGGAGGAAGCCAGAAATCAAGCGAAGGCAGGGGTTCACCGCGCAGGCTGATGATCCACAGCAGGATGATCCGGTCATTGACCAGCAAAGCCAGCACCGACAGCGCCTGTTGCCAGGGTGGGAAAAAGCGCAGGCGTGCCCGGAACCTGGTCACCAGGTAAACGATGATTACCAGGCTCAGCGCGTGCAGACCCAGCAGGCTGGCACTCAAAAGATCAAGCGTCAGCCCCAGCGTAAAAGCCATGCCCAGCGAGACTCTGTCCTGCGTTTCCAGGCTCCAGTAGATGACCACCAACGCCACCCAGTAAGGGCGCATGAGGTCCAGTAATGGCGGCATCGGCACCAGAGTCAGGGCGATAGCAACCACCAGCGTGATAAAGATGACAGTGTAACGGTCGTTGCGGCTGTTCATTTCGGCTCAGATTCGGGCGCTCTCGCGGCTCGGACTCTGATCAGCAACACTTCGCGGCCCCGGCCCAGCGCGGCCAGCGGACTGGCCTCGATCAGTGCGAAGGTTTTGCCCTCTTCGCGGTTGATGGCGGTGACGCGAGCCACCGGGTAACCGCCGGGAAAGCGTTCGCCCAGCCCCGAAGTGACGATCAAATCACCGTCGCGTACGTCAGCCTGCCGCGGCACACTGGACAGGCTCAGGTTACCGGTTTCACCGGAACCAAACGCGATCGTCCGCAGGCCGGTGCGGTTGATCTGCACGGGCAGCGCATGGTTGGGGTCGGAAATCAGGCGTACTGTTGAGTAATGCAGGTGAACCTCCTCTACCTGGCCCATTACTCCGACGCCGTCGATGACAGCCTGCCCGCGGGTTACACCGTCGAGGGAACCGCGATCGATCAGGACCTTGTGGGAAAACGGATCTAGATCAACCTGCAACAATTCAGCGAAGCGGTATTCGAACTTCTGGCTATGCGCACCTTCGAACAGTGATCGCAACCGCTTGTTCTCAGCCGTCAGGGCATCGAGCCTTTGTAAGGCGCCTCCCTGGCTGAGTAGCAACTCCTTGAGCCGCTCGTTTTCGTGCCGTAGTGATCGGCGCGAATTGAACTGCGTGAACAGGTTACCAGCCGTGCGGACCGGCCACTCGACAACGTGATAAACAGGCTCTGCCAGGTACCCGGCGGCGGCACGAATCTTCGGAACGATAATGCCCACGCTGATCCATGGCCATCAGTACAACGGCGAGCAGCCCATAGAGCATAAGCCGGGCTGTTTGTGCCTCCCGGCCCGTAGAACCTGGAACCTGATCCTGGGCGAGCTGTAACCAAGCCAGCTCCTAATTGCTAGCGAAGAAATCGCCGTTGTTCTGATCCATCATTTCAAGTGCCTTACCACCGCCGCGGGCTACGCAGGTCAGAGGATCGTCGGCCGGAAATACCGGCAAGCCGGTTTCTTCGGCGATCAGGCGATCGATGCCGCGCAACAGGGCGCCACCACCGGTCAGCACGATGCCGGTTTCAGCAACATCCGCACACAACTCCGGCGGGGTCTGCTCAAGCGCCGTCTTGACCGCTTCCAGAATACTCGACAGGTTTTCGTTCAGCGCCTCGAGAACTTCGTTACTGGTGATCGTGATGTTGCGCGGAACACCTTCAGCCAGGTTTCTGCCCGACACTTCCATCGATTCAGGTTCTTCGTCCGGCCAGGCGCAGCCAATCTTTATCTTGATGCGCTCTGCGGTCATTTCACCGATCAGCGTGCCGTAGTTCCGTCGAACATAGTTGACGATGGCGTCGTCAAACTGGTCACCGCCGACGCGGACAGAATTTGAGTAAACCAGTCCATTGAGCGAGATAACAGCGACTTCAGAGGTGCCGCCGCCAATATCCAGCACCATCGCACCACGCGCTTCGTGCACCGGAATACCGGCGCCGATGGCTGCTGCCATCGGCTCTTCGACCAGGAACACCTCGCGCGCACCAGCGCCCTCGGCGGACTCCTTGATGGCCTTGCGCTCAACCTGGGTTGAACTGCAGGGCACGCAGACCAGCACCCGGGGGCTGGGGCGCAGAAAACGGGAGGTATGGACCTCGCGAATGAAATGCTGCAGCAGCGCCTCGGTCATGTTGAAATCCGCAATTACGCCGTCCTTCAGGGGACGTACCGTGCGGATGTTGCCCGGCGTTCTGCCCAGCATTTGTTTCGCCGCTGAACCTACTGCGGCCACGTGCTGTGGGCCACCCGGTCCGCGATCCATGCGAATCGCCACCACGGAGGGTTCATTCAGCACGATTCCCTGCCCGCGAACATAAATAAGAGTATTGGCCGTGCCCAGGTCGATCGACAGATCGTTGGAAAACAAGCCACGAAGACTTTTGAAAACCATGATGATAAATAATCCGTTGAACCGCACCGCGGTTGAGTCAGCTAATGTATCAGTAGATTCCAGATCCCGCAAGCTGAAAAACCTCTAAAAGCCAGTATTTATGCGGGATTCGGGCTTTCACCAGATTGCCGGTGCTGTGCCATTTCAGCCCCTGAGCACGAATCTGTGATATATCACAAAACCTGATCAGAAATGAAACAAATCCCACAGCCTGAAGCCAAATCCGGTAGAATGCGCGCGATTGTATATCAGCAGTGAGAAGAGCATGTCCGCACTAATTTGTGGTTCGCTGGCCTATGACACCATCATGGTGTTTCCGGATCAGTTCAAAGAACATATTCTCCCAGACAAGGTACACATTCTGAATGTGGCTTTCCTGGTGCCGGAAATGCGCCGCGAGTTCGGTGGCGTTGCCGGCAATATTTCCTACAACCTGAAACTGCTGGGTGAAGATCCCTACCCCATGGCGACGGTTGGCGATGACTTCGGCCCGTATCAAAAGACACCTGGATCAACTGGGTATTTCACAGCGTTATGTCCGCCACATGGAAGGTGAATTCACGCCCCAGGCGTTCATCACCACGGATATTGACGACAACCAGATCACCGCGTTTCACCCGGGCGCCATGCAGCACAGCTACCTGAACCGGATTGCCGACACCGAAGGCATACGCGTGGGCATCGTGGCTCCGGACGGCAAGCAGGCGATGATCCAGCACAGCCACGATTTCGTCGAGGCCGGCATCCCCCACATCTTCGATCCGGGCCAGGGCATGACCCTGTTCAACGGGGATGAACTGAGACAGTTCATCAAAGAAGCGAAGTACATCGTCGTCAACGACTACGAATTTCAGTTGCTCAAGGAAAAGACCGGACTGGATGGAGATGCCATTGCCGACCAGGTCGAAGCCATGATCGTAACCCGCGGCGCCGAGGGCTCGATCCTGCGCACACGCGACGGAGAACAGGAAATCAGCGCGGTGAAACCCGACGACGTGCAGGACCCGACCGGCTGCGGCGACGCCTTCCGCTCCGGCCTGCTGTACGGCCTGCTGAACGACCTGGACCTGGTCACCTGCTGCCGGATCGGCTCCGTGATGGGCGCCATCAAGGTCGCCCAACAGGGCCCCCAGAACCACAATCCCGACCTTCGACGAAATCCAGGATCGTTTCTTCGACGCTTATGGCTATCGTTTTTGATCGATAAGGTTGACTTTCAGAGGCCGTACATAGAGAATTTGCGCCCCGATTCAAGGTGATGTAGCTCAGCTGGTTAGAGCGCGGCATTCATAATGCTGAGGTCGGTGGTTCAAGTCCACCCATCACCACCAAATAAATAGGGTCCTTTCCGGGGACATAGGTAACAGTTTATTCCGGACACATGGGTTACAGTTTTGGAGCGAATGGGTTAATTCCCATTGGCTCCACCCTGTGCTCGTCCTGATCAAAGAATCCTAGATCATAATCCATGAAGCTGACAAGCCATATGCTGTCATCTTCCTCCCTTATGCCAACGTGCTGACCAGCAAAGACCGCACTGAGGTTGATTTTCCGCCGGCCGATACAGATTCTTCCGCACTGTGTGACTTTGATGGTGCGGTCATGAAAGGGGTACTCCGGAGTTTCCGGATGGAAGTACTCACGGGCTGAAGGTGTGTACACTTCACCCGGGTACATGCCACCCAGACCCTGGTGTGGCCGGTCGTTATTGTATACCTCGGTAAACTCGTCAAAGCGCCCCTGTTGCTGTAGGAAGTTGAAGCTGGCCGGCTTGGTTGCTTCCTTCTTCAGCGTCAGGTGCATACGTTCATGCCGGCCGTTCTGTTCAGGGTGACCTGGCTTAATGCGTTCAATACTGATGCCCAGTCGCAGCCACCATACTGACAGTCTGCTCAGACCAAACAGGGCATGTGGTGAGGCGAACGGTACACCGTTGTCAGTGCGTATAGCAGCTGGCAGGCCGTACTCCTTGAAAACCCGCTCAAATACAGAGAATGCGCCTGTTTCCTTGACGGACTCAAGGCCTTCACACGCAAACAGGTAGCGGGATCTGTAATCAGTGATCGTCAGTGGATAACAGTATTTTCTGTTACCCAGCATGAACTCCCCTTTGTAATCTGCACACCACAGGCCATTAGGTATTTGCGCATGTCTCAGGTCAGTTCCTTGTGCCTTATACCGCCTGCGCTTCCTTCGCTTAACCAACCCATGTCGATCCAGGATAGCGTGGATCGTACTGGCTGCAGGCGGTTTGATAACGGGAAACTCTTTGATCAGTTTGTCACGGATCTTGGGGGCACCCCAGCTCTGATGCTCCCGTTTGATCCTCAGGATCGCCTTCTCAACCTGGAATGGTGTTTTATTGGGGTGTCGATAAGGGCTTCTGGCCCGGTCTTCCAGACCGCGAATACCGAAATCCTTATAGCGATTAAATATCTTATAGCCGGTCTTGCGAGAGATACCAAACTCTCGACACATGACAGCCATTTTCTCACCATCGAGAAGTCTGGCCACAAATCTGAGTCGTTCATCCATAGCGTTACACTCTTTCCAGGGCATTTGGAGTCCTCCCCCAAATACCTCAATTGTGTAACCTATGTGCCCGGAATAAAGTGGAACCTATGTGTCGGGAAGCTCATAGGGCCCCAAATTACGGGGCCCTATCTATTTGTGGTGCCGGGGGGCTGACACCGTTTTGTCATCTCAGTACATTCTCTTTAACGGCATGCTTCGGATGCGGTTTAGGTGTGCACCTTCGTAAGACGTTCTTTTCTACGCATCCGAGTTCAAGTCCACCCATCACCACCAATTTTTTTCATGAACAGGAGCCCTTGCCATGCAAATTCGGGGGTTAATTATAAATAATGCTGATTCGTTGTTATGGCGACAAGATGATTGGAATGACGGATTCGGCAGAATTATCTTTTTGAATAGAAAAAAACCGGTTAGCCTGATCAATGAGAACTAACCGGGCAGACAGCTAAACAATGAACCGACTAAACCTCATCGACAGTAGTTTTCTGATCGCGGAAAACCGCGAGACCCCCATGCACACCGGCGGCGTTCACCTGTACAGCTACCCTAAAGGGGTCGACAAGCGCCAGTACCTGTCGGACCTTCGGGATATTTTTTTAATGACCGACGATATCCGCCCCCTGTTCACGCAGCGCATTTCCAACGACTTGATCAGCAAGACCAACCTGTCGTTTTCCTGGGAAAAGGACCGTGAATTCGATATTGAATATCACATCAGGCATTCTGCATTGCCAAAGCCCGGCAGATATCGGGAGCTATTCGCCCTGGTTTCCCGGTTACACGGCACCTTGCTGGATCGCAACCGGCCCTTGTGGGAAATGCACTTGATCGAAGGCCTTGAGGGTAACCAGTTCGCCACCTATCTAAAGACACATCACTGCATGCTGGACGGTGCGGCGTCCATGCACTTATTCCATGCCATGCTGTCGAAGACCAGCCGCGGCCGGATCAAACATTCACCTCTTTCAAAGCAGGCCTGGGACAAATACAGGAAGAAAAACCTGGCTCCGGCTTTATCTGCATCCACCGCTGGACCCGATATGAAAGCTTTGGCGGACCGTCTCTCCAGCCAGTTCGGCAGCGGAAAAAAGCTCGCGGGAGCCCTGCTGCAGTATGCGAACGTGTGGGCCGGCGGAAAGACCGGGCTCAACGTCCCCTGGCATGGAGTTCCAAAGAGCATTATCAGCAGCAAGGTAACCGGCTCCCGGCGATTTGTCGCCCAAAGCTGGCCCTATGAACGCGTCAGGGCGGTTGGCAAGGCTCTCGGGGGCACACTGAACGACGCCGTCCTGGCCATGTGCGCCGGCGGCCTGCGGCGCTACCTCATCATGTCTGAAGCATTGCCCTCAAAACCGCTCAAGGCGATGGTGCCGGTATCGCTCAGGACGGCGGGAGATCTGGATTCAGCCAATGCGGTTGGGTTTATCGTCGCCAACCTGGCCACCAATCAGAGCGACCCCGGCAAACGATTCGATGACATCATGAAGTCCACCCAGGCGGGAAAAGAGGTTCTTGCCGGGCTTTCGGCCAGCGAAGCGGCGTTGTTTACACAAATTACGGCTTCACCGCTTCTTCTCACCAAGCTTTTTGGCCTCGAATCGGCCCTACCGCCTTACAATCTCGTCATATCGAATGTTCCGGGAGCACGCGAAAAGATGTACCTGAACGGTGCGCGGCTTGACGGCGTGTACCCCGCCAGCATCATTACGAACGGCCAATCGCTCAACATTACGCTGGTCAGTTATGGCGAACAACTGGATTTCGGGATCATCGCCTGCAGGCGCTCCCTGCCGCGCGTGCAAAGACTGATCGATGGCCTCGAAGAAGCGCTTTGCGAGCTCGAAGAGCTGGCGGGCGTCTATACGAAGTAGAATAAAGCCCCTTTTCCATGAACCGCACGGGTATTGAACAGTCTTTCAACCCAGTTCTTCATCCAGGTCACTATCAATTTTCGGCTTGTTGGGTGCAGGGGACTGGATTCCACTCGGTGAATTTTCTATTTCAGGCTAATTTCCAGGTTCGGGGCGAAACATACCGCGCCGTCCCCGCGGAGAACAGCCAGTTGTGTAATAGGCTCTTTCCTTTAGACTTACAATCCCATTGCCGGTAGAGCCCGGCTTTCAGGCAAGCAAGTGACCTACTGCTTTGTGTTGCTCCGCGACTGCAGAACTTGCGTGTATAGCGACAAGCAACGCCCCCGGGGCACAATTTTCATGGATCCGTTTCAAAAACACGGGTAACCCTTTCACGCTATATGGGATATCACAGGTTCGACACAAAGCCCCTAAAGGTTGGCAATTTGTTTTTCTGTCAATTCGCGGATAGTAAGAATAAAGCACATGTTGCCAGCTTTGAGCACGTATCGGGAACGGAGTGAGGCGGCTTGATCTGCCTTGTGACGACCTGAATTATTGCCCCGATACGACGGGGCCAGCTCATCGGGCGTCGATTTCTGGCTCGCAACGGCCAGGCAGCGACGATGGGCCGAGCGCCACCCTGGGGCTGCTACCCATGGGATTTAGAGGAGTTTCAGTACCTGCTGCGAATCCGCCGGCGGCACCCGTGCCTGAATCGCGGCCACGGCCTCGTGCGATCGTACATGCCCGAGGATCTTCGCAATCAGCGGCGGGTCCTGGATCCAGGTGATTTATCCCACCTAAATGCTCGCTCTTTATCCAGACTGAAAAGGGCCTCCGGACATCCTATACTTAAAAAGCGCATATTCAGGTATTTGAAACATCACCAAATTATGGAACTGGTATGAAGAAAATTCTGAGCGGTCTTCTTGTTGCAATAGTGCTGACAAGTTCAGCACAAGCAGCAACCTTTAATGTTACTCGTATGGACGATCCAGTACCCGACGGTTGCGATGTAGAGCAACTGTTCGCTTCGCGAGGCGGTGATCGCTGCCGATCAAACCGTGGCGAAAGACACCATCGTGCTGCCCGCTGGTGTTTACCTCATTGATCTTGATGGCATCGATTCGAGCGAAACTGTCGGTGACCTGGATATCAGTAGCGACATGGAGTTCGTCGGTGCGCCGAGTACAATTGATGGTCAGGACCTTAGCCGCATTATGGATATACGCTCCGATGCCAACGTGATACTGAGAGATCTTACGCTGCAAAACGCCAACTATGCTTTTAACGGTGGTGCGCTCCAGATTGCTGATGGCAGTCTGACCCTGGATTCCGTGACCTTTAAAGATAACAGCGGCGGGAGTCTCGGTGGCGCTATCTACACGACCGGTGAACCCATCGTTAACGTCGATGACTGCCTTTTCGATAATAATAGCGCTGGCAGTGGTTCAGCAGTTTATGCATCCTTTGGCATCACGGTTCGAAACACGGTCTTCCAGGGTAATAATGCCAGTAATCGCGGCACGGTTTACCTTGCGGGAACCACCAGCGATTCGCTGCTCGAGAACGTAACGTTTGATCAGAATATCGCAACCGGGTCGGCGGGTGGGATCTTGTTCCTCGGTCGTAAACTGACCATTGACGGGATGATCGCCACCGACAATCAGTCGACGGGCAACAGAGGAGGTGCCTTATTTGTGTCCGGCACTGCCCATGCAAAGCAGGTCGAGATTGTAAACGCCATATTTAATGGAAATATGGCCACGAACGGCGGTGCAATTTACTTTCTCGAGCGCAGGGGATCCACTCGATATTCGGCACAGCAGCTTTGTCGGCAACGAGGCCACAGACAACGGCGGCGCTTTGTATCTGACGGGTGGTGTACTGGACGTGATCAACGACACGTTCAGCGGCAACCAGGCGGTCGGTGACGGCGGCGCGATCTACATGTTTGGCAATACTGTTTTCACGATGCAGCACGTCACTCTCTCAGGGGGTAGTGCCGATCGCGGCAGTGCTTTGTATATTAATCTCACGCTTAATGTTCAAGCGGCAGAGTTAGCCAATAACCTGATTGATGGTGATTGCTACATCAGCGATGCCGGTGACATGACCAGCCTCGGTGGAAACATCGAAGGCACCGGAGACAGCTGCGGTCTTGATGCCGGCAGTGACCTGGTAAGCCAAAGTATCGCACAACTCGGCTTGCAACCACTGGCTGCCAACCCTGGCGGCACGCCGACTCATGAATTGACAAGCCGCCAGTGTTGCCCGTGGTCAGGGCGTACCGGCGATCTGCGCGGTGGTGCAGGTCGATCAACTCTACGAGATCCGCGGCAGCATGTGTAGTTCCGGCGCTGACGAGTCCAATACGATCTTCAGAGGACGGTTTTGAGTCCGGCACAATCAACCCCTGATTCAGCGTTTCTCTTTGATTGAATCGCCCCCACCTTGCTAGACACTTCTTAGCCGTACAAAATGGCAACAGGAGAAGTGGCAATGAGCAACAAACGATATACAGAAGGCTCGACCTACACCCAATTGATGTCATCTGGCTGCCACCTTTGGGAAGGTTTATGACGAGAATGACCGGGAAAAGGTCATGAGTGGCACATGCCTACCATCAGCTCTCTGCCTATGGTGTTAAAAATACGCTATCCCGCATCAATTGCACAAGCCGGAATACTAAAAAGGGGACCAGGCTAAATGAAAGAAATCGGGTGCTCTCACGGTCCTGATTATTCCAGGCATAGCCTTCACTGTAATTCGTGGTGGTGGCGCAAGCCGATGCGCTTCTGAAGAGGTTGAATCGATGTCGTCATACGTATTGCCTGAGGTGGACGGCGCCGCCGCGTCGTCTTCTCCATTCCCTGAGCCTCATGACTTCGGCCAGGGAGAGCATGTCAAGGACACAAGCAGCCTGTGCCCGCAGTGCCTGCAGACGATTGCAGCCCGTGTAATGACTCGCGACGACCAGGTCTGGATGGACAAAGAATGTCCATCGCATGGCCGGTTTTCTGCACTCTTGTCATCATCCAGCCGTCACTACTATCGAAAGAACCCGGATCAGATCAGCTCAGGGCCATGTTGTGGCAGCGGATGCGGCGTGCCGGAGGCGGCTACAGAGCAGGATTCTGGCGCGACGCCCTGGTCCAATCACAGCTGCACGATTCTGATCGAAATCACCGAGCGCTGTAACCTGAGTTGCCCCACCTGCTTTGCCGGTTCCACACCGGCCCATTCCCACATGATGAGCCTGGACGAGTTCAGTCTGCAGGTTGACCAACTGGTTGAGGGCGGCAAGCGGAGCTCTGACATGATCCAGCTTTCCGGCGGTGAGCCCACGATTCATCCGCAGTTTTTCGATATGGTTGAAGTCCTGTTCGATCGGGGGTTTCGACATGTGTGCATTAACTCGAATGGTATCAAGCTGGCCCGTCCTGCATTTGTCGAACGCCTGGCGCAATGCGTGGCGGATCATCCGGATGCAGAGCTGTTTGTGTATCTCCAGTTTGACGGTTTCGAAGACGAGACATATACCGCCCTGCGAGGCCGTGCGGACCTTTTGGAGAGTAAGCGCAGGGCGCTGAAGAATTGTCATGAAGTGGGTATCAATGTGCACCCTGTCATGACCTTGACGCGTGGTATTAATGAGCATGAGGTCGGTCAGTTTGTCAGTCTGGCGGTTGAGCATTTTGAGATCAAAAACGTCGTGCTGCAGCCGGCGATGTACTCCGGCCGGTACGACAATCCCAGGCGGCAGGACCGGATTACGCTGGCCGACACGGTCAAGCTGGTTTGTGAGCAATTCGGTGTGTTCGCGGCGGAGGATTTCATGCCGATTCCGTGTTCGGACCCCAATTGCTTCGGTATGGCCGTTGCCCTGAGAACACGCAATGGCTTGCTCCCGGTTTCCCGCCTTTTTCCACGCTATGAGACCTGGACCGGCGATGACGCGCAGGACCTGATCGGGAAATTCACGGATACCATCAACGGGCCCGATGCAGTTGCCGGTGCAATTCAGTGGGCCACCTCGGATGATCGGATCAACCAGGCGCTGGAAAGCCTCGATGAAGAGGAACTCGATGGTCTTCTCGATGCCATCGTGCAGGCGCAGGCCGGTGGGAAATCGCTCTGGGACCAGGTTCTCACCATCAGCATCAAGCCGTTCATGGATGCCTGGACCTACGATCAGGACCGTATCGATCAGTGTTGCGTTCACATTCTGGACCGCGAGGGCAACCCGGTATCGTTTTGTGAATTCAATGCAATCAATCGTCCGCAGATGTCGGCTGGCAGTGCCAGTACGAAATCGAATCTGGCTGCACCCGTCAGGGTGTTGAATGCATGAATGCGGTCAGACTAACTCTCTTGGCGGGCCTGATGCTCTTGTCCGCCTGTACTAACACTACCAAAAATGTGACAGTGAGCGAGTCGCCGGCTGAACCTGGAGCTGCCATGTATTCTGATGACGCATTTCACGATCTGGTTCGAAAGTACGCCGTGGAAGATGGTGAAAAGGTGGATTATGCACGCTGGAAAGACTCACCCGAGGATATGGCCGCTCTGGATCAGCACATCGCCGCGATTGGCCGGTTCAGCCCAGTCAGCACTCCGCAACAGTTTCCAACTCCATCCGATCGAAGGAGCTACTGGATCAATAGCTTACAATGCGCTGGTGTTGCGGGCGGTGCTCGAACTCTGGCCGTTGGACAGCGTCCGCGATGTGAAGGTAAGCCTCACCTCAAGAGTGGTTCCGGGCAAGGGATTTTTCTATGACCGCAAAGTCACCGTCGGTGGGCAGGAAACCAGTCTTTACCGGCTGGAAAAGGATGTGCTGGCGAGCCAGAAAGACCCACGTTTGCACTTCGCACTGAACTGCGCCAGCGATTCCTGCCCGGTGCTACGTCCTTGGGAATGGACTGACGAACAACTGGACCAGGCATCGCGGGAATTCGTCAGCCGGCCGGAAAATGTCAGTGTTGAAGACAACGCCTTGCAGGTATCCAGGATTTTCAAATGGTACCGAAAGGATTTCCCCAAAAACCTGGCGGTGTACCTGCAGCAATACGCCGATGATGACCTCAGGCAGCAGTTGATCCGGGCGGATGATGGAAATTTTCGAGTCCGGTATGGTGAATACGACTGGTCGTTGAATGCCTCCGAAACACTTCGTGGCGCTGACGAATATGACCACTGACGGTAATCACGCATCGGTCAGGTCTGTTCCGGCTGAGGATTGGAGTGCTTCCTGCTGCACCTCTTTTTACGAGTTGAACTGGGTCAGATCATTGGCAGAGGACCTCTTTCACCCCGGGGGCGAGGCGCTCACGCTGAAAACGGTCGGCAGGATGAATCTCGAGCCGGGAGCGAGCCTCGTTGATTTAGGTTGCGGAACAGGTAGCTCGGCCATGCTCCTGGCCGAATCAGCCGGGCTGAAAGTAAGCGCTGTCGATCTCAGTGAATCCAACATTAAACGGGCTCGGGAACGGTCTGATTCCGTTCATCCGTCCATCAACTTTCAAACGGCCGATGTGCATTCTCTGCCTTTCGTTGATCACTCCTTCGACGCGGCGCTCGCAGAGTGTACGTTCAGCTTGTTTGCTGACCCGTCAGCGGCTTTACAGGAGGTTCGCCGTGTGCTGAAGGTGGGCGGGCAACTGGGAGTGACCGATATGGCATGGGGCGCTGCGCTGCCGCCAGATCTGGAAGCGTTGCTTGCGCCCTGGACCTGTCTGGCCGATGCGACCAATGAAACAACCGCCATTTCGCGTTTCGAACAAGGCGGGTTTACCGTGCTGGAAGTGGAGGATGAGAGCGCGGGACTTATCGACCTGGTCTTGATGCTGAAGCGAAAATTACTGATGCTGAGTGCCGGTGCCCTGCTGGGTGGCAGTACGGTTCCGGATTTCGACCTTCCCTCCGTTCGCTACTGGCTAGAACAGTTCAGAGCCCAGGTTGACTGCGGCGCCATTCGCTATTTGCACTTCCATCTCGTGCGGGCCGATGCATGACCCTCACTTTTCCTTTCAATCTCAGGGTGTACAGCTCCCTCCAGCCAGCGTTGTGAGCCGGGACATGACCAGGCTCCGCGCGCCCTGGATGCCGGTGTAGTCAACGACCATTTCCGAACAGGAATTGAATGTCAGGGTTGCGCTGCCCCAGATCTGATCGGCCACATCCGCCGGGTCAAAGGCGTCACCCCAAAGTGCACCTGCCGGCATGCGTAATTCCGCAATTTCGGCCTTGTTTCCCACCAGTTTCCCGGTACCCAGTACCCAGCGCTGCTTGCCGCTTTCATCGTACAGGTACCAGATCATCACCACGGTGCCATCAGGCAGCACTTCGACCACAATGCCGTGACCATTTTCTGCCGGTAGATAATAACTTCCTGACCAGCCTGCTTTTTCATGCTGTTCAGCGCCTGCGCAGGCAATTGGTGCGGTCAGCCTGCCGGAAGAAACTCGAATTTTGCCGTAAGCTTCATCGCGGGACCTGAACGTCATCACACCCGGTGTACTCTGCGGCGCTGCACAAGTGGGCCAATGAACCGACATCCTGCCCCAAGTGTTGAAAATCACCTGTGTCGGGTCGTAACCCGGGCCAAACACCGGACCACTTGGCTGCAACAATTCGGTGAAAGAAATACTGTTTCCCATGACCTCGCCGATACCCAGCAACCACATCTGTTCACCTGTAGGCGTAAAACTGAAGACGTAAACAACGGCCGACTTGGCGTCGAGCATTTGCACGAATATACCTTCACCGTTCCGGTTGACGTCGTAAAAGGCGCCGCTCTGCCCGGACCCGATATCGGGACCATTCTGTTTCTCCAGGGGACCCGCATCACAGGCCGGTGTGCCGTCACCATCACCGTCTTGTGGTCGTGCCAAACCAATGGAGTCGGTCAATGGGCAGTTATCCGTAACGCCAGGTTGTTCGGCTTTGGTTTTGCTGGAGGCAGATTGTGACTGCTGACTACTGAAGGGTATTGGAAACCAGACATGGGTGGGTACCCGGTCCAGCAGCATTTCATGATCACCCCAGTTGCCAAGATCGGTTCGTACCATGTCAAACAGCATGTAGCGATCGGCCAGCGAGAGCTTCAATTCTGAAGGTGAGATTTTCGTACTCAACCCATCGAGCGACAAATCCGTCATGTATTTGACGGCGCAACCTGATCCGCCCGCATCGATGTTGTATTGGCTTTGGGTCATGCCGTCGCCCAAACGCGGACAATAGAAATTTCGGCTGCTGAACAGGTTACCGTAGCTCACGCCGCCGGATCCGTGGAAAGTGGACGAGCTGAAAAGAGAACCACTATTGTCGACCATGTTATAGCTGACGTCTCCCTTTGATCCGTAGGTAAGGCTCAACGTATTGCAATTGGCGGCGCCCAGAAAGGCATTGTTCATGATCGTGAATTCAGTATCGTCATCCGGATCAAAATGAAAGCCGTCACCGATCAACGAGCCAACACCATCGAATCCGAAGTTACCCTTGATTCTCAACCGGCTTCCGCCGTGAACATCGAGGTTTCCACCCCTTTGCTCCGCGGTGTTATCAGCGAACACCGAACGCGCAATAGTCACCTCTTCGCCAGCGAAATAGACTCCACCGCCAAAGTTACCCGAGTCATTACCCAGAAAAACGGAATTGCGAACTGTCACACGGGAACTACCGGTCGCGCTGATCGCGCCGCCATTGTTCTGGGCCATATTGTTGTCGAACCAGACTCCGGTAATCGTTGTTTCCCCGCCAAGCACATTCAGCACGCCGCCATTGCCTCCAGAACCTTCGGCGTGCGTGTCCCTGTAACGCAAATTGGACAGAGTCAGCTTGTCCCCGGTCCCAAACATATTGAGAAAGCCACCTCCACCCGATTCCCTGGAAAAGCCGCTGAATTCAGGCAGCGATTCCTCCGGCACATCAGCCGGACCTTCAATAGCGAAAGAACCGAACTCCAGATCCAAGAACGAAACTATGCCTCCCTCCTCCGGCATGACCACCACGTTTTCGCGCAGGCGAATGGTCACATTGGCTTGCGGGCCGCGATTGAAAGCCCAGAACGTACCGTCGCCCTTGGGCACCAGGAAAACTTCCTGCCCTTTGTCATTCGTGAGAGAGGAGGGGTTGAGCTCGTAGGTGGTGGGTACCACATCCGCGAGATTGATATGGTGGTCTCTTATTTGCTGAAATGAATCCATTTTGACGACATCCACCGGGGTTTGCGCCAGGGCGTCGTTGACCGTCAACATGAAGATTATCACCACAAAGAAACTCGCTATCCCCGGATTCCTGTCTTTCATTTTTCAATCTCCCGTTCAGCCCAGACCGCTCTCTTTAAGCTTAGCGCTTTGCCGGGGAAGTTTCAGGGATGAGGAAAAATAGGGCTATGTAGAACGGGGTGAGCCCCACAAATTGCCTTGCGCCCAACTGGACGGATAGTGACCAGGGTTGTGACCCAGCAGATAGGTGACTCCCCGTTTCAGGCAGTCGACGGCTGAATAGAACACCTCGCCTTTGAGATCGGCGATAGGTTTGAGTATTTGTGCCAATTTTTGATGAAGCGCATCATGACGCATAACTGTTGGCTCCACTATTTCGTGTTTAGCATAGTAGGTTTTGGAGAGCGTTTTTACTTGTCAATGAGCACCCACGCGCGGACGGTGCGCCAACAAGGCTTCTCGCATGCACGCATACAAACCGCCATGCTGGCTTAGCCTGCGCTGCCTGACGGGTGCTTCGGGGAAAACGTGATCGACCAGGTGGGCAGGTGACCGCCGGAGCGTTCGATCTGCTGCACGAAGCGTGGGTAATGTTCAGCAACGATGGAAAACAGCGCGGTCTGTTCCGGCCGATGCCTCTGATAGGCGGGCGTGGCAGCAATCGTGGACGAAGCAGGCACCGGGCATGAATGGATAGACGAGTCCACTCATGGTTGGGCATGCCTGTTAGTTAAGCTACGGGAAATCGCTCCAAAACGGCGTGGGCGATTAGCGTGGCCTTCTGATGCAAAAACTCGTGCCTAGCTGGACTTTCAAAGGTAATTTGGGGGCACATTTGGGGGCATCTATACTTCACTGTTGTTAATCCAGGCCCAGGCGCTTGTTCAGGTCAATATTGGTATGAACAATGTGTCCTTCCATCGGTGTTTCGAGGTTGATGCCGGGTTTTTTCTTGTCATACTTTCCTTGCACCCAACCATCATTGAGCATCAATTCCAGGGCCTGCAGCAAATGGTGCACGACAATTTGGCTTTCCATCTTACCGGCCTCGGCGGTTTTCATCGCGTGGGTTTGCAGGACCGGGAGAATATGGGCGACCAGTTCGGGGCCGCGCTCCAGTGCCGATAAGACTGTGGTGAACAGGCCATGGACGGGTAGTTGTTTTTGGCCTCGCACATAAGTCTTGACCCGGTGAACCTTGCCTGCCTCGTAAGCGGGAACCTCGATTTCCTCGGCTCCGCCTAATTGCAGGGTCAGGTGGTTGAAGCGGGAAAGTTGCCAGCGGGCCTGGGTATCCAGGAAGCGGCTGGCAATCTGACGCGTACCTGCAAGGTCCAGACCTCCTATACCCACCTGGCCCAGCAGATCGTGTGTGAAACCTCCAGTTCCCAGCCACTGAAAAGCCATTTTTGGATCAAGTTTCAGCCCGGCGTCTTTAGCGATTTCGCTGGTGTAGGCCTGCAGGTCAGTAAAATTACCGTTTGCCGAGTACCAGAAATCAGCAAATCTTATATGTTGGCTGATCCGTGTTCGTTGGTTGTCATCATAGTGTCTGGCCAGCCAGGCCGGATCCTGCTCGCCCTGCGCCATGGCCAAAATGCTGTAGGCGGCTTCCCGGGCGGAGCTCTGGGTGAGGGTCAGGCCAGCGGCCAGGATGGGATCAGCGAAGCCTGCTGCCTCACCGACCAGGAACCAGTTTTCACCAGCCACACGATCGGCTACGAAAGACCAGTCTTTGGTGGCCTGCACATCGCCCCCGCGGCTGGCATTTTCTGTCAGTTCGGCGATCAGCGGTTCCTGGGCCAGCGCCCAGAGGTAGATGTCTTCAGGGTTTTTGCCACTGTTGCGATAGTAATCCCGCGGACAGATAAAACCGATGGAAGTCTTTGTGGGACTCAGCGGAATGAACCAGATCCACCCTGAACCGATACTCATCACCAGTACCCGGGTTGCACCGCCCGGGAAGCGTGTAGCCCATTCGGTATTTTCCCAATAGTCCCAAAATGCGACATTCTGCAGTTTTGTCGGGCTGTGGATAGCCACACCCATGGCTTTGCGCAGTGTCGCAGACGCGCCGGAAGCATCAATGTACCAACGGGCCTGCACCCGCTTTCCATCGCTCAGGACCAGGCCATCGACCCGGTCACCGCTGCGTTCGATTTTCCGGACCTGTGCGGGTTGCTCTACCTGGCAGCCCAGCTTTTTCGCGTGTTTCAGCAGAATATCGTCGTAACGTGCGCGGTCAACCTGGAGTGCAAGCTGTTTGGTCTGGCTGCTCCAGGGACGCGGTCTGGGCTCCTCGCGATAGCTGTCCATGGGCATGAACTCGAAATCCCAGAGTTTGTCGCTGTTGCCCCAGCGGTAGGTTGCTCCGATTTTTATAGGAAAGTTCGCCGCCTCGACTTCTTCCCAGCATCCCAATTCGTTGAGAATCTGGCTGATAGGCGGAAGCTGGCTCTCGCCCACGTGATCACGGGGAAACTGCTCGCGTTCAAAAATACCCACAGATAATTCGGGGTCATATTTTCGCAACATACCGCCACAGGTACTGCCACCGGGCCCTCCGCCGATGATGGCTACATCAAAGTCAAATTCCATAGGTGTTCCCGGGGCTTGAAAGATGGTGGAAAGTATACGATTGATACTGCCGGATCAAGGTCGCTTTTTACAATTTTTTACTGCCGTATTTGATGCGGGGCTTGATTTGTTACCGCCACTCAAATAGCCTCAGCAGGTTATGCTTGTGAAGTGGGACGGAGCGATAATTGGCGGGATGAAAAGTCTATTTTTATCCTGCGAAAGCGGATAGTAAGAATAAAGCACATGTTGCCAGATTCGAGCAAGTATCGGGAACGGAGTGAGGCAGCTTTTCTCCATTATCAGAATTGATCATGATCGCGTGCCCGGCACCGGCCTCAGGAAGATAAGAAAACTCTGTAAGCCCCCCGTTCACGCCACCACTATGCTCACGATATACCCAGTTTTCATACGTCGATGAATAATTGTGAAGACCATAACCCGTTGACTGGCCGGCCTTCGCACCACTTGTGGAGGTCACGGTTTCCATACGATCAAGTGAACTGCGTGAAATCAACTGTTGACCCTCATCAGCACCGCGATTCAGATAGAACTGCACAAACTTTGCCATATCAGCGGGCGAAGCATTGATCGAACCCGAAGGTCTCATGACGATATGCCAGTATTCTTGTGGCTGATTTCCATTGGCGTACAGGGTGGCTCCCTGTTGCCGGACATCATCGCTCAGCCGGTAGGTCATGGTATCCATACCCATCGGCGTAAAGAAATTTTCCTGCACATACTGCTCAAAATCCTGACCCGTAACCTGTTCAACGATATAGGCAGCTACGGGTGGGCCGGCATTGCAGTAGGACATACGTGTACCGGGCTTCCAGCGGGAAATACGTGAATGCGGGTGAAAGTCGAGACCCTCTTTCAATGTGGCCGGTGTCGGATCGCTGTGCGCGTATTCCGGAAGATGGATATCATCCCAGCCGGTGGTATGCTCCAGCAGGTGGACCAGTCGTACCGGGTCTGTCGACTCCCAGGGGTTTTCAAAAATCACATCCGGCGCCAACCCGGCAACACGATCATCCAGAGACAGTTTGCCCTCTTCAACCAGCTTGAGCACTGACAACGCAACAAACATTTTTGAGGTTGAGCCAATACGAAACATGGTATTTTCGTCTGCATCAACATCGTCCTTGAGACTGGCCTTGCCAAGCGCCCCAACCCAAACCGGTCCATTTTCATCAACCATGGCGATGCCCACAGCAGGAACATCTTTCTCCCGGATGACATCAGCAACCGCTGTTTTTAATTCCTCCAATGTTGCAGGAAGGATTTTCTCCTCGTCAGCCACCGCCGGCGGAGTCAACTGAAGTAGCAGGAAAAAAGACAGCAGGCTAAAAACTGTTTTGAGATTGTTCATACGCAGACCCGTTGGGTTAGAGCTAAGTATCACCAAAGTCTAAACCAACTCTATGCCAAACACCTGCCAAACCGCGGATTGTAAGAATAAAGCACATATTGCCAGATTCGAGTAAGTATCGGAGACGGAGTCAGGCAACTTGATCTGGGCGCCGCCCTGGGGTTGCTACCCATGGGATTTAGAGGAGTCTCAGTACCTGCTGCGAATCCGCCAGCGGCGCCCGGGCCTGGGCCGCTTCTCCAGCCTCGCGCGAGCGTACATGCCTGAGGATCTTCGCAATCAGCGGCGGGTCCTCAGCGCAGGCGAGAATGAGGGTACGGTTTGGCCGCAGGCCAAGAAGTGCCCGAGTGAAGCCGTGGCGCGTACAGGCGATGAAGTCCGGCGGTTCCAGCACGACGTGCGTCGAACCGTCCCGGAACGGTTGCTTGTAGCGGTAAACGACCCGCCCCTGACCATCGACCGACAGGCGTTTGGTGGCGACGTGTTTAACGGCAGTCGATGGACGCGGCCTGCAGGTGGTCGAGGCTGGAACCGGACTCCAGGTCCAGATAGGGATGGACCGGATCGGCGATCAACAAGCCGCGCCGTACCAACGCGCGGACGATGCGCCGGCTGAGGGTGCCGTTTAGCTGTCAACGACATTGAAAAATCTAAAGTGTTTTATGAAAAACCAGGGTTTAAAGTTTTTGCCGGAGATCAATCTAAAATTTTTTTATAATGAAAAATGGCAGTAATAATATTGGTTTGTTTCAGGGCATGTTTAAAACACATGACAAGGCGTTTGATAATTAACAAATAGTAAGGAGAGAATCATGGCTAAAGGTCGAGATGCACAAAAATCAGGTAAAAAGAAATCTGAAAAAACATTGAAAGAAAAGCGTAATGAGAAAAAGCAAAAGAAGGCCAATAAAAGGTAAATATGATTTCTGATCCACACATCTGGCAAGCACTCTTTGAGATAATAATTGAATAATCCATCATGAATATTCGACGCGACATATGTATTAGCATGATCGTTTTGACGGGCTTTTCTTTTAGCCCTGCTGAAAGCCAGGGTCAAGTCGATCCAGACTGGTTAAGGAGTTGGAACGAGGCGCAGGAGACCCGTCCTGAAAAGTTAACCGCCAACAGCAGAATTGCACCTGGAGATGAACCTGGCATACCTTTTATTATTCATGGGCAGATATTTTTACCTGATGGGCGTACGCCGGCACCTGATGTTGTTGTTCATTCGTACCATAGAGACCATAGGGGATACGAATTCGGGCCTAACGATAATTCCGTTACTACCTGGAAATTACAAGGATGGGTAATAACCAACTCGAAAGGTCAATTTGTATTTCAAACAATTAGGCCAGCGTCAGATCACCTTGGACGTGAGGGGGCCCATATTCACTTTACATTGGTTTCGACTGATTTCGGCCGGCAATGGGCCCCAAAGGTGCACTTACTAGATGATCCACTGGTAAATGACGGGCAATTAAAACGATCTGAAGCAGCGGGTAAATTTGCTTGGGTACGAAAGGTCAAAACCAAAAACGGTATTCAGCACATAGATGTCAATTTTCAGCTAAAAGAAAAGAGCGACTTTTGATGCAATCGCCTGACAAATCGTTCAGGTTCATTCCTCCAGCAAGCGGGCTCCAGCGGACGCAGCTTTGCTGGACCACTTCACTAAAACGTCAGGTTTTATGAATATGTCAGACTTAAACGACCCTAGAGTTCTTTTTGCGGCGGAACGTACATTACTTGCATGGAGGCGGCTTGATCTGCCTTGTGACGACCTGAATTATTGCCCCGATACGACGGGGCCAGGCCGCCGTGGATGCCGGCATGGGCGATGGTAACGTTCCTGAAATCCTCGACTATTTTCTGAAACTGGAAGGATAATTCGTTCGATAAAGGGGGGACGATAACGTCCGGCCCGGCGCCATGTAGATATCGTCGTATCCTACACCGCCATTGCCATAAGGTGCTTCGTGCGGGCCCGTGTTGGAAATCGCCATGAAGAACATCAGCGGCAGCTCACGTCCGATACGGAATTCCGCGCCTTTGAAGACAAGTGTTTGTTGTTCAAATTCGCCGCCGCGAATTAAGACTTCATAGCGTTGCCCACCCGATTCACGCCGAGCATTATTGACTACGTACCAAAGCTCGTACCATTGCCCGGGCCCCAAGGGCTTCGCGGGTTCGCCCGTCGCAGGATTGATGATCTTGCGATAGGCCTTGTTGCCTGCAAGCACCATCAATGTCCCATCATTCTTGTACCCATCCGACTCGTACTTGTCGGTAATCCGGATCATCGGCTCGAACGAATCGTAGCCGAATTGTGATATTTCCGACGCCGAGATGTTGCTTAAACCAAAAGAATGATTGTTCGGGAAGTATTCGACGTTGATGCGTGTGTAGAACGTGTAGGTCTCACCAACCTCAACTGGAATCGGTAACGGCATGAAACCGATCGCTTTCCGGTTGCCGATCACGCCGTCAGCCGCCGGTTTCCTCAGCATGTAGCGATTACCTGATTCCGGTTCACTGCGACTCTCGGTAATTTGCGGATCGGGCACCCGGGGGTCGGTTTCATTCTGGACGTCGATATTGGCCCAATGATTCAGCGGATCATCGGACTCGAAATCGTCGACCAATATCCAGGGGGACTGACCCCCTGTCGCATCAGTCGACGAAAGATTTGCGCAGGCCGAGCATAACAATAGCCCGCAGAGGCCAGGAACCAGTTTGTTGAATTCAAGGCGCATGCGGGCTCACTACTCGTTGCCCGGCTTGCCAATGGTCGCAAGGATGCCACCATCCACATAGATAATTTGACCATTGACGAAATCGCTGGCCGACGATGCCAGGAACACGGCAGCACCCTGAAGATCCTCGGGGTTACCCCATCGTCCTGCGGGCGTGCGGGCGACGATAAAGTCGTTGAAAGGATGGCCGTCCACCCGGATCGGTTTGGTCTGCTCGGTGGCGAAGAAGCCCGGGCCGATGCCGTTGACCTGGATGTTGTGTCGTGCCCATTCCGTCGCCATGTTCCGCGTGAGCATTTTGAGGCCGCCCTTGGCCGCGGCGTAGGCCCCGACCGAGTCCCGGCCCAGCTCGCTCATCATTGAACAAATGTTGATGACCTTACCTCCGCCCCGCTCCACCATACCCGGCACAACGGCTTTGGATACGATAAAAGCACTGGTCAGGTCCGTTTTGACGACCAGTTCCCATTCGTCGAGCGGCATCTCCAGCAACGGGACGCGGCGGATGATGCCGGCGTTGTTGACGAGAATATCGATCGGTCCAACGACTGACTCAATTTCTTCAATACCAGCCTCAACTTCATTCTCATCCGTCACATTGAAACGGTAGCCGGACGCGTCGAACCCCGCGTCCTGATAAGCGGCCACTGCGCTGTCGATTTTGTCCTGTGACGAGTTGCCGCTAATTACGAGACGCGCGCCGGCCGCGCCCAGGCCATGGGCCATCGCCATTCCGAGCCCGTGCGTCGCGCCCGTTACCAGTGCCACTTTGCCGCTCAGGTTGAAAATATTTGCATTACTCATCTGTAGAACGCCTGAATTCGCGAATCGCCAGCGCCCCGTCATCATACGACTACCGGCTGGCAAACCGTAAGTAGCTAGACCGGAATCCTCACTTCGTCGGATCGATCGAACGAGTCAACTGAATTCGACCGAACGCAACCGATGCATAGTCGCCGTTGGCTTTATCGGTTGCCCAGTCGCCGGTCCCTCGGCATGCGGGATACCAGGATGCCGGGTCATCTTTCGTACTGCATTGGTTGTACGCGCCTGCTTTGAAATACAGGGCGTCGCCTGAATAGCCTCCTGGATTGTCTTTTTCATCGATGTTTCCGTAAGCATCGACGTTATTCGACAGGTCGATCTCGTACTTGACCGTGCGGGACGGGTCCCTGGTCCTGAAAGTGAGGTGCATGATGTTGCCATGTACATTGATGTTGTAGTTGAATAGCTCACCGAGCGCGATACCGTTTTCACCGGGGTCCGCAGGATTTTCCCAGGTGTTACCCCAAACGGGGTAGACGATGTCTGTTCTGTCCGGATCGGTTTTTCCGAGGTTTTTTTCATAAGTCCAGAACACGGAGCCGGTGCTATGGTCCGGCCATTTCTTGTAGAAGATCTTGATGGGTTCGTTTCCCCAACCAAATCCTTTACCGCGGCGTACTTCCTCGTCGTTCTTGTCTGCGTGAATTTGCCCGACCACGACCGAGAATGCCGGGTTCTTGTCCGGGTACCTGGCGCTGGTCGCGACATGAAGCACTTTGAGCGTGGCCTCCATCTGTCCCCCGACATCAGCAAATTTTTTGGCTCTCCGATTTGCCTTGAGTGCAAAATTATTCAGACGGTCATGAGTTCCGATACTGGTATTGGTTGAACGGAACATCTGGCGCAATTCGCTTCGTGTATTCGTCGAACTGGCCGTGGTTGTCGCCTTGTTAGGCGCGCTGAATACCAGGAACCCGTCCTGATCCACGTAGAAAAAATCGGGATGCGAAAACTCTTTAAGGGCGCGAACCTTAATTTCGTCAACTTTGCCGTCTTTATTTTCGTCCAAAGGAAGCGTGAGTTTCCAGAATCGCAGATCGAACTGGTCAGCGGGGTTCAGCGCGTAAGCCACCGGTGACAGCAGTCCAGCCAACAGGATGCACAGGGATAAATAACAACTTGAACGCGAAAAATGCATAAACTCAGGTCTCTCAACTGGCGACGTCAAGCAGTAAACAATACCGATCTATCAGATAATCGAATACTAACCCGGGCATCTAACCATGTTCAAAATTAATGTACTGAATCGCCCCGGGTATTCCGGAGACTCACTAGTTTGAGTCAAGCACAGATCTGGTGATGAACCAAATGATACTTAGAGCAATGGGTTATGTGACCGATTCCACCGCATTGTCAATTCCTTGTTCTCCAACAGAACTCCGGAATCTACGGATGATCCGTGCGAGCTCTGATCACAAGGTCGACCAGGTCACCGCCGCCACTGGCACCGTTGGTGGAACTGTTGTGCCAGGATTGAACCGCTACCGCCCGTGGGCCTACATCACCGGTCCAGAATCCAAACATCGGACCGCCTGACTGCCCTGGAAAAACGTCGGCCTGGTGGTAGATCGCCTGATGTTCGTCACTCTGATTATTGTCGCCGTCCATGCTAAACCAGTTCAGATAGATCGGCCGCTCCATGCTGGTCAGGTCCGATGGGTAGCCGATATGCCACCACGCAGCCAGTCCATCCCAGCCGTCGGTATAACGTCTTGCCCCCAACCAGCCGGTTCGTTCTCCAATGCGGTCATTGAGCACCAGCACAACATAGTCATATTGATCCTCGTCACCATTACTGAAGCCGTCGTTATTGTCCTTCTTGATCCAATAGACATGGGTGGCCCAGGCTGTGCCGAAGGGGGCGCTGCCGTCAAAGTACGAGGGCTTGAACTCCAGCCAGTCGGCGGCATATCCCGGCGGGGGCGTCCAGTCCACCCCGTGGTTGCAGGTCAGGATGTGGCGCGGCCCGACCATTACGCCGCTAAACGGACCAAGGTTGGTCCGGCACCTGCCGAACGCGCTCCAGGGATAACTGGTGTCTTGAAAAACCCTGCGGTCGTCTGTGCCAAAAATCGTTGTGTTGTATTTCTGAGATTCTTCCATCCGGGCAAGGATGCGTTTTCTCTGCCTGACGATTCGCCGGGGAACGGAGTCGATCGGCAGATGATCCGGCACGTGTGCCTCGAGCAGGCGCGCATGCTTGGCGAGCTGGGCGGAAGAAATCCGCTTTTCGACCTGGACGCTTTCAAGCCCTGGCGCAAATGATCTTTCCCCCGGCTTGATGCCGCTGATGTCCACCTTGACCTCGTAAACCTGCGTGGTCTTTCCATCGACCTCACGTTCTACCGGAACAACCCTGGTGCTGACTTTCGGCGCCTTGGCGCCGCCCGCGACATAGATACTCTCCGATAGCTTCAAAGTTTTTCTTTTGAGGGCAGCCCGATCTTTTAGTGCTCTGCCGTGTGTCTTGTAAGTGACGGGTCGGTTCGACCTGCTTTTGGTAGCCATCATTGCTCTCCTGGTTTCATAACTTGATACTGTCGCTGCCCAGGAGGAGACTTTTAATTAAAAGTCTCCTCCATGTAGAAAATCACGGCTCCCAATAAAATGAAGTATCAACGTGGGTGCCACCCACCGCACTATCCCCGGTATGCAGCCGCCTTCGTACATGCAGTTTCACGATGTAGGTGCACTTGGTCATGGTAAGGAAATCGTTAATCTTGATACCTGCGCTGTTATTGATGTGATCCAGCGATGTATTGGTATTGTTTGTTAACGGAACGGGTGGAGCGGACAACGAGGTCGAGGTTAAGTCGCTGTTCTTCCTGGCAGTGATGGTGACATCATCCAGGTGCGGGTGCGACACGGTGTACACTGCATGCACATTCCCGGACAAAGGGGTGCAGGCTCCCAGGCTCAGATGCTCTTTCATCGCAACTTTCATGAAGGCCCTGTTGTTGTTGACGACAATTGAATTGAGCGTCATGCCGCTGCCGGGAAGTGCGGCATAATTACTCGTCGGTTTGTCGATCACCTCCCGGGTCTCGAATCGTATGGACATTTTCTGAATCGGTAGCTGGTCAACCGCAGGTATCGGATCACCGGGACCCGCAACACCGTCCGGGATGTCCGGATGGTTGACAAATTTTGCGGTCTTGATCGCCATCATGCCGTCCAGATCAACCCATTGCCACATACCCGCAACGGCCAGTTCCAGTGGATCGAGCAACGGATCGACGGTAAACGTCCGTTCGATCGATTTGTTGACATCCAGCCACCCATCGCCGTCGAGGTCCGCCAGCTCAGCATAAATGTTCACAATTTTGAAACTCGGCGAGAAACGCCACATTTGACCGATTTTTGTTTTAGCAAACAGGTCTGCTCCCGCACCCGCCCCTACGACGGTTGTGAAACTTCCGGCCGGTAGGAAAGGCGTTCCGTTATTGGCGCTGACGTGGCTCACCAGGAAACGATACTCGATCGGATTGCCATTCGAGAACCTCAACGATTGGCCGGTCGTGCGAATGGTGCTGGTGAAGGCGTATTTCATGGCACCACCGTATCCCTGGCTGTCGAAGTCGTTGAGCGCGGACGAATCAGGTATTGTGAAATTCGTGCCGACCCCGGTCCAGGCGCTGTCTGCAAACGTACCCGTGCCCGAATCCTCTTCGATGCTGACGCATAACCTGACGCAGAAGCAGTTGGAAACATTTTCCCGATCCGGTTTGCGGCCGCGTGACGGTGGCTCATCCAGCAACGTAACCGGGTTGCCGTCCGAATCTACTCCCTCAATCTTGAAGTAAAGGTCAGGACCGCCTGTCCACTCCACATTGATGAACGGTGAAAACGGAGTTTGTTTGAACTTTGAAGTGTCGTAGAAAATAAAAAACCGGCCGCTACTGTCGGTAGTAGCGGAACCAAGAAAATCATCCTGAATCCAGTCAACGTCGTATGCTTTAACGGTGACATTATCCACCGGGATGATGGGTTTTGCACAAGTGCTCACTTGTCCGCAGATGACCCATATTCCGTGTCTTCTCAAATAGGCGCACCAAAGATTATTCGGCAGAACAAAGTCGCCATAATGTGTGAGGTGGTTGTCTGTTGAATTCCAACTCGGCGTGTACATGGCGATTCGGAAATGTTCCGGGGATTCGAGTGAGCCGGTCTGGCCGGCAAGCTGTTTAAAAGTGACGACTACCTCGATACATTCCCCCTGGTAATCAGTCTTTTCCGGTTCAATGAAAACTTCCACGCTGCCTGTATCGTCGGTTATGCCCTGCGCCAACAAACTGGATTGCATTTCCTCGAATTCCGCCGAGGACAACTCTTTAAAGGTATTTTTCAGGTTGGGCTGATCGGGACACTCTTGTTCTCTACTCCGATAGATGCCCACATGAAGATCCGAAAAGTGCATCAGGCACTCGTCACAGATACGTCCGGCAAAATGAGAAATATATTGATATGCATGCTTCATGGAAAACCTCCTTCAATTAAGCTGGGCAACATACTTATAAAAGTGAAGGAAGTGAGGGGTTTCTCTCAGTTGGGGGAGAGAATTGGTGCCTGAGATGTTGGATCGCACTGAAGTTTGAGCCAAAAAACGGGGGGCTGAGACCGTTTTGTCATCTCAGTTCATTCCTGACGATGCAAAGCCGCCAGGCGTTCCTGTGCAACCGTGTAAAGAATCGACTGTTTGCGTTGCTCGTCGAAACCGGTACTTTGCACAAAGCGGGTCCGGTCACCTTCCATGCGTACCTGGCCGTAGCCTTCCGGACAAATGACTTCGAGCAAACCGCGACGGTCTCCCCGGGCGTGAAAGGCACATTTCGTGGTACCGGATCCATCCAGCATGACGGCATCGTGAGGCCCGAGGGTTGTTTCTCCGGTCAACCACCAATCAAAGGTAGGCACCAGGTCGCCCTGCGACAGGACACGGTCATCAAACGTACCGGGCTTTATACCCCCGCCGATCATGAAAGCGGGAACACGTGAAAAGGTGCCGACTCCAAATCGTTCCAACTCCCCCGATGATACCGGCGTCATGGAGCGATGGTCACTGACAACGACCAGCAGACCCTTTTCAAAGAAGCCGGACCCGTCCAGTTTTTCCAGAAATTCACCAAATGACCGATCAGCAAATCGCATGGCTTTTTCCAGCGAGCGCTCGCCCGAATCCGGGTCGACATAGGGCTGGTGGGTGGTTACTGTTTCAAGCACGAGCAGATACGGGTCCCGGGCGGCTTGCATCCATTGCAGCCCCCGCCCGTACAAAGCTGCATCGGACGGGGCGTCAAAGGCGTAGCGTTTCTCATCCACGTAATACGGATGTTCGTTTCCCTCTACATGCTCAAATCCAATGTTAGTCATCCACTCACCTTTCCGATACAAGCTGATTGGACCGGTGGTCAGGAAAGCCGTTTCGTATCCAGAAGCGGAAAACAGGCGTGGCAATGTTCGCTCAACGCCCCACATCGAGTAGAAAGGCGGGCTCTCTAACATGCGCAGGAATGGCGACCAGATCTTCTGGCCCGCAAGAACTCCAACCAGGCCATTGGTTGTGGCAAAACCAATGGCGTGAAAATTATTGAACCGCAGACCCCGTTGTGCAGCCTTGTCAAACTCCGGTGTCCAATCGAGGGTTCCTCCAAACTGGAGGCTGTGCCAACTTGACCAGGACTCTACCAACACTAATATGACGTTGCGACCGGATTGGGGTTCTGCAGCCGATGAATGCTGCTGCAAGCCCACTGTTGCCATTGCCGCAAATTCCGCTTCAAACTCCGGTGAATAACGCACTCGCTCGGTGG
This sequence comes from uncultured Gammaproteobacteria bacterium, assembly GCA_963759035.1. Lineage (GTDB taxonomy): Bacteria > Pseudomonadota > Gammaproteobacteria > Xanthomonadales > SZUA-36 > JAHEFT01. Next base: position 285,723 of record CAVWXL010000023.1, read on the forward strand.
TCGCAAGGTTGGCGCTGAAAACATTGGTAGTTGCCCAGTCGTTGACATACGGCGGGCTTTCGAGCGCCATGCCTGCAGTCAGGCTAAAGATCAGTGATACTGACAGGAACAAACGCGCAGGTCGTCCGCGCGCGGCGGGCATCAGGAATAAAAACACCAACAATCCAATCGCGGCAAGTAATATCGCGATGGCGACCCAGGCTCCACCGATCCCGGTTGAAAACTGGTCCCAGACGGCAGCACGCTCTGAAACGTACAATGCAGCATCAGACAGAAACAGACGGTAATTGAACAGCCGAAATACCAGCAGATCAGTCACAAAGACAACAATAAGCAAACCGACTGCCAGGTGCAGGAAACGCCCGGGCAGACGCATCGGGATGAAACCCGCTGCCAGCAAAGCACCCGATGCCAGCCAGAACATCACCAGGTCAGCGGCGAAGACACTGCTGTGAAAACAGCCCTGGCAGGCAATATTGGTACCGATGATACGGTCTACAATACCGGCACGCAGGGCGACAAGAACCAGCAGTAGCGTGAACAGCAAGATCGAGGATAGCAACTCATACCAACGGGACCGGGTTTTACTCACGATGGCTTCAATCCAATACCTGGTCCTGTCAAACCGCTCTGAAGGGTGGTTGTCTTGTCGCGGATAGGATGAATTAAACACCTATTGTCTGATTCAAGCAAGGAGCGCCTTCGCACCGACAACTCTGGCTCAGACGCCTGAGAAACTCGGGCATGGCGTTAAACAGAGACCGTTGTTGTTGCCCGGGTTCCGAAAACGTGTAGGTTTCGGGTTGAGGGTTCAGCTGATCGCCGGTGACAACAATACCCCTGCGGTATGTTGAAAACACGCTTTGTGCGCAAGGTGCGTGGCGGGAACGGTACGCTTAAAACCCATTGCCGCCATGCGGAAGGAGGCATCAATCTGCCTCTGGCGCAATTTGTGCTAATATTTAGTAAGCAAAGGGGCTGATTGGCACACAAGGAGCAAGTGCCTGGATTCCGACAGGGATCAAAGGGAAGTGTATGTTTTTATAGCCTTCGCACGGTAATGTGCGCAGGCAGGAAGTCCAAACTTCAAGGGGAGAAGGGGAAGGTTCCCGGAAGTTCAGGAGGTTTTCAAAATGAAGGCATTAATTTTTCTGATTATCCTGGCAGCGTTAGTTTCCGTGGTGATTTGGAGAGTGCGTAAATCTGACGCTGAAAAGTATCTCGCCCGGCGCAAAGCCGCGCAACTCCGGAATTCGCAACGAAAAGAAGCCATAACTCCCGAGAATCACGTGAAATGGCCGGTCATTATCCGGCCCGTTACTGGCAATTCAGGGTCAGAAGCAGAAACTGAAGTTCCTGAACCTACTATGACCGCGATCGAGGTTGAGTTCGACTACGAGCCAGCCGAGCAGACCAAGACACAGCGTTAGTACTTTAATCTCGGAGCTGGCCAGTCTTAATCAACGATCAGAGCGGCTTTACCGGCCGGTGTCACCCTTGCACGATACCTGGGCCTACAGGCCGTCCGCGAGCTCAAACATGCGGCCCAGCACGGACTGCACCGCAAACTGATCGATGTTGCCGCCGGTGTTGTTGGACAGCGCGATCACCGCAATCGGTTGCTCACCTTCCCGTTCCAGCATGAAGGCATGGGTCAGGACCAGGAAGCCGTTGGTGGGGGATGAGAGGCTGCCGCCCTTGTACCAGATGCGGTCCCAATTCTCGCGCAGGTTGGGCTGGGCCACGGAGACCTGCATGGCGCGCTCCACCACCAGGGCCGCATCAGAACCCGGCGTATGCTGGCGGTGACGCGCGAAGGCGCCGCAGATGTCCAGGGCGCTGGCCCGCCAGGTACCGTCGATAAACAGCGGTTCAATCCAGCCGTTGCTGGGCCCGGCGAAGCGACCCAGGGGCACGATGCGGTTCTGCAGAAACTCCCGCTGGAAGGCCTCCGTGCCGTCCACGTAGGACATCGCGTCCGACTCGGAAAAGGAGCCAAGCACGTGGAACTGCTCACTGATGCCCAGCTGCGGGGCCATCAGCTCCGGCGTGCTGTGGCCGTATTCAGCGTGCAGCCCGTTAATGCGCTCGCGTCCCGCCTGCCCCAGCAGCATATCCGTTGCGGTGTTTTCACTAATGCCAATCATCAGGGTGGACAGCTCATCGATAGTCAGTGGTAACCCATCCGGTTCGTTGCCGAGCGGGCTACCCAGAGCCTTTTTGCTGCCATCCAGGGGCACCACGTCGTCATGGAACAGCGCCTGCTCATTGAGGGCATCGGCCACGCCGGCAAGGATCCAGATTTTGAATATCGATGCCGTTGACCTCGGCGTATCCGCATTGCGGCCTACCAGCGGCTGGCACTGGTGATTCTCATCGATGCGAGCGACCACCAGGCCGGGCTGGTCGGACAGGGAGGCAAACTTGTCGGCTGCCTGCTCCAGGTTCAGGTTGCGGTCACTGTTGTTGACCACCGTGCCCGCACCAAAGCCCCACGGAAACAGGCCGAGGTTGGTGATCTTGTCCTCGAAGAGGCCGGAATCGAGGACGAAGAACGCATCCTGGCCATTGGATCCCGTCAGCAAACCGGTCATGCTCATGGACGACATGAGGACCGGGTCGGTGAGTCGGGCGTTTGGAAATTCCGAGCGCCCATCCTCGATCAATGCGCGGGTGGTTGCCACGCTGTTTTGAGCCAGCCAGCTGTCAGAAAAGCGCTCGCGAATCTCCGCGTCGCTGATGGGGGCGCTGGACGCGAGTTTGTCCTGCAGCCATAAGAGTTGGCGTCCGGTCTCGTGATCCGGAATGGCGACCTCACCGTTGTCGACGGGGTAAAGGTTGGTATACGCCGGATCTTCACAGGCCGCCGGGCCGATGCCGACGATGCGCTGCAGGTCAAAGCTGACATCCAGGAAGTCTTCCATATCGGTGCTCTCAAAAATGCCAAAGCCGCCGTCGCAGGCCACGCCAACCCGCGCTGTGCCGGCCGGCTCGCGCACCACATCTGCGGGATCAAAGCCAGGGCCGAAACGCCCGCCCACCGGTTGCAGCAAATCAAGCTGAAAACTTCCCTGGGCGGCGGATGAGTTGCCCAGAGAGAGCATCCAGGCCTGGTTGCCGTCGATGTCGTAGGTAAACCAATAGGCCACCTGGCGTCCGTCCGGCAGAATCTCGAGCACAATGCCCTCACCGTCACGCGTGGGGTCGAACCAGGAACCACTCTTGCGCGGCACGCCATCGGCGCCGGCAGCGTTCACCTCGACCGGCCGGGTCAGGCGCACCAGGGTCTGCTGACCCTCCACGTCATTGATGGTGTAGTCCGCGACCGCCGCAGTGTCACTGTCAAAGGTGATGACCAGTTCACCCACATCGGTGCGCACCACGTCATCGGGGTTGAACGCCGGCCCAAAAACGCCACCGTCGGTAATCTGCAGATTATCGATGACCAGGCGGTCACCGGACGCGTCGCCCAGTCCGATAAACCAACGCTGCGTGCCGTCCTCGTTGTAGGTAAACCAGTAGATCACCGCCTGGCTATCACTGAAGAACTGCACAATGAAGCCCTCGCCATCGCGTGCCGGGTCATACCAGGAGCCACTGCGTTCCAGCGTGGCGTTCGCCATCGCGGCGCCCGCGTACCAGAGGCTTACCAACAACAGCAGTGTGACCGGCAGTCGCTTTTTGAGGGTGTCTTTCATCCGATTGTTCTCCAGTGACTGAATGCAGTATAGGCAAAACAAATGCTGAATTGCCACAATTTTGCATATATTAAACAGTGCATTACGTCAGAACTTCGGTCAATTGCAGGAGGCCGGGGAAATGTCAGAAGAAATCACCTGGGAACGGTTTTTACTGCACCTTCACGCCGGTTTTCGCTGGGGCAATTTGCCGAACCAGTCGGCGCAGTTCGTCGACGTGCACCGGAGCATTGTCGTTGTAGCGCAGGTTGACATATGCATTGGCGATCGCCATTACTCCCGGTTCGAGTTGGGGCCGATCAGCAGCTATACGCCGGGCGTAGTCGAGGATTCCCTCGCCGGTTCTGCGCGGCAGTCCAGCCCTGGCCATCCTGGAACAAAAACGATGGATCAGTTCGTCCCGTGGATCCGGCCTTTCCCTGCGGCGGTTGATGAGCCATAGGGTCAGGAAGGGAAGCAGCGAGAGCCCGGCGGCTGCCAGGAACATTAAGCCCAGCCGGAATGCGTCAACCCGGCCAAGCAACTGCTTCAGGAAATCGGACTGTCTTTTGTCGTAACCAAGAACCCAGGTGGCCCAGGCGTAATCGAGGAAATCCCGATGCAGGATGATCCAGTTGACGAAGCCGAAATCGCGGAAGCGAATCAGACTCAGGGGGCTATCGGCCAGGAAGTTTTCTTCGTCGCGAAACAGATCTGCCAGGCTCATTTCGATCCGCTCGGGTGCGACCGCGGCGGTCGGGTCAACGCGCAGCCAGCCCTGGTCCTTGATCCAGACTTCAGCCCAGGCATGAGCATCGTACTGGCGCACCGTCACGAAATTCTCGGTGGGATGGATCTCGCCGCCCTGGTAGCCGACGACCACGCGGGCCGGGTAGCCGGCCGCCCGCATGAAAAACGCGAAGCTGCCGGCAAAGTGCTCGCAGAAACCACGGCGTGTCTGCCATAGGAATTCGTCGACTGCATGCGTGCCGAGCAGTGGCGGCTCGAGCGTGTACACGAAGGAGCGATTGTAAAGCTGCAAAAGCCGTTGGATCAGCGCCTCGACATTTCGCGTTTCCCGCGCCCACTCCCTGGCCACGCGGACTGTTTCCGGGTTGGACCCGGGCGGCAGCGCTCGCTCGAGTTGGTCTCGATAAGGATGCAGCCCCTTCGGTTCGAGCCGGTAGTCGAGCCATGACTGGATGTCGAAATTACGCCTCTGGCCGATCCGCGTGGCGCTGACCAGCCGTGAATCGCGTATTCGCCGGATGCCGGGTTCGAATGATGCCGGCGTAGAGAGTGCAAAAAGCCAGCGCTGGTAAGTTGGTTCCATGGTCAGTGCATAGCTGATCGGCTCACCCATGCGTACGATACCGCTGATGTCACCGCGCTGCAGGATCGGCCGATCCGGGCCGTAAAATTCAGCCTGCGTCCATTCCCGGCCGTCGAACTCGGAGAATACCAACCCACGCCAGTACAGTCGGTCGCGGCCGGGAATTTCGTCGTCGAAGCGAGCACGAAAAGCCAGCTTGTCGGAACCCACCAGCCGCGAGAAATCACCCGGCGCCATCGTGTCTCCAATACCCGTCCGGGCCTGGTTTTTGGGCACGGGGATGGACCAGAGCGTGCCGAGTCGCGGCATGACGAGAAACAGTACCAGCATCAACGGTATTGAAGTCGCCAGGATCCTCACGGCGATGAGCGACGGCCCTGCTGAGAAGCCCTGGTCCTTCGGCTGATTGATGCTGACCAGTGCAGTGGTGGTGATCACGTAGGTCAGCAACACCAGGCCAAAGTAGGGAATATCCTGTGTGAATATGCAGTTGATGGCCGCCGTGAAATAGGCCACGTAAACCAGCACGACGGCGTCGCGCTTGTGGTGCATTTCGAGCAGTTTCAGACCGAAGCCCGCAATTAGCATCGCTACCATCGGCTCAAGTCCCAGCAGCGATCGGTAACTACTAGCCAGGCCGATCACGCAACTTGCGACGAAGATTGCTTTTAGTGGCCAGGGCGGAAACGGGACCACGCCGCGATACTCAAGAATGCGCCAGAGCACGCTGGCTCCGGTCAGGGCGATGATCCAGACAGGCAGGTGATCAAGGTGCAGGGCGACCACGGCAACAAAGGCCAGCAATACCCAGAACAGGCCGTTGCGGGATAGCTGCCAGTCAGGTCGCTTCATCGCTCGCTCCTTTAGCCCTGTCGATGCCGTAAAGTGCCAGGCAACGGAGCACCGCTTGGCGGTGCGCCCCGCCCCTGTCGGGGGCCTGATCAATACCCGGAAGCCGTAAGCCATAGACCCGGCCATCGGCATCGCATGCGCAAACCTGCCACGTCATTCGGGCAAGGCGCTGCTCGGTATCCATGCCGGCGTAGTCGTTCCAGTCCACCCATACCCTGCTGTCGACTGGATCGCTGTACTGCTTGGACAAAAGGCCCTGTTCGCGAGCGTATTGCTTCCAGGCCACGTGCCGCAGGGATTCACCGACCTCGTAGGTTTTCAGCCCTGCGTAATCTTCGGCTCCGGCCGTGCCCGAGTAGTGGCCCTCGCTGCTTCCACCACGGCTGGTTGTGGGCATGGTGTCCGGAACCGGCGCAGGGTACACAACCGCGTTGAAGCGAAAACGGAGATAGCTCCAAACGCGCAGCAGGCCGACCGGGGAAACGCTCTCCACGGTCAAAAGGCCCGGATCGAGAAAACCCCGGTGGGTCGTGGGCGCCAACACGGTGACGAATGTATCTCCGGCATTCGCGAGCGTGACCATCAAAGGCTCCCCTCCCGCGAAACACAAAGAGATCTGCTCCCGGCGCCGGGCTTTGGGCTGGCTGATGCAGAGCTCGACAGTTGCTGCGTCGCCTTCGAACACGGACTCGGCTCGCACCGTTTTGACGCGCAACCCGGACAGCGTGCCATGGGTGACGTGGATGCTGACGATAAAAAGGCCCAACAGCAGGAAACAGAGTATGAAAACCAGGTTGTTTTCGAAGTTCGTACCCAGCAGCCAAAGCGCAAACACCAGGGACAGGAAACCGAGGCCCGCATTGGAAGGAATGATGTAAAGGCGTCGATGGTCCAGATGGTATTCGCGAACTGGTTGAGTACGACGCTCGATCCAGCGCTGAAAGTAGCTCTTCAGTGACTGCCGGATTCGTGACAATGGTCTCATGGTCGATTCGATACCGTGTTCAGATAACGTCAACGATGTCGAGGACCTTCCCGATCAGCACCCGGCTGCCGTTGTCGTGGCCGCGTCCCGTGCCCTGCAACCGGTGGTTGGCTACGGCAGGGAACACTGTCTGGATGTCTTCCGGGATCACGAAAGAGCGGCCGTCGAGCAGCGCGATGGCCTTGGCGGCTTGCAGGATCGCCAGGGCCGCTCGGGGTGACAGTCCGAACTCGAAATCCTCGCTTGTGCGGGTGAACTGGATCAAGCGCAACAGATAGTCCACCACGGGTTCCGCCGCGCTGATATCGTCAACCTCATCCTGCAGGGCTCGTAGCTCGGCGATGGTAAGCAGGGGATCCAGTTCACGCAGGCGCGCCCGTGGGTCACCGCCGGTCAGAATCGACTTTTCAGATGCAAGATCCGGGTATCCCAGGGAAAGGCGCATCAGGAAGCGGTCGAGTTGCGACTCCGGCAGTGGGAAGGTGCCGGAGTGCTGCACCGGATTCTGAGTCGCGATCACGAAAAACGGCTGCGGGAGGTCCCGTGTTTCACCCTCCACTGTAACCTGGCCCTCGGCCATCGCCTCCAGCAACGCGCTCTGGGTCTTGGGCGTAGTGCGGTTGATCTCGTCGGCCAGCAGCAGTTGGCAGAACACGGGCCCCGGGTGGAAGCGGAATGCCGCTTCGGTCCTGTCGTAGACAGAAACGCCCACAATGTCAGCGGGCAGCAGGTCGCTGGTGAACTGGATGCGGTTGAACTCGAGACCCAGAACCCGCGCCATGGCATTGGCCACCGTGGTTTTTCCCATCCCGGGCAAATCCTCAATCAGCAGATGCCCCCTGGCGAGTAGGCAGGCCAGCGCGATCCGGACCTCATCCTCCTTGCCGATCAGTACGGAGCCGATCGATACGACGACCGCGTCCAGTTTTTCCTTCGAAAGACTCACAGGCAAACCCATTCATTTAGTTTCGGTCAACCGATGCATGATACAACGCGGGCGGGCATGGTTATATGCTGAACGCAATTGAGGGGAACAGTGGGGTCAGAGTAAAGGGACAGAGTAAATCCACATGCAGATGGTGGATTATCCTTCGATCAAATGCGCTAAACCATCATAGAAAATCATGATCCACTGCTTCAGCATGGGCTCACTGTTGCCAGGTTTCTGATGCCGATGCCAAGAAGAGCTCGATTCTGTCCTGCCGGTTATCCGGTTCACGTGATCCAACGGGGCAATAACCGCCAAGCCATATTCTCTTGCGACGAAGACCTCGCTGCCTACGCCCATTGGCTGGCGGAGGGCGCACTGCGCGCAAAAGTCGAGATCCATGGTTGGGTTTTCATGACCAACCACGTTCACTTGCTGGCCACACCTTCTGATGCAGTCGGCCTGTCGTGGCTGATGCAGTTTCTTGGCAGACTTTATGTCCGATACTTCAACCACACTTATGCGCGCAGCGGCACCTTGTTCGAGGGCCGTTTCAAGACCTGTGTGGTGCAGGAAGGCCACTACCTGCTGACCTGTCTTCGCTACATCGAACTCAATCCTGTCAGGGCAGGCATGGTCAGTGACCCGGGAGACTACCGATGGTCAAGCTACAAGGCCCACGCGTTTGGGGTGAAGGCCCAACTTTGGTCACCTCACCACCTGTACCTGCAACTAGCTGACGATCAGGGCCAGCGTCAGCGTGCCTGGCGGGTGATGGTCAATGAAACGCTGAAAGGCGAGGTGATTGCGAAGATCAGACACTGTGCCAACACCGGTCTCGTATTGGGCACCGAATCGTTCAGAGAACAGGTGCACAATCTTCGAACCTGAAGGTTTCTCCAGATTTTTACTCTGTCCCTTTACTCTGACCCCACTGATTTTACCTTCTCGATCAAATCCACTGGGAAGACAATGGTCGAGCTCTTGTCACCGGCGATTTCAGTCAGGGTCTGCAGGTAGCGAAGCTGAATCGCATTGGGTTCCTGCGCCAGTGTTTTCGCTGCTTCCACCAATTCGAACGCAGCCTGTTTTTCTCCGGTTGCGTGAATGACCTTGGCGCGCCGCTGGCGTTCTGCTTCGGCCTGGGCGGCGATCGCGCGAATCATGCTCTCATCCAGATCCACATGCTTGATTTCCACGTTGGCTACCTTGATGCCCCAGGCATCGGTCTGCCGGTCCAGGATGGCCTGGATGTCGTGATTCAATGCGTCACGCTCAGACAGCATATCGTCCAGTTCGTGCTGGCCCAGCACCGAGCGCAAAGTCGTCTGTGCCAACTGGCTGATGGCTTCGAGGTAGCGCTCGACCTGGATAATCGCTTTTTCCGGGTCGATCACGCGGAAATAAACCACCGCATTGACCTTCACCGAAACGTTGTCCTTTGAAATCACGTCCTGCGTGGGTACATCCATGACGATGACGCGCAGGTCGACCCGTTCCATCTGCTGGATAACCGGGATCACGATGATCAGCCCCGGGCCTTTGACCTTCCAGAAACGCCCAAGCTGAAAAATGACGCCACGCTCGTATTCGCGCAGGATCTTGATCGCATTGATGATGATGCCGAACAGTGCCAGTGCCAGAACGCCAAATACATAATCAAACATCTTCCTGCTCCTTGATGGGTGCTTTGGCCGCACGGACCCTGAGTGTCAGCCCATCCAGCCCGGTGACCACGATCGGCTGATCCGCGTTGAGCGGTGACTCAGTAATCGCATGCCAGCGTTCACTGTGGACAAATACGTCCCCTTCTTCGGCGAAACCCTCTAGTGCCGTGCCGGCAGCTCCGATCAGCTGTTCCCGGCCTGAAACTACCGGTCGGCTGCGGGCCCTGATGGCAAACCAGACAATCGCCATCATCCCGAGCGAGCCCGCGACCGCTATCGAACCTAATCAAAGCCCGGGATACTTCGAAACCCCGGCACATCGGTGTCCAGCAGAATGATCGAGCCAATGACCATGGCAATGATGCCGCCAATCCCCAGCGCACCGAAGCTGGGCGCCATCACTTCGGCAATCATCAGTATGATTCCCAGCACGATCAGGCCCAGCCCGGCGTAGTTTACCGGCAGCATCTGGAAAGCATACAGCGCCATCAGCAGGCAGATCGCACCGACCACTCCGGGGACAATGGCGCCCGGGTTGTATCCTTCCAGGATCAGCCCGTAAACACCGATCAGCAGCAACAGGTAGGCGATGGTGGGGCTTGTAATGACTCCGAGGAACTCACTACGCCAGTCCGGTTCGCGCCGCTCGATGACCAGCGCCCCCGTTTCCAGCACCTGCATGCGATCATTCACTTCAACCTGCCTGCCATCGATTTGCTCCAGCAGGTCACCGACATTCGCCGCGATCAGGTCGATCACCCCCAGTTCCAGCGCTTCTGCACTGCTGATGCTGTCCGCTTCGCGTACGGCGAGTTCGGCCCAATCGGCATTGCGGCCGCGCTTTTCAGCCAGGCCGCGGATATAGGCTACAGAGTCATTGACAACCTTCTGCGACATCGCATCGCCGGTCTTTGCGGGCTTTTCATCACTGGCGTCCCCGTCTTCGTCCGGCTGTTCGTCAGGTCTGATCGTCTTTGGGCATCGGATCAGGACGAGGCGTGTCGCCGATGATGGACACCGGGGTGGCAGCCCCGACATTGGTCGCCGGACTCATGGCTGCGATGTGGCTGGCATAAAGAATATAGGTGCCCGCGCTGGCCGCACGTGATCCTTCCGGCGCAACGAAGGTGGCGACGGGTACCGGTGACTGGAGAATGGCTTTGACGATGTCCCGGGTGGATGCATCGAGCCCTCCGGGCGTGTCCAGGCGAATGACTACGATAACCGCGTTATGTTCTGCAGCGTCATCAAGCGATCTTGTGATGTAGTCCCGGGTAGCCGGCCCAATCGGGCCTTGCACATCGAGAACCATGGCCGTTCGTTCCGGCTGACCCGGAATGGTGAGCGGCGACTCCTGCCCGCGTACGTCCCTGGCCCACAGCAGCATAATGACAGCGACCAGGAAGAACCACCCGGCCTTCTTAATCATCAGCCCTGTACCACCCATGTGCACGAACGTCTCCCTGTTTAAGAGATACTTCTATTATTCTGGACAACCCGGATGGGCGCCATGTTCCATGTCAAGCTAAAGCGATTGTGATCGTTCATTTTTCACTTGAACTAGATCACGAAAAGTTCGAAATTTTATAGCAAACAACGAGCTCTCCGCCTACAGTTAGTCAGCCTGAAAAAATGCTTTAAACGTCGCACCGGACGTTTCATAGGGAGATAACAATGAACCCGTATCTGAACTCTGTAATGGCCACAGTTAAAGCTAAAAACCGTGGTGAGGAAGAATTCCACCAGGCGGTGGAAGAAGTCCTCGAGACACTTGGTCCCGCGCTGGAGCGGCACCCCGAGTATATCGAGGAAAAAATCATTGAACGCCTCGTTGAGCCCGAGCGGATGATCGTATTCCGCGTTCCCTGGTTTGACGATGCCGGCAAGGTGCAGGTCAACCGGGGTTTCCGTGTTGAGTTCAATAGCTCCATTGGTCCTTACAAGGGCGGGTTGCGTTTCCACCCCAGCGTCAACCAGGGCATCCTGAAATTCCTGGGTTTCGAACAGGTCTTGAAGAACAGCCTGACCACGTTACCCATGGGTGGTGGTAAGGGCGGCTCCGACTTCGACCCCAAAGGCAAGTCCAACGGGGAAGTGATGCGCTTCTGCCAGAGCTTTATGACCGAGTTGTCCCGCCACATCGGCCCTAACACCGATGTACCGGCAGGTGACATTGGCGTTGGCGGCCGCGAGATCGGCTACCTCTTTGGCCAGTACAAGCGTGTTCGCAATGCTTTTGAAGGCGTACTCACCGGCAAGAGCCTGAACTGGGGCGGCAGCCTGATCCGGCCCGAAGCGACCGGTTATGGCACCGTGTACTTTGCCAAGGAAATGCTGGCTACCCAGGGCAAGTCCTTCGATGGTCTGCGCGTCGCAGTATCCGGTTCCGGTAACGTGGCACAGTACGCTACAGAGAAAGCCACCGAGTTTGGTGGGAAGGTTGTGACTCTGTCGGATTCCAGCGGTTACATCGTTGATGAAGAAGGCATCTCACCCGAAAAACTCGCCTATGTGTTCGAGCTGAAGAACGAACGCCGCGGACGGATCAAGGAATACGCGGACGAGTATCCTTCTGCCCAGTACTTTGAAGGCACCGGTGTATGGAGCGTTCCGGTCGACGTCGCGCTGCCGTGCGCCACCCAGAACGAACTCCATGGCAACGATGCCGAACTGCTGATTAAGAACGGATGTTTCTGCATCGCTGAAGGCGCCAACATGCCGAGCACGCCGGAGGCCGTCGAGAAGATCCAGGCCGCCAAAATTCTGTATGGCCCGGGCAAAGCCGCCAACGCTGGCGGTGTAGCGGTTTCCGGTCTTGAGATGTCTCAGAACAGCATGCGTTTGAGCTGGACGCGCGAGGAAGTCGACCAGCGCCTGCACGACATCATGATCTCCATTCACAATGCGTGCGTAACCACGGCCGAAGACTATGGCGAACCGGGTAACTATGTGCTCGGAGCCAATATCAGCGGCTTTATAAAAATAGCAGACTCAATGCTCGACCAGGGCGTAGTCTGATCCAGCACTACCGGGCCGGGTACCGCTTTGCCGGTACCCGGCCTTTTTTTGACCCGCACTTGGGATTAAGCTGGTGACGAAGAGTGAATACGGGGACGCTGCATGAAATCGATCGCCGAGTTGGAAGCCTTCGAACACGAGTCGGCGCGTTTTGACTCGCTGATGGCCTTCAGGATCCAGAATATCCTGCTGGTTTCGAGCCTCTATGATATCTACAACCTTCGCGAAGACGGACAACTGGCCGATATGCTGTTGTCCGAATACGCCGAGTTCCGGCTTTCCAGCGCCCCCGTCATTACCCGGGTCGACTCCGGTCTCAGCGCATTAGAGGCTTTGAAGGAATCACACTTCGAACTCATTATTGTATTGCGCACGCTGACCGACATGGAGCCCTCCGACTTCAACGACAGAGCGAAACAGCTCTGTCCCGGCATCCCAACGGTTGTAATGGCCTTTCACCACCGTGAACTGGAGCAGATGAGGGACGGGGGTAGCGATGCTTTCGACAACACCTTCATCTGGAATGGCGAATCCAAGATGTTCCTGACCATCATCAAGCTGGTCGAGGACAAGGTGAATGTGGAGGCCGATACCAGACAAGTTGGTGTGCGCGTGATCATCCTGGTAGAGAACTCGGTCCGGTTCTACTCATCCTACTTGCCGCTTATGTACGCCGAAATCATGCGACAGTCCTCTGCACTGCTGACCGAAAGCATCAATTCCACAACGCGGCGCATTCGTATGCGGGCACGCCCAAAAATCTTGCTGGCGGAAAGTTTCGAGGATGCACAATCACTTTTCGAGCAATACCGCGAATACCTGCTGGGCGTGATTTCCGATATCAAGTTCCCGAGAGGTGGGAAATCAGACAAGACGGCAGGCCTCGAACTCGCGAAAATGATGAAACGGGAAATCGGTGACCTGCCCGTGTTGCTGCAGTCGTCTGATCAGGACAAGGAGAAGCATGCACTTTCCTGTGATGCTTCGTTTCTACACAAACAATCACGAAGACTGTTGAACAAACTGAGTACATTCATTAACGAGAACTTCGGATTTGGCGATTTTGTATTCAAGCTGCCGGATAGCAGCGAACTGGCGCGAGCCAGTAACTTCAGACAAATGCAGGACTGTGTTGCCCGGGTTGACATCGCATCACTGGTTTTTCACGCAGAAAGAAACCATTTTTCGAACTGGCTGATCGCCCGCGGCGAGTTTGACCTGGCCAGGCGCCTGAGACCTCGGAAAGTGAGCGATTTCGCCGATCTGACTGAACTGCGGGGGTTTTTGCTGGAGACGCTGAGCGAATTCCGGCACGACCGGCAAGCGGGAATGGTAACGGATTTCAATCGTGAAACGTATGACGGACACGCTCAATTTTTACGCATTGGCCAGGGTTCACTGGGTGGCAAGGGCCGCGGGCTCGCTTTCGTCAATAAGTTATTCAATAACCAGCTGGTTTGTAGCGCTTTTGCCGGAACAACAATCTCGGTGCCCCGCACTGCGGTGATCTGCACAGACGCATTCGACCAGTTCATGAAAAAAAACGACCTTGTCGAATTTACACTTGATGAGCACAGCGATGAGGAAATCATCGCTGCCTTTACCAATGCCACCATACCGCGTGGACTGAAAGAGGATCTGAAGGCCTTCCTGGAGGTTGCCGACTACCCGCTGGCGGTGCGGTCCTCCTCGCTGCTCGAGGACAGTTACTACCAGCCGTTCGCGGGCATATTCGACACCCACTTCCTGCCCAATAACCAGCCATTCGTCCGAAGGCCGCCTGCAGCGGCTGTTGGCAGCGATCAAGTTGATTTACGCCTCGGTCTATTTTCGCAACGCCAAGAACTACACAGAGGCGACGGGTAACCGTACCGAAGAAGAAAAAATGGCGGTCATCCTGCAGAAAATCGTGGGCAAGGAACACGACGGCTATTACTACCCGGTGTTTTCCGGCGTGGCCCGGTCCTACAACTTCTACTCAGTGGGCCACATCAAGCCGGAGGAAGGCATCGCCTATACCGCCCTCGGGCTGGGTAAAACCATCATGGAAGGTGACAATTGTCTGTTCTTCTCGCCCGCCAATCCGCAGGTGTTGCCGCAGTTTTCCAACCCTCAGGACTACCTGAAGAACTCCCAGCGTGAGTTTTACGCCGTCGACATGACCAACCCCTCGGTGTTTCCGGAAGTGGGCGGCCAGGTCGGGCTGGCTAAACTGAACATCAAGGACGCCGAACATCACGGCGTATTGAAACATGTGGGTTCGACCTATTCCGCAGACAACGACAGGATCTACGTCGGAACCTGGCGAAAAGGGCGTGCGGATCGTTACCTTCGCACCCGATTCTCAAGGCCAATATATTTCCGCTGGACGAAGTCCTCCAGTATTTTCTGGAACTCGGTAGTAAAGCAATGAACGTGCCGGTTGAGGTCGAATTTGCCGTCGAAATCAACCCTGAACCGGAAGTGCCTCACGAATTTCGCCTATTGCAGATCCGGCCGATGAAAGTGGCCACCACGTTCGAAGACGTGTCGGTCTATGATGCCGATGAAGAGCGGGTGGTGTGCCGTTCAGACCAGTCCCTGAGTAACGGTCGCATCACCGACATCCGCGACATCGTGTTCGTCAGAAACGACAATTTCAAACGCGAAAACATGATCCATATGGCCGATCAGGTCGAAGCCTACAATCAGCAGTTCAAGGACGCGAACCTGCCTTATATGTTGATCGGTCCCGGGCGCTGGGGGACCATGGATCGCTGGCTTGGCATTGCCACCAAGTGGGACCAGATTTCATCCGCCAGGGTTATTGTAGAAGCCGATTACGGTGATTTCGTAGTCGAACCGTCATTTGGCACTCATTTTTTTCAGAACCTGATCAACTTCGGAATCGCTTATTTGACCATCAATGGTTCCAGCGCGTACAACCGGCTGGACTGGGGCTGGCTTAATGCCATCGAGCCGGTTTCCGAGACGGAGTACATCCGGCACGTCAGGCTGGAAGATCCGCTGGAAATATTGATTGACGGGCGAAAAGGGAAGGCGGTCGTGTTGAAAGGCTCAGCTTCCTCTGTCGGCCAGTAGCCAAGTAGATAGCCGGGCCTTTTGCGGCGCCAGTATGAATGGACCGGCCCGGCATCGGCGAAAATATGATTCTATTTGCCATACACCACGTAGCTACAGTTTCATTTACTCCTCGAACGTCTGGAACACCTTCACTTCGCTATTGTTATGAATATCACCCACGACTTCCATCCGGTCTTTCTCGATGTTGTAACGCAGGCAGCCAATTTTGCCATTGCGCCGGGTGAAGGTGGTCAGACAGACACTTTCGGGAACCCGCTCGATGTTGGCCAGGGTTTTGAAGTTGCGATTTACTGAAGTTCCCAGCCCGTACCTTGATACGTAGATTCCACTTTCCCAGCCATAGTGCTCGCCTTTCAGAGACGGGGTGGCCGAAATGAAGTTGGCCCAGCTGTTGACGTTGTATTGGTCCGAGCCTATCTCCTGAGAATCGCTGCCGTAGGCCGTGTAAAGCACTGTGTCGATACCAATTTTTGGTGAGCCGTTTTCACTGTTGCGTGAGTTGACCTGACTTTCCGTTGCGACGATGGTCGTCTTCGCGTCTCCATCGGGAGTATCGACCGCCTGGATGGCCGCGCCAAACAGTTTGTGTACGCCGGATTTAACCCGTGACCATGCGTTGATTTGCGCCGCAACGGTTGCATTGTTATCGTCCACGTCGAGTTCCGTGATGGTATTGGTCGCAAAACCGTAATTGAAGAAACGGCCGGTTTCCGGATTGTAATAAGTCAGGTCCTCCCGGCGGTCAACGTAATTGAAGACATAGTGGGCGCAATTTGTATTCCAGACGTTGTAATCACCCGGGACGATCCACTCTTCCGGCACGATATCACGAATGTCATTTCCCGCAGGCCGGCAGGCCGCTTCGGCACTGTTCGGCAACAAGAGAACGACTAATGCGGACAGAATGCAAATCGTACTGACTGGTTTTTTCATGCCTCGATTCCTTAAAATAAATCTGGTGCTTCAATCTCTAAAGTAACGCGCGTTCTGTTCCGACACCTGCTCAAGCACATCACCACGGAACTGTGGCTTGCTGGATAACTGGTAATTCCAGTCGCGCACCTCGTACAGCCCGTTCGGGAAGGTGATGGTGACCTGGTCAGGCTCAAGTACAGCGTAGTTGTAGTAGCTACCGGCTATCATCCAGTCCCAGGGCTTTAGCTCAAAGAGGTTGTTGCCTGCGCTGTAATCGGACGCTGGATTCGTGCAACCGAGCAGATCCTGCATCAGGGTGGGGACGATATCGTAGTGCGAAGTCCGGTGCTGGTAAGCGATACCGCCCGGGCGGTCGGGCCAGTACAGCACCATCGGCGTGACGAGTTGGTTACGCGTATAACCCGAGCCGTGTTTCTGCAGTTTCGGGCCGCTCTCGCCAAATTCTTCGCCATGGTCAGAGGTGATGACAATAACAGTGTTATCCATCAGGCCACGGCGCTCCAGGTCTTCCAGCACGCCACCGACCAGGCTGTCCACATAATGAACGGACGTTTTGTAGTTTGCGAATGCTTCCGGCATCTCGCCCACTCTTTCAGACTCGAACTTTACCGGATGATCCGGTGGGAAGTTGTTTCCGGTGGTAGCGTCATAGAACAGGAAGCCGAAGAACGGATTACTCTCGTCACGGCGATCCAGCCACTGGTACCACTCCGCCGTCAGCTTTCGGTCGCGTTTCCAACCCGGGTCTGAGGCCGGCTCGGTGCCAATACGCAGGTCCGGCACATTGGCAAACGCGGTGCGATCCAGCACCACCGGCCGGTACATGGTCGCGCTGCTGAACAGGCCGAACTGATAGCCCAGCGTCTGAAATTGATCGACCAGCACGGTGGACCTTTGCAACGCAGAAAAGGCGCCCCAGTAACCCGGCGGCAAGCCGTAAAAGAGACTGAACATACCCATACGTGACGAATTTCCGCCACTGAAATGATTGCGGAAGTCCAGACCGCGTTCGTTTGTAAAACGGCTGATATGGGGCGCCACTTCAGGAGTCATTACGCTGCCGCGCACCGAGTCGGCCACGATGAACAGCAGGTTCATCGGCTCTTCCTGCGCACACTGTAGTGGATTTAGTGGATAACTCAACAAGCGGTCTGACGAGGCGTCAATACTCTGCGACAAGCGCCGCGCCAGTTCACGCTCACGGCTCGCTTTTATATCAACCAGCCCACTCTTTGTCATCAGGGACTTGGCTGTTACACCCCTGTAGACCGGTAATTGCTGGCCAAGGCTGGTCACCGGCACGTAGTAACTGGCGTCGGCCCAGGCATGGATACCCTGTGACACAATAATCATCAGCCCGCAAAACAGACCCAACGCTCCGCCGTGACGGTTCTTTGGCACCTGCACCCAGTTCCAGACGCCTTTGGCCAGCATCGACTCGAAGAAAAGGCCAGTCAAGAAAATCACACCCGCAAAGACCCAGCTTTGCCAGCCCAGAATTTTCATGGTCAGGCCGTTCATGTGGAAGCGGCTCTGCGACCACAGCAGGCTGTCCAGCATCATGAACGCAATCATGAATGCAAACAGTGCGACCGCCACAAGGGTCAGCACGCGGCGGCGGGGAAACAGCAGCACAAGCGGGAATGCAAGGATAAACAACGGGACCGTTGTGAGCATCACATGATGGCCGATGTAAACAGCCACCAGGTAAACAATCGACAGGACAGAGTCAGCCGGCAGGCTGCCACCGAAATAGCGTAGGCTGACCAGGCCGAACACCACTGAATTGGCCAGTGCAAACCAAGCCGCCCAGCGCAAGAGCAGGGGGCGGGTCACGAGGCGCAAATCATGTTGGATAGTGCTTGGCCAGCGCCTGCATGATGTCGTAGCGGCTGATGATGCCGACCAGTCTGCCGTTATCCAGAACCGGATAGCGCTGGAAGGGACTACTGATGAACAGTTCAGCCACCGTCAATATGCTTTGATCGGCCTCAACGTGCTGCGGCTTCGTGCTCATATGTTCATTAACCAACCCACCCGGTTCACCGTGGTAGTAGGCTTGAACAGCCTCACGCAGGTAGTCGCGTTCGGTAAAGATACCTATCAGGCGACCGTGCTTGTCCAGTACAGGCGCACCGGAATAGCCTTTCTTAAGCAGAAGCTGAACCGCATCAAGAACCTTCATATCCGGGTGCAGCGCGAGCACGTCTCTGGACATGAAATCTTTGATCTTCAGAGATCTCAACATGGGGACTCTCCCTGGGAATTTTCATGGGCAGCCTTGTGCTGCTCACGTTTCGGACAAGTTTCACAGCGGGGTGCGCCGGGCGGTTTGCTGCCGCATCCACCGCTAAACGGTTTGCCGGAAAATATAAGGCCAACGCCCATGGCCAGGCAGCAAAGCCCGACAATGATCAAGGTGCCTATGAACGTCGCCATTTACTAGTTTCCAAAATCGTCAAATAAGATGTTTTCCGGCTCTACCCCGAGATCATCCAGTAGCCGGGTAATCGCGGCATTCATCATTGGCGGCCCGCAGAGATAGTATTCACAGTCTTCCGGCGCCGGATGATCCTTCAAGTAGTGTTCGTACAAAACAGTATGGATAAATCCAACCATGCCCGTCCAGTTATCTTCGGGCAAGGGGTCGGACAGCGCAAGGTGCCACTCAAAATTATCGTGGCTGGCTGCCAACTCGTCGAACTCATCGATGTAAAACGCCTCACGCAGGCTGCGCGCACCATACCAGAATGTAATTTTCCGCTTACTGTCCAGTCTCTTCAGCTGATCAAAGATATGGGAACGCATTGGCGCCATGCCCGCACCGCCACCGATAAAGACCATCTCATTGTCTGTTTCGCGGGCAAAGAACTCGCCATAAGGCCCCGAAACCATGCACTTATCCCCCGGTTTCAGGTTAAAAATATAGGATGACATGATGCCTGTAGGGACGTCTTTACCGGCGCCCGGGGGCGGCGTGGCAATACGTACATTGAGCATGATGATGTCTTTTTCTTCCGGGTAACTGGCCATCGAATAAGCGCGCAGAGTCGGCTCCGTAACCTTTGACTGAATTTTCAGCAGGTCAAACTTGTGCCAGTCTTCGAGGTACTCCTCCGCGATGTCGAACGTTGAATAACTCAGTTCATGCGGCGGGCATTCTATCTGGATATAGCCACCGGCTTTGAAATCCAGCAGTTCCCCCGGCCGGTAGTTCGACCACCAGTTCTTTGATAAATGTGGCCACGTTGTCATTGGAGCGCACGATGCACTCCCACTTCTTGACGCCGAAAACTTCATCGGGCACCTGGATTGCCATGTCCTGCGAAACGGCTACCTGGCAGGCCAGGCGCTCGCCCTCTGCAGCCTCCCGCTTCGTTATCAGGGAGGTCTCGGTCGGCAACAATGAACCTCCGCCGCTCAGCACCTTGACCCGGCACTGGCCGCAGGTGCCGCCGCCACCGCAGGCTGAGGGAACAAAAATCTCGGCATCCGCCAGCGTACCGAGCAAGCGTCCGCCCACCGGCACCGTAAGGTCACGTTCGCCGTTTACGTTGATCGAGACACCACCCTGAGGTACCAGCTTCGCCCTTACCAACATGATAAAAACGACCAGCAACAGCAGGAGCGTAGTGAAAACAAGGACGCTGAAAAAAATCTCTTGCATCAGGCTTCCCTAAAAACTCAGGCCCGCAATGCCCATGAAGGCCAGGGATATCAGTCCGGTGGTAATGAATGCAATCCCGAGACCCTCCAGACCCGCAGGTATGTCGCTGTATTTCATTTTCTCCCGCAATCCCGCCAGCATAACGATAGCCAGCGACCAGCCAACGCCTGCACCCAGCCCATAAGCCACACTGTCAATGAATCCCAGATCGCGTTGCACCATGAACAGGGAAGCACCCAGGATGGCGCAGTTCACGGTCAACAGGGGCAGGAAAATACCCAGTGTATTGTGCAAGGCCGGGAAGAAGCGTTGCAGGAACATTTCCAGGATCTGGATCATCGCTGCGATCACGGCGATCTGGCTCAGCAGCCCCAGGTAACTGAAATCCAGGTGGCCCAGGTTCGCCCAGGCCAGGGCGCCGTCCCGCAGCACGAAATTATAGATGACGTTATTCAGGGGCACGCTGATCGCTTCGACCACAATCACCGCCAGACCCAGGCCCAGCGTCGTTTTGACCTTTTTGGACACGGCCAGAAACGTACACATGCCCAGGAAATACGCCAGCGCGAGATTTTCCAGAAAAACTGCGCGGAAAAAGGTGTCAATAAAACTACTCATTATCGACTCTCCCTGAACGGCAGCGGCTCCGGCTTGAACTCAGGTTTTTCGTTCTGCTCAGGCCTCCAGGTACGGATACCCCATACCAGGAAACCAATGATGAAGAATGCACTCGGGGCCAACAGGAACAGGGCGTTTTCCTGGTACCAGCCACCCTCGTGAGCAAGTTCAAAAACCTGGTGACCCATCAAGGCGCCATTGCCGAACAATTCCCGAATCGTCGCGACCACTATCAGGACCAGGCTGTAGCCCATGCCGTTGCCCAGCGCATCCAGGATGCTGGCGCCGACACCGCTTTGCATCGCACAGGCCTCAGCCCTGCCGAGAACGATGCAGTTGGTCACGATCAAGGCGATGTAGACACTCAGCGTGCGTGCCGCATCGGGTAAATAGGCGGTCAAAACCTGGTCAATGACCGCAACGGCCGAGGCGATGATGGTGATTTGCACGATCAGTCGCACGCTTGAGGGCAGGTGCCGGCGCACCAGGCTGATCGCCATATTGGAGAAAATCAGCACCGAGGTCAGCGCAACACTCATGATCAGTGATGAGGTCAGCGAATTGGTAATGGCAAGCGCGGAACAGATACCCAGGACGTGCAGCGTGACCGGGTTTTCTTTAATCAGCGGTGCGATCAATGTCTGTTTGGAACTCATCCGGAACCCTCCACCGGAGCAGCAGGCGGATGCTCACGCAGGTATCTCAGGAATTCCTGGTATCCGTGTGGACCAAACCAATAGTGAATCAGGCTGGTCACCGCGTTGGCTGTTACGGTTGCCCCACTCAGTGCATCAACTTCGTAAAGCCATGCCTCCGAACCCAACGCCACCTGACCTTCGGCGACCCGGAAACGGGGATCCCCCAGGTCGCTATACACATGCCGGCCCTGCCACAATTCAAGCCAGTGCGGGCGAGTGATCTGGTCGCCCAGACCGGGCGTTTCATTTTGCTCGTAAAACACCACTCCGGCGACCGTATTGAGGTCTGCCTGAAGCGCAATGTAGCCATACAGCATCGACCACATCCCGGTGCCGTTGACGGGCAGAATGAGCCGGTCCAGAGCGCCGTCTTTGAACACCATGTAGACCGGCGCAAAACGGCTTCGGCGGCCGAGGCTGGCCATGTCCTGTGCTGAGGGGATAGCGACACCCAGCTCTGGATTATTCACTGCCCGGCGTTGGTCGAAATCCAGCGGATCGAGTTCATTGTTGAATACCGCCTGATCGATGTCCACCATCCGGATATCCATACTGCGAAACAACTCGAGCATCTGCTCGTCAGGGGGAATTTCACCTTCCGTAAGCAATCCGGTCAATTGCATGATGTTCCGGCTGCGCTCCAGCATCTGGTTGTTGAGCTGCATGGGCCTGAGCAAAACGACCGCTGCCGAGACCAGGCTGGAGCAGACCAGCGCGGTCACCAGGACCACCAGCAGAGCATTGACCGGCGAGTCCTTATTCATCACTCACTTCCAGCAGCCTGATTTTACGCCGGCGGATGTTCAATTCGGTCACCACGTAATCGATCAGCGGAGAAAACATGCTGGCGAGCAGGATGGCAAAAATGACACCCTCGTAGTAGGACGGATTACCCACTCTGATGAGTACCGTCAGCACGCCGACCAGTACACCAAATCCCCAGCGGCCGGGATCAGTCATCGGCCCCGCAACCGGATCTGTTGCCACGAACACCGTGCCAAACACGAATCCACCCAGCACGAAGTGCCAGTACCAGGGTATTGAAAAGAGTACGTGATCCGGTGCGATATTATTGAAGATCAAAACCGTAGCCAGCATGCCCAGGAAAGCCCCGAGCATGATCCGCCATGAGGCCATGCCGGTCCAGACCAGGAAAACTGCACCCAACAGTGCGCCGAAAATGGATACAACCCCAAAAGAACCAGGCCGGTCGCCCAGGAACAGCTGCCAAAAATCGTAACCCACGGCGGTGATGACGCTGACTCCGCCCTCGTCGGTAACCAATTCCAGCACTGTTGGCTGGTCATAACCTTCAACCGGCACCCAGACCCCTTCCCCGAACAGCAGGTCCGGATAGGAAAAAGTCAGGAATGCGAGACTCAGCAGGGCCGGGCTCACCAGGTAACGCCCTGAACCCCCATAGATCAGTTTGCCCACGACGATTCCGAACGTCATACCCAGCGCAACCTGGTAGAGCGGAACACTCGCCGGCAGTAACAGGGCGAACAGCCAGGCGATGGCCAGCAAGCCCTCGTCGACGCGCTGGCGTCGCACCGTGGCGAATAGCGCCTCCCAGAAGGCCCCCACCAGCAGTGCCACGAAAAATACCGGCAGGAAATACAACAGTCCGTGCGCCAGGCAGGCAGACACACTGGTCCAATCAAAACCCGTACCTGAATAGCTCAGCAACCAGGCACGCCATCCCGGAACAGATTCGAGTTGCAGTTCAGCGATCGCGATGTTGGCCTGGTGGCCCAGGCTCCACATTCCGATCAACCAGGCCGGAATGGTGGCAAAAACAAAGTAGTTCCACAGCCGCTGTACGTTGTTGGCGTCACGTATGTGGGGGGCCGTTCGGGTGATCGTGTTTGCGGACCAGATAAAGCGGTTACCCAGGGTCAGAAATGATTTCACAAAAAGATTCATCCCCCTTCCCTTTCGATCTGGTTGAGGTTCATTCGCAGGAAGGTACCGTAATCAACCTTGGCCGGACACAAGAAGGAACACAGGGCGAGATCCTCCTCGTCCAGTTCCAGGCAACCCAGGGCCTGGGCCTGGTCCGTGTCTTTCACCAGCAAGGCGCGGAACAGTGGTGATGGAAGAATATCCAGCGGCATGACTTTCTCAAATGCCCGCATCGGCAACATGCCGGTATACCGGCCATTTTGCGCGGTGGAAAATCTGAGCTTGCGCTTTTGCCCGGTTTTTCTCAGTAGGGTTCTGGCTGCGCTATAGCGCCGGGGAAAAAGCCCGGTCCAGCCGAACAGGAAACTTGAACCACCTTCCCTGATGACCGAAACCTGGTCGTGATAGCGTCCGAGGTAGGCCAGGTTTTCGCTAGCGGTCCTTCCGCCGAGAACCGAACCTGAAATAATCCGGCAGTTTTCAGGATCCCGAATTTCCTTGCGCATCAACTGGTCAATCGATGCACCCACACGCGTGGATACCAGCCTGGGTTTTTTAACCCTGCTGCCCCCAAGGGCCACGATTCGTTTTTGATCGATCACGCCCGCACGGAACAATTTTCCGACGGCGATCACGTCCTGGTAACCCATATGCCAAACCACTCGCTCCATACTTACCGGGTGAAGGTGATGGATGTGCGTGCCAACTAACCCGGCAGGATGGGGCCCTGAAAAGCGCACCACGCGCATGCCGTCGATGTCCGGAATATCGATGTCCCAACCGAGGGCGGTGCACAGGTTCAGCGCACCCTCCGTCAATCGTGAGAGGATCTCGAGTCCAGCCGAGAAAGCGGCTGAGTCCGCCCGTATGGCGACCATCGGATCAGGCGCTAATGGGCGGGTATCCATTGCCGTGACGAAAATGGCCTGGGGAATACTCCCGGAATGCGGCACCTGGCTGAACGGCCGGGTGCGAAATGAAGTCCACAATCCGGATTGCACTAAGCGCTCGACCAGTTCTGCGCGACCCAGCCGGCTGATCTGCTGAACGTCCAGCGGCTCGAATAGATGTCTCCTCAAAGCCGTCATCTTCCAGACCGACAACCACGCTGTGCAGGACACGCCGTGGACCGCGATTGATTGCGACTACGGTACCCCTGCCGGGCGCACAATACTGAACGGCGGGGTCGCGCTTATCGACAAAGAGTGCTTGCTTAGGGGTCACCGGGTCGCCTTCGGCAACCAGCAGCCTTGGCTTCAGGCCTGGGTAATCGAGCCCGATCAGGGCAACCCGGCTAACCGGCGCTGACGGATTGACCGCCTGCTCAGGTTCACCCGCTATCGGGATATCCAGCCCCTTGGTAACACGAATTCGAACGGCCACCGTGCTACCCGCCCGAATCCCCGTGCCGTTCTTCCCGCACAAACGCCTCGTGCACGTTGTGGCAGGTTCCGCAGGACAAGGATTCAAAATCTATATCGCTGTCTTCAAAGTGTTCGTGCTGTTCCAGGTCTTTGCGGTGGCAACGATTGCACTTGGCAACCTGTTGATCTGCATTCTGCATGGGATCGAGCGCTACATGCACCGAATGGCACATTGAGCAATTGGTGTTCTTGCGATTGTGTGAACTGCTGTACCACTCGATGGCCGAAGTACCACCCTCGTCATCATGGTGGCAGGCCAGGCAGGCCTCTACCTGGACATCCCGCGGTGAAAAACTTTTTCCACGGCCGAAGTTGATCATCTTGGGAAATCCGGCGCCGCCATGCGCCCTGGAGATGTGAATGCTGCCCGGTCCATGGCAGGCTTCACAGCCTTGAGTGGCCAGCGGCGTGTACATATTCTCCATGTTGCCGTGAGCACTGTCCGCGACTGCCCGCATCTTCTCTCCGGAGTGGCAGCGCAGGCAGGCTTCAGCGCCCCCGCCGGTATACTTCTGTTCACGATGGACGCCGGGGGACTGATCAGACTGCTGGGCCGGTATGTGCCCTGCGGGGACTAACAGAAGCAAAAAAAGAAACGTGAACTTTTTCATAACCCTCAGGTTTCCTTGTTTTTTTATGCGCCAGCAATTGTACTAAATTCACCGCTTAATCCCCCTGCCGCAGATCAACCGAAAGGCTTATAAATTACGCCATTCTGGCGGCTCGTGGTCTAGATTCCACGCTCGTACCAGGGTTTACTGCGATTAACGATCCAGACCACCGAAAGCATCACCGGCACCTCGACCAGCACGCCCACCACGGTTGCCAGTGCAGCGCCCGACTGCAGACCAAACAGGCTGATGGCTGCGGCCACCGCGAGTTCAAAGAAGTTGCTGGCACCGATCAAAGCGGATGGCGCCGCGACGCAGTGTTCCACCCCGAATTTCCGGTTGAGCCAATAGGCCAGGCCCGAATTGAAATAGACCTGGATAAGGATAGGTATCGCAAGCAAAAGAATGATCAGGGGTTTGTCGACAATTTGCTGGCCCTGGAAACCGAACAGCAAAACCAGCGTGAGCAACAATGCGGAAAGAGAAACCGGGTGCATCCGCTCGAGTACACGCTTGAGCCTGGCCTCCCCGTTTTTACCTCTCACCAGCCGGGAGCGCCAGATGCCTGCTGCAATGACCGGTAAAACGATGTACAGGACAACTGAGAGCAGCAAGGTATCCCACGGTACGTGGATCGAAGATATTCCAAGCAACAACGCGACGATGGGCGCAAACGCAACGACCATGATGACGTCATTCAGGGCCACCTGGGAAAGCGTAAAGCCCGGGTGCCCGTTACTGAGATTGCTCCAGACAAACACCATGGCGGTACACGGGGCTGCAGCGAGCAGAATCAGGCCGGCGATATAACTGTCCAGCTGGTCCGCTGGCAACCAGTCCGCGAACAGGTTGCGAATGAACAACCAGCCCAGCAAGGCCATGGAAAACGGCTTGATGGCCCAGTTGATAAACAGAGTGACCCCAACGCCTTTCCAGTGCTGCCGGACTTCGTTGAGCGAACGGAAGTCGATTTTCAGCAACATGGGAAGAATCATCAGCCAGATGAGCACGGCCACCGGCAGATTGACCTGGGCGACCTCCATGGACCCCAAAGCCTCGAACAGGCCCGGCATGAAACGGCCGAGCATGATGCCCACCACGATACACAGCGCTACCCAAAGGCTCAGGAAACGTTCAAAAAAGGGCATTAAAGACGGTCTCCATCGGCGAGCTGTGACAACAGCTTCTGCACGCGATGTTTCACATCCTCACGGGTTGCGCGAAACACCGACATGATATCTTCCTCACTACCCGTGGCCTTGGCAGGATCCGTCAACGGCCAGTGAACTTTGCGGACGCCGGGCGGCAGGGCCGGGCACTGTTCATCGGCATGCCCGCAGACGGTCACCACGACATCGGCCCGTTGCAGCATTTCAGCGGTGACAATGGTCGACTCCTGGCCGGAAATATCCACGCCGGCCTCCTTCATTACGGCGATTGCGCGTGGATTCTTGCCATGCGCCTCGATGCCTGCAGACTCGACGCCGATACCATCGGCACCCAGGATGCGCGTCCACCCCTCGGCGATCTGGGAGCGACAGGAATTTCCAGTGCAAAGGTAAAGAATATGGGTGGTCAAATGCGTCACTCCCTGAATGTTTTCGGTAACCAATCTATGATACCCAGTAATTATTACAGAAACAGGAAATCAAAAACTTGTTGACTTCAAAAAACCCCTATGTATTAATCCGGCTCTATGCACGCACGCACCAGCAACCAGGTTGAAGCCGTTCACCGGACATTCGGTGACAGCCCGCGTCGTGCCATGAACCTTTCACTGGACCTCCTTCTGGGCAGCGGCATTCTGCTGCTTCTTCTTTTATATGGAGCGGGTTCCGGCTAGAGATAAATACCAAACAGCTGACAAAACCCGCAACGAGAATTGCGGGTTTTTTTTTAATAATGAAAAGCACCGGAAAGGAGAGCCACGATGGCTGACTACGTACATATTTTCGATACGACACTGCGTGATGGCGAACAGTCTCCCGGCTGTTCCATGAATGTGAACGAGAAAACTCCAGGTTGCGCAGGGTGCTTGATGAACTGGGCGTAGATGTGATCGAAGCCGGTTTTCCGGTCGCCAGCGACGGTGATTTTGAATCGGTAAAAGCGGTTGGTGACCTGGGCCTGAATGCCACGATTTGCGGCTTGTCGCGCACCCGGCGCGGTGATATCGAAGCCGTTGCACGATCACTGGACACCGCGAAAAAGAAACGCCTGCATGTATTCATTGCAACCAGCCCGATCCACCGGGAATTCAAACTGAAGATGAGCAAGCAACAGATCATCGATGAAATGACCTCCGCCGTGGCCTTCGGGCAAAAATGGTTCGACGATATCGAAATCACCGCTGAGGACGCCGGGCGTACCGAGATTGACTACCTGGTGGAGTATTTCCAGGCCGCGGTCGACGCCGGCGCTACCGTGCTCAACGTCCCGGACACCGTGGGCTACGTCACCCCCAGCGAGAGCCGCAGGCTGTACCAGCACCTCAGGGACAACCTGCGCAACGCCGAGTCGGTGATCCTCAGCTGCCACAACCACAACGACCTCGGCCTGGCCGTGGCCAACAGCCTGGGCGCCATCGAAGGCGGCGCCCGGCAGGTCGAGTGCACCATCAACGGCATCGGCGAGCGCGCCGGCAATTGCTCGCTGGAAGAAGTCGTGATGGCGCTGCGTACGCGCAACGACCGTTATCAAGGTGGAAACCGGAATCGATACCACCCGGCTCTACCCGGCCAGCCGCGTGGTTACCGCTGTGACCGGGTCACGGGTGCAGCCCAACAAGGCCATTGTCGGGCGCAACGCGTTCGCCCATGAAGCCGGCATTCACCAGGACGGCATGCTGAAACACGCCGAAACCTACGAAATCATGAAACCCGAGACTGTCGGCGTCCCTGAAAACAGCCTGGTGCTGGGCAAGCACAGCGGCCGCCATGCGTTCAGCGACCGGCTGCAGACGCTGGGTTTCTCAGTCAGCAAAGAGCAACTCGAAGAGCTGTTCGTGAAGTTCAAGTCCCTGGCTGACCGCAAGAAGAGCGTCTACGACGAAGACATCGAGGCACTGGTGCTGGGCACCGAGCAAAACGGCCCATGGCACCTCGACGCGATTTCGATCCATACCGAGGTGGAAGACACCGACCAGTCGGCCGAAGCCAGCCTGAAACTGCGCTTCGATGGCCAGGCGCCGCGTATCTACACCGGCCGCGGCGACGGTCCGGTCAACGCCATCGTCAACGCCATCAGGGCGATCATGAAGGAAGAACTGCGGATGGAAGAGTTCCAGGTCAGCGCCGTTTCCGGCGGCAGTGACGCCCAGGGACGCGCCACCGTGCGCGCCACGGTCGGCGCCAGCCGCTACCAGGGCACCGGTGTTTCCACCGATATCGTCGAGGCTTCGGCGCAGGCCATGGTCAGCATCATGAACCGTCATCATCAGCACCAGGGCAAGGACATCGCGGCGTCGAAAATCGCCGCAGCCGTCTGACCGGAACCAGGAGTAATTTGTAAATGTCCGAACCATCACAGTCCGCCTCGACACTGTTTGAAAAAGTCTGGCAGCGCCACCTGGTGCAGCAACGAGACCGCAGAAACACCGGCTATCCTTTACATCGACCTGCAATTGCTGCATGAAGTGACTTCACCGCAGGCCTTCGATGAACTGAAGCGCAGGGGGCTTAAAGGTGCGCCGGCCGGACCGCTGCCTGGCCACCATCGACCATTCCACTCCGACCACTCCGCCCGATGCAAAGGGAGTGCGTCACTATCACACACCAGAGGCCAAGGCGCAGGTGGATATGCTGCACGTGAATTGCGCGGAGAACGGCATTGAACTGCACAGCTGGGACAGCCCGAACCGCGGCATCGTCCACGTGATGGGCCCGGAAATGGGCGCAACCCAGCCTGGCATGACCATTGTTTGCGGCGACAGCCATACGGCCACTCACGGTGCTTTCGGCGCGCTGGCCTTTGGGATCGGCACGACCGAGGTCGGGCACGTCATGGCCACCCAGTGCCTGCTGCAGAGCCAGCCGAAAACACTGGGTATTCGCATTGAAGGCGATCTGCAACCCGGCGTGACCGCCAAGGATGTCATCCTGCACGTGATCGGCACCATTGGCGTCGACGGCGGCACCGGCTCGGTGATCGAGTACTTCGGCTCGACCATCCGTGCGATGGACATGGAAAGCCGCATGACCTTGTGCAATATGTCGATCGAATGCGGCGCACGGGCGGGCATGGTCGCTCCGGATGAAACAACTTTTGAATACCTCAAGGGCCGGCCCATGGCGCCACAGGGTGAGGCATGGGAAGCCGCCGTGGCGGACTGGAAAACACTGAAGACCGATCCGGGCGCCGCTTATGACCGCCTGGTGGAAATCGACGCCAGCAAGATCGAGCCCAGCATTACCTGGGGAATCAACCCCGGCATGGTCATCGCCATCGATCAACCCATTCCGGCCGGTGATAGCGCCACCAACCGCGATGCGCTGGACTACATGCAGCTGGAAAGCGGCAAACAGCTGGCGGGCGAGCCGGTAAACGTGGTTTTCATCGGCAGCTGCACCAACTCCCGCATGCGCGACTTGCGCGAAGCCGCTTCCATGCTGAAAAACCGCAAGGTCGCCGAAGGAACGCGGGTGCTGGTCGTGCCCGGCTCCGAAACTACCCGCAAACAAGCGGAAGCCGAAGGCCTGGACCGGGTGTTCATCGAGGCGGGCGCCGAATGGCGCGAACCGGGTTGTTCCATGTGCCTGGCAATGAATGGTGACTCTGCCAACCCGGGAGACCTGGTAGTAAGCACCAGCAACCGCAATTTCAAAGGCCGCCAGGGACGAGGTGTACGGACGATTCTGGCCAGCCCGTTGACCGCTGCGGCCAGCGCCATCACCGGGCGGGTCACCAATCCCCGTGAATTCATGGAGGCTGGAGCATGAGCCCTTCAGGCATCGTCGAGTCAGGCACTTTCAACCTGCCGGTCGACAATATCGACACCGATCAGATCATTCCGGGTCAGTTCCTGACCACGACGGAACGTGACGGCCTGGGGAAATTCTGTTTTTACAGCTGGCGTTTTGACGAAAACGGCGAAGAGCGGACCGACAACCCGCTGCGCAACTGGGATCCAGATACCCAGCAGGTACTGGTCGCCGGCAGTAATTTCGGCTGCGGATCATCGCGTGAACACGCACCCTGGGCCTTGCTGGATTTCGGATTCAGGGCTGTCATCAGCAGCCAGTTCGCCGATATTTTCCGCAACAATTCACTGAAAAACGGCTTGCTGCCGGTCCAGGTCGACGACCGGGTTGTTGAGTTCCTGCTGGCCAATCCCGGACACCCGGTACGAATCGAAATCAGAAATAACACGCTGACGGTGGAAGGTTTCGGAGCGTTCGAGTTTCCACTTGATCCGTTCTCTGCCTATTGCCTGACCCGCGGAATTGATCAGCTGGACTTCATTTTGGAACACGAGCAGGATATCAGCCGCTATGAACAGCAACATGGCCAGTAAAAACCAGCGGTCGTTCCGGGTCGTAGGCCTTCCCGGCGACGGCATCGGCCCTGAAGTGTACGAGTCTGCATGCCGCGTGCTCGAGGTCATGGAGCAACACCACGGTGTGGCGATAGAACTCGACCTGCAACTGATTGGCGGGGCCGCTGTCGACGCGATCGGCGACCCTCTGCCGGCAGCTACCATCGAAGCCTGCAGGAATGCCGACGCTGCTTTACTGGGAGCTGTAGGCGGGCCGAAATGGGACGGTAACCCTGCAGAAAAACGCCCCGAAAAAGGTCTTTTGCGAATCCGGGCTGAATTCAACCTGTTCTGCAATCTGCGGCCCATCGTAACCCACCCCGCGCTGCACTCGTTTTCGCCCTTGCGGCCCGACCGTCTGGAAAACGTCGACCTGATGATCGTCAGGGAACTGACCGGCGGCAGCTATTTTGGAAAAAAATGGCGCAACGAGAACGAGGCTGAAGATGTCTGCCGCTATACGCGGGAAGAAATTGAACGCGTAACCCGGTCTGCCGGTCGGATCGCGCTGCAGCGCGACCGGCGCATCACGCTGGTCGACAAAGCCAACGTGCTGGAGACCTCGCGCTTGTGGCGGGCCGTGGCCAGCCGCGTCATCGAGAAGGAATTCCCCTCAGTAACGATGGAAAATCTGTACGTCGATGCGGCTGCCATGCACCTGCTGACCCGGCCGTCGGATTTCGATGTCATGCTGACGGAAAATTTGTTCGGCGACATACTCTCGGACGAAGCCTCCATGCTATGCGGCTCACTGGGCCTGCTGCCCTCGGCATCACTGAACGATCAACAGTTCGGGCTGTATGAGCCGGTGCATGGTTCAGCGCCGGATATCGCCGGACAGGACAAGGCGAATCCCTATGCAATGTTATTGTCGGTCGCCATGATGCTCAGACACTCACTCGATTGCAGTGCGCAGGCGGACTTGCTGGAAACCTGCATCCACTCGTGCTGGAATGAAGGAATCCTCACGAAGGACCTGCGCACGGACGGCTACTCGACCCGTGAAGTCACGGGCTTTGTCTGTGAGCGACTGGCCGGCCAATCGGCAGCATGAACGAATCCACCCGCCCGCTGTTTGACACCTACCTGCCACGCATCATGCAGTGCCGGCTGGATGACCTGGTGCTGCAAACCCCGGTACAGGAAATGCCCGCGCTGGCGGAACGGCTGGGTGTAGACGTCTTGATCAAGCGGGAAGACCTGCAGCCGGTTTTCTCATTCAAGCTACGCGGCGCCTACGCCAAACTGCAGACCCTGTCAGAGGAGCAACGCGGGCACGGCATCATCTGCGCGTCCGCGGGCAACCACGCACAGGGCGTGGCCATGGCCGCCCGCCACCTCGGCATCGATGCGCTGGTGGTGATGCCGGCCATCACACCGGATATCAAGGTCAACGCCGTAAAGAAGCTAGGCGCCAGGGTCATTATCCACGGCGATGATTTTGATACCGCCTGTGAAAAGGCGTTGGAGATGGCTGCCGAAAACGGCCGGATTTTCATCCACCCCTATGACGACCCCGAGGTCATTATCGGACAGGCAACGATTGCGCTGGAACTGTTCCGGCAGGCCAGGAAACCGATCGATCACCTGTTCGTTTGCATCGGTGGGGGCGGCATGGCGGCCGGCATGGCGCTGGTCAGCAAGTACCTGCGCCCGGATATCCGGTTGATCGGGGTCGAGGCCGAGGAATCCGCCTCCATGAAGGCGGCATTCGAAGCCGGCAAACCCGTCACACTGGACGAGATCGGCCACTTTGCCGAGGGCGTTGCAGTGAGGCGGACTGGTGATCTGACTTACCGGATATGCTCACAGCTGCTCGATGAAGTCATCACCGTCGATAACGATGAGATCTGTGCAGCCGTGCAGGACGTTTATGAGGATACACGTGCGATTGCCGAGCCGGCCGGAGTGCTGGGCGTCGCCGGGATTAAAAAGTATTTCATGGCCCGGCCGAACAGCAAATGCAGCGCCGCTGCGGTCCTTTCAGGCGCCAACGTCAACTTCGAACGATTACGGCATATCGCAGAGCGTGCAGCCGTGGGTGAGGAACGCGAAGCACTGCTGGGCGTGACGATTCCGGAAAAACCAGGCAGTTTCCTGGATTTCTGCGAGACCGTCGGCGCCAGGGGCATCACCGAATTCAATTACCGGATCGCCGATAAAAGGGAAGCCCATATCTTTGTAGGTGTAGCCCTCAAGCACGGCCTGGAGGAAAAGCGGGAACTCATCGAAACCCTGCGCGAGCACGGCTTTCCGGTGACTGATCTGTCAGAAAACAACCTGGCCAGGCAGCATATACGCCATATGGTCGGGGGACGCGCCGATGTCGACCACGAACAAATCCTCCACTTCGAGTTCCCCGAACGCCCCGGCGCACTATTACAGTTTCTGCGTGGCATGAAAAGCGACTGGAACATCAGCCTGTTCCATTACCGGAACCAGGGCTCGGAATACGGGCGCGTGCTGATGGGTATCCAGGTGCCGGAAAACGACAGCAGCCGGTTCACGCAATTCCTGCACGACACCGGCTACAGCTTTACCGTCGAGGCGGGCAATGCCGCCTATGAAATGTTCGTAGGGCCGGCCAAGGCAGAGACTGTCTAATCGTTGAGCGAGCCCGCGACCTGGCGGCCAGCCGTTCCCAGCGTGAGCATGGTCATACCGGCGAACAACAGCCTGACTCCTACCAATATTCCAATGGCCCAGACGCCTGAGACCGGCCACCCTTTCAGAATCATCCAGCCCAGCGCAATGGTGACCGCGCCGTTGAAAGTCATCCAGCCCCACCCCGGTGTGGGCTTGACGTTAAACGCTACGATCAGCGCGATCACGCCATCCGCGATGAAATATATGCCGAGTAACAGGGTCAGATTGGCCAACGCAATTCCAGGTTGAGACAAGGCTGAGATACCGACCAGCACCGTCAGTGCGCCAAACAAAAGCCGCAGCACTCCGCGGCCAAACGAAGGTGCCTGGAAGGCGAACAGGGTCATCGAAATTCCGGCGACCAGCAGCACGGCCCCCACGGTAATAGCAACCGCAAGTCCGGAAAGCAAAGGAGAGCCGATGGCCAGGACACCAAGGAAAATCGTCAGAACCCCCCAAATCACCCCTCGATTTGAAGCCATTTTCAGCGGCTGTGCGTTATCATTCATCACTACTCTCCTCTGTGGATGCCGTCACCGGAACAAACGATAGAGCCTATGTTAATTAGTTGCCTGAAATGTACAAGCTGCGGTGCCCAATACCCGGCCGACACCCTGATGAACCTTTGCCCAAAAGACCAGCGGCCGGTCGAAATCATCATCGATCTGGAACGCCTGCAAGCCGAACAGCCGGGAAATGCCTGGTACCACCCGGAACGAAAAAACATGTGGCGTTTTGGCGGCCTGTTGCCGCTGGATATCGATAACCCGGACGATCTTCGCTACATCACCACGCTGGGAGAGGGTCATACGCCTCTGCTGGACTACAGCGACCATCCGCTGGCACTGCAAGCCGGGTTTTCACTGCAGGTAAAGGATGAGGGCAAGGCCCACCCGGGATTTGGCGCTAATCCTACGCAAAGCTTTAAAGACCGCGGCATGTCGATGACCGTCTCCATGGCGCGCTACCATGGTTTGCAGCGCCTGGCGGTTCCCACCCAGGGCAATGCCGGTGACTCGCTCTGTGAATATGCTGACGCAGCCGGCATGGGCGCTGTAGTTGCGATGCCGGATGACACGCCGCTGCCCATCATGGGCCGGGTCGCAGTATTGGCGCATCGTTCTGAAAAATTTCACCTGCTGTGCGTTGAAGGCACGATCCGGGAAGCCGGAGCACTGTTGAAACGCGATTGGATTCCGCAAGGCTGGTTCAGCGTGGCCACCTTCCAGGAACCCGGCTGGCGCATTGAGGGTAAAAAAACCCTTGGCCTGGAACTGGCAGAGCCGCAGCCCGGACAAACAAGCTGGTCGCTACCCGACGTGATCATTTATCCCACCGGCGGTGGAACCGGCGTGCTCGGCATGTGGAAGGCATTTTCCGAGCTCGAATGCCTGGGCCTGATCGGACCGGACCGGCCAAAGATGATCTGCGTCCAGGCCGATGCAACCCGGCCGCTCGTAGACGCCTTTAAAAACGGGCTGGAAGATACCGTGGCGGCAGAGGCCGGCTCAACCCTCGCCTACGGCCTGAATGTCCCGGGCGGCGTGGGGCACAAGGCTGTATTGCAAATCATCCGGGAGAGCGGCGGCATGGCAATCTCTATCGGCGAACAGGAAATACATGACACACTGTCGCGGGTCTGGAACGAACAGCGCTGGTGGCTGTGCCCCGAAGGCGCTGCCTGCGTAGCCGCGGTCGCGCCGCTGCTGGAGCACGGTATGATCGCGAAGGGTGACCGTGTCGTCATATTCAATACCGGCTCCCTGGAGAAATATCTCCCTGATTTACGGCACCTGCTCTGAATAAGCGGGTACGCAACCGTGTGGCAGAAACACCACACCAGACAGGCAAAAC
This sequence comes from uncultured Gammaproteobacteria bacterium, assembly GCA_963759035.1. Classification (GTDB taxonomy): domain Bacteria; phylum Pseudomonadota; class Gammaproteobacteria; order Xanthomonadales; family SZUA-36; genus JAHEFT01. The sequence goes on from CAVWXL010000023.1 coordinate 321,159, forward strand.
GCGTGCTGCAGCCAGTGTAAGAACCCTTCGGTGTTGTGAATTAGCTACAACCGCTGACAGATTGTGACAAACGCACACTAAGGCTTTGTTTTGACTAATTTTTCTGCTAGCATGATTATCCCGCGTTAGGTAGGCGAGGCAGAATTCTGCCCTGATGAAAAAACTGGCCAAGACATTGTTGTTTACCCTGCTGACGGCAGCCTGTGGCTCGCTGTCAGCCGCTCCCGTGGGTTACAGCATTAACTCGGACAGTGGCACAGCAAACTCGGACGGACTCTACCGGATTGACCTGGCCACTGGCGCAGAGTTGGAGCGCATCGGAACCGTAAAATCCGTCGGCACGCCCAGGCTCGACGTCGAGGGGCTTGCTTTCGCACCGGGCGGTACGCTTTATGGCATTGATGACGACCAGCTCACGTTGTTTCCGATCAGCCTGACCACCGCGCTTATCGACGAGAGCCAGGAACGCTCCATTGTGGGATTGCCTGTTGGCGGACAAAACGACTTTGGAATGACGTTCGACTGTGACAGCAACCTGTACGTCACCTCGGTGGTTAATGGCTCCCTCTATCAGATGGATCTGGATGGAAACACCACGCTCCAGGGCAGCGAAGGGTCGCTGGGTGTCAAGATCAGTGCGTTGGCTGCTTACGGCAAACCGACGCGACTCTACGGCCTGGGCAATGGCCTGGACTCGGATTTTGAAGAAGAAACACCCAACCTGTACGAAATTGATATCAGCTCCGGCACTGCCACCCTGATCGGCGCGCTGGGACCAGCCGCCGAGGAATACTTCGAAGGTGGTATGGCGTTCGATGATGCAGGACAGCTATGGGCCATTACTGATCGCAGGCAACTGTTCGCGCCCAGCCAGGTCATGCGTATCAATACCACCACTGGCGTGGCATCTGATGTTCGCAGTACCACCGAAGAAGGTTTTGAGAGTCTGGCAATCACCGAACCACGGGGCTGCGCTCCGATTGGAAGCGGCGAAAACGCCACGTTTACCGTGCAAAAACGTTTCAACGACGGTAACAACATCACGCCGGTTCAGCTGAATATCAAGTGCAACACCGGCCTGCCCCTCGAGCAGTCACTGACTGTTCTGCCCAACGAAGGTGAGTTTGGCCAGTTCGAAGTCAAGTTCATCGTCGAGGACTTTGCCGACGGAACACTGGACTGCGAGGTGTGGGAAGACACACCTGCAGGCTACACGGCTGACTATGATTGCCAGTCCAGCAACAGCTGCTCGACCAATGCCGGGACCGGCCCCTGCTCTTTTACCGGCACTTCCAGTGGCCAGCAAGACCTGTGCCTGATCCAGAACTACGTGGATCCCGTTGCAGTGAACGTTACCAAGCAATGGGTATATACCCGGGACGAGTTGATCGATGATGACAGCGCCGTGATCGATCTGATTTGTGCGAACGTTTATGACGGCGATGGCGTGAACCAGGACGATGGCAACATGCGCTGGTCGTGGCTGTTCGAAGGCGGCACCACCACCAACACCGCAACGGTCTACCCCCTATATACCGGTGCAACCACCTGCTGGACCGTGGAACCGGTCTATGAAAGCGAAGTGGAGGGCGAGAGTACCTGTGCCGCGGGCGTCACGATCAACACGGGTGACATCGAACGGGCCTGTTCCGTCACCAACACCGTGTTCTTCGAAGGCATTCCTTCGCTCAACCAGTACGGCATGATCCTCTTCTCGGCGCTGATGTTGCTAACCGGCCTGATCGCAGTTAGAAGAACGGGTTAATCACACGCAGTGGATTTGCGTTAAACTTCCCCCAATCTGAATCACGGAGTAGAACATGGGTTTTGGTGGAATCAGCATGTGGCAGTTATTGATACTGCTGCTCATCGTGGTCCTGGTCTTTGGCACCAAGCGTTTGCGTAACATGGGTGGCGACCTTGGCGCTGCCGTAAAAGGTTTCCGTAAAGGGATGGAAGACCCAAACGAAGCCGAAGAAAAGCTGGAACCGGATCAGATCAGCGCCGACCAAAAATCGGAAGCGGCATCGGAAGAGCCGGCCAAAAACAAGCAATCCACAAGTTAGCCCGGGCCCATGTTTGACGTTGGATTCGCAGAGATTCTGCTTTTGTCCCTCGTCGGTCTCCTGGTACTGGGTCCTGAACGGCTGCCTCGCGTAGCCCGCACACTCGGCGGCATGGCCCGCAAAGCCCGCAGCAGCTGGATGAACCTCAAGCGTTCCATTGAAGCTGAAATGAGGGCGGAAGAACTCAAAGAACCGCTCAAACACTTCCAGGATGAGATCAAATCCACCGTGGATGACGTGAAAACCGGCGTCGATTCGATCAAGAACTTCAACCCCGCCAAGCCCGCCAATTCTGACTCCGCCGAGAAACCGGGTGGGAACGATGCCGGAAGTTAATCACCAAGACCAGGAGCTGAGCTTCCTGGAGCACCTGGTGGAGTTGCGCAGCCGCTTGCTCAAAGCTTGCCTGGCCGTGCTGGTGGTATTGCTGGTACTGCTTCCCTTCTCACGCAAGCTCTACGCGCTTCTGGCCGCGCCATTGACGGCGGTTCTGCCCGAAGGCAGTACGATGATCGCTATCGATGTAGCGTCGCCGTTTCTGACGCCGTTCAAGCTCTCATTGTTGCTCGCTCTGATTCTTTCGATTCCAGTGGTGCTATATCAACTCTGGGCTTTCGTGGCGCCCGCTTTGTACAGGCAGGAGAAGCGCCTGGCGCGGCCCCTGCTGTATTCAGCGGTATTCCTTTTCTATGCCGGCTGCGCATTCGCTTACTTCGTGGTTTTTCCGCTGGTTTTCGGTTTCTTCACACGCGTTGCGCCCGATGGCGTCACCGTGATGACGGATATCAGCAAGTACCTTGATTTCGTCATAACCCTGTTCCTTGCGTTCGGCATCACTTTTGAAGTGCCCATCGCAACGATCATTCTGGTGGCCACCGGCATGACAACGATTGATAAGCTGAAGAAAGCCCGGGCTTATGTTCTTGTGGGTGCGTTTGCGCTGGGGATGCTGTTGACCCCGCCCGACATTATTTCACAGACCTTGCTGGCGCTGCCGATGTGGCTGTTGTTCGAAATCGGCTTGCTGATGTCCTGGATACTGCTGCCGCACCGGCGCACCGCAGCACTGCCGGACGACCAGGAAGAAGCAGAGGATCAGGCCACCAGCTGAGTGTCGTCGTCCCGGGGCGGTGGAGCGGAAGGCTCTTCGACGCCGAAAATATCACGGAACGCGCAATACTGGGTCCCGAATATGAGCATCTGGTAGGCCAGAAGCAGAATCATGATGGCCCCCATCACCAATATGGAAACCACCCCTCCCGTCGCCGTAAGACCCAGCAGGATACCGGTGATAAATGCCACCGGAATGAGCAGAACCACCAGGCCCAGCACCAGGGCAAGAAACGGCTTCCAGTTCATCACCAGCGCCCTGAGACCTTCGGCCAGTGCAGTCCCGAGTTTCCGGTTCCGGAACCACATCAGTGGAATCGTGAAGTAACTCAGGGTCCCGCTGATCGCGACACCCACCAGGAATGCCAGGATCATACTTTTTAGCGCATTCGGGTCCAGTTCACTGACGGCTTCTACGTCCCCTTGTTCGATACGGGATAACAATTCGGGACTGACCAGATCTTCATTCCCGGACAACAGCAGGGAAATACTGGCCACGCCCACCACGAAGACGATCAGGCCCATCAGGAATAAGCGGGCGGTATGGGTTCCTGACATCAGTGGTTTGAACAGCAGGTTGAGCCCTGGAAAACCGCCCCGCCGGGTAACATCAAAAGCCTCCAGTATCCCTGCACTCAAACCGGGGACGGAGAGCACCACCAGGAATCCGATCAACGGTACCTGGGTCAAGCCCAGGATCACCTGCATGAAAACGGCGATCAGCAGCAACCGGCCGGACTGCATACGCATCAGCCCGAGGCTTTGTGTCAACCACGTCAAGCCGCTCGAAAATGGCCTCGAACGGAGCTTACCTTCAGGATTATCGTGTGTCATCTACTTACCCACCGCGGCAAATTTTCGGGCATCACTGCTCCACTCTTTGGCGTCGCGCATCGCTTCGAACACCTGCTCGGGTTGATCCACAATCGACCACATCTCCAAGGTGCAGTTCAGACATGAACCGTTCGCTCACGCTGTACTCCAGGAAATCAACGAAACGGTCGAAATAACCCTGTGTATTGACCAGCACAATCGGGCCGATAAAACTACCCAGCCGTTTGAGGGTCAGCACTTCAAACAACTCCTCGAACGTACCACTGCCTCCCGGCAGGGACACAACGGCGTCGGAATCGACCAGCATACGGTGTTTGCGCTCGCGCATGTCTTCCACCACCTCGAGCTGCGAAAGCCCGCTGTGTCCATGCTCGACCGTGTTCAGGAATTCCGGGATCACACCGTGCACGTGAGCACCCACAGCCAGCGCCTGGTCAGCCATGGCCCGCATCAACCCGACCCCGCCGCCGCCATAGACGACATCCACACCGGCCTGGCCCAGGACATTTCCCAGGCGGGCCGCCGCGTCATAGTAACCCTGTGCGAGCGCACTGCTGGAGGAAGCGTAAACCGTTACACGCTTCACGCCGGCCGGTGCTGATGAATGAGGTATTTCCATATTTTGATCCCTGTGTGCCCGGCATATTGTAATATGAACCTGAACCACAGGAGGCCCCATTTGAACCCGCGTCAGAATTCTTTCGTTTCGTCATTTCTTTCGGACACACCTGTTTCGATCGGCATCATCGTGATTTGCGCTTTGGTGTATTTCCTGCAGATGCAGCCACCCGGCCTGGCGCTGTGGCCGCTGGGCAGTGGTTATTTCACACCGTGGCAACTGGTCAGCTACGCCTTTCTCCACGGTAGCTTCAACCATCTGTTTTTCAATATGTTTGCGGTCTGGATGTTCGGCACACCACTGGAACGGTCCTGGGGTACCCAGCGGTTCCTCAGCTTCTACGCTGCCTGTGTGGTGGGCGCGGCTGTGATTCAGCTGCTGGTCCAGCTATTCGAAGGCGGAATCTATCCGACCATTGGAGCGTCGGGCGGCGTTTTCGGCCTGCTTCTGGCCTACGGCGTGATGTGGCCGAACAACAAGATCTTCCTGCTGTTCTTCCCTGTCCCCATCTCGGCCAAGTGGTTCGTGCTGATCTACGGCGGCATCGAGCTGATGCTCGGCCTGTCCAGGGCCATGCCGGGTATCGCGCATTTCGCCCATCTCGGCGGAATGATTTTTGGCGCCGCCCTGCTGTACAAGTGGGGCTGGCGGCCCGGCATGACCTGGAAGCACTAGCTTCGGGGACGATCGCCGGGAATCAGTCCTCGAGAACGAAGGTAACTTTCAGAATGACACGATATTCCTGAATATGTCCCTGTGGATCACAGGATACTTTCTGGCCTTCCACCCAGGCACCCCTGACGTTCTTGAGGGTTTTACTTGCACGCTTCAGACCCTGGCGGGTCGCGTCTTCAAAAGACTCTTTGGACGAAGCAATAATTTCTGTGACTCTTGCAACTGACATGAAGCTCTCCTGTTAATTAGAAAAAACCCTACGGGTACCACTGATGATAGGAGTTTAGACGGATTTATTCAAAGCGGCGCACCCGAAACGGATTACCAACGTAGAAATAGACCGCGTTGTCGCCATTGTCGCTGTGACCATAAGCAAAATAAATCGGGCCGATAGGGGTCACGGCGCCGACAAATACGCTGGCTGAGTAACGCAGGTTGTCAAAACGAATGTCGTCCCTGTATTCCCAGACGTTTCCGGCCTCCAGCGTGAAGCCGGCATAAGCCGGAACGAGGTCGAAATTATTCAGTCGCCGGTAGTAGGCGAGCACAGCGACGGCTGAATGCCGCCCGCTTAGCTGCTCCGGTACCAGGCCGGAGAGCCTGCCAAACCCCCCCAGACGGAACCAGCGCTCAAGCGGCGCCTTGTCTTCAAAGCTATAGCCTGCCTCGTAGTTGAACAACAAATGTGTTCTTACCACTGGAAAAAGGAAGCGTGCCATTGGCCATTGCCTGCTGATAGTTGCTCGATGCGCCCAGGTCCTCTGATGCATAGAGGTACTCCAGCGCATGGGCCATACCGTAAGTTGGAAACCACAGGCTGTCCAGACTGTCGTGCTGGTAGAGAAGCTTCAGCTCGCCGATCCTGAACCGGTTATCGTAAGGAAAACCGACGTCGCCGGTGATGGTTTTCGCGCGGCCACGAGCGTACTCGTAGTTCAGCCTGAATTGGTCGGTGGTTCCCAGGTTGCGCCCGACCCCCAATTGGGTGCCCCAACCGGATAATTCCAGCGTGGCGATATTGACGTCATCATCCCACAGGTTGTAATTTTGCCTCCTCCAGTAAATCTGCGGTTCGACAAACCCGTTTGCCTTCAGGTCTATGGGTTGATAGAAATCGATATTGATTTCATCAACACGCCCTATGGACCCGACCACCCGCAGCTCCCCACCCAGGCTGTTGAGCGCATTGCGGGTGTAGGCCGCGCCGAGCATGAATTCGGTATCTCCTGAAAAGTCGTTAGACAGCTCAAGGCCGAACTGGAAGTAGTTCGGCCCCCAGTCGCGGCGATTGGCATGGATAACCAGGCCCTGCCTGCCCTGCTCATCGGTGATGAAATCGTAAGTCACCGATTCGAAAACATCGAGGCTGTTGATCTTGTCGACGCTTTCGTTCAGTGCTTCAATATTCAGGGGCTGCCCAATTTCCACGGCCAGTCGGGAGCGGATGAGTTCATTGTTCAGCACGGAGCTGTTGTCAATTTCGACAAACTGAACCGGATAGGAAATGACGGCCATACGGGTCGTCCCGCCGGACGCCTGCGAATGCTGCCCGGCAAGCTCAGCAAGCCGCTCGGCCTGTAACAACGCGGCATCGTATCCGAGTGGAACTATCTTCGATGCACCCTGGAAATCTGCTGAACTGAAATTATCCAATTCCGGCACGATCAGCATGTCCTGCGGACCAAGGGATTTGATCTGTTCATCTGCGTTTCTGCGGGTCAGGAAATTAGTCAGCTGTTCGGAGACACTGAGCACAGAGGTGAGTTGTTCCTCCGTCAACAGCGGGGAGGAAATATCAACCGCTATCACGATGTCCGCGCCCATCTGGCGCACGATATCGACCGGCAGGTTATTGGACATACCGCCATCGACCAGGATTTTCCCATCGATACGGACCGGGGCAAACACACCCGGGACAGACATGCTCGCCCGAAGCGCGTCGGGTAAGCTCCCGCGGGAAAGAACCACCACATCGCCACTCACCAGGTCGGTGGCAATCGCACGGAACGGAATCGGCAACTGGCTGAAATCCTGCACGCCGACCACCGGCAACAACATCTCCTGGAACAGCTGGTCGAGGTGCTGCCCCTCGACCGCGCCAAGAGGCAACTGAAATGTTCCGTTGTTGAAGCCGATGCGGTACGGAATCAGGAATTGGTTTTCGAGCTGCTTTTTACGCATCGTGCGGTCTCTGCGTGCGGTCCGGTCGGACATCGCCTTTGTCCAGTCTGTATCAACCAGGAGCTCTTCAATTTCAGCCACGCTGTAGCCCGAAGCATACAGGCCGCCAATGATTGCACCCATGCTGGTGCCGGCGATGTAGTCGACCTCCACGCCCAGCTCTTCCAGCGCTTTCAATACGCCCACGTGAGCCCCGCCGCGCGCCCCGCCGCCACTCAGCGCAAGGCCGATTTTCAGTTGCGCGCTACTGTTGTCGGCAAAGACGGGGACAAGGGGCACGGACAGCAGCAGGAAACCCATAACTGCTAATCGAAAGATCTGCATAGTGATCACCGGCAAGGACATGAAGCCTGTGATTATAATGGAGACACAGTTTCAGCAACCAAGGAATGCGTCAAAACTGATCAGGGACATGAAACCGTCTGGTTAGTGCCGCTAGAATATGGCCATCTCAAACACCAGAAAGGTCGAACAATGAGCAATTTATACCCCGTACCCGAAAACTTTAAGCAAAACGCACACCTCGACAAGGCTGAGTACGAGCGTGTCTACCATGAATCCGTTGAAAACAACGAGGCCTTCTGGGCTGAGACCGCCCGCCGGCTGGACTGGTTCACCTTTCCAAACAAGATCAAAGACGTTTCATTTGACAAGTCCGACCTGCACATCCGCTGGTATGAAGACGGTGTGCTGAATGCATGCTACAACTGCGTCGATCGGCACCTTGAGACGCGCGGCGACCAGACAGCGATCATCTGGGAAGGCGACGACCCGAACCGTGATGCACATATTTCCTACAAAGAACTGCACCAGCGCGTATGTAAAATGGCCAATGTGCTGAAGAAGCGTGGCGTCAAGAAAGGTGATCGCGTCACCATCTACATGCCCATGATTCCTGAAGCCGCCGTCGCCATGCTGGCCTGTGCGCGCATTGGCGCCGTTCACTCGATCGTTTTCGGTGGTTTTTCACCGGATGCGCTGGCCGGCCGGATCGTCGACTGTGACTCCAACACCATCATCACGGCAGACCAGGGCTTGCGCGGCGGCCGGATCGTACCGCTGAAAGCCAATGTAGACGCGGCCTGTGAGATCGAAGGCGTGATGGATTGCCTCGAGAGCGTCATCGTGGTCCGCAACACGGGCAATGACGTTAACTGGGTCGAAGGCCGCGACTACTGGCTCGAGGATGAAGCAGCGACGGTTGAAGATATTTGCCCGGTTGAAGAAATGAACGCCGAAGATCCCCTGTTCATCCTGTACACCTCGGGCTCGACCGGCAAACCAAAGGGCGTGCTGCATACGACCGGCGGATACATGGTCTATGCCGCCTACACGCATGAAATCGTATTCGACTATCACGATGGCGACATTTACTGGTGCACCGCCGATGTCGGCTGGGTGACCGGACACAGTTATATCGTGTACGGGCCATTGGCCAATGGCGCAACCTCGCTGATGTTCGAAGGCGTACCAAATTATCCCGACCCCAGCCGTTTCTGGCAGGTCTGCGACAAACATTCGGTCAACATCGTTTACACCGCGCCGACCGCCATTCGCGCACTGATGCGTGAAGGAGAAGGGCCTGTAAAAGCGACTTCACGGAAATCCCTGCGCCTGCTCGGTTCGGTTGGCGAACCCATCAACCCGGAAGCCTGGGACTGGTATTACAGCGTCGTGGGTGACGGAAGATGCCCGATCGTGGATACCTGGTGGCAAACGGAAACCGGCGGCATCCTGATCAGCCCCCTGCCCGGAGCAACAGATCTCAAACCCGGCTCGGCTACCAATCCCTTACCGGGTGTGATGCCGGCGCTGTATGATGAAAAGGGCAACCCCAAACCCACCGAAGGCGCCACCGAAGGTCTGCTGGTCATAACTGACAGCTGGCCAGGACAAATGCGCAGCGTCTACGGTGACCACCAGCGTTTCGTCGACACCTATTTCTCAACCATACCGGGCACCTACTTCACCGGTGACGGCGCGCGGCGGGACGAAGACGGCTACTACTGGATCACCGGCCGTGTAGACGACGTACTCAATGTCTCCGGTCACCGCATGGGCACTGCAGAGATTGAAAGCGCACTGGTGGCGCACCAGGCCGTGGCTGAAGCTGCCGTGGTGGGCTATCCGCATGACATCAAGGGCGAGGGCATCTATGCCTACGTTACCCTGGTCAAAGGCGAAGAGCCGACTGACGAACTCCGCGCCGACCTCCGTAAATGGGTACGCAAGGAAATTGGCCCGATCGCCACACCAGACCTGCTGCAGTGGGCGCCCGGCCTGCCGAAAACCCGTTCCGGCAAGATCATGCGCAGAATATTACGCAAGATCGCAGCCAACGACTATGGCAGCCTGGGTGACACCTCCACCCTGGCAGAGCCGGAAGTCGTCGAGCAACTGATTGAGAACCGTATGAATCGATAATTCCGTCTATGCCTGTATAATTATCTGAGCTGTCCGGCCCGGGCAGCTCAGATCACACAGGAGAGATTCATGGGTTTATTCGATTCGATCAAAGGCGCGTTCAGCAACAAGGCTGAAGAAGATGTCACGACCAGCCCCAGCCAGATGCTGCGCGATGCCGGCATTGACCCCAGCAGTCTGAAATTCAGCTTCGCATCAGGGTCCATCGCCGTATCCGGAGCAATCGCTGAGGAATCCGGCCGGCAAAAAATCCTGGACGTACTGGGCCAGACCCCGGGCATCACGACCGTTGAGGATAATATGACGATCGCTGCACCGGCCCCGGTCGAGGCGGAAGCCCCGGTCGAAGCAAAAGCGCCCGCTGAGGACAGCCCGGCAGCCGAAGCGGAAACCTCCGCTGCAGAATCCGATGCAGAAACCTACACCGTCCAGTCCGGCGACACCCTGTGGAAAATCTCGGAACAGGTTTACGGCAACGGCTCGAAGTATATGAAAATCTTCGAGGCCAACACCGACCAGCTGGAAAACCCGGACCGCATTTTCCCGGGACAAAAACTGGTTATACCCAAATCTGACTGACAGCCAGAACAGCGGCCAGGCGGGGATCTTACAGGCGTCCGTGCTCCAGCGGACGCTCCCTGTGCATCAGCAACCACTCCGCGCCCTCATCGAGCGCAGCCTTTCCCAGTGCCTGCAATACCTGCCGCTGAAAGGCGGTGTCCGCGGACTCGTCCAGCAACTTCCTTGCCTTCAGAAAAACCGCGCGCATGAACCCATATTGCTTGATCAGCTCTTTTTCAGCCTTCTTGTGCGAGTAGGCATCCCAGATACCGGCCACCAGGGGCAGAACACCCATCAGTACCAGTAATCCCTTGCGCTGCTCGTCGACTCCATCGGTACCCAGCAGGAACAACAGCACGGCGACGGCGATACCAGTCCAAAGGCACAGCTTGCCGAGTATTCGGGTGCGACGGAAACGGGATGTATTGTGCACCTGTTTGTGTGAATAATAGGCCAGTTGACCCTCCCCTCGGGCGGGCTCTCCAATCCACTGCTCTATAACCCAGTTGACCCAGCCGGGTTCGGGAGCCTGGCCACGCACCCGGTTCATACTGGCCTGGCGCATTACGTGGCGGATCCATCCCAGGTCGACATCCTGGGTCTGTAGAAAATTGTCGTATGCAAAGCCCGCCGAGTCCGTATTCACGACCCCGGCGAGGTTCCAGTAGAACTGCACACGCAAACCCTCGGCCAGGGCACGATAGTCGAGGTACTTCCGGTGCCATTCCCGGCTGCTGCCAATCACGTGCACGGCCACACCTGCAAAAAAAAGCCCCAGGAAGGTCAGTACCATGTAACCCGGGCCGTCGAACTCCGAATAGACCAGGAACACCAGGCCCATCAATACGGCCAGGATATGCATCGCCCGGAGGCTGCTGTTGACCCGCCGTTGATAATGGATTGCCAGGCCATCGGCGGTCTGGAACAGGTGGTCCGTATGGCGTGCTCCGGTCGGGATTTCCAGGTCCGGCTTGCCATCCAGCAGGCTGCAACTCTTCGACCGCACGCGGGATTCTTTCTCCTTCCAGTCAAGGGTGAAGCGCTGCATGCGGTCCAGCTGCATGCGGTAAGCCTCCGGAATAACCACGGAACGCTCACCACCCTTCCGGCTACTGAACCATGCAGTCTCAAGAGTGGACATTCCCTTCGCCGGTTCACCATCAGGCCTGTCCCGCGAACAAACGACATGATGCACCAGGTCATTCTCGTTGTCAGCCAGCAGGCTGGCCGGCGAGACCTCGCCGGAATAACCCTCCATCAGGCCGGTGAGGTGGTAGTGAACAACCTGTGCCGTGCCGCCTACCGCATCGGATGACTTTCCGTCCCAGATCGCAAGCAGCACCTGGCAGTGGTTCGAGATAAACAGGCCCAGCTGCGCATACTGGCTGTCGCGATCCAGGGCGTTTGTTCCCGAGCGTGAAGGAAGCGAAATGACCCGCTGGGCGCTGGCCAGCATTGAGCGAAACTCGGCCAGGCTCTCCTCCGTCGGAAAATCCTGCTCATACTCGGACGGATCCATGGGCAGGACCGCCACGATGGGAATACCCAGTTCGACCGCCACCCTGGCGGCCAGTCGATCGGCGCCTTCTGCCAGGCCTGTAAGCAATTGCAAATCGAGGTCCGGGTAACTGGAAGAGAGGCTCTCAAACAAAGCCCGTACCCGGTACGCCAGTGCGGACCTTTCGCCTTCTACCAGGTCGCGGTGCCCGGTTACGCCAATACTGAGTTCCATGAATCCGTAATACTAAAGCTGGTATCAGCCCTTGTTCCTGATCAACGGATCGAGCTTAATTTCCTTGCTCGGGTTGGAGCAACTGGCTGCAGTGACTTCATAGTAAACGTCGGCCGCTTTCTTGTTGAAATTCCTCAGCTTCATTTTGCCGTCTCTCAGATCATTATTGCAGTACCTGAAATCAACATAGCCCGTATTGCGATCGGCACAGAAATCCCTGGCAACAGCTGCATCCATCGGATTCTGGGGCGTGGGCCACTGCTTGTTGGTTTGGGTGATCCTGAACTTGGTCAACTTGTAATCAATGCCGTTGCACGCTTTCTTCAAATTGAAAAACATATGTGGCTGGGTACCGCGTTTGACCTCAATACAATCAATCGGTCCGCCAGCACACTGTGCGTTGTTTTTTGTGACCACAAGCGCCTGCGGATTATCCTTATCATCCAATTCCAATTCAATGTTGACCGCGGCGGTGGCCAGCGGAGTAACACCAAGCGCGATCCAGAACGCGCCCGCCCGAACCCAATTCACTTTCTTGTTTTGAATCATCTCTCTCATCTCCCGTTATTAATTTGAATCACTGCTCACACAAATCGTATTTTTTACAAAACGCTGCAAATTCTGATTCAAAATATCCTTTGCCCAACAAATATGAAGTATAGACCTTCGCCTGAGAAATATTCCCACGCATCAACTCAAGCCTTGCCCCGAGGGTCGCTTCGTCACAACTCCAGGCACCGGTGGGGCCCACCAGGTAACCATCAAGGAAGGCGGCCGCCTCTTCGCCGGGAAGGGTATTATATCTATCCCAGTATTCAAGCAGGGCCGCTCCAAGGATCTGGCGGGCCCTGCGGTTTTCCGGTTTCTCGCTAACCAGTGCACTCAGCCGATCGGTAGCTTCCAGCAACGCTTGCTCCGCCTTTTCGAGCCTTCCCTCGCGCCAGGCGAAGCGCGAATAAAAAAATAGAGTACTCGCATAGCTGACTGATCTGTCGTAATTACCCGGCTGATTCGCCAGTTGAAAAGCGCCAATCTCCTGCTGCATGGCCTCTGCCTCTGGCCACAGGTCTTCTCCGGGGTCAGCCCAGGAGCGGATCTGAAACATACGATGCTCACGCATCAAAGCCTGCCAGTGCAACCATGGGTTATCGTTGTCGCTCACGGCCAACTGCCTGAACAAATCTGAAGATTCCTGCAGATTGGCCATCGCCTGTGCCGCTATTGGAATTCGCCGCTGAACCAAAGCCAACCCCGATAACGCAGAAGCATATTCATCCTTTAGTCCCTGGTCACCGGGATTCTCCTCGAAGAGGGCCCGTGCAGAATCCACGTTCTGCTGCCGGAAAGTCAACGATTTGCCAAGGTCACAAACTGCAAGCCAGCCATCGGCCAGAAACGCCAGCGAGCGGGCTAGAGCCTGGCGATAGGCATCGTTTTCGGGATCCAGCACCAACGCAATCTGGTTGTACTGCAAAGCCGACTGAAACAAGCTCAAAGACTTGTCCTTGTCCGGGTTGGCACGGGCGCCTTCCAGGGCGCCCAGGTTACCCAGCGTGTAAGACAACTCCATCACCATTTCTGCGTTGTTTGGATCCGCATTGACCAGGCGCCGGGCGATTGCGCCATAACGCGTGAACCGCTCTTCGGCCTCGTCCAGCTCCCCGTTATCATAAAACACGTAACCGACCCAGAATTCTGCCTGGCCAAGCTCATACAACGCCCGCGTGGTGCTGCCTTCCCGCTGGTGAAGCTGCACAAACGCAGCACGGGAACGCTGAAAGTACTCCATTGCCTCCCTGGTGTTACCGCGATTTTGGTCGTCCTGGCCCTGCTCCCGCCACTCCATGCCCTTTTCAATCAACTGATCATCAGTCATGGCATCGAAACCCAGGGTGCTGATGTAGTCCTGGCTCTGCTCGTCCTCCTGGTCTATCACTTCCAGACCCACGATCGGATCCAGCCGGGTCAGGTTGCCCAACATATAACCCAATAGCTCTTCTGTACTCGCACGTTGCTGGCGGACCTGTTTCTGCGATGTTAGCGTGGTAAAGGTTAGTGTACCCGTGGTCAATAACACCACAATCACAGCTGCGGCGGTAATCAGCCGGTTGCGTCTCTGGCGTTGCAGATTTCGCCGCCGTAAATCATCGAGCCGGATTCCGAGGATTCCGGAGACGATTTTGAGCTTCGCCAACAGTTTCCCGTCCGCCCACTTGCGTGCGTCGGCGGCCAGGGGTTCGTGCTCACTGCCATCCGGGCTGGTCGTGAGAGCGGAGGGAAAACATCGTTGGCCCGGGTCTACCGCCTGCGGGTCGCCATCCACGATGAGTGCAAATATCCGGTCGTGCCGGCCGAGGCTCTTGAAGTACCGCACTTCCTCATTTACCCATATAGACTGCGCACCGGCCGGTGAACAGACCACGATCAGTGCTTCAGAAGCCTTCAGAGCCTCTTTAACCGTTGCACTCAGATCAGACGCGGACGGCAAGTCCTCGCGGTCTCGAAAAACAGGTTCCAGGCGCCGGGGAACCGGGCCAAAATCGCTTTCGATTCCAACCAGCCTTTTTGGTACGCGGTAACTTTCGAGCGCACGTTGCAGCCAGGCGCTCCATTTAAGGTCACGATGGCTATAACTGATAAATGCTTTGTAGAGAAAGGGTTCCATCGCGTAAGCATATCCTATAAATGTTTATACTTGCCGTATGAAATCCTGCAGAATCTATCGTTCAGAAAATAAAGCCGAAACCTACCTTTACCTGGCTGAAGGTATGGAATTTGAAGACCTGCCTGAAGAACTGCGGGATCGATTTGGGACACCGTTACTGGTGATGCCTTTGATTCTGACGAAAAAGCGCAAGCTGGCGCGGGTGGACGTGGAAAAAGTGATCGCGAACCTGGCGGAGCACGGGTTCTACCTGCAGTTACCGCCGAAACTACCGGTCGAAGAGGAAATCTCCCGCCGCTTCTCCTGAGCTACTGGGTGCTGGTCGCCACACTGACTGCTTCGATGCCAACCGCCTTGGCGGCATCAAGTATGGTCACCAACGCGTCGGTATCGGCTTCCGGGTGGGCCGCGATGATCAGGGTCGAGTCCGGCTTCTCCGATTTCTCTCGTTCCAGGTTGGCTTCAACCGCGCCGGTCTCAAGGATTCGACCCTTCAGGCTGATCAGGCTGGCGCTGTCGATTTTCACAACGATGGGGCCTTTATCCTGCTTGATTTCTTTGGGTGGAGCATTGGAGGGCCGTGACACCTCGAGCCCCTTTTCCTTGACGAAAGAAGTCGTCACGATAAAGAAGATGAGCATGATGAAGACGATATCCAACATCGGTGTGATGTTGATTTCGGCTTCATCCTCAATGTGGCGTCTTCGTTTCATACAACGCTTTCCATTATTACTGCCCGCCAGGGGACTGACAGGTTACTCAAATACCACTGTTTTCGCCAGTTTGTCTCTTCATTCCACAGTGACGGATTTTGCCAGGTTTCTCGGCTGATCAACGTCGGTACCGCGCAGCACGGCCACATGGTAAGCCAACAATTGCAGGGGAATGGTCAACACGACCGGCGCCACCAATATGCCGCCCGTGTCCAGTTCAATGACCTGCCCGTGATGTTTTTTTAAGCTGGAAACGGCGGCTGCATCGGCTATCACGAACATCTCACCACCCCTGGCCCGCACTTCCTCGATATTGCTGATGAGTTTTTCAAGCAGACGATTATTGGGCGCTACGGCAACCACCGGCATGTCGTGGTCGACCAGCGCCAGTGGTCCGTGTTTGAGTTCGCCGGCCGGGTAAGCTTCGGCGTGAATGTAAGAGATTTCCTTCAGCTTCAGCGCACCTTCCATGGCGATCGGATAGTGGCTGCCGCGACCGAGGAACAGCGCATGGTGTTTTTCCACGAAACGCTCCGCCAGCAGTTCGATCCGGCCGTCGAGCTCCAGCGCGCGTGTAATCAACTCGGGTAACCGGTGTAATTCCCTGGCCAAATCGGCGATCTGCTGATCATCCATCTGGCCTGAAAGTTGGGCCAGTTTGAGTACCAGCAACTGCAACGCCACCAGTTGCGTGGTGAAGGCCTTGGTCGATGCGACGCCGATTTCCGGACCTGCACGGGTCATCAGGATGAGGTCCGCTTCACGCACGATAGAGCTTTCGGGTACGTTGCAAATCACCAGCACGGCGAGATATCCCGCCGTCCTGGCATGGCGCAGGGCGGCCAGTGTGTCAGCGGTTTCGCCGGACTGGGATATCGCGACAAATAACGTTTTGCCGGGCACAACGGGATTGCGGTAACGGTACTCACTGGCCACTTCCACCATGCAGGGAATGCGGGCCAACTCTTCCAACTGGTAGCGGGCGACCAGGCCGGCGTGGTAACTGGTGCCACAGGCAATAATATGAACCTGCTCGACCTGCTGCAGAATGTCATCCGCGCCAACCCCGAAGATATTGGCCAGTACCTGGTCTGACCCAATCCGCCCCTCCAGCGTTTTCGCCACCGCCGTGGCCTGTTCAAAAATCTCCTTTTGCATGAAGTGCCGGAATGTTCCGCGCCGGACCGCGTCGGCTGACATATCCGAATCATTGACAGGACGTTCGACTAAACCGTCATGACGGTCACGAATGTCGTAACCTTGCGTATCCAGCCGAACCACATCACCCTCTTCGAGATACACAAACCGGTTGGTCACCGACAACAGAGGATAAATGTCCGATGCCAGGAAGTGTTCGTCATAGCCAATGCCAAGCACCAGCGGGCTGCCCGAACGGGCGCCCACAACAACACCCGGTTCAGCAGCACTGACCACGGCAATCGCATAGGCCCCACGAATGAGCTTAACCACCTCACGCACCGCGGCGAACAGGTCGTTCCCCGAATCCAGCAGTTGGTGAACCAGGTGAGCCATCACTTCGGTATCGGTATCGGAACTGAACTCGTAGCCATCCGATTTGAGGCCCGTTCGCAATTCGTCATGGTTCTCGATGATACCGTTGTGCACCAGCGCGACGGCGCCTCCAGACGTATGCGGATGAGCGTTACGGGTATTGGGTACCCCATGGGTGGCCCAGCGCGTATGGGCGATACCACAATGGCCGTTGAGAGGGGTTTCCTGCAGCAACGCCTCGAGGTCTTTTACCTTACCCCGGGTCCTGAGGCGTACCAGTTCACCGTCCTGCTGCATTGCAATACCGGCAGAATCATAACCGCGGTACTCCAGCGCATTGAGTCCGGAAATCAGGATGTCGCTGACGCTGCGGTGCGCGGAGGCTGCTACGATGCCACACATAGTTCAGGTTTCCTCATCTTTTCGCGGCCGCTTCCAGCCCGTTATCGTCGTTTGCCGTGACCGGCTGATGGTAAGAGAGCCCGCCGGCGCGTTCTTTGTGACGGTTGATCCGGCACCAATAGTGGCCCCCTGGCCAACCGTGACCGGAGCAATCAACTGCGTATCGGAACCGATAAAAACGTCATCCTCGATGATCGTCTGGTGTTTGTTGGCGCCATCGTAATTGCAAATGATGGTGCCGGCGCCTATGTTCACGTTGGTGCCCACCACTGAATCACCGAGGTAGCTCAGGTGGCTGGCTTTGCTGCCAACGCCCAGTCGCGTATTCTTTGTTTCAACGAAATTTCCAACGCGGCACCCGGCTGAAAGCACCGTGCCGGGACGCAGGCGTGCAAACGGGCCGATATCGCATTCGCCGGTAGTGACCACCCCCTCGAGGACACTATGCGGCAGAACTGAAGTACCCGCGGCCAGGTCGCAGTCGGTCAACACGCATCCCGGCCCGATCGTCACGCCGTCACCCAGGCGGTTTTCACCCGACAGGACGACGTTAATGTCCAGACAGACATCAGAACCGGCAGCCACACTGCCGCGGATGTCCACCCGTTCCGGATCGATGATATGCACGCCTTCATCCATCAGTTCGCCAGCCCTGAGTTGCCGGTAGCGCTTTTCCAGTTCAGCCAGCTGGCGCCGGTTGTTCGCACCCTGCAAATCGCGAATGTCAGGGGCAATTACGCCGTGCACCTCTCCGGATTCGGCTCGCGCCATCGGAAATACATCCGGCAGGTAATACTCCTGCCTGGCGTTGTCGCATTTCAGGCGATCCAGCCAACCGCGCAGCCTGGCAGCATCGGCCAGGATAATCCCGGTATTTACCTCGCGGATTTTGTGCAGCTCGGGTGTCGCATCGTGGTGCTCCACCACGCCGATGATGTTGCCGCCGGGATCCCGCAGGATGCGGCCATAGCCCGTAGGGTCATCAAGTTCAATCGTGAGCAGGGCCAGCGGCAGGTTCTCCTCCGTGGCCAGTTGCGACAACAAGGCCGCCGGAATCAGCGGATGATCGCCCAGCAAAACCAGCACCGCAGCCTGGTCGGGAATGTCCGGCATGGCTTGCATGACGGCGTGACCGGTGCCTTTGCGCTCGGTCTGCTGCACCCAGTTGACCGGAAACGTGCTGCAAGCCTCCATGACCTGGCCGGCGCCATGGCCTACAACCACGTGCACCTGATCCGGCTGCATCGACAGCGCCGTGTCCAGCAAATGCGCCAGCATCGGCCGTCCGCCCACGGGTTGCAGCATTTTGGGCAGGCTGGATTTCATGCGGGTACCCTCGCCGGCGGCAAGGATGACAATGTGTAGGCTTTGCTTCATCGGATCACGCGAAATTTCAGGGTTTATAGCCAGACAGTATAGCCCCATCAACGTAAACGCTCTATTTATGGATGCTGCCGGAATAGACTATAGTTACGGCTTTATTCATCAAATGACATCATGGATAGCGTAATGAACCCAGCCAGGTCGATCTATACGACAGCAATTCTCATTTTGGCGGGGGTTTTCTGTCTACCCGTTCACGCCCAGAACAAGGACTTGCCGCTCACACTCGACGGACTGCAGTTACTACCGGATTCAAAACTGGCCGCCGTTTATGCTGACCCGGAAGCAGACCTTGCGGCATATGACAGCCTGCTACTGCTCGATGCTCAGGTTGCATTCAGGAAGAATTGGCAGAGAGACATCAACCAGGGCAAGCCCTTCAATGTCAGGAATGAAGATGTTCTGCGAATTCGCAAAGAGTTGGCCGCACAATTCCATGAGATTTTCACCCAGGCACTGGAATCCGCCGGTTTCAGACTGGTCAGCGAACAGTCGCGGGGGGCCCTGATCATCCGCCCGGCCATTCTTGATTTGAACATCAGGTCACCCGCCAACGCCGGCCCCACAACGACCCGGAACCTTTCGGAGTCTGCCGGCGACATGACGCTCTACCTGGAGCTGCGGGATTCGATCACCGGCGATGTGCTGGCCAAGGCGATGGATTTCCAGTTTGACCGCAGCAACATCACGACTTTCATGATGGACAGCACTCGAAATGAAAGAGCAGCCCGGCGCATTCTGAGCGGCTGGGCTGAGGTGTTGGTCAATGGTCTGAAAGAAGCAGGGGTCAACGCCACGGACCGCCCATGATCTTCAGGTTGCTGCTGCTTTACCTGCTACTGCTGCCTTCTGCCAGCTTTGGCAATGAACCGGGCCAATGGACTACCAACGAAGGTCAGTTGATTCTGCGCGGTGTTCCGAAGATCCCTTCCACCCTGGTTAATCGACTGAACCAGTACCAGAATGTCCGCTCGGCGCTGTTCATGGACTGGACGCGGGACGGCAAGGGCCTGTATATCCGCACCCGCTTTGATGACATCAGCCAGCTCCACCGGGTCCATGCCGCGGGCGGCGTGCGACAGCAACTGACCTGGTTCCGTGAACCGCTTGGGCAGGCGTTACGCCGTCCGAAAAGCAATCAACTGGCGCTGACAATGGATGAAGGAGGTGGCGAACTGGATCAGATTTTCCTGTTCGATCCGGAAACCGCCACCACCACCCGGATGACCGATGGCAGCTCGCGCAACCACCAGATCTGCTGGAGCAGGGATGGCCGGAAACTGGCATTCCAGTCGACCCGGCGCAACGGCCGCAACAACGACCTGTGGATCATGAACCCCGACAATCCCGGCAGCGCGGAATTGCTATTGGAGGCCCCCGACGGTTCCTGGTTCGCTCCGGCCGATTTCAGCCGTAACGGGAAGCTCCTGCTGGTCCAGCAATTCCTGAACGTGACGGACTCGCGGATTCATGTACTCAACCTGGAAGATGGCAACCTGCTGACGCTGGCGGGAGACGCCGGGTTTCCATCCGCCAACCGTGCATTGTCTTTCGACCACCTCGGAGATGGGTTCTACTTCATCACCAACGACCGTAACCGTGCGGCCGAACTGGCCTGGCAGCCACTTGAGCCTGAACTTCCCCGCCGGTACATTACCGCGCAAATCCAGTGGGATGTAACCAATTTTGCGATCAGTGAAAACGGGAAGCGCGGCGCCATCGTCACCAACGAAGAGGGCCTGAGCCGTCTCTACCTTCTGGATACCCGGAGCGGTAAGTTCAGGCTGGTGAAGAATATCCCGGTGGGTATCATCAGTCGCCTGAAATTCAACCGCGACAACCGCCGCCTGGCAATGAGCCTGAGCACTGCGCAAACACCAAACGATGTCTATGTTCTGGACCTTGGTCGCTCAGCCAGGGCCATAAAAAACATCTCGCGCTGGACGTACAGCGAGGTTGGCGGCCTGGACACGAACTCTTTCGCCGAACCGGAACTGGTGCGCTACCCGACTTTTGACCTGGCGGGCAGTAGCCAGCGAACCATCCCCGCTTTCGTCTACCGGCCACCCGGCAAAGGGCCATACCCTGTCATCATTTACGTGCACGGCGGCCCAGAAGGTCAATACCGTCCCTCATTCAGCAACAAATTCCAGATGTGGGTAGGCGAACTGGGTGCAGCCGTCATCGCACCCAATATCAGGGGTTCGACCGGTTATGACAACGAATTTCTGTCACTGGACAACCGTGAGAAACGTGAGGACGCGGTTCGGGATATCGGCGCCCTGCTCGACTGGATTGCGACGCAGCCCGATCTGGACGCAGACCGGGTCGCCATTTATGGATCCAGCTATGGCGGGTACGTTGTCCTGGCCTCTGCCGTGCTCTACGGTGACCGGCTCAGGGCGGGTGTAGATGTCGTAGGCATCAGCAATTTCGTGACTTTCCTGGAAAATACTGAAGACTACCGCCGTGAGCTGCGCCGCTACGAATATGGTGACGAGCGGGATCCTGAAATGCGGGCCATCCTGCAACAGATCAGCCCGCTGAACAACGTGGATCAGATCGACATGCCGTTACTGGTCGTCCAGGGGCGAAACGACCCGCGGGTTCCCGTCGGCCAGTCTGAGCAGATTGTGCAGGCGTTGAACAAACGCGGCAAGCCGGTTTGGTACATCGAAGCGCTGAACGAAGGGCACGGCTATAACAGGAAAGAAAACCGATCGGTCTATGAGCAGGCAACGGTCCTGTTTCTGCAGAAATTCCTGCTCGAGTAGCACCCCACCAGGCGTTTATTCCTCTGTCAGAATTTCTCCAGCCTCTGTTCTCAGGTGGATGTCGCGTTGCGGGAACGGAATCTGGATATTGTTTTCACGGAACTGTTTTTCGATTTCAATCAGCAGATTGTGCTTTGCCAGCCCCCTTTGTTCCGGGTACTTGATCCATCCAAGCAACTCAAAATCCAGCGAACTCTCGCCGAAGGCACGCATCCGGACCCTGGGAGCGGGATGATCCAGCACGAGCTCATTGTCGTGCGCAATCTGTTCCAGGATATCCACAACCATGGTCGGTAACGTCCCGTAGGCGACACCAATGGGGATGCGTATCCGGTGCTCAAGGCCCGGCCCGCCGCTTTCATTGGTGATTTTCGCGTTGCCCATAACGGCATTGGGTATCGAAATCTCGACGTCATCACGGGTCAGCAAGCGCGTCGAGCGCATCCCCAACTCGGTCACCACGCCCCGCTCACCGGTGTCCAGTACGATGTAGTCGCCCAGTTTGTAGGGCGCATCAGCAATGATCGAGACGCCTGAAATCAGGTTCGCCAGCGTATCCTTTGCTGCGAAACCTACCGCGATACCGATGACACCCGCTGATGCCAGCCACGCCGTGCCGTCGATATTCCACAGCGCCATGAAGATCCAGATCAGGATGCTTAACAGGATTACCTTGATACCCATCTCGAACAAGGGTCGGGTGCGGGGCTGGAAGACGATAAAACGCCGGGTGTCCCGGGACATCGCTGCAATCGCCAGGGCGGTTGCTTTGAACCAAGCCCTGCCCCAAAGGAACAACAACAATGTAAACAAAAACCGGATCAGTACCCAGTCGACCGATTCTCCAAAATCGAACGCCTTGATGGTAGCTGCCAGTGCCAGCACCACGGCGGTCTGTACAATCGGCGCCGTCAGGTATTTGACCATGCGATCATCCAGGTCCGAGCGGGTTCGCCTTGCGGCCTGTGACAGAACGGTTTCCAGCAGCCACTGAATGCCCTTACCCAGGGCGTAACCGGCTATGAGCATCATCAAAACGAGGATCAGTGGGTAGTCCTGCAGGAAATTCCAGGCAGGCATCATCCAGTCCGGCAGGAACGGCTCGATTTGAATATTCAGGTCGAGTGCATCCTTCAGATCCAGCAACTTTTTCTGGAATCGAATCGGGAGCTTCTACGGGGTTGTCCTGGCTGACGGGTAGGGTTTGCATCGTGCGAGTCCTGCTCTAGAAATCCAGTCCCAGGTCTTCACGCGCGACGATGACGCCGTTGGCATCCGCGTAAAGATAATTTCCGGGCCGTAATGTAGCGCCAGCGAAGGTCACGTTGACTTCAAGCTGCCCCTCACCGCGTTTTTCTGTTTTTACCGGGTGAGCGTTGAGTGCTTTCACACCCAGATCGATGGTCTCGAGAATCTCAACGTCGCGAACACAGCCGTTAATTAACAGGCCCTGCCAGCCGTTTTCCGCAGCCGCAGCCGCCAGCAAATCCCCCAGCAAGGCATGTCGCAAGGACCCACCGCCATCTACCACCAACACCCGCCCACGGCCGTCAGACCTGACCGCATCTCTGACCAGTGAGTTATCTTCAAAGCACTTGATGGTCACAATTTCCCCGCAGAAACGGCGATTTTCCTCCGAAATCGGAAAACAGGGGTTCCAGCACGGAAATCCGGTCGATGAAATCATCACATATATCGGGAACGGAATAAGACATAGCCGACATTATACGGTGCAAAAAAAAGCGCGCGATGAAATTTCTTTCACCCGGCGCATTGACCTGCCCCTGGGGTAGAATCAGTGAAACTCATAAACGCGGGAGCGGAGACATGTTCAGGGATAAGGTGGTTTGGATTACCGGTGGCTCGTCCGGTATCGGCGAGGCACTCGCCCGGCAGTTCGCCTCACAAGGCGCCAGGCTCGTTCTCTCGGCCCGGCGCAAAGACGAACTGCAACGTGTGAAGGAATTGTGCGTCAACAATGGCGCCGCGACGGACAATATCCTGGTGCTGCCACTCGACGTGACAGACCATGCGGCCATGCCCGTCGCCGTAGAGTCGGTTATCTCCAGTTTCGGGCGCGTCGATATGCTGATCAACAACGCAGGCATTTCGCAGCGCTCGCGGTGCGAAGACACCGACATGTCCGTTTACCGCACAATCATGGAAGTCGATGTCCTTGGCCAGATCGCAATGACCAAGGCGGTACTCCCGCTGATGCTGCAGCAAGGCAGCGGGCATCTTGCGGTCACTTCCTCGGTTGCCGGGAAAATCGGTGCGCCCACAGCGCACCGGTTACTGCGCCGCCAAGCACGCAATGATGGGTTTCTTTGATGCGTTACGAGCAGAGAACGCCAGCAGAGGATTGCAGGTCACCACGATCACCCCGGGGTTTATTCAAACCGATGTCTCGATCAACGCGCTGAAGGGCGACGGTAGTGAGTTTGGTACAACCGATGACAACATCGCCAACGGCATGGACGTGACCCGCTGTGCCGAAGTCATCATGAAAGGCTTCCGCAAGGGGACCCCGGAAATCGCCGTGGGAGAAGGTATTGAAATGAAGGCGCTGTGGCTGAAACGGTTCTTTCCCAAAACTGTGTTCAAGATGGTTGCCAGGATAGGCTGAACCGGACGGCTACTTCTGCGCCAGCATCCATTTGCGTAGACGGTTCGAGTCGCCAAAAGGCGTGAGCTTGCCGAACGAGTTCAGCAGCACGATGGACACGGACTCGCCCTCAATCGTGGCCTGCATCACCAGGCAACGCCCTGCTTCGTTGATGTAGCCGGTTTTGCTGAGTTCGATGTCCCAACTTGAATTCTTCAAAAGGCGATTGGTGTTGCCGTAGACCAATGGACCGCGCCTGGCGTAAGGACGCACCTCCAGCCGCTGCGTGGTGCTGGCCTTCCGGATCAACGGGTAGCCATCAGCTGCGCTGACCATTTTAGCCAGGTCGCTGGCGGTGGACTGGTTGTCCACGTTGAGCCCTGCAGGATCTGCAAATCGACTGTGATTCATCCCCAGCTTTGCCGCTTTCTTATTCATCTGTGCCACGATTGCGGTCAAACCCCCCGGATAGGTTCTGCCCAGAGCTGCCGCCGCCCGGTTTTCCGAAGACATGATTGCCAGCAGGATCATTTCGCGCCGGCTCAGGGCAGCCCCATACTCCAGGCGCGACCCCGTCAGCTGAACCATGTCGCGGTCATTTTTGGTGACGGTGATTTTTTCATCCAGGTCGACACCGGAATCGAGGATCACCATGGCGGTCATCAATTTTGTGATCGAAGCAATCGGACGGACGGCATCAACGTCTTTGCCATAAATAACATTGCCTCCGGCATCGACTACCAGCGCCGAAGCCGAGCGCACCCTGGGGTCGCCCTTCAGATTGGTAAAGGTGGAGGCCAGCGTTTCCGGCGTCAGCGTTAATCCCGCCGCCAGCAACACAGCCAGGGATAATGCAGTTACGAAGCGATGCAGTGCCATCATCAGAACATGGAAGAACCGTCGATGTCCTCTTCGGTGGTCTTGACGCGACACGGGATGAAGTCACCGGTGATCATCTGGTCGTAGGTGAGCCCCGGCCCGACCATCGGGTAGACACCGGCATCCGGGTCGATGATGACTTCAAGGAAAGCCGGGCCCGGGAAAGGCCAGCCATTCTTTCACGGTCTTTTCCAGGTCTTTCTTATCGCTCAGGCGCATGGCGTACTCGAAACCGTCGGCCTCAGCCGTCTTGACGAAGTCCTTGCTGCGCAGCGACTTGTCGCTGGCGGACAAACGGCCCTCGTAAAACAGCTTTTGCCACTGCCTGACCATGCCGTCGCCGTAGTTGTTCAGCACCAGCACTTTGACCGGCAGCCCATAGGTAGTGGCTGTTTCCAGCTCACCCAGGTTCATCCGGATACTGGCGTCGCCATCCACGTCGATCACCAGGTGATCGCGTGCGGCAAACTGGGCGCCGATCGCCGCCGGCAGACCGAACCCCATGGTGCCCATGCTGCCGGAAGTGAGCCACAGGCGGGCGTGCTTGTAGTCAAAATACTGGGCGGCCCACATCTGGTGCTGACCGACACCGGTGGTGATGATCGCGTCGCCGCCGGTGATGTCGTTGATCGCCTCGATCACCGCATAGGGCTGGATCAGTTCGCTGTCGCGGTCATAGTTCAGGGCATAGGTTTTCTTCAGGTCAATGACCTCCTCGTGCCAGGCGCTGAAATCCGGTGATATGCGGTGCCGTGTGCCATATTCGTAAACCGCCTGCAGGTCCTGCTTGAGAACGCCGACGTGGAACCAGTCAACGGCTTTCACCTTGCCGATTTCGGACGGGTCGATATCAAATTGCGCAATATGGCGGGCATTGGGAGCGAACTTATCGGGAACACCGGCCACCCGGTCATCGAAGCGGGCGCCCACGGCAATCAGGAAGTCACAATCATCCACCGCGTAGTTGGCGCTGGCCAGGCCATGCATGCCCAGCATGTGCAGTGAAAGGGGCAGCGTGGTGTCCACCGCGCCAATACCCATCAGGGTGGTGGTCACCGGGATATCGAATTGTTCGGCGAACTGCCGTAGTTCCTCGGTCGCATTGCCGTTGATCACGCCGCCACCGGCATAGATCAGGGGGCGTTTTGAAGCCTGCAGCATGCCGAAAAACGAAGCGCAGCTTGCTGTCGTCCAGGTGATTGTCCCGGGCCGCATGCAACCTTTGCCGGTAACCAGGTACAGGCAACAAGCCTTTGCCTTTGAACACTCCGGACCAGTTTTGCACGTCCTTGGGCAGGTCGATCGACCACCGGGCCTGGCCGGCCGGTCCGTGCAATTTCAAACGCCGTACGTACCGTGGTTTCCAGTTTCTCAGGATCGGTGACCAGGAACGTGTGTTTGGCTACCGGACCCAGACAGCTGTTGACCGGCGCTTCCTGAAACGCATCCGTACCGATGGCATAGGTGGGCACCTGTCCGCAAATCACGACGATCGGCGTGGAATCCGCCATGCAGTCCCGTACCGGCGTAACCGTATTGGTCGCACCCGGACCGGATGTCACCATCACCACGCCGACCTCACCGCTGGCCCGTGCATAGCCGGCAGCCATGAAACCGGCGCCCTGCTCGTTGGCGGGCACAATCAGCGGCATGGGCTCGACGCCGTCTTCGGATACGTGCTCTGCGTTGTAGCGGAAAACGGCGTCATAGGTCGGAAGAATGGCGCCGCCGCTGTAGCCAAAAATCACGTCCACACCCTGGTCCGCCAGGATCTGTACGATCATCTCCGAGCCGGTCATTCTCTGCCCGGCCAAGGGGTGGCTTACTTCGGTCAATTTGCTTGCTGCTTGTGTCATGATAAGGCGAAGTGTCTGACAACTGATCGTTGCATTGCAATAGGTGTCGTTCTGGGCCAACATTGCAATCACTATGCGACACATCATCTCCATACTGTTACAGAACGAAGCCGGCGCCCTTTCACGGGCTGCCTCGCTGTTTTCAACCCGTGGTTACAACATCGAATCTCTTGCCGTGGCGCCCACCGAGGACAGCAATATTTCACGCCTGACACTGGTGACCAAGGGATCTGACGAAGCCATCCAGCAGATCAACCAGCAACTGCTGAAACTGGTCGACGTGGTGAAGATTGCAGACATGACGCTGGATGATCATATCGAGCGTGAATTGCTGCTGATCAAGGTGAAAGTTTCGCTGGATGCGGAATGCAGCCTGCCGGAAATCATCGAATCTTCCGGTGCCCGGGTGCTGGACGACAGCCCGGAGACCTACACGCTTGAGCTGACCGCCGCCAACGACCAGCTGGACGATTTCATCGCCCGTGTGGGGGATTGTTCAGAAATCCTTGCCGTGGTGAGAAGCGGCGCCATGGCCATCGCGCGCGGCCACAACGTTCTGGGCGCCAGGTAACACTCAGCCACGGGCCAGGCCGGGTTGCCCAGGGATCCGCGGTTTGGGCTAGAATGCGGCATGAAAAAATTAATTACGTTGGTAGCCGTCGCCCTGCTACCGTTCAGCGCAGTAATGGCGCAGCCGGAATCTCCTTCGGAACATGCCCGGAAAACGTTCGAAATCTTTCGCACGATCGTCGAAGTAGACACCTCCAAGACCAAGGGCAACACCCCGAGAGTCGCGCAATACCTGGCAAACGAGCTGATCGAAGCCGGCTTTCCGGAGTCGGACGTCGAAGTTGTGCGCCTCGGCAACCTGGCAGCCCTGGTCGTGCGATACCGCGGTGACGGATCTTCCGGTAAAAAGCCCATTCTGTTCCTGGCGCACATGGACGTCGTCGAAGCCAATGACGAGGACTGGGAGCGCCCGCCTTTTGAATTGACAGTGGATGAAACGAATTTCTATGGTCGCGGCACGATCGACAACAAGTTTGGTGTTGCGCAGCTGACCTCCACTTTCATCCGCCTGAAGAAAGATGGGTTCGTCCCTACCCGAGACCTGTTCCTGGCGTTTTCAGGTGACGAAGAAAGCAGCATGACGACCACGCGCCTGCTGGCTTACGAACGTCCTGACCTGGCGGAAGCGGAGTATGCCCTCAATTCCGATGCCGGCGGGGGCGACCTCGACCGCAACGGCAATGCCATCACCTACAATATCCAGGCTGCCGAGAAAACCTATGCCACCTGGAACGTCACGGCCCGGAACCCCGGAGGCCATAGTTCACGACCGCGTGCTGATAATGCCATTTATGACCTGGCTGATGCGATCGGGAACATTCAGCAGTTCCAGTTTCCGGTCCGCTACAGCGACATGACACGTGCTTATTTCCAGGAATCCGGTAAGCAACTCGGCGGCGAACTCGGGGATGCCATGCTGCAATTTGCAGAGGACCCCAACAATGAGGCCGCGGCTGCACGACTGGCAAAGGAGTCCTCCTACGTCGGCACCACCCGAACCACCTGCGTCGTCACCATGCTGACAGGCAGGGCATGCCGAAAATGCCTTGCCCCAGTCCGCGACCGCCACCGTCAATTGCCGTATTTTCCCGGGTGTCCGGGCCAGCGCTGTTGAACAGGTGCTGCGTGATGTGGTCGGCAACGACAAGCTCGAAATCACACTATTGGAAGAACCGACCGAGAGTCCGATCTCAGAGCTTAGAGAAGACGTGGTGGACGCGGTCAACCTGGCCGTGCACGAGCGTTACCCGCGGGTGAAACTGATAGCCTACATGGAATCGGGTGGAACCGATGGCATGCACTTCCGCAAGGCCGGCATTCCCACCTGGGCGGTCAGCGGGATTTTCATGGATCCCGACGAGATGTATGCCCATGGCCTGAACGAGCGGGTGCCAATCAAGGCTTTTTATGACGCGCTGGACCACTGGAGCGTTATTATCCGGCAGCTCGCAGGGCCCTGATTCACTCGGCCATGAAATGGGTCGAGAATTCACCAAAATACAAGGACTGATTGGCCGACGCGACAAGGCGTAAACGGTCACCTCCGAACTCGGGACGAGGCACGACCAGTACCCAGTTCTGGCCGCTATCCCCTTGTGCGCGCATATCTAGAGGCTCAGTGGTGCCGGCCCCGTCTCCCGCCAGCGAGACCACGACGCCTTGCAGCGGAAAAGCCGATTCCAGACTCAGTAACAAGCCATCGCCTTCGAACGGTTCTGTTCGCAGGTCCAGCGAAAAGTCTCCATTTTTCAATCCGCACAACCCGCCGCCTCGACGGCAGTTAGGCAGGGCTGCCAACTGATAGCTCCGGCCCTGCTCCGCCGCATGCGGTTCCTCACCCACAAATGCATCGATGGCATAGTAGGTGAGCAGGCCCAGCACTGGCGCCACCAGGGTGGCCAGGAGGATGTGCTTGTTTTTAAATGGATTCACTGGATAACCTCTGAGGTAAGTTTGAATGGCCCGGCATGATTTTTTTCAGAAAAGTATGGCCTGGTAATCTTCCTGCTGCAGCCGGACATGTACCGTCATCGCCGACACGGCCAGCGTGACCTGGGGTAACAGATCGCTCGGGGAGTAGCCATAATACGCAGCAGTCTGCCCGCAAATATAAATATCTACGCCGGCCTTGCCCAGTTCCTCAATAAGCCCTCTGCTGCCGTTGGGAACGTTAAAATTCCGGATATGAGCCTCCCTGTTGAGTGCCGCCCTGGCACCGGAACCATGCAGGACAACGGCCATCCTGATTTTTTCAGGCGCGATGCCGTTGCGGGCGCTCATATTGAGAAACCGTGCCGCGGATTCGATGCTCCGATTGAGCGTAGCCGGATCTTCAGGGCCTTTCCCTACATCCATGATGACCTTGTAGTGTTGGTCCGGCTGGAGATTGAAGCTGCCTTCAGGTACGACAAAAACGGGTCCGTAATTCTCTATCACCGGCCCCTTGACCGGCTCTGCGGCATAGGCCGTCATGCCCATGAACAGCAGGGCAGAAAAAACAAACAGGCCGGAAATTCTCATAGATTACTCCGTATCATTTCATTTTTTGCAGGTATCTGTTTATCCAGGCACTGGCACGGCCGCCGGGGGCTGTTCCGGTCAGTTGTTGTGCCAATTGCGAAGCACGCATCAGTCCGGCCAGATCGATTCCGCTTTCGTATCCCATCTGTCGCAACATCATCACCACGTCTTCGGTTGCTACGTTGCCGGAAGCACCGGGAGCAAACGGGCAACCGCCAAGGCCACCGATCGACGCGTCAAACTTGCGCACACCGCTTTCCAGCGCAGCAAACACATTGGCCAGTCCCATCGCGCGTGTATCGTGGAAATGGCAGCTGATCCGGTCCGCACCGTGGCAGCCGATCAAAGCCGCTGTCAAAGAGCGCGCCTGCTGCGGATTAGCCGCGCCAATGGTGTCAGCAACGCATAACTCATCGGTTCCCAGCTCAAGAAAGCGGGCCGCTATGTCCCCAACCAGAGCAGGATCGACCGGCCCGTCGAACGGGCATTCAAAGGCTACAGCGATGGTAGAAGTTACCCGTACGCCATCCAAACGCGCCTGCTGCAGGATTTGCTCGGCTGCCGCCTCAGCCTGCTGCCGGCTCATACGGACGTTGGCCTGGGCCATGCCGTCGCTGCCATATAACACCATGCAGACACTTTTGGCCCCAGCCGCGGTGGCCAACTCGTAACCCCTGACGTTGGGAATCAGCACGGTCAGTACATCGTCAACTTCAGCATCACCCGCCAGACCAGCAAGTACTTCATCCGTCCCGGCCATCGCTGGCACGGCTTTTGGCGAAACGAACGCGCCCACTTCCACGTGATCCATACCAGCACTCTGCAGGGCCTTCACCAGTTGCACCCGCTGGGCCGGCAACAGTATTTTGGGCTGGTTCTGCAGACCGTCGCGCGGACCCACGTCATTAACGATCACACGATTTTCAGTAACCTGCTCCATTCTTTTGCCCAACAGTCAGATAATTCCCCGTTCGATCAGCGAGTCAATCACCGTCTGCTGAGTTTCCAGGTAATGGTCACGGCCCGGTGACTTCACACCCGCGCCGGACATCAGTGTGTTTTTGGGGTAAACCGGTTCCATATCATAAGCCTGCCGGAAGACACCCATGCGGAGCCTGGCCAGCGTATTGGTCATCGAACTCTTGGCCCGCGTGCGGCGTAACGCAGTTATGTTGGCCTCCGCGCAACCGTCCATCGACTCACCCTGTCCTGCCTCCGCCAGAACCCGGCCGCGGTAGTCCACTACCTGCGAATGACCGTCTGTCGACTGGCTGGGGATCGAACTGTCTGCAATACCGGCGGTATTGGCCGACACCACATAAACCATGTTTTCATACGCCCGGGCCTGTTTTGCGATATTCCCGGGCGTCTCTCGCGGGCTTCCGACATCGCTGCTCGAATGGCAGATGACCTCGGCGCCCCGCAGCGCGTGGGCGCGGGTGATTTCGGGGTACAGGATCTCTTCAGAGGCCACACAGGCCAGCCGACCAAGTTCTGTCTCAACCACGGGAAACAGACCATCCTTTCCATAAATATCCAGGTAAGAATCCAGCACATCATGTGGCGTAGGGGCGAACATCGAAATAAGACGGCGGTAGCGGAGTATCACGCTGCCGGCATCACTGATGATAAAACTGGTCTGGAAATAGAGTTCTGGAAAGTGCTTATCGACTTCATAGGCGTTGCCGGACAGATAAATTCCATGACCTTGAGCAACCCGCCCCAGCGCTTCGTATTCCGGGCCACTCTCCCGGATACAGGCTTTCTCCTGCCACTCGGCTACACTTTCGCCCATCGGGAAACCGGTCATGAAGTACTCCGGCAACACGACCAGGCGAACCGAATCACCGCTGAACGTCGAGGCAAATTGGCGGCTACCGAGGATCAGTTCATCACAGTGGGTAATAGATTCCATGATACGGGCACGCGCTTGCTGCGTATCTGCACAGCGGTTGACGGCCTGGCAAGTGACCTGCAACGGCAATGCCGCATATCGAATGGCTGAATCTGACAAACTATCTCTCCCGGTTCGCGCAAAATGACATATTATTTTAAGACTAGCTTCTTTCCCGCATTTTAAGATCGGGAACAACAGATTCTAACCGGAGTGGCTGTTTGGCGACATCCACTCCTGGACCGATAGCGGCAGGCCTTCTTCTACCTATTGCAAAACGTGAATATTGCGTTCCGCGCAGATATCTTTGAGCTCTTTCGGCCAGATCGTGACGCCGACTTCACCCAGGTGCGCTTTTCGCAGCAACAGCATGTAGACACGTGATTGTCCGATGCCACCGCCAATGCTGAGTGGGATCTCGTCATTGAGAATGGCCTGGTGATAGGGCGTCTCCAGTAACTCCAATCTGGTCGCTCAACCCCAGTTGCTGCACCAGTGTTTCCTTGGTGACCCGCACGCCCATAGACGTTAACTCGTGACGGCGTTTGGTCACGTGGTTATACACCAGGATGTCACCGTTCAAACCGTGCATGGGCCGGCCGTCTTTCGATTCAGTTTCGGTTACCCAATCATCGTAATCCGCCGCACGCAGTTCATGCGGATAGCCGTCCGCCAGTGGCCAGCCGATGCCGTAAATGAAGACCGCAGGGCATTCCTGGATCAGGCGGGTCTCGCGCTGTTTGCGCGGCAGGTCAGGGTACATCTCCAGGATGTCTTCGGCATGGATAAAGGTGAGCTCCTTGGGCAGGCTCGGATATCTCGGGTCCTTCAGCTGCGGATACATGTCCTGGGCAAATTCCTCGGCGCCCACCATGACTTTCCAGATGCGTTTAACCGTATCCGTCAGGTAATCCAGATTGCGCTGTTCGGCCGTGATCACTTTTTCCCAGTCCCACTGGTCTACATATGCGCTGTGATCGTGATCCAGGAAATAGTCCTTCCGGATGGCCCGCATGTCGGTGTTGAGGCCTTCACCCACGTCCAGCCCAAACGTCTTCAGCGCCATCCGTTTCCATTTTGTCGCCGCCTGGACTACCTGTGCATTCATGCGTTTTTCCAGGCCCAGACCGCAGGGAAACTCGACCGGCGTACGTGAACCGTCGCGGTCCAGCATGTCGTTGACCCCGCTATTACGGTCGACGATCAACGGAACCTGAACCATCATCAGGTTGAGCTCTTTGCTCAGATTTTCTTCGATGTAGTGCTTTACCCCGTACACGGCTTTCATGGTCTCCTTGGGGGTGAGCAGCGAGGAATAATCCTGTGGCAGGATCTTTGCTACCTCTTCGTAGGTGCTGATACCCGGACCTGCGAGGTCCGCTTTTTTGCTGGTCATTGTTTTTCTCCGGTTGAACTGCTTACCGGAGCATTCTGGCCACTATTTTGCGAGTTCCGCAATGATGTTTGTCAAGCATTCGAAGCGCGCTTGCAGACGATCATTCACCTGATTTTCTCAGCTAATTTCCAACTCACGCTGTCGTGACCGAATCATCGATGAATTCAATAAAAACTCCCTCGTTTTGTCGCGATCATTCACGACCTCCTGCAATTCACTGCCAAATTTCTGCTCGTTTTGCCGGATCAGTTTCCCGGTGCCAGCGATGGTTTCGTGCCGACAGGCGCTGGACTTCTTCGAGTGCGATGGTCCGGCGCCGACGTGAATAGCGGTCGAGAAGCACGTCATCCGCACCCTGCAGGACCGGCAACAGGTGCTCCACGAGACAATGGGAATCATGTATGCCGCTATTCATTCCCATGCCACCCGCCGGACTGTTCAGGTGCGCTGCATCACCGGCAAACAGAACACGCCCGTGACGAAACGATTCAAGGCAACGCTGTTGCAGCGTGTAGTAGTTGCGTTGCAGCAGCGTGTACGGCTGATTGCTGGGGAAAATCGCCTGCAGCTGTGACTGTGCGACGGGCTCTGACAAGGGCCTCCTCAACAGACTGATCCTGGTCGGGAGAGTACGAGAAGCGCCACAACTCACGGATCTGCATCAGGCTGTAGTGGCCCGAGTCCGTCCAGACATAGTTAACGCCGAGTATCCCGGGGATTTCGTCCTGAAACGGGTAGTCCAGAACCAGTGTAATAGACGTTTTGGGAAAAATACTGCCCTCAAAAGCCAGACCCAGGTGCTTTCGCACCGAACTTCTGCCGCCGTCTGCCGCGATCAGCCAGGGGGCGTTGAGCTTATAATCCGTATCGCTAGTGTGGATGGCCAGGCATACGCCGTCCCCGCCTTGCTCAATTCCACGTACTTCATGGCCAAACCGGACTTCAAACAAAGGGCTTTTTAACAGCTGTTCGACGGCGATATTGGTGAAATAGAATTGTTCGCATTGCAAGCGGTACGGATGCTCTGTCAGATCGCTGATGCATTCGAGGTCGAAAACAGCATGCTTTTTCGTGCCATGGACCATGTATTGCCAGCCCTGGGTGATCGAACCACACGCCACCAGCGGCTCCGCCAGCCCAGTCTTGCCCAGCAGGTCCAGCGTTGCCGGATGGAAAGTCGAGGCGCGCATATCCAACGACAAGCCAGCGTTCTTCTCCAGCACAATGACCCGGTAACCCGCATTGACCAGCAAAATCGCGGCATAGAGCCCGACCGGACCGGCCCCGGCTATGACGATTGGTTGGCTCACAGGACTGCAGATCTCCATCTGCCAACGAGTATACTTCGTCCATGACTGCCGTACTTGCAATCGACCAGGGAACCACGGGCTCCACGGCCCTGGTGTTCTCACAAGCGGGTGAAATCCTGGGGCGCGCTTACAGCGAGTTCACCCAATTCTATCCACAACCCGGCTGGGTCGAGCACGACCCGGAAGAGATCTGGCAGGTCAGCCGGAAAGTCATGGCCGAAGCGCTGTCAGCTCCGGCATTCAGCCGGGTGAGCTGTCCGCCATCGGTATTACCAACCAGCGCGAGACCGCCGTGGTCTGGGACCAGGAGACCGGCCAGCCGGTCCACCGCGCCGTTGTCTGGCAGAGCCGCCAGAGTTCCGGTATCTGTGAGCAGCTGAAGGCCGACGGCCTGGAACCCCTGTTTCGGGAAAAAACCGGGTTGTTTGTCGACCCTTATTTTTCCGGCACCAAGATTCGCTGGATTCTCGATCGTGACCCGGAGTTGCAGAAGCGGGCAGAAGCCGGCGAACTGAAATTCGGCACCATCGACAGCTGGC
The DNA here is from genome assembly GCA_963759035.1 of uncultured Gammaproteobacteria bacterium. GTDB lineage: Bacteria > Pseudomonadota > Gammaproteobacteria > Xanthomonadales > SZUA-36 > JAHEFT01. The sequence continues at coordinate 356,379 of CAVWXL010000023.1, forward strand.
TGCTTGTGGAAAATGACCGGCGGCAGCATCAAGGCCGGCGCACTGCACCGCACGGACCCGACCAATGCTTCGCGCACGCTGCTGTACGACATCCACGATCAGGACTGGGATCCAGGAATTGTGCGAAATTCTGAACGTTCCGACCTCCATGCTGCCCGAGGTTCTTCCCAGCGCCGGCGTATTTGGAGAAACCGACGGGATCGAGGGCATACCCGACGGCATCCCGATTGCCGGCATCGCGGGTGACCAGCAGGCGGCTCTTTACGGCCAGGGTTGCTGGGAACCCGGCCAGGCCAAGAATACCTACGGCACAGGCTGTTTCCTGTTGATGAACATGGGTCTGCAGCATCCCGTCAGCCGCAACGGCCTGCTGACCACGATCTGCTGCGATGCACATGGCGCACCGGCCTATGCGCTGGAGGGCTCAATTTTCATTGCCGGTGCAGCAATTCAGTGGCTGCGGGATGAAATGAAGATCATCACGGATGCCGCCGAAACAGATGCACTGGCACGGGAGATCGAAGGCAACGATGGCGTGTACCTGGTTCCCGCTTTCGCCGGACTCGGCGCACCGTACTGGGACATGGACGCACGCGGCGCCCTGGTCGGACTGACCCGGGGTACAGGCCGCGCGCACCTGGCGCGGGCAGCGCTGGAGGCCATCGCCTACCAGTCGCGGGATATTGTTGAAGTCATGAACCGGGATTCCGGGAGTCGAACTCAACGAACTTCGGGTCGATGGAGGCGCTTCAAGGAACGATTTCCTGATGCAGTTCCAGGCCGACATTCTCGGCGTCACGGTAGACCGGCCAAAACTGGTGGAAACCACCGCAGCCGGCAGCGCCTACCTCGCCGGCCTGGCCGTCGGCGTATGGAACAGCCCATCGGAGCTGGACCAGATCAGGCGAACAGACTGCCGTTTCGAACCACAGATGGATGACGACCTGCGCCGGGAGCTCTGTACGCACGGATGGCACAATGCCGTTGCCCGGGTTCGCAGCGACAGTGGAGAACGACCAGATGACTGAAGTGGCACACCAGCAAGGCCGTGTTACAACTGCCGATCAGCTCGACCTGGTCTGGCAGATCATGGACCCCGCTGCAGCCCAAAGGCGTCATCGTCATCATCCATGGCCTGGCCGAACACGGCGGCCGATACCAGGAAACAGCCGAATTCCTGGCCGCCAACGGCTGGGCCGTGTATGCCTGTGATTTGCGCGCCCACGGCCTCAGCCCGGATCCACCCGGCGCTAAGCGCGTACACGTCACCGCTTCACGGATTATTTCAGGGACGTGGATGCCCTGCTGGCACTGGCAAGGAGAAACCATGAAGACCTGCCGGTTTATATTCTCGGGCATTCGATGGGCGGTCTTGTTTCGATCAGTTATGCACTGGAAAACCCCTCGAAACTCTGGCCGGCGCGATCATTTCATCGCCAGCACTGGGCACCCATCCTGACTTCAAGCCACCGGTTATTCTCAGGCTCCTGGTCAGCATCCTTTCACGCCTGGCCCCTCGCCTGCTGATTCCCCAGCGACCTCGACACTGCAGATGATTTCGCGCGACCCGGAAGTGGTCAAAGCGTACATCGACGACCCGCTGGTATCGGATAAAGTCTCGGCCCGCTGGTACAGCGAAATCATCAAGACCATGAAGAAGGCCAACCGCAACGCCTCCGCGCTGAAAGTCCCGATGCTGCTGATGCAATCCGGCGCCGATCGCCTGGTTGATCCGGCCGCCCCTGGAAGGTTTGCGCACTCGGCACCGGCCGGGCTGGTAGAGCCCGTGCTATGGGACGGGCTCTACCATGAAATGTTCAATGAGCCGGAAAAAGACCAGGTAAGACAGAAAGTCCTCGAATGGCTCGACCGCCCGCATGACACGATTGACCGCCTGTCGGAGGAAATCCCGGTATAAAGTTAAGCCATTGATGTTTAGCTTTATTTCGTGGTATACATAATCCAAGTGACTGCGAAGGATTGACGGTTCACTGGTTATTTTTAGGGGTATTAAAAAATATTTTGTTCATTGCCAAGGAGGGCAAACAAATGAACATCCGATCAAAAGCACCAAATTTTCCGCTATCCAAAGGGTTCACATTGATTGAGCTGATGATTGTTATCTCAGTCATCGCCATTCTTGTTGCACTCGCAGTTCCCATGTACCAGGACTATGCCGTGCGTGCGAAAGTCTCTGAGAGCCTTGTCTTGGCGGCCGGTGCAAAGAACGCGGTTGCTCAAACCTGCACGGAAGATCCACTTCTTTCACCGACCAACATCAATACCGGCTTCACCATTACAACCAGCGAATATGTCAGGTCCATCACCATATCCAATACGTGTGTAGAGCCGTTCATCACCATCACAACCAAGGATACAGGGGCGGATACCGATGTAGTGCTGTCACTGGACGGTACCAACGTCAATGGTAGCGGACACATTGCCTGGAACTGCCACCGCGTAAACGGCGATGCAGTGCATATTCCGAGTACCTGCCGGGACGATCATCTCTAGATCGGTCGCTACAAGTTGCAGTTAAAGGCCTGGTGCAGCAAGTAGGTGCGGCGCTGGCCGCCGCCTGCAATGAAGACTTGGTAGAGCCTGTCGTAGAGGCCCTCGTCGAACGCTTCACCGCCCTCCCCGACGAGGATGCCGGCCAGAAGGCCTGTCGTATTGCTGTGGCCAACAACCAGCGCGTCCTCCTTACGTTTAAATAGTAGAGCTGCAAATTCATCCAGTTCATGTGGATCGTAGCTTGAAACTTCCAGTTGCTGTGCCGAGGCAATCGGGCTCGCCGTATCCCGGGTTCGCCTGTAGTCCGTGCTGTAGACTCTGTCCAGATCGACGTCTGCCAGCATGGCGGCAATGGATTGCGCCCTCTGTTCACCACAGGCGGACAAACCCGGATCATCGGACTCTGATGACAGGTCTTTCTCGGCATGCCGAACCAGGAAGATACTGAAGGGCTCATCGCCTGCCTGACTGTCCGCCCGGGATGGCGCAGCAGCGACCAGCAATACGACCGCGGCCAGTGCGTAAACGGCGAGTCGTCGTACTTCAATATTCACATCGGCACTCATATCCCCAAAAATGCGACCGCCAGACCGCAAGCCAGAATTGCGCTCCCGGCAACGGCATGTCCAAATCGTTCGAATCGTTTCAGCCTGATGGATTCAAGGCCTTTCACGGAAATAGCCACCGCGAGCAGCATGGTCAAAACCGTTACCAGGCCAAAAACGCCAGTGACCATCACCACCCCCGCGATGCTTTCACGCGCCGCCGGGTACATTAAAAGCGGAATCAGGGGCTCACAGGGCCCAAGTACAAAAATCACGAATATTACCCAGGGCGCCAGGGATTTTACTTTCCCGGTCTGTTCGTGCAGATGGACATGGTCCCGATGGTGGCTGTGTACATGCTCATGGGCGAATCCATCGTGGCTGTGCCAATGGGCATGGGGCCGGTTTCTGTACGCCTGCCGCAGACCCCAGGCCATGTAAGCCAACCCGAAGCCGATCAGTAACCATGCGGCGAAATTATTCCGGACACCCTCCATCCACTGCAGCGACGAAAGCTGGAGACCCAGGAATATTCCCAGCATGCCGAGCAAGATGGAACCGGCCAGGTGGCCCGAACCGCATATCAGGGTCACCCGCAGTGTCTTACGCATACTCCAGCCGCGTGCTTTAGCCATTGCCACGAAAGGTAAATAGTGATCCGGCCCCAGGATCGTGTGGACGAAAGCAAGCGTAGCCGCCGACAGGGAAAGCACAATGATTTCAGGTGTCATGCGTTTACAACTCGTCGCGCGGATAAGAGTCCGTCTATTCCATCAACCAGAAAGAATTATTTCCACGACCCGGGTCAAACGTTTGCTAAATCCTCAGATCAACCAATACGCCAGTTGTATCGATCCGGAGCAGTGCACTGTAGACCGCCTAGTCGTTGCATTTCCTTGCAATCTGGGCCTTCAAGCCGTCTACCCGGTCAGCGCGTACCTGGTCGTCCATGCGCACAGTTTCGCCTTCCTCGTTTTGATAGAACACGCGACGGTTGGGCTCAAGGCGGTCCACCTCGGCCTGCCAGGCCGCGCATTCAGCCTCAGTAGTGGCCTTGTTGGCCTCATATTCCTTGCGCTTTTCGGCCAACTCCATACGCTTTTGTTCAGCCGCGGAAACACCGCTTGTACCGGCTTGCGCATAGGGGTCGGTCGACGCAGGAGACTTTTCCACCGGAATGATTTGTTCCTGGACCTGCAGGCCCTCCGGGCGCGAGTCTGTAAAATGGACAGTGCCATTTTCATCCGTCCAGCTATACATCTTCTTTTCCTGGGCTTGCACGGAAGAGACCGCAGCCATGCCAAACAAAAAGACCATCATTACGCACATCAACAAGTGTTTCATAAGCTTCCCTGTCCTCTTTTATTCGGATTGCAACCGCCATCATAATACTTTGTGGCGTCTGAACAAATCATGAATGAACGCGCTCCAGCACTTTTACCTTCCCGGTTTCCAGTGAATACTCAGCGCCCACCACCAGTAATTTTTCATTCTCGATCAGGTTTTCGATGATTTTGGAACCGTGTACCAGCTTCTCAACCGAAGCATGGATGTTCGCCTGAACTGCTGCCTTGACAAGCTCACTACGTGATCGTTTCTGGTGGCTGCCAACCAGGTGCTCAATCGATGGCCGTATGGCATTTACAATCGCACTAAGGCTGTCAGACTGGCTCTGCGTCGACTGTTCCAGCTCTTCCAGCGTTGCCAACACCGCGCCACACTGCGAATGCCCCAACACGACAACCAGTTTCGTTCCGAACTTGTCAGCAGCGAACTCAACGCTACCGATTTGCGAAGGCATCACAATATTTCCGGCAACCCGGATCACGAACAAGTCACCCAGGCCCTGGTCGAATACCAATTCGAGCGGAACACGGGAGTCAGAACACCCCAACACGATGGCGAACGGATTCTGATCATCAACCAGTTCCTGGCGCCTGGAGTTGCCAAACTTCGCGACATGAAAACTCTCACCGGAGACGAACCGTTGGTTGCCTTGTAACAGCCGTTCCAGCGCTTTTTTTGCAGTTACCATTTCAAACCACCTCAGGATTCATCACGAAAATCAACTTCCGGAACCGGGGCCGGCCTGATTGTGCTCAACAAGAATCAGGCTGTCCATATCAAAATCAAGTGCCCGGGCCTGTTGCATGAATTTCTGCATGACTTCATCGCTGACTTCGGGCGTCCGTGACAGCAACCAGAGGTAGGAGGTGTCAGGACCCGAAATGAAAGAATACTGATAGTCCACCTGGTCCAGTTCAAAAATCACATATGACCCGTAAAATGGGCCAAAAAAGGAGACCTTCAGATAACCAGTATCTTCGCTCTCTACAAAAAACGCCTTACCATCTGCGTCATCCCAGGCATTTTTTTTGATCGAAAAACCACGATTCAGGACTTTGACACCGCCATCTTCCCGCAGGCTATATTGCGCTGTAACGTTGCTCAGTCCACGCTCAAAGGAATGATCCAGCCGGGCAATTTCATACCATTTGCCAAGGTAGCGGTCGACTTCAAAATCTGAAACCGGCTTTACTCCGTCAGGCATACCCAGGCAGCCGGATAGCCCCAGGGTCGGTATGAGCAGAAGCCCAATCCACATCTTGCGTACAAATTTCATTTCGTTCAGTCCCTCATTGCGGCAAAGCACTCGATTTCGACTCGCGAATTCAAGGCGAGGCCGCTGGAGCCCAGTGCGCTGCGGGCCGGCGGATTGACCGGGAAGTAAGTGATATAGACCTCGTTCATGGCACCCCATTCGGCAATATCAGCAAGGAATACTGTGCACTTCACCACTTCGTCCATCGACGACCCATATTTCTCCAGGCTGGCCTTGATGTTTTCCAACGCCTGCCGTGTTTCTCCGCTAATGCCACCCTCTGCAAGCTGTGGGGTACCTGGAATATTGCCGATTTTTCCGGAAAGATAAAGCATATCTCCGACCCGAACCGCATCAGAAAACGGTAGCTGCATGTCCGGGTTAGCGCTGTAGTGCTCGACTTCAAGCTCACCTGCAAGGCACTCGCCGGACAGAAGCAGGACGAAGCCGGTCAGCAATATCATAGTGATCTTCATATCTCTCCTCCTTTTGCAAAACGGGTAATGTGTTCCGCCGCCCTGAACGCCAGTGCCTGGATGGTCATGGTGGGTTGCCCCCGGCCGGATGTGACCAGGCTGGAGCCATCACAAATAAACAGGTTGGGTATATCGTGGCTGCGGTGATAGGAGTCTACAACTGAAGTTTTGGGGTCATCACCCATCCGGCAAGTGCCCAGCAGGTGTGCAAGAATGTCCTGGGGTATGACCGGGTCGCGCCAGATTGTATTGGCTTCTGCCGCTTCCAGGATTTCCACTGCACGATCCTGCATGAACAACATCATGGCCAGGTCATCATCATGATCCCGGTAGGTCATCCGCATGGCTGGCCGGCCGACGGCGTCCTTCAATTCCGGGTCCAGCGTGATGTTGTTGGATTCCTGTGCCAGCGAGGTGGTGCTATTGAGCAGAGCCATGCGCCGGGTGAAGTTATGCCGCAACAAGTCTTTGTGGGCCTTGCCCCAGCGGGGTGCACCCGGCGGCAGGCCGGTTTCGGAAAACAGGATCGGCGATGCCTGGATAAAGGCGCGGGCGTCGATACCGCCACCGCCATAAAAACCCCTTGCGGGATCGCTCTCGTAAAAATCATGCACGATACGGGTAACTTGCACGCTCTTGTGCTCGTTGAGCGGTTCGTCGAAAAAAGCATACGCCAGTGAATGACCGTTCGCCATCAGGTATTTACCCACCAGGCCGGAATTGTTGGCCAGCCCATCGGGGAACTTCGAGGATTCAGACATCAAGAGTAGGCGGGGCGTCTCTCCGCCGTTAGCCGCTACGATAACTGCCTTTGCCTTCTGCGCCTGCTGGGCTCCCTTCGCATCAATATAAGCGACTTCAGTAACTCTTCCAGCCTCATTGGTCTCGATCCGGTACACCGTGGAAAGCGGGCGGATCTCGCAATGCCCGGTTGCTTCGGCCAGCGGAATCATGGATGCCAGCGTTGAGGACTTGGCGTTGGCTTCGCAGCCAAACCCCATACAGAATCCGCAATGCATACAGGCAGGCCGGTTGTTATGAGGCTCCGAAAGAATGGCCATGGGTGCGGGTTGTGCATGCAGGCCCAGCTTCTTCGCACCTTTTTCCAACAATACACCTGACGACTTAACCGGCAACGGTGGCACAGGATAAGGCCGCGACCGGGGTGGATCGAAAGGCCCGGGGGCTCCTGATACACCAACCTCCCAGTCAACCTTGGTGTAATACGGCTCTAACTCCTCATAGCTGATCGGCCAGTCTGCAAAACCCGTTCCGCTGATCGGCCCCAGCAGACTGCACTCCTCGAAATCGATCGGCCGCATTCGCCAGTAATTTGCTGTGAAATGGACGCTGCTGCCACCCACTCCACGGGAATACAGTGCAGGTGGCGTCCCCCCGGCCTGTCTGACCGTTGCTTTTTCAGCTGCTGTTTGCCGAAATGTCTGAGGGTCTTTCCAGGAAGGGTGCTCCATCATTCCATTTAGCATCATGACATCCATTTCGTCGTGGCTGAAGTCCCTGGCAAGCCGGTAAGGGCCCTGTTCCAGCACCACCACGTCAAACCCGGCTGTCGAAAGCTCTTTGGCCAAAACCCCACCGGAGGCACCCGAACCGATGATGACGAAGTCCACTTCCTTTCGCGTATCAAACACGACCTGTTTCTTATCCGTCGACATGAGACTCCTCCCCGCTGACGGCCTGTGCGTCGTAATATCCGAACGGCGGTTGCCAGGCGTGCCGGTTATCAAAGCCGAGCAAGGCCCAGCCGCTTAGTTCACGGTTGCCACCCCATGAAGGCATGGCAAACATCCCGCAATGCGTCAGGAAGATCATCTGGTTGAAAAATGGACCTGTCTCAATGCTTTGCAACAGCTGTGTCTGTTGATTAAAGGAAAGACCTGCAAAGCCCCCGCTATCCGGGAAGGATTCAAGGCCTAACCGGTCGAGATCGGTCAACCCTTCCCTCAACAACCCGGCGGCTTCTGCCATGAAACCACCCAGGGCCTGGTCAACAAAATAAACCACACCGGCATCAGATGCTCCGGGTAAATCGTCTGGTGGAATAATCTGGTCAACAACAGCTGCGATAGTTTTTGCCTCTTGCGGAGTCAAATTCACCCAGGCTCCGCCTGCTGCACGCTGTTTTTCGGCAGCATGTCCGGCAGCCAGCAGCACCGGCGTATTCAGGGTCAGCCACCCCCCTCCCGCCAGCAGGCCGGTATCCAGCAGAAATTCGCGCCGGCTTGCTTTCTTATTTTTCATATTCGATCTCCTTATATTTCGGAATTTCTGCTGACAGGTATTTTATGAAAAGAGTCCACCGAGTCGAGTATAGACAGAGATTGAAAAGTATTAGAAACCGGAAGCGGGTCCCGCTTCCACATCCAGGTATTTCCAGCTGACGGCTCCATCAAAATATTTGACCGGCAGGTTGGTGATTTGCCCCACTTCCAGCATCCGGGAATTCACTGCAATTCGGCTTTCCGGGTCTTTCTCGACACCTTCATAATGGGTCAGGCAACCACAATGGTTGCAATGAAAAAACTCTATTTCACGATCGTTCCAGGAATAGGAAGAGGCTGCACCGGGCGCAAGGGTAATACGTGCAGTGGTGCGCTTGTAATAAGCCCAACGCGCACCATACCTGCGGCAAATGGAACAGTTGCACTCGGTTAGCGATGTGGGTGTGTGGGCCAGTTCAATCTGGACGGCGCCACAATGACAGGCGCCAGACAGCGTTTCTGTCCATACCGCCGGTGTATGGCTTTCAGTGGCCGGGTTTTCCCTCTGCGGTCTGCTGGTCAGTTCGCCGGAGCAATTGGGACAGACATGGTCCATTTTCAGAGCGCATTGCAGGCAAAATGTGCACTCGTATGAGCAGATAAAAGCCAATGAGTCGAGGTTCAGACCGGTATCGCAGCGCTCACAGTGGTTTTTCATTTTGAGCATGATTTCTCCTTACAGTGAACTTGGTCAAAAATCCGTCTGATTGCATTTATCGCTTAATCTTTTTCCTTCTAACCAGCTCAACCGCCTTTAGCTGGGCCAGTGACTCTGCCAATTTCATCTCGGCGGCCAGCAGATCCGTGCTGGCAGTGCGATTCCCCAATGCCCTTTCAGCCTCTTCCCTGGCCTGTTTCGCTGCTGCTTCGTCCAGATCATCTGCGCGCACCGCATAGTCGACCAGGGCAGTGATGAGGTGCGGCATCACTTCGAGAATACCCCCTGCGGCAAAGATCATGGTTTCCTCGCCATCCGGCTCAGTCAACCGCAACATACCGGGTACTAGTGTCGTCATCAGGGGTGCGTGGCCGGGATAAATGCCCAGTTCGCCCGCGAAACCCATAGCCACAAATCGAGTTACCTCACCTGAAAATAATTCCGTTCGCGAGGAGACGATGTCGCATTTGATGGTTTTACTCATGGACAGCACATATATTTCAGCGCACCCGGGTTGCCAGGTCAACAATATCCCGTTCGCAATAGCTACAGACATATCGATGCCCATCGTCGGGCCCGAGCCGAAACTCTGAGGTTACCGGCTCATCCTGGTTTGAAATACAGTTCGGATTGGAACAGGTGAGAATTCCCCGCACTACCTCGGGTGCCTCGGCGTTGAACTTCCTGACTACATGCCCGCCAACAATAATATTGATCGTGGCCCGTGGCGAGATCAGCGCTACCCTGCTCGCCTCCGCTTCGGACAGTTCAACATCTTCAATTTTAAGGATGTCTTTTTTTCCGCCCTTTTTTGAATGCGAATTGATCAGAATACTCATGCTTTTTTCGTTTGATATTCCGAGCACACTGAGCACGTCGAATGCCTTTCCGGCGAGGATGTGGTCGATGACCGTACCGTGCTCAATTCGCTGGACTTTCATCAGGTGTTCCGACATTTCATTCCCCTCCCATCAGCATGGAAAGCAGCGCCATTCTTACCGGAACTCCGTTAAATGCCTGCTCGAAATATTTGGCTTGCGGCATGCTATCAACCTCAGGTGTGATTTCATTTACCCTTGGCAATGGGTGCATGACAATCAGACTTTCCGGTCCATGCGACAAAAGATCAGGGTCCACCCGGTACATGCCCGCTACACGCTCATATTCCACCAGGTCTGGAAACCGTTCCTTTTGAATCCGGGTAGCATAAAGTATATCCGTGCTCGAAATTACCTCTTCCGGAGATCGACAAATCATGCCCAGGCGTCCCATGTTTTTTAGATAGCTGGTCACTTCACCCGGCATCTCCAGGCCTTCCGGCGCCACCAGGTTGATGGTATTTCCAAACTTGGCCAATGCGATGGCCAGGGAGTGCACTGTCCGGCCGTAGCGAAGGTCGCCGACCATGCTGATATTCAGGCCTTCCAGACGACCCGTTTCTGTCCGGATTGTGAACAGGTCCAGAAGCGTCTGGGTAGGATGCTGGCCGGCACCATCACCCGCATTGAGAATCGGCACAGCGGAAAATTCGGTAGCCAGTTTTGCAGCACCTTCACGAGGGTGACGCAAAACCACGGCATCGGCATATCCGCTTACCATTCTGATGGTGTCTGCGAGCGTCTCACCTTTAACCACGGAAGTAGCCTCGGTGCCTGCGAACCCTATGACGCCGCCACCCAGACGCAGCATTGCGGTTTCAAAGGAAAGGCGGGTGCGGGTTGATGGTTCAAAAAAGATACAGGCCAGGACCTTGCCCTTCAAAAGATCAGATGAGTCCTCACCCCGGGCGATGGGTAACATGTCTTCAGCCCTGTCCAGTACGTCAACGATTTCCTCTACTGTGAAATCGTGGACGGAGATCACGTGTCGCATTGATGTCTCCTGATAAGCCTTAAATGGCTCCCGGTAGTTTATACCGTATATTCCGTGCAAAAAAATGCCGGCTTGATAACCCAAGCCGGCGTTTTTATCCAATTGCGACGATAAGCGCTGCAGCAGGGCGAACTAGCGCCTGCCCTTTTTCCTGAGCTGTTCAAGGGCTCTCAACTGGGCTGCTGCTTCCAGCAAACGGGACTGTGCTTCAGCAATTTCCATGTCGCCCGTCTGGTCCTGCAATTCACGCTCGGCTTCTTCCTTGGCTCGGACCGCTGCAGCCTCATCAAGGTCATCAGCACGAACGGCAGTGTCAGCAAGCACCGTCACGATGTGCGGCATCACTTCGAGAATACCACCGCCGACGAAGAAAAATGCCTCTTCGCCATCCGGCTGCTGGACCCGTACCGGACCCGGCTTCAACTGGGTAATCAGCGGCGCATGACGCGGGCTGATGCCCAGTTCACCGACCGAACCGGTCGCGAAAATCATCGAAGCCTGACCGGAGAAAATTTCCTCCTGCGCGGATACGATGTCACACTGAATGGTATGTTTCATTGCTCTGCCGTTCTCTGTTAAGCAGCCTCAGCCGCCATTTTCTTGCCTTGCTCAGCCGCTTCCTCGATCGAACCCACCATGTAGAAGGCCTGCTCGGGTAAGTGATCGTACTCACCATCGATGATGCCTTTGAAACCACGGATGGTGTCTTTCATTGAAACATATTTGCCGGTTGCACCCGTAAAGGTTTCAGCAACGAAGAACGGCTGTGAAAGGAATCGTGCGACTTTACGGGCCCGGGCTACGACCGCCTTGTCTTCCTCAGAAAGCTCATCCATGCCCAGAATGGCGATGATGTCCTTCAACTCTTTGTAACGCTGAAGAACAGACTGCACACCACGAGCCACCTCATAGTGCTCGACACCGATGATGTTCGGGTCAAGCAAGCGCGAGGTTGAATCCAACGGATCAACTGCGGGGTAGATTCCCTGCTCAGCGATAGCACGACTCAGTACAAGGGTCGCGTCAAGGTGAGCAAAAGTCGTTGCCGGTGACGGATCAGTCAAGTCATCGGCCGGTACGTAGACCGCCTGGAAGGAAGTGATTGAACCCGTCTTGGTCGACGTGATGCGCTCCTGCAGAAGACCCATTTCCAATGCCAGTGTCGGCTGATAACCCACGGCGGACGGCATACGGCCAAGCAATGCGGATACTTCCGTTCCGGCAAGTGTGTACCGGTAGATGTTATCGATAAACATCAGGACGTCGCGGCCTTCGTCGCGGAACTGCTCAGCAATGGTCAGACCGGTCAATGCCACGCGCAGCCTGTTTCCGGGCGGCTCGTTCATCTGGCCGTACACCAGGGCTACCTTGTTGAGAACGTCTGCGTCCTTCATTTCGTGGTAGAAGTCGTTACCCTCACGGGTACGCTCACCTACGCCGGCAAACACCGAGAAGCCACTGTGCTCAATAGCGATGTTACGGATCAGTTCCATCAGGGTTACCGTCTTGCCCACGCCGGCGCCGCCGAACAGGCCGACTTTACCGCCCTTGGCGATAGGCATGATCAGATCGATCACCTTGATGCCGGTTTCCAGCAACTCGTTGCCACCGGCCTGGTCCTCGTAGGAAGGCGCTTTGCGGTGGATAGGCATACGTATTTCTTCACCGATCGGACCGGCTTCATCGATTGGCCGCCCCATGACGTCCATAACGCGACCGAGGGTTTTCTCACCCACAGGCACCATGATGGCCGAACCGGTACTGGTGATGGGCAGGCCCCGTTTCAAACCGTCTGTTGATCCCAGCGCGATCGTGCGAACCACGCCGTCACCCAGCTGCTGCTGGACCTCGAGCATGATATCGGTACCGTCTACCTCCAGGGCGTCAAATATCCTCGGCATTTTGTCGCGCGGGAATTCCACGTCTACGACAGCGCCGATAACCTGAACAATTAATCCACCACTCATTGTTAGCTCCTAAGCTCTAAATCTGTTGACGGCCGGCCTTAAACGGCGGCCGCACCACCAACTATTTCTGAAATTTCTTGCGTAATTGCCGCCTGGCGGGCCTTGTTGAATACCAGCGTCAGCTCGTCAATCAGGTCGCCGGCATTGTCAGTTGCATTCTTCATCGCGATCATTCGCGCAGCATGCTCGGAGGCCAGGTTTTCCAATACGGCCTGGTAAACATCTGCCTCGATGTAACGAACCAGCACGGTATCGAGCAAAGCCTCGGCATCCGGCTCGTAAATGTAGTCCCAGATGTCGTGAATCTCTTCATCGTCGGTTTCCGGCAAGGGCAGCAACTGCTCCAGTGTCGGCGTCTGGGTCATCGTGTTTACAAAGTCGTTGTACACCACGTAGACCAGATCGACGGTTCCATCCCGGTAGGCGTCCAGCATCACTTTGATGGAGCCAATCAGGTCTTCGATCTGTGGCTTTTCACCCAGGTCACTGGCATGAGCAGCGATTTCCACCTTGATGTTCTTGAAGAAAGCAGACCCTTTCTTACCGAGCGTAACCAGGCTGACCTCTGCATCTTTTTCCTGCCATTCCCGGACGCTCGCCAGCACCAGCTTGAACAGGTTGGTGTTCAAACCACCGCAAAGTCCGCGGTCCGAGGAAACGATGATGTAACCGACTTTCTTTGTTTCTTCCCGCCGAACCGTAAAGGGATGGCGATATTCCGGGTTAGCCTTGCTGAGGTGACCCATCACGCGGCGAATCATGTGCGCGTAAGGACGGGTCGCATTCATCAGTTCCTGCGACTTACGAATTTTACTGGCTGAGACCATCTCCAGCGCCGAGGTCACCTTCCTGGTGTTCTCGATGCTCCGGATCTTGGTGGTAATTTCCTTTCCGCCTGCCATACTCGGCTTGCTCCCAATTAATGCCTAAGTCCGTTCCTTACCAGGATCCGGTTGCCTTGAAATCGTCCAGGGCCGCCGTGAGCTGAGACTCGATGTCGTCACTCCAGCTACCCTCGTTCAGGGTGCCAAGCAATTCAGCTTTTGACGACGCCATGTGATCAATCAGGGCTGCCTCGAAAGCGCCAATCTTCTGCATATCCACGTCATCCAGGAAACCACGGTCTGCTGCAAACAGCGACACGGCCATTTCTCCAACCGACAACGGGCTGTACTGTTTCTGCTTCATCAGTTCGGTAACGCGCTGGCCACGATCGAGCTGTTTGCGGGTTGCGTCATCGAGATCTGAAGCGAACTGGGCAAATGCAGCGAGCTCACGATACTGGGACAGCGCCAGTCGAATACCACCACCCAGCTTCTTGATGACCTTGGTCTGGGCAGCGCCACCCACACGGGATACAGACAGACCGGCGTGAACGGCCGGGCGGATACCCGCGTTGAACATGTCTGCCTCCAGGAAGATCTGGCCATCGGTAATGGAGATCACGTTGGTCGGTACGAAGGCCGACACGTCGCCCGCCTGCGTTTCAATGATCGGCAACGCTGTCAGCGAACCGGTCTTGCCGGTTACCTTTCCATCGGTAAACTTCTCTACATAGTCCACGTTTACCCGCGCTGCACGTTCCAGCAAGCGCGAGTGCAGGTAAAACACATCACCCGGGTACGCTTCACGTCCCGGCGGACGACGCAGCAGCAGGGAAACCTGGCGATAGGCCCAGGCTTGCTTGGTCAGATCATCATAGATGATCAGTGCGTCTTCGCCACGATCGCGGAAGTACTCTCCCATGGTGCAACCCGAGTACGGAGCGATGTACTGCATGGCGGCTGATTCAGATGCAGAGGCGTTGACCACGATGGTGTGCTCCATCGCACCGTGCTCTTCAAGCTTGGCTACCAGGTTGGCCACGGTAGACTGCTTCTGACCGATCGCCACGTATACGCATTTAATGCCTGAAGCGACCTGGTTGATAATGGTATCGATTGCGATTGCAGTCTTACCAATCTGGCGGTCACCAATGATCAGTTCGCGCTGTCCGCGACCAATTGGAACCATTGAATCGATTGACTTCAACCCGGTCTGAACCGGCTGGTCAACTGATTTACGCCAGATAACGCCCGGCGCCACTTTCTCTATGGGAGCAAATCCATCGTTCTCGATAGGACCCTGCCCGTCGATGGGCGCGCCCAATGCGTTGACCACTCGGCCCAGCAGGCCGGGGCCATGCGGAACTTCGAGAATGCGGCCGGTGCACTTGACGGTGTCGCCTTCGGTAATGTGCTCGTAATCGCCCAGGATAACGGTACCGACCGAATCACGCTCAAGGTTGAGCGCCAGGCCAAACGTATTTCCGGGGAACTCGATCATCTCGCCCTGCATGGCGTCTTCGAGACCGTGAATACGCGAGATACCATCGGAGACACTGACTACCGTGCCTTCGTTGCGGGTCTCGGCTGATATATTCAGCTCTTCAACCCGTTTTTTGATCAACTCGCTGATTTCAGATGGATTCAATGTCGTCTGCATCTTTTTTTTCCCATGTGATCACCGTTGCTACGGCGACCGGTTCAAATATTTAGTTGGCCAGGCTGTTGGACAGCTTGTGGAGCCTGCCACGCAAGGAGCCGTCAATAACCTGGTCGCCGGCGTAAACCACTGCACCACCGATGACTCCGGCGTCAATCTCGTTTTCGAGTTCGATTTCGCAATCGAAACGACGTGCAAGAGCATCACGCATGCGGCCTGCCTGGCTCTCATCCAGCGGAATGGCTGAAACAACCTTCACGCTCAGTCGCTTTTCAGCCTCATCGCGTAGGGTGCGGAACAGGCCGGTGATCTGTGGCAGCAATGACAAACGTGAGTTATCGGACAGCACGGAAACATAGTCCCGGAACCGGCTGTCGAAGGCCTCACCTGCAGCTTCTGTAATGATCGCGACAGCCTGGGCGTTACTCACGTCCGGGCTCTCCAGCAAATTGGCCATCGAAGCATCTTCGACAATCTCACTTGCCAGGCACAGCATCCCATCCCAGCGGGCCAGGGCTTGCTCACCCTGGGCCAGCTCAAACGCGGCTTTTGCATAGGGACGTGCCAGTGTGGTCAGGCTGCTCATGTTCAGATCTCGGCGATCAGGTTGTCGAGAAGTTCGCGATGCGTATTTTCATCAACTTCTTTCTCGAGAATCTGCGAAGCACCCAGTACGGCAAGGCTGGCCACGGACGAACGAAGTTCTTCCCGCGCCTGGTTTGCTGCCTGGACGATTTCCGCTTCCGCAGCAGTGACCTGCCGTTTCCGTTCGGATGTCGCGTCGTCTTTCGCCTGGTCGAGTATCTGCGAGTGCCGCTGGTTCGCCTGGTCAACGATTTCTCCCGCCTTGTCGCGGGCTTCATTGATCTGCTGGTCAACGGTCACCTTTGCAGCTTCCAGTTCCTTCTCGGCCCGATCAGAAGCGGCGAGACCTTCGGCGATTTTCTCGCGTCGCTCGTCCATTGCCTTGATCAGCGGAGGCCAGAGGAATTTCATGCAGAACCACACGAAGATCATCATCGCGATTGACTGCAATATTAAAGTGGCATTGATATTCATGCCTTACCTCGTTCAGATGGTTCGGTTTACCTGTCCGGATACCCGGGCGGGCGTATGCCGGTTAGAAAATTAACCGCCCAGGGCAGCCTGCAGCTGTCCAACAAACGGGTTAGCGAATGTGAAGAACAACGCAATACCCACACCGATCATCGCAACAGCATCCAGCAGGCCGATAGCCAGGAAGAACTTACCCTGCAGCATCGGAGCCAGTTCAGGCTGACGTGCAGAACCTTCCAACAGGCGACCGCCCAGGATACCCACACCGATACCAACGCCAAGTGCACCCAGACCAATCAGCAGGGCTACAGCGATTGCGGTCATACCAATTACAGTTTCCATCAAAAACTCCCGTTCTCAGATATTGCTAACAAAAAAATAAAACCAAAAAAACCAAAAAATCAAACAAAAACTTCAATTCATCAATGATGCTCACTAGCCATGCTCAGGTACACGATGGTCAGCATCATGAAAATAAAGGCCTGCAGCGTGATGACGATCAGGTGGAACACCGCCCACCCGAAGTGCATCAACTGCCCACCCAGGAATGCCAGGCCACCCACAAGCAGCATTTCCACCAGCAACAACAGCAGCGTGGGTTTCATGGCCAGCTTGCCTTTGAGGTTCAGCCAGAGCGTGGCAAAAATAGTTGCCGTCGCGACAATCCAGAACCATGCCGGAACGTGGCCATCGAAAAAGAGAACTGAGGCCGGCGGCAAACCAGGCCGATCCCGCTGTGAAAATCAGCGCGATCAGAATAAAAATGAGTTCGCCTGCGTACAGGTTGCCAAACAGTCGCAGGCCGAGCGAAACGGGTTTGGCCAGCAAGGAAACCAGCTCCAGCACCAGGTTGAACGCCATCACGAACGGCCAGACAACTTTCGGCATGCCGAGCTCTTTCGGATTCAGCGGGTTCATCACCAGTTCGCTGACAAAACCGCCCACACCCTTGAAGCGAAGCGAATAGATGATGATCAGCACGAACACCGTGATGGACATGCCCAGGGTGGCGTTCACGTCAGTGGTCGGAACGACTTTCTGGTACACGTGGTGCGGATCAGCGCCAAGCAGCTTTTCAGCGCCCTGCTGGGTCACCCATGGCAGCCAGTCAACCGGAATCAGATCCATGAAATTCATGAAGAAAATCCACACGAACAGTGTCAGCGCCAGTGGTGCGATCAGGCGGCTGGTGCCGTGGAAGGTTTCCCGAACACTGTTGTCCACGAATTCAACGATTGATTCGATGAAGGCCTGGAAGCGTGTAGGTACACCGGAGTTGGCCTTTTTGGCGACGGCTCGAAACATGAATAAAAAGACTGCGCCGAGCACCAGGGACCAGAACATCGTGTCAACGTGAAATGCCCAGAAACCCATGGCCTGCGCCTCTGCAGCCGAGTGGGCAAAGCTCCAACCGTTTTCAGGATGATTGCCAAACGTCAGGTTCTGCAGATGGTGCCCGATGTATTGACCTGTTGTGATGTTTTCGCTGCCGCCAGCCATTCCATATCCTGCTTTTTTGCTTTTTCCAGCCGGGGCGATGCTACCGCACCCCACCCGAAAGTGTGTTCAAACCATTAAAATTCAAGTGCCCCGTGGGACTTTTTACGCTATTCCCGGAAAGTCAGGGCCAACCCGACCCAGTTGGCGATCAGCACGCCGATCATTCCCAGGAAGAAAAATCCTGCCGCCAGCGGCTTCACCCAAATGAAGACCAGTGCGCAGAGCAGCCCGGTCAGCGCCAGCTTGCCGAACTCGGCGAGCATTGCCGTGCGCAAAAAATCCGCGCTGTCACTGCCCACTTTCCTCAACACCAGCACGGTAAACAGCAAGCCCGGCAAATACACCGCCAGGCTTCCGAACAGTGACGAATATGCCGCCACCGGACCAGCCAGGAATGACAGCAAAGCCAATCCATTGCGGTCAGGGACTGGATTCTCAGGCTTTTCAATTTACCTTCCAGCACTCCGTGTTTCTTTGACTTCGATCAGCCCGCGAGACAACAGCCTGCAAGCGCCCAGCCAAAGACCGCCTATTTTAGCAACTATTAATATGTCCCGGCAATGGGTCTTTACTCGGAAAGGTCGAGACGATCGAGGATGCCTTCAAATTCATCGGAATTGTTGTAAGCTGATGACGAGCTTTCCCTTGCCGGAAGCCAGGTGCTGAATCTTGACCCGGGCACCCAGCGTTTCGCCCAGGCGGGTCTGCAGGCGCAGGATGTCCGGGTCGACACGTCGGTTGCCTTTCTTCTTTTTCGACTGCTGCAGCCGGCGCACCAGGTTTTCCGTTTCACGCACCGACAGGCGCTTGCGAACCACTTCGCGTGCCGCCTGCACCTGCAGGTCGTCATCCAGGGACAGCAGCGCCCTGGCATGCCCCATTTCGATCAGGCGCATGTCGATCATGTCTTTGACCTCCTGCATCAGCTCAAGCAGGCGCAGCAGGTTGGAGACGGCTGCGCGCGAGCGGCCGACGGCGTCAGCGGCTTCCTGGTGGGTCATCTCGAAATCATCGATCAGGCGACGCAGGGCAGTCGCTTCCTCCAGCGGGTTGAGGTCCTCGCGCTGGATATTTTCGATCAGCGCCATCGCGACCGAAACTTCGTCGGGCACATCGCGGATGACCGCGGGAATGTCATCGATTTCCGCGAGTCTGGGCAGCCCGCCAGCGTCGCTCACCTGCGATCAGCTCGTACTGGTCCTCTCCCACCGGCCGGACAACGATCGGCTGGACAACCCCTTGCGAACGAATCGAGTCAGCCAGTTCACCCAGCTTCTCTTCGTCGAACACCGATCGCGGCTGATAGCGTCCCGGGCGGATCACATCGAGCGGCAGGTTCTGCAACGTATCCGGCGACTCGTTCTGTGACCTGGTTCAGCGTTTTCTGGCTGAGCATGGAGCTCAGGTTACGCCCCAGCACGGGTTTTTTTCGATTCGTCATGTTCTATGCCATTTCCCGGGCCATGTCCTGTTTCTCGTGGCGGCGCAGCATCTCGCCGGCCAGCGCGATGTGGGCGATAGCGCCTTTCGATCGCGGGTCGTAAAGCAATACCGGCAAACCGTAACTGGGCGCCTCAGCCACCCGCATGTTACGCGGTATCAGTGTCCGGTAGACCCGGTCACCAAAATTTTCAATCAGCTGATCCGAGACCGCGGTCGCCAGGTTGTTACGGCCATCGTACATCGTGCGCAACAAGCCCTCTATATGCAAACCCGGATTGACGCTGCCGCGAATCTGCTCAATCGTGTTCAACAAGCCCGTCAGGCCCTCCAGTGCGTAGTATTCGCATTGCATCGGAATCAACACACTGTTTGCCGCCGCCAGCGCATTCAGGGTCAGCATGTTCAGCGACGGAGGGCAATCGATGAAGATCCAGTCGTAGCGCTCAAGTAGTGGCTGCAGCGCCCTTTTCAACGCAAATTCCCGACCGTCACGTTGCAGCAGAGCGACCTCTGCCGCAGTCAGGTCGCCGTTGGAGGGGAGCAGGTCAAACCCCATGCTCTTCCGGGCTGAGGATGGTTTCGTCGATGGAACGTTCATCCAGCAGAACCTCACAGGCGGAGACATGCAAGCGCTGTAGGGATCAATGCCGCAGCCTGTGGAGGCATTTCCCTGCGGATCCAGGTCGATCAACAGCACGGAAAATTTCATGCGGGCAAATGCCGCGGCCAGGTTGACACAGGTGGTGGTCTTGCCGACACCGCCTTTTTGATTTGCTACAGCGATGATTCGGGCGGACATGGGCTGGCTTCTTTTTTAAGTCTTGGATTGGGGTTCATGCAATGACGGACATAATGACGAGGTGACGGTCCTCTTGCAATCCCGGCACGTCAAGTTTTTCGACCGAATCGATACGCAGCCATTCCGGAACCTCCTGCAGTTCACGTTCCGGATAACGCCCTTTCATCGCCAGGAGCCTGGCCGGAGCTGCCGCCAGGTGCCGTGCCGCACGGGCAAACGAAACCAGGTCGGAAAAGGCCCGGCTGATAATTACGTCGAACGGTTGACCGGGTGCAAATGACTCGAGCCGCTCCTGTACCGGGTGTACATTTTCCAGGCCAAGTTGGCGGCGCACGTGATTCAGAAAACGTACCCGCTTGCCGGAACTGTCCAGCAGGGTCACTTCAAGCGCAGGCCTGGCAACCGCGAGTGGAATGCCCGGCAATCCGGCACCGGTCCCGGCATCCAGCAAACGCCCGCCTGCAATAAAAGGAGCAACGGACAGGGAGTCCAGCAGGTGCCGTGTGACCATTGCCACCGGGTCTTTAACCGCGGTCAGGTTGTAGGCCTTGTTCCAGCGTTCCAGCTGGACAAGGTATTCGAGCAGCATTTGCTCCTGGGCGGCGCCAAGGTCCAGCCCGTCCAGTTGAAGAACACCGGCATGCAGCGTTTGCGCCAGAAATTCAGCCGGCATTACAATCCTTCGCTACTTCTTCAGGCCTGCAGAGCGCATTTCCTTGGCCATTGTTTCGGCAATGTCGGCAGCCGTATCCGCGTGTTCGGTATCCTTGGTGAAAGTCACGATACGCCAGACCGGCTTTTCTGTTTCCAGGTCGTAGTAACTGGATTCCACGTAGGCGCGTGGTTCTGAAATCCGCATAGCCCGGCCCCTGGCGCACGGTGTACACGCTGGTCATGCCGGTGAAATATGGCCGGCCCCAGCTATAGCTTGATACCGGTGCCCAGATATTCCAGCCAGTAATCGGAACGGATGTACTCTTTCTGTTTCCCGGCACCCGCGTAAAACATCACAATCACGCCATCGACATTGGCCTGCCGGAGCAGACCGGTAGCCACTTCCGGGTCGATCTCACCGCGGATGCCGCCACTCATGCCCGGGATATTGCTGGCGGGAATCACCGGATTGCCCTTCTTGCTCATAATCTTTGCGACGTCGATCTCAACGGCCTTGCGCGTCAACGCATCGGGAAGTACGGCGATGACGGCGACTTTGTCCGGCTTGTGAGTAACCGGCTCGTCGGTTTTCCAGTTGTCGACCGTGCTCGTCTGTGCGCAGGCTGGCAGCAACAGTACCGCCACGATCGCCAGGAGAATGAGTCGGCCGGTATGGCTAAGGCTTTGAAGGGTCATTGGGAAATCCGCAGGTGTAAAACCAGCATCTTAACCCATGGCTGGTTTAGCCGGAAGTGAGAGCTTCTATTGAAAGGTCGAGTTCCTCGGCCCGGTGGCAGGCTACCCAGTCGCCACTTTCCATGCGGCGCAGAGCCGGCACATCCGCCTCGCAGCGCTTTACCCGGAAGGGGCAGCGATTATGGAAAATACAGCCTTTGGGGCGCTCGTACGGCGACGGCATGTCTCCGGTCAGCCAGCTGTCCTGCCTGACCGCAGCCGCCAGCTTCGGATCGGGAATCGGCACTGACTTCATCAGCGCGTTGGTATAGGGATGCAGGGGGCGGCGGTACATGTGCGCTTTGTCCGAGACCTCCATGGCCTGCCCCATGTACATCACCATCACGCGGTCACTGATATGCCTGACTACCGACAGATCATGCGCAATGAAGATCAGGGCCAGGCCCAGTTTTTTCTGCAAATCCTTCAACAGGTTGATGATCTGTGCCTGGATCGATACGTCCAGCGCACTGACCGGTTCGTCGCATATCAGCAATCGTGGGTTGAGCACCAGCGAACGCGCAATACCGATGCGCTGACACTGCCCGCCGGAAAACTCGTGGGGGTAGCGGTTGATCTGGTTGGGCAGCAGACCGACAACCTTCATCATGCCGCGGGTGCGCTCCTCGACCTGCAGGCGCTCCATGTTCGGATAAAACGTCCACAGCGGTTCCGCGATGATGTCGCCGGCCGTCATGCGGGGATTGAGGGAAGCCACAGGATCCTGGAACACGATCTGCAGATCTTTCCGCTTCTGGCGCATTTCCTCTTCTTCCAGCCCGGTCAGCTCTTCGCCACGCCACATCACGCGTCCGCGGGCGGGCTGGACCAGCCCCAGGATGGCCCGTGCCAGCGTGGATTTGCCTGAACCTGACTCGCCTACGATTCCCAGGGTCTCGCCGGCGTGCAACTCAAAGCTGATCCCGTCCACCGCCCG
Organism: uncultured Gammaproteobacteria bacterium; assembly: GCA_963759035.1. GTDB lineage: Bacteria > Pseudomonadota > Gammaproteobacteria > Xanthomonadales > SZUA-36 > JAHEFT01. The sequence continues at coordinate 378,903 of CAVWXL010000023.1, forward strand.
CAACTGGCGTTCATGGCGGCTCAGAATGCCCCCGGTGAAGCTCTTGAAGGTGACGGCAAGGTCCTGCACCCTGAGGACAGGCTTGATCATTCAGCCACCTCCGTCGCCAGCGTCTCTGCCGGCACTACAACAATTTCACCGCCCTCCATTGGCAGCACGCAGCGACTCATCCGGCCACCTTCGGCCAGCCACAATGGCGGCCTTTCCCGGCAGGACTCGGTAGCCTCGACGCAACGGTCCCTGAAGCGGCAACCGGTGGGTAAATCCTGCAGATTCGGCGGGTTGCCGGGTATGGCCTGCAGTTCATCGTCTGAAGCCCGGTCCAGCCGTGGCACCGAGGCCAGCAAGCCCCGCGTATAGGGGTGTTGCGGGCGATAGAACATATCGTCCACGCTACCGGCCTCCACCGCCTCACCGGCATACATCACGATAACCCGGTCGGCAATTTCCGCGACGGCAGCCATGTCGTGGGTGATCAGGATCAGGGACATCCTGGTTTGTTTCCTGAGCTCACTGACCAGCTCGGTTATCTGTGCCTGCACCGTCACATCCAGCGCCGTGCTCGGCTCGTCAGCAATTAACAGATCAGGTGCACACAAAAGGCCGATGGCAATCATGACCCGCTGCCGCATACCGCCGGAATACTCGTGCGGATACTGCTTTATTCGTTCTTCCGGATCGGGAATGCGAACCGCACGCAGCATTTCCACCGCGTGTTGCCGCGCTTCTTCCCTGCGCAGCCCCTGGTGGTGCATGACCACTTCCATCATCTGTTTTTCGATCGTCAGGAACGGGTTCAGCGAGGTCATCGGATCCTGGAAAATCATCGCGATATGACGTGCCGCGAATTGCGTTGAGTTCGCGAGGACTCATCTTCAACAGGTCCTTGTCGCGGAACAGCGCTTCTCCACGCACACTGCCGTTCTCGGCCAGCAAGCCCATGAACGACAGATACCAGCTGGCTTTTCCCCGCGCCCGACTCGCCGACAATGGCCAGCGTCTCGCCCTCTGCAACTTCAAAGTCCATGCCATCGACTGCCTTGACGACACCTTCGGGCGTCTCGAAGTGGACTTCAAGATTGGAGACCTTGAGCAACGCCATTACAGATGGTCCTTGGGATCGAGCGCATCGCGCATGCCGTCGCCGATGTAGTTGAAGCAATACAGCGTCACCGTCAGGAAAGCCGCGGGGAATACCAGGGTCCACGGGGCCGACTCCATGTCCTGGGCGCCATCGTTTACCAGCGCACCCCATGAACTCATGGGCTCCTGGACACCCAGGCCCAGGAAACTCAGGAACGACTCGACCAGGATGACCTGCGGAATCGTCAGCGTCACGTACACCATCACGACACCCAGCAGGTTGGGGATGATGTGGCGCAGGATGATGGCCCGGTGGTCCACACCACAGGCCCTGGCTGCCTCGACGAACTCGGTGTTCTTCAGGCTCAGGGTTTGTCCGCGCACGATTCTTGCCATGTCCAGCCAGTTGACCGCGCCAATCGCAACAAAGATCAAAACGATATGGCGCCCGAAAACCACCATCAGCAAGATCACGAAAAACATGAAAGGCAGGGCGTAGATGATATCCACGATCCGCATCATGACCCGGTCGGTCATGCCGCCGTAATAGCCGGCGATGGCCCCGTAGGTGACACCGATGACCAGGCTGACCAGCGTGGCCACCAGGCCGACCAGCAGCGAAATCCTGCCGCCTTCGAGCGTGCGCACCAGGATGTCGCGGCCGACGGCATCGGTCCCGAACCAGTGCCCGGTTTCCAGGCTGGGCGGAGAGGACGTGTTGTCCCAGTCGGTGAAATCGGCTTCCCAGGGCAATAGCATCGGGCCGAACAGCACCATCAACACCATCATCGCCATGATGACGCCGCTGACCACTGCCGCCTTGTTTTTCTGCACACGGTGCCAGGCATCCACCCAAAGCGAGCGGCCGCGGACATCCGGCTCCTCGAAAGCCTTCGCAAAAGGATCCGTTATCGCCACGTCAATGGGTTTTGTTTTGACGTCGCTGCTCATTGCGCCTCGTTGTAACGGATCCTGGGGTTGAGCCAGGCATAGAGAAGATCGACGATGAAGTTCAGAACGACGATGACGACCCCGTAGAAAACGACCACGCCCATCACCAGGGTGTAGTCCCGGTTAAGCGCGCCCTGGACGAAATAACTGCCCAGGCCCGGAATGGAATAAATACGCTCGATCACTACCGATCCGGTGATCATGGCAGCCGTCGCCGGACCCATGTAGGAAATGACCGGCAAAATGGCCGGTTTCAGCGCATGACGGAAAATCACCAGGCGTTCGGGCAGGCCCTTGGCCCGGGCCGTGCGAATGTAATTGCTGTGCAGCACTTCGATCATGCTGCCCCGGGTCAGGCGTGCGACATACGCGATTGCCGGCAGCGCCAGCGTAACGACCGGCAACACCATTCTCTGCCACGACCAGTCCCAACCGCCGGCCGGCAACCAGCCTGCGTAAACAGCAACCCCCAGGATCAGCAAAGGGGCGACGACAAAATTGGGTATCGAAATGCCCAGCATGGCCACACCCATAACCGAATAATCCACGGCCGTGTTCTGGCGCAGCGCCGCAAGCGTGCCAATCAGCGTACCCAGCACAAACGCAATCAGCATCGCCAGGCCGCCTATGGTCGCCGATACCGGAAAACCCCGTGCGATCAGCTCGTTGACGGTCCAGTCCTTGTATTGGAACGACGGTCCGAAATCCCCCGAAATAATCTGGCCCAGGTAGCGAAAGTACTGCTGCAGCAACGGTTCATCGAGGTGATAATTGGCATCCAGGTTCGCCCGTATTTCCGGCGGAAGAACTTTTTCACCGTCAAACGGCCCGCCCGGCGCCATGCGAATCAGGAAAAATGCGATCGTAATCAGCACCAGCAGGGTGGGTACCAGGCCCAGCAGGCGAATCGCAGCATGGCGCAGCACACCCTCCTGCCTCATTGCTGCTCACCTGCCTGCACTTCGGGGCGCGACTTCAGCTTGAACATGTTCCGGGTCGGGTGATGGTCCATCACGTTGTTGTGCCATCCCCTGAGGTGCGGATCAACCAGTCGTTTGGTCACGTAGGTGTAAACCGGAATGATGACATGGTCCGTCATCAGTACGCGCTCGGCTTCAAACATCAACCGCTCTCTGCGCGCCCGGACACGCTCCAGGCCAACCTCATCAAGCAGGGCGTCGAACGTGGTGTTGCTGTAGCCGTAGTCATTTCGCCCGTGCCCGGTGCGAAAAAGCTCGAGGAAGCTGTACGGGTCATTGTAGTCACTGATCCAACCGGACCTGAATACCTGGGTGATGACTTTTTGTTCCCGGTTTTGCAGAAACACCCTGAACTCTTCGTTGACCAGCGTGGCGTTAACGCCCAGCGTCTGTTTCCACATCGATGCGATCGCCAGCGCAATTTTCTTGTGATTGTCACTGGTGTTGTAACGAATCTCGATCCTCAGGGGTTGCTCCTCAGAGTAGCCGGCCTGCTCGTAGAGACGCCTGGCCTCATGATCTCTTTCTTCCTGGCTCCAGTCCGCGTACTCCGGAGAAAAAGGAACGTAACCGTCGATCCCCGGAGGCACCAGCGCAAACGAGGGTTTCTCTCCAAACTGCGTCACCTTTTCGGTGATGATCTGCCGGTCGATGGACAGAGCTCAGCGCCATCCTCAGGGAAGGGTTGTCTATGAACGGCTCCTGCGTGAGGTTAAAACCGAAAAAATATGACCCCATCCAGGGGCTGACGACCAACTCGTCCGGGTAGTGCTGCAAAAGCCATTTGAACTGGTTGTTGGGTACCTCGTTGGTCCAGTCCAGCTCTCCGGACCGGAATTGCTTGACCTCGGTGGCCTGGTCCTCTGTCGGCACGTAAATGACACGTTCAACATAAGTGCCATCCGCTTCACGAAAACGCGGGTTTTTCAGCAGCTCGATACTGACCCGGGGTGTCCATTTGGCCAGCAGGTAGGCACCGTTTGATACGAGATTACCCGCCCTGGAGAACTGGTCTCCGAACGCTTCGACATTTTTACGGTTGACCGGATAGGCTACCGGACTGGCCAGCAACCCCAGGAAATAGGGCGTAGGTCCCGTCAGGGTGATTTGCAGTGTGAACTCGTCAAGCAGCGAAATCCCGAGGTCTTCAACAGGTAGTTCACCGGCCAGCACTTCCCGCGCATTCTGGATAGGAAGTAACGTTCTGGCTGCGCTGGAAGCGGTTTCCGGATTCAGTGCACGACGCAGGCTGTACACAAAGTCATCGGCGATAAGCGTCTCGCCGTTCGACCAGACCAGGTCACGACGCAGGTAAAACGTATAGGTCCTGGCATCCCGGGAAATATTCCAGCGCAATGCCGCGCCCGGAATGATATCTCCGTCGGCTGACTCCATGGTCAGGCCTTCGAACAGGTCACGCAATATGTGGGAAGCTGGAACGCCCTGCGCCAGGTGCGGGTCAAGCGTTTCGGGCTCTTCACCATTGCCGCGGCGAACGACCTGCTCTGCGGCCAGAACGGACGGGTCAGGACGCCCGTCTTCGAGGAGGAGTAGCTCAACCGGTTGCGGTCGTTTTTCCAATGGCCGGCCGAAATCCCCTTCGCGGTCACCGCAGGCTGACAAGCCCAGCAGGCTGAGCATGAGGATTACACTGGTTGGTATGGTGAGTTTCAAGGGTTCTCCGAAATCACACCCAGGTACCGGGACAGGTGAACATCCCGGACATTATCCGAATAACCGGTGATGCGCGGCCTGACAAGGTGTCGCGAAACATAATAATAAAGCGGTATCACCGGCATGTCGTGCATTAACTTGGCTTCAGCCTGCTGCAATAAGCCCCACTCTTGTGCCTCCGTGGATATTTCGGCTGATTTCATCAGCATGTCAAATTCAGAATTTCTGTAAAAGGTGTTGTTCAGCGCACTCCCGCCAATGAACAAATCCAGAAAACTGGACGGATCGGCATAATCCGCGATCCAGCCGCCCCGAAATACTTCGGTAACGACACCCATTTTCCGGTTATTGACGAAAACCTTCCACTCCTCGTTGACCAGTTGCGTGTTTACACCAAGCACCTGCTTCCACATGGCGGCGACGGCTACCGCAACGCGTCGGTGTACGCCGGAAGTGTTGTAGCGAATTTCCAGCAACAGCGGTTCGTTTTTCCCAAACCCGGACTCGCGTAACAGTCGCACTGCCTTTTGCCTCGCGCTCCTGCTGGTCATCACCGACTCGGCCATCTGAACCGGCTGATAGCCATTGATGCCCGGGCGGCACCACGCTCCAGCCCGGCAATTCACCGGCACCCAGCACGGTATTGACCAGTATTTCGCGATTGACGGCAAGTGACAGCGCCCGCCTCAGCGCCCCGGAGTGTCCAAGAACCGGGTGCTTGAAATTGTATCCCAGCCAGAAAGTACCCAGGTAGGGGTGGATCCGCAGGTCTTCGAAAGGTTTTCCTTCGAGCCACTCGAATCGGCCCGCCGGAATCGTTTCGGTGATATCGAGTTCACCGGCCCGGTAACGCGAAAGCTCGGCAGCGGGCTCTTCGATTGGAAAATATTCGACGGTTTCGACTTCTATACTGTCCGCTGCATGAAACTCCGGATTTCGTTCACGAGTTTCAGGCTCGCACGCGGCGTCCAGTCCGTCAGCAGGAACGGGCCGTTCACCGGCGCGTGAAGCGGATCATCCATCGCTGTTGAATGCAGCGGAAAACTTACCGGATGGGCCAGTATTTCCAGGATCCACGGCGCCGGTTCCTTCAGCGAAATTTCCAGCAGGCCGGGCTCGACGCGCATCGATTCCCAGCGAAGAAACATCGGCTCCGCCTTTCGAGGATTTCGTCCACGAACAACACGTCTTTGAGCAAACCCGCCGTCGCTGCTGCTGTTTCCGGGGTGAAGGCACGCTGCCAGGCCCGAACAAAATCTGCGGATGTTACCGCATCGCCATTGGACCAGCGGGCATCCGGGCGCAGCGTAAACCGGTAGCGTCTGCCTGTCGTCCAGCACCTGCCAGGATTCCGCCTGTCCGGGCACCAGTTCACCTTGCTCATCAAAGGTGACCAGGCCCTCCCGGATATCCCGCAACAGGTTGACGGCGGCGAGCCCCTGGGCCTGGTGAATGTGAAGGGAGTCCGGCTCGGGACCCAGGCCACGCGTAGATTTCCGCTGCCGCCACAGCCTGCACCACCAGCATCATTATCAAGCTCGCAAAAATGAACGCGCAATTGCGCCTGTTGATGAAGTGCATGTGGCGGTCCAGTCTGTTTCGTCCGTGGTTCCTGCGTGTATCCTAGGCAATCGGACCGGGCTTTCCAATGTTATTTATTCGGACGGCTTTGATTGGCGACCGATTTACCGGTCCTGCGCGAAAGGAATCCAATTTTACGGAGCATTTGTGTGACAGATTCGAGAAAAATCGACAGTGTCGGAACCAGGGATGAACTGGTGTCCTATCTTGAAAGCGGCTGCAAACCTGAATCCCAGTGGAAGATGGGTACAGAGCATGAGAAGTTTGGCTATACGCTGAATGACCTGCGCCCGCTACCCTATGCAGGCGAGCGCGGCATTCGCTCGATCCTGACCGGTCTCGCGGACAGTTATGGCTGGCGCCCGGTCATGGAGGACGGGCTTCCGATAGCCCTGCTGGACGACACCGGTGCATCGATCACGCTCGAGCCCGGCGGACAACTGGAGCTTTCCGGAGCGCTACTCGACAACATCCACCAGACCTGCACCGAAGTTAATACGCATCTGAATCAGGTCCAGACGGTTTCAGAACCACTGGGTATCGCATTCCTGGGCATGGGCTTCCAGCCCAAGTGGCGGCGCGAGGACATGGAATGGATGCCCAAAGCGCGTTACCGGATCATGCGGGAGTACATGGACAAGGTCGGCACCATGGGCCAGGACATGATGGCCCGTACCTGTACGGTTCAGGTCAACCTGGATTTCGGCTCAGAAGCGGATATGGTGCACAAGTTCCGGACCTCGCTGGCGCTGCAGCCTATCGCAACTGCGCTGTTCGCCAACTCGCCGTTCACCGACGGGAAGCCGAATGGTTACGTGAGCTACCGCTCGCACGTCTGGGAGGACACCGACCCGGACCGTACCGGCATGCTGCCCTTTGTATTTGATGGCGACATGGGTTTTGAAAAATACACCGACTACATGCTGGATGTACCCATGTATTTCGTTTACCGGGATGGAGACTACATCGATGCCACCGGCCAGTCTTTCCGCGATTTCCTCCAGGGCAAGTTGCCGGCCTTACCCGGCGAACGGCCCACGTTCAAGGACTGGGAAGACCACCTGACCACGGCCTTTCCCGGAAGTCAGGCTGAAACGATTTCTGGAAATGCGCGGTGCGGACGGTGGTCCCTGGGGCCGCCTGTGTGCGCTGCCGGCCATCTGGGCCGGCTTGCTCTATCACCAGCCTTCGCTGGACGCAGCCTGGGATATCGCCCGGGACTGGAGCATGGAAGAACGGCTGAAACTGCGTGAGGATGTTCCCCGGCTCGGCTTGAAAGCGACCGTCCGCGGCAGGACCGTGCAGTCTATCGCGAAGGATGTGATCGAGCTGGCGAATGACGGCCTGGTTGCCCGCGGCCGGCTCAACGCAGCCGGGGACAATGAAACGGGGTTCCTCAGCCCATTGCGGGACGTGGTGGAAAGCGGGGTGACCCCCGCTGAACGAAAACTAAAGCTATATCACGGTGAGTGGAACGGCTCGGTGGACCCCGTTTTCACCGAGTGTGCTTACTGATCAGGGCGCACAAGCTCCCACCCTGTGGCCTTCCCAGCTCATGTTCATCTCCATGGTCTGACCCTGGACGGACATGGTCATCAGCCCCCCTCCGGTGACGGTGTCACCATTGGAAGTGGCTTCCCATTCGCCGTGCGATCGTGCCGCCCTCTACCGGGCAGTCGATCGACCATGACATGGTGTTGCCATCCAGCTAGATTCATCTCGAATGTGCAGGTCGGATCCATGTCCCCATCAGCGAACTCGTCCATTGACAGTTCTGACTTCTCCATGCATTCGGTTGTGGTTGTCACGCGCGGCTCCGGCAGCATGGGCATATGCATCGTGCTTGTCATTTCCCACATGCCTGGTTCGATCGCAATGCCGTCTGCCTGGGCCGCGGGCACTGCCAAAAGCAGGATGCCGAGCAGTGTAAATGTTCTGATCATCATGGTATTTTGCCTCTTTAAAATGGTAAGTTCAAGGTCAGGATTGACGTTCGAGCATCTGTGACCGGAAGATGGCCTTGATCCGGTCCAGTGCTTCCTCGGTCTCGGCATCAAAGCGAACCACCAGGATCGGTGTTGTGTTGGACGCCCTGACCAGGCCCCAGCCGTCGTCAAAATCCGCACGCAAACCGTCTATCGTGCTGATACTGGCTCCTTCAAATTGCGCCCTGTCCTTGAATGCCTCGACAAAAGCGTGATTCTCGCCTTCCTGCATCTGCACTTTCAGTTCCGGTGTGCTGAAACTGGTCGGCAGGGCGTTCAGGATCGCTTCCGGTGGCGTCTCCGTGCTACCGAGAATTTCCAGCAGCCGCGCAGCGGCATAAATCCCATCATCCACGCCATACCAGCGTTCGCCGAAGAAGAAATGTCCGCTCATCTCGCCGGCAAAGGGTGAACCGATTTCTTTCATCTTCGCCTTGATCAGGGAGTGGCCGGTCTTGTACATCACCGGGTTACCACCCGCCTGCTCTGATCACCTTGGGCAGGTGGCCGGTGCATTTCACGTCGTAAATGATGGTGGCGCCCGGATTGCGGTCCAGCACATCGAGCGCCAGCAGCATCATGATCCGGTCCGGGATAAATGATATCGCCGGCCAGTGTCACCACGCCCAGGCGGTCGGCGTCACCATCCAGCGCCAGGCCCAGGTCGGCATCCATCAGGCGCACGGACTCGATCAGGTCTGACAGGTTTTCAGGTTCACTCGGGTCGGGATGGTGGTTGGGAAAAGTGCCGTCAACTTCGTCGAACAGCGGCAGGACTTCAACGCCGATGGCCCGCAGTGCTTCTGCCGCACAGACACCACCAATGCCGTTTCCACAATCGATGACCACTTTCAGCTCTCGCTCTACCTGGATATCGTCCGCGATTCGCTGGATGTAGTCCGGAACCACATTTTTGCGGGTCACGGTTCCTTCGCCCGCACTCAGATCGCTGGTCGTGATGCGCTGGTACAGATCACTGATGGCCTCACCGTGCAGCGTGTCACCGCCGATCATGATCTTGAAGCCGTTGTAGTCCGGCGGGTTGTGGCTGCCGGTTATCATCACGCCGGACCCGGCCCCCATTTCATGGGCCGCGTAGTAAAGAACACCGGTCGGAACAGCGCCAATATCCAGCACATCACAACCGGAAGACAATATGCCTTCGATCATCCCTTCCATCAGGTAGGGGCCGGACAGGCGTCCGTCCCGGGCCACGACGACAGGCCCGACGTTGTCCTTCAGGGCCAGCGTTCCCACGGCCTGTCCGACACTCCTGGCCACACCGGAATCCAGGGTCTTGTCGATCACGCCGCGGATATCATATGCACGGAATATTGCCGGTGTCAGTTCGACCGGCGACGTGTTCGCTTCTTTCAGTTTACGTTTCTCGGCAAGGTTATATTGAAGCCGCATGGGCGGAGGATCCGCAGCATTTGCGGACTTCGGAGTTTTGTCCGGCTCGACCTGCTCCTCCTGTTCCTCTTGCTCCTCGCTCATTACAGCAGGCGGCGCAGGCGCTGTCTGCAGGAATGGCTTTGGCCGGAGCGGGCTCTGGCATTTGCAGAGCCTTCTCTGCGCGGGTTTTGGCAATGCGTATTTCGATTTCCCGCTTCCTGGCTTCGTATTGCTTTTTCCAGACACCCCGTGGCTGCGATATAGAAGAACAGACCCGACAATGCAGAGCACGCCGGCCAGAATCGCCAGGAATGCCGTCCTGCCTCTGATCAGACCGATGTGTCGTGGGCTGAGGAAACTCGATCCGGAACAGGGTGCCGGGTACCGGAATCCGGTCCGGAATTTCATCCTGGATACTGGGATCACCCCACTCCCTCAGGTGACTCACCCTTTGTCTGCCGTTGTACTGGGTCAGGCTGATGAAACCCAGTGACGAGTAGTCAGGATCAAATCCGGCCAGCAGGTACTCAAGATCCAGTTCCACGACCATCACGCCAACGACCTGTTCCCCGGACTTGATGACTGCCGAGTCAAACAATCGCGGCGGTTGCAGGACAAAATGGACCTGCATCAATCCCTTCCCGCTTTCCAGGGTGGACAGAACCATGTCATAGACGGCGTAACCGTTCGGTCCGAATTCATCCGGATTCAAAGTGTCCAGGCTTGTGCCAAAAACCGAACACGTTGATGACATCAGTCCATTTGTCCCTGCATCCAGGTGGTGAGCTCGGCCCCGGCATCCGGGTCTTCCAGTGCCCGGACAGCCAGAGCCTGCACCTGCTCGTCGGCCATCGCATTTTTCAGCGCCTGCAACGGTGGCATCAGGCTGGTAACCGCATGGCGCCCCTCTTCCGTGGCATCAGACGCCACGCCGACATAACGCCAGTCGCTGAAGGTCAGCCATAGGGCAGACCAGGATGACCAGCACGCCAAACGAGGCCAGCAGCAAGATAAAGCGCATGCCAACATACTTTCGGGTCGATAAATGGACGAATTCTTCCAGTTTTTCCTTAAACTCCATAGATCGCAGTCCTTTACGAATGTCCGGTGTGGCCAAATCCGCCACCACCCCGGTCAGAAGCATCAAATTCCTTAACGACTTCCCAGTGCAGCCAGCACGACCGGCACGAAGACCAGTTGGGCGATTCGGGCACCCGGCTCTACCGTAAACGGGGAATCTGAACGGTTCCAGCAGGAGACGAAGACCTGTCCCTGGTAATCACTGTCGATCAGCCCGACCAGGTTACCCAGCACGATTCCATGCTTGTGACCCAGACCAGAGCGCGGAAGAATCACCGCAGCCATGCCCGTATCTTCCATGTGCATGGCAAAACCGGTCGGGATCAAACGAGTCTCGCCAGGTGAAACGGTCAGGCTCTCCTCGAGGCAGGCCCGTAGATCCATCCCGGCGGAGCCCAGCGTTGCGTACTCCGGTAGCGGAAACTCAGTTCCCAGGCGCGGGTCTAATATTTTTATCTGGACGGGCTTCAATGCGTTCCTTTTCCTTCATGCGAGCAGCGGCCTCTTCGATCAGCAGCCGCGCAAGCTCTTGCTTGCTTCCTTTACCCAGGTACTTTTCACCACCCGGAACCAAAATCAGTATTTCGTTGTTTTCGCTATCAAATCCCGAATCATCCTGCCCGACCCGATTGGCAGCAATCATATCAAGCCTTTTACGTGAAAGCTTCTCAATCGCGTGCTCTTTGAGATTCTCGGTCTCGGCCGCAAAGCCGACGGTGAACGGTCCCGCGTCCAGAGCCGCCACCTCGGCGACGATATCCGGCGTGCCTACCAAATCCAGCTTCTGCTTTGGCAAGCCTTTCTTGATCTTCTGCTCCGCCCTGCGGGCAGGCGTGTAGTCCGCAACAGCGGCCACGCTGATGAACACATCCGCTGCGGCCGCGAGGCGAACCACTTCATCCCGCATTTCGACCGCCCCACGAACGTCTATCCGCTCGACGCCTGCAGGTGTTTCCAGTTTTACCGGGCCCGCCACCAGGCTGACATCTGCTCCCGCGGCAACGGCCGCCCGGGCAACAGCAAACCCCATTTTCCCGGATGACCGATTGCCGATGTAGCGCACCGGGTCAATGTCCTCAAAGGTCGGGCCGGCCGAAACCAAAACGCGGACACCCTCAAGGCAACGGTTCGGGGCGGGAGCCAGCGCGGTGACGATATCAAGGGGCTCCAGCATGCGGCCTGGGCCTGTTTCACCGCAGGCCTGACTACCGCTGGCCGGGCCGGCGAACTGCACCCCGCGTTCACGCAACAAGCTGTAGTTGGCCTGTGTCGCCGCGCTTATCCACATCTGATGATTCATGGCCGGCGCCAACATCACCGGGGCCGAAGTCGCCAGGCAAATCGTGGACAGCAGGTCATCCGCCAAGTCCGTGAGCCAGGCGGGCCATGAAATCTGGCAGTGGCCGGCGCAACCAGGACCTGGTCCGCCCAGCGGGCCAGTTCGATGTGCCCCATTCCAGCCTCGGCGGTTTCATCCAGCAAGTGTCGTATGAACCGGGTTTCCTGAAACTGCCTGGAAGGTCAGCGGCGTTACAAACGCCGTGTGCTCCGCGGGTCATGACTACCCGGACTTCCGCGCCTGTATCGCGCAAACGCCGAACCAGGTCAGCCGATTTGTACGCAGCTATCCCGCCGGTCACACCCAGCAAAATCCGTCTGCCGCTCATCGGTTCACATCTCCACGCCATTTGATTCAAGGCTAATAGCTTACATCCACTCAGGGGATTTTTCCGTAACGACAGTGACTTTTACACCTCCACAATGGGAGCATGAACAAAGATCATGCCGAGGGAAAAACTGGCCTCAACCGGCGTCACGTCACTCGATGACGTCGAACTTCTGGCCATTCTGCTGGGTACCGGCGCTGCCCGGCTGAGTGTCATCGAACTGGCCGAGAGCCTGCTGCATGACTTCGGGGGTTTGCGCGGACTGTTGCAGGCCAACGCGATGCACGCTGGAAAAGCAGCAGGGACTGGGGCCGGCCAAAACCGCCAAGCTTCTGGCCGTGCTGGAACTGTCCAGGCGGTACCTGAATGAGGTGCTGATACGCGGCAAGCCCGCTGGAAAGTCCGGACGTGACCGAGGCAATACCTGAAGACCGCGTCTTCGCGATCATCCCAACGAGGTGTTCGCCTGCCTTTTCCTGGATACGCGACACCGCGTCATCGCTTTTGAGGAACTGTTTCACGGCACCATCGACGGCGCCACCGTGTATCCCCGGGTGGTGGCCGAAAAAGCCTTGCAACATGGTGCTGCAGCCCTGATCGTGGCGCACAATCACCCTTCGGGCATCAGCGAACCCAGCCTGGCTGACCAGGCCATTACACGCCGCCTGAAGGACGCACTGGCGTTGCTGGATATCCGCTTGCTGGACCATTTTGTCGTTGGTGAAGGATCGCCGGTTTCCATGGCGGCCCGCGGTCTTCTCTGAATGAAACCGTTGCGATAATCTTGCATACTCGAGCTCATGGGTTATAAAGTGCGGCTGAATTTTTCAACGCATTGTTACGGGAATTCCCATGTCACGAGTTTGCCAGGTCACCGGAAAAAAACCTATATCCGGAAACAACGTGTCGCACTCCAATATCAAGAGCAAGCGACGTTTTCTGCCCAACCTGCACAGCCACCGTTTCTGGGTGGAAAGCGAGAATCGCTGGGTTAAGCTTCGCGTCTCGACCAAGGGTCTGCGCATCATCGACAAGAAAGGCATCGATGTTGTACTGTCAGACCTGCGGGCACGCGGCGAAAAGGTATAAAGGAGGATTTGAGCAATGGCCAAGAGCGCAAGAGATAAAATCCGCCTGAATTCTTCTGCGGGCACCGGTCACTTCTACACGACCGACAAGAACAAGAAGAACACGCCTGCAAAAATGGAGGTCAAGAAATATGATCCCGTTGTACGCAAGCACGTCATGTACAAGGAAGGCAAAATCAAGTAACACTGATGCTGCCTTGCATTTATGTGAAAGACCCGCCTTTTTGGCGGGTTTTTTTATGCCGCAGGCTCTGCCCCCAACCCAGGTGAAGCCCTTTCATGCCTGAACTGCCCGAAGTCGAAACCACGCTGCGCGGCATCGAACCTGCATCTGGCAGGTCGCGTCATCTCGGACATCGTCATTCGCAACGCCAGCCTGCGCTGGCCGGTTCCCGACTCGGTTCAGCAGGCCCGGGGTTGCAGGGTTGCACGTTGCTGGCGCCGCGCCAAGTACCTGCTGATCGAACTGGAGAGCGGTAATCATTCTCTTGATGCGGCTTGCGGCGGTCTGCTGATCCACCTCGGCATGTCGGGGTCATTACGGATCTGCCAGGCTGATGACGAACCGCGCAAACACGACCACGTCGACCTCGTCCTGGACAGCGGTAAATGCATTCGTTTCAACGATCCACGCCGGTTTGGAGTCTTCACCTGGTGGGATGCACCGGTGGAAGACCACAAACTGCTGCGCCACCTCGGGACCTGAACCGCTTTCGGACGATTTCTCCGGGCAGCTTCTATGGCACAAATCCCGCGGAAGGAAGGGAGCGGTCAAAAATTTCATCATGGACGGGAAAACGGTGGTTGGCGTCGGCAATATCTACGCCTCAGAAGCGCTCTACATGGCAGGAATTCACCCGGCAAGGGCTGCCGGGCGGATATCCGCCGCCCGCTACGATGCCCTGGCCGGCGCCATCAGGGACGTATTGAGCCGGGCGATTCGACATGGCGGCACAACCCTTCGGGACTTCGTGGATTCCGATGGCAACCCCGGCTATTTTGCCCAGGAATTACTGGTCTATGAACGCGAAGGCCTGCCCTGTTTCCAATGCCAGGCAGCCGTGAAAAGAAAAGTGATCGGCCAGCGATCGAGCTACTATTGCCCGCACTGCCAGCGATAAGCGAGCTGTAAGCCAGGAGGCTTCGCCTAACCCCCTCCGTCAGATTCTTTTTCAATCTGCTGGTCTGAACGCTCCAGCGCATCCAGGTACTGCTGCTCGACCTGCTCCGCCTGCTTCATGGACTGGATTTGAGGGCCGATAAAGCTCTCTTCCGCTGTCGGCACGGGTTGCTCCGGCCAAAATTTGAACACGGCCAGTGCAATGATGATCAGGACAATAAGAAAACGCATGATTTAATCCTCCAGACCCAGTTTCTCAGGCTCCGGTTCGTCCGCGCCACCTTCCAGCGGATCGATGAAGCGGATGCGTTTTCCTGCAAAGAAAACGTCCTTGAATTCTTTCCTGCTGACCGACACGTAACGCTCGTTTCCGCCAATTTCTACCTGTGAGCCCTCACGAAGCGCGTAGCCATCGTCATCGACCCGCACCACCATTGTGGCCTTTTTTCCGGTATGACAAATGGTCTTGAGCTCTTCCAGTTGGTCTGCCCAGGCCAGAAGATAACGACTGCCTTCGAACAACTCACCCTGAAAATCAGTCCTCAGGCCAAAACATAAAACCGGGATGTTCAGCCGATCGACCACTTCGCTGAGCTGAAACACCTGGGTTTTTGTCAGGAATTGCGCTTCGTCCACCAGCACGCAATGGATGTTCTGACTTTCCAATTGTCCCTTTACCTCTTCAAACAAATCGTCTTCTCTGGCAAATGCGACGGCTTCCGATTCCAGACCGATTCGTGACTTGATCACACCAATTGCAAACCGGTCATCCAGCGCCGGGGTAAACAACAGCGGTCGCATGCCGCGTTCACGGTAGTTGTGGGCAGACTGCAGCAGAAGGGTGGTCTTCCCCGCGTTCATCGCCGAGTAGTAGAAATAAAGCTTAGCCATCCGATGGATCGTTTCTGTCGATAAACTCATGCACCAGCGACAGTGCCTCTGAGCGTTGCGTCAATGCCAACAGCACCAGCAAGTCTCCGGGGCGGGCGTTCTGGAGGGCATGAGCCGTCGCTTCCCCCGGACCAGAAAAGGTCTCGATTGCATCTTTCGGAATACCGCAGTCGACCGCCGTAGAGCTGATCAGCTTTGGCACATCGAAGGGCTGGCGGCCACGCTCATAACCCGGCAACTCTGCCACCAGCAGTCGATCCGGGTTGACGCTGCAGGCCGCTATGACGAGATCCGCTATATCCTGGTCCAGTCGATCTCCGGCCTGCCCCATCAACAGAACAACCCGCTCCGCATTGACCTGCATGACGGCATCGGCAAGGGCTTTCATGCCGTGCTCGTTGTGGGCAAAATCAACCAATATGCGGATAACGCCGCCTTCGACGGCATGCTCAAACCAATTGCCGCGGCCGGGGTTATCGTGCTCATCGCCACGAAATTGCGCGAGACCCTCCCTGATCGCGTCGTCGTTAATCCCCATGCTGACCGCAATAGACATTGCGGCCAGCGCATTGCTGATGTTGTAACGCACAATACCGTTCATGGCTGCCGGTATATCGGCCACCTGAACGACCTTGCGCCGGGTGGCGCCCTGTGCGGCGACCAGCCAGTCCGAGTCCAGGTAACATGCCGTCCCGCCTTCGGCCAGAGCGTTCAGCATGGTTGGATTCCCTGGATCCAGGCTGAACCAGTGAATGCGGTTTTCAAGCGTCCCCGCATAGGCCACAACGCCTTCGTCATCGGCATTCAGGACCAGCGGAGAGTCGCCGGAAAGGGCTCGACTGACAATAAACTTAGCGGGTATCAACTCAGCCACGGTGTTGATGCCATAATCACCCAGGTGATCGGCCGCTACGTTCGTCACAACGGCCACGTCGGCACGTTCCAGCCCCAGTCCACGGCGCAACAAACCGCCCCTGGCAACTTCCAGTACGGCCATCTCAACGTCAGCCTGACGCATCAGCATCCGTGCGCCGCCGGTGCCCGAATAATCACCGGTATCGATAATACGGTCAGCCACGCGGATAAAATCAGTTGAAGTCAGTCCAGCACGGAATCCGGCTGCCGTCATGATAGCGGCAGTCATCCGGACCGTGGTCGATTTGCCGTTGGTGCCGGTAACCATGGCCACCGGGATCGACTCAATTTCAGCCCAGTCGACCTGTTGCGGTGAAGGCAGATTATCCGGCGCCCAGATTTGAGTGGTCTTGCCGAACCCCACGGATACTTCATCGTCATCCCAGAGAAAGGGAACGCTTTTCTGATGAGCCGTCTCCTGCAATACCAGCAAAGCAGAGTTTCGTTCCTCATCAAATAACCGGGTCAGTCTCGGCAGCTCTTCGTCCGCATCAGGAGATTCCTCTCCCCCGCACTCCGCCAACGCACAAGCCCAGGCCAGTTCGTTCAGCTCGCACATGGAATACAAGACGTCGATGGGTGCAGAAATGAGCAAACTGGCGCCGCCTTCAAAGACCCGGTAGCAGGTCTGCTCGTCGGCGTACCCCACTTTGTCCAGCCATTCTTCCGCCGCACATCGCCAGGCATTAATCACCGGCCCCGGCGCACCATCAATCATCACATCAATGATGGCGCTGGGGCGGTCCCAGTATAGATTGGCGCCGGTCAGACGCCTGCTGTCCATCAGCTTCATTTCTTTCCAGCAGTCATCAATCCGATTCCTCGTCAGCCCGGGCTATCCGGACACCGCGCTCATCCCGTATCAGCTCCGAACCCGGATCCAGCGTGAAGGCATCGGGATCTTCCTCGACAAAACTCTGTACAGGCTTTTCTGCCACCCTGTCGACATCGGTGTTTTCGTCCACCTGGTGTCCGGCGACCTGGTTCCAGCAACGCTCAATGTTGTCCCCGAAAATCACGACCAGGTCGCCATCCCGGGCCATTTCAAGCGCGGCAGCGACCGCATCGACTTCGTCAGGAATAACTTTGACGTTTTCCGGACCGACACCGGCTTCCTGCAACTGCGCGCTCAGCATCTCGGGTACTTCGTCCACGCCCCGCCCGCGCCGGTTGTCGTCGGCTTTGCAAATGTAGTAGTCAAAGTGGTCCGGCAGCATTATCGGCAATAGCCCGGATGTCTTCGTCACGCCGGTCACCCGGTGCCGCCAGTACGCAAATGCGCTTCCCGCCCACTTCGAGCCGGCTGACCAGTTGGCTGATGCTGGCAATGGCGGCCGCGTTGTGGCCATAGTCCAGGATCACGCGGAACGGATGTTCGTCGAACACGTTCATGCGGCCCGGCGCCTGGAAAATCGACGCGTTGAAGGTCTGCAGGCCGTGACGGATGTCCTCCAGGGATTTGCCCATGCTGAACGCCAGCGCGGCCGCAAACATGGCGTTCTGGACGTTATGCGTCGCCTTGCCTTCCATCGTGGCGGGAATCAGGTGCGTCCACAGCACCTGGAAATGCGTGCCGTTGTCATACAGGGTGATCATGTCCCCGCCGATACCCTGCTCAAGCACAACCGCTCGGCCGCCGGCCCGGATATGTTCCTTGACCAGGGCATGTGCCGGATTCATCGTCACGTAGCAAACGTGTTCAGCCTCCGTGTAATCGGCCATGTGCAGACATAATTCGTCGTCGGCATTGAGGACGGCCGTGTCTCGTGCAACTTCGATCGGTATCCGCTTGAGTTCCGCCAGTTGCTCCAGCGTGTCGATGCCCTTCAGACCAAGGTGGTCAGACGAAACGTTCAGGCAGGCTGAAACATCGCAGCGACGATAACCCAGGCCGGAGCGCAACAGCCCGCCGCGGGCGGTTTCCATCACGGCCACGTCGATGGTCGGATCGCGCAGCACGATATGGGCCGATGCCGGACCCGTCATATCTCCTTTCACCGACAGCCGGCCGTCGATGTACACGCCGTCGGTGGACGTCATGCCGACCGTGTGGCCGGCGTTTTTCAGAATATGTCCCAGCATTCTCGAGGTGGTGGTCTTACCGTTGGTGCCGGTGATACTGGCAACCGGAACGCGCCGCGGGCTGCCCGGCGGGAACAGCATGTCCATGACCTTACCGGAAACGTCCCGCGGCTCGCCTTCCGAAGGCGCCACGTGCATCCGGAAACCGGGCGCCGCATTGACCTCGACGATGGCGCCACCAATCTCCTTGTACGACTGCGTGATGTCCGATGTCAGGAAATCGACACCACCGACGTCCAGCCCAACCGCCTGGACCGCGCGTACCGCCATCTCCCGGTTGTCCGGATGCACCACGTCCGTCACGTCTATCGCCGTTCCGCCGGTCGACAGGTTGGCCGTGGAGCGCAGGTAGAACAGATCCCCTTCCGGCAATACAGAGTCCTTGTCGAACCCGCCTTTTTCCATCAGGCGCTCTGCCTGGTGGTCCAGTTCCAGGCGTGTCAGCACTTTTTCATGTCCAATGCCGCGGCGCGGGTCTTCGTTGACGATATCGACCAGCTCGGCAATCGTGTGCTTGCCGTCACCCACCACGTGCCCCGGAACGCGCTTGGCGACCGCCACCAGCTCATTGTTTACCACCAGCATGCGGTGATCCATGCCTTCGATGAAGCTCTCGACCAGTACGCTTCTGCCGCGGGCATTTTCGCGGGCCACGTCGTAGGCTTTACGGACCTGGTCTTCGTCTACCAGGTTGATGGAAACGCCGCGGCCATGATTGGCGTCCAGTGGTTTGACCACGACCGGGAAACCTATCCGCGGTGCCGCCCGTGCCGCCTCCCGCTCTGAATACACCAGTCGCTGCTGCGGGACCGGCAAGCCCAGGTCACGCAGCAGGTTGTGCGTGTCTTCCTTGTCACAGGAAATTTCAACGGCAATATGAGGTGTCTTGCTGGTGATGGTGGCCTGGATACGCTGCTGATACCGGCCGTGGCCGAATTGCACCAGCGAGTACTTGTTCAGCCGCAGGAAGGGAATTTCGCGCTCTTCCGCCGCCTTGACCAGGGAAGCCGTACTGGGGCCCAGTTCTTTGCGCTGGGCAAAGCGGATAAAATCATCACGCTCTTCTTCAAAATCGAAATCCGATTCCAATCTCACCCGAAAATTCTTCTTTCAGTTGCGTCGGGCAGCAGGTTCAGCAGTAGTTGCCGCGCAATCCTGGCTGCTTCCAGGCCCACGTCTCTCTGCTTGTACTCGAACACCATGTTGTATTGGCCGCGCGGACCAATACCGCGGGTTTTGCCGAACGAAACGTCGGAACCCGCCATGTTCTGCAACTCGATCGCGGCGTGCTCCCAGATATGGGCCATCCAGGTGCCTTCGTCTTCTCTCAAGCGCCGCAGAAAACCGCCAGGCTCACCATAGGAGCAACCATGGTTGGACAGGCCAGGCAGCGCCTCCACCAGCCCATCTATGAATTCAGATCCCAGCTTTACTGAGGGCCAGTCTTCCAGCACACCGATATCGACCTGGTGCCGGATGACAGGAAAGTGGGCGTAAAGGCTGGGGCCGACGTAGACATTGGTGGCCAGGATTTTCATAAGACGAGGACCTGTAATAGAAAGACGGTCAATGCATATTAACGCCCGACCGCGGTTCCCGCCAAAATTATTTGATCAATCCAGCGTTGCTTCGCGCGTTTCGACGTTGAAGTGAGCACCTTCGGCCAGTACGTGAAGCTTCAGGCCAATCAGCGTGACCGCTTCCGCCCTGCGCACATAACTCATGGATGAATGCCTCAGATCAGATGGATCAACAACCGTTACCGTTCCCCGGCCAACCACTTCCATGCGACCGTCCGGCGCAATGAAGCCGGCCGTGTTTTCGTCAATTCCCAGCCCGCAGGCAAACGGATTGAACGACAGGGCCGCCAGCAGCCGGCCCATGCGCTGACGCTGGTTGAAGTGCTGGTCGATGATCACCCGGTTGGTCAATCCCAGGCCCGGCGCCAGTTCGACGCCGCTTTCGCGGGGTGAAGAACCGCTGCGGCCACCGGCGATCATGTGCTCCGATACAATCGCCGCACCTGCCGATGTGCCTGCTACGTGAACGCCCCTGGCATTCAGACGGCGAATACGGCGGGCTACCGGCGTTCCACCCAGTATGGTCGACAAGCGAAGCTGGTTACCGCCGGTGATGAAAATTCCAGTGGCTCCGTTCAGTATCCTGAGGGTCTCCTCGCTGAAACACTCGTCGCGCGTTTCGATCGGTACGCACATGGATTCCGCACCCAGCTCCATGAACAGCTCCTGGTACAGCGGGCCGGTTTCGTTCAGCAACGAAGCCGTCGGGATCACCATGATCCTGGCTTCTTTACCCCCGCACAGCTCCACGAAGCGGCTCAGAATCTCGGGCCTCTTTCCTTTTTTTCCCTCGGCGCCGCCGATAGGGATGATGTAACCCCTGCTTACTTCTTCTTCGGGTATTGCGGGCATCTCATTTATCCATCAATAATAAATAAAAGAAGCTCTGGCTCAGTCTTCAAATGTGCCTTTCACACAAGGCGAACCATCCTGAATCATCCAGTGGCCGCCTGCCATGACATGCCTCACGCCGTGGTCTGCTATCAAGGCACACGAGGTCTGCATCGAGGCCTTCGGCAATCTGCCCTTTACCCGGTAGCCGAAGCAACCGGGCGACGTTGCTGGTCATCGCGGGTAAAACCTCCGTCAAGTCCATGACCCCGTGCCGAGCAACTCACGCAATGTGTCGGGCAAGCCCGGCGGACGTGGCAAAATCCATTTTCACCATTTCACCGTTTTCGTCGAAATGCGGCAGACAACCACCGCCGTCCGAACTGATGGTCATGTTTTCAGCCGGGCAGCCCTTGTCGTGGAAGCGCTCCCAGGCATCCGCCGCCGACCAGGCGTTTTCGCCTTCCTCGACCGGAAAAGCCGTCACATCGATCACCGCATTCCTGTGGCTGAGATCGCAGGCTTCTTCGAACAGCTCCTTGCGCCGGTTGACGTGCGTGGGATGAAAAACCCTGGCCGGCAGTTCTGTTTCATCCAGCAAGCGATTGACCAGGGCCAGTCCCCGCTCCCCGTCACCCAGGTGCAGGTGCAATACGCCGGCTTTTTTGCTCAGCAAGCCGGCCACGTGTACTTCGGATGCCAGCCGCGCCAACTCGTCGAAAGTCGGCTGGCTCGAACGGTGATCACTGATTGCCAGCTCGCCCAGGCCGATCACGCAGTCGATATTGACGATATCGCTGCGAACGGTGCCGGTCAGGGTCGTCGGAGGCACATGGTAGCCTCCGGTCCAGCACCAGGCGGACAGGCCTTCTTCCCTCAGCGCCCGGGTGCGTGCGAGCAGGCTCGCAGTTGATCGTGTTTCATCGTCAGTTCCCAGCAACCCCACCACGGAGGTGACGCCATAACGCGTGAAGCGGGTGAGCGGCACCGGCGGTGCCTGGGTGGAAAAGCCATCTTCACCCCCCCCGCCGGTGACGTGGACATGGCAATCGATCAAGCCAGGAGTCAGAGCAGCACCCTTCAGGTCGAGGGTTTCCGTAACGCAGGAGGTGTCAAAATCCGGCTCACCATACCCAACCCGCAGAATTTTGCCGCCGCCCAGCAACAGGTAGCCAACGCCCATCGCTTGCGGGGCATAGATGTCGGCATTTGTGATCAGGGTCAGCATTTGCGCTCCTTTTGCGGCTGGTACGGTGTGACGGGGCGCGATAGTTTAAAGGTATAATGCTCCGCTTACCAAACGTTATTGGAGTCAACATGAGTCTGCAAGCTGTACCGGTTGGAAAAGACGTTCCAAACAACGTCAACGTGATCATCGAAATCCCCATGCACAGCCCTGCGGTGAAGTATGAGGTCGACAAGGAATCAGGTGCATTGTTCCTCGACCGGATGTTGAAAACTGCCATGCACTACCCCTGTAATTACGGCTATATCCCTCATACCCTCTGCGGCGATGGTGACCCTACAGATGTCATGGTCGTCATGCCGGTTCCCATCAATTACGGTGCCGTAGTGACCTGTCGGCCGGTTGGGCTGTTGCGGATGGAAGACGAGTCCGGTGAAGACGCGAAAATCCTCGCGGTTCCGACCGAAGATGTGACGGGCCTCTATCGGAATGTGATTGACCTTGAAGACGTAGATGAATTGCTGCGCCTGCAGATCTCCCATTTCTTCGACCACTACAAAGACCTTGAATCCAACAAGTGGGTAAATATCAAAGGCTGGGAAGGCGCTGAAGCGGCACGCCAGGAAATCCTGGACTCGGTCGATCGATACAATTCACTGCCAGAGAAACCTGAAAACTGGTAAGTCTGTAGCTACGTGTTTTTCGCCCCAGAACTGGTGCTCGGCATGCCAGATTCGCCATTGTGGCGCATCTTTTGCCAGGTGCCTGTCCAGGAACGCAGCATAATTACTGAGAAAATCCTCCGCATTGTCTGAACGAAACGGTCCTGCAAGTTCCAGTTTCTTTCTGGCTGAACCGTCGGTGAAAAGGTTCATGGCATAGAGCACATACTCCTTGTCCTTTGCTGCCAGGATGGCCGGAAATCCGGCGTTGAGCCGCGCGGCTGAACCCAACACCTGCTTGCCTATCGCCGGACGGCCGTGCATGGGCGGGGCGTCCATCAGCACGCAAATACTCCCCGGCACGTCCAGCATCCCCTGCAGGACCTTGCTTGCACCGCCCACCGCCACGGCCCGATCGGCCAGCGTCCTGGCAAGGTAGAGTGCCGCCAGGCGACTGAACAGGTAGTAAAACGGACGGGAGCCCAGCAACTGCCTTTCCGGCGGACGATACGGGAAAGCCGGCTGCATGCCGGAAACGGCGAGCAATTTCAGTATGGAAATGGCCGGGCCCCAGTGCATACCTACCATGACCCTGTTCCTGGCTATTTCAAAATCTGCGGGGATTTCAATCTCAGAAAGGACCGACCGCGTGCGGCCGAAAAGCATCATGTACAGGTCGCGGGCATCCAGCATCTCTACTTGCTTCCAGCGCCGCTTGAAACGCTCTCCATCGTCAATGGCTATGTGTTTACGTGCCCCTTCAAGTGCCGCCTCAGCCGGCATCGCCAGCAGCCAATGCCAGTTGGACACGCGGCGCAGAACACGTCTCGAGAACGGGGCGGGTACGAGTAAGGAAAATACAGGCACCAGCACGTAGGCCAGCAGGTCGGTAAGCTGCCGGGAGATTCCGCCCCGCCGGCTCATGACGCCGGCCCCGGGTCTAAAACCAGGCGGCCACGCCGGATTCCGGACAGGCGCACCCAGCCATCCAGGCTGGTGATCGAGGACGCTATCCAGGCCCGACAGGTAAGCGCCCCTAACCTCACCGGCCTGCTCTTTAAGGATTCCGGACAAGTACCATCGAGCCCCCCGGGCGCAGCGATTCGAGCAGTAGAGGCGCCAGCATTATCAACGGATTGGCCAGGATATTGGCCAACAGGACGTCCGCCGGTGCCACGACATAACGTTCCGGCGCCAGGCATTCGATCACAGCAGAGACTTCATTGCGTGCGGCATTATCCCGCGTTGCTTCCAGTGCCTGCGGGTCATTGTCCACGCAGATCACACGGGTGGCACCCTTCAGGGCTGCGGCGATCCCCAGGATGCCGGAGCCACAACCGTAGTCAACAACGGTCTTGCCGCTTGACATCCTGGCCATCCAGCCACTCCAGGCATAGCGCGGTGGTGGGATGGGTTCCGGTGCCGAATGCCAGACCGGGGTCGAGACGGATTTCTGTATGGTCCGGGTCAAACGGAATCTGCATTCCACTCGGCACGATCCAGAGCCGTCTGACCGAATTTCATCGGCTCGAAACGATCCATCCAGGCCCGTTCCCAGTCCTGGTCACCGACTTCACGCCAGCGAATGTTTTCCGGGCGGTCCGCGCCTGGCACCGATTGCAGCGAGGCCAGGATCGGCTCGCGCTCAATTGCGGCTTCGAACAAACCCCGGACATGAACGGTGGGCCACAGAGGTGTGGTTCCGGGATCGGGTTCAAGCACCGGGTTGTCTTCATCATCCTGCAGGGTGATGGCCAGCGCGCCCAACTGCTCCAGTGCCTGCTCGACAAGCTCTGTATTTTCCCGGGACACGCTGACACTGATCTCAGTCCAGCTCATCAGCCTGGCCTTCAGCCGTTACGCTCTTCGATGCGTTTTTCCAGGTAGTGGATGTTGAAACCGCCCTTCAGAAAATCCGCGGTCCCACAGGAACCACTTGTGCAAAGGCACGTTGGTCTTGATGCCGTTGAGAACCATTTCATCCAGTGCGACCCGCATACGCGCGATCGCCATTTCGCGGTCTTCGCCGTGGGCGATGATCTTGCCGATCATGGAATCGTAATTGGGCGGCACACGGTAGCCGTCGTAGATATGAGATTCGGTGCGGATTCCCGGCCCGCCGGGGGCGTGGAAGCCTTCGACCAGCCCTGGTGAGGGCATGAAGGTAACCGGGTCCTCGGCATTGATCCGGCACTCAATGGCGTGGCCGCGAATCTGATGTCTTCCTGACGGTGCGAGAGACGGTCGCCGGCGGCCACCAGGATCTGCTCCCGCACCAGGTCGACACCGGTGATACGCTCGGTGACCGGGTGCTCGACCTGTATCCGGGTGTTCATTTCGATGAAATAAAACCGGCCGTCGTCGTAGAGGAACTCGAAGGTGCCGGCACCCCGGTAGCCGATGCGCTTGCACGCCTCGACACAAGACGTACCGATCTCCTCGCGCTGTTGCGGGGTGATTCCCGGCGCCGGCGCTTCCTCGATGACTTTCTGGTGGCGACGCTGGCTGGAGCAATCACGTTCACCCAGGTGAATGGCGTTACCGTGCTGATCCGCAATCACCTGGATTTCAATATGGCGCGGGTTCTCGAGGTACTTCTCCAGGTAAACGGTGGGATCACCAAAAGCACTGCCCGCCTCCTGGCGCGTCAACTGCAGTGCGTTGTGCAGGTGGGCCTCGGTGTTGACTACCCGCATGCCGCGGCCACCGCCGCCTGCCGCAGCCTTGATGATGACCGGGTAGCCCACTTCGCGGGCAATCCTCACGCATTCCTGCAGGTCGTCCGTCAACGGCCCGTCTGAGCCCGGAACGCACGGCACCCCAGCTTCTTTCATTGCCTTGATGGCGGAGACTTTGTCGCCCATCAGACGGATGGTTTCGGGCCTCGGGCCGATGAAAATGAAACCACTTTCTTCGACCCGCTCCGCAAAATCGGCATTTTCGGCCAGGAAGCCGTATCCGGGGTGGATTGCAACTGCATCGGTGACTTCCGTAGCAGCAATGATGGCCGGCACATTGAGATAGCTTTCATGTGGCGGGCGCCGGACCGATACAGACGGATTCATCCGCCATCGCAACGTGTTTCAGGTTGCGGTCTACCGTTGAGTGCAGGGCCACGGTCTTGATACCCATGGTATGGCAGGCACGCAGAATCCGCAGTGCGATTTCACCACGGTTGGCAATGACAATTTTTTCCAGAACAGCCATGTCAGGACACTTATCGGATGACGAACAGCGGCTGATCGAATTCAACCGGCTGCCCGTTCTCGACCAGCACGGCCACGACGGTGCCCGACGTTTCTGCTTCGATCTGGTTAAACATTTTCATTGCCTCGATGATGCACATGGTTTCGCCTTCGGAGACCTGCTGCCCCAGAGATACGAACGGCTCCATCTTCCGGGCTGGAGGCCGCATAGAACGTCCCCACCATGGGTGCGCGCACCAGTTCGCCTTCAGGCACCTCAGGTTCTTCATCAGCTACAGGTCCGGCGGCAGCCGCACTGGCAGGGACAGGACCGGGTGCGGCGGGCGCCGACCAGGCAGCGGCCTGAACCTGGGGGCTGATCGCGTGATGCATCATCGATGCAGCCATACCGCCCCTGCTCAGGCGAACCGACTCCTCGCCCTCGACGATTTCAATTTCGGTGAGGCTGGAATCTTCCAGCAACTCAATTAATTTCTTAATCTTTCTGATATCCACTCGAAATACTCCGGCCGTAGCCTGGGCCCGGCGTCTGCTTATTATGGGTCTTGAAGGTTAATAATGGCCTGCAAGGCCAGCATGTAACTTTCACCGTGGAATCCGCTGATGACACCCATGGCGATGTCTGAGAAATAGGAAATCTGGCGGAAGGGCTCGCGCGCCGCAATGGCCGACAGGTGCACTTCGATAAATGGAATCCGGACGGCCAGCAGAGCATCCCTGAGCGCCACGCTGGTATGTGTATAAGCCGCGGGATTGAAGATCATGTAATCGATGCCGTCATTGGCCGCCTTATGAACGGCATCGACCAGAACGCCTTCGCTGTTTTCCTGCACATGCGACAATTCATGGCCGCAGGCGCCCGCAAAACGGGCGAGCTCTTCCATGATTTCTTCCAGCGTACGATGCCCGTACTGTCCGGGTTCCCTGCTGCCAAGCAGATTCAGGTTGGGGCCGTTGAGGACCAGGATGCTAGCCATGGGAATAGACCTTGTTCAGGGAATGAAATCTTGAACCATTTTCGACACTTTGTCCACAAATGGGAACAAATCGCTGCAAGTTAGATCGAAGTTATTCAATTGCTGCACCAGTGCCTCGTGGCTGATTGCACCCAGGTGACTCCAGCGTATGATGCCGGTGGCATCGACCAAAACACTGAAGGGCAGCATACCGGTCGCGTTACCGTAACGGCGCCCTGTCAGCACAACATCGGTCTTCCCAACCAGCACCGGGTAGTCGATGCCCAGGTCCGCAGCAAACTCGCTGGCCCGTTCCGGGTCATCCAGCGCAATGCCAACAACCCTGAGGCCCATGCCGGCGTAATCCTGCTGCAGTTGCGACAACATCGGCATTTCTTCCACACAGGGTTTACACCAGGTCGCCCAGAAATTGAGCAGCCAGACCTGGCCGTCGAAATCGCTGGCGCTGAACCATTTTGCCCGCCGTATCGGTCAACGTAAAGTCCGGGCGGCGTTGGCCTAACAGGTCATCAATGCGGGGTACCGCCGAACCTTCCTCCCCTGGCAGGCTGGTGTTGGATAGCGTGGGCTCGGGCCGGACTCATGGCCCGGGCCAGAAAGTAGCCGGCACTGGCGGCCACCAGAGCCACCAGCAGAATGAGCAGGGTATTCCTGATCATTGAGCGGCCAGCACCCTGTTGCAGGTGTGCCGAAAACTCTTCGGGATCGAAATAGCCCACCAGCCGGTAAGCCGGCATTTCTGCTCCCTCCGCGGTCGAAAAACAGGATGGCCGGCGGGCCGATGATGCCGAAGGACTTCATCAGCTCCTGATCGGTCTCGTCATTGGCCGTGACGTCCGCCTGCAGCAACTGAAACCGCTGCAATATCCCGCTTACCGTTCGTCAGGAAAAGTATTGCGTTCCATCCGCATGCATTCCACGCACCAGTCCGCATAGAAATCGAGCATGACGACCTCGTCATTCGCACTGGCACGGGAAATGGCTCGCTCCAGAGTCCTGTACGGATTTGATCCGTTGGAACGCAACGTGCTGCTGCGCCGGTGACTCGCTACCGCCCATGTCGAAGCGCTTTCCAGCGGCCGCAACCAGTAATCGCCGCCTGCAGCTGCGCCTACAATTTCAGTGGCTCCGAGCACCAGCAGCACGATGCCCCATGGATTTCCACAGCCGCTTCCAGCCGGATACACGTCGACTCGATCCGGTCCAGTGCACCCAGGTAGATACCGCAAGCTGATCGCCAGCACGCCCCACAGCAGCATGATGACTGCCCCCGGCAGGATTCGCTCCAGCATCCAGATGGCCAGGGCCAGCAGGCCAACCCCAAAAACGGCTTTGACCGCATCCATCCAGGCGCCGGCTCTCGGCACCAGTTTACCGGCCGAGACGCCGAACACGATCAGCGGCACGCCCATGCCCATGGACAGCGAAAACAGCGCGGCGCCGCCCAGCACAGCGTCGCCGGAGGAACCGATGACGATCAGCGCGGCCATCAGCGGCGGAGCCACGCAGGGCCCGACAATCAACGCTGAGAGAAAACCCATCACGGCAACGCCCCAGAGCTGGCCGCCCTGCTGTTGGTTGCTGGCCTCTGCCAGGCGGGTCTGCAGCCGGCCCGGGAACTGCAACTCGTAAAAGCCGAACATGGACAGCGCCAGCAGGATGAAGATCAGCACAAACCCGCTGATGATCCACGGGTTCTGGAACACGGCCTGCAGATTCTGCGCCGAACAGGCCGGCCAGAACACCGGCGACGGTGTAGGTCACCGCCATGGCCAGCACGTAGACCAGCGACAGCCAGAAGGCCCGCAGGGTCGTCAGGCGGTCGCCCTGCCCGACGATGATGCCGGACAGGATCGGCACCATCGGAAAAACGCAGGGCGTGAAAGCCAGCAGGAGACCGGCAATGAAAAAGGCCAGCGATCGCCCGTACCGGGTTGCTGGTCAGCAGGCGCGCCAGTTTATCCTGCTCAGACACCGGTGCTCGGCCGAGAGCTTCCGACCCGGACGACGCTGCTGCCGGTTCCCTGACGCCATTGCGGATCGGCTGCCGGCATCTCGAACACCGCCGAACGCGACATCGGCGGATAGCAGATATCACCGTCCCGGCAGCCCTGGAAATTCGCCTCGAGCTCGATGTCCTGAGCGCTGCCGGCCGGCCGGTTGAAGCGCACCGGCACTTCGACCTGGCCATAATAAACCGGAACCGGTCCGAATTCGGGGTCGTCCTTGATCACTCCTTCGGGCAGTTCAACATCACGAATCACGAAGCCGGAATCCCCGATCGACCGGAACTCGAACTTGTCCTTGTAGAGGTAGTAACCGGGTTGCGCCGTGAAGCGCACCAGTGCAGTATCGGCACTGTAGCCAATCGATTCGTAGACGAATGCTTCCTCCGGCTGCAGCGCCGGCTGCTCCATGCTGACCGACAATCCGGACAGCGGAGCCTGCTGCCAAGCGCGCGACAGTGGATCTGCCCAGGCCTGGCTCGCCGCGGCAGGCTCAGTCAGCAACTGCTCTGTCGGCGGATAGCACAGCTCATTTTCAAGGCAGCCCTGCGAACGGACCTTAAGCTGCACGGCTTCGAGGCCGGCCGGAACGGACTCCAGCGGGCAGCAGTGACGATCAGTTCACCGTGGTACTTCTCAACATCTTCACCCAGCAACTCGTCAAAGCTGATTTCACCCCGGGGCACTTCCGGCTCGCCCAGCACCACACCTTCGGTGGCGGAAGTAAAGCGCAGGAACTTGTTGTTGTAGAGGTAATAGCCTTGCGCGATGTTCCAGCGTATTTCAATCCGGTTCCGGGCCGGCGCTGAAGCCGCTTAGAAGGAAAACGTCTTCGAAATCTCCGGACTTGGTCAAACTCGATGGCCGATGCCAGCGCGATGTCGCCAGTAGCGCCAAGGAGGGCGACCATCCAGATGATTACTTTTTGTTTCATTGCTTTGTTTCGATTCAGCCTGCAGGGCCGGCGCTACATAGACCAGCCACTGCGAATTATGTTCAGTCAGCGGATTTTACCGGAAAGGGCCGGAGAATCGGCGGAAATTCGGTTCTTGCCCCAGATCATGGCGACACTGGCGCCGCACGGAGTAGCGTGAAAGGTGGGTTAGTGCCAGCGCCGTTCGGCAGGAGGTGAAGCCATGCAAAGCCCCTCGAAAATCAGCGGCTGATCGAACTGGACATCAGCCAACCCATCTGGGACCGATTCTTCTGGGTGGCCCCGCTGGTTCTGGTCGGAACCCGGGAAGCGGACGGTAGCCACGACCTCGCCCCCAAGCACATGGCCATGCCGATGGGCTGGGACAACTATTTCGGGTTTGTCTGCACCCCGAGGCACCATACCTATTCGAACATTCAGCCGCGACGGCGTTTTCACCGTGTCCTATCCCACGCCCGGACCAGCTCGTGCTGACCAGCCTGGCCGCATCACCGCGTTTCGATGATGGCGACAAGCCGGCACTTTCTGCGTTGCCGGTGTTTCCGGCCAGCAGGGTCGATGGTGTCCTGGTCAAGGGCGGGTACCTGTACTTCGAATGCGAACTGGACCGGATCGTCGATGGTTTCGGCGTCAACAGCCTGATCATCGGCCGCATCGTCGCTGCCCGCGTGGCGGAGGATTCAGAGCGGATGGATGAACGGGATGACCAGGCGCTGATTCACAATGCACCGATACTGGCCTATCTGCACCCCGGGCGCTTTGCGTCAATCGCGACAGCCTGTCCTTTCCGTTTCCGGCCGGAATGAAGAAGTGACCAGTCGTGAACCCGACAGCAGAAACCCGGCGCCAGGGATGAATGCTGAGACACCTGCAGAGTAAGCGCAGACGACATGGTTGCACTATTGCGCCGCATGACGGAGGCTGAATCTCCCTCGGACGTTCCCGGCGCGCAGATCGAAATACGGGAAATTATTGCGGACGAGTTTTGAACAACTGGATTACAGCGTAAAGCGTATTCCGGGCCGCAGCAGCGGCGGCATGCTGCACGCCCGCCCGGACACGCGGGAACCCGGCCAGCGATGCCCAGTTGCTGCTGGGTCATTACGATACCGTCTGGCCCGTGGGCACGCTGTCAGGAAATGCCGTTCGAGCATGATGGCGATGTCGTTCGCGGGTCCGGGCGTCTACGACATGAAGGGTGGCGTTGCGCAGGCCTTGATGGCGCTGGAAGCTCTGCAGCATTTCTAGCGTGCAACCGGCCGTCACTCCGCATGTATTCCTGAACTCGGACGAAGAAATCGGCAGCCGGGAAAGCCGTCGCTACATCGAGTCACTGGCCCCGCTCATGAACCGGGTTTTCGTCCTCGAGCCTTCCCTCGGACCAGCCGGGCGGCTGAAAACCGCCCGCAAGGGAATCGGCCGCTTCACGGTGACCGTTACCGGCGAAGCCGCCCATGCCGGTCTCGATCCGGGCGCCGGAGCCAGCGCCATTCTTGAACTGTCGCACGTGATCCAGACACTGTTCGCGCTGAACGACTTCGACAAGGGCATCACCGTCAACGTTGGCACAATCGACGGCGGGCTGAGACCCAATGTGGTGGCGCCGGAGAGCCAGGCTGTGATTGATGTACGAGTGGCGACAAAGGCAGACGGCGAGTATGTGGAGCGCGCCATCCTCGAGATCGAACCCGCCATCGACGGCACGTCGCTGAAGATCGAAGGTGGTTTTGGCCGTCCCGCGATGGAACGCACGCCTGCCAACCGGCAACTTATGGCGGCTGGCATGCCGACTGGGGGATGAGCTGGGACTGGAACTGGAAGAAGGCTCTCGCCGGAGGTGGTTCGGACGGTAATTTCACCAGCCTCTACACCGCCACCCTGGACGGCCTGGGCGCAGTGGGCGACGGCGCGCATGCCCGGCACGAGCATCTGTGCCTGGACCGCACGATTGAGCATGCTGCCTTGCTTACCCTCCTGTTGATGGCTCCCGCGCTGGAGCCGGTTGGCGAACCCGCATGAAATCACACTACTTTTTCACCTCCGTGACCCGCTGTTCCGACCTTGCAACGGTTCCATTCAAAACCGTGAAGCTCGATCGGTCGGCATGGGAGACGGGGGACTTCGTAATCGGGCGCGCGACAGGAAAACGTAACCGGCTCTGGGAGTGCGAGACGAAAACCGGCCGCATGGCAGACCTCGTTCGAGGCGACCTGCTTGTCGGTGCTCTGGGCGAACGCGCGGCAACGCTGGAAGGCGTTGGCGACTGGCGCAGGACCACGGCAAACCGGGAGCTTGACGCACTGACCAGCGCCGGGCTGCTGGGGCGCGCCACATCGATTTCGCCCATGTTGCCCGATCTGATGCGGCTTGAGTACCTCGGTCATGCAACGCGCAAGGGGAAAAAACTTGGAATGAAGAATTTCGTGGCCCCGGCGAAACCGCGCAGGCTCGACATTCCGGTGATCCTGCTGATCGGAACTTCGATGTCAGCGGGTAAGACCAGTGCCGGCCAGGTCATTATCCGGGCCCTGAATTACCTTGGGCATGGATGTCGTCGGCGCCAAGCTCACCGGAGCAGCCCGCTACCGCGATATCCTGAAATTCCGTGACGCCGGTGCGCTCGAGGTCTTCGATTTCGTCGATGCCGGCCTTCCATCCACCGTCTGCCCGGAGCCGGCATTCAAACGAGGCTCTCGAGTTGATGCTCTCCAGGATTGCCGCCACTGATGCGCGAGGTGCTGGTGGCCGAAGCCGGCGCATCACCGCTGGAGCCCTACAATGGTGGGACCGTGGTCGAATACCTTCGTGACCTCACGAAATTTACCGTGTTGTGTGCATCAGACCCCTACTCGGTCCTGGGCGTAGCAAACTGCCTATGGCGACCACATGCAAGCCGACCTGGTGACGGGACCCGCCGCCAATACCACCGCAGCGGTGAAGCTGGTCAAGGAGCTTTCCGGGCACAAGGCCCTGAACCTGCTGGACCGAAATAACTATCCTGAACTGGTGACGTTGCTGATGGAGGCGTTGCAATTACGACCACCCGCTAAAAAGCGTGCATAAACTGGCGGGCCCTGTTAATCGGTTGATTTAGGACATTTTTGTTGCCCTTGCTTATCAAGCCACCGGTGGTTTGTGGTAAAGTGCGCGCGATTTAAGAAAAATGCCAATTTTGGGAGTGCAAAATCAATGTCGGGAATAACTATTTATACCACCACGGCCCTGTCTCTTCTGGGCCTGGCCATCGCTTTCTTTTACATGAAGAAGGTGATCAGTGTGCCGCTGGATATGGGCCTGGACGAGAAAGATGCCAAACGCCTTAAATTCATCCACGGCGCAATTGCCGATGGCGCCATGGCCTTTCTGCGCCAGGAATATAAATTCCTGACCATCTTCATGGTCTGTTTTGCCGCGATCATCGTCGTCTTGATTGATGACACTCACACGCCGGACATACGTGAAGGCATCTACACCGCCATCGCCTTCCTGTTTGGCGGCGCCATCTCCATCGCCTCAGGCTACATTGGCATGAAGGTCGCGACGCAGGGCAACGCGCGTACCACCGTTTCAGCCAAGAAAGACATCTCACACGCCTTTGATGTCGCGATTAACTCGGGCGCGGTGATGGGCTTTGCGCTGGTTGGTCTGGCCACGCTTGGAATGGTCATTATCTACGTGGTGATGAAATTTCTGCTGGCTGATCTCGGTCCTGAAAACAACCACATCCTGATGGAAGTCATCGCCGGCTTTGGTCTCGGTGGATCCACCATCGCCCTGTTTGCCCGTGTGGGCGGCGGCATCTTCACCAAGGCTGCCGACGTGGGCGCCGACCTGGTGGGCAAGGTGGAAAAGGGCATTCCTGAAGATGACCCCCGCAACCCGGCCGTCATCGCAGACAACGTGGGCGACAACGTGGGCGACGTGGCCGGTATGGGCGCCGACCTGTTCGGTTCCTGCGCCGAGAGCACCTGCGCCGCCATGGTGATTTCAGCCATCGCGTTCGCCGGCAACCCGGACGCCCTGCTGTACCCGATCCTGATCAGCGCGATGGGCATCCCTGTCAGCCTGGTCACGAAACTGCTGGTCGGTGTCAAGACAGAAGACGATGTGGCGCCGGCCCTGATGAAGCTGTTGATCATCTCCAGCGTATTGATGGCCATCGTGATGTTTTTCGTCACCAAGATGCTGATTCCGGCTACGTTCGAGCTGGGTGGCGCAACCTATACTTCGATGGGCGTTTACTGGTGCTTCCTGTCCGGCCTGGTTGCCGGTTTGGCGGTAGGGCTGTTGACGGGTTACTACACGTCGGAAAAATACGGCCCCGTCAAGGAAGTGGCCAAGTCCTGCGAGACCGGTGTTGCCACCAACATCATCTACGGTCTGGCGCTTGGCTATAAGAGCACGGTTCTGCCCTACCTGTGTATTGCGGTCAGCATTTTCGTCTCCTGGGGACTGGCCGGCATGTATGGCGTTGCCATCGCATCGCTGGGCATGCTCGGCACGCTGGTGATTGCATTGACCATCGATGCCTACGGTCCGGTTGCAGACAATGCCGGCGGTATCGCGGAAATGGTCGGGCTGGACAAAGAAGTCCGTCGCCGCACGGATATTCTCGATTCCGCGGGTAATACGACGGCTGCTATCGGCAAGGGTTTTGCCATTGGCGCAGCCATCCTGACTTCTCTGGCACTGTTCGCCGCATTCATCACGGCTTCTGAAAAGTTGCTGGGCGAGCCGGTCTCCCTGAGCCTGCTGGATCCGATTGTGTACACCAGCGTGTTTATCGGAGCGGTGTTGCCGTTCCTGTTTACCGCAATGACCATGAAATCAGTGGGCAAAGCGGCTTTCGCCATGATCGAAGAAGTCCGTCATCAGTTCAAAACCATCCCGGGCATCATGGAAGGTACCGGTGAAGCCTGATTACGCGCAGTGCGTCGCCATCTCCACCAAGGCCGCCCTGCGCGAAATGATTGCACCGGGCATCCTGATCATGGGAACGCCGATCGTGGCCGGATTCCTGTTCGGTGTCTCCTCAGTTGCCGGCATGCTGATTGGTTCACTGGTTGCAGGCGGCGTACTCGCCATCGCCTCTTCCAACAGTGGCGGCGCCTGGGACAATGCCAAAAAGTACATCGAAGCAGGCAACCTCGGCGGTAAGGGCTCTGACGTTCACAAGGCCGCAGTGGTCGGCGATACCGTCGGTGATCCGCTGAAAGATACTTCAGGTCCTTCCCTGAATATCCTGATCAAGCTGTCTGCCATTCTGAGCCTGGTGTTTGCACCGTTCTTCGTTCAGTACGGCGGTGTTCTGCTGGGTTAAGTAAAACCCTTTCGACAGATGTAAGAAAACCCCGCCTGGTGCGGGGTTTTTTTTCAGTCTTCAGTTCTTGATCAGACGTTAAAATCCGGCAGCTTCTTTTTCGCCAGCACTTTCTTCATTCGAACGTACTTCGGCAGGCCGTCACGGTCGTACGGCGGATAGTCCTCGCCCTGAATCAGCGGTGACAGGTAGCGACGCGCCGCCGCCGTGATGCCAAAACCATCGGCAGAAATATAACTCTTGGGCATCATCTTCTCTCGATTGGCGATGCGCCCCAGCTGTCGTCTCACCGATCTTCCAGCGATAGGGGTTGTTGGATACGCGCTTGATGATCGGCATAACACCGGTCTTGCCCTCCAGGGCCAATTTCACAGCTGCTTCGCCCACCGCGTAGGCCTGGTCCACATCCGTCCTGGACGCGATGTGGCGTGCTGAGCGCTGCAGATAGTCCGAAACGGCCCAGTGATACTTGTAACCCAGCTTCTCACGCACCAGGTTGGCAACAACCGGCGCAACGCCACCCAGCTGGGCATGCCCGAAGGCATCCCGGGTACCCGCATCAGCCAGGAACTTACCCTTTGTGTCGCGCACGCCTTCGGAGACGACGATGGAGCAGTAGCCGTAGTTCTCTACCGACGTTTTAACTTTTTTCAGGAACTCACGCTGTTTGAACGGGATTTCCGGGAACAGGATGATATGCGGCGGATCGCCTTCTTCCGTTCCCGCCAGGCCGGCCGCAGCGGCAATCCACCCGGCGTGGCGGCCCATGACTTCAAGGACAAACACCTTGGTTGAACTCGAGGCCATGGATTCCACATCGAGGCTTGCTTCCAGGATGGAAACGGCTACGTACTTGGCCACAGAGCCAAAGCCCGGGACAGTTGTCTGTAATAGGCAGATCGTTGTCGATGGTCTTGGGCACGCCGATGCACTGCACGGGGAAACCCATTTTTTTTCCGATCTGGGAAACTTTGTGTGCGGTGTCGGAAGAGTCGCCACCACCGTTGTAAAGGAAATAGCCGATATCATGGGCGCGGAAGACTTCGATCAATCGTTCGTATTCACGCTGGTTTTCCTCGATGCCTTTGAGTTTGTAACGGCAGGAGCCAAAAGCGCCGCCGGGCGTATGCCGCAAGCCGGCGATCGCTGTCTTGTTTTCCCGGCTTGTGTCGATCAGTTCTTCGCGCAGGATACCGATAATGCCGTCCTTGCCTGCATAGACCTTGCCGATTTTGTCCTTGTTCTCGCGGGCGGTTTCGATCACGCCGCAGGCAGTGGCATTAATGACCGGCGTTACACCACCCGATTGGGCGTAGAGGATATTTTTCTTCATTAGTAACGAGCTCCCTTCTGAGCAGTTAAAAGTCGCATTGACTTGGAGTTTATGAGCGGTTAGCGTTAGCCCCTTATTCTAGTTGACGGATAGCCTCTTATGCGAATCGTATTGCTGGGTGCGCCCGGTTCCGGAAAAGGAACTCAGGCTGCGCTGTTGGTAGAAGAACTGAACTTGCCTCACATTTCTACCGGTGAACTGCTGCGCTCGGCCGCCAAATCAGGCAGCGAACTGGGAATGCAGGCCAAGGCCGTGATGGATCGTGGTGAACTGGTTTCCGACGACATCATGCTCGGCCTGATCGAAGAACGCCTGTCGCAGCCGGACGCAGAGGCCGGCTTCATTCTGGATGGCTATCCCCGCAATCTGGCGCAGGCGCGAGCACTGGATGCCGTGCTCGATACGGCTTAACCAGCCGGTGGACGAGGCGCTGCAAATCGATGTCGACGTCGAGATGGTCATCGCCCGTATCGCCAAGCGTGCCGCGGAAGAGGGCCGCAGCGACGACACCGAAGAAGTCGTTCGCAACCGGATGAAAGTCTATTCGGAACAGACCGCACCGGTGGTCGATTATTACGCGCAGAAGGGTTTGCTGTCCCGCGTGTCTGGGCGAAGGGAGCATCGACGAAGTGTTCCAGCGCCTCAAGGGTGTCCTGCAGATGCGGCTCAACATCCTGACGGGACCAGCTGTGGGTACGAGGGTCCCGTGACGGGCCAGATGATACTGAAACTGCTGGACATGCTGCGGCTGCGGTCCGGCCCGCAGGATATGCCGTCCGGCTGGCCTGTTGGCGGTGGCCATGTCTTTCGCCTACATCGCCCAGGGCTTTATTGCCGACCGTATACTCGGCGATACCGATGGCGCCCCACGCAGCTTTGCTGGCAATCGGTGTGCAGTTTGCGGTGATTGCCATTCTGTTGAATTTCCGCACATTCATCAGTCTCGCTTGCCGCAAACGATGATCGCGTTGGCCGGAACCGGGTTTATATTCGGACTGCTCTCACTGCTGATCCTTACCCGGGTCGACCCCAGCAAATCACAACCAGACCTTGCCCTGATTTATCTCGGACTGTTTGGCTGGAGCCTGGCGGTCGATGCACATATTTACCGGCAAGCCCTGTCCATCAAGATGGGCATTGGGGTACTCTTGGCCGTGTTGATTTTCGCGAGCGAATTTCATGCTTCTGAAAGCCGTATTTGGATAGAAACGATATGCATATTCACATTCTGGGTGCCTGCGGCACGTTTATGGGCGGCGTGGCTCTGCTCGCCAAACGCGCCGGCCACCGCGTATCCGGTTCGGACCAGCACACTTACCCTCCAATGAGCACTCAGCTGGAAGCGGAAGGGATTGAATTGTTCGAAGGCTACTCGCCGGAACACCTCGACCCGGAACCCGACCTGGTCATTATTGGAAACGCTCTCAGCCGTGGCAACCCCGCGGTCGAATATGTGCTCAACCAGGGCATCAACTACACCTCCGGCCCGCGCTGGCTGGGTGAGAACTACCTGCGAGGAAAATCCGTTATTGCCGTGGCCGGCACACACGGCAAGACCACGACGGCCAGCATGGTGGCCTGGATTCTGGAGGCTGCCGGCAGAGAGCCCGGGTTTCCTGATCGGCGGCGTACCGGAAAATTTTGGCCATTCGGCCCGCGACGGGGAGCATTATTTCGTCGTCGAGGCGGATGAATACGACACGGCCTTTTTCGACAAACGCGCCAAGTTTGTCCATTACCGTCCCGACATCGCGATTCTCAACAACCTTGAATTCGACCACGCGGATATCTACGAGGACCTGAAGGCCATTCAAACCCAGTTCCACCACCTGGTCAGAACCATTCCCGGAAATGGCACGATCATCAGCAACGGCCAGGACACCAAGCTGGAATCCGTGCTCGACCGGGGCTGCTGGAGCACGCTTGCAGCGTTTCTCGCTGGAAGAAGGCGCTGACTGGCAGGTCGAGTTACTCAAACCGGACGGCAGTGAACTGGCCTTTTACTTGCAAGGAGCAACCGATCGGGCAGCTGTCCTGGTCGCATTGCGGGCGGCACAACGCAATGAACGCCTGTGCGGCCGTCGCCGCAGCGGTAGCCGCCGGTGTCAGCCCGGGTTTCGCGATCGAAGCGCTGGCCGCGTTCAAGGGCGTCAAACGAAGAATGGAGCTGATCACGGAGACTGATGACATCCGTGTCTATGATGATTTTGCACACCACCCGACTGCCATTCGACTGACGCTGGAGGGTTTGCGCCGGAATGTCGGCAATGCACGCGTGCTGGTGGCCCTGGAGCCACGCAGCAACACCATGCGGGCCGGCGTACATATCGCGGAACTGGGGCCTGCCCTGATGCCGGCCGACCGGGTCTGGCTGATGGCCGGTGACGGAATCGACTGGGATCCGCAGGAGACCCTGGCGCCGCTGGAAGGACGCGGCCGTGTCGTCACCCGCAGCGAAGATATGCTGGCGCAGATGCTGGACGCGGTGCAGCCGGGCGATCACGTCATTTTCATGAGCAATGGCGGTTTCGATTCCGCACCCGCCCGCTTCAGCCAGCTCGATAAAAGACCATGAGCACCGTTGAAATTCCGCTGTTTCCCCTGCGCACCGTGCTTGTTTCCCGGCGGGTTACCTGCCGCTGCGGATTTTCGAGCAGCGTTACCTGAACATGGTTCGGGATTGCGCGCGCAACGACACGGGATTCGGCGTTTGCCTGATCCGTGAGGGCGAAGAAGCCGTTTCACCGGTCAAGACCGCCCAGGTCGGAACGCATGCACATATCGTCGACTGGTATACGCTGGAAGACGGCCTGCTGGGTGTTTCTGCAACCGGCACGGTGCGATTCATCACGGAAAACACCTGGCAGGAAGATGACGGCCTGTTCCGGGCCGAGGTCCGGGTGCTGCCCGGAGCCGCCGGCCTGCCTGGTACCCGAGGCTTACTCGGTGTTGAGCGACGTGCTGGGGCGCTTCATGGAAAAAGTCGCGCACCAGTACCCGGACTACACGCCTGACCACCTCCAGGATGCGGTCTGGGTGGGTTATCGTCTTGTCCGAACTCCTGCCGCTGGGCGGCATCGAGAAACAGCATTTGCTGGAACTGACGGATCCGCTGGAACGCCTGCAGAACCTGGTGGAAATCCTGCCCCGGTTTCAGTCGGCCTGAGGCGAGCGAATCAGCAGCAGGTTCTCACTGACCCGTTTCTGATCCAAGCTTTGCAAGGGCTCACGCAGCGGCTTGAAGTGGCCTGGGTCAACGGCGGTCGACCTCCAGTAGCTGAACAATCCCAAACGCTGAACCAGGATTTCTTCGGACAGCTGACCGAAGTAAAGCACCTGGTCTCCTGGCACCAGGCGCACACCGGAATCCCACAGGCGTATGGTCAGCAAACGCCCATCCGGCTCCAGATTCCTGCGCAGTAACAAAGCCTCCGACCGGCCCTCGTACGCACGGCCCAGCAGCGGCAGACTGGCCTGGTCGGGCTGTGGATTGAGCGCCTGGATGATCCAGCGCCAGTCTGTCGCGGGCACGCTCTCCCAGCCGGCCTGCTCCAGCAAGTGCCGAAACACGGTCCGGATCGGCCGCAATTTGCGCGTTAAATTTACGCGAGGCTACCGATTTCAGTTGCGTGCGGTCCATCGACATCTCCTGCCAGCCGGATTCCCACCAGGTGCTGCGGTCAACCTCCTGCACCACCATGGCAGTCTGCAGGGAAGTAAGGTCTTCTCCCGCATGCTCATTCACCTGCCAGGCAAACAGGGCGAATAACGATCCGTAAAAGATCAGGCTGGCCGTTGCACCCGAAAATCGCCTTGTCGCGCGTTGCCGGTAAGCGATACCC
Source organism: uncultured Gammaproteobacteria bacterium (assembly GCA_963759035.1). Classification (GTDB taxonomy): domain Bacteria; phylum Pseudomonadota; class Gammaproteobacteria; order Xanthomonadales; family SZUA-36; genus JAHEFT01. The sequence continues at coordinate 419,272 of CAVWXL010000023.1, forward strand.
ACGATCGCCGTCCAGGCCAGCCCCATCGCGATACCCATCAATGCCCCGCTCAGCCATTCCATTCCCAGGTACAGGCGGGAAAGCGCCAGCAAAATCAGGATCAGAGCAGCCGCAAGGTAAGGCCACTGACGGCTTCTTCGCTGTAGTTCACCGGCTTCCATAACCGCGAAAAAAGTCAGCACAACGGTTGAGAGACTCATCGCCGCACTGGGCCCACGCAGCGAGGGATCTGTCAGCTCGAACATCTGCGGTGTCGTTCTCAGGCTCCAGGAAAGCAGCAGGTGCAGCAAGGCACCGCCACCGATGGCGAACAACCAGTGAACTGCGGCCGTTTTACGCCCGGCACCCAGTAACCATAGCAGCAGGGCCAACGCGGAAAATATGGATACCGGCCAGCGGGAAAGTTGGGATATGGCGACCATCACCGGGTCAGCGAGGTGATTGCGCAACGCCAGCGCCAGGTCCTGGACCGCCTGGTCCATTGCCTTGGGTTGGTCTGAAAATGGTGACAGAAATAACAGCATCACCAGGCCCCAGAAAATAATGACCAGCAGGATGCCCATCATCGTTACCGACAGGACTTCACCGCGTGCAGGTCCCAGTAGCGGACCGGCGACGCGTCCAAGCAAGGGATGCCGGCGGCTCCAGCGAATGGCATGTCGCATCCAGCGCGCGGAGCGGGTGGCCAGCGGCTCATAAATGGAGCGCATCAACCACCACGTCATCCAGAATGCCACCAGCAGGATGATCAGCATGACGGTCAGGCGGCCTGTGTATTCAGAAGCGACCTCCAGCGAGGCCCCGAACAACATACCGGGCAACAGGAAGGATGGCGCCCAGAAAATACAGGCCGTGATATCTACCGCCAGAAAGCGCGAGGGCTGCATGCCCATCATGCCGGCAACCGAGGGGATGATGGGACGCAAGGGCCCGATAAAGCGGCCCGCGACAACGCTTTTAGCCCCATGCGCATGGAAGAACAGGGTTCCGCGTTCCATCAGGGCCGGGAACCGGGAAAACGGCCAGATATCGAGCAGGTGGCCGCCGAAGCGATGGCCCACGTAATAACTCAGCGTGTCACCGAGGATCGCACCGGCAGTGGCGGCAATCCAGATCGGTATCAGATCCAGCATGCCCAGGCCGATCAGGGCCCCCACGCCAAACAGGATTACGATGCCTGGCAACAGGATGCCAACCAATACCAGGGACTCGAGAAAAGCCACCAGGAAAACGATCAGGTAGCCCCACTCCGGCCTTGCGTTAAGCCAACTCAATAAATCCTGGGTCCAGCCTGTGTCCAAACAAATGTTCCTTCCGGTTTCAAACGGGTTCGGCATCGGTTGCCGACAGGTCGTTATAATACGGGATTGATCTCAAAGGAGTAGTGATATGGGGACAAATCTTGCCGGAAAAACGCTTCTGATAACGGGTGCGTCCAGGGGAATTGGCAAGGCCATCGCGCTGCGCGCAGCCCGCGACGGCGCGAATATAGCCGTTGCTGCCAAGACCCACCAGAAACATCCGGTGCTGCCCGGAACCATTCATTCTGCAGTCGAGGAAATTGAGCAGGCTGGCGGAAAGGGGCTGGCCATCCGCCTGGACGTGCGCGACGATCAGGCTGTGGAGCAGGCCGTTGAGGAAACCGTGGCACGTTTCGGCGGGATCGACATCCTGGTCAACAACGCCAGCGCCATTATGCTGAGCGGAACGCGAGACCTTCCCGTGAAACGCTTCGACCTGATGTTCAACACCAATGTGCGCGGAACCTACCTGATGTCCCGGGCCTGCATTCCCCATTTGCTGCACTCTGAAAATCCGCATGTACTGAACCTGTCACCACCGCTGAACCTGAATCCGAAATGGTTCAGGGACCACGTGGCCTACACGATGGCCAAGTACGGGATGAGCATGTGCGTGCTGGGCATGGCGGAGGAGTTTCGCCAGGAAGGCATCGCCTTCAATGCACTGTGGCCCCGCACGGTCATCGCCACGGCTGCACTGAGGGTCTTTGACAACCAGATCCAGCCCGACAACTGCCGTACTGAAGAAATCATGGCCGACGCGGCACATGCCGTACTGTGCCAGGATGCACGCTTGTGCAGCGGAAATTTTTTCCTGGACGAAGCGGTGCTGCGCGGTACCGGCGTCGAGGATTTTGAGCACTACTCGGTCAAACCCGGTGCAGCGCTGATGAAGGACCTGTTTCTCGACGGATAAAAGGATCAAAGGCGCCTGAACGACTCTCCGGCGGCCGCAATGGTCGCCATGATGTGCTCTTCGGTGTGCGCAGACGACACGAAGCCGGCCTCAAAGGCAGAAGGAGCGAGGTAGACCCCACGCTCCAGCATCTGGTGATAGAACACGCGGAAGGCATCGACGTTTGTCTGGCCGGCTTCAGCGAAATTGACGACCTGCTCAGCGTCGGTAAAAAACAATCCAAACATGCCGCCGACCTGCGTTGTCCGCACCGGTACGCCAGCCTGGTCTGCCACCTCCTGGATGCCATCCATCAACTGTTCAGTTTTTGCCGAGAGTTCCTCAAAGAAGCCCTCACGTACGATCAGGTCAAGGTTGGCAATACCGGCAGCCATCGCCACCGGGTTACCGGACAGCGTGCCGGCCTGGTAGACGGGCCCGCTTGGCGCCACCATTTCCATGAACTCGCGCTTGCCGCCAAACGCACCAACCGGCATTCCGCCGCCGATGACTTTTCCGAAAGTAGAGAGGTCCGGGGTGATTCCATACAACCCCTGGGCGCCCTGCAACGCTACCCGGAACCCGGTCATGACTTCGTCAAAAATCAGCAGGCAGCCATGTTCGTCACAGGCTGAGCGTAGTCCCTGCAGGTAACCTTCAACCGGCGGGATGCAATTCATGTTGCCCGCGACCGGCTCTACGATGATGGCCGCAACGTCTTTACCGCATGCCGCCAGGCATTCCGTCACGGCCGTCAGGTCGTTATACGGCAAGGTAACGGTGAGGTCCGCGATCGCCGATGGTACGCCCGGGGAGTTCGGCACGCCGAGGGTCAGTGCACCGCTGCCCGCCTTGACCAGGAAGCTGTCGGCATGCCCGTGATAGCAGCCTTCAAATTTGATGATCAGGTCCCGGCCGGTCGCCGCCCGGGCGACCCGAATCGCACTCATGGTCGCCTCCGTACCGGAATTGACCATGCGCACCATGTCCATCGCCGGGACGATGGAGCACAGGCGGTCGGCCATTTCTACTTCGGCCGGACACGGCGCGCCGAAACTCAGGCCCCTGGCCGCTGCTGCCTGCACCGCGGAAACAATTTCCGGGTGGGCATGACCGGTAATCATTGGCCCCCACGAGCCGACATAGTCGATATATGAGCGACCGTCGACATCGTACAGGCAGGCGCCTTCGGCCCGATCGAAGAACACCGGATCGCCGCCGACGCCGTTGAATGCGCGTACCGGAGAATTAACACCACCCGGAATATGGACCCGGGCACGGGAAATCAGATCTTTGCTGCTGTTCATCGCGCTATTGTATGGCAAACTAGCCTACTATTTTCGGCAAGGTAAATAAAATTGAGCGATAAAGATTATAAAAACTGGATGTGCATCATTTGCGGATGGATTTACGATGAAGAAAAAGGCGCCCCCGAAGAAGGCCTGGCGCCCGGCACCCGCTGGGAAGATGTTCCGGAAGACTGGGTGTGTCCGGATTGCGGCGCAGGTAAAGAAGACTTCGATCTGATTGAAATCTAGCGTATTCTCTATCTGATGAGCAATCAGGGTGGAATAAGCAGATCACGCAGCGAGGCAATGATCGGCGGCGTGTGCGCCGGTATCGCGCGGCATTTCGGCTGGTCACTGACCGGAACGCGGGTGGCTTACGTGTTGCTCTCGGCGTTGTCTGCCGCGTTCCCTGGAATCCTGGTTTACCTGATTCTGTGGCTGGTCCTGCCCGTAGAGGACTGAGACGGCCGCAACAGCCCGGTTTCCACTTTTCCGTCTGTCCCCAGTTCCAGCCACCGACATGACGGGCCTTCCAGGTCGAGCGTGAATCTCTCTGTCCGCGGCAGGCTATTGGCCACGGTTGATGGCGCGCCGAGCAGCGTCGCACCATTTCGAACGCACTGGAAATCATGGTGCACGTGACCCCAGCTGATGCATCTGATCCTGCGGTCACGGTCAATATGGTGAAACAGCTGTTGCGGCTCTTCCAGCGCATACTTGTCGATCCACGGAGCACCGACCGGGACCGGCTGGTGGTGCAGGGCGATCAGAATGAATTCAGCGTCGCTGCTGCGCAATTGCTGGTCGAATTGTTTCAGCATGTTGCTGGCTGAGCATTCCGGATATCTTGCCGGGCGCGGTTGAGTCCAGCAGGACCAGTAGCCAGTCGCCCATTTCTGTCACGAAGGGGCCGCCCCATGGGCCGTTGCGAAAATGACGACACATCACGTTCGGGTCATCGTGGTTACCCGGCAACACCAGCAACGGCGCGCCGAGCGTGCCCAGCATGACCGCTACCCGCGCGTAGGACGCGGCACTGGCGTCCTCACTGACATCTCCAGTGACCAGCACCAGGTCCGGGTCCCAGGCACGCGCGGCCCGCAGCACCGAATCTAGATTCCGGTCGGCGTTCTGCCCGCGATAGTCCGCTCCGCGCTCTGCGGATACATGACAATCACTGATCTGAATGAGTTTCAGCGTCTTCTGCTTACTGCCTGCCACGGTAGAATATCTTCCTTAAAAAAAAGCGGGCTGACGCCCGCCTCTTTGTGTTTGTGAGATTCGCCTTACTCTTCAACGACCGTGGCGTCTGCTGCATTTCTCGCGACCGACTTCATGCCGTTCCTGCAGCCGCTTGCGGATTTGTACATCTGGCTCCGGCCAATTTCCTGTCCGTTCCCTGCTTTCAAAATGAAATATTCACGACCATCTTTCGCCGTCTTGACTTCAAACCGGTTTTCGTCCTGCGAATTCTTGCGCACTGATTCAACTCCGTTGGCACAGGAGCTGCGAGACTTGTAGCCTTCGCTTGAAAGAATGACCTCGCCGTTTCCGGCTTTCAGCCTGAAGTAGTCCTCACCATTCTTGCCTTTGAATATTACAAATTTTCCAGCCATGCTTTTTTCCTCTTCGGTGGGTCTGTGACCCGTTTACTTTACCATCAAAAACCGATGGCGCATTAATCCAGATCCAGTTCGAGGACATCGCCCGATGTTGCGCCCAGTTCAGCCGCCTTACCTGCATTCAGTTCCAGTACGTACTTGGCCGGACCGGAGCTGGGATAGCTGGGACAGCTTCGGGTTTTGCATGGCCGGGCATTTTCAGCCACGCTGACGAGTTTCAGTTGCTCGTCGAAATAGAAGATATCGAGCGAAATACGGCAGTTCTTCATCCAGAAGCTGCGCCTGGCCTGGGACGGAAACAGGAACAGCATGCCGTGGTCTTCTTCAAGCGATTCGCGAAACATCAGCCCCAGCGCCTGCTCATCAGGTGTCTGGGCCAGCTCAACGCTGAAACGCTCGCCTTTGAAAACGACAGAAGGCCCCTCGGCCACGCAGGAACTGCAAATCAGTGCAGCAATAATCAGAAAAAGATAACGCATGGCGGAATTCTGAGCCTGACACCTGTATTTTTCAATCTTCTTTTCTCCTATGATTAACAGGCTGGACAAGGAGAATAGATATGCAGACGTTCCTGGTACTGCGACGCAGCGCCTGGGAGACAACTGAAGACCTCGAGGACTCCGCGGCAATATCTACGCGGGTGGGTGATGATGAAATGGTTGACCAGGTCCGGTGGATCAGGTCCTACGTGCTGGATGAGGAAGACGGCACCCTGGGAACAGTGTGCATTTACCAGGCGGTTGATGAAGACGCCATCATGGAGCATGCGCAGAGGTCGGAAATACCGGCTGATGAGATCGTCCCGATCGTCGATACGGTGCTGGTGCGGGATGACCCCTGATCAGCTATTTTCATCATTAGCCACCTGTACATCTTCAACCCCGGGGCTGTCTACATCCAGCGCCACCATGACTTCACCGAACTGATCCGGCTTGATATCGCCCATCAGGTTGACGACAACGGCTTCGCTTTCGCCGTCTGAAACCAATACCGTCATACCGCAGATCCGGCCGTCAACGATACGCAGCAACATGTGGGTTGTCTCGTTTTCCTGCCGCACCAGCATCACCGGCTCCCAGCCGTCCTCCTGCAGGTGCCGGCTCATGTCTTCGATCCGCCTGGCCACCCGGCCGGCGTCACCGTCGATCTCGTAAATCCGGATGCGAATACCATCCAGGCTTTTGAGCAATTCGCGCGTTTCCGGCTCATCGTCGATATGGCTGGCCGCAAAGCGCAACACGGATGGACCCAGCGACAGGGTCATCACCGAGTCCGTGTCCCGGATCCCCAGCGACTCCAGGTCGGCAAAACCCTCGCTGCTCCTCGGCGCCGTCAGTCCACAGGCTGACAGTAGAAGAGAGATACCGGTCAAACACAGCAGGCGTGGAAGCAAACCCACGCGTGGCGGCTATTCGGATGATTCATAGTCGGCGCCATCGAGGTCTATGTCGAAATTCTCCATTACCTTGCCCAGCTCTTCCGGATCGATGCTGCCGATGACATTGACGAATACGGCCTCGGTTTCTTCGACCGCCATCACGGTAATTCCTTCGACCCGGTTGTCGTTGATCATCATGAAAATCCGCACCTGCTCTTCGTCCGAATTGACCGTGACCACGGACTCCCAGCCCCGATCGCTCAGATTTGCCGAAACATCCTTGACCAGGTCACGGCGCCATCGGCCATCGCCTCGGTCTCAAACACGTTGACGCGGACACCGTTGAGGCGCTTGAACAACTCGGCGGCTTCCGGGTCTTCGCTGGCGCTGAGAGAGCCGACCAGGCCGAGCAGTGATTCACCAACGGAAATTTGCACGGTGGGCTCACCAAAAACTGCGGAAAGCTCGCCAAAATCCACGTAGCCTGGAAAGTCTTTCAGGGCGTCTTCCTGGGCCATCGCCGGCAAACTGATCAATGCCGTAACGCACAGCGTCAGCATCTTGTTAATGACTGAATATTTCATGTGGTTTCCTCCTTGAGGGATTGTTCGGTAAAGGGCATGTGTTCTGAAAGTGGGTCTTTAACGCCCCGGCGCAGTTCACCGCCGAGGACCGATTTGATTTCACTGCCGGTGCGTAATCCCACCTTGTCCATGTAGGCAAAGGCTACGGCCAGGTCTTGTCGTGCCTGCTCGACTTCGGCCGGCGAGGGTTGCCGTGGCTGCATCAGCACGACTGCCAGCACCAGCAGCGGAACGGCTGCGAATGCAGGCGCCATCGCCCAGCGCGGAAACGGGTCCGGAAATAGCCAGGACCAGAATCCGGCCCTGCCGCGCTCTTCCCGTGGAATGCGCTTCAGCCGGCGGGTCAGGCTGGCAGGGGCTTTCTCAATGGTGAGTTGCTCCATCAGCACATCGAGTTCCGCTTCAGCTCATTTATCGTCTTTGTTCATGGTCTTACCTCTGCCAGCTGCTCACGCAACTGTTTTCTTGCCCGGTGCAGGTAGGTTTTTACCTGCGGCATGTTCAGTTCCAGTACCGCCGCGACTTCCTCGTAGCTGTGTTGGTGTATGTCCCGCAGCACGACCAGCGATCGGTACGGCTCTTTCAGCCCGTTGATGGTGTGCTTCAGCCGGGCGCCCAACTCCTGTCTGGTGCATGCCCTGCATCGGTCCCGGCGTCACATCCGGCTCATGCCATTCCTGCAGTTCTTCCGTCGGATGCCTGCGCCGCAACCGGTCCAGGCAGCCGTTGCGGGTCACCCTCATCAGCCAGGGCCTGATCTTTTCCGGATCGATCGAGTCCTGGTGGTTCCAGAGCTTCACAAAAGCCTCCTGGCAGGCGTCTTCCGCCTCCGCCGCATCCTTGAGGATGTACCGGGCCAGCGTCCATGCCTGGTTCTGGTATTCATCAACCCATCTGACGGAATTCTCTGCTCATCTCATCAGCATAAACGCAGCCCGGGCAAAAAGGTTACAAGGCGATTGCAGTAAGATGTGATGGAGATGAACCCAACACACTATCAAAAACAGCCTGCTGGCGCTAAAAAAGACCCTGTTCCGGGCGCAGGAAACCGGCGACCAGGCGGAGCAGACCGGTTGAGCTGGACCAGTCCCGTGTCGGCCGTTTGTCCCGGATGGACGCGATGCAGGCACAGGCGATGTCGAAAGAAACCGGCCGGATGCGACGCCAGAAGCTGTTGCAGATCGAAGCGGCTCTGCAGCGTATAGAGACTGATGAATACGGATACTGCGGGGAGTGCGGAGAGGAAATTGCGGCGGGACGGCTGGAAGCGGACCCGACGGCTCTTTTCTGTATTCAGTGTGCCTCGGCCCTGGAACGGTAAACCGCCAGCTCGGCCAACAGGCAAACCACAATGGTTAGCTGAACATCTCGCGCAACTTGTCCAGGTGAGTGCTGGCCCGCTCTTTCGAGCGTTCATGGTCGCGCTCAATGTTCCTTTCCGTCGCCACTCGACCAGTTCGGGCGGAAGTTCGTCCAGAAACCGGCTGGGCTCGCAGTTGATCTATCTCGCCATAACGGCGGCGGTGACGGGCGTAACTCAGGGTCAGCGACTCCCTGGCCCGGGTCAGCCCGACATACATGAGCCTGCGCTCCTCCTCTTCACCGTTTTCTTCCAGGCTGTTGCGGTGTGGCAGCAACTCTTCTTCGACACCCGCCATGAACACGTGCGGAAACTCCAGCCCCTTGGAGCCATGCAGCGTCATCAACCGCACTTCCTGGTCCGGCTCCTTGTCCTGGTCCAGGCTGGTCAGCAAGGACAGCCGGCCCATCAGGTCAACCAGGCCGTCTGCCGGACGGTCGTCATGCAGACGCGATCAACCAGGCCAGTAATTCACGCGTGTTCTCAATCCGCCGCTCGGTCAGCACCGGGTTGTCGGACTGGTCGCGGATCCACTGCTCGTAGCCGATGTCCTTGACCAGATCAGCGGCCGCATCGATCGGGTTGGCGCGCTCGCCCCGGTCACCGGTCTCAATGATCAGCCGGCAGAACTGGCGCAGGCTTTCGGCTGTGCGCGGCTTCAGGCCGCCCTGAAGTCCGGGCTGCTGGGCCGCCTCAAACAGGCTGATGTGTTTCAATCCGGCGTGCTGGGCGATGATGCCCGCTGGAGGTCACCCCGATATCCCGCCGCGGCGTGTTCACGATGCGCAGAAACGCCGTATTGTCATCCGGGTTGATCGCCAGGCGCAGGTAGCACATCAGGTCCTTGATCTCGGTGCGCTCGAAAAAAGAGGTGCCGCCGGAAAGGTGGTACGGAATCTGCTGTTCACGCAAGGCCTGCTCCAGCACCCGGGACTGGTGGTTGCCACGATACAGCACCGCGAAATCACCCCACTGGGCGCGGGTCGTGTACTGCCGGTGCAGGATCTCAGCGGCGATCATGCCCGCCTCTTCCAGCTCATTTTCGCAGGGAATGACGCGAATGGGGTCGCCTTCGTGCAAAGCGCTCCACAACCGTTTTTCAATATCGTGCGGATTATTGGCGATCAGTGCGTTGGCGGCTTTCAGCACCGTGCCGCAGGACCGGTAATTCTGTTCCAGCTTGACGATGTGCAGTCTGTGGAAAGTCCTGCGGCCAGTTGCTGCAGGTTTTCCGGCTGTGCACCGCGCCACCCGTAGATCGACTGATCATCATCACCTACCGCCGTCAGGCGCCCTTCCGGCCCGGCCAGCAGGCGCAGCATCTGGTACTGGGTTTCATTGGTGTCCTGGTACTCATCCACCAGCAGGTAGCGGATTTGCTGCTGCCACTTCAGACGGGTTTCTTCATCCCGCAAGCGCCCGCAGCGGCTGCAGGATCAGGTCATCGAAATCCACGGCATTGAGATTGCGCAGATGTTCCTCGTAACGCTGGTAAAGGCCCCAGATGGCTGCTTCACCGCTCGCTGTTGAACTCAGTGTCTATGTCACCAGCCGCCAGCGCACGGTTTTTCCATCGCGAAACCTGTGCCCGGGCCAGCTTGACCCGTTCCGGTGAGGTACCTTCCGGCAGCAGGTCCCGAACCACGGTCTGGCTGTCGGTCTCATCAAGAATGCTGATGCCGGGCCGATAGCCCAACAGTTCGTGGTGCGTCACGCAGAATTTTCCAGCCCAGGGAATGAAAAGTCGAAACCGTGATTTCAGCCGCTTTTTCCTTGCCCAGCCGCTTGCCCAGGCGCTCCTTCATCTCGCGGGCCGCCTTGTTGGTAAAGGTTATCGCAGCGATGCGGGCAGCCGGCAATCCCCTGCTCCTGGACCAGGTAGACGATTTTTTCGATGATGACGCGTGTCTTGCCGCTACCGGCGCCAGCCACGACCAGCAAGGGGCCCTGCAGTATACTGAACGGCGGCTTCTTGCTGGTCGTTGAGTTGAATGGCGGGGACGACATCAGGGCGCGAATTCTACAGGATCCCGCGAACTCCACCGGAGCAAATTTATACCTCATTATGCGCCTACGCCTTGAAATGAAAATTCGCCAACCCCATTTGGCGCGACAGGCTGTAATATAAGGCGTATATGCCGGGTTGCAGACATTAATTGTTGCAGGACGGGCATGGCCCACCCGCTTAACCATTCAAACAACTTGTAATATTTTAGGAGATTCTGAAATGAAACTTCGTCCTTTGCATGATCGCGTCATCGTAAAACGCGTAGAGGAAGAAAAGCTGTCCGCCGGTGGAATCGTGATTCCTGACAACGCGGCCGAAAAACCCATTCGTGGCGAAGTCCTGGCCGTGGGTAACGGCAAGGTACTCGACAATGGCGAACAGCGTGGGCTGGATGTGAAAACCGGCGACACCGTTCTGTTCGGTAAATATGCAGGCACTGAAGTCAAAGTGGATGGCGAAGAACTGCTCGTCATGCGCGAAGACGACATCATGGCCATCATCGAAGGCTGAACAGCCTCCCGATAATCTGAATTTGCAATTGAGGAATAAACAATGAGTGCAAAAGACGTACGATTTGGTGAAGACGCCCGCGGCAAGATGATCAACGGCGTTAACATCCTGGCCGACGCGGTCAAGGTAACGCTGGGCCCCAAGGGCCGCAACGTAGTTCTGGACAAAGCCTTCGGCGCACCGACCGTGACCAAGGACGGCGTTTCCGTCGCCAAGGAAATCGAACTGGAAAACAAGTTCGAGAACATGGGCGCACAGATGGTCAAGGAAGTTGCTTCCAAGACTTCCGACGTTGCCGGTGACGGCACCACCACCGCTACCGTGCTGGCCCAGGCCATGCTGCGCGAAGGCATGAAAGCCGTTGCCGCCGGCATGAACCCGATGGATCTGAAGCGCGGTATCGACAAGGCCGTCATTGCCGCAACCGAGTCCCTGAAAGGCCAGTCCACCCCCTGCACCACCAACGCAGCGATTGCCCAGGTCGGCTCCATCTCCGCCAACTCCGACACCGAAGTGGGCGAGCATCATCGCCGAAGCCATGGACAAGGTCGGCAAAGAAGGCGTGATCACCGTTGAAGATGCTTCCGGCCTGGCCAACGAGCTGGACGTGGTTGAAGGCATGCAGTTCGACCGCGGTTACCTGTCGCCCTACTTCATCAACAACCAGCAGACCATGAGCGTTGAGCTGGAAGAGCCTTACATCCTGCTGCACGACAAGAAAGATCAGCAACGTTCGTGACATGCTGCCGGTGCTGGAAGGCGTTGCCAAGTCCGGCCGCTCACTGCTGATCATCGCCGAAGACGTCGAAGGCGAAGCCCTGGCCACCCTGGTGGTCAACACCATGCGCGGCATCGTCAAGGTTGCTGCCGTCAAGGCGCCTGGTTTCGGCGATCGTCGCAAAGCCATGCTGGAAGACATCGCTATCCTGACCGGCGGCACCGTGATTTCCGAGGAAGTCGGCCTGAGCCTGGAAAAAGCCACGCTGGACGATCTGGGTTCTGCCAAGAAGATCAGCATCACCAAGGAAAACACCACCATCATTGATGGCGCCGGCGAGTCTCCACAGATCGAAGGCCGGGTCAACCAGATCCGCGCCCAGATCGAAGAGTCCACCTCTGACTACGACCGTGAAAAACTGCAGGAACGCGTGGCCAAGCTGGCCGGCGGTGTTGCCGTGATCAAGGTTGGTGCTGCCACCGAAGTGGAAATGAAAGAGAAGAAAGCCCGCGTTGAAGACGCACTGCACGCAACCCGCGCCGCCGTTGAAGAAGGCGTGGTACCGGGTGGTGGTGTTGCGCTGGTTCGCGCCCTGGCCGCGGTCGCCAAGGTCAAAGGCGACAACGAAGACCAGAACGTGGGTATCGCCATTGCCATGCGCGCCATGCAGGAACCGCTGCGCCAGATCGTCACCAATGCCGGTGAAGAAGGCTCTGTCGTTCTGAACAAGGTTCGCGACGGCAAAGGCAACTTCGGTTACAACGCCGCTACCGGCGAGTACGCCGACATGATCGAAGCGGGCATCCTGGATCCGACCAAGGTCGTGCGTTCTGCTCTGCAGAACGCTTCTTCGGTCGCCGGCCTGATGATCACCACCGAAGCCATGGTTGCCGAACTTCCGAAGGAAGAAGCGCCGATGCCTGGCGGTGACATGGGTGGTATGGGCGGTATGGGTGGCATGATGTAGGGCAGCTGCCTTACATCATCCGCTCACTCGTTGAGTACCAGGAAAAACCCCGCACAAGGCGGGGTTTTTCTTGTTTTTTCGCAAGCACTTCACAGAATATTCACCGCTTCGTAAATATACTTCTGTGATTAAAAATTCTTTAAATTAGAATTTGACTGGCACCACATGAAGGACTGCAATGTGATTATCTCTTTTAAACATCTAACCAAAATCCTCAGCGCGTTACTGATCCTGGGCGGGTACACCACACAGGTTTCAGCCCAGTCGCTGTTCGGTGACGATTTCGAGGACCGCGTAAGAGACCAGGCACTCATCGGAAACAACTGGACCTGGTTTAACCAGACTTTTGCCGGCAATACCTGTGAAGGCGAATCTGAATCCGGGTTTGGGCCCGCCGATGATGGCGACAGCAGCGATTACCAACAGGAGAACCGTAACTACTGGACTGCCAGCGCTGATGTCGGCCAGGGTGATTCCTATTTCCGCGCCGGGCTTGAAGTTCCTGCCTGGCCGAATGATGAAGGCGCCCCGGTCGTATTGAATAGTATGTTGCGGGTATACGGTGACCAGTTCTACAACCCGGGCGAGGGGCGTTGCAAGCGAACGTTGATTTTCCAGGAGAAAGTGATTGAAGAGGCAGGCACCTTCAGATTTTCATTTGACGTTGCACAGGACCGCACCGGCGCACCCGCAAACGGTGAAGTCACTGCCGCGTTTGTGAAAGTTCTGCTACAAAGTAACTTCAGTTATGACGAGCTCATATTTGAGCAGCTCATCACCATGCCCCCGGTTGCCACCACTCCCGAGGACGTGACTACGGCGGCTCAGGAAATCCAGTTCACTATCCCTGAAGACTACATCGGCGAACTGCTGCAGTTCGGTTTCTACAACGATCACTCCACCAATCTCGGCCAGGGGTGGGCTACAGCCGCAGCGCTTTATGACAACGTACTGGTTCAATCAGCTGAGGATGGTCCCGTTCCGATTGGTCCCGCGCACTCTGGCTCGTGGTACAACGCTAGTCAGGATGGCCATGGCTTTTCGATTGAATTCGGTCAACAGGCGGATGGTACCCCGTTGGCCGTCGTTTACTGGTACACATACGACAGCCTGGGCAATCCGATTTTCATGGTCGGTGCTGCACCTCCGGACGGTCAGCGGGTTGAGATTCCGTTCACATCACCGATCGGTATGGTCTTCGGCGAATTTGATCCCGACACCGTCGAACGCCCGGCTGGCGGCACGGCGGTGTTCATCTTTGCTGACAGTAAAAATGCGACCTTCAGTTACATGCCTTCCGCGTTTTCGACCAGTGAATGGGGCCACGTGGGCGCGATCGAAGATCTTCCCTTGACCCAGTTGTTCCGGGTTCCGGCAGACGAAAACTTCAGCATGCCCCAATAAGGGCGGACACAAGGAAAGACAAGATGCCAAAATTATTTAACTATTTTGTACTGACCGGACTGCTCACTTTTGCTGCAAATCCCGCCTTTGCACAATTGATGTGGAGCGACGAGTTTGATACCGGAACCAGCCTGGATCCGGAGGTCTGGTCCTACGACCTGGGCTCAAACGGTTGGGGAAATCAGGAGCTTCAGGACTACACCAGCGACCCGGAAAACGTCCGGATCGAGAACGGAAACCTGGTGATCTCCGTCCGGGAAGTCGATTTCGGGCCAAATGGCCGCGGCTTCACTTCGGCCCGGGTGAAGACGGAAGACAAGCTGATCTTCAAGTACGCAACCATTGAAGCCCGCATCAAGGTTCCTGACCTGGCCGATGGTTTATGGCCTGCATTCTGGACGCTGGGTAATAATTTCAGCCAGGTCGGCTGGCCCTCCTGTGGTGAGCTGGACGTCATGGAAATGGGAAATGCTGCGGCGATTTCCGGGGGGACCATTAACCGATCTGTAGGCTCGACCGCGCATTGGGAAAACGACGGCTCCCACGCTGAATTCGGATCGACGCTTGTCGCTCCGTCGGATCTTGATGACGGATTCCACATTTTCAGAATGGAATGGACCCCGGACTTTGTGGCCACCTATCTTGATGGTGAAAGAATATGGGCGTTCAATATTCAGCCTGATTCCTGCACTGACTGCACCGAGTTTCATGAACCGCATTTCGCCATCCTGAACGTGGCGGTCGGTGGTACTTACACAGGATTACTGAGTAGCGAGCAGATTACCGCAGGCTTGCCGGCTGAAATGCTCGTTGATTACATCCGGATATACAACAACGGGTTTACCGAAGTGAACGGCGTCGCGGCTCCGGAAGACACAGTCGTTGGCCTGGAATATTCCGGTTCCTGGTACAACGCCGGCCAGGACGGGCACGGGTTTTCCATGGAGTTTGGCGAAACATTCGACGGATCACCGCTCGCGGTCGTCTACTGGTATACGTATGACACGCTTGGAAACCCCATTTTCATGGTTGGCAGTGGAATTCCGTCCGAGGACAGGGTGGAAATAGCGTTAATATCGCCGGTTGGTATGGAATACGGCGTGTTTGACCCTGACAGCGTGATTCGCGAGGCTGGCGGAACGGCCGTGTTTGATTTTACCGACGCGGACAACGGTACATTTAACTACACGCCGTCTGACTTCTCGGTTACGACCTGGGGTCATACGCCCATAGTCGACTTACCGATTGTAAAACTGTTCGCGATACCCGCTTCAGAACCCGGAGCTTCAGCCGAGTGACGTCAGGCTTTCAATTTTAGTTCAGCGGCATGATGTAAGGCTCTCACCTCATATCATCCACTGACTAGCTGAACACCAACAGAAACCCCGCCTTGTGCGGGGTTTCCTTTTTTGCAATCCATTGGCATCATTCCGACAAACCGATAAAATCACACGCACACTGCTATTCGGCAAATCGCCCGGACCTCAATGATCCCAAAAACGGTGTGTTGTAACCATGGCAAAACGGGTTAAGAACCGATACAAACCAACCGGCAAGAAATCCTCCGGTACCCGCCGCAAAGCAGCGGCAGCGAAAACACCGGTGCCAGTCGGGCCGTTGCCAGATCATTGGCCCTCCCTACCCCTACCCACGACCTCGCAAGCCATGAGCATTTTTTCGCAAATGCACTTTATCGAAAAGATGCCGTCAGGCCAGCAAAAAAGCCTTCAGTTGCGGCAGATTGAGCGGGTATTGCGGCATGCTTACGAGACCGTGCCCTGGTATCGCGACAAATTGGCCGGGATTGAGCACATTCCGAACGGTGATCTCGACGAGGCGTTTTTCTCCAGAATCCCCATCCTGACGAGATCAGACGTTCAAACCAACTCAACGGCGTTGCGTTCCACCAGAGTGCCCCCCGAACATGGCGGGATTGGATATCTCCGATCTTCCGGTTCAACCGGAAAACCCATAGAAATCACCACCACCGGTCTCACGCAGCTCATCACCAGGGCACTTGACCTGCGTACACAGTATTGGCATCGCTTTGACATAACGCGAAAAAATGTTGATATCCGCACGGCTTTTGAGCCCGGAACCGAGCCGAAAAACCCCAGGTGGTCGTCGTTACCGTGGTCCGGTCCCTCTGCCTCGTCTCGATATCAATTTACCGATCAGCGAATTGTTCGAGCAATTTATCGCCGAAGATCCGGTTTTTGTGCAATCGCACCCGTATACCCTGTTACTTTTGGCCGAAACCAGCCGTAAAACTGGAATACTGCCGCGCAACCTGGTCGCCGCGAGATCATTTGGAGAAGCGCTTTCAGCGAATACCCGGCAAACTCTGCGCGAAGTCTGGAGTATTCCGGTTTTCGACCTGTTATTCCGCCAATGAGATCGGCACAATGTCCATCCAGTGCCCGGATAATGAAAGTCAGCATGTTCAGGTCGAGAATGTCCTGATCGAAATTTTGGATGATAATGGCAGACCCTGCCAGACCGGCGAAACAGGACAGGGTAGTGGTAACCCCTTTGCATAACTTCGCCTCACCCCTGATTCGCTACGAAATCGGTGATTATGCCGAGGTTGGGAAAACCTGCACCTGTGGGCGAACCCTTCCCGTATTGAACCGTATTTTAGGACGTCATCGAAATTTGTGCGTCCTGAAAAATGGCGAACGCTTTTTCCCGGAGATACGGGAGAATTTGATAAAATTTGGACACATTCTTCAGTTTCAGGCCCACCAGAAAACCCTCGAAGATATTGACCTGAGAATTGTTGCCGCCCGTCCATTCTCGGATGAGGAGCGGGATGAAGTGCAGGCTATCTTACGGAAAAAACTACATTACCCCTTTAACGTAAACATTATTGAAGTAGATGATATTCCGCGTGCAGCCAATGGCAAATTTGAAGAGTTTAAATCCGACCTTCCCGGTGCGGAAATTGATAGGTAAGCAGAGCATCATGCCAGCAACTCCGGACAATACACCGAACATGAGATCTTCGCATTCGAACGACGCTCAACCCCAATCCGCCGGGGGGTTTATTCGACCGGGATTTAAGTCCTGGCCAGAATTACCAAACATGGGAGTAAGCAATGTTCACGCTTTGCACGCACAGCTTTTGTTCACCCAATGGATGACACCCGGGATTTTTCAGGACTTTCAGATCGAGCAGATTGAAAACCTGCTTCGATTTGCCGGAAAACATGCACCTTTTTACCGCGATAGCCTGAAATTTCTGGACAAGTTGCCGGAACGTGGATTGTATGAACAACATTTGGCATACATCCCCATTTTGAGCTACACGGATTTACAGAAATACGGCCAGAAAATAATCATCCGAAAACCACTGCCAGGCCACGGCAAGCCACGCATGATCCGCCATTCAAAATTCACCGGACCACCCATCACGATTCTGGCTTCAGGCCTGCTGGATACTTGGAACCAAGCCCTGGCGTTACGCAGCCAGGACTGGCACGAGATGGATGTTTCATTGGTCAATCTGGATATCTGTAATTCTTTCAAGCAACAGAAAAACGCCGATGATCACTGGTCGGTTTTACCCTGGTCAGGCCCCTCAAGCGCTCTTTCCGTTGACCGGCCTGTTGAAGATCTGTTCGAAGAATTTATTCGAATTGCGCCGAATTACCTCGGAACGTTGCCTGGCATCCTGCAGTCTTTTGTCGAGCTTACCGTTTCCCGGGGGATTAAACCTCGAAATCTTCGCCTGGTTCATTGTCGAAGTGAATATCTCGATCCGGAACTTCGCGAATTGGCCGAGAAAGCCTGGAATGTGCCGATCATTCATGAGTATTTTGTGAAGGAAATCGGTGTTATTGCTCTTCAGTGCCCGGACAATAACAACCTGCACATCCAATCTGAATGTATCCACGTGGAGGTCCTGGACGAAGACGATCAGCCTTGCCATGCCGGTCAGATCGGACGCATTGTAGTGACCCCGCTTCGCAATTATCAAACCCCGTTGATCCGTTACGACACGGGTAATGATGCGGAAATGGGTGACCGTTGCAGTTGTGGGCGAACATTACCGGTGCTGACCCGTATCCTCGAGCGGTGACAAAGGAGGCTGTCATCCTGTTCGAATCTGCTACATTCTATTAAGTAGCCCAAGACGGATTCTGATATGCCAGGCACCAGTCTAGAACACCGAAAAAGAAACCTGCGCCGCCACCGGATAGCAGCTAACAAGAAAGAATTCATCAACATGCGTAACTGGTACCCCAGACGCGTGACGATTCTGGCAGAAGGGGATTCGTGGTTTGCCTACCCCGCGAAATCTCTTGTTGGCAAACCCCCTAACCTCATTTATCGGATTTCAAACTGGTCCAAAGGCAAGGCTAACTTCTATTCCATGGCGTCCAATGGCGATGAAGCGGTCGACTTGGTTTCGGGCAAGCAGAAACACCAGCTTATCGATCATATGCGTTGGCATGAAAAGGCTAAAAACAGAAAACCTATCGATTTGCTTCTGTTCAGTGGCGGGGGTAACGATATCGTCGGCAGTGACGATTTTGAACGTTTTATCCGGCCTTTCCAGTCAGGTTTCAAGCCCCGGCAGTGTCTTCGCATCAGGCGCCTCAGGCGAAAGATCAAGCAGATCGGGCTTGCCTACCAGGAACTCCTCGACATTAAAGATCACTATTCTCCTTCGACCCTGGTGATGACACATACCTACGACTATCCATTTTCTTCACTGCAAGGCGCCAGTTTTCTTAAAGGCCTGATCAGCACAAAAGGCTGGATGAAGCGATTCATGGATGACGTCAACATTCCTGATGAAATGCAAACCCGGGTTATCCGGGAGCTAATGGACATGATGGCGGTCGAATCACTGAAAATTGCCGAGGCGCGTCCAGGGTTCATTGTGGTCGATACACGAGGCACCCTTCTCGGCAAGAGTGACTGGCAGAATGAAATACACCCCGACAAAAATGGTTTCAAAGCGATTGCGGACCGCATGTACGTTGAAATTGAAAAGCACTTTCCTTCGCTGGCGCGCAGTTAATTACCTGAACACTTAAGGAGTTACGAAATGACCAAGAAAATTCTCGACCATGACCTGGTCAAGGTCTATGGAGACCGTTTCGACAAGTGGAAAAACAAGACCGAGAAAAATAAGTTGATCCGCGTCCTTTACTGGGGAGACGAAGTTGAGATGCCAACGCCGGGCCAGCTGTCCGATGACACGGTGGGCAGGGTTGACGTTCGCATCTACAACTACGGTCTGGGTAAATTCCAGGACGGCTACATCAAGAAGAAGAAAAAGACCGGCAAATTTCTTCCCCTCAAGGTACGGTCGGGCGCCGGTAAGCACCTTCTAGAAGTAACCTTTGTCGATGTTCAACAGGGTGATGCAACGCTGATCAGAACGCCCGATCGAAAACTCATTGTCGTGGACGGCGGCGAGGAGGTATTCCTTGCACGGATTCTTGCCTCGATGTTTCCAGGAACTACTGCGCTAAAGCCACTCAACATCGACGCCCTGGTGATCACCCATGGCGACGCCGATCACTTCAGCGGCCTGGTCAAGCTGGCCGACGCGGCGAGCGAGACCAGGACCCGAAAGCGGATCCACTCGAACGTCATTCGTTACTTTCATAATGGCCTGGTAAAACTGCCCAGTTCAAAGATGGTCAATGGCGAAAGGAAATCCCGGCCGGACAGAGAAATGTTCGGCGCCACGGTAAAAATTGGTCGGACCCGCTTTGTGACGGATCTTTGGGGCGACCCGCGCAACGCACCCCTGATGAACGGGCCTTTCACCAACTGGGTAAACGCGCTGCCCGAACTGACCACAGCGACAACCGACCTGCGTCGTCTTGAGACCGGTGATCATGATGCATTTGATGACTTTCGCCCGGGTGTCGACATCAAGGTGCTTGGTCCTGTCACTGAGGACGTCAATGGTAGTCCGGGACTGCGATTTTTCGGATCAAGCGCGGGTCACACCATCAACGGCCACTCGGTAGTTCTTCAGATGCGGCATGGCAACGTTCATTTCTTACTCGGCGGTGATCTGAACACGCATGCCGAAGAGCACCTTCGTGAGCACCTGGAATCAATGCCTGACCTGACGCTACGCGCTGAGATTTTGAAAGTCCCCCATCACGGTTCGCACGAGTTTGAACAGGCGTTTCTGGATAAAGTGAATCCGGTAGTCTCCGTCGTTTCATCCGGTGACGAAAGGGCGTCGAAAGACTACGTACATCCGCGAGCCAATTTGATGGCAGCGCTGGGACGGGCTTCACGCGGTCCCGAACCCCTGGTTTTTGTGACTGAGCTTGCAGCGTTCTTTACATACCGAGGTGGTATTGCACCCGAACAGCATTGCCCGGCCGATGGTGGCGGCCTTGAAGATCTCCCCGCCGGCGATCGTAAGCCCTTCTTTTTCGCCCACGAACGACTGGTTTTTGGAGCGGTCAGGGTACGAACAGACGGCGAGCGTGTGCTGGTAGCGACCGAGTCGGCTAACTCGAATATCAAGGAGGCTTATGCCTTCTTCGTTGATTCGGGCGGTAATGTGACTCGAGACGACCTTAAATAATTCGTGACAGGAGTCTAAAATGACCACGATTGATTACCCTGAATGCCTGCGCGAGATCCTTGAGTCCATGATCAGGCACGAAACCGCGATTCTGCGTTGGTTTGGGATGGAAAGCAGGGGCGATGCCGAAGGAGCGCTCGACGGAATTATTGCCGAGCTTCAGAACCCGTTACCTTCCGACGGTCACTAGCGCGGGTTGATTAAACTCAGATTTTTTTACCGGCTGTTCTTTTGGCTCCTCGCGGTGCCGGGCTGACCGGTAAAACAAGGTCTTATGGCCCCAGCCACAACCGGCGATAACCAATACCCAGACGCATTGCACGCGGGTGTTGTTCTTCGTGGTAAAACCAAACGGCACGGAAACCGTGTCCCAGAACCTATCCATTCCTCCCATGAAGCCAGCGTCATAGCTATCAACCAGGTAGATCCGGCTATCTTCAAACGGCAACTGCAACGAGGGTTGATTCAGCGCCATCTCGAGTGATGTGCGCTGGCGAATGTAAAAGTCCGGCGAGTCGTCTGTCTTCTCCACTGGACCAGACAGGAAATTTCGCCTGGTATCTTTGTAATCGAACTGGCTTGAGAGCATACGTGCACGGTTCCGTTCAGGTGTTTGCTGTACGACTGCCTGCACCCGAACCGGCGGTTCGGCAATCGGGAAGGGGGGCAGTTCTTCAAGCACCGGAATATTGAGCTTTGGCCACTCCACTTGCGGTTCCGGCGGTTGCTTCGCTTCGACTGTTGGGGCGGGCGATATCAACTGAACCTGGACGCTTGGTTGCTCGTTGACCGTTGCAACCATCCTTTTTGTTACCGGCACCAGGATAAGAACGGCATGCACAATAATCGCCAGGGCGAAAAACATCCTGAAGCCGAGATTGTTGTATTTCCAGGCCGTCATGGACTCACAATAACCGTTGTCAGCTAAAAAGACGTTCTATCAATGTAAGATTTTCCTTAAATGAAGGCAGGCAATATTCTGGATTTTACCTTCGATCGGTATATCATCACTCACTATGACCAGAGAATTATTGATACTGCGCCACGCGAAGTCGGACTGGGATTCCGGCGCACGCACTGATTTTGACCGGCCTCTTGCCAAGCGGGGCCGTAAGGACGTACCCCGTGTGGGACGCTTCCTGAAAGAACAGGGTCTGGTGCCCGATTACGTGGTCAGCTCACCGGCCGAGCGTGCCAAACAAACGGTCATTGGGGTTTGTGCGCAGATGGATATCGTGCCCGGGGACATCCATTGGGACGACAGAATCTACCACGCTTCGTCCGGCGCACTGCTCAACGTCTTGAATGAATGTCCACCCAAGTCTCGTCGCGTGATGATTGCCGGCCATAACCCCGGGTTGGAAATCCTGCTACAGAATTTGAGTGCAGACGCAGTACCCATGCCGCCCGATCATAAGCTGATGCCCACCGGCACCGTCGCTCACCTGGAGATCCTCTCGAGCTGGAAAGACCTGGAAGGCCAACTTGCCCGACTGGTCAGCCTGACCCGGCCGCGATCACTTAAGGGCTGAGAGTAGCTCTACACTAGGCTATCGTCTTCGATGATCACAGCGGTACCCACCGCCAGCAACTCGGCCGCACCGCCCATCATGACCGAGGTCGTAAAACGCGTGGCGATGATGGCATTGGCGCCAAGGGACTGAGCCTCGGCAATCATCCGGTCCAGCGTCTGCTCGCGGCTTTCGGCAATCAGTTTTGCGTACTCATGTACCTCGCCGCCCACGATGTTACGAAAACCGGCCATGATGTCTTTGCCGATATGCCGCGCCCTGACCGTGTTGCCACGCACCAGGCCCAGGGTTTTCACGATTCGCTTATTTGCTATGGTTTCACTGGTTACGATGATCATGCTCAAATCTCCACGTCTTTGTATTTGTCGGTCTTGCGCTCAATCAGCCGCTGCCGCAGAACGGAAACAAAAAGTGCTCCCAAGCCAATGTAGACGGCACTGATCAGCAGTTTTTCAGGTACCGCTAATGGATGAACTGGTAAGGAACCCGACCACCGCAATACCGGCGATGATCAGCAGGCCACCAATAAGCAACAACCAGCCGATCCCGCGTGATACTTTTACTATCGTGTCATCCATCATTTCTCTCCAAACGTCTTTGTTGCTGTTGCCGAGCTCGGCCTGTCCCATCCGTTCCCGCAGTGCCCTCAGGCCTTCCAGGTTTTCCGAACACGCTGCACAATTTTCCAGGTGCAGACCCACCATTTGCCGTTTCTGTTGTGTCAATTCGCCGTCCAGGTATCCCGACAGCAGTTCGTTTACATGCGCCTCGGCGCTGCCATGTGCTGCCTGCCTCATTCATGATTGCTCTCCAAAACTTCTTTCAGGGCCATGCGCGCGCGGTGCAGCCGTGACATGACGGTACCGGCAGCGACATCGAGCACGTCGGCGATTTCAGCGTATGACAGGTCGAGGTAGTCACGCAGCAGGATGATTTCCCGTTGGCCGGATGGGAGCTCTGCCAATGCCCGTTGCAAGCCCTCATCGCGCTGCCGGATTCTCCAGGGCCTGTTCCGGAACCGCTCCGGCGTCGACCAGCGCATCCACCGGCTCAACCGGACGGCGGCGGCGCAACTGGTCAATCGCGCGATTCCTGACGACGCGAAGGAACCAGGGCTTGAACGCCCCTTCTTCCGGTCATAAGCCCCGGGGCGCGCCAGTACTGTGGCGAACGCATCGTGCACTGCATCGGCGGCATCCTGGCTGTTGCCGAGAATTTGAATGGCCAGCGCGTGTGCGCCTCCACCCAGGTTTACCAATTCCTGTCGCATATCGATGCTCTTCATGGTCTCACTTCCTATACGCAGCAGGACGGCCTTTATTCCATTTCGGCTCAAGCAGTGCACTTTGCCTTTTTGCAGGATACAGACGTGCTCGTGCGAGTCGGGTCAGGCCCTTTTTCCGGAAGCGCGGCTCATTGGCCAGGCAGTCTTCGGCGTGCAACGGCTCGATGTTGCCAGCGCGTGGAAAACAACGTCGCCACTTCTGCGGCGGAGACGGAAAATGGCGGACCGCACATCTGGTCCTGCGGGTATTCGAGCGTCACCAGCAAGGACCGGACACCCCGGTCAACCAGCCGGGTAAGATGGGCGGCATAGGCCGGCCGCATGTCCGGCGGCAGGGCGATCAGCGACGCGCGGTCGTAGACAGCGTCGACACTCGGCAGAGCCGCTTTCTGAACCGTCAAAGAAATCCTGGCAGAGGATTTCCACCTGTCACCGCGGTAAATTTTCCTGCCGGAGCGGCCATCAATCTCGAAGCTCCAGCCCGTTTTCGACAGAAAAATCCGCAGGCGGCCAGCTGGCTGAGTCTCGATACCGGTGACCCGGTAACCCTGGCTTCGCCAGCCACAACATATCCAGGCTTTTGCCGCACAGCGGCACCAGGATATGCGCGCCGGGCCGGATTTCAAGCCGCTCGATGAAATCCTGCATGTGGCGGTTGAAATCGTGCTGGTGGAAGCCGATTTCCCCTTTTTCCCACCGTTCGTGCCAAAAATCAGCCTTCATGGCTCATCCCGGCTCTAGACCGATGCGCTGGGGCGTTTCGAAATCTCGTCGTGCCAGCGCCTGATATTGGGCCACCGTTCCACGTACCGGCAATTTCACCCAGCTGGCGAAATCGGCACAGACAAAAGCGCCAATGTCCGCCATCGTGAAGCGCTCCAGCGCAACATAGGGTGACTGCGCGAGCCGCTCATCAAGCACCTGCATGAACAGCTCCAGCCGTTCACGGCCGCGCTCGGCCAGTTCCGGAATCTGTTGGAAACTCTTCGGTCCGGTCAGCGCACGGTTTTCAAATCCCTTGACGAAATTGCGCAGAGCCTCGCCGCCCGCCAGGAAGCCTTCGGTCAGTATTTGCTCATGCCAGTTCATGACCAGCGCCTGCTCGCGGCCATCCCGGCCCATCAGGTTAGGCTCCGGAAACTGCGACTCCAGGTAATGACAGATGGCCAGCGTGTCGGTCAGGCAGGTGCCGTCGTCCAGTTCCAGCACCGGTACCGTGCAGCGCGGATTGATTTTGCGGAACGCTTCACCGAGTTGTTCGCCGCTGCGCAAGATCCACCTGGACCGTCGGAATCTCGATTCCTTTTTCGGCAATGAACATGCGCACGCGGCGTGGGCTGGGCGCCGTCTGGCAATCGTAAAATTTCATCGAACTGTTGTCCTTTTGTGATGAGTCAATAAAATCCGGAATTCGAAACCACATTTTAACAGGCAGGTGATATTCTGATGTCCCCAGTTCCAACACGAGACGATTAAAATGCCCGGCTTGCTTACCCGACGTTGACCCCGATGGTCTGCTCGAATATTCCGTTGTCTTCACCGACCGCTCCCTGAACCACATGTCCGGGACGTTTCAGCGTGTCATGAACGACATTTCGGCGACCCTGAAGACGGTCTACAACGCAGATTCCGTCGTGGTTGTACCCGGCGGCGGAACGTACGGCATGGAGGCGGTGGCACGGCAGTTTGCGACCGGGCAAGAAATGCCTGGTGATCCGTAACGGGTTCTTCAGCTTCCGCTGGTCGCAGATTCTCGAAATGGGCGGTATCGATTCCGAAACGACCGTGCTGAAAGCCCGGACGACCGGCGACGGCCCGCAGGCTCCTTTTGCCCCGGTTCCCGTGGAGGAAGTCGATTGCAGACGATCCAAGACGGAAAAACCGGATGTCGTTTTTGCACCGCATGTAGAAACCTCCGCCGGCATGTTGTTGCCCGATGATTACGTCCGCGCTGTGGCGGATGCCGTCCATTCGGTTGGCGGTCTGCTTGTGCTCGACTGTATCGCATCCGGTGAACTATGGGTCGATATGCAGGCCTGTGGCGTGGATATGCTGATCAGTGCGCCGCAAAAAGGCTGGAGCGCCTCACCCTGCAGCGCCCTGGTCATGCTGAGCGAAGAAGCCGCGCAGCGCATCGTCGGATACCACCAGCACCAGTTTTGCCTGTGACCTGCGCAAATGGCTGGACATCATGCAGGCCTATGAGAATGGCGGCCATGCCTACCATGCAACCATGCCGACCGATGCCCTCGAAGACGTTCCGCGACACGATGAAAGAAACCGGAGCTTACGGTTTCGAGAAGGTTCGTGCAGGAACAGCTTGAGCTGGGCCGCAGGGTACGTGAATTGCTTGAGAGCCAGGGCTTTAGCAAGCGTGGCCGCCGAGGGTTTCCAGGCGCCCGGGTGTGGTGGTCAGTTACACCGATGACGCGGAAATGCAAAACGGCAGCAAATTCATGCAACAGGGTCTGCAAATCGCCGCAGGCGTGCCCTTGATGTGTGATGAACCTGAAGGATTCAGGACGTTCAGGCTGGGCCTGTTCGGGCTGGACAAGCTGCACAACATTGACCGGACCGTCGCCCACCTTGACGAAGCGCTTGACCGGATCAGCGGCTCCTGAGGCTATTTTCTGGCATAGTCATACCTATTGGTTTTCGAGGGATTCATATGATGCGCAGCACTATCATCCGTAGCATGGCCCTGGTGTATAGCACCCCTGCTGAGTCATGCAGTCTGCGCAATGGAAATGCCGCCGATGGGCGCTGCAGAGTCGGCCGCCGCGGCAGCTGACTACCAGAACTACTGTGCGCTTTGCCATGGCGCGGACCGTGAAGGTTACGCCAATGATGAGGCGCCTTCGTTGCGTTCAGAGTCTTTACTGAAATCCGGCTACCCCATGCATATGCTGGAGACGGTCGCCTACGGCAGGCGCGGTACCCCGATGGGCGCCTACCTGGATGAAATTGGCGGGCCGATGAACCGCAATGACCTGCACCGGCTGTTGCGCTGGTTGAAAGAGCAGGTCGGCGTGGAGCCGATAGATTTACCCCTGGAGCCGATTTCAGGGGATATCGCGCTCGGTGGAGAACTCTATGCCGACAACTGTGCTGTGTGCCACGGCGACAACGGTGAGGGCGATATAGGCCCGGCCATCGGTAACCCCGCCATGTTGTCGCTGACCACAGACGCGTTCATCAGCTACGCGATCACAAACGGCAGGGATGACACCGACATGCCCGCGTTCAGCGATACGCTCAGCACCGATGAAATCAATGCCGTCACGGCTTTTATCCGCAGCCGTGCGACCGGCTGGGAAGTCGAAACACCCGCGCTGCGTAGCCCGCCCACGGTCGATCGCTACATCATCAACCCGGACGCTCCCGCACCTGAATTCGATCTGCAGGACGGCCTGTATGTGAAATCCGCCGACCTGGACAAGGCGCTGAAGGAAAAGCGCCGCATGGTGATACTGGATACCCGCGTCACCTCGATGTGGCAAATGGCCAACATCGAAGGCTCGGTCCCTATTCCCTACTATTACGATGACTTCGACGGTCTGGCCAAAGACCTGCCCACCGACGGCACCTGGATCGTGTCGTATTGCGAGTGTCCACGGGCGGCCGCCGAATCCGTGAACCGAAAATTGCGGGATCGGGGTTTCGAAAACACGGCTGTGCTGTGGGAAGGCATCCAGGGTTGGGTTTCCCTGGGTTACCCGGTATCGGTAGGGCAGAACCTGGCCAGCGCGGACGCTAAGTAGTCTCTTCCCCGATCACAGCGAGCGCCTGCCGCGCCAGCGGCTCAACCCATTTCCCAAGTGCAGCCGCCTTTTCGTTGGACGCATTGCCATCCACAGCCCGTTTGGCGACGCCCTGCACGATGGCGGCCAGCCGGAAGAAGCTGAAGGACAGGTAGAACGGCCAGTTACCGATGGCATCAATGTTCATGCGCCGGCAATAGCCGGCCACATACGCTTCCTCTTCCGGAATGCCAAGCGAGCGACGGTCGATACCGGCCAGACCCGGAATCTGCCCGCCCTTCGAGGGCATTCTCAATTGCATGCACTGGTAAGCAAGGTCGGCGAAGGGGTGGCCCAGGGTTGAAAGCTCCCAGTCCAGTACCGCGATGATTTCAGGTTTGTGCGGATGAAAAACCAGGTTGTCCATGCGGTAATCGCCATGCACCAGCGCAACCCGGCCGTCATCCGCCGGCTGGTTTTTCTCCAGCCAGGCGATCAGCTCTTCCATCGCAGCGATCGCGTGGGTTTCAGAAGCCCGGTATTGCGCGGTCCAGCGGCCCAGTTGCCGCTCGAAGTAGTTGCCCGGCTTGCCATAGTCCGATAGCCCGATAGCGTCCGGCCTGACCTGGTGGAGTTCGGCCAGTACGCGGTTCATTTCATTGTAAATGGCCGTGCGCTCTGCGTTGCTATCCAGTTGCGGTAACGCGGCGTCCCAGAAAATGCGGCCGTCACAGTAATCCATGATGTAAAACATCGAACCGATGACCTCGGTTGATTCGCACAGCTTATAGACCCTGGGCACGGGTACGCTGCTTGAATTAAGGGCGCTGAGCACCCGGAACTCCCGGTCCACCGCGTGCGCCGACTTCAGCAGCTTGCCGGGCGGCTGCCGCCGCAGAACGTAGTTACCCGAAGCGGCACATAACTTGAAGGTGGGATTCGACTGGCCACCGGAAAACTTTAGCAATCGAGCCGGGCCTTTGAATCCCTCCAGATTTGCTGTCAGGTACTCCAGTAAGCGGCCGCCTACGGCCTGTTCCATTTTTGCGGCATCCATCGGTCAGGTTCTGCCGGCAAACTGCCTGGCCAGGTTACGTCCCAACTGCATCATATGAACCTGGTCCGGGCCGTCCGCCAACCGCAGGGTCCGCGCATAGGCATACAAGTGCGCCAGCGGCGTATCCTGACTGACACCAACCGCGCCATGGATCTGGATCGCACGATCCAGTACATCCAGCGCCATGTTGGGGGCAACGATCTTGATCATCGCGATCAGGTCCTGCGCCCCCTTGTTACCCTCCCGATCCATCTTGTCGGCAGCCTTCAGCGTCAGCAACCGGGCTTGTTCCAGCTGGCAAACAGAACGCGCGATGTCCTCGCGAACCGATTGCTGTTTGATCAGCGGACGGCCAAACGCGACGCGCATGTTGGCGCGCTCCATCATCAGTTCAAGACCGCGCTGCGCGGCGCCAATTAAACGCATGCAGTGATGTATCCGGCCCGGGCCGAGACGGCCCTGGGCGATTTCGAAGCCACGGCCCTCACCCAGCAACAGGTTGCCGGCGGGCACCCGCACGTCTTTGAAGAAAATTTCCCCATGTCCGTCCGGCGCGTCATCGTAGCCGAATACCTGCATCGGACGCGATACGTTCACACCGGGTGTGGCGATCGGCACGAGGATCATGGACTGCTGGATATACCGGTTGCTGTTCTCCGGGTCCGTTTTACCCATCACGATCAGGATTTCGCATTCCTTGCGGCAGGCGCCGGAAGCATAGAACTTCAGCCCGTCGATCACGTACTCATCACCGTCACGGATCATCGAGGTTTCGATATTGGTCGCGTCACTGGAGGCCACTTCCGGCTCGGTCATGGCAAAGGCAGAACGAATTTCACCGGCCAGCAAGGGCTCAAGCCACTGCGCCTGTTGCTCCGGGCTGCCGTACTGGGCCAGCACTTCCATGTTGCCGGTATCCGGTGCAGAGCAATTGAACACTTCCGGCGCCCAGGTGACCCGGCCCATTTCCTCGGCCAGGGGCGCATATTCCAGGTTGGTCAGGCCGGCACTGTAGCCGCCATGCTCAACCGGCAGGAACAGGTTCCACAACCCGGCATTCCGGGCTTTTTCCTTGAGTTCATTGACCATCGCCGGAGTTTGCCAGGGGCTGGCCTTGATTTGCTCTTCAAACAGGGCTTCATTGGGCAGAACATGTTCCTGCATGAATATCCGGACCTGCCGAACCAGGTCTTTGACCTTATCGCTATATTCAAAATTCATCGCGGTTTCCGTCTGCTTGATGGGGATAACTCACAGTCTATCGAAAGGGCCGCTTAAAAGGAAAAGGCGGGGTGACCCCCGCCTCATTCATGCTTCTGTAGACCCGGTCTATTCGTCGGGTATTTCGAATTCAACCAGTTCAACGGTGTCTTCAGGATCATCCAGGCCCGCTTCCTGGACCAACCCTACGCCGGGCTTGTAGTACTTGTACTCATAAGAGTCCGACTCCAGTGGATTCCATTCAAGCGTCTGCAGGCAACCGGCGCCACAGTCCACCGCGGCATTGTCCTCAGAAAGCTCCGGATCAGCTATTGTACTGACCACTTCAGCCACATCCTCGGCGTCGCCCAGCAACCACTCCTGCCGGTAAACATCGCCCACCCCGGGGTTCGCAGGCATCAGGATGCCCGGGCGCGCACCTTCTTCACCGGTCTTCCAGGAACCGTCGATATCCGTGATCTGACCCTCTTCGTAGTTCACGGCAATTTCACCAAAATACCAGACATTTCCATCCTGGTCCTGGGCGTACCAGTCGAGTGTGTCTTCGATCGGGGTTGCGTCGTCGTCTTCTCCATCCTTTTCGACCACCAGGTCGCGAACCACGATGCAGTTGACGCCATTAATTTCCATGGTTTCATCGAGCACTTCTACCGTTATGATTTCGTCTTCTGATTCGTATACCCAGCGTGCTCCAGTAACCAGCGGGAAGAAGGGATTTGGCGCCACATCACCCTCGCCGTAACCAATCTGCAACGGATCCTCAAAGTCTTCCGGATCATATTCCGGATCATAACGATCCTGCCCGATCATGTCGCAGATATCTTCCCTGGCAAAATACTGATCGCGACACTCCTGCGTTGCGTCCCAGCGATCTTCCCATGCTTCGAAATAGCAGTCGTTACGCTCTTCATCATCCGCCGTATTGATACAGACGCCTCCTGCGATCGCGTAGTCGTCACGTATCTCGAACCAGCAGCCCGTCCTGGCCTGACGGGACGTACTGGTGCAGTGGTTTTTACTCTTGTTCCAAAACCTGGGCTTGTTGTCATCATATCCAGTGGCGGCATTCACGGGGCTGACAAAAGCAATCGCCATGATGGCCGCAACAATGACAACGATGGATTGAAAAGTTAAACGGTGAGTCATCTTCAGTCTCCTTGTGTTAGGCGACTGTTTAGACGTGAGTAACAGCACAAATCAATCGTTTTGGCCGTGAACGGGCTAAAATTCCCAGAATATCCCTATCGCGGGGATGATCGGAAGCCAGTGATCAACGGTACGATCAAGAAATAACGTTCCGTCTTCCATTTCATCAATGTCGTAGTCGATACAACATTCATTTTTACGGTTGGTCAGATTGGTGACCTCAAAAAAGGCCGACAAGCGCCCGATGCGCACCGGGTATTCCCTGCTGACACGAAAATCCAATTGGGCAAACATGCCCAACTGTTCGGCATTTCTGGGCCCCGGCACCGGAATAAAAACAGGCTCATCATTTTCATCCTCCGGCAGCAGAGTCGTGTAACTCAATCCAGTGGTTGGCCAGCCCGTATGGAAATTGAGCGCAACACCCACCTCCCAGGGCCCGCGCGTCCAGGCGAGGCCCGTTTGCAGTGCATGACGCTGATCCCAGCTACGGCGCTGATCGACTCCATTGATCCGGTCGGTCACCTTGGCCAGCGAATAGGAGACCCACCAATTCAATTCCTCGCTGCCCCGGTATTCCAGTGTCAATTCAACGCCCCGGGCCAGGGCCGAGGAAGGATCCAGCCGGACCCGGTCCGGAGCCAGTTCCGGGATCAGCACCAGCGGATCGAACAGGTTCTCAAAACGTGGATTCAATCGGTCGTAGTTTTTAAGAAATGCTTCGACGCGCAACCGAAAGCCACCCCGAAAACGATGTTGTAGTCCGGCTATCCAGTGGTTGGCACGCTGCGGCGCGAAAAAGTGGTCCAGTCCATCTTCGACCTGCAACTCCTGGATGGCCTGGGATTGGTAGTAGCGGCCCCAGCTCATGCGAAAATCCGTTGCCGGACCCAGGGAATGCAGCAAGCTAATGCGCGGACTGAATTGGTTTCCAAAATCCAGCTCAGTATAGGTCTGCCTGTCCCAACGGATACCCAGTTCGAGCCCGGTATTGTCATTCAAGTGCCAGCGATCGGACAAAAACAGGGAAAAGCTATTGCCCTTGGGCGCGGCCACGATGTTCGACCGGGCCGGGTTTTCAATGCCGGGATAAAACTCGAAAAAACCCCGGTATTCTGCCCGGGAGTGATAGCGGTAACGCGCACGTTCATGCTTGAGCTCAATTCCTGCGCGCAAATCATGACTATCCAGACCCTGGTAAAGCCAGTCTTGCCGAAACCCCAGAATTTCTGCATCCCTGACGTCGATAACAAATGCCTGCAGTCTTTCAGGATCGTTGGCTTCCGCTTCCCGCTTGTTATCCAGCCCGCTGTAAGAAAATACGGTGGTACTGGACAGGTCCGGTGTCCACTGGTTGTTTAAGGTCACCCAAAAATTTCTGTTTTGAGTGTTACTGATGGACCGCTCCAGTTCTTCGGGATCGCTTTCCGTAATTACCGTGACTTTGTCTTTTGAGTACAGGGCATTGAAGGACAGGCGGAAGTCTTCCGTGAAGTTGACTCCGATTTCAGCGAACACGTCAAAATAGTCCGGCTTACCCAGGTCTTCATTCAGAATCACGTCCAGGTTGCTGTCCCGGGCTGAAATCAGCCAGTCAATTTTGTCTCCAGAGGTAAATCCGGAATTGAGCAGGGACGTGTTGTACACACTGACGCCCAGTTCCGTATGCAACGGCGCCTCCGCACGCTGCGTTTCAAGTACCAGCACACCACTCATCTGGTCACCAAAGTTAACCGGAAAACCCCCGGTATAGGCCTCCACTCCGGAAATCGCACGTGCATCTATGGAGCTGAAAATGCTGTGGTAGTCACGGATATGGAATGGATCCAGCAACTTCATGCCGTTCAGGTAAATCGCAGTTTCGTTATGCTCACCGCCGCGAAAATGCGAACGGGAAGACAAGCCCGAGGCAGCTACTCCGGGTAGCCTCTGGGCCGAACGAATGGGATCCTCGCCCAGGTCAGGCAGTGCCTGGATCGCCCGCTGGTCAATAAAAAACCGGGAGTTTGAAAACAGGATATAACGGCTTGCAGAGACACTGATGGCTTCAAGTTCCAGTGACATGGATTCGAAATCTGTGTCGACAGGACTGCCGCGCACAGTCACTTCAGACAGATCAGGCGCCGATTCCACGCGAACCACCAGATAGACACCGCTCTTCCTGGTTAACACCAATCCATGAGGCTGCAGAATTTCATCTACCTGGGCCACCGGATCGCTGCTGACCGGATCAGTAGTGACCCGCAGGTCCTGTGTCACCAGGTTGGTACTGTATACCAGCGCCAGCCCATCCTTCCTGAACTCATCCAGCACCTGGTAAACCGGCCGGCCCTGTATATCGGCCACGACCGGCGGAAACATCAAGACAATAGAAATGGCGCAGGCATGCAGGCCCGACAAAACCAGGGAACGAACGTTCGATCTCCGCATGTTATCGATTAGAACACTAAAAATCCCGCCATGTCATTGCCGCAGTGAGACTAAGATGGCCCCATCAATGACCTCTGAGATCAGGTCAGTGGTCTGCAGCGTGACGGCCAGTGCCGCCATCGGCTCAAGGTCAATGGTTCCACGCAACAATGATGCTGTGGCCACCTGCTCTGCCCCGGAGGTTTCAAATCGCACTTCCAGGCCGGACTCCCGCCCGACCCATTCCAGAAACTCAGACACGGAACGGCCATCAGACTCGAAAGCTGGCGCCAGGTCCTGTGTCCACTGCCACATCTCACCGAACACAGGTATTGCCCGACGACGCTGGGCACCGGAGTCATCGATGCTCAATTGCTGGCCACCATGCGCCACAACCCAAGCGCCTGGCGCACCCAGCGCCACTTGCCCCTGCCTGACACTCAGCCGGGTATCGTGTTTTGAAACCTCCGTCATGTACTGCGTGCCCAGGTGCCTGACCGGCCCGGCCGGGGTCAACACCACCGGGGCCGAAGTCATTTTGTCCGCCATTTCCGTGTCGATGTACACACCGCCAGATTCCAGCCTGATCTCTCCACCCGCGGTAAACCGGACTTCGCTATTTTGGTCAATGCGCAGAGAGGTTCCATCCTGCCAGCGCAGAGCAATCCGGGAATCCCTGCCCGTCACAACCTTCTGGCTGCTGAGCACTCTACGGGCCGGCTGTGGCCGAACGGCCGCTCGATCGACACCCGGGTGAATAAAAACATTGCCCGTGACCTTTTCAATCGAAGCAAGCTGCAATTCGGGCAAGAGTTTATCCGGTTTGCGCAACAGCTCCGACCCGAGCAGGACGGCCAGGGTGACCGAGGCGGCCGCCGCCAGTGAGATGATGAACCTGCGTTTTCTGCGCCGGCCGGCTAATTCCCGCCACTCTGCATGCAGTGCATCCCGGACGGCCTGCTCGTCAGCAGCTGCCGGCCGCTTCCGCGCGGATGCGTGTTCGAACAGTTCTTCCAAGACGTCTTCGGCTGCACGATCTGCGCGTGCTTCTGCCGGACTGTTTTCTGTGCCTTTCATGTTGTTGCCTCTTCGATCAGTGGCCGGGCCAGCGTGCTGTAAACCTCCTGGAAGGCCCGCTTGGCCCTGGCCAGCAACGATTGTGCAGCCTCCGGGCTGAGTTCCAGCCGGGTCGCAATCTCTTTCACTGAATACCCCTGTATGTACTTCCACTCCAGTGCGTCACCGTATTTCGGCGGCAGTTTGTCCAGCGCGACCTGGATCAGACGCGACATTTCATACTTCTGGTAGTGTTTTCGCGGGTCGTCTGCAGGAGGCACGAGAATAGAATCAACGACGGCCTGAATTTCAGGAAAATCCTCTGTCAGAACGATGTGTTCACGGTAGCGGGCGTTACGCCGGATCCAATCGACCATCTCATTGCGGGCGATAACGCACAACCAGGTAAACAGGGCCGCCTCCCCGCGATAGGTATGGATTTTGTGCAGAGCTCGTGACATCGCGGCCTGGACGATATCTTTCGCGGCTTCCTCATCATGTGCGACCCGCGCCAATACAAAACGGTAAAGCCGGGCGAAATTTTCATCAAAAAACTGGCTGAAAGCCTGCTCTTTTCCCGCCAGCAAGCGTTTGGTCAGTCGTTTATCGTCCAGGTAAATCGGCATTTCTGAGCCTCGAACACACCTCTATCCTGAATATTAGACGAAAATAAAGGAGAAACCGGTCGCTGACCAGCCTGCACGGGTCAAAGCGGCCAGACAATAAGCAACATCGGGATACCGATCGCCACGACCAGGATCTCCATCGGCAAGCCCAGCTTCCAGTAGTCGCCAAAGCGGAATCCCCCGGGACCCAGGATCAGCGTGTTGTTCTGGTGTCCGATCAAGATCAGGGCCAGCACGCCGGTCGCGAAGGAAATTGCGGCTGGCAACAGCCCAAAGGCGGCCCCGCCAATGGCAAATATCATGACCGCAACCGACAAGATCGTTTTTCTGCTGTCCGGTATCGAAATGGCCCGCGCCGCGAGTGGAACGCAGCCAAAACCAGATGCGAAACCTGACAACGAGCCCGGCTCACCCTGCACCAGCAGCACATCCCCGGCCCTGATGACGGTGGAACGCATGCGATTGATGGAGCGCTGGCCGGTACGGGAAATTGCCAGCAGGATAAGCCCGTAGCGGGTGCGCATGCGCACGTTGCTGGCGGTACGCCCGATTAGCCTGGAATTGGGCATCACCGCCAGTTCCTGCAATATCGTTTCTTTCTCATCGCCGTTTTTGCCGGAATCTTTCTCCGCTTCCTTGTCATGGCCGACTTCTTCACGGGCGTGTTCTTCGAGCACCAGGCCGAGGCCGGACAATACCGCTGACAGCGCTTCCGGTTCTGCCTCGATAATCAGCACGTCGCCGGCCCGTAGCAAGCGCCGCATATTCGGAGCCGACACGCGAAATTCATTTCGGATCATCCCGATGATCTGGGCATCGACTTCTTCCAGGAAGTTTTCTGCCTCCCGCACGGACATTCCTGCTGCTTTTGATTTCTCAGTAATACGAGCCTCTGCCAGGTAGGCGCCGGTATCAAAACCCTAGGCGCCTTTTTGTTCCCGGGCCGGAACCAGCCGCCACCCGAGCAGGGCGGCAAAGAGTACACCGACTACCGCCACGCAAAGGCCAACCGGCGTATAGTCAAACATGCCGAAACTGCCCGGGCCGTTCTGTGCGCGGAACCCGGAAACAATCAGGTTGGGCGGTGTACCGATCATCGTCGTCATGCCGCCGAGGATCGTGCCAAAGGCCAGCGGCATCAGGACCTTGCCGGGCGGCAGTTCAAGCCGCCTGGCGATCTGGATGGCCACCGGCATCAGCAAAGCCAGGGCGCCGACGTTGTTCATGAAGGCGGAAAGAACGGCGCCAAGGCCGGTAATCGCAGCGATCGTCAGGGTTGGGCCGGCCGTGGTCGGGAGCAACTTTTGTACCAGCAGATCAACGGCTCCTGTGGATTGCAGGCCCCAGCTCAGGATCAGCACGCAGCCGACCGTGACGACCGCCGGATGTCCAAAACCGGAAAATGCCATGTTCGGAAGGCACCAGGCCGGCAAACACGCAGGCCAGCAGGCAACCCAGTGCAACGATGTCGTGCCGCCAGCGCCCCCACAGGAACAGGCCGATGGTCATCATCAGAATGGCTAGTATCAGAATTTGATCTGAGGTCATGAGTTCAATGTAAGCGGCTCCGGCTAGTTATTTATAGCAGCATTACCCGCAAAGCGGCCATCCGCGCCCCAAAATTGACCGGGATTGAAGCTACCCAATCGCGGCTGGTAATGAGATCTCCCGTGGGTGATATCCTGACAGCGTTGTTTTTCCAACCCTGCCCTTTCTGATATTGTCATGCTAGTTTAGTGAAGATAATTTTCCGAGGATCCGGCGATGTCCAAAACCACAAACGCTTTTCTCAATGTCAACGTCGATGCACCAATCCTGGTAGCCACTGATTTTTCGGAGGACTCAAAAGCGGCTCTGTTGTGGGCCTGCACGTTCGCTGACTGTACCGGTGCCCCTTTGGTTCTACTGCATGTTGTACATGATCTCGCTTCAAACCCGGGGTTCTATCACCCGGAAAAAACCGAATTCCTGGAACCCATGCAGGATGTCGCCGAATCCATGATGGAAGATTTTCTGACCCGCCTGCGAAGTGAGCACCCCGAACTGACCGCACTCAAGACTTTGACCGTGCAATTTGTACCGGGTTTGCCGCCCAGCCGTATCGTAGAAGTGTCGGGTCTCCTCAAGGCCCGCCTGATTTCCATGGGCTGCTGCGGCATGACCAGCCAAACACATAAACGGCTGGGTGTGGTGTCTGAGCGGGTGGCGGAACGGTCGCCGATCCCGGTTGTTTTGCATAAAGCCGAAGACCTCGGCGCGCCGGGTAAAAAAGAGCTGAAGAAAAAGGAAAAACGGATTAAAAAGGATCGACGAAAACTAATGGAAATACTGGGGCTGGAAAGCAAGACAAAAAATGGTGATGTGAATGGATAGCCCTATTGCGAGTTTTGGTCTGTGGGCCGGGCTTTTTGGTGGTCTGGCCCTTTTCCTTTTTGGTATGGACGTAATGACCCAGGCGCTCAAGTCGGCAGCCGGCGATTACATGAAAGACATCCTGGGAAAGCTGACCCGAAATCGTTTTGTAGGCGTCGGCATGGGTGCTTTTGTGACGGCAATCATTCAGTCTTCATCGGTGACCACCGTGATCCTGGTCGGTTTTATTTCAGCCGGCCTGATGTCCATGTCACAAAGCGTGGCCGTGATTATCGGCGCCAACATCGGTACGACGATCACGGCTCAGATCCTGGCTTTCAAGGTCACAAAAATCGCTCTTCCACTGGTCGCCGGCGGCTTTCTGCTCTCCGCTACCGCCAAGAAGGAAAACTGGCGCCAGACCGGCATGATCATCCTGGGTCTCGGCCTGGTGTTCTACGGCATGAGCATCATGAGTACGTCGCTGAACCCGCTGCGCACTTACGAGCCGTTTGTCCAGTTCATGATCTCGATGCAGAACCCCTTGCTGGGAGCTGCCGTCGGCGCGTTGTTTACGGCCGTCGTCCAGTCCTCATCAGCAACCACCGGCATTCTCATCGTTATGGCATCACAGGGCCTGATCGGGCTTGAATCTGCCATTGCCATCGCCCTGGGCGCCAACATCGGCACTTGCGTAACGGCCGGTCTCGCTGCCATTGGAAAGCCGAGGGAGGCAGTTCGTGCCGCGGTAGTACATACCTTGTTTAATGTAACCGGGGTTCTGATCTGGCTTGCTTTTATCCCACAGCTCGCCGAGTTTGCCTATTGGGTTTCTCCAAGTTCCAGCGGCCTGACCGGGGCGGCGCAACTGGCTGCTGAAACACCGCGCCAGATCGCCAACGTTCATACCTTTTTCAATATCATCAACGCGTTCCTGTTCATCGGGTTCACCACCCAGATCGCCCGGCTGGTCGAATGGATGATTCCCGACCGGCCGATCCGGCCGGACCAGGACATGCTGCCCAAGTACCTTGATGATGACCTGTTATCCACGCCCGCCATTGCGCTGGAGGCGACGCGTCAGGAAGTCAAACGGCTGGGTAAGCGGGTCCGTAAGATGGTGAAGAACATCATGCCGGCCGCCATTACCGGCACGCGGGCCGAGCTGGAGGAAATTGCCGAGATGGACAAGGTGGTCGATGCACGGCACCTGGCTATCATCGAGTTCCTGGGTCAGGTCAGCCTGGCGAAGCTTTCAAAACGCCAATCCAAAGAGCTGATGCAACTGGCAGAAATCGCGAACGACCTTGAACACCTGGGTGACCGGATCGCGACCGGTATGGTCACCTCTGCCGGAAAACGAATTGATGAGGACGTTAACGTGTCTGCTCAAACGGCTGAGATTCTCATTAACTATCACCAACAGGTTCTGCTCACCCTTGACGAAGCCCTGAAGGCAGTCGCATCCCAGGACGCCAACCTCGCGAAAGTAGCCCGGCAACGTAAGAAAGAGGTTACCCAGCTTTCCAGGGACATCGCCGCGCACGGTCTCGATCGCCTGACGGCCGATGAGCCGAACCGCCTGAAAACCTATGCCCGCGAAATGGAAGTGATGGAAGTTCTAAAA
The DNA here is from genome assembly GCA_963759035.1 of uncultured Gammaproteobacteria bacterium. Taxonomy (GTDB): domain Bacteria; phylum Pseudomonadota; class Gammaproteobacteria; order Xanthomonadales; family SZUA-36; genus JAHEFT01. The sequence continues at coordinate 457,927 of CAVWXL010000023.1, forward strand.
GGCGTGTTCACGATCGCCCGCAGGATTGCACAGACCCAAAGCTGACTTTAGCTGGAATCGGGATGGGACAAGTGCGTAAAAAGATGCATTTTCTTGACGCCTGTCAATGTTATCTTATTGGTTATGTATTCAACTGCATTCATTGAATTAATCTGGCAGTTTTCCGCATCCTTCAGACACTGTCATCTAATTGTAATAGTTGGCCGTTAGCTTAGGTAGATTCGGGTCAATTCAACGGGAGAGTCAAATGCAAATTCGCAACAATCTTATCGTACTATCCATGATCGCTACTACCGCTATGCTGTCAGCCTGCGGTGGCGGCGAACAACGCCAGGTCATCCAGAACAAGGGCTCCGACACGCTCGTCAACGTAGCCCAGGCCTGGGCTGAGGCCTACCAGACCGTTAACCCGGCCGTTGTTGTTGCGGTCAGCGGCGGTGGTTCCGGCACCGGTATCGCGTCACTGATCAATGGCACGGTAGACATCGCCAATGCCAGCCGCGCCATCAAGGACAAAGAACTCAAGCTGGCCAAAGACAACGGCCAGGACCCCGTCAAGCACGTCGTCGGATTTGATGCACTCGCGGTCTACCTGCATGCGGACAACCCGATGGATGAAATCAGCATTGAACAACTGGCCGAAATTTACGGCGACGGCGGCAGCTACCTGAGCTGGACCGACCTGGGCGTTGAAGTGCCCGGTTGCAAGGACCAGGAAATCGTCGTGGTCAGCCGGCAGAACAATTCCGGCACCTATGCCTATTTCCGTGAAGCGGTACTGGGTGATAAAGACTTCAAACTCGGCACCCGCGATATGCACGGCTCCAAGGACGTGGTTGACCTGGTTGAAAATACGCCCTGCGCCATCGGTTACAGCGGCCTTGCCTATGCTACTGATCACGTCAAGCTCGGCTGCGTCGCGCAGAAACCGGCGGTAATTGCACCAACCCATCCGTTGCCTCTGCGCTGGACGGCAGCTATCCGATTGCCCGTCCGCTGTTCATGTACACCAACGGCCAGCCGACCGGCTTTGTCGGCGACTACATGAACTGGATCATGAGCGATGACGGCCAGTGCATTATCCTGAACAAAGGCTATGCGCCGGCGGTCGAGGTCAATTGCGGCTGACCGGTACGACTGAACCTATCAGGAATAAACAGCGGGAACTTACTATGAGTCATCTTGAAGAACGCATGGAAACAGACCTTAACTACATCCGCGACTGGTTATGGAAACTGGGCGACGATGTGGAAGACGCACTGCGGAACGCCAAGAAAATCCTGCTGCTGAGAGATGCTGACCAGGCCTACGACATCATTCTGGGTGACCACCCGATCAATCGGGATTCCCGCCAGTGTGACCGCTTGTGCCATACCTTTATCGCCCGGTACCTGCCCGGTGCAGGCGCCTTGCGGGAAATGGCCTCAACCATCCGGGTCAATGTGACACTCGAGCGAATGGGCGATTATGCAGTGACGATCTGCCGTGAAGCCCTGCAGCTCGAGGCACCGCTGCCTGAAAAATTCTCATCCAGGATCGACGCCCTGGCTGATGACTCCATCGAAATCATGTCGGAATCGCGCAAGGCATTCCGCGAAGGCAACGCGGAGAGGGCCATCGCGCTGATGCAGGCTGCCAAGACGGATGGAAGGCCGCATGGATACGTTTTACGAGGAGCTGTTCGCAGACGATGACCGCATGGACGGCACCACCATGATGGTGATTTTTGTCGTCTTCAACATGTTCAAGCGGGTCGCTGACCAGGCCAAGAACATTTGTGACCAGACGGTGTTTGCGGTTCGTGGCGTTGCCAAGCTGCCCAAAGTCTATCGCATCCTGTTTCTCGACCAGACCGGCTCCGGAACCGGCCAGCTGGCCGCTGCCATCGGCCGTAAGAACTTTCCCGGACACCGCCGAATTCTCCGTGGCCACCCCGGGCGGCTCAGATGCACTGGCAGACGATCTGCGTGAGTTTCTGGTAGAAACCGGCCTGCCGGATGAAGACCTGGCGACCGAATCAGTGGAAGCACTGGAGCATGATTTCTCCGACTACACGGTGTTGATCAGCGTCAACGGCAGGGTGCCCGACTACGTCAAAAAAGTGCCTTTCCACACGTCTGCACTGAACTGGTCACTCCCGGCTGACGCCGACCGTGCCGCCCAGTACCGCCAGCTTGCGCGATGAGATCATCAACACTGGTCACGCTGATGGCCGGTGAAGGCTCGGAGCGGACCTGAGCTGATGGAAACGCAAACTCCCACGGTAACGCACCGGCATTGATGCCAGCTTCGACAAGCTGAATCGCGACTGGTACATCGACAAGGCCGTACAGGTACTTGTCTTCCTCGGCGGGATTTCTGCCATCATTTTCATCATCGGAATCTTTGTCTTCATCTCCAAGGAAGGCTTTGGATTCCTGGTCGGTGAGTTCAATTTCAAGGAGTTCTTCTTCTCGCCCAACTGGCGACCGACCTCGGAAAGCAAGGAAACCTTCGGTATCCTGGCGCTGATCGCCGGCACCGCGAGCGTGACCGGCCTGGCGATGCTGATCGCGATTCCGTTCTCGCTGGGAACGGCCATTTTCATCGCCGAGTTCGCCAGCGGCAAGACCCGCGAATTTCTGAAAGTCACCGTCGAGTTGCTGGCCGCCATTCCTTCGGTGGTCTGGGGTTTCATCGGGCTGGCGATCATGAACCCGATCATTATCGAGACGTTCAATGTTCCGGTCGGGCTTAATGTTCTGAACGCCGGCGTGATTCTCGGCCTGATGGCCGCGCCGATCATGACGTCAATCGCCGAGGACGCACTCAAGGCCGTGCCGGACCGCTACCGCGAAGCCGCCGAAGCCATGGGGGCCACCCGCTGGCAGGTGATTTACAAGGTCGTGCTGCCGGCCGCCAAGAACGGCTTGCTGGGCGCGGTATTGCTGGGTGTCGGCCGTGGCTTCGGTGAGACCATGGCCGTGCTGATGGCCACCGGCCATTCGATCAATATCCCGACCAGCGTGTTCGACTCGGTGCGCGCACTGACCGCGACGATCGCGGCGGAACTGGGAGAGACCGCAGCCGGGTCACCGCACTACCAGGCGCTGTTTACGATCGGTATTTTCCTGTTCGTGATCACTTTCATAATCAACCTGACTGCAGACCTCGTGGTCCGCGGCGTGCGCAACGGGTGATAAGCCATGTTTGAAGCGACCAAACTCAATCGAAAAAACGAGACCCAGCAGAAGACTATTCCGGCTGGGCCTGGGAAGCATGACGGGTCTCCTGATTCTTCCGGTCATCCTGATTCTGGGCACGCTGATCTACAAGGGCGCACCGGTCATCTCTTTCGAGTTCCTGTTTACCAGCCCGACCAACGGCATGACCGCCGGCGGTATTTTTCCTGCCCTGCTGGGTACGGTACTGCTGGTCGTCGTGGCCCTGCTGGCCTCCGTACCACTGGGCGTGGCCGCTGCGATCTATCTCAGCGAGTACGCACCGGACAACTGGATCACCCGCGCGATCAACCTGGCCATCATCAACCTGGCGGGTGTGCCGTCGATCGTGCATGCCTTGTTCGGCGTCGGCGCTTTCGTGATCTTTTTCAAATTCGGCACCAGTATCCTGGCCGCCAGCCTGACGCTGGCCATCATGACGCTGCCGGTCGTCATCGTGGCGACCCGCGAATCGCTGCAGGCCGTACCGATGGCGTTTCGCGAAGCCTGCTGGAATATGGGCGCTACCCGCTGGCAGACCATTCGCCGCGTGGTGCTGCCCAATGCCATCACCGGCATTCTGACCGGCGTGATTCTCGAGGTTTCCCGCACGGCAGGCGAAACCGCACCGATCATGTTTACCGGCGCGGCCTTTTTCCTGCCGTTGCTGCCGCAAGGCGTACTTGACCAGACCATGGCCCTGTCACTGCATTTGTTCGTGGTATCCACCCAGGTGCCGGGCATGCCCGAGCACTTGCCGTTTGGTGTCGCCCTGGTGCTGATTGCAATGGTGCTGCTGATGAACAGCCTGTCCATTGCGTTGCGCATGTACCTGCGAGGTAAGAAGAAATGGTAAGCGCAGAGGCTCTGCACGATACCCCTGTTTCCACGGACAGCCCGGTCAAACTGGGCGTCAGGGATCTTGGGATCAGCTACAACGGCGAAACGGCTATCGAAGGAATCAATTTCGATATCCATGAGCACGAGATATTCGGCATCATCGGCCCGGCAAATGCCGGAAAGACCTCGTTCCTGAAAGCCGTCAACCGGATGGACATGTTCAACCATGAAATGTCGGTCCAGGGTCAGATCACGTTCAATAACGTGGACGTCAACAAAATCCGCAACGTCTATGGCCTGCGCCGCCGCATCGGTGTGGTTTTTCCGCTACCGGTCGGCCTGCCCCTGTCGATTTACGACAACGTCGCGCTGTCACCCCGTCTCAGGGGCCAGAACAACAAGGCGGAACTGGACGTCATCGTCGAGCGCTGCCTGACCCGTGCCGCCCTTGTGGGATGAGGTGAAAGACCGGCTGGACATCACTGGGCAGCCTGCTCTCCGGCGGTCAGCAGCAGCGCCTGACCATTGCGCGGGCCCTGTCGCAGGATCCTGAACTGCTGATGCTGGACGAGTTTTCGATCGCCGTTGACCCGGTCACCACCATGCGCATCGAAGACGTGCTGAAAGAACTGCGCAATGAAGTCACCATCATCCTGGTGACCAACCTGGTGCAGCAGGCCCGCCGGCTGGCTGACCGGACGGCTTTTTTCCTCGACGGACGTTGCGTCGAAGTCGGCGTCACCGAAGATCTGTTCACCGGTGAAGTCGAGGACCAGCGCACCCGTGATTACGTTGAAGGGAGGTTCGGCTGATGATCGAAACGGCAAGCAACCAGGATCTGGCCCTGGCCATCAGGACGCAGAAACTGAACCTCTGGTACGGCACCTTCCAGGCTCTTTTCGATATCGACCTGGATATCAAGCAGGGCATCATCACCTCGATGATCGGCCCGTCCGGTTGTGGCAAAAGCACTTTCCTGCGCAGCGTCAACCGCATCAACGAACGGCTGGGATACGTCCGCATCACCGGCAGCATCGATGTGATGGGTGAAAACATCTATGACCCCGGAGGTCGAGCTGATCCAGGTACGCAAACAGATCGGCATGGTGTTTCAGCGGCCCAATCCGCTGCCGATTTCCATCCGGGAAAATGTGCTGTTCGGACACCGAATCCACAATGCCGGCCAGAAAGACCACGAAAAGCGAGGACGACGATATCGTCGAAGACGCACTGAAAACCGTGTTGCTTTGGGACAAGGTCAAAGACCGGCTGGATAAAAAGGCCACCGGCCTTGTCGCTGGAAGAGCAGCAGAAACTCTGCATCGCCCGCCTGTTGCCGGTCAAACCCGGCGTATTGTTGATGGATGAGCCCTGCTCCGCGCTTGACCCCAAGGGGACCGAAGCAGTGGAAGAGCTGATCTGGGAACTGCGCGGCCAGTACACGATCCTGATCGTGACCCACAATATGGCCCAGGCCCGTCGCGCCAGCGAGGAATGCATCTTCATGCTGATGGGCAAAGTCGTCGAACACACCGAGACCGGCCAGATGTTCGTCACGCCGCAACACAAGGAAACGTCCGACTACATCGAAGGCCGTTACGGCTGAGCGCAGAAAACGCGCTGAACAACATCACCCAGGCAATGATCACGGCTGGGCCCAGCAGGCCGATCAGTAATGCCACCGGGTCGCAGGTCCCGGGTCTGGATTTCACCGGTGCTGTAGGCCACCGCATTGGGTGGTGTGGAAACCGGCAGCAACAGGGCGCAGGAAGCGCTGAGGCCGAGAATCAGGCACATCTCCAGTTCACGACCGGGCATCAGGGCGACAGAAACCGGGAAGATCAGAGACACCGTCGCCGTGTTACTCATGAAATTGGACAGCGTCACCGTCACCAGCGCCAGCGCGCCAGAACACCAGTACGTCGATGTTAAGCACCGTCAGGAATTCCAGCCACGAAGCCAGCCGCAGCGGCCAGACCGGTGTCGACAACGGCCGCACCCAGTGAGAGGCCACCGGCGACCAGCATCAAAGTATCCCATGGCAAACCGCGCACGTCGGCGGCACCCAGCACCTGGGTCATGGTCAGCCCGACGATGGGGATCAGCGAAATTGCCGCAACGTGAATGCCGTGCCAGGGCGTGGTCATCCACATTGCAATCGGTCGTCAGTGACAGCGCGCCGACAATGATCCGTTCACGCAAGCCCCGGCAGCTCGGGTTCCTCCTGCCGACTCAGATCCAGGCTGAATTCCTCCATCCTGGTCGGGAACAGCCTTCAGCAGGAAGAACCAGGCCAAGACAACCAACCCCAACGCAACCGGCACACCCAGCATCATCCATTCGAGAAAATTGATTTCACGTCCAAAGCCGGCAGCCACACCGGCTGCAATCGCGTTGGGCGCGCTGCCAATGATGGTGCCCATGCCGCCGACCGAGGCCGCCAGCGGGATCGCCACCAGCAAGGCCTTGGCAAACGGTTCGTCCCTGCCCACCTGGCGCACCAGGGGTATCACCGCACCGATCATCAGCACGGTGGTCGAGGTATTGGAGATGAACATGGACGCCACCGCGCTGGTCAACATCACCGCCAGCAACACGTGACTGGGGCGGGTACCCGCCGGGCGGATCGCCATTGCAAACAGCTTGCGGTCCAGGCCGGTCCTGGAGAGACCCTCGGCCATGAAAAACCCGCCAAGCATCAGCCAGATCACCGGGCTCGACCAGGTATTCAGGTAGGGCCGGACGTCCCAGGGCTCCGGATGGATCATCGTGGTTCCCAGCGCGAACACCAGGTAACCCATGATCAGCAAACCGACAGCAAAGGCCGGCACCGCCTCGGTAATCCACAAACCCACCGCCATCAGGAACAGGAACAGCACCGCCCTTTGTTCCGGGGGGAAGTCACCGGTCAGCGTGTTCCAGACATACAGCGCCAAACCGGCAACCAGGACAAACGAAAGGAAGCGGCGCAGGGCATGCGTTCTGCCCGGCCGAAGGATACGGGCTGCTGCCCGCCGACTGTCCCGATAGGATACCTTGTCGCTTACTGATTTGGATTTATCGCTCACGCGCGACATTTTAGGGGCTCTGGAAGCAAACAAACAGTATCAGGTAACAATCCATTCAATTCTTTTTGTCGTTTTCCAGAGAATTCTTTCTGGTAACATCCGATTCATTCTTTTCAATGTCGGGCGGTATTCATGGCGGGATCATCCAAAATTGCCATTTACGGAGCGATTGCAGCCAATTCTGCAATAGCCGTCTGCAAATTCATCGCTGCATTTTTTACCGGCTCCTCGGCCATGCTGTCAGAGGGCATTCACTCACTGGTAGATACCGGTAATGGTGTGTTGCTCCTGTTCGGTATCAAGCTCAGCAAGAAGCCACCCGACAAGAAGCATCCTTTCGGCTATGGCAACGAGATCTTTTTCTGGAGTTTCGTGGTTGCCATCCTGATTTTCGCCCTGGGTGGAGGAATAGCCCTTTACGAGGGTATCCAGCACATCCTGCATCCCCGGCAACTGCAAAACGTACACTGGAACTACGTCGTACTGATCCTTGCCATGATCTTTGAAAGCGCCGCTTTACGGGTGGCGCTCAAACAGTTCAAAACAACCCGCCGTGGACGGCCCTTCTTCCAGGCACTGAAAGAAAGCAAAGACTCAACCACCATTGCGGTTGTGGTAGAGGATTCCGCGGCGCTGATCGGCCTTTTTATCGCCCTGCTGTCGGTTTTTCTTGGCCAGGTGAGCGGCTGGGTTTACTTTGACGGCCTCGGCTCGGTGATGATTGGCCTGCTGCTGGTCTCGGTAGCCTATTTCTTCGCAATTGAATGCAAAGCGTTGCTGGTGGGTGAAGGCCTCGGGGTGGAAAACATCGCGATCATTGAGTCCATCCTTGAGCAAGACCCCCGTGTGGCAAACTACCGGAGACCGTTGAGCCTGTATTTCGGGCCGGAAGAAGTACTCGTCGCGCTCGATGTGCATTTCATCGATGAGATGAGCTCCGATGAGATTGAAGATACCGTGGACCGGATCGAGGAGCAGGTTAAGTCGGCTGTACCCAGGGTGAACCGTATCTTTATCGAAGCCGACACGATCAGGAGAAAAAGGCGAGGCGCCCCGATATGAAACACTTCAACTTCACGGCCGTGTCCGCAGAAGAAGAGTTCGCCACCGTTGGTGGCAGCGCCACGCCGGAAACGGCCGACGACGTGACCGGTTCGCTGGCTGACGCGATCGTCCAGTGGGATATATCACCCTACCTGAGCGAACCGCTGCTGGGAGTCTGGGAATTCCTGAAGGACTACCCCGTGCTGTTCGCCATCTTGCTGGTAGCGATTGGTTACGGCATTGGCCGCCTACTCAAAGCCCTGATACACACCTTGCTGGACCGATTCAGGAAAAGCACCAAGTCAGAAATCGACTACCAGATTGCCCATTACCTGACCTCGCCGGTACTGCAGACAACGGTCACTTGTTCGATGGTACTGGCTCTGGCAACCCTGGATTTTCCGGGTGCCATCGAACACTTGCTGATCAAAGTCTGCTTTACCGCCCTGCTGGTGTTCTGGGGTCGGGCATGGTTCCGCGCCACAAAGGTCATTCTGCAGGCCATGGAAGCGGACAGCGACCGCTTCCACCTGTTCCAGCAGCGCACCATCCCACTTTATGAAATGGGTATTAAGCTCCTGCTGGCCAGTATTTTCGTTTACCTGTTTTTCCTGATCTGGGGAATTGATGCCACCGCCTGGGTAGCCTCTGCCGGCATCATTGGTATCGCCGTGGGCTTCGCCTCCAGGGATACGCTGGCCAACCTGATTTCGGGCGTTTCCATCGTGGCAGACGCTCCCTACGCGATTGGAGACTACATTGTCCTGGATACCGGTGAGCGGGGCGTCGTTTCCAGCCTGGGCATCCGTTCAACGCGCCTGATCACGCGCGATGATGTCGAAGTCTCCATCCCCAACGCCGTCATCGGCGCGGCCAAGATCGTCAACGAGAGCGGCGGCCCCTATGTGCGCCACCGCATCCGGATTCCGATCGGCGTGGCCTACGACAGTGACATCGACAACGTGATCGAAACCCTCAAGGGACTCGCGACGGACAATGAAAAGATTGTCAATGAACCCGCCTCGCGGGTCCGGATTCGTGGTTTCGGCGATAATTCCATCGATCTCGAGTTGTTGTGCTGGATCAAAAGGCCAGCCGAACGCGGCGCCGTCATCCATGACCTTAACTACCAATTGATCAAGCGTTTTCGTGAAAACCGGATCCAGATTCCCTACCCCCAGAGGGACGTTCATTTCAAAGAGGGCGCTGTCACAAAAGAGGCCGGCGCAGAGGGCTGATTCAGCCATTTTTCCGGGTTTTTACACGCTCAAATATCATTTTTGCAACCCGCTGCGTCACCCCCCCGATACACCGTCTTTTTTAGGCCTGATAAGCCCCATTCTCGAGACTAATGTGACCTGAATCATATTGTTTTCAACCGCATGAGAGCACGCTGAAATCTCTACAGTCCAACGGAGTATTCCGCCAGAAGACTACTTCGTTCAACAGGCGTTCGCCGGAGAAAGGAAGCAGCCTTGAACACGAAAACAGCTCTCACGCTGACCCGTCCTGAACTACTGGATTACCTGTGGTCAGCACAGAACGAACATGGATATATTCGGGCAGAAGATATCGATGCCTGCGGCAGCGCACTGGGAATCTCCAACATCGAGGTCGAAGGTGTCATCTCTTTCTATCACTTTTTCCATCGCCAGCCAGCGGGTGAGTTCACCATTTACCTGAACAACAGCGTTGTCTCCGAGAGCAAAGGCTTCGAAAGGGTCAAAGAAGCGTTTGAGATGGCTACCGGCGGGAAGTTCAATGGCGTCGACCCGAGTGGTCAGTGGGGTCTGTTTGAGACAGCCTGCATTGGCCTCAGCGATATGGAGCCCGCCGCACTGATCAATTTCTACCCGTTTACCAACCTGAACAGTCTCAAGGTCCGGGATATTGTTGCAAAATTGAAACAGGGCGTATCACCGGCCGAGATCTGCGATCCCGTGCCGGATCACATCCGGGCAGTGCCTGAAGGCGAAAAAGCCATACTGCTGCGCAGCTACGACCCCGGCATTGCGCTGGCGAAACTGTGCGAACTCTCTCCGCAAGCGGTGCTGGAAGAAATCAAGAAATCCGGGCTGCGTGGCATGGGCGGCGCGTTCTTCCCCACCGGCCTGAAATGGGAGGCCTGCAGGAAAGACCCGGAGAGCCCGAAATTCATCTTCTGCAACGCGGACGAAGGCGAACCCGGAACATTCAAGGACCGGGTTTTGATGAATTCTCTGCCGGGCCTGATGCTGGAAGGTATGGTGATTGCCGGCTACGCCGTGGGCTCTTCAACCGGTACGATTTATCTGCGGGCTGAATACACCTGGATGAAAGACAAGCTGCAGCATACGATCGAGCACTTCCGAAAGATGAACCTGCTCGGTAAAAACATCTGCGGCATCGAAGGCTTCGATTTCGACATCCGCCTGCAGCTGGGGGCCGGCGCCTATGTCTGTGGCGAGGAGACCGCCATGCTGAACTCGCTGGAAGGCAAGCGCGGCGAACCCCGTAATAAGCGGTTTTTCCCAACCGAGCGGGGCTATATGCAAAAGCCCACCGTGATCAACAACGTCGAAACGTTCTGCGCCGCGGCACGCATAATCCAACTGGGTGCGGATCATTACCTGCAAACCGGCACGCCTGCCTCACCGGGGACCAAGTTACTGAGCGTCTCGGGTGACTGCCGTCTGCCTGGCATCTATGAAATCGAATGGGGCATCACCGTCAGAGAAATTCTCGAACAATGTGAGGCCGACCGCCCCTACTTCATCCAAGTCAGTGGCCCTTCCGGGGAATGCATCTCGATGGATGAGGCCGATCGGAAGATATCCATGGACGACCTGGTAAGCGAAGGCTCGATCATGATCTTCAGCCGGTCGCGAGACATCCTGAACATCCTCAGAAACTACAACCGCTTCTTCAAACACGAGTCCTGCGGGCTATGCACCCCATGCCGAGCGGGAAATTTCATTCTCGAAAAGAAGCTGGCGTTGTTCGCAGACAAGCTGGCCGTTCAATCAGATGTTGATGACGTCCAGGCGTGGGGAAAAATCATGAAACTGACCTGCCGCTGCGGGCTGGGCAAAACGGCGCCCAATGCCCTGCTGATGGCCCAGTCCAAGTTTCCCGAATACTTTGAGACCATCGTGAATGCAAACCCGGAACGCCTCAATAAAGGCTTCAGCCTGAAAGAGGCCGTCCGCGAATACGATCGGTTCAGCAGTTAAACAAGGTTGAGCAACTCATCCATGAGCAAAGCAAAAAAGAAGTCAAACGGTCAGGCCGGCAAAGCTGCCACCAAGGCCAATAACCTCATCACCCTGACCATTGACGGTAAGGAGATTGAGACACAAGCCGGGCGTAACCTGGTCCAGGTCGCCAACGAACACGGCATTTTCATTCCGAGCCTGTGTTACTTCGAAAACATCGAGCCCCCGCTGGGGACCTGCAGAGTCTGCACTTGCAAGGTGAACGGCGCGGCAGGCCCGGCCTGCACGGAGTCCGTGAAAGACGGTATGGTGGTCGAAACCAACACCGATGAACTGAACGACGCCCGCAAAGCGATCGTCGAGATGATGTTCTCGGAAGGGAATCACTTCTGCCCGGGATGCCAGAAAAGCGGCGACTGCGACCTGCAGCACATGGGCTATGAGATGGGCCTGACGCAATCGCGTTTTCCACATGTCTTCAAAGATCGGCTGATTGATTTCAACCCCCGGCGCATGATCATGGAGCATAACCGCTGCATCAAGTGCCTGCGCTGTGTGAAAGAGGTGTTCACGGATGACGGCAAGGCGGTATTTTCCTTCCGCTACCGGGGTAACGAGACCCGGGTTGGCATTGATTACATCGAAGAGGCCAAACTCAGTGAGCAGCAGGCCGTCGACGCCATGCACCTGTGTCCGACCGGCGCCATCATGGTGAGGGGTGAAGGCAGGGCACGGCCGTTCGGGGACAGGCGTTTTGACATGCAATCAATGCAGGAGAAGGTGCCGGCCGAAGATCCGAAAATCACCCTACCGGCAGAGAAGAAGTCCATCGCGACCATTTCCCTGGCCGGCTGTTTCGGCTGTCATATGTCACTGCTGGATATCGACCTGAAACTGATCGACCTGGTTGATATTGTCGAGTTGAACAAATCACCGCTAAACGATATAAAGGAGTTCACCCACCAGTGCGACATCGGCCTGATCGAAGGGGGCTGCTGCAACGCTGAAAACGTTGAGGTGCTGCGGGAATTCAGGCGCAAGTGCGACGTGCTTGTTGCGTTCGGCGAATGCGCCATCTGGGGTGGTGTGCCCTCGATGCGGAACACCATTCCGCTGAGTGAGTGCCTCGAGGAGGCATACCTCAATTGCACCACATCCATGCCCGATGAGTGTGTGGTTCCATACCACGAGGATTTACCCAAAATCCTGGATAAGGTCTACGCCTGCAATGAAATCGTGGATATCGACTATTTCATCCCCGGTTGCCCTCCGGATGCCAATCACATCTGGAAATCCGTGCTGAGCCTGGTGGCCGGCAAACAGTTGTCCGTTCTGTATTCTGAATTCAAGTATGACTAAGCCATGAGCACATCAACGAGAAAAATCACGATTGATCCCGTCACCCGGGTCGAGGGCCACGGACGCGTTACCGTCCAGATGGATGAACTGGGCAAGGTGAAGCAAGCCCGTTTCCACATTGTCGAATTTCGCGGGTTTGAGCGCTTTATCCAGGGACACCCGTACTGGGAGGCCCCGCTTCTAGTGCAACGTCTTTGCGGAATCTGCCCGGTTAGCCATCACCTGGCGGCCGCCAAGGCCATCGACCAGGTTTACGGCATGGACCCGGGAGACTTGCACCCCACGGCGACCAAAATCCGCCGCCTGCTGCACCTCGCACAGGTGTTTCAGTCCCACGCGCTTCATTTCTTCTACCTGGCCTCTCCTGACCTCCTGTTCGGAATGAATGCGCCGGTTGAAAAGCGCTCGGTTGGCGCTGTCGCCATGGAACATGGAGAGCTGGCCCGCAAAGGTATCCAGATGCGCCAGTTCGGGCAGGAATTGATTAAGGCCCTCGCGGGCAAAAAGATCCATGGCATCACCGCCGTTCCCGGCGGCGTGCACAAGACGTTTTTTCCTGACGAACGGGAGTATTTTCTCTCTGAAAACGGCTCGCCTTCGGTCGATACCATGATCCAGTGGTCGCAGGAGGTTGTTGGTTTTATCAAGGACTACCACGACAAGAATTTCGCCTTGCTGGATTCCTTCGCCAGTTATCCTTCCGGCCACCTGGGTCTGGTTGATCAAAATGGTGGACTGGAGTTATACGACGGACTGATGCGCGCCATCGACAGCGATGGTACGGTCACTCTCAATGACGCACACAGCGACAGCTATCTGAAACATTTTGGCGAGGGTGTCGAAAAATGGTCCTACATGAAGTTCCCGTTCCTGCGGCACCTTGGCCGGGAGAAAGGCTGGAACCGCGTAGGCCCGCTGGCGCGGCTGAACGTTTGTGATCACATCTCAACCCCGCTGGCCAACGCAGAGTTGCGCGAATTCAAAGCCTATACCAATGGCCGGCCCAATAATCACACCATGCACTCGCACTGGGCCCGGCTGATCGAAGTTCTGCACTGCGCCGAAGCCATAAAAGAGCTGCTGAACGACCCTGCCATTCTCGACGAGGTCGAGCGCCCCGCAGTCAATCGCCGGCCCGAAGGCATTGGCATCATCGAAGCGCCCAGGGGCACGCTGATCCATCACTACCAGGTCGATGAAAAGGGCAGCATCACAAAATGTAACCTGATTGTCTCCACCACGCATAACAACGAACCCATGAACCGGGCGGTGCAGTGGGTAGCGCAGAACGTGCTGGATCAGCAGGAGGAAATTACCGACGGCATGCTCAACCAGGTAGAGGTGGCCATTCGTGCCTATGACCCCTGCCTGAGTTGCGCAACCCACTCCATGGGCCAGATGCCGCTGATCCTTGAAGTACTGGATGCCGGTGGTAACGTGATCGCCGAACACAGAAAAGACGCCACTTGAACGATGGGCTTTTAGTCTTCGGCATCGGCAACAGCGGCCGCTGTGACGACGGGCTGGGCTGGGCATTCCTGGACCGCATTCAGACCGAAACGGGGTTCAGCGGAACCATGGAATACCGCTACCAGCTACAGGTCGAGGACGCGGCCCAGGCCAGTTGCGCACAGCGGATTATTTTCGTTGACTCGTACAATGGCGCACTGCCGGGAGGCTTCGCATGGAAGCCCTGCAAGCCTTCGCAGGATTTTGAATTTACCAGCCACGTACTACCACCGCGGGCCGTCATGCATTTTTGCCAGGAGCTGTATGGCAAGACGCCCCGGGCGGACCTGCTGATGATCCAGGGCGTTCTCCTGGGATCTGGGTGATGGGGCTTGTCACCCGAAGCGGCTAATTACCTGGAGGATGCGCTTGAGTTCTTCAGGAATCAAGGTGCTGCCGGGCCTCTGTTGATACCTGATCGGATCGGGGCCCAAGTCCACTATAATGGAGCGATGTCTGCTTCACGGAAAAAATCCGGTTGGAATATCCTCCCCCCCGTCACCATTGCAGCTGACAAGCGCCTGGATCACGTCCGCTACTGCAGTGATTTCGCCGCCAACCAGCTGGATCGATACCCGGCCTGGCTGGAAGGCCTTGATGAGCAGGACCCGCCGGACGTCGGCGCTTGTCCGATTCCTGTCGTGAACATGGGCTTGAGCCCGGCCTCCGGCGGTTCCGCAATCGCGAAATGCTGCACATCGTCTGGCGTGACCTGTGCGGCCTGGCAACGCTGGCTGAGACTTTTGCCAGCCTGACTTCGCTGGCGGAGATCTGCCTGCAGTTTGCGCTGGAGGAACACCACCGGCGCCTGCAGGAAAAACACGGCACCCCACGCGGTGCCGACGGCAGCCCGCAACAGATGTTCGTGATCGGCCTGGGGAAATTCGGCGGTGGGGAGCTCAACCTGTCTTCGGATATCGATATTATTTTTTGCTATCCCCAAACGGGCAGTTGTGACGGTCGCCGAAGCATGGCCAACGAGCAGTTTTTTACCCGCCAGGCGCGTGGCGTGATTTCGAGCCTTTCGGCATTCACCGGTGACGGCTTCTGTTTCCGGGTTGATACACGGCTACGACCTTTTGGTGATTCAGGGCCCGCTGACCTCCAGCCTCGCTTCACTCGAACAGTATTACCAGCGCGAAGGGCGCGACTGGGAGCGGTATGCCCTGATCAAGGCCCGGCCGGTGGCGGGCGATCTCGAGGCCGGCGCGCGGTTCGTTGAAGACATCCGGCCTTTCGTTTACCGGCGCTATATCGACTACAGCTCGGTTGAAGCGCTGCAGGAAATGCATTCGAACGTTCGTGATGACGCCAGGCGCAAAGACCGGCTGGATGACATCAAGCGCGGACCTGGCGGAATCCGTGAAATCGAGTTTCTTGCCCAGTGTTTCCAGATATTGCGTGGCGGTCGGGATACCAGCCTGCAGACCCCTTCGCTGGACGGGGCGCTGCGCGAGATTTCCAGGCTGGGCTTACTCGAAGAAACGGTCGTTACCGAGATCCGCCATGACTATACCTTTCTGCGTCTGCTGGAGAATCGGATCCAGGCTCTGCGGGATCAGCAGACTCACCGCGTTCCTGCCAGGCGAAGACCGGGTTCGTATCGCCACGCGCAATGTACGAGAGATGACGTGGAATCACTGGAAGAAAGCCTGGCGAGAACCCGTAAACGGGTCAGCACACGATTTCAGGACATCTTTCCCTCTCAACCGGAACGCAGCGCCGATCGAAAGTGGGCCGAAACCTGGCGTAATCTTCATGCCAACCGACAGGAAATTGATGAACCGTGCAACTCCGGCGGATAACACTCCACTGACCTTATTCGTACGGCGCTTAGAGCGCGTGGCCCTGAGCCACCGCGCGCGCAGCCGGCTTGATCGCTTTATGCCCGAGTTGCTGGAACGGCTTGACCAAAAGTCATTGGATGATGATGCGCTACATCGTATTTTCGACCTGCTACTGGCCATCTGCCGCCGCAGCGCCTACCTGGTATTGCTGGAACAAAACCCAAAAGCCCTGGACCGCATGCTCGAACTGTTTGAACGCAGCGCGTGGGTCGCAGCCAAGGTCATCCGTTTCCCCGCCCTGCTGGATGAATTGATCGACCCGGCACTGGGCAGGCAGATTCCGGACGCCGATAGTTTGTCCGCCAGCATCAACCGCATCCTCGCCGCCTCTCACGGAACCGAAACGGTACTGGAGGGCTTGAATTACCTGAAGCTGGCGACCGAGCTGCGCATTGCCGTGGGCCAAATGAAAGGAACCGTAGAAAGCGAAGATGCGCAACGTGCCCTGTCCGATCTCGCAGCCGCCTTGCTCGACGGGATCCTCGAAGCGGCCGGCCGGGAGATTCGAAACGCGCCACGGTACCTTCGCAGCAGACAGCCAGCAGCCCGCCGGAATGGCTATCATAGGTTACGGCTCGCTGGGTGCCCGCGAGCTGGGCTACGACTCTGACCTGGACATCGTGTTTCTGTTCGAGCCCGGCAGCGATCTGTCAGACGGACCCAGACCCTTGCCGCCGGAACGCTACTTCGCCCGCCTGGCTCAGCGGGTTCTCAGTTTCCTGACGGTCATGACGCCTTCCGGCCGGCTTTACGAAGTGGACACCCGCCTGCGACCGAACGGGACGGGCCGGGCGCATTGGTCAGCAGCATCACATCGTTCCGCGATTACCAGCTGAAGGAAGCCTGGACCTGGGAATTGCAGGCTTTGACCCGGGCACGGTTTGTCGCCGGCAACCCGGTTCTGTCTGCCCACTTCAACCGTACACGCCTGGAGGTTCTGTGCCGGCAACGTGATGAAGCCGAATTGGCCACCGAACTGCTCGAAATGCGGCGCAAAATGAACCGGGAACACGCCGGCGCCACTCTAGCCTCGCCCAAACATCTTCCCGGCGGTTTGATTGACATCGAATTCGTCGCACAACTGGGTGTTCTGTCCTCGGCGCGGCTATATCCCCGCGTGCTGCACGAAACCGATACGCTGTCACAGCTGAACGACCTGATGTCGATCGGCTGGTTGACCCCGGATGAGAACCGAATATTGCGGGAAATAACCCACAGCCTCCGGCAACAGCGCATGATGGCATCGCTGGTGGAAGCGGACCCCACCCAACAGCCGGATACCAAAGAATCGGCCGCCATTTTCAAACGCAAAATGGGAGAATCTTCGCGTCCTGTGCCGTAAACTACGCGGATGTATTCATCGCATCATAGAAAAACCCGGGAGCAATCAACGTGACACATCCCACCGACGCAACCGATTCCGGCCTGGAGAATGCCAACACCCGGCAGGAATACGAGGTCAGCAGGCTAGACCTGCCGTTATCCTGTCCGACGCCGGAACAAAAACTCTGGAACTCCCATCCCAGGGTATACCTGCCGATAGAGGAAACCGGAACCGCGGTCTGCCCTTACTGCAGCGCTCTTTATCGGCTGGTCGACTGAGGCGGGCCTGCCGCTTTGCATATCGTCCAGGCACTGGTCTCTCTCAACCTGGGCGGCTCTGAGCTGGTTGCCGTCGAACTGAGTGAATTCGCAGCGGCAGCGGGCCACCGGGTAACCGTCATTGCTGCAGACGGCCCACTGGGAGAACGTACGCGGGCATCCGGAGCTTCCGTTCTCGACTGGCCAATCGGCAGGAAACGTCTTTCTACATTTCGTTATATCGCCCGGCTGCGGGAATGGCTGGCGAGAGAACAACCTGACGTCCTGCATGTGCATTCCCGCCTGCCGGCCTGGATATGCCAGCTGGCCATGCGCGGGCTCCAGCCATCGCAGCGACCGGCGTATATCACCAGCATGCACGGCCACTACTCCGTCAGCCGCTACAGCGCCGTGATGGCCGGTGGTGACCGTGTCATCGCGGTATCTGATCACATCCGCGACTACACGCTGCATAACTACCCCACTGCCGATCCTGCCCGGGTCATAACCGTTCATGGCGGAATCAGTCACCAGGCGTTTCCTTTCGGCTACCAGCCGGACCCTGCCTGGCGGGACCAAAGCCTGAGCGATTTTCCCGAGTTAGCCAATAAACGCCTGGTTTGTCTGCCTGGCCGGCTGTCTCGTTACAAGGGCCATAGCGACTTCATCGAGCTGGTGGCCCGGTTGCTGCCCGAAGTTCCGGACATCCACGGCATCGTAGTCGGCAAAGCCAAGCCGGGCTCTCGTTACCGGGACGAACTGGAAGGCCTGGCCGAACGCTACGGGGTGCTCGACCGCATCACCTTCACCGGCGCCCGGCTGGACATCAGGGACTGGATGGCGGCTTCAGAAATCGTCTACAGCCTGTGCAGTGATCCGCCGGAGGCCTTCGGCCGAACCGTACCCGAAGCATTGCACCTGGGAGTACCGGTCATTGGCTGGAACCACGGCGGGGTTCAGGAAACACTAGCTGTGCTGTTTCCGGACGGCGCGGTTACCCCGGATGACCGGGGAGAATTACTGGAGCGCAGCCTCGATTTTCTGAAACGGCCGCCATCGGTTCCGGACAACCCGGCTTTCGGATTGGCTGAATCGATGGAAAAAACCCTGGCTGTCTATCAATCTGCACGGTTGGAAAGAAACCCATGACGCTGTTAATGAAACGACTTCAAACCGAGTGGGCCAGCTGGCTCGCTGTTGCTTTCATCGCCCTGCTGCCATTTGGCCGCCTGTCGGAAGTACCTCTGTCCGTATTCGCCATTTCGCTGGCATTCCTGGCGAAAACACCCGAAAACCGGGCGCTTATCCGTTCGGCAGCCCGTTTCATCCTCCCTTTGTTCCTGTGTTTCTGGATTCCGATCGTGCTGTCGAGTTTTGACTCCTGGTACCCGGAAAAAAGCTGGTCGCAAAGCCTGGCGTCACTGCGCTTCCTGGCGGCGGCGCTGGCCATGTCGGTTTTGCTCAACGCAGCTTCCGACCGCGAGCGCGTCTTGCGCTGGACCGCCTGGTTGCTGTTGTTCTGGGCAGTAGATGCGTTCATCCAGCTGCTCTTCGGCCAGGACCTGTTCGGTATCGCGATGCATCCGGACCGGCTCAATGCCCTGTTCATCAAGAAATACCAGTTTTTCGGTCCAACCCTGGCCATGTTATCGCCGCTGGTGCTGGAACACGCACGACGCGAATGGCGGCCCTGGGCCTGGGCGGTGTCCTTCGCGCTGATCCTGGGTGCAGTGATGATCGCCGGAATGCGCGCCGGCTGGCTGACCATGGCGCTGGTCCTGGCGACTTACATGGTGCTGATGCTGAAACGCGAAAACCGGGAGTTGCGCCGCACCATTTTCACGATCCCGGCCCTGGCCGTCATCGTGCTGGCAATCAGCTATTTTGCCTCTCCACTTTTCCAGGAACGGGTTAATGTTACCCGTGACCTCTACCAGCGGCGCAGAAATAACCACCGATGCCTCTTCATATGGAGCGGGTGCCTATCTTTACCACCGCGCTGAGGATGTACCGGGAGCATCCCGATCAACGGCGTCGGCGTCCGGGCCTTTCCCAAGGCATACATGGAATACGCCGAACCCGATGACATTCATATCCGCAAGTCCGGCGGTAAATCCGGCGCCACCCACGCCCACAACGTGGTGCTGGAGGTCATGTCGGATACCGGCACGATCGGTTTGCTCGGTCTGCTTTGCCGCCATAGGTTTTCTGTGGGTTCATTACAGAAAGACCTCACCGGCCGAACACCAGGACGCCTTTCCTTTCGCCCTGGCGGTCGTTCTCATCCTGTTCCCGCTGAATTCACATTTCGCGATTTATGGCACCTATACTTCGTCGCTGATCTGGTTCCTGGTCGGGTTGTGGGGCGCATCCTGCCGCTCTCAGATCAGGGACCTGAGCACGGCTGCCGTCATCAACGCAATCGTCAACACGAAGAAAACGCGAATAATATTCTTCATTTTTCTGTCACCTCAGTGCGTATTGTCCCTGTTGTCGGGCCGCTAACCAAGGGCCGATGATATAATTCGACCTCCAGATGCGCACGCTTTACTCCTTCCTGATCTACCTGCTCACGCCGTTGGTGCTGCTACACCTGTTGTTTCGCGGTTTACGCAGCAGCGACTACCTGAAGCGCTGGCCGGAACGGTTCGCCTTTTTCGAACCCCCCGGGAAAACCGGTGGCATCGTCGTGCATGCCGTATCCATGGGAGAAGTAAACGCCGCCAGCAGTCTGATCCGGGAACTGGCTCAGGCGTTATCCCGAATATCCGCTTTGCCTGACCACCTTGACCCCCACCGGCTCGGACCGGGTACGCGAACTATTCGGCGAGACGGCTTTTCATGTCTATGCACCGCTCGATCTGCCGGGCGCGGTAAAGCGCTTTTTTGACCGCGTTCAACCCCGCCTGGTGGTCATCATGGAAACAGAAATCTGGCCAAACCTGTATCACCAGGCATCGATTCGTGAAATTCCCATCCTGATCGCCAACGCGCGGATCTCTGACACCTCATTCGGCCGCTACCAGCGCTTAAAGAAATTGATTGCACCCGCGCTCAGGAACGTGTTCACAGATCGGCGCTCAAAGCGCCCGCGACGCCGACCGGCTGGTCGATCTGGGGGCAGACAGGGATCGCTTGCAGCTGACCGGAAACCTCAAATTCGACGTCAAGCTGCCGCCCAGCCTGGTCGAACAGGGCGATTCGATCCGCCTGGCGTGGGGCACCGACCGGCTGGTGTTTCTCGCTGGTAGCACGCACGAAGGCGATGAAGGACCGGTACTCGAAGCGTTCAGGCAAATTTTACCGGCTTTTCCGAATGCGCTGCTGGTGCTGGTGCCGCGCCACCCCGAGCGCTTCGGCCGCGCAGCGCAACTGGCGCGGACGGCTGGATTACAGGTCACCATACGCAGCGAGGGCATCAGTTGCCCGCGCAGTACACAGTGCTTCGTGATTGACACGATGGGAGAGCTGGCGCGCTACTATGCGGCCTGTGACGTGGCCTTTGTCGGCGGCAGCCTGGACAAAATCGGCGGCCATAATGTGCTGGAGCCGGCCGCTTTGTGCAAACCCGTCATCGTCGGGCCCCACACCTTCAATTTCGAAGACATTACGCGCCAGTTGATTGACCAGCAAGGCCGCCATCAGGGTACAGAATGCTTCTGAACTGGAAGACGCTATCCGGATTCTATTCTCAGAACCCGAAACCCGGGACCGAATGGGCCGCAACGGCCTGAACTGGTCAAGAGCGGCCAGGGTGCCCTGGACCGCACCCTGGATCTCGTCGACGATCTGCTTACTCGAGCAACTGATTAACTACCGAAGGTCTTCGGCGTTCAGCAGGCCCGCAACGCTCTTGAGCCGCAGATGGTTGATGATATAGGCATGCCGCGCAACCGAATTGTCACGCTGCGCCTGGTATTTTCTCTGTTCTGCAATCAAAACATCAACGATGGTTCGGGTGCCTACTTCGAAACCGGCCTGGGTGGCTTCCAGCGCGCTTTCTGCTGAAATGCTGGCCTGCGCGAAAGGCCTGTACTTCCTGGATACCGGCCAGCATGGCACGGTAGGCAGTTCTGGGTCTGGCGAATCACACCGCGCTGCACATCATCAAGGTCCTGGCCGGTCGCATCAAGCAGGTACCTGGCCTGACGCGTTTGGCGCTGTAACCCGACCGCCCTGGTAGATGGGAATGTCCAGAAACAGGCCGACCCTGGCAGTCATCCACCTTGCAGGTTGCTGTTGAATTGCACATCATTGATCGAATCCCGTTAAATTGTACTTGTTGTTCTTGAACTGATCATAGCTCGCGATCAGATCCAGCGTCGGGTAGTGTCCGGACCGCGCCAACCTCATGTTGGCATCTGCAACATCTACCGCCGCCCGGCTGGACAAGGACGGACGGGATTGGTCTGCAGGGCAATGTTCACCCAGTCATCTGCATTGATGGGGTCCGGCTCCACCAGCGGCAGCACGTCCTGTAAGTGCATCGTATTCTTCGAAATACTCTCCGGTCAGCTCTCTCAGGGCTTCTTTGGCGTCGGCCAGGTTGTTGCGGGCCACAATCGCCCGGGCTCGTGCATTGTCGTAACTGGCGCGGGCTTCGTGCACGTCGGTGACGGCTGTCAGGCCCACCTCGAAGCGTTGTTCCGCCTGTTCGAACTGACGCTTGAAATGCTTTTTCCTCCGCTTCTGCGAAAATGACACCGTCGGTGAAGGTCAGCACCAGGAAATAGCTCTCGGAGACCCGCAGCAGGAAATCCTGGTAAGCGATTGAATAAAGCGCATCGGCCTGCGTAATCTGGCCACGGGCTATGTCGAGTGATTCGTAATTGGCCTGACGATACAGGCTCTGGCGCAAATCGATCACCATAATTTCTGATTGTCGATATCCGATATCCGGAATATCCAGGCCGGGTATTTTCGTTTTACTGTTACCCCAGGTCCAGGAACCGGTCGCACCGAGCTGTGGAAGCAGGTTGGCGCGGGCAATGTTCTTTGTTCTCCCGGTTGCTTCACGCCTGAACTCGGCGGCCTGCAGCCTGGGGTCACTTTTCACGAGCCAGGTCATGAACGCCCACGAGATCAACGGCCATGGCCGGTGAAGAAATCAGCAACCCGGCGCTGACCAGGCAATGCAGTTTGAATTTATTCGACATATATGACTCCAAAAACTCAGAATTCGAATTCCGGGCGGAGTTCCGCGTTAACCAGTCTGGGCAGGTCTGTTTCCAGCAGGCTTTCTTCCGACCACTCCGTAGCATCCAGCCGGGTCAACAAGCGCGCCTCCATGGCGGGTGAGTCACCGGTAACAATAAACAGCCGACCACCAGGATTGACCCAGCCCTTGAATTGTTCCGGAACCACCGGCACAGAACCGGTCACCACAACCACGTCGTGCGCCTGTTCCGGCTGCCAGCCGCTCATTACGTCACCGACAAAGAGCTCCACATTGGTGATCTTCTTGTCCTGCAACTGCATGGCTGCTTCGCGGTGCAATTCCTCGAAAATTTCCACGCTGACCACGTGCTTTGCCAGCGCTGCCAGACAGGCTGTGATAAAACCGCTGCCAGTGCCAATCTCAAGGACGGTCTCATCCTCGCGCAACTCCAGTGCCTGCAACATCCGGGCTTCAATCTTGGGCCGCATCATGAATTGGCCGCACTCCAGTGGGACAGCGATATCTGCAAACGCCAGCTTGCGGTAACGAACCGGAACAAAGTCCTCACGCTGTACTTGTTTCCAGCAGTGCCAGCACCTTGCTGTCCAGCACCTCCCAGGGTCGAATTTGCTGCTCGACCATATTGAAACGTGCTTCTTCAAAATTCATATTCATGTTCCAGGCTCCAAGCCTTGGTGTATCCCATAACAAACAGCCAAGGGTAAGCCTTCAGCGACAATGCATCAAGCGAAAGAGTGCGCATTCATGACGCGAGTAATTAAGTGCCATTAGTCACAGCCCGACGGTTGCGCAATCAGCGTGGCCTCACGTTATGGTGCAGGCTTCTTTGAACACATTTGCTTACGGATACCGTAAAATATTTTGCAATCATCTCACCCACAATTCCGGTCATGAACACTGAAGCCGGCCGTCAGGCAAAATTTAATCAGCTGGCTGAAGCATATGGCGCTGATCTGTATCGCTACGCCATGTGGATTTGTGGTAACGACGCCTTGGCCAAGGATTTGGTCCAGGAAACGTTCCTGCGGGCGTGGAAAGCACTGGACCGACTGAAGGATATTAAGGCAGCCAAGAGTTGGTTGATTACGATCCTGCGGCGTGAATACGCCCGCACTTTTGAACGAAAAGTGCCCAAGTTTACAGATGTAGAAACTGTTGTCGTTACCGAAGACAGTGAGTTGGAGCCCGAAGACCGGACCGAAATCAGGTTGTTGCGCCAGAGCATCCTGACCTTGGCGCCAAAATACCGGGAGCCGCTGATGATGCAGGTTGTGCTGGGTTACAGTTGCCAGGAAATATCTGAAGCACTGGATATCAGCAAAAGCGCCGTGATGACACAGTTGTTCCGGGCACGTGAGCAATTGAAATCAAACTGCAAAAAGATGGAGTTACTGGCAATGTCCATGAACTTTTCTGAGTTCAAACGTATTACTGGGAGCCGAGCCCCGCAGCGCGGATCCGGAGTTTCAGCGTGCCCGTCAGTCCTCGCCCGAATTCGAGCAGGCCGCCGCAGAGGCAGAGCTGTTTGAGGACGAAACTCGATCGGGCCGTGGCCGTGCCGGCCCCTGCCGGGCTGATTGAAGACATCCTGGCCATCAGCCAACAGCCAGCAGCGCAGGCTGCCGGCAGAAAGTGGTTGACCCATGGCGCTGGCAGCCAGCGTTCTGATTGCGGTCGGAGCGGCCGGACTCGACCTGGAACATGAACCGGGGCTGGGATTCTGTGGAAGAATACGTGATGGATCACTACCGCCATGACGGTGCCAAATTCATCACTCTGGCGGACGGCGATCCCGCCACTGACATCCAGGCCGTATTGGCCGAACTGAACGTCGAGGCAAGCCCGGCGCTGGCCGAGATCGTCGGCGCTGATCAAGTACTGCCCGACACCAGACGGCAAGGGCGTACACATGATCCTCAACACCCAGAACGGCCCGGTCACCGTCATTTATATGCCCGATACACACGGTCATCGATCGCGAACTGCTCGCATTCGACGGAATGGAAGCTATCCTGGTTAAAATGCATAAGGGTTCCGCAGCCATCATCGGCCCCGATGCGAGAGCTCGTATCCAGCCTCTACGCCACCGTCCAGGGTTCCATCCTGCCGCTGCCGGGCAGTTCCTGACCAAAGGCAAGACGAACGTCTCAACCTTCTGGTATGTTTGACCCATGATCAAGCAAATTTCATTGAGAGCGCGCGCGCTGTGGATCAGTATTCCCTCTGCACTGGTGCTGATCTGCCTGGTGATGATGTTTTTCCTGAATCAACGAGCCACCCCTGTTTAACCCGATAGCCAGGGCGACGCTACATGCACAGGCCCATGGCCACCAGGTGGTGACCGGATACACCACCACCTCTACGCTGATCGAAACGGTGAATGTCCTGCTGGACAAACGCGGCGGATACATGTCCAACGACATCATGCCGCCCTGGGTATTCCTGGACAACGTGCCGAACTGGGAGTTTGGCGTATTGACGCAGGTGCGGGACCTTGGGCGCGCCATGCGCAACGATTTCAGCCGTTCGCAGACCCAATCAACAGAGGACCTCGACCTGTCCGAAGCGGATCAATTATTCCACTACTCGAACCAGCGCTGGTTCCCGCCCGATACGGAAGGGCGTTACAGGAAGGCCGCAGCCTCTCTGGAAAATTACCTCACCCGCCTGTCCTCGCCCACAGAACCTGAAGGCCAGTTCTACGCGCGTGCTGACAACCTGGTGGACTGGCTGGCCATCGTGGAGAAACGCCTGGGCTCACTCTCTCAAAGGCTATCCGCCAGTGTTGGCCAGGCCCGTCTGAATACAGACCTTTCAGGAGACGCTGAGGCCCGCCAGTCCACCGCATCACCGGATGTTGTGATGGTAAAAACGCCCTGGACCCAAATCGATGATGTCTTCTACGAGTCACGCGGTACCGCCTGGGCGCTGGTGTTATTCCTGCACGCCATGGAAGTGGATTTTGAGGACGTTTTAAGCAAAAAAAACGCCACCGTGAGCTTCCGGCAAATCATCCGGGAGTTGGAGTCCACCCAGGAACCGCTGCGCAGCCCGATGGTTTTGAACGGCAGCCAGTTTGGTCTGTTTGCCAACCACTCCCTGATCATGGCGAATTACATCTCCCGCGCTAATGCGGCGATCATCGATTTACGTAAGCTATTGACGGAGGGTTGAGCGAGGTGATTTTGCGCTATGGTTTGCTGGCCGTAGTCCTGTTCCTGTCCGCCTGCGCGACAGAAACCATTAACGACCGGCGCGCCGGTCAGACCCTGGTTTGCCACGATGGCAATAAAACCCTGACTGTTTCGAATGCGGATAATTTCGTACACCTTAACCACGGCGATACGGTCGGACCTTGCCCGGGTGACGAGACCTGAGCTCACTTAGTCCCATTGATTGACCTGCACATCCAAAACAACCCCCTGCCCTATGTTGCCAGGCTGGAGCAGCGGCCTGCAGAGATGCCTGACCTGGTCGTTATACATTGCACCGAACTACCTGACCTGGAAACCGCCAGGGCTTATGGAGAGCGCATTCGTTACCCGGAATCGGCAACGGGAAACTCCGGTCACTACTATATAGAACGAAATGGTGCGGTTGAACAATGGGTACCCATAGAGCGTATCGCCCACCATGTCCGCGGTTGCAACGAAAGGAGTATCGGGATTGAACTGGTCAACAGGGGCCGCTACCCCGATTGGCTGCATTCTGGCAACCAGGAGATGACGGAGCCCTATCCGGCGCCACAAATTGAGAGCCTGATCAGGCTGCTGAAGTTTTTGGAAACTGAAATTCCTGGGCTGGAATCAATCTGCGGTCACGAGTATCTCGATCAATCCAGGGTGCCGGCAACCGACAACTCCAGTCTGCTGGTCTACCGAAAACTGGATCCGGGTCGGATGTTTCCATGGAATGATGTTCTGGATAAAACTATATTACGTCAGCTCTCGTAACGGTAGCCCATGCCGTATACTGATTTGATTATGTCCTCTTTGCCAGAAGCTTCGGACAGTTTCCGGCGCAGGTTCTTGACGTGGGTGTCTACCGCCCGGTCACTGACCACCCGGTAGTCACTGTACATTCCATTCATCAATTGATCCCTGGAAAATACCCTGCCCGGGTGCGCCGACAGAATCTGTAGCAATGAAAATTCGACCGGGGTCAATCCCAGGTCCCGGCCCTGGAATTTGGCGATAAACCGTTCACTATCTATCTCCACGCCGTTCGGCCCGTTGTCGCCGGCGCCCGGCCCGGTTCGTCGCAGTACGGCCTTCACACGTGCTACCAGCTCCCTGGGTGAGAAGGGTTTGCACACGTAATCATCCGCCCCCAGCTCGAGGCCCAGCAAGCGGTCAATCTCTTCCGCCCGGGCTGTAACCATGATGATTGGCACCTGGCTGATCGCTCGAAGCTGTTTACAAACTTCTATCCCATCCAGGCCAGGAAGCATCAGGTCAAGCAAAACCAGGTCGGGCTCGTTGGTTTGGAATTCACCGAGCACCCGATCGCCACGATCCACAACCCGACTCTGAAAACCTCCCTGGGCCAGCAGGTAATCCTGAACCAGTGCCGCGATCTTGGGTTCGTCCTCAACGATCATTATCAGTTTTTCTTGCGTGTTCATTCGGGTCATCTCTCAAGCAGGTAACGTTACCGTTATCCTGAGCCCTCCCAGCGGTGAGTGCGTTGCCTCAATCCTGCCGTCGTGGGCTTCGACGATGTTGCGGCAAATAGACAGGCCAAGACCTGACCCGCCACTCGATCTGGACCGGCTGGCCTCGACCCGGTAGAAGCGGTCAAACATCCGGGACAACTGCTCATCATCCAGGCCGGGGCCACTGTCTTCGAGTGTCAATACGGCCCAACCCGCCTGCTTCTCAACGCAGACCCTGACCTCACCACCGTGAACAACGTAGCGGCTGCAATTTTCGAACAAATTGTGCAGCAATTGCCGTAAACGACGCTGATCTGCTGTCAAAATCACGGTTTCTCCTGCCAAAATTTCGACATTGATTCCTCGTGCGGCCAGCCGCTCCTCAAATACAGTCATACACTGGCGCACCAGACCATCCAGGTCAACAGGCTCCTTAATGACGTTCAATGCTCCCGCATCAGATAAAGCCAGAGTCTGCAGGTCATCCACCAGGGCGGACAGGTGATCGATCTCTTCGCGCAAAGAGTGTGACATCCGGTCGTCTGCCTGCCTGACACCATCGGCCAGTGCTTCGACTTCGCCCTTCAGAATTGCCACCGGCGTGCGTAACTCGTGGGCGATATCCGCCATCCAGCGTTGCCTTGCGGTGCGGTTTTTCTCAAGTGTGGCGGCTAACTGATCGACATGACCTGCCAGGCTGCCGATCTCATCACGGCTGTCGATGCCGGTGCTCGCAAGGTATTCCCCCTCGCTCAGTTTTCTGACGGTGTCACCCAACTGGCGCACCGGACGACTGACATTGCGGGCCAGAAGAAAAGCCAGGGCCGCAGCTAAAACCAGCGCAAGCAGCAGAGAAATGGCCGTAATACGTATCTGACCGCCCAAAAAGCGCTGCGCTTCGGGGGGCAGGATTTTACCCATGGGCGCAAAGCCTATCCAGCCCACAACCCTGCCATTGGATTCTATGGGTTCCAGCGAGACGGTGGCGTCTTTATCCATTCCAGCACCGGCTATTCTGACGTGGTTTGCATCGAGCAGGAACAGTCGCTCCCTGAGCATCGCCCGGTCTGTGGATCTCTGCCAACCCGACCGCTGGGGCATCAGTGAATCGATGGCGCTGTCACGTCGAATATTCCTCGGCGGCGGCTCACGCCGTGGCGGCCGCAGACCTCTCTGTGCCAAATCCTCCTGGGGTGCACGTGAAAGGCGCCAGATACGCTGCCAGTTCTGTGGGTTATTACGCAGAAAATCCCAGCTACCCCGTGAATCGTGGAATTCCGCCAGTGCAGGGACCAGGTTCTGTAACACGTTCGCTTCCTGCATTTCGAGGAAATTCTTAAAACCCCGATTCAGACTCACCCGCGTTATCACAGTCACGATCAGCAGCGCCAATACAACGGCCACAACCTGAGCCAACAGTATTTTGGAGAAAAACGTCTTCATCAATGCAATCCTGCACCCCAAACAAGGACCGGTTCAAGCGCTGCGGAAAAACTCCTCATTTTCTTCACAATTAATTTCAGTTTGAAGCACAGAATTCAAGCTGCAAGTTGGATACACGAGGGGTGGAAAACGCCACTCCCGCGCTTACGACAGGAGATAACGATGAATACCCGATTGAAAATGACCATTCTTATATCTGCCCTTCTCTGCCTGCTGGCTTCCGGTTCCGCTCTTGCCCAGAAACAACGGGGTGAGCATGACTGGCGAGGCGGCCCCCCAAGCATCGAACAGAAACTGGCCCGCATCAGCGAAGCCCTCGACCTGAGTAATGAACAATCCGTTCAAATGCTGGTGGTTCTGCAGGAACAGGAAGAAAGCCGCGCTGCCCTGCATGAACAGAGCATGCAGATGCTCGGACCTGAAATTTGTGCCCAGAGGCTTGAAACGCAAGAAGCCATCCTCGCTATTCTTACGCCGGAGCAAACCGCGCTTTTCCTGGCACAGGCGGAACAGCGCCGCCAGAAAGCCGCCAACCGTGGCCGCGGTAAGAACCGCGGTGGGCTTGACTGCACTGAAGCCGAAGGCTAGGTTCTGGCAATGATAATTGCTCGAACAGGTGCCGGCAGTCCTTCCACCGTCAGTGACTGGTCGGTCGGATCCAGCGCTTGTTCGAGCGATTCGAAGCTCATCCAATGGGTCGTTTTTTGTTCCAGGGTGGTGGTCGGTGTTACGTCCACCACTTCTGCTGTTGCGAAACCAGCCTGCTCAACCCACTCCTCTAATCGCCCGATTCCCGGCACTGCCCAGACATTACGCATACGTGCATAGCGGCTTTCAGGGATCAGCAGGTCCCCTTCCCTGCCCTCGGGCAGCACCAGGGTCTCCAGCACCATCGTCCCGCCTTTTTCCAACAATGCCCGAATCCGCTCCAGGTGATGCAATGCTTCTTTGCGGTGATAGAGAACCCCCATTGAAAACACCGTGTTCAGATCAACCGGTATTTCCGGTAAGTCTTCCACAGCCAGCGGCAACACGTAATTTTGCAGGTCCCCGGAAAAATGCCGGCAGACCATCGACTGCATGACGAAGAGTATCGTTGGATCGATTCCCACCACACATTTGGCGCCGGCACCAAGCATCCTCAGACCGAAATAGCCATTACCCGAACCGATGTCGAGCACGCGATGCCCGGTAAGATCGATGTGCGGCGCCACCCGGTCCCATTTCCAGTCCGACCGCCACTCGGTGTGAATTTCAACGCCCCCCAGCCGCAAGGGGCCCTTGCGCCAGGGGTGGAATGCCATCAGTTGCTGACTCAAGGCTTCCTGGTCTGAAACCGGTTGGCCCAGATCCGGCATGGCCTGATCCAATCGGGCGAGCCTTCTGACTTCGGGTAAACCCGCCAGCGCAGAATGCCAGCGTGGCAGGTCTCCGTGGGGGTGCTCCCGCCAACGGGTTTCGGCCAATCGACCGACTGCCTCCATCCAGTCGCAGCCCTTGCTGCTTTCCTGAAAGGACTCGAACAACGGGTTCACCGGAATGCAATCATGGATACGAAGTTGAATCCCTGGAACCACTGATAAGTGCGGCTGAAACCAGCTAGCGTCAATCGCTCCTTATGCTGTTGCATCAGATCCGGCTTCATGACGTTTTCCAGCGCGTCACGCTTGCGCGCGATTTCCAGGTCCGAATAACCTTGTGCCCGTTTGAAGTCGTGATGCCAGGCCGTTTGCAGTTCCTGCTCCTGCGGATCCTCGAAGCGAATCTTTTCAGAAAGCAGCAGAACGCCGCCGGGCCTGAGTCCGGCAGCAATTCCGCCCAGCAACTCCAGCCTCTTTTCCGGTGCGACAAACTGCAGTGTGAAGTTCAGTACGACCACCGAGGCATTTTCTATCCGGGTGTCGAGGATATCCTGGTGAACCGGTTCAACCGGCAACCCGTAAGTTTCACTCCCGTCCTCCAGTTTTTTCTGCAGTTCCCGGATCATTTCGAGTGAGTTATCAACGGCAATGATGCGCGCTCCGCCGGCCAGGACCGCAGCCCGCATAGCCAGGGATACCGCCCCCACGGAACACCCAAGGTCATACAGGTCCGTGTCTGCCTGCGCGTATTGCCGTGCCAAAAGACCCATCATCGGCACAACCAGGCCGTATCCCGGAACAGACCGGCTGATCATGTCCGGAAAAACTTTCACAACCCGGTCGTCGAAGACGAAATCGCCTGCCGGCGCAATTTCTGATTCAAACAACCTGTCCTTGCGATCCATCAATTTTGTTTGCCCTGTCATAAGACACGTAATTTTCGCACGCTGTGACTTTTGGCGCATTACTGCCACACGGTCTTTTGTTATGGTCTGCATGGGAGATTTTCCCTGCGGAGGTTCTCGATGTTTGACAGCATATTAATTGCGGCCATAATTGCGGCTGTGCTAGGGGTAACCGTTGTACGTAAAGCGGTCATTATCGTTCGCCAGGGATATGAATATACTCTGGAGCGATTTGGCCGTTACAGCACCACTTTGCGGCCCGGTTTTCATTTCGTGGTGCCCTTCGTGAATCGTGTTGGCCACAAGGTCAATATGATGGAACGGGTGCTGGACGTGCCCTCGCAGGAAGTCATCTCCAAGGACAATGCCGTGCTAACGGTGGACGGAGTGGTGTTTTTCCAGGCACTCGATGCGGCCAAGGCTGCATATGAAGTCTTTCGGCTGGAACACGCCATTCTCAACCTCACGATGACCAATATACGTACCGTGCTTGGCTCGATGGACCTGGACGAATCACTGTCCAAGCGCGATGACATCAACGCCCGGCTGTTGCTGGTGGTCGATGAAGCGACAACGCCCTGGGGCGTCAAGGTCACGCGCATCGAGATCAAGGACATAAGCCCACCAAAAGATCTCGTTGACTCAATGGCCCGACAGATGAAGGCCGAACGAGAGAAGCGTGCGACCATTCTCGAAGCCGAGGGTACACGCCAGGCGGCCATTCTCGAGGCCGAAGGTGAAAAACAGGCCGCGATTCTCGAAGCCGAGGGCCGCAAAGAAGCCGCTTACAGGGACGCAGACGCGCGTGAACGCCTGGCTCAGGCAGAGGCCAAGGCCACCACCATGGTCTCTGATGCCATCGCTTCGGGTGACCTGCAGGCGGTGAATTACTTTGTGGCCCAGAAATATGTCGAGGCGTTGAGTGATTTTGCGACCGGTCCGAATACCAAGACTCTGTTATTGCCTATGGAGGCAAGCGGGATTCTCTCCAGCCTTGCCGGCATCACTGAAATAGCAAAGAGCGCCTTCGATAAAGAGGGCGACCGCTAAGGGGTACGTTATGGAATGGCTGAACCACATCGTATTCTGGCACTGGTGGATTCTCGCCGGCATGCTGCTGATCCTGGAACTCACCTCGCCGGTTTTCTTTTTCCTGTGGCTGGGCTTTTCCGCCGCAGCCGTCGGTTTTCTCCTGCTGGTTTTTCCAGGTATCCCGATCGCGGCCCAGCTTGTACTGTTCGGCTTCCTTTCGGTCGTAGCCGTACTGGCCTGGCGTAAATACCGCGAAACACACCCCCCAGTATCTGACCAGCCATTATTGAACCAGCGCGGCCAGCAATACACCGGACGTATATTCACACTGGACCACCCCATCGTCAACGGGGTCGGCAAAGTAGAAGTCGACGACTCTACCTGGCGGGTCAAGGGGCCCGATCTCCCGGCAGGGACCCATGTCCGCGTTACCGGGGTCGACGGTGTGGTTTTCATCGTGGAAAGCGCTGAGCCTGCTTGACGCCTGAACCTTCTGTAAGGGGCGGCCAGCGTCTATACTAGGCGGTTTGAGTTTTCTGTTTCGTGTCACACGCAGACGGTGCGGCGCGATAGATACCCGGACGGCTAAAAACCATGACTTTTCAGGAATTTATACAAACACTGGAGACCTATTGGTCCAGGCAGGGTTGTGTTCTCGTGCAACCACTGGATCTCGAAGTAGGTGCCGGTACGTTTCACCCGGCTACTTTTTTGCGCTCAATCGGCCCCGAACCATGGAACGCGGCCTATGTTCAGCCAAGCCGCCGGCCCACAGACGGCCGCTACGGTGAAAACCCCAACCGTTTGCAGCATTACTACCAGTACCAGGTGGTGATGAAGCCCTCACCCGATGATTTCCAGGAGCTGTACCTGGGCTCATTGAAAGCCGTCGGTATTGATCCGGCGGAGCATGATATCCGTTTCGTCGAGGACAACTGGGAATCCCCCACGCTTGGGGCCTGGGGCCTGGGATGGGAGGTCTGGCTCAATGGAATGGAAGTCACCCAATTCACTTATTTTCAACAGGCCGGCGGATTAGAATGCAAACCCGTCATGGGCGAAATCACTTACGGCGCAGAACGGCTGGCAATGTACCTGCAGAAAGTGGACAGCGTTTATGACCTGGTCTGGACCCACAGTGGTGGCCGGGCGATAACCTATCGCGAGGTTTTTCATCAAAACGAAGTAGAACAGTCACGTTACAACTTTGAACATGCGAATGTCGACGCGTTGTTCGCCTGGTTTGACACCTGTGAAGGAGAAGCCCGCAAGCTGGTTGAACTGGACCTTCCACTGCCGGCCTATGAGCAGGTGCTGAAAGCATCGCATACCTTCAACCTGCTCGATGCACGTCGTGCCATCTCTGTGACCGAGCGTCAACGCTATATCCTGAGGGTGCGTGATCTTGCACGCAGGGTTGCAGAAAGTTATTACGCCAGCCGCGAAGCCCTGGGTTTCCCTGCCTTGGCTGACGGTTCCACAGGAGATCAGCGCAATGACTGAGTCTTCCGAGTTCGTTGAAGAAACGGCAGACCTGCTGGTCGAGCTGGGCTGCGAGGAATTACCTCCAAAAGCCCTGGATGCTATCCGGGAGGCTTTCTTTGTTGCGGTACGCGACGGGCTGCAAAAAAGCAGTATCACCTTTGATGAGGATGCCAGTCGCGCCTTTTCCAGCCCGCGGCGGCTTGCCGTTCTGTTCATGGACGTTGCTTCTGCACAGCCCGATCAGGACCAGGAACGCAGAGGTCCGGCCGTGAGCGCAGCCTTTGACGCCGATGGTCAGCCCACTGGTGCTGCACTGGGTTTTGCCCGGTCTGTTGGCCGGGAGGTCGCAGACCTGGAGACCGTCGAAACCGATAAGGGTCAATGGCTTTATGCCCGTATTCACCAACCCGGAAAGCCCCTTTCCGCACTGATTTATCCGATTCTCGAGCAGGCGTTACGACAATTGCCGGTTCCCAGGCCTATGCGCTGGGGAGACCATGATTACAGTTTCGTCCGACCGGTCCACTGGCTGGTGGTGATGCATGGCAGCACGGTTCTTGATGGTTGCCTGCTCGGTTTGAAGGCCTCCAATTCAACCAGGGGCCACCGGGTTCACTCGCCGGGCCCACACATCTTTGAAAAAAGCCGCGATTATGCGGATACGCTACAAAAAGCTTATGTGATTGCAGACCAGGAGATACGCCGGTCTCACATCGAGGCAGCGCTTAAGGCAGCCAATCCTCATGTACATATCGACCCGGCCCTGTTGAAAGAGGTGAACAACCTGGTTGAATGGCCGGTAGCCGTTGCCTGTTCATTCGAACAGGAGTTTCTCGAGGTTCCACACGCGGCACTCATAGCCAGCATGCAAGACCATCAAAAGTTTTTCCCGGTGATGAACGAGCTCAAGCCAGAAGAAGTTACCAACCGTTTCATCGCCATTTCCAACATCGAGAGTTCCCATGAGCCATCCGTCAGGGAGGGGTTTGAACGGGTCATTCGGCCAAGACTGGCCGATGCGCGGTTTTTCCTGGAACAGGATCAATTGCAGCCGCTGGAAGCTTATTTACCGCTGCTGGACCGTGTCATCTATCAAAAGAATATAGGCTCCATTGGTGATAAAACCAGAAGAATGGAGAATATTTCGAAGAAGTTAGCAGAAGATCTGTCTGTTGTTTCCACGCTTGCCGGCCGGGCCGCCCGGCTCTCTAAGTGTGATCTGATGACCCAGATGGTCGGTGAGTTTCCGGAACTCCAGGGCACCATGGGCCGAACTTATGCTCTCGCCTCTGGTGAACCTGTAGAGGTGGCCGAGGCCATTGGTGAGCACTATTCGCCCCGCTTTGCCGGAGACACTATTCCAGCTTCAGCTTACGGCAAGATTGTAAGCATTGCGGATCGGGCCGATTCACTGGTCGGCATCTTTGCCGCAGGACAGAGGCCCAGTGGGAACAAGGATCCGTTTGCACTGAGACGATCGGCCCTGGGCTTGCTACGCATTCTCAATGAGGCAGATCTGCCCTTAACCCTGAACCGCATTATTGCTGTGGCTGCCAATGAGCTTTCACAACAAATCGAAACACCCCCTGAACTCTTGCGGGATGTGCGGGAATTCATCGTTGACCGACTGAAAAATTATTACCGTGACAAGGGACACGGCCCCGAACTGATCAATGCGGTCCTGGCGTCAGACTGGGCTACCCTACCCGACCTTGATCGTAGACTATCGGCACTTTCCCATTTTATGGGCCAGGAAGATGCGATCAGCCTGGCCGCAGCCAACAAGAGAATCGGTAACATCCTGCGCAAATCCAAGGATTCGATTTCGAGCAAGATCGATACAGAACTATTACTTATTGAAGAAGAACAATTACTTTTCGAAGAGATTGAGCGTCTGGAAAAAGAAGTCAGCCCGATGCTTGAAAGCGGTGATTACGAAGCCGGACTAAAACATCTTGCCAGTTTGAGGAAGCCCGTTGACGCCTTTTTTGACGGGGTCATGGTAATGGATGAAGACCCGGCAAAGAGGTCAAACCGCCTTTCTCTTCTGGCCAGGCTGAAGACCCTGTTCGACCGGATTGCCGACTTGTCGGTTTTGGGATAAAAACCAACACGCCACCCCCGTGTATGGTGGTGGCGTAGTGTTTGCCGAAAAGAAATTTAGACGTCTAGGTTGCTTACGTCCAGCGCATTCTTCTCGATGAATGCGCGTCGTGGCTCCACCTCATCTCCCATAAGGGTGGTAAAGATCTGGTCTGCAGCTACCGCATCCTCAATCGTTACCTGTAGTAAGCGCCGCGTCTCCGGGTTAACGGTGGTATCCCAGAGTTGCTCGGGGTTCATCTCACCGAGACCTTTGAACCGTTGAATACTCCGTCCCTTGCGGCTCTCAGCCATCAGCCAGTCGTAGGCTTCCCTGAAATTGCCCACCTCCTGCTGAGATTTGCCCCGCTGGACCAGCGCACCTTCCTGGATCAGGCCGTACAGGGTATCCGCCAGCTTGCCAATCAAGCGATACTCCGCACCGTTGAAGAAATGGGCCTTGATGGTTTTTTGTTGCGTCACCCCGTGAGTTGTCTTGCTGAAGGAGACTTCATCTCCTTCTTCACCCTGTATGACTTCAAGACCGTAGCGAACGCTGGGCGGACTCAGGCGATTCATTCTTGATTCCAGCTCCTGGCACCATTGTGACATTTCCTTGCTTTTCCACTCGGTAGAAAAACGTTTCATATCAATAAGTTGCTCTAAAAACAGAGGGTCATATCTGCGCGCGAGTCGTTCGTTAGCCAGGTAAACCGCCAGGTAATCCCGCATCAACCGCTCCAAGGCCTCACCTTTTAACGGTGGTGCGTCCGGTTCAAACCGCAGCGCTGCGTTGTCCAGCGCCCTGGACATCAGGTAATCATTCAGTTCTATATCATCTTTAAGATAGTGTTCCTGTTTACCCTGCTTGATCTTATAGAGCGGCGGTTGGCCGATATAAATATGTCCTCTGGAAATTAACTCGGGCATTTGCCGATAGAAGAAGGTCAATAACAAGGTACGGATATGCGAGCCGTCTACGTCCGCGTCCGTCATTATGATAATCCGGTGGTAACGCAATTTGTCGGGATCAAACTCGTCCCGGCCAATGCCGCAACCCAGGGCCGTAATCAGTGTGCCTACCTCCGCAGATTGCAACATCTTGTCAAACCGAGCTTTCTCCACATTAAGAATTTTACCCTTCAATGGGAGAATGGCTTGGTACTTCCTGTTCCTGCCCTGTTTTGCAGAGCCACCAGCTGAATCACCCTCCACGAGGAAGATTTCAGATAAGGCTGGATCCTTTTCCTGGCAATCTGCCAACTTGCCGGGAAGTCCGGCGATATCGAGTACGCCCTTTCTTCGTGTCATCTCCCGAGCCTTGCGGGCAGCCTCTCGAGCTCTGGCGGCCTCAACAACCTTGGCCGTGATCATCTTGGCTTCAGTGGGATTTTCTAACAGGAAATCCTTTAAACTGCTACTCACAGAGGATTCAACAATCGGTTTCACTTCTGAAGAGACAAGCTTGTCTTTGGTTTGTGAAGAAAACTTAGGATCGGGCACCTTAACCGACAGTACGGCAATCAATCCTTCTCTGGCGTCATCACCAGTCGTAGATACCTTGTCTTTTCGTGCTATACCCGAATCTTCAATATAGTGATTAATCGTTCTGGTTAGTGCGGCACGGAACCCAGCCAGATGCGCCCCTCCGTCTTTCTGGGGGATGTTGTTGGTAAAGCAAAACACCGTTTCCTGATAGGCATCTGTCCACTGCATAGCCACTTCCACGGTAACGTCATTGGCTTCATCTGCGACATGCATAACGGTAGCGTGCAGCGGGTTCTTGTTGAGCCCAAGATGTTCTACGAAGGACTTTATTCCTCCCTTGTACTCGAAAACATCCTCCTTACCACTACGCTCATCCAGCAATTCTATACGTACGCCAGAATTGAGAAAACTGAGTTCTCTCAGACGTTTAGCAAGAATATCATAATGAAATATTGTGTTGGTGAAGACTTCGTGGCTTGGTCTGAAGTAGATCTTGGTACCCGTGTCTTCACTGTCACCCGTTAAGCGCATAGCCTGTTCCGGGACACCCATATGGTACGTTTGCCGCCATACGTGGCCATCGCGCTTGATTCGTAATTCAAGTGTTTCAGATAGAGCGTTGACTACCGACACACCTACTCCGTGAAGTCCTCCAGATACTTTGTACGAGTTATCATCGAACTTACCGCCCGCATGCAAAACGGTCATAATCACTTCTGCCGCGGATATGCCCTCTTCCTCATGCATATCAACCGGTATACCCCGTCCATTGTCCTGCACGCTTACCGCATCGTCTGCATGAATGGTTACCTTAATCGCATCACAATGCCCAGCCAGGGCCTCGTCGATCGAGTTATCAACCACCTCGAACACCATGTGATGGAGCCCGGTACCATCATCCGTGTCGCCGATGTACATACCTGGCCGCTTTCTAACAGCATCAAGTCCTTTAAGTACCTTGATGTTTTTTGAATCATAATGTGAATTGCTCATGGGCTGTGTGAACCCTCCATCAGGATTTTCAGGCTTTTAAGGAACCGAAAAATATTGTGTTCAGGCGTTCATACCGCCTGATTAAAGAAGAACGTTTCTTAGGGAAATTCCAACAGATATTATAACACTTCTTCGACGACACCATGTTTCACGTGAAACACCTTCTTATCGAGACCCGCGATGTCATCAGTTGTTCCTGTGACCCATACCTGGCCCCCATACTTTAATGATTTGTCTAGTACACGGCGATAATGTTCCTGGTCAAACTCAGACGCCAGATCATCCAATAAAAGCAATGGTTGTTCACCCAACTCTGCCAATTCCTCGGATTGAGCTAATAGCAACGCCGACGCCAGGATCTTCTGTTCTCCCCGGGAAAGCACGTTACGAGCCGTTGTCTCACGGAAGGTTATCGCTAGATCCGCTCTGTGTGGACCGGATCCCGTAGATCCCCGGGCCAAATCACGTTC
Source organism: uncultured Gammaproteobacteria bacterium (assembly GCA_963759035.1). GTDB lineage: Bacteria > Pseudomonadota > Gammaproteobacteria > Xanthomonadales > SZUA-36 > JAHEFT01. The sequence goes on from CAVWXL010000023.1 coordinate 496,661, forward strand.
CCGGCCAATAGAAAGAGCTTCTTGTAAAGAAACATCCTTGTTCCAGCCTTGCGTATAATCTAATCGAACTGCCCCAAGGCCCGGACTTAGTGAGGATAACAAAACAACCGTCCTGTCAGCGACCGCGCCGGAGTGTGCCTCACGGTACTTGCCGAGCCTAAGACCATGCTCAACAAATACCTCATCGATACTATCCAGGATTCCTGTTTGACCGCGACGAAGCGCAGCGTTTCTTTGTCTCAAAATCTTTGAAAAACGCTTCCACGCATCCAGGAAACCATGTTCCACGTGAAACATACCCCAATCCAGGTACTTTCTTCGAATTTCTGGAGCCCCACTAACCAATAAATGACTGTTGGGTTCCATGATAACGAGTGGTAGTTCACGAAGAAGCCTGCTCAACTGTGATACCTCACTACCGTTAATACGAGCACGCCAGTGGTTTGCAGACCGCTCCAGGCCGAGGCGAGTTTCTTTTAGGGTACTATTGGTTGATTTTGAAAAAATTCGAAAAAAAGGCCGTGCCGGTCCTATAAGTTCTTTCGCCTGATTTGTCCTGAAGGATCTTCCGCGTGAAAGAACAAAAATCGCTTCCAGGATAGAAGTCTTTCCCGCCCCGTTTACGCCGTGCAATAGGTTTAGCCTTCGACTTGGTTTTATCTCAGTAACAACCACGTTTCTGACGTTTTCTATTTTCAGGCTTTTTATGTACAATTTCTTGCCGTTAGTTTCTTTTTACCAACGGTTTTTCTTTTTTTTCCTTTATTCTCAATCTCTACAACTTCAAAGGCATTACAACATGTTTGTCTTTACCTCCAGCTTCGCTGGAGATCAAACAACTGCTGTTAGCATCCTTTAGCGCCATAACGACTGTATTTCCTTCGATGGCGCTCAGTGCATCCAATAGATAGGTGACGTTGAAACCAATGGCTATATGCTCGAAATTCAATTCCGCTTCCAATTCCTCTACCGCTTCTTCATGCTGTGGATTGTGAGCTACTATTTTTACCGATTCTTCCGACGCCTCCAACCGCACCCCCTTATATTTTTCGTTAGATAAAATCGAAGCTCGTTGTAGGGCCAACATGAAACTGTCCTTCTGAAGTTTTATGTGGCGATCAGTTCCTTTCGGTATGACGGCCTGGTAGTCTGGAAAACGGCCATCTATCAATTTTGAGGTGAACACCATGCTGCCTTTTACCAATCGCACATGATTTTTTCCAAGAGCCAGTTCCACTAAATCCTCACTGTCTGACAGCATCCTTGAAAGCTCGAGAACTCCTTTCCTTGGAACAATCATCTGTCGATCCTGAGCTACGCCCAAATCAGTTTCCAGGTCACAAACAGCCAGCCTGTGTCCATCCGTTGCTACTGTGGTCAACGTGCCGTCGTGAAACTCGAACAGTAAACCATTCAAATAATAACGTACGTCTTGATTAGCCATTGAAAAAGACGTTTTATCAATCAGTTTTTTTAATGCAATCTCTTGAATGTTAAGACTTTCCAATGTCTCTACCTGATCTGTAGCTGGAAACTCTGTTGCTGGCAGGGTGGCCAGCGTATAGCGACCACGTCCTGATGAGATTAATAGTTTATCGCCATCCAGGGCTGCTGTGATGTTCACGCCTTCAGGTAATTTGCGGACGATGTCTACCAGCTTTCTTGCCGGAATGGTGATTTCTCCTTCAACCTGTACGTCTGCCTCGACAGAAGCAATGAGCTCTACTTCCATATCGGTACCGGTGATAGACAGGCGCTTTCCCTGGGCTGAAACCAGAAAGTTAGCTAACACTGGTAGCGTTTGTCTCCGTTCTACAACACCGATTACCTGGCTGATGGGTTGAAGAAGTGCTTCTTGTTGGATGCTGAATTTCATGTCCGCTTTCCCGTTAATGGTTACTTATATTTAGTTTGTATATATATAAACAATGGTAATAGTAAGCCGCGTGGATAACTTTATAACCCGGAAATAATTCTATATTTCATTACCTTACCTTTCCACTGTCTCTGTATATATATATTTAAAGCCTGTTCACGATCTGTGGATAACTTCGTAGTCTAAAGATATCCATAGTTTATCCACAGTTAAACCCCGATGTTTTGCCACAGGGTTATGCGGGCACATATTGTCATGCTGTTAGTTGCCGCACCAACTTCGCCTTATCTTCCCGAATTCGGCCATCTGTGTCGCATAGTTCCTCAATTTTACGACAGGCATGGAGTACCGTTGTGTGATCGCGGCCTCCGAACGCGTCGCCAATTTCTGGCAGGCTATGCTCGGTAAGTTCTTTGCACAAAGCCATCGCTACCTGGCGAGGACGCGCGATGGCGCGTGGGCGCCTACGCGACAAAAGGTCGGAAATCCGTAACTTGTAATATTCCGCCACGGCCTTTTGAATGTTTTCCATCGTTATCAGCCGATCATGTACGTGAAAAAGCTCTCTCAGAACCTCCCGGGCAAAGGCTTCGTTGATGGGTTTGCCGGTAAACCGGGCATTGGCAAAAAGTGTGTTGAGAGCCCCTTCCAGGTCCCGAACATGAGACTTGACACGGCGTGCAACGAGATAGGCTACATCTTCAGCCAGTTGTACATCCCGTTCCTGCGCCTTATTCATCAATATGGCCACCCGTGTTTCGAAATCCGGGGGCTCAATAGAGACGGTCAATCCCCAGCCAAAACGCGATCTGAGACGAGCTTCAATGCCGTCTACTTCCTTGGGATAACGGTCACAAGTGAGAATTATTTGCTGTTGACTATCCAGTAACGCATTGAAAGTATGAAAGAATTCTTCTTGTGTACGATCTTTTCCGGCAAAAAACTGTACGTCATCAATGAGTAAAGCACCGGCCGTGCGGTAGTGCCGCTTGAACGCATCGATGCGCCCACTCCGTAGCGCGTTTATCATCTCGCTGACAAATTGCTCCGAACCGACGTAAACGACTCTTGAATTCTTGCTTCTTTTGTAAAGCAGATTACCTGCTGCGTGTAGCAAATGGGTTTTACCCAGACCGGTACTGCCATAAATAACCAGCGGGTTGTAGGCTGTCCCGGGTTTCTTCGCCACCTGCTGGGCAGCCGCGTAGGCCAGCTCGTTGGATTTACCCTGGACAAAATTCTTGAATCTATAACGGTGATCCAGACCTGTGTGAATTTTTGATGGTTTGGTCGAGGGTTGTTCGGCTACCGGTTTGGTGGCCTTTGGCGTGTTTACTCTGACAACAACCGATTCACGGCTGGCGCCCTGATGTTCGAAAATGTCGCGGATGCGCTCGAGATGGTTAAGGGATATGTAATCCCGAACGTACTCGTTTGGCGCCAACAGGGAGGTACGGCTTTTCGAAGCCTTTATTTGTAAAGGCCTTATCCAGGTATTGAAGTCCTCGGCGGGTAATTCGCGCTCAAGGTGTTTCAAGCAGGTTTGCCAGTCAGTCAGGGACATTCCGGAATTATGTTGTGATGGATTATAATTTTTGGCTGCAGAATGTAAAGACTGCCGCCCTGAACAGCTAAGTCTAACGCGCTGTGGATAACTTGACCATCATATTAAACAAGAACTGGTAAAGTCTTGTGAGGCGAGCCTGTAAAAGTTATAATTCCTCTCTTTTGCCGGCCATTTGTCACCGGTGCCCGGATACCGGGGGCAGTGGAATGAGCCATAATCCAGAAACAAATTTTGAAGGACTAGTGAAATGAAGCGTACTTTCCAGCCAAGCCTCCTCAAGCGAGCACGCAGACATGGTTTCCGAGCCCGTATGTCTACTCGTGCAGGACAAGCGATTATAAAAGCTCGCCGCGCTAAAGGTAGAAAGCGTCTCTCTGCCTGAGTCGGAAACTAATGACCGGTATGGTAGAAGGCGGCAGCACCACTAAGCCGCCACGTAAAACAGCCCTTACCGGCAAGCATAAACTTAAGAAATCCGTTGAATTTAAAAGGGTTTTTAAAAAGCCCTTCGTTTCTACGGATCCTTGTTTCAAGGTCCTGGTTCGTCTAAACCACGAGAGTAACTCGCGTCTGGGCTTGGCGGTTTCCCGCCAAGTGGATAAAAAGGCCGTTGGGCGAAATCGGATCAAGCGTGTTGTTCGAGAAAGTTTCAGGCACCATATTTTTTTTCAGAAAGCTTGTCTGGATATCGTAATTCTGCCCCGGCGGGAAACCGCGATGATGAGCAATCAACAGCTTTTTCAGTCTTTGCAAGGCCACTGGTCCAGGCTGGAAAAACGGTTTGAAGGATAAGAACAGATGGGAAATCTACGACCTGTTTTGATTATCGGCCTGGTGTTTTTAGGCTACATGATGTGGGTTCAGTGGCAGAAAGACTACGGTCCGGCACCGCAACCGGCGACATCGACTTCTCAATCACAGGTCCAGGACGACACTCCGCCGGTTCCCACGTCAACGGTCAACCCTGGCGCTGTTCCGGCGGACCTGCCCGAGCCGCAGGAGCAGTTGCAGAGCCAGTCAGTCGGCGACAGCAGCATCGCCGGTGATTCGAAGAAAGCCACTCTCCCGACTATTTCGGTGGTAACAGATGTGCTTGATATAGAAATTGACCCGGTGGGCGGAACGCTGGTGTCGGCATTACTGCTGGATTATCCGCTGCGCCAGAAAGAGCCGGACAAAAAGGTCAATTTGCTGGCCGCTGACGGAGACCAGCTTTTCATCGCACAATCTGGTCTTTTGTCTCGCCAGCAGGCACCGAACCACACCAGCCAGTACCGTTCTGAAAGAACCCGCTATGTGCTGGAAGAGGGCGCTCCTGAGCTCCGTATACCATTGGCCTGGACGTCGGAAGACGGCATTCAGGTGACTAAGACGTTTGTATTTCGCCCCGGTAGCTACGAAATCGAAGTAATACATGAGGTCGTCAACAACAGCGGCGGGATTTGGTCCGGTAGTCGTTATGATCAATTGCAGCGCGTGATTGCCGGCGAAGCCGACAAAGGCGGGTTTACCAATCCGGGACGCTATAGCTTCGAGGGCATCGGTTTTTACAATCCCGAAGACAAGTTTGAAAAAGTTGATTTCGACGAAATAGCCGACGAGCCTTATAAAAAAACCATCAGCGGCGGCTGGTTGTCGATGATTCAGCATTACTTTTTTGTGGCCTGGATTCCACCGGCGCAAGAGGAAGTCACCTATTCAACACAAGCCCTGACCGGCAACGGCTGGCCACGCTACATCGCGCGGGATGTGTCACCGCTGGTCACCGTCAGCGCTGGCACCGGCGCGTCATTTTCCAGTCGCTTGTACCTGGGCCCAAAACTCCAGGACGAAATTCCTGAAATTGCGCCGGGCCTCGAATACACGGTTAATTACGGAATCTTTACCGTATTCTCCAAGCCTTTGTTTTGGTTGCTCGAAAAGATACACGGTGTGGTGGGTAACTGGGGTTGGGCCATCGTTCTGTTGACAGTTCTGATCAAGGCGGCGTTTTTCAAGCTTACCGAGGCCCAGTACAAGTCTACGGCCCGCATGCGGAAACTGCAGCCCAGAATCGAACAGCTCAAGGAACGCTACGGCGATGACCGCCAGCGCATGAGCCAGGCGATGATGGAGATGTACAAAAAGGAGAAGGTCAACCCCCTGGGTGGCTGTCTACCGATCCTGGTGCAAATCCCTATTTTTATTGCGCTGTACTGGGTTCTGCTGGAATCGGTGGAGCTCCGCCAGGCACCGTTCATTCTGTGGATCGACAATCTTTCAGTCCGCGATCCGTACTTCGTTCTGCCTTTGCTTAATGCGGGGTTCATGTTTGCGACGCAGCGTCTGACACCCATGGTGGGTATGGATCCCCTGCAACAGAAAATGATGACCATGATGCCCATCGTGTTTTCCATCATGTTTGCGTTTTTCCCCGCCGGGCTGGTGCTTTACTGGGCCACGAACGCGGGATTATCGCTGGCGCAGCAGTACTACATCACCCGGAAGATCGCGGCGGCGGATTAACGCCGGCCAGGCCCAGTGGTTATGGCAGACAATCTCGACACCATTTGCGCAGTCGCCACCCCGCCAGGCACCGGGGGTTTGGGGATTGTGCGCATCTCCGGACCCCGTGTTCCGGACATCTCAAAAACATTGCTTGGATCTTTGCCTGAACCACGCCAAGCGGTGCTTGCCAGTTTTACAGATGAGGGCGGCGCTGTTATAGATTCAGGAATCGTCCTGTATTTTGCAGCGCCACACTCGTTCACCGGCGAACATGTGCTGGAGCTGCAGGGCCACGGCGGGCTTTTTATTCTCCAGCAGGTTATGAAGCGGGTGCTGGAACTCGGCGCCCGTGCCGCCAGGCCGGGGGAATTCTCCGAACGGGCTTTCCTGAACGACAAAATGGACCTGGTGCAGGCAGAGGCCATTGCCGATTTGATTGATTCTGGCTCTGACGCAGCCGCGCGTGCAGCACAACGAAGCCTGCAAGGCGAGTTTTCCGACCGTATTCACCAACTCCAGGAAGAACTCACATCGCTGCGGGTGTTTGTTGAAGCTGCGATAGACTTTCCTGACGAAGAAATAGACTTCCTGGCCGAAAGCGACATCCTGGAACGTGTCCATAAAACCAGTCAGCACCTGTCCGGTCTGCTGACCGGAGCCCGACAGGGCCGGTTATTACGTGACGGTATCGTGCTCGCCATCATTGGCCGGCCTAACGCCGGCAAGTCCAGTCTTCTGAACGCCCTGTCAGGACAGGAAAGCGCCATTGTCACGGATATTCCAGGAACGACCCGGGATGTCTTGCGCGAACAGATCGACATTGATGGAATACCGGTTCACCTGGCCGATACGGCCGGGATTCGGGAAACCACCGACATGATCGAGGCCGAAGGTGTGCGCCGGGCCAGGCAAACACTTGAATCGGCAGATATTGTGCTGCTGGTCAATGACTCTTCGGCCGGTTTGACCGGGCCAACCGATGACGGATCCCCGAATGGAAGAAAACCGGAAGCGGACTTAAGGGCAGAACTTCCCGACGGAGTTACCTGCATCGTAGTTGAAAACAAGGCGGATCTCCTGCCCGGTGACGGCCTGACGAACGAGGCGGGTGGTGATGTGGTTTGGATATCGGCGAAGACAGGGCAGGGCATTGATCTGCTCCGACAGAAAATTTGCGCGGCGGTAGGAGCCAGCGACCGGTCCGAGGGAAGCTTTTCAGCACGGCAACGACACATTGATGCGCTCAAGCGTGCCAAAAAACATTTGTTGGCGGGTCATCGGGCGATGGAAGTCAGCGAAGCCGGGGAGTTGTTGGCCGAAGAATTGCGCCTCGCTCAGCAATCACTGGGAGAAATCACCGGGGAGTTGCTGCCGGATGACCTGCTGGGTGAAATCTTCTCCAGTTTCTGCATCGGGAAGTGATCACGCTTCGCAATACACGTCATGCAGTAACTCGATAATGTTCATGGCTGCGGTGTCTGCCAGGCGGTAATAGATGGTTTGGCTCTGGCGTCGGGTCTGTACCAGTTCCTGCTCCCGCAGAACCGCCAGATGCTGCGACAAGGCAGATTGGCTGAGCTTGATGCGCTGGTTCAGCTCACCGACCGAAACTTCACCCTCCGATAACACGCACATGATCATCAGGCGGCTTTCATTGGCCAGGCCTTTCAGCAGGTTTACAGCGTCGGTCGCGTTGCGTTGCATGGCATCAAACTCCATGCCCTGATTCTATTTGCAATTTATCTAAATTACAAATATCTTAATAAGCTATCTCTCATGTAACCATCGGGCAGTCCAATACCATGGAAATCAAGTCTTTTTATGAGCCGGATTCCGGCACATGGACCCACCTGCTTGCAGATCCAGCCAGCCGTCAAGCGATGATTATTGATCCAGTCTGGGTGTTTGACCCGGTCAGTGGTTGCGCTGACGCCGCCTTCATTTACGAAGTACTGGAGGCAGCGGAAAAGAAAGGGTACCGCATCACCTGGGTACTTGAGACCCATGCGCACGCGGACCACCTGACAGCGGCAAATCTGATCCGCTCCCGGACCCAGGCGAAAATTGCCTGTGGCCGCGGCATCTGCGGCGTCCAGGAAAACTTTGTTCGTGTATTCAATATGACTAATACACCGGTCGACGGCAGCCAGTTTGATCGCCTTTTATCCGAAGGTGATGAGATCGAACTTGGCGAGTTGAGCATCAGGGTGATGGAAACACCGGGACATACCGCCGACAGCGTGACCTACCTGGTGGGAAATGCCGCTTTCATTGGCGACACACTTTTTGCACCCGCTTTTGGTACGGCGCGATGCGATTTTCCGGGTGGAAACGCCGCACAGCTCTACGATTCCATCCGGAAGTTATACGAATTGCCTGGAGAAACTCAGTTATTCCTGTGTCACGATTATCCCAAGGCGGGAAACGAACCGGTGCGGATGATGACCGTTGCGGAGTCGATGCAAAACAACATTCACCTGAAGGCCGACACTGCCCGGGCGGATTACATTGCCATGCGGACCAAGAGAGACAGTCAGTTAGGCTTGCCCAGGTTGATTTTGCCCTCTCTGCAGGTAAATATCCTGGCCGGTGGTTTGCCGGCTGCGGACTCCAACGGTGTGGCTTACCTGCGGACTCCGTTTAATACCGCGATAGCAGATCTGATCAGAGGAGATAAGAAATGAGTACCATCGTTGTACTTGGTGGAGGCATTGGCGGACTTTCTGCAGCCTTCGAGCTCAAAGATGAACTCGGCAGCAAGCACGAGATCGTTCTGGTATCTGACCAGGAGCACTTCGAATTTACGCCGTCCAATCCCTGGGTAGCCGTTAAATGGCGTAAACCGGAAGCGATTCGGCTGAATCTCAGCGAATTGATGCCCAAACACGGCATTCGCTTTGTTCCCACAGCGGTCAAACGAGTGCAGCCCGAGAGCCACGATCTGTTATTGGAAAATGATGAACTGCTGGCTTACAACTACCTGGTCATCGCCAGCGGTCCCCGGTTGGCATTTGATGAAATACCGGGCCTGGGCCCGCACGGCGGCTATACCCAGTCGGTGTGTAAGACAAACCATGCTGCGCTGATCGCTGAAAAACTTGAAGAATTCTGTGCCAACCCCGGCCCCATTGTTATCGGAGCGGCCCAGGGTGCTTCCTGTTATGGACCGGCCTATGAATATACCTTCATCATCGAAACCGAGCTGAGAAAACGCAAGATCCGTGATCGTGTGCCGATGGTTTATGTCACCCCCGAGCCTTACGTCGGGCATCTCGGTCTGGATGGCGTGGGTGACACCAAGTCACTGCTTGAATCAGAGATGCGGGAACGGCACATCAAGTGGTACACCAACACCCGGATTGACCGGGTCGAAGACGGTGTCATGAAGGTCACAGAGGTGAATGAAGATGGCAGTGACAAGGTCAGCCATGAGCTGCCTTTTGCCCATTCCATGATCTTGCCGGCCTTCACCGGCATTGATGCGGTAATGGGGATCGAGGGCCTGTCGAACCCGAGGGGCTTTATCCTGGTTGACGAAAACCAGAGAAACCCGGCCTTCCCGGATATTTTCGCGGTAGGTGTATGCGTCGCTATTCCACCGGTTGGCCCGACACCATTGCCCGTTGGTGTGCCCAAGACCGGATACATGATTGAATCCATGGTGACCGCCACGGTGCAGAATATCGCGGAGCTGATGGATGGTCGCGAACCCACTCACACGGCTACCTGGAATGCCTTCTGCCTTGCCGACTTCGGGGACCGGGGGGTTGCTTTCATGGCCTTGCCCCAGATTCCGCCGCGCAATACCAACTGGTCGGGATCCGGAAAGTGGGTGCACTGGGCCAAAGTTGGTTTTGAAAAGTACTACATGCGTAAAATCAAGCAAGGCAAGGTTGAGCCGTTCTTTGAGAGATATGCCCTGCGCCTGATGGGTGTTCAGAAACTCAAAGGTTCCGCATGAGTCTTCACCCGTTATTGCTGCGGGGGTAGCACCAACTCACCTTCTTCGAGACCTGAGACCACTTCAAGCATGCCCGGGCGCACCTCGCGCCCGGTACGGATGAAGCGACGGTCTACGAAACCGTTACTGGCGACCCAGACGATATCGAGCTGTCCGTAGCTCACAACCCGATCCGCCGGCACCAGCAGCAGGCTTTCCGTGCCGGCCGGAATGAGCATGCGAGCATACATCCCCGGCAACAATCGCCCGCTGTAATCAAGCTGCGCTTTGACCATGAAGCTGCGCGAGCCGGGATCAGCCGCCGGGACCAGCTCTTCGATACGAGCGCTTTGCGCGAGATCCAGCACCGGGATTTCAACAAGAATCTCCTGTCCCAGGTCCAGATGCAGCGCAAGCGCTTCCCTTACGGCCGCCTCGATGCGCAATGACAGGGGGTTGTACAGCGCCAGCAGCTTGTCGCCGGGCGAAGCGGTATCGCCGGGTTCTGCGAACCGCTCTACCACTCGCCCGTCAATCGGTGAACGGATTTCCGTGAAGGTAATGGCGACCTCGGCTTCGGTCACGGCCTGGCGGGCTGTGGCCAGCTCCGCGGTTAATGCATCGTAGTTGGCTCGCGCCTTGTCGAGGGCTGCCCTTGCGATCAGGTCACGCTGTGAGAGTTCTTCGGCGCGGTCCAGGCTCTGACGGGCCTCCTTGAGCCGTGCCATGACGGCCCGTACTTGTTCACTGGCCTGTTGCAGGCGGGATTCAAGGTCCGAACGTTCCAACTCCAGCAATAGCTGGCCCTTGGTGACAGTGTCCCCCGCACGGACAGTGATATCAGTGATGCGCGCCAGCGTGCGCGACGAAATGGTCGTGGCCTGTCGTGCACCGATACCGGCGGGAACCGGCTCAGTCACCAGGATTTCTTCACGGACCAGTGTGATGGCGTCCTGGTAGCTGTCCGGCGTCGGCACTATCAGTCCGGGCTCGATCTTGTCCCGGAATGAACCGGCCATCCAGGCGATGATCAGCAGCAGAACCACCACGGCCGCCAGAGGGAGAAGCCATTTTTTCAGGAGAGAACTCGACTGGGCTGAATTCATGGAACTAGGCCTTTATCGGTTTATCGAAAACGAGGAGGTACACCACCGGCACCACCAGCAGCGTAAACAGGGTCGAAGACACGATGCCAAAAATGATGGCCAGCGCCAGGCCGCTGAAGACGGGATCCAGCGTGATGATCAGGTTACCGAGCATCGTGGTGCCCGCGGTCAGGAGCACCGGGCGCATACGTACGGCGCCGGCTTGCAGCAGGGCGTTCTTCAAAGCAAGGCCCTGGTCCAGGGCCTGGGTGATGAATTCCACCAGGATCAGAGAGTTACGCACTACGATTCCCGCCAGCGCGATCATTCCGATCATCGCCGTGGCGGTGAACATGACGGGGTCCGGGGCACCGGCCACGACCCTGTCACCGAACTGATTCATCAGCCAGAAGCCCGGCATGATACCGATAATCGTGAGCGGGATAGACGACATGATGATTAGCGAAAGAGCCGTCGATGCGGTCTGCAACCGCAGTACAAAAAAGATCGCTGTCAGCGCGAAAGCAAAGGCCAGGCCCATGTCCCGGAATACACGCACGGTGATGCGCCACTCTCCTTCGCCAGTCCATAAAATCTCGATGCCTTCGGGTACGCTCCAGCCATCGCCAGCGCCGGGGGAAAGGAAATTTCGCGAAGCCCAGTCCGTGTCAGCCGGACCCGGCTCACTGCCCAGGTCGGCGTTGATATCTGCAATAACCTCCGCCGGCGTACGGCCCGAAAGCTCCGCACTGACGTAAACGACCGGACGCAGGTCTTTACGATGGATGGCGCGGTCCGCCTGCTGCTCGTCGAAAGCGCCCAATTCACCCATAGAAACCAGCGGCTGCGCTGCTGTATCCAGACCCTGCGGGGTGCTTTCCTGCACGATGCCGGCGCGACCTTTGATTCGTAGCCGGTTGAAATCGCTGAGCGAGGATCGTTCATTGGTCGCCAGCCTGAGTTCTATCGGCAACGGGCGGGTTTCCCGTGGCATTTGCAGGTAGCCGGCATTGAGCCCCTGATTGGCCAATGCCAGTGTCTCATTGATGTCTTCTGTCGATACGCCGGAAAGGGCTGCTTTTTGCTTGTCCGTTATAAAGCGCAAGCGTTTTTGCGGGTGCTCGACGGTGGAATCGACCTCTACCACCAGCGGTTCGCGGCGCAGGCGGTCCATCACGATCGAAGCAGCCTGACGCTGTTGTTCGTACGTGACCAGTTCATCTGCGTGAACTTCTACCACCAGGGTACTCAATACCGGCGGTCCCGGCGGAACCTCCACCACCTTGATGCGTGCATCCGATGCATTGAAGGGTTCGAGCAACTCGCGCAGTCTTAATACAACCGCGTGGGATTGGTGTTCCCGGTCCGTCTTATCGGCCAGGGTAAGCCTCAGGTCAGCCATGTGGGGTCGCTGGCGCTGGTAATAACGGCGTACCATGCCGTTGAAATCGATCGGTGACGATATGCCAACGAAGGCGGCGATAGCGCGCACTTCCGGTAGCTGACTGGCCAGGTTGCTGATCTCCTTGGCCAGGGTAGCCGTGGACTCAAGACTCGCATACTCCGGCATGTCGATAATGATCTGGACTTCATTCTTGTTGTCGTAGGGCAGCAGCTTTAGCGGAACGAGCCGAAATAGAGGCAGGCTGGCCGCAATGATGAACAGGACCAACACACCCCATAAGACCGCTTTGGCACGTTTGCGGTTGTCCAGAACGGGTGACAACATGCGGCTGTAAATTCGAAGGAGGGTGGCTTGTTCCTCGTTTTTCGCACTTCCTTCCTCTGAGCCCGGTTTCAACAGGCGACTGGCCAGCCAGGGCGTGACCAGAAACGCGACCAGTGTACTGGCGGCTACGCTGACCGGCACGTTGAAGGCCATCGGCGCCATGTAGGGGCCCATCATGCCGGTGATGAAGCCCAGTGGAACGAAGGCCAGCACAATCGTGATGGTTGACATGAACAGGGGCGTGCGGATTTCCGCCATGGCGGCAACGATCCGCTCGAACGCGCTTCCACCCTTCTTGCGCAGGTAACGGTCTATGTTATCGACACCGGTGATCGGGTCATCTACCAGCAACCCGAGCGAGAGAATCAGCGCGAACAGCGTCACCCGGTTGATCGTGTAGCCAAACGCCAGGTCCAGGCTCAGCGTAATGCCGTAGCAGATGGGTACAGCCAGCCCTACGACCAACGCCGGGCGAATCCCCAGAAAGACACCAATAAAGACCACGACAGTAACAATTGCGAAAGCCAGTGATGAGCTCAGGTTGTTGACCTTTTCATTCGCGGTCTGGCCGTAGTCCCTGAGCACCTCTACCTGGACTTCAGGTGGCAACAGCGAGCCCTGAAGGTCTGAAATGCGTTCATGGACCTGCCGGGCGACGCTTACGGCATTGCTGCCCCGGTGCTTGGCCACGCTGATGGTCACCATCGGGTAACCTTCGTGTTCCTTGCTGAACCGGGAGTGACCGGGCGCGAACTCGATCCAGCTGTAGTTATCCGCCTCAGCAGGGCCGTCGACGATGCTGGCCACATCCTGCAGGTAGACCGGCGTGCTATCGATCACATTGACCAGCAGGGTCTCGAGCTCCTTGATGCTGCGCACGAAATCGCCGCTTTCGAGCACCACGGTCTGGTTGCCCAGGGTCCAGTTGCCGGCACTTTGCAGCTGATTGGAGAGAGTCAGCGCCTGGGCAACCTCCAGCGCGGTAGTCTTTCTGGCTGCAAGGCTTTCAGGATCCAGCAGGACCCGTATCGTGCGCGGCCGCCCACCGGTGACGTTCACTTCGCTGGTTTGCGGGATGCCCTGTAGTTGTGTGGTGACTTCGTCGGCAATCCGGCGCAGCTCGTAGTCGTCATAGCGTTGAGCGTCTTCGCTCCACAAAGCGAGCAGCACAATGGGTACATCGTCGACTTCCACGGGCCGCACCAGCCACTCGCTGACGACACCGGGAACCTGGTCCTGGTTGGCGTAAAGTTTGTTATAGGTATTGAGTATGGACTCTTCCCGGTCCTGCCCGACATAGAAACGCAGGGTTACCGAGGCCAGCCCCGGGCCGCTGGTAGAGTAGACATGCTCTACACCGGGTATCTGGGTCAGCAGTTTCTCCACCGGGATGGTTACCTGCCGGGCCACCTGCTCGGCGCTGAGACCCGGTGCCGAAACCAGGACATCAAGCATGGGTACAACGATTTGTGGTTCTTCTTCGCGGGGCGTGTAGTGCAGGGCAATCATTCCGGCCAGCAGGGCCAGGATGAAAATGAAAAGAGGAATCCCCCCGTCCAGCGAACGCCGGACGAGGCGATCCATCAGATGACCGTTTGCCGGTTCCATGATATCGCCGCGCAGCCTGGAATCACTGGGTGGCCGACTCCGCTGCCATCGCCTGGGCGTCCTGCAGGCCGCCCAGGTTGACGACATTGGTGTAGCCGGCCTCGCTCAGCGTGGTTTGTGCGATACCTGAGCGCCGGCCGCTGCGGCAGTAGACATAGATCAGGGCGTCTTTGTCCGTGGTTACCTCATCGATCCGGCCGCCAATTTCGGTATGGGGAATATTGACCGCCGGGGAAACATGCTCCGTGTTGTATTCATCCGCACTGCGAACGTCGATCCAGATGGCGTCCCCGCCCCAGGAAACAGGCGAAAAAACCAGCAGAAACAGTACCATAAAAACCTTCGATGCGAACCGGGACATGTCAAACCTCCGTTATTCATAAAATGCTAATATTCAACATCCTAATATAACATGGTTCACTCGGTAACAACTACCGCCTCGAAAGCGTTTTCAGTGGCCTTCGGCGCCGACATGAGCTTGGTGAAGCCGTGCTTTCCAGCCATGCTCAGGTCCGGGAAATGGACCGCCATTCTGAAGCGCATATGCAGGGCCTCGACTTCCGGGCCATTAACTAAAATTTCATAGGGGAAGTAAGCGACCTTGCTGTAGCCTTCGAAATCGACGATCGAGAGTTGGTGCGCTTCGTCGATGTCGTCGTCCGCCGAGTCGGTGGCCTTCATGCCGACACCGAAAACCGTTTGGTCTTTACCGGGAATATCGATTCGGTAAATCTGCGTGAGTGCATCACCTTCTGCCGCCAGCCCGGTCTCTACGGCGGCAACCGCCGCGTCGTGGCTGTCAAAGCTGCCGAGCTCTGAAGGGTCGTCAAACCGCTGCATGCCGATCATGTAATGATATTTCCCAAGTTTCTTGGCGGTCATTTTCTTTTTGGCGCCGAAAGCCTCGGAGTTGCCAAGGACGTCGCTCAGCTGGTCATAAACACCCTGCATGTCAGCTTCCAGGCGATACGCATATTGCAGGTACAGGGGATTTATAAACGCAACTTCAGTTTTTCCATCGCGCTCGGTGACGCTGACGCGCTCGCCCGCGCCGTAGCCGCCATGGTCGGAAGCAGCCGCAATCTCCAGTAGTTCGGGGCTGGTCACAACAATGACATTTGCATTTTCAAGCGGGGAGTATTGCCCGACCACCGTGAAACCGGAATAGATCAACGCATCAACGGTTTTTTCAGTTTGCTCCTGCAAGCCGGTATCATTGACGGAGGCCAGAACGAACGGTTGGTACGTTGTGTCAGCCAGCACAGAAGTGCAAAACAGCACGGCGGGCACCAGGAATAGAAAGCGTCGTGATTTCATGATTTGTCCTCAAGCCAGTATGTGTTCGCCTAGCTTAGACAAAAAATTATTTTAAGCACCGCTTTTTATTATGTTTTTATAATGTTTATCGATTCCTGATGATATGGATCAAATGCCGCGGAGCGCTGAAGATGGCTGAAGAAAACAGAAAGCGACACTGGGACGGCGTCTATCAGCGCCTGGAGGCAGACCAGGTGAGTTGGTACCAGGCTAAACCGCGGCTGTCCCTGTCCATGATCGCGCACGCACAGGTTCCGTTTGATGCGCCGATCATAGATGTTGGTGGCGGCGCTTCCCTGCTGATCGATCACTTGCTGGCCCTGGGTTACCAGGATCTGTCTGAGCTGGATGTATCGCGCGCGGCACTGGACCAGGTTGCGGCAAGAATGGCCGGCCGGGCCGCCGGGGTCGATTTTATAGAGGCCGATGTGACCCGCTTCGAACCGGACCGACAATACCGGCTCTGGCACGACCGGGCAGCATTTCACTTTCTTACCTGTGAGAAAGACCAGCGTCGTTATGTGCGGGTATTGCGCAAAGCGCTGGTAAGCGGGGGCGATGTGGTCCTGGCAGCATTTGCACCGGGCGGTCCGAAAAAATGCAGTGGCCTGGATATTATTCAGTATGATGCAGAAAAGCTGGGTGCGGAGCTGGGTCAGGAGTTCGAGCTGCAGGAGTGGCAGGCAGAGATGCATGTGACACCGAACGGTGGAAAGCAGCTGTTTAATTTCTTTCGCTACACAAGACGATAGACGCTTGCCGCAAATCAAGCGGGCAGCGTTGCAGGGGAACACGGGTTTTTGAATCGGGTTACAATCACAAAACATCCCAAATGATCCGAATCCAAGAGATCAAAACAAGCAATGAATGCAGAAGCACAGATTGACCCCAAGAGAATGGCCAAAGCGGCACAAAAAGCCAGCGAATTGATGAAAACGCTGGGCCACAAGGATCGCCTGATGGTGCTTTGTCACCTGACGTCGGGGGAGAAATCGGTGGGAGAACTGGCGGGACTGCTGGAAATTCCGCAGTCACCCCTGTCGCAACACCTGGCCCGGATGAGAAAAGAATCCCTGGTCAGCACGCGCCGGGAGGCACAGACTATTTATTACTCGCTGGCCAGTGGTGAAGCTGAGCGCTTTGTAAGTCTAATGCACGAGCTGTATTGCCATGAATGATTTTTACGGGTCAATTTGACGGTTAATTCCCGGGTTTGAGTTGACCGGGATCATACGACATCAAAAAGGTGCCTGTTTTCAGGACTATTTGTACATTAGAATGCGTTAACCTACTAAAACGTAATATAACGATAGACGGAGGCACCAAATGAACAGGAAATTTCATTGGTTCACAACCATGGCTGTTGTGACAAGCCTGTGCGCCGCGGGAAGTGCTTATGCAACCAACGGCTATTTCACGCACGGAATCGGAACCAAGAACAAGGCTATGGCCGGTTCCGGCATCGCCCTGCCGGAAGACGCAATCGATGTGACCAATAATCCGGCCGTTGCCCCGTTCGTGGGTGACCAGTTGATCGTTGGCGCAGCTGTTTTCAGCCCCAAACGCAAGTATGAGACCACCGATAGCCTGGCAAATGGTAACTTTGGCGCTTTCACGATTGGCCCGAATAAGCTCACCAGCAAAAGTAACTACTTTGTGATTCCGCACATTGCCAAAAGCTGGCAACTGTCCAATGACAGCGCATGGGCACTCTCGTTTTACGGCCGCGGTGGTATGAATACCGATTGGAAGGGTGGTACCGCGACTTTTGACCCCGATGGTCCCGGACCGGCACCGGTCATGACATTTGATGGTACCTATGGTGCTGGTAATGCGGGTGTTAACCTGAACCAGGCCTTTCTGGACATAACATGGGCCAAGAAAGTCAACGACAGACTGTCGCTGGGAATTTCTGCTGTCCTGGTTACCCAGATGTTCAAAGCCAAGGGTGTCGGGTCTTTTGCGGGTTACACTGAGACTTTCGCGGCCAGTGGCGGAACGGTCATGCCGGACGCCCTGTCCAATAATGGCAATGACTTTTCATTCGGAGCAGGCTTCAAAGTCGGACTGCATTCGCCCATCTCCGATTCCTTCAGCCTTGGCCTGAGCTATCAGAGCAAGATCTGGATGAACGAGTTTGACGACTACGCCGATCTGTTTGCCAACCAGGGTGATTTCGACATTCCGGCAGACCTGAAATTTGGTGTTACGTACCACGCTAACCAGAAATGGGATTTCAACTTTGACTTCGAATATATCTGGTACAGCGATGTCGATGCGGTCGGTAACGTCATCCAGAATCTCTTTGCCTGCCCGACGGCAGGTCAGGGTGGCATGGATCTGAGCAGCTGCCTGGGCGGTGACAACGGCGGAGGCTTTGGCTGGGAAAATATGGCCGTTTATAAGGTGGGTGCAAAATACAAGGCGGGTGAAGACTGGACCTGGCGGTTTGGTTACAGCTACGGCAAGCAACCGATACCCAGCACCCAGATGACCTTCAATATCCTGGCCCCGGCCACTATTGAGTCTCATATCACAGCCGGCTTCACGCTGGAAAAGGTAAAAGGAAGGCAATTCAACATGTCATTCCTGTATGCGCCTAACAAGAAGGTGAAAGGCCTGCAGAACTTTGATCCTTCGCAGGACGTAAGTTTTGAAATGTATCAGTGGGAAGTGGAAGCCAGTTATAGCTGGCGGTTCTGATAAACCCGCGCTAATAAAGAAAACGGCCAGCGAAAGCTGGCCGTTTTTTTAGCGTTATATAAAAACGAGTTTCAGGTTTTACGGATCAGAAAGGTGTAAACACCGCCTTCTTCACTGTGCTCTACCAGTTCATTTCCAGTAGTGCGGCAAAAGGCCTGAAAATCGGCTACAGAGCCGGGGTCAGTAGAAAGAACTTCAAGGGTTCCACCCTCGGGCACATCTTTCAGTGCTTTTTTCGCCTTCAGAATAGGGAGCGGACAGTTCAGTCCTTTCGCGTCGAGTACTTTGTCAGCCATTATGGTTTCCTGTTAAGTAAAGTGTTTGGGTCGGATCAGATAAACAAGTTGATATGTGATTTGGTCGCTACTTCGATATAAGTCGCAGCACCGCCCACTTCAATGCCTTCGATCATCTCATCAGCCTGGTAATCAAAAAGGTCCATCGTCATCTGGCAGGCGATCATGCGCACATCTGCCTCTACCGCCAGTTCGCGGAGATCTTCAATTGAAGCAACGCCATTTTTCTTGATCAGGTTTCTCATCATCTTGGAAGCCATCGCATCGACACCAGGAATTGCGGCGACGATATTGGGCATGGTCATATGTCCCCCCATCATCGGCATCTTCATCGCAGCGTTTCCCAGCGGCGTGACCTTCAGGTCCATTTTCTTGAGTAACAGCGGTAAGCCGTAAAACGTGAAGAACATGGTGACATCAAGGCCCATGGCGGCTGCCGTAGTGCCCAGGATAAACGGAGGATAGGCCCAGTCCAGGCTTCCCTTCGTGACGATAATAGACATGGTGTTGGGATTGATGGCGTTGCCGCCCGCTTCTTCTGACATGGTCTCTTGATCTCCGGGAAAGGTGGAATTCCGATCAATTATTATATACAGATTTCATTTAT
The DNA here is from genome assembly GCA_963759035.1 of uncultured Gammaproteobacteria bacterium. Lineage (GTDB taxonomy): Bacteria > Pseudomonadota > Gammaproteobacteria > Xanthomonadales > SZUA-36 > JAHEFT01. The sequence goes on from CAVWXL010000023.1 coordinate 515,876, forward strand.
TAGTAAAATCGAATACTATTGGCCGGGTATGGATTCCACTGGTCTGAAAGACTGTAAAGAAGCGCTTTTCGTGGGCAGTGATGTCTATCGGGAGGCAGCTTTCGGTAAACATCATCCCTTGTCCATCATCCGGGTTTCCGGCGTGGTGGATGTCTGTCATATGCTGGGTTGGTTTGATGACAATCAATTCAGAGAAAGCCCCCGGGCCAGCGTAGAGCAACTGACGCAATTTCATCGGCCGGAATATGTTGAAGCCCTCATGGCTGCGGATGCAAAGGGAAGCGTAGATAAAGAAACGCGAGATCGATATCGCATCGGGACGATGGAAAACCCCCTTTTCCCCGGCCTGTTCAAACGCGCCAGCACAGCAGTGGGCGGATCGGTCCTGGCGGCTGAACTGGCCATGCAGGGACGGGTAGTCTTCCACCCCTCGGGTGGGACGCATCATGGCCGGGCTGAGCGGGCCAGTGGTTTCTGTTATTTTAATGACCCGGTATTCGCCATCCTGACCTTTTTGGCTAAAGGATTGGAACGCGTTTTGTACGTCGACGTCGACGCCCACCATGGAGATGGTGTTCAGGATGCTTTCGCAGAAGATCAAAGGGTCCTGACGGTTTCAATCCACGAAGAGAAACGCTGGCCACACTCCGGGCTGGTTGAGGACAGGGCGCATGGCGCTGCACGCAACCTGCCGGTACCGCGGGGGTTCAACGACAGCGAGTTGGATTACCTGATTGAGTACGCAGTCCGCCCACTGGCCAAGGCGTTCAATCCGCAGGCCCTGGTGGTTACCTGTGGTGCGGATGGACTGGAAGGAGATCCCCTGTCCCGTCTGGCACTTAGTAACCAGGGACTGTGGACAGCGGTCGAAAAACTGGTTCAGGATTACCCGCGTGCTGTCGTTTTAGGAGGTGGTGGGTATAATCCATGGACCGTTGTGCGATGCTGGAGCGGTTTGTGGGGCCGTTTGAGTGGTCGTGATATCCCCGCACTATTGCCACCGGCCGTAACTACTTTTTTAAAGGGTTTCGAGTGTGATCTGATCGATGAGGACGAAATGCCTGAGCATTGGCTAACCCAACTTGTGGATCCGCCCAATACCGGCAGAATCAGGCCCGAAGTAGAGCACCTGCCCGATCTGGTACTGCATTGACTATAATCTGGAACTGTTATGACATGGCTTGAATCCCTGCGGGGAATAGAAGAACTGGAAGACGCTGAATTTGACGCTGGACTGGTGGCCGAGATGGAGCGCTTTGCACCCGCTAATCAACAGCGAATGATGCGTTTCTCAACCCCCACCTTCAAGGAATACGAGAGCTCTGAACTACAAAGCTGCGGCAAGAACAGTTTTCCTGCCTTTTCGATAACCGCGGGCGGTTGCGCACTGATGTGCGACCATTGCGAAGCCAAGATACTGGAGCCGATGATTCCGGCTACCAGGCCGGAAGTACTCGATCGGAAAGTCCGGCAGCTCATTGAAACAGAGAGCCTGCAGGGGTTCCTGCTTTCCGGTGGTTCCAATAAGCGCAATGAGATTCGTTACACACGCTTTTACCCGGTGATCGAAAAACTGAAACGTGATTTTCCGCAATTGCGGATCGCCATTCATACGGCACTAACGGATCATGCCGGCGCCAAAGAGATGGAGGCGGCAGGAGTGGATGTCGCCATGCTCGATATCATCGGCGCCGAAGAGACCATCCGCGAGGTCTATCACCTGGACCGGCCGGTGGATGATTTTGAGGCCACCGTCGAGGCCCTGTGTGCAACTTCCATGCAAATTTCGCCGCATATCGTGATCGGTTTGCACTACGGTCGCATTCTTGGTGAAGAAAATGCACTGGATATTCTCAGCCGCTACGACACCAAGGCGCTGGTTCTGGTGGTGATCATGCCGTTCTATGCGAAACCTGGCACGTTTGTCACGCCGGATACTCGCGATGTCGGCCATATTTTCCTGGAAGCACGCCGTCGCTTGCCAGATCGGCAGGTTCTGCTGGGATGTGCCAGGCCACCCGGCATGCACAAACGCGTGACCGATGCATATGCAGTCATGGCCGGCCTGGACGGTATTGCGTTTCCGGCCGATGGCGCCGTGGCCGTCGCCGACTTCACCGGGCGCCCGTTTCACCAGGCCCATGCCTGTTGTTCGATCAAGCTTGGCGAAACCAGCGGCACCAGCAGTATTGCAACCCTGGCAAGCACCAGTTGCGCAGCCTGATCGAAATGTACGGAGCACAAATGAACTGGAGAATGGTATGAGCTGTGTAAAAAGCCAGGGCACTGAGCAGGCTGAAAAAGGATCGAATGGGTTGGATTTCAACCCCTATGACATCATGGAACCACGCGTTCCGGGCAAAACGCCAAAGGAAATGAAAAACGGCGCTCCGGTGAAAACGCGTGACATTTCACCGGAAGGCGTCTACCGACCGGATTACGGAATCCTGACTCCGCATTTGCGTTCCCCGGAATACGTGCAGATGTCGACGGCGGCAGCGATTACGCTCGGAGTCACAACAGGCCGCATGTACCGTTGTTCCTGTACGCGGTGTCTTAACCTGCTCCTTACCTATCCTGAAGGTTGTCGCGCTAACTGCGCTTACTGCGGTCTCGCGCGCCACCGCGAGGCAGAGCGGGATTACGCGGACCGGAATTTTATCCGCGTGGACTGGCCGGCTGTTCCGATGGACGTCATTATCGACAAGGTCGCTGCCGACGGCGAAGACAGCCCGTTCCACCGCATGTGTATCTCGATGATCACCCATCCACGTTCCGACGCGGACACCGTGTCGGTGCTCAAGCAATGGACCGACCGAATTGATCCGGCCACGATCCCGGTATCCATCTTATCCAATCCGACCACGATGGGACGCGAAGACGTTCAGCGCCTGAAGGATTTGGGAGCAGATATTTTTACCGTGGCGCTGGACGCGGCGACGCCTGAACTATTTGACCGGACCCGCGGCAAAGGCGTGCAGTCTCCACATAAATGGTCCAGGTACTGGGAGGTATTGCTGGATGCGAAGGATATCTTCGGTCCGGAAAAATTTGGTGTGCACATCATTGCCGGCATGGGCGAAACCGAACATGACATGTTGAGCCTGGTTCAAAAAATTGTCGATATGGGCGGGCATAATCATATGTTCAGCTTCTTCCCGGAAGAAGGCTCTCTGATGGACCACCTGCCGGCCACTCCGCGGGATCAGTGGCGACGGGTTCAGCTGGGACGCTACCTGATTGACTACTGTGACGCCCGGGTTGACCAAATGAAGTTCGATGACCGCGGCCGCGTGACGCACTTTGGTCTGCCTGGCGGCGAGTTGGAAGACATCATCAACTCCGGTCTGGCTTTCCGCACGTCGGGCTGCCCCGGTAAAGTACAGGAAGATATTTCAGCCTGTGACCGGCCATATGGGGACTCACCTCCGAGTGACATCGCCAGCTATCCATTCCAGCCGGCCCGCAAAGACATCAAAAAAATCCGAAAGCAACTGGGCATCCCCAACCGCCTTGTCTGAGGTAAGCAAACAAGACAAGGCGAAGCCGTTCCGCGTGCTCGACACCGGTGTCATGGAAGGCCGCCTGAACATCGCGATTGGGCAGGCCATCGTTGAAGCCCGGCAAAAAGGCGACGTGCCGGACACGCTGCGTTTTCTGCGTTTTCCGCCAACCGCGCTGGTTGGACGGCACCAGGCCCTGGGCCTGGAAATCGATCTTGACTACTGCCGCAAAAATAACATTGGCGTTGCCCGGCGAATCACCGGAGGCGGCGCCATTTTCATGGAACCGGGTTTACTGGGCTGGGAACTGGCCCTTCATCGCCAGACTTTGGGCGTGATCACCCTGCCTGATTTGACACGTAGGATTTGCGAGGCCGCAGCAGAGGGCATCAGCAGCCTGGGCGTAGCAGCCCGCTTCAGGCCGCGCAACGATATCGAGGTCAATGGGCGTAAGATAAGCGGCACAGGCGGCTTTTTCGACGGAGATACCTTGTTTTTCCAGGGCACCGTTCTGGTCGATATGGATCCGGGTGTGATGGTGGCAGCGCTTCGCGTACCGCGCGCGAAGTTAGCCAAACGTAAGCTGGATTCGGTAGAACAACGCGTCGTAACCCTGAGGGAATTGATGGGAGAGGATACCCCTGGCCTGCCAGAAATCCAGTCAGCGCTGGTGGCTGCGTTTGCCCGGAGTTTCGGCCTGGAGGTCAAACCAGGTGAATTAACGGAAGAAGAGCGGGCACACGCTGATATTATTTATCGAGAAAAGATCGGCACGGAAGACTTTGTTGGCGAGATCGACGAGCCGGAAAAAGCGCGTGGCCGGCTCACGGGCCGGCACACCAGCCCGGGCGGCACGATTACGACCTATCTCCGGCTTGAAGGGCCGGCGCAGAATCGGGTCAGGGAAGCGCTGATCACCGGTGATTTTTTTATTACTCCGCCCCGTGTCATTTACGATCTTGAATCCCGGTTGAGGGGCGTTTTCCTGGATGAGCTGGCGGATGTTGTGCGAGCATTTTTCCAGCAAACGGACACAGAGGTGCTGTCCGTGTCTCCGGAAGACTTTGTCGCTTCCTTACATGCTGCGGCCAGCGACGAATGAACAACCTGAATGTCGTTCAACACACCTCGGCCGACTACCTTGGACTGATGGAAGACCACCTGGAAGGGCGGCGTATCCGGTTCCGTTATTTCAGGCCGTTTACCGAACAGGGCACGCTGCCACAATCCGGTGACGTTTGCGACGGCTTGCTTCTGATGGGGGGCGGCCCGTGGGGAAGCGCCGGTGTACGCAACGTGCCCGGGCTGGAGCAGGAAGTCCGGCTGACTCAAAACATGCTGGACCAGGGAAAACCGGTCATCGGTATTGGGCTGGGTGCACAGATCCTGGCGATTGCCGCGGGCGGAAGTTCCAGCCCGACGCCCCTGGAGTTTGACGTCGGTTATGCAGCGCGAGTGGATGAATATGCCCTGGAAGGATTTATGCCGGAACGGTTTCCGCATGTCATTTACATGCGCGATCGGCCCGTATTACCGGCAAGCGCGCGGGTGCTGGCCGAAGATGAGGCAGCCCGGCCCGCTGTTTTCCAGATCGGAAAAAATGCGCTGGGTTTTGTGGGTCACCCCGGCTTCAAGACAGCCATGGCCGAAGACCTGGTCATGGAGTTTAAAGAGTCACCGGAAGACCCGGCGCCTTTGCTCGGAAAACTTCAGGTCATGGCAAGGGAAATTGAGGATGCGCTTGTGCCCATGATGACCGGGATCATAAAGGTCACCGGTTTGATGCAAAAAAGAAGACGTATCCCGCTAGAATTAAAGAACTGAGTTCAATCGATTTAGTTAAGCTGGTGCTAATATTGGATAATTACATTAGACTATCGTAATATTACTGATCCACGAATAGAGGAAGTCGGAACAATGGCAGAGAAATTAATTATCGTAATGGCCAATACAGATCTGCGTAATGGCGAGGAACTTGGAGCTCCAATTTTCCAGGCGACGGTTGGCGCTGCCATGGAGTATGAAGTGGACGTTATTTGCACGGCTACTTCCGGGCGCCTGATGAAGAAAGGCGTGGCTGAAAACTTGTTCGTGAAAGAAGGATCACCCAAGTCGGTTTACGACTTTATCAAAGATGCCCATGAAGCCGGCGCGAAATTTTACTGCTGCTCCCCCAACCTCGATCTGTTCGATATGACCATCGATGACCTGATCCCGGAATGCTCGGGTATCGTCGGGGGTGCGCACCTGATCGAAGAGGTGATGGAGGAAGACTGCAAGGTACTGACCTACTAACCAGTGGAAGGCCGTGCGGTTCTGACCGAACCGCCGGCAGAGGAGAAACATGACGCACGCGGATTCAAGCAGAATACAGGAATTCATCGGCGATCCGGTATCCGACAGCCCCGGGGTCGGCCGTGCCGAGTTGGAAGAAATCTTCCAGGACATCCAGGCGGATATCCGGTTCGATCATGAGCTCAATGGATGCCTGAACTGCGGTATTTGTACCGCCACCTGTCCAGCCGCTCATTATTACGACTTCAGCCCACGTGAAATTGTCCAGTTGTTGTGGACCGAAAACCTCGAAGGTATTTACGACGCCATGCAGGAGAAGATCTGGGCCTGCGCCCAGTGCTACACCTGTGCTGCGCGTTGTCCTTTCAATAATTCGCCGGGCGGCCTCATTATGCTGATGCGCGAGGCAGCCATTAAGCACGGCATGGAATCGGCCAAGAACGTATTGCGGCCTTTCAGCCGGGTTATGCTGAAGTTGATTTCAACCGGTAACCAGCTGTCTCCGGACATGATCAACGCAGACGGCTTTCCGGATTGGGGACCGAATATCTCCAAGGTCGATGCACCGCTGAAGGTGTTGCGCCAGGCGATTCCGGTGCCGACACTGAACACTACGGCCACCGCCTGGGAGGTCAACCTGAAAACCTCGGTCGAGCTGTACACGATCTGGGAGGAAACCGGCGTTCTTGACCAACTCGAAACCATTGATGAAAACCTGTACGACGTGATCCTGGACATCATGGACGAAAAACGCGAAGACCTTGAAGACTGGGAGGACGAGCAAGATGAGTAATGACGAACGCTTTACCGGCCACGGTTCCGAATGGCGCGATTCCAACCTCAGTCCTGATGATGCAAAAACCGCTACATCCTGGGTAGAGCAGGTCATTAACAAGCGCTCCATGGAGGTCAACAAGGACCGCGTGGAAGATGTGCGCGACGCCATGTGGGAATTGGAAAAAGACGGCGAAATCGTTGTTCACCGGATCAACGATGAGCACCAGCCACGGATTGCCAAAACCATCTATGGCTGGGACAAGAAGGTGCCTACCACACAGCTTTGGCACCATAAATCCTGCGGCCAGTGCGGCAACATCCCAGGATACCCGGCGTCCCTGCTGTGGCTGATGAACGAAATGGACATCAAGTACCTGGACGAAACCGACCAGACGTCCTGTACGGCATGGAATTATCATGGTTCCGGCATCGGCAACATCCAAAGTCTGGCCGCGGTTTTCCTGCGTAATTTCCACCAGGCCTATGTCTCTGCCCGGGCCCAGGGGCTACCGGACGGCTACTACTACCCGCTGGTTCATTGCGGCACTTCTTTTGGTAACTACAAGGAAGTGCGGGCCTATCTGCTGAACTCGGCTGAATTGCGCGCCAGTGTGAAGAAAATTCTCGGCAAGCTGGGCCGCCTTGTTGATGACAAGTTGTTAATACCGGAAGAAGTTGTGCATTACTCTGAGTGGGTGCACATGATGCGCGATGACATTGCAGAGCGCCAGACCATCGACGTCAGTAATATCCGCTCAACCATCCATCCGGCCTGCCACGTGTACAAGATGGTTCCGCAGGATGCGATCTACGACGACAACATTCTGGGCGGAAACCGGGTGGCTGTATCCACCGGGATAATGGAGGCCCTGGGCACCCAGGTGATCGATTATTCCACCTGGTACGACTGTTGCGGGTTCGGCTTCCGCCATATTATTTCCGAGCGTGAATTTACGCGTTCTTTCGCCATCGACCGCAAGATCAAGGTGGCGGTAGAAGAAGCCAACGCGGATGTCATGATCGGTCACGATACCGGGTGCATCACCACGCTGGACAAGAACCAGTGGATTGGAAAGGCAGCCGGCAAGGACTACAGCCTGCCGGTATTAGCCGATATCCAGTTCGCCGCACTGGCCTGTGGTGCACACCCCTACAAGATTGTTCAATCCCACTGGCACGCATCGGCTACCGAAACGCTGATGGAGAAGATGGGCATTGACTGGCAAGCAGCGAAAGCCGAATTCGAGGCTTACCTGATAGAAGTGGAGGCTGGTAACTACGACAGTCTCTATGATCCGCGTCTCGCGATCACCTCCGGGCCCGGATTTGAACCGGTTAAACAACTCGAGAAAACTGAATAGAGCTGAGCATCATGTCAAAACCAATCCTAATTGTAGGCGGCGGACCGGCTGGACTGGCCGCAGCACACTCACTGGCCACCTTCGGGCAAGCCTGCATCCTGGTCGAGAAAGAGGACAAGCTGGGCGGTGCGCCCATCCTGGAGGGCTACGCGAAACTGGTTCCCTCCGGCGAGTGGGCCAGAGACGCTATTGGCGGCATGGTCGAGCGCGCTTCACAGCACGATGACGTGGACGTAAAGACGGGTATCTCGGTTACTTCGTTCGCCGGTGAAGTGGGAAATTTCACGGCCGGTCTGTCAAACGGCGAATCGGTTGAGGTCTCCGCTGCGATCCTGTGCACCGGGTTCACGCATTTCGATTCTGCCAACAAACCCGAGTGGGGTTTTGGTACGTATCCTGACGTGGTAACCACCACGCAGGTGGAGCAGATGATCTCATCAGGTAATGGCGTACGTTGCCTGTCCGATGGGCGCAAGCCCAAGCGTGTTGCCATTTTGCTGTGCGTCGGATCGCGTGATCGCCAGATCGGACGCGAATGGTGCTCCAAGATCTGTTGCACGGTTTCCGCCAATATGGCGATGGAAATTCGCGAAGAACTTCCGGACTGCCATGTCTATATTTATTACATGGACATCCGCACTTTCGGGCTCTACGAAACCAAGTACTACTGGAAGAGCCAGGAGGAGTTCAAGGTCAAGTACATCAAGGCGCGTATCGCGGAAGTGACCTCGGATGGCGAGAAATTGATCGTCAAGGGCGAAGATACGCTGGTCAAACGACCGATTACGATTCCATTCGACATGGTCGTGCATGCCATTGGCATGGATCCGAATGTCGATAATCCCGATTTGTCGTCCGTTTTCGGTGTCGACCTGGAAGTACATGGCTTTATCGACAAGGCCAGCAGCTATTCCGCTTCCGGGCTGACCAACAAGGCCGGGGTATTCGTAGCCGGCGCCGCAACCGGCCCGGAAACCATCGATGATTCCATCGCACAGGGCAAGGCTGCGGCCATGGCCGTGCTGGAACAGCGCCAGATTTCCTCCCGGCTGGTCGGCTAGCGGGGTAAAAGGGTGGTGTCTTTTTTCAGATCAGCACAACCACAGGTTCCGGTCACGATTGAGCGGCCGCATCTGGATCTCAGCGGCCCGCTTTTGACGCGAGCGCTGGAAACGCTGGTCCTGGGAACCGATGCGCAAGGCGGTATTGAGTACTGGACCGATGCGCTGAAGCTGAAAAGCCGGATGTTTCAACAGGCCCTGGGCCAGGGTCATCCCGGTGACCTTCCCCTGGACACCTTCAAAGGCCTGTGTGCATTCATGGCCAGCGTGCGCCGCCGTATCGGCCCTTACCTTGAGCAACCGGCTTATGGAGAGCTGGTCGATGCCATTGTTCAGTTGCTGGAAGGAAACCGGGACACCAGCACCACGGATGCGCGACTGGCTGCTTTTTGCGGCCGCTTCCCGCAGGACAAAAAACACCGCTGGGTACGCGACCTGGCTGCTGAAATTTTGCACAGCGTGGACCCGGAGCGTTACCCGCTGATGTACCGCTGGGTGTGGGACCGCAAGGCCAATACCGGCGTGATCCGGGAAATATGGTTTGACGATCAGGTAGACAACATCACGATCAATGTTGCCGATGGTTTCGACACCTACCTGGTGCTGCGCGAAGAGCTAAGCCAGTTTCTCAGCGATAATGGCGTGTTCCGCGACGTGCTGTTTTACATAGACCTGCTGTGCGCCAAGATTTACGCGGACTACATCGCAGCCCAGGGCGGTGTTTATCTGCGCGCTGACTTTTCCGCACCGGGTGACCCGATGGAACACACCAGGCGGCTACTGGGTCTCGATGGTGTCAAGGCCGATAGCGGCCGCACCCGTTTGAAAGCCATCACTGGTGAGGCTTTTGTGATTGACGATAGGAATTTGCTGGATTGAACAATGCCCATTCATGAAAAATCCCTGATCCGCCCCGAGAACCTGCACGTCCAGGAAAACATCGAAGTTGATGGCGTGGATGTCTCTGGTCACTGGAGTACGTTCATCGAGAGCCGGGTAGTCACCGACTACAACGAGGCCGTCGAAGAAGAAATCGCGGCATTGCCGGGTGGTGAATTCATACACCGTTGCTGGCAGTGTGGTTCCTGCACCAACTCCTGCACGGTCAACGAGATCAATGAAGAGTTCAATCCCCGCTACTGGATCTACCTGATCCGCATGGGCATGGAATCTGAATTGCTGCGCGACAAGGAGATCATCTGGCAGTGTGTCTCCTGCAACAAGTGCACGTATACCTGCCCCCGGGACGTGTTCCCGGAGGGTGTCATGAAAGCAACAGCCCACTGGCTGGAGTTAAAGGGTCACACGCCGCGCTCTCATTCAACCATTTTCGACGACATTTTCAGTGAACAGGTCATAGAGACCGGCAAGATTGAGGATGGCCGTACCGTCAGACGTTTTTTCAAACAGACCGGTCAGAACCTGCAGCAACCCTGGCTGATCGAAATGGTCAAGCGCATGCTGCGTAATATGCCGCTTGGCCTGATGACGCGAATGGGCCTGGCTAACTTCATCAAGCCAAAGACCAGTGGCTGGTCCGGTGCGCGTGATGCCATCAAAGAGTATGTCGGCGAGCAGGAGGCGCATCATCGTACTGCGCTGGGTCTTGACGACCTGGTGAAAATGGCGGAAACCGAATTGGAAGCCGGGGCAGCCAAGTAGGCGCCCCGAAAGCAGGAATTTACTTATGTCCGAGCAGAAAACGAAGTCGAAAAAAGAAAAGTACCAGGAGGTGGCCTATTACCCCGGCTGTGCGCTGGAGGGAACCGGGCATGCCTATAACCGGTCAACCAAGGCCCTTGGTGAAGAGCTGGGTTTGAAGCTGAAGGAAGTGGACAACTGGAATTGTTGCGGCGCGATGGAAGTTAAAAACATCGATCCGAAAATCCAGACCTACCTGTCTTCCCGCGTGATGTCGATCACCGCCAACAAGATGAAAATGGACGTGGTGATGGCGCCCTGCAACGGTTGCTACCACAACCTGAAAAAGGCTGAATACGATCTCGAAAATGACGAGAAGAGTAAAGAGGTCGTGGATCGGCTGTCGCAAAAAGCAGGGCACGAGACCTACCAGGCCGGCCAGGTGGAAACCATCCATGCACTGGACTGGGTCAAAGAGACCATAGGTGAAGAAGGGCTTAAGGAACGGGTCAAGAATTCACTGGAAGGGATCAAGATCGCAAATTACTACGGCTGCATGTACACCAGGCCGCGCCATATATTTCCGGAGAAGGACGCCGGGCCGGGAACGGAGTCAACGTCCAAACCCCATTTCATGGATGATCTGTTGGAAGCCGCCGGCGCTGAGAACGTGGATTTCCCATTGAAAACGGCCTGCTGTGGTGGTGCGCATACCCTTTCTGACAGTGATACTTCGACGCGGCTGGTCAGCAATATTCTGCAAACAGCCGAAGCGGCCGGTGCCGAAGTGATCGCCACGGAATGTCCGACCTGCCATAGCGGACTGGAGATGCACCAGATTCGTGCGGAAAAAACACTGGGCATCAAGACCAATGTGAAGATCATCTATTTCACCCAGTTGCTGGGTATGGCCATGGGCCTGAAGCCCAAGAAAGTCGGCCTTCATGAGAATGTTTCGGACTCTTTCGATTTCGTGAAGAAAAAAGGACTGGTGTGACAAGCCTGAAAGACATTGGCCATCGTCTTGACGAATTGATTGCCAAACCACCGGCGCCGGCAGACGCAGCGGAATTGCTTTCGCTGGGCGAAGAAACCCTGGAACACTGGGTCGAAGCCAGAGGCAAAGTACCGACCCAGGACCAGCGGGAAGGTTTTCGACTTCTCGCTTTGCACCGCCAGGGCGCAGACAAGGAACCCAGTTTCAATGCCTGCCGCGAAACCTGCCGGGAGCTGGTCTATCATTACAACCTGCTGACGCTGGACCCGGATCACGCAGAAACGGCTCAGCGCGCTAAGATGATGGGCTGGGTGGCGAACCACCTCTATCTGTTCACCAGCGGCAAGATGGAAACAGAACAATTGGGCGATTTCTGCTGTGCGTCAAAACCCCTGCGGGAAAATGTTGACGCGAAGCGTAATGCCCAGTAGAAAATAGATTTTTAATTCAGGAGAATCTGACCATGCCAACCGTTCGAGGATGTAACCTTCCAGATGATGTGCTGTATGACGTGGATAACCACACATGGTTCACGGAAGTAGGTGACGGCACGGTCAGGATCGGCATGACGTCAATTGCCACGGCGATGGCTGGCCAGCTGGTTGCTTTCACACCGAAAAAAGTCGGCCGTTCTGTGCGCGCCGGCAGATCCTGCGCCACGGTTGAGTCCGGCAAGTGGGTCGGCCCGGCCAAGTCCGCAGCGGGTGGTGAAGTAGTAGGCGTCAACGAAGCACTGCTGACCAACCCCAGCGCGGCCAACGCCGATCCCTATGCATCGTGGATGGTTCAGATCAGGCCGGATGACTGGGACAGCGTAAAAGCAGGCCTGACTCCGGGTAGCGAAGTGGCGGGTCCTTATGAAGCCAAGATGGACTCGGAAGGCTTCGAAGGCTGCGGCTAGTATGGGGGCCCACCTCGCGGGCGACTCAGGAATTCAGATGCTCCACCCGGTAACGGCCGGGTGACATCCTGAACCATGCGCGAAAGGCCCTGCCAAAATTCGATGGGTCCTGGTAACCCAGCCGGTAACCGATTCGGTTGACGCTCAGGTCTGAGCGCAACAGATAATCGACTGCCAGTGTCTTGCGCACATCCTCCAATATCGCGTTATAAGAGGTTTCACCCCTTTTTAATCTGCGGATCAGGGTGCGGGGTGAAACATGCTGTCCGGCTGCAATGCTTTTCAGGCTGGGTAACTCGTCGGGTCGTGCCAGCAGGGCCTGGCGCACCGCAATTTCAGCCGGCAGAACCCCTGAAACGGCCCGCATATCTTCTTCACAGCGCATCAGTAAATACCGGTGCATGGCCTCGTCATGCAGCACACAGGGCTCGTCCAGCAGCTTGGCGGGAAAACTGAATTTGTGCCCACTGGCGCTGAATTCCAATTGCGCGTGAAAAGCATGCTCAAGTTGTGCAACGTAAACGGGCCGGGGGTAGGCGAGGGTCAGGCGGGCATCTCTGATTTCACCGCCCAATGGCCTTTCGAGTAGATTCTGCATGGCCAGCAGGGCCAGTTCTACCAGCGACTGGCGCTCCTCTTCCATTTGGGTCGTTTCGTAAAGGCGGATCACGAAGCGGTCATTTTCAAGAGTTCCGGCCAGCCAGAGAAACGGCCCGCGGATACCGGTAAACCTCAGCAGGACATCAACAGCCGCGCGCAGGTCGGGGGCCGTTACCGCGGCGAAGCCGAGCGGACCGTGTGATGCGACGGTCAGCCGTTGCGCCAGCAATAAGTGCCAGCCCGGTCCAAGGGTGCGGGTTACGTTAGCCAGGACCTGCCGCATTTCCAGAAAACTGACGCTGCTGCCACTGTGCATCAATTGATCGTATTGCACGCCTGATCCGTACAGTAAGCGGTCGACATCCAACTGCTCTGATGCGGCATGCTGAAGAAAGACTTTCAGGTAAGCAGCAGGCATTCGCCAGTGCTGAGAATGGTCTTTAATGCTCATATTCTATGCATATGACACTTTATGACCATCATTTGTCAACCTGTACGCTGTATCCCTATTGGTGTTGGGGTCATCATGGCGCTATGAAAACCTATACTTATGATGACCCCCGGCTCGGTTTGATCAGCTACGTCGACAAAAAGCGCTACCTTTGGATGTTGTCGGTGCTATTCCCGCTGGTGCCGCTGACCTCGATCGGGTTGATGAACTGGAGCGGCCGCGAATGGACGTTGTGGGTGCCCTTGTTGACTTTGTATTTTTTCATTCCGGTGCTGGATTACCTGTTTCCCAATGACCGCAGTAATCCTCCCGAGCAGATCGTACCGCAACTGGAGAAAGACCGATATTATCGGTTGCTGAATCACTTTACGGTACCACTGCACTTCATCATCCTGGTGACTGGCAGCTGGTTTGTGGCCAGCCACGAGCTTGGCTGGTCCGGTTACCTGGCGATCAGCCTGACGGTGGGGGTGATCAGTGGCTTCGGTATCAACACGGGACACGAACTGGGACACAAAAAAGAAGTCGCCGACCGCCTCGTCGCGAAACTGGTATTGGCGGTTCCGTTTTATGGGCATTTCGCGATCGAACACAATGCCGGACACCATGCCGAAGTGGCAACCCCGGAAGACAGCGCCAGTTCGCGTTTTGGCGAGAGTATCTACCGGTTTGTTCTGCGTGAAGTTCCGGGCGGGGTCCGCAGGGCGTGGCGCCTGGAAAACCGGCGCTTGAGACGCCTCGGCTCTGGACCATGGAATTGGCGCAATGAAATCCTGCAGTCGTATGCTGTTTCTTTGTTGCTTTATGGCGGCCTGGTGTTGATATTCGGAACCGGGATTCTGCCATTTCTGTTGATCCAGATGGCTTTTGCGTGGTGGCAACTGACCAGCGCCAACTACATTGAACACTATGGCTTATTACGTGCAAAACAACCGAATGGTCGCTACGAACGTTGCCAGCCGCACCATTCTTGGAACGCGAATCATATCGCTTCCAACCTGGTGACGTTTCACCTGGAGAGGCACTCAGACCACCACGCCTATGCGGCCCGCCGCTTCCAGTCTCTGCGCCATTTTGAAGAGGTGCCGCAGTTACCCAGCGGTTACTTTGGGATGTTCCTTCTGTCTTATGTTCCGCCGTTGTGGCGCCGGGTCATGGATCCAAAAGTGCTGGCCCTGGCGGATGGCGACATGAGCCGGATCAATACGGGCGTGGTTCAGCCGGGTTAAGCGTTGACACTGCATTGGGGAATCGAGAAGAACTTCAGTTCTTCCAGTTCGGCATCTCCCTGGTGCTCCTCGGGCGCCTGTGCGGCGGCCAGTTCGCTGGCGAGTTGTTTTGCATCCCCCAGGAAGGCGGCATACAGGTGCTTGCGTTCACCGGTGTTCAGGGCTCGTGACTTGTAGCCGCTGCAATCCAGAGCCGCTTCCAGTGAAAAACCTTCCAGGCAGACGCAATCGGCTTTGTGCATCCACGCTCCGGTGGCCATGTCGAAGTTGTACAGGGGCAGGAAACGGTAGCCCTGGTCGGCTACAAATTCGATGGCGTCGAGAATGTAATCCGCCTCGATATCATCCATTGCGTAATGCAGGCTGATCCGGCACCAGCCGGGTTTGATGCCGGAAAACCCCTTTACGATCCACTTGCGATACTGCTCGGATTTTTCATACCCAATATCCAGCAAGCGGTGGCCATAAGGGCCGGCACAGGAACAACCGGCGCGTGATTGCACTCCGAACAGGTCGTTCAACAGGGTGGTGACGAACTTCGGGTGCAGGTATTTACCCCGGTGATCCTTCAGGTTAAACGACACGATGCTGATGCGCCGTTCGGGATCCGGGTTCCCCATGATCTCGATCCTGGGGTTGGCCTGCCATCGGTCAAACGTTCGCTGGAGTAGTTCGCTTTCGCGCTGTTCAATGGCCTCTACGCCAATATAGTCTTTTACCTGAAACGCCATGCTGGCCTTGAGGATCTGCAGTACACCGGGCGTTCCGGCCTTTTCACGTTCCTCAATGTCCTCAATGAAGTCCTGGCTGGTGGGGCCGACGTAGTCAACCGTTCCGCCGGCGCTGACACTGGGCGGAAGTTCGCGCCGATAAATGCGCTGGTTGAACACCAGTACGCCGCTTGAGCCGGGGCCACCGAGGAATTTGTGCGGTGAGATAAAAATGGCGTCCATCGAAGCATCGCCTGCGTACTTGCCGGGCGCCGGGTTCATGTCGATTTCCACGTAGGGTGCACTGGCCGCAAAATCGAAACAGGCGATGGCGTCGTGCTTGTGAAGCAGGGCTGCGATTTTATGCACCGGGGAAAGCATGCCGGTTACGTTGGAGGCGGCGGAAAATGAACCGATGCGCTGACGGCCCTTGTAGGCTGGGTCCTGCAACAGCTTTTTCAGGTGTTGCAGATCAATCGCACCTTCCTCGTCCAGACCAACTTCGACTACGGTCGCGAGGTTTTCGCGCCAGGAAATCTCGTTGGAGTGATGCTCATAGGGTCCAACGAAGACCACCGGTTGGTGCTTTTTCAGATGATCGGAAAAACGGGCATTCAATTCCTCGCCCAGTGAGTCGCTCAGCATCGCGGTCAGGTTCTGCCGGGTGGCCGGCGGCAATGCCACACCAATGAGTTGTTGCAGCTTATCGATGGCGCCGGTTGCGCCGCTGCCGACACAGATAATCCGGCCATCGGGGCCGGCATTGACCGATTGCTTGATCGAATTTTCCGCCTCTTCCAGCAGATGAGTCATCGAGCGGCCGCTGATGTCATCTTCTGTGTGCGTGTTGGCGTAAATGCGCTGTACGTTTTGCAGATATTTTTCCACCACGTCGAGGCAGCGCCCGGAAGCTGTGTAATCGGCATAAACCATGAGCCGCTCCCCGAATGGGGTTGTCACCGGCGCGTCAGCCCCGATGGTCTGGCTACGTAGAACATCAAAATCCAGTTTGCAGTCGTTTTTCATAAGCGCCAACAGTCGTCGCGAGTTCGTGGAGCCTCATTTTACCTACCTTGTTGACTAATGATATGAAATCCACCAGCTTAGGCAGGTACGCAATCAGATTTTTCATCGCCAAGACCACAGGGTTCTCAATCATGCCTGAAACACCAAAGACCAAGCTGGAGCTGAATAACCCAGCCTTATTGCGCGAGCAGTCCTACATCAACGGCCAATGGGTCTCCGCCGATAATGGCGAAATTTTTGATGTAACCAACCCCGCCGATGGCTCACTGGTGGCAACCGTTCCAGAGTTGGATGGTGCCGCTACCCGAAGCGCGATCGAAGCCGCTGATGCGGCCTGGCCGGCCTGGCGGGCCAAAACCGCAAAAGGGCGCTCGGCTATATTGCGCCGCTGGTACAACCTGATCCTGGACAACAAGGACGACCTGGCTGCGATCATGACCGCCGAACAGGGTAAGCCCCTGGCGGAATCTGCCGGCGAAGTTCTGTACGGTGCATCATTCATCGAGTGGTTTGCCGAAGAGGCCAAGCGGGTCTATGGCGATGTTATCCCTACGCATCTGCCTGATCGCAGAATCATCACGATCAAGCAAGGCATCGGGGTGGTCGCGGCCATCACACCGTGGAACTTCCCAAACGCGATGATTACGCGAAAGGCCGGTCCTGCCCTTGCAGCGGGCTGTCCGGTGGTGATCAAGCCGGCTTCCGAGACCCCCCTTTCAGCCTTGGCACTGGCGGTGCTGGCCGAAGAGGCTGGAGTGCCGGCCGGCGTGTTCAACGTGATCACAACGACGGATTCGCGGGGCTGCGGTAAGGAGTTGACCGAAAGCCCGCTGGTGCGGAAATTCTCGTTTACCGGTTCAACCGAGGTAGGAAAAATCCTGATCCGCCAGTGTGCATCGACGGTCAAGAAAGTTTCGATGGAATTGGGCGGCAATGCCCCGTTCATCGTTTTTGATGACGCGGACATCGATGCCGCTGTGCAGGGCGCCGTTATTTCAAAATACCGTAATGCCGGCCAGACTTGTGTCTGTGCCAATCGCGTTTACGTGCAGGAAAGCGTCTACGATGAATTCGTCGAGAAGTTCACCGCTGCGGTACGTGATCTGAACGTTGGGCGGGGAGAGCAGGCCGGAGTCAACATTGGTCCGATGATTTCCAGTGACGCGATAGACAAGGTAGAACAATTGTTATCCGATGCAAAAGGCAAGGGTGCTGACGTGATCGAAGGCGGTGAACGGCATGAACTTGGGGGCCTTTTCTACCAGCCAACCGTTGTCAGTGGCGTCACCGCAGACATGGCGTTCGCCACCGAAGAAATTTTTGGTCCGGTAGCCCCGGTGTTCAAATTTACAACAGAAGACGAAGTGGTCGCGTCGGCCAACGCCACGGAATATGGCCTGGCCGCCTATTTTTACGCCCGCGACCTGGGCCGGGTGTTCCGCGTGGCCGAAGGTCTGGAATATGGCATGGTCTGCGTTAACGACGGCATCCTGTCCACCGAAGTCGCGCCATTTGGCGGCGTAAAAGAATCCGGTAACGGCCGCGAAGGCTCCAAATACGGCATGGATGAGTACGTGGAAATCAAGTACATCACGCTGGCTGGTATTAATGCCTGAAAAATAGAACGTTCAGCGGCGTCTGCCACCCCCTCGTTGACGTGACGGCCGGGCCATTTCACGTGACCGGCCCGTCTGGCGGGAGCTGTAGGCACGATTCAGGTCATTACGGTTGATGGATTGGCTACCGTAAGAACTGTTTGGCCGTGTGGCAGGCCGGGCCGGGAGCTTGTTCGCTGGTTTGGAAGCTGGCCGGCTGACCCTGTCATTGGTCGCAGGGCTCTTTTTCCAGGAGCCGTTTTGACGTGTCTCCCAATTGTCGCCATTGCGCCGGGCAACCGCTCCGCTCTTGTCGGCGTAAACATTGTTGGACCGGTTGGCCGCCGGCCTGGCCTGCTTGAGGTTTCGCTTTACCGTTGCCGAATCGGCATTGCGTACCCGGTTCTCGGGCCGCTTGTAGATGTTCTGACTTCTCAGGTCGTTGTTCCGCAATCGATTATCGTTGCCAATCCTGTTACCGATTTTGGTCCGGTTGCCGACATTCACATTATTGCCAATATTGATGTTCCCGGTATTGATCACCACCGGCCGGCGGAATCCTCCACCGTACCAACCGCCACAGCAGCGCCCGGGGTGATAGGCGCCGCCCCAGCCACCACCCCAGCGCATGCCGAAATTGAAAAATCCATAACTCCAGCTGACACCGAAATTCCATCCCGACCACGGGTTGTAACCGACGTGGAAACCCCAGGTTGGGGGACGCGGGTAATAGTAGCGTCCCCAGTAAGGCGGGTAATACCAGCCGGTGCCATAGACCGGAACGCCGTAGTACGGGAAGGACCACAAATATCCCGGGCGATAACCGACATAAACGACTTCCGGCGTGGATTGATAGATCTGGACGTAGGTCGTGTTGTAAACCGGGGTTGAAGGGGGAATCTGCTGGATCTGTTCATCCGGTATTTCGTCGGCGACGACCCAGGGACCCGTGGCGGCTGTCGAAGTAAACCAGACACCATTGTCCACGGCGTAATACTGGTCATCAATTTCGAGCACCTGTGCTCCGGTGTTCACGGCATAGGAAACAGCAGTACCGTTGATTTTCTCGAACTTCGGCGCGCCGTCGTATTCAACCGTCAAAGAGGCTTCGCTGCGCTTGATCGCAGCGGTCTGCGGAATGGCAGCATCCCGCACAGCGTCTTCGGCTTCCTCGGTTCCTGCTACGGAAGACCGCAGCCCGCCGATGTCGGAGGCCGGCGGGATATCCTTGAAACTTTGTGGCAGTTCGTCGGCACGGACAAAGGTCCAGGGCCCGTCCACTGATTTCGAGCGGTACCAGCGCCCGGACAGCAGAACATACATATTGTTGGTGCTCAGCTCACGCAGCCAGGGTGTTTCGGTGTTTTGCACATATAGCAGTTCGCCACCGGTCAGCGAAGTCCACTTGGCCTGCCCCTGGGTCGAGATTAGATCCGTGGGCTCAGTAGCCACGACAATGCCTGGCGGTGATGCCGGAGGCGGGTCATCGCTATCCGGTTTTGGCATGTTCTGAACCAGGTCGGCCGGTGGTGAGTTGGTCACCGTCCAGGGACCCAACGGATCTTTGGCCTGGTACCAGAATGCCCCGCTGCTGAGGTAGTTCATTTGCGTTTTGCTATTTCGGGCCACCGCGAAGGGTGTATTCAGGACGCGTTCGTAGGGACTGTTTTCAACGGGAGAAAAACGGGGTTCGCCGTCATAAAGCAACAGCACGGCAAGGTCTTCGCTGAAGACTATTTTCGGTGGGTCGGTTTTCAGTTGTTCGAGGCTTTTCTGTTCGATTTCGGCACTGGCCAGACTGGCGGAGAGCCGGTCGAGCGAAATTTCGAACCCGGCTTCAGGGACGGCGCCTTCAACGATTGATGTGAAGCGCTGTTCGCCAGCGTCTTTCGAGTCTGGCCATGTCACATCATCTACCTTGAAATCGCGAACCGTCGCGATGTTGGCTTCGTGGTCTGTTTCAAGTCGGGCGGTAAACCACATTGCACCGAATATGGGGTCACCCTGGTTTTTTAACTCCAGCGAGATGGCGGCGCGTCCGCTGATGATGTCACCGGTCAGCTTGTCGGGTTGCGGCTGGTAGACGACGATCGTGCCCTCTTCCGCGTCGATTTCCTGAGGCCATTCGATTTGGGCAAGCGCCGGCAGGCTCAGGAATATGAGAAGCAGGAGTGAGGCAAGCTGAAAATTCCAACGGCTCGGAATGTTTGATTTCATGTCAGATCCTTAAAATCGGTCAAAGCTGGTACCAGGCGCTAATTAGTATACAACGTGCACTCCAGGTCAAAGCCGCCACTTTTCCTTAAAACAGGTAAACTTGCCTGAATGAAGAAATACCCTATCAACCCGGTTACTGCTGTGGACTATCGCCGGCTTGCCGAAAAGCGCCTACCGCGGTTTCTTTTCGACTACATTGACGGTGGCGCCAACGAAGAAGTCACCCTGGCCGCCAACACGGCAGATTTTTCGCGCTACCGGCTGAAGCAACGGGTTATGCGGGATGTCGGTGACATTGATACCAGCGCGGAGATGTGCGGCCGCCGTTTCAACATGCCCCTGGTGCTGGCGCCTGTCGGCATGGCGGGATTGATGGCGCGAAGAGGAGAGGTGCTGGGTGCCCGCGCAGCACAAAAGACCGGAGTTCCGTTTACGGCCTCAACCGTTGGCATTTGTTCCATGGAAGAAATCAAAGATGCCATCGGCAAACCCTGCTGGTTTCAGCTTTACATGCTGCACGACCGCTCGATCGTCGAGCGAATATTGGAACGCGCAGCGGGGACCGGTTGCGATACGCTTATTTTCACGGTGGACCTGGCGGTCACCGGCATGCGGCACCGGGATTGGCGCAATGGCATGACCACCGATGGATTACGTTCCCGGTTTGCCAAGTTCCGGCAGTTGGCGGCCAGGCCGGGCTGGCTCTTCGATGTCGGAATCAAGGGCAAGCCACACGACTTTGGGAACCTCTCCGGGATCATGGAGGAACCGGTTGACCTGGTGACGCTCAAGTCCTTTATCGCCTCGCAGTTTGATCCGACTGTGACCTGGAAGGATATCGACTGGTTGCGAAGTATTTGGAAGGGAAAACTCCTGATCAAAGGTGTGCTGAGTGCAGAGGATGCGGGTTTCGCGGTAGACGCGGGAGCGGACGGCGTTGTCGTTTCCAATCACGGTGGCCGGCAACTCGATTGCGTCTCGTCGGGTATCGGGAAACTACCGGAAGTGATCCGGGGGGTTGGCGGACAGGTTGAGGTGCTGATGGATGGCGGTGTGCGCAATGGAATCGATGTCGTCAAGGCGGTCGCGCTGGGGGCCAACGGCGTACTGATCGGCCGGCCATGGGTCTGGGCCGCTGCGGGAGCCGGAGAAAAGGGAATAATGGATCTGCTTGGCGTGTTTCGTGAGGAAATCAGGGTCGCGATGGCGCTGATGGGGGTTAACCGGGTCGATGAAATCACCGCTGATTTATTGGAAGACGAGTTGGTATACTGACTTTCCTTTTTACCTGACATCTGGACCCCGTATGGCTGCCTTTGATCTGGATTTCGTTCGCTCTTCCTTTCCTGCTTTCAGCGAGCCCTCGCTGGCAAACTTTGCGCACTTTGAGAACGCGGGTGGCTCATATGCCTGTCGCCAGACGATTGAATGGCTCGATCGCTTTTACCGCCAGACCAAGGTGCAGCCCTATTATGATTTTCAGGCTTCGCGCACCGGTGGCGAGGAAATGGACGCTGCCAGGCAGCGCATGGCAGCCTGGCTGAATATCGGGGCTGATGAACTTCATTTTGGCCCGTCTACATCACAAAATACCTACGTGATCGCACAGGCGCTGCGGCAGGAATTGGAGCCGGGCGATGAAGTGATCGTGACCAACCAGGACCACGAGGCAAACGTGGGTGTCTGGAGCCGCCTGGAAGACGATGGCATCGTCGTGAAAGAGTGGAAGGTTGACCCGGAAACCGCGGAACTTCACCCGATTGACCTGGAAGCATTATTCAGCTCGCGGACCCGCGCGGTCGCATTCACCCACTGTTCCAACATCGTGGGCAGCATTAACCCGGTGCGGGAAATCACCGACCTGATCCACCAGGCCGGGGCCTGGGCCATTGTCGACGGGGTGTCGTTCTGCCCGCATGGCATGCCCGACATTCCGTCGCTGGGCGCGGACATTTACATGTTCTCGCTGTACAAGGTCTTATGGACCCCACCTGGGCGCCATGTACCTCAGTCGAAAGTTAAACGAGGAGTTGCCCTACCAGGGACATTTCTTCAATGCGCTTAATCCGGCAGCGCGGTTTCACCCCGGCCGGACCGGACCATGCACAGGTCGCAACGGTCAACGGCGTTATGGACTACATGGAGTCAATTTTTAGCCATCACCATTCCGGCGAGGCGCCCGTCTGCCACCAGGCTGCGGCTGTCCGGGACATGTTCCGGGAGCATGAAGAGGCGTTGCTGCAGCCTTTCCTCGATTACCTGTCCGCACACACCGGGGTGCGTCTGATTGGTAAAACGAGGGCCGTTGGCCGGGCACCCACGGTTGCGTTTACCGCTGAAGGGCATAGTTCGGCAAGCCTGGCTACGCAACTCGCGGACCAGGGTCTGGGTGTGGGGGTTGGGCACTTCTACGCCTTCCGCCTGATTGAAGCGCTGGGTATTGATACGGAAGACGGGGTGGTGCGAGCTTCCTTTGTGCACTACACATCAAAGGATGAAGTTTCCCGCCTGATCGAAGCGCTCGATAATCTTTTGTAGCGGCGTTGGCGGTAACAGAAAATATGGAGACTGGAACCCATGCGACAAAAGCATGATGCGCAAGTGACGCAAAACAGTTATGCTTTCGCCAAACCGTGTACAGCGATGCTATGAAACGCACTGACACTTCTAATCCGGATTATTTCCACAAGGTAGTGGACTGCCAATGGGGCTGTCCTGCTCATACCGATGTTCCCGAGTACATTCGCCTGATCGCCCAGGGGCGTTTCGACGATGCTTACATGGTCAACCGCGAGAGCAATGTCTTCCCCGGCATTCTCGGTCGTGTTTGCGACCGGCCCTGCGAACCGGCCTGCCGGCGCGGAAGGATGGATGAAAAACCGGTTGCCATCTGCCGCCTGAAACGGGTTGCAGCGGATCACCGGGGTGACATTACCGACCGTCTGCCAACCGCACCCGAACAGAAAAACGGCAAGAAAATCGCACTGGTCGGTGCGGGCCCTGCGTCCCTGGCGGTGGCCAATGACCTGTTGCCGCTGGGCTACGAGTGCACCTTGTTTGAAGCACAGAAAGTGGCTGGCGGTTTAATGCGTTACAACATTCCGGCTTTCCGCCTGCCGCCCAGGGTACTGGACGAGGAAATCGATTACATCCTCGGCATGGGCGCTGAGATTCACTACAATCACCGTGTCGAAAGCATGAGTGCCTTGCTGGAAGAAGGTTACGATGCTGTATTTGTCGGCAGCGGCGCGCCGCGCGGCAAAGAGCTCAAACTGCCCGGCCGTTACGACACGGAAAACATACATATCGGCATCGACTGGCTTGAGTCGGTGGCTTTCGACCACATCGATTCCATCGGCGAACAGGTGCTGATCATCGGTGTCGGCAATACCGCCATGGATTGTTGCCGCACATCGCTTCGCCTGGGCGCGAAAGACGTCAAGGTGATGGCGCGTAAGCCCCGGGAGTTTTTCAAGGCCTCAGTCTGGGAACTTGAAGACGCCGAAGAAGAGAATGTCGAGATTGTCGTCAATCATTCGCCGAAAGAATTTGTTGTCGAAGACGGCAAGCTCAAGGGCATGACCTTTGAGCTGATGGAATACGTCATTGAAGACGGACGCATACAGGACCAGGATGTGACCGGCGAGATTTTCATTCCCTGTGATGATGTTGTGCTGGCTATCGGACAGGAGAATTCATTCCCCTGGATCGAGCGGGACCTCGGGATAGAGTTCAATCCCTGGGAAGAGCCGATGGTTGACGAAGTGACTTTTGAGTCGACCCGGCCGGGTATTTTCTTTGGTGGTGATTCCGCCTTTGGCCCGAAGAACATCATCTGGGCGGTCGAGCACGCACACCAGGCAGCCGTTTCCATCCATCGCCATTGCCAGGGCGAACCACTCGCCGAGCGCTTGCCGGACTTGCTCAATCTGCAAAGCCGCAAGATGGGCATGCACGAATGGAGCTATTCCAGCAGTTTTGATCCGGCGGCGCGGCGCAAGATGATGCATGTGCCGCTCGAAGTCCGTTTCGCCGATCTCGGAAAAGAAGTCGAACTGGGCTTTGATGTCGAGCAGACGGCCAAGGAAGTTGAACGCTGTCTTAATTGTGATATTCAGACCGTGTTCATCGACTCGCTTTGTATTGAATGCGATGCCTGTCTCGATATCTGCCCGACCCAGTGCCTGACCATTACCTCGAACGGCGATGAGGATGATCTGGTCAAACGACTCAAGGCGCCGGTTCTGGAGTATGACCAGCCGTTGTTTGTATCCGAGGAGTTGAAACAGACCTCGCGGGTCATGGTCAAGGATGAAAACTTCTGTATCCATTGTGGACTATGTGCCGAGCGCTGCCCGACTGCGGCCTGGGATATGCAGAAATCCTTTCTCAAGTTTCCACAGGCCGCGGATTATCCCGGCGGTAACGATAGCGGTGAGCGCCCATGCCAGCAAAGCAAAGCCGGGTAAACGACTTTGTCCTGAAAATAGCCACGGTGAACGGCACGGGTTCTGCCAGTGCCAATGGCCTGTTGATGAAAGCCCTGTTTCGGATGGGTATCCCGGTCACGGGCAAAAACCTGTTTCCATCCAATATCCAGGGCCTGCCAACCTGGTATGAAATCCGTGCCAACCGTGATGGCTATATGTCGGCCTCAGGACGGGTCGATGTGATGGTGGCGATGAACGTTCAGACCTACCAGAAAGACCTGGAAGAGGTCAGTCCGGGCGGCATCCTGATTTATGACTCTACCTGGCCGCGCGAAAGCACAATGCATCGCAGTGACATCACCGTGCTGGGTGTTCCTTTGTCCAAGATGTGCAACGAGGCCTTCAGCGTTGCGCGTCTGCGTATCCTGATGAAAAACGTGGCCTACGTGGGCGTTCTCGCTGCGCTGATGGATATTGACCTTGAGGTCATCAAAACACTGCTGGAAGAAACGTTCGCCAGTAAGCCACAGGTGGTTGAGAGCAACCTCAAGTCCATCATGCTGGGTTTCGACTACGCGAAGGAAAATTTCACCTGCCCGTTACCTTCACGCGCGAAAGCGATGGGCGATAACAGCGGCAATATCATGATCACCGGCAACGAAGCCACCGGGCTGGGTTGCCTGTACGCCGGCGCCACGGTGGGCGCCTGGTACCCGATTACGCCTTCCACCGGGGTGATGGATAGTTTCACCATGTATTGCGAAAAGTTTCGGATAGATCCCGAAACCGGCGATAAAGACTATTGCATCATTCAGGCTGAGGATGAATTGGCTGCGGCCGGCATGGTTTTGGGCGCCAACTGGGTGGGTGCGCGTGCGTTTACGCCTACTTCGGGACCGGGCATCTCCCTGATGAGTGAATTTATTGGTTTTGCCTATTACGCCGAGATTCCCTCCGTGTTTATCGACGTACAGCGGGTTGGGCCTTCTACAGGCATGCCGACCCGCACCCAGCAATGCGACGTGATGCTGTGCGCTTATGCATCACACGGAGATACCAAGCACCCACTGCTGTTTCCGTCCAACCCGCATGAATGTTTCCAGATGGCCATTACTGCGTTTGACCTGGCCGAGCGCCTGCAAACACCGGTCTTCATGTTGTCGGACCTGGACATCGGCATGAATGACTGGATGATCCCGGAGCTGAGCTGGGACGACAATTACCGGCCTGATCGCGGCAAGGTACTGGGGCCTGAGGAACTGGCCAAAATGGAACGTTTCTCCCGTTACCTGGATGTAGACGGAGATGGAATTCCTTATCGTACTTTACCCGGCCAGGATCCAAAGGGCGCATATTTTGTTCGTGGCTCCGGTCATAACCGCTATGGCGGCTATACTGAGGATTCGGACGATTACCAGGACGTGATGGATCGCCTGCTGGTGAAATGGGAAACGGCGAAAACCATGGTCCCCGATGCGGTTGTCAGCAAGGCAGGTAGCAAGACCAAGCTGGGAATCGTTGCTTATGGCAGTTCAGACGGAGCCGTGATTGAAGCTCGGGATCGCCTGGCCGAACAGGGTATTCACGCTGATTACATGCGGATCAGGGCATTTCCGTTCAGCCGGGAAGTTGAAGAGTTCCTGCGTTCTCACGATACGAATTTTGTCGTTGAGCAAAACCGTGACGCCCAGATGAAGTCCCTGTTGATGCTGCAAGCCAATGACATTGCCAATCGGCTGGTGTCCATCCTGCACTACAACGGCATGCCGATACCCGCTGAGTGCGTGGTACAGGGTGTCGCTGACCACCTGGAAAAGGAAGCAGCAGCATGACATACGCCAGACCAAAAATTGAACTGCCGGGCCAGAAGCAAAACCGTATTGGCCTGACTTTGCGGGACTACGAGGGTTCCCTTTCCACGCTGTGTGCGGGCTGCGGCCACGATTCGATTACTGCGGCCCTGGTGCAGGCTTTGTTCGAATTGGCCATCGCACCTGAGCAGTTGATCAAGATGTCAGGAATCGGCTGCTCGTCGAAAACGCCAGCCTATTTTGTACACGGCGCACACGGCTTCAATTCGGTTCATGGCCGCATGCCCTCAGTTGCAACCGGCGCCCTCGCTGCCAATCGCGACCTGGTGGGTATTGGCGTATCGGGAGATGGCGACTCCCTGTCCATTGGCTTCGGCCAGTTTGGCCACGTGATCCGGCGCAATGTGAACATGCTTTACCTGATTGAGAACAACGGCGTCTACGGCCTGACCAAGGGTCAGTTTTCAGCCTCTGCAGACGCGGGTAGCACGGCCAAGAAAGGCGAAGTCAACCAGATGCAGAACATCAACGCCGTGGCGACCGCGATTTCCATGGGCGCCAGTTTTGTCGGCCGCAGTTTTTCCGGCGACCGCGAACAGCTGGTGCCTCTGATCAAGGCAGCCATCGCCCATCCGGGCTGTGCTGTGCTGGACGTGATTTCCCCCTGCGTCACGTTTAACGACCACGTAGGCTCGACCAAGAGCTACGCGTACACCCGTGAACACAAGCTCCGCGCCACAGAGGTAGACCTGGTTTCACCGCGGGCCGAGATAAAGGCCAGCTACTATGCGGGCGATACGCACCCGGTCCGTTTGCACGACGGCTCCACTATCCTGTTGAGGAAGGTAGATCCGGATTATGATCCGACGAGACGCAACAACGCCCTGGGTTATCTCGAGCGGCACCGCAGCCGGGGTGAGATTGCCACCGGCCTGCTGTATATCGACCAGAATGTGACCGATATGCATACCCAGTGCCGGACCGTGGCCACGCCGTTGCGCGACCTCGAATTCTCCCGCCTGAACCCGGGCAGCGACGCCCTGGCCGAATTGCAAAAAGGCATGAAATAAAGCCCATAGTGCTTGGCTCATAAGCACTTAGCCCTTAATATTAGCTGTTTGGCTCCGTGCTTTTCACGGGGCCGTGGCAGATGTAAAAAAGAGGCTCTTTCATGTGCTCTATTTTCGGCGTATTGGATTTACGCCAGGATCTGAAAACCGTTCGTAAAATGGCGCTGCGGCAGTCTCGTCTGATGCGCCACCGCGGACCGGACTGGAGTGGAATTTACACGGCGGATAACGCCGTTCTGGCGCATGAGCGCCTGTCCATTGTCGACGTCAATACCGGCGCTCAGCCTATACTGAGTGATTCAGGCCGGCAGGCTCTGGCCGTCAATGGTGAGATCTACAATCACCAGGAGATCCGGGCACAGTTTGAAGGCCGTTACCCGTTTCGCACCCAGTCGGACTGCGAAGTGATCTTGCCGCTGTACCTGGAAAAAGGTACAGATTTCCTCGAAGAACTGAGCGGCATGTATGCGTTTTGCCTGTACGACGAGGATAAAGACTTCTGGATGATAGCCCGTGATCCGATCGGCATCATTCCGCTGTACTACGGGCACGACGCTCATGGCCAGTTGTTCGTTGCTTCTGAAATGAAGGCCCTGATGGAGGTCTGCAACCAGGTACATGAATTCCCACCGGGACACGCCTGGTGCTCCGGCCAGGATGCGCCGCAGAAGTGGTACCACCGCGCCTGGAGTGAATTTCGAAAACGTCAAAGACGCGGTGACGGACAAAGCGGCCCTGCACGACGCGCTGGAAGACGCGGTGGTCAGCCACCTGATGACGGATGTGCCTTACGGTGTTTTGCTTTCCGGTGGCCTGGATTCCTCGATAACGGCCGCGCTGGCGGCTAAACATGCCGCCATGCGGGTTGAAGACCACGAAGAAAGCCCGGCCTGGTGGCCGCGACTGCACTCGTTTGCGGTTGGACTGGAAGGCTCCCCCGACCTGGTGGCGGCGCAAAAGGCCGCTGACCACATTGGCACAATACATCACAGTTTCACCTTCACCATCCAGGAAGGCCTGGATGCACTGGAAGAGGTCATCTACCACCTGGAAACCTATGATGTGACGACCATACGGGCGGCCACGCCGATGTTCCTGATGGCGCGCAAGATCCGTGCGATGGGTATCAAGATGGTGTTGTCGGGTGAGGGTGCGGACGAGATATTCGGCGGCTACCTGTATTTCCACAAGGCGCCGAACGCACAGGCTTTTCACGAAGAAACCGTTCGCAAGCTATCACGCCTGCACAGTTACGATTGTCTGCGCGCCAACAAGTCCATGTCCGCCTGGGGTGTTGAGGCACGCGTGCCGTTCCTTGACAAGGAATTCCTGGACGTGGCCATGAGCATCAACCCGGCTGACAAGATGATCACGCAGGGGCGGATCGAGAAGCAGATTCTGCGCGAGGCGTTCAGCGACATGCTGCCCGAATCGATTGCCTGGCGGCAGAAAGAACAGTTTTCCGATGGCGTAGGCTATGGCTGGATTGACGGGGTCAAGGATTTTACCAACGAGCATGTCAGCGATGCCGAGATGGCCCGGGCCGAAGGCCGTTTTCCCTTCAACACACCGATCTCCAAGGAGGCCTACTGGTTCCGCAGTATTTTTGAACAGCATTTTCCGCTGGCCTCGGCGGCACAGACGGTTCCGGGCGGGCCGACCGTCGCCTGCAGTACGCCCGAGGCGGTCCTCTGGGATAAGGAACTACAGGAACTGAACGATCCGTCCGGCCGCGCCATGCGCGCCGTGCACCAGGATGCCTATTGATATGAGCAAGAAATTACTGGTCCAGAAATTTGGCGGTACTTCGCTGGCTGACCTGGCGGGTTTTGAAGCCAGCGCCGCGGTGATAGGCCGCTACACGGATGAATACCAGGTCATCGTCGTGCTGTCTGCCGTCAAGGGCGTAACGGATCTGTTGCTGGCGGCCATCGACACCGCGGTAGAGGGTCAAAGTGGCGCGGCGCACCTGGAAGAAGCCATCGCCCGCGAACGGTCTATCGTTGAAGACCTGGCCGGGCAGGGTATTGATACCCCGCTGGGCAGCGCATTTCTTGAAGAGCAGCAATCCATCCTCGCGCGTCGTGTTGAAGGCATCCGGCTGCTGGGTCAGTGCCCGGATGAAACCCGTGCCCGTATCCTGGCCAGTGGTGAAGGTTTCAGCAGCCGCCTGATGGTTGATCTGCTGAACCACCAGGGCTTTACGGCTCAATGGTCCGATACCGACGTATTGCCACTGGCGAATGAAAGCTGGCTGGACTCGCTGGTCGACAGCGAGGCCGCTGCACCTCTGTTGAAGGCGCGGCTAAATGCAGACAGCCAGGTCATGGTCTTGCCCGGTTTTTATGGCCGTAATGCCAAGGGTGATATCCAGTTGCTCGGCCGCAATGGTACCGACTATTCGGCAGCCGCGATTGCGGCCGCGGTTAAAGCCGGCCTGTGCCAGATCTGGAAAGACGTCGATGGCTTTTTCACAGCCGATCCCCGTATTGTCACAAACGCCCGCTGCCTGGATGAAGTCAGCTACGATGAGGCCATGGAGCTGACCTACTTTGGCGCCAAGGTGATTTCAGCCAAGGCCCTGGCGCCGCTGGCCAGCAACAATATTCCCTGTGAAGTCCGCAATACTTATGACCCGTCAAAGCCCGGAACGCTGGTACACAGCGAGGCCAGAAGGGCCCACGTGGTTCGCGGCATTTCACATTTGCACGATGTTTCCTCGATTACCCTGCAGGGCGGCGGCTTGCGGGGCAGGGTGGGGATCGCCCGACGCGTCATGGATGCGCTGGCCAGTGAATCCATTTCGATCCTT
This sequence comes from uncultured Gammaproteobacteria bacterium, assembly GCA_963759035.1. Lineage (GTDB taxonomy): Bacteria > Pseudomonadota > Gammaproteobacteria > Xanthomonadales > SZUA-36 > JAHEFT01. The sequence continues at coordinate 546,363 of CAVWXL010000023.1, forward strand.
TTGATCGTGCAGTCATCTTCGGAGTACAGCATCACGCTGTGCGTCCGCCAGACCGACGAGGTCAAGGCGCGCAAGGCGCTGGAAGAAGAATTTCATTTTGAACGCCTGCATGGCCTGATCGAGGAGATTGGTGTGCAAAGCGACCGGGCCGTTGTTTCGCTGGTCGGTGAGGGCATGAAGCACTACCGGGGTATCGCCGCCCGGTTCCTGACCGCGATTTCATCTGCCGGCGTCAACGTCGAAGTGATCGCGCAGGGCTCGACCGAATGCGCGATTGCCGTGGTAGTGCAGGGCGATGATGCGCAACCGGCCACGCGGGCCTGCCACACCGCCTTTTTCAGCCGTTCGACCCATATCGATGTCGTCCTGCTGGGTTGCGGCAATGTCGGTGCGGAACTGCTCGACCAGTTTCAGCGCCAGGCCGAAAGCCTGGCCGAACAGCACGTGGACCTGAGGGTGCGCGCGATCGCCAACAGCGAGAAGCTACTGGTGGCCGATGATGTGATCGACCTCTCCCGCTGGCGCGAAGACCTTGCGCAGAACGGCAAGCCCTGGACGCTGGAGGACATAATTGGCATTCGTAAAAAGCTCGGGTTGCTCAGCCCGGCGATTGTGGATTGCACCACCGATGAGAAACTGGCGCTTGAATACGCCCGCCTGCTGGACAGCGGATTCAACATCGTCGCCGCAAACAAGAAAGCCAACACCTCCTCTTATGGCTATTACGAGGAAATGCGCCACGCGGCTACCCGCAATTTCCGCAAGTTCCTGTACGAAACCAACGTGGCCGCCGGCCTGCCCTTCATTGACACGCTGCAGGGCCTGATTCGGTCGGGTGACACGCTGAGGACTTTCGAAGGGATACTGTCCGGTTCGCTGTCGATGATTTTTGGCTTGCTGGAAGACGGTATCCCGCTTTCTGAGGCGGTTGCCAAAGCGATGGAGTTCGGCTTCACCGAACCGGATCCGCGTGATGACCTGTCCGGCATGGACGTGGCCCGGAAGCTGCTGATCATTGCCCGCGAGGTTGGTTTGAAACTGGATCTCGATGACATCGATGTGGAGCCGGTTGTGCCGATGGATGTAGTCGGGCACGTTGAGCGCTCCGAGTTGATCGACACTTTGCGGTCACTGGACGCGTCATTCGCAGGACGTATTGCGCAGGCGGCATCAAACGAGAGCGTCTTACGCTACGTGGCCCGTCTGGAAGACGGCAAATGCCGTGTTTCAATCGAAGATGTGCCGTTGAGCAAACCGCTGGGCGCGGTCCGCGATGGTGAAAATGCGCTGGTCATCCACACGCGTTACTATCAGCCGATACCGATGGTTTTGCGCGGCTACGGCGCGGGCGCCGCTGTGACCGCTGCCGGTGTCTTTGGCGACCTGTTGAGAACCGTATGGCGCCCATTGGATAACTGATGAACGCTTCCCTGTCCGTTTACGCACCCGCTTCCATCGGCAACGTGTCGGTCGGTTTCGATGCCCTTGGCCTGGCGCTGGCCCCCATGGACGGCGCCCTGCTGGGTGACGTGGTTCAACTGCAGCCGTTCACCGCGCAGGAAGACGCCAGCGACTGGGGGCTCGAGCTGGATGGGCCATTCGCCGGCGCTTTACCCACCGACCAGGAAGAAAACGTGGTTATCTCCTGCTGCCGCGCTTACCAGGCAGCCGCGGAAGAAGCCGGAACCCGGATTCAGCCGTCGAAGGTGCTGCTCAGCAAGCGCTTGCCGATTGGCAGTGGGCTGGGTTCGAGTGCCAGCTCCATCGTCGCCGCGCTCGAGGCCCTGAACCGCCGGCACGATCATCTGCTGGGCGCAAAAGACCTGTTTCGCCTGATGGCTGAGCAGGAAGGCGGCATCAGCGGGGAAATCCACCTCGACAACATTGCGCCCTGCCTGTATGGCGGTCTGCGGTTGTGCCCGCCGGGTGGTCTGCTCGAATATGCGCTGCCCTGGCCCGGTGCCTGGCGTGCGGTGGTTTGCTGGCCCGGGACGAAACTGGTCACCCGCGAAGCCCGTGCTGTGCTGCCCGAAGTGTTGCCACGAAAAGTAGCCGTTCATTATGGCGCCCAGTTCGCTGAATTCGTCCACGTGCTGCACGCCGGCAATGCACAACGTGCTGCGGCTTGCCTGGTCGATCTGATTGCTGAGCCGTACCGAAGGGCCTTGTTGCCCGGGTTTGACGAAGCGAAATCTGCCTTGTCAGAAATGGGTGCGCTGGCCGTTGGAATCTCCGGCTCCGGCCCCACCATTTTTGCACTGGTGGATGATCACAAGGTTGCACAAAACTCCGCGGCCTGGATGGATGAGCACTACAAGAAGAACGATCAGGGATTCGTTCATGTTTGCCGGGCGGACCTCGGCGGCGCCCGCAGCATCCACCAGGAGACCTGAGTCCGTGAACCTCATCAACATCAAGCATCCCACCGAGCGGGTCAGTTTCAAACAGGCTGTTTTGCAGGGTCTGGGGAGTGACCAGGGCTTGTTCTTCCCGCAACGCTTTGAGACTCTGACCGACGTGCCGGGTTTGCTGCAGGAATCGTTCGTGCCGCGAAGTGTAGCCATCATCAATCACCTGATCGGGGATGAAGTCAATGAATCCACGGTCCGTTCGATGGTGAGCTCAGCGTTTGATTTCCCGCTGGAAGTTCCGGCTCTTGACAACCAGGTCCGGGCCCTCGAGCTTTTCCACGGTCCGTCGCTGGCGTTCAAGGATTTTGGCGCGCGTTTCATGGCAGGTTGCCTGGCAGAATTTCACGACGGCGGACCCATGACCATCCTGACGGCCACTTCCGGCGATACCGGGGCAGCCGTGGCCCATGCTTTTTACAATCAGCCCGGTATTAACGTCGTCATACTCTATCCAAAAGGGAAAATTACACCTTTGCAGGAAAAACTGTTCTGCACACTGGGCGGGAACATCACCACCATTGCGGTAGATTCGGATTTCGATGCCTGCCAGCACCTGGTGAAAGCGTGTTTTGAAGACGAGCATCTCAAACAGGATCTGGGCCTTAACTCCGCCAACTCCATCAATATGGCCCGCCTGCTGGCGCAGGTGTGCTACTACTTCGAAGCGGGCGCTGCGGTGTCGGCGATCGAGGACATGGTGCTGAGCGTACCCAGTGGAAATTTTGGTAACCTCACGGCCGGCCTGATCGCGCGCAGGATAGGACTGCCCTACAAGCGCATCATCGCCGCCACCAACGCCAACGACACGGTGCCACGCTACCTCGCCTCAGGCCAGTGGGATCCATTCCCTACGGTCCCGACCATTACCAACGCGATGGACGTTTCCCTGCCAAACAATTTTCCACGGGTGCTGGAGCTGGGCGGAAGGCATGAACTGCCTCTGGAAACGATGCTTACTTCCCTGGCGCTGGATGACGATGAAACCCGCGACGCCATGCGCGAGCTGTACTCGCGTGGCTACCTGGCGGACCCGCATACGGCATTGGCGTGGGCGGGCCTTGATCGCTCGCTGGCCGAAGACGAAGAAGGCGTCTTTTTATGCACGGCCCACCCGGCCAAGTTCCTGGAAGTGATGGAGGAGACACTGGATATCGAAGTGCCGCTGCCGGCCGAGCTGAACGCCGTGAAAAACAAGCAGCTGTTGTCCAGCACGATTGCGGGGGATTTCGAGTCATTGAAGCGGGAACTTGCACCGCTGAGGAATGCTTAACACCCTCGATAGATGCCAATGGAGTCACCTATGCGCCACCGTTCACCAATTCAATTCGCCAGCGCAGTTTCCGCGGCCGTTTCCATACTGCTTTTCTCCGCTACCGCCCTGGCGGATGAAACGCGTCACTACGACTGGCTGACGGCCGGCAAAGTCTCCGGCTCTCACGTGTTGGTTATTGAAACGGACGGCACGCGTGTTATCGATTTTGAATTTAATGACCGTGGGCGTGGGCCGAAGTTAAATGAAGTACTGAAAATCGGTGACGGCGGGGTGTTGGTTTCCGTTGCGGTCAACGGCCATTCCTACATGGGCGCACCGGTAGATGAGACTTTTCGGGTTGAAAACGGCGAAGCACACTGGCAGAGCACGCTGGAAAAGGGCCAGGCAGCGGCCGGGGCTTTTTATTGGGCCCATGAGGGCACGCTGGAACAACTTGCGATTCTCGCACGTGCATTGCTGGCGGTTGACTCGGGTAGGCTGGACATTCTGCCCGCCGGCAGGGCCGCGATTCGAAAAATTGCCGAACATGAAGACGCGACGCTCTACGCCATCTCCGGCCTGGATTTAACGCCCCGGTACATCTGGCTGGACCCGCAAAATGAACTGTTAGCCATGGCCGGGGGCTGGATGGGTCTGGCGCCGCGGGGGCGCAGCGAAATTTTGCCGGTCCTGCAGGAGATTCAGGACAAGGAAGAGAAAGAAATACCATCGTAAGCTGGCCGAGGATCTGACCCACAAGCTCCCCGCCAACTGGATCATCCGAAACGTCAACGTTGTGGATGTGGAAAGCGGAACGCTGAACACCGGCCAGCTGGTGGCTGTGACTGACGGCAGGATCATCCGGGTGGTGGACGATGAAGGCCTGGATCTGCCGGTCTACGGTGATATGCAGCCGAAAATCATCGATGGTCAGGGCCTCACGCTGATTCCGGGCTTGTGGGACATGCACACGCACCTTTCATTCGAGGACGGGTTGTTGCAAATTGCCGCAGGCGTGACTCACACCAGAGACCTGGGCAACGATCCGGAGCGCCTGGCGGAGATTCGAGCGGCATTCGATGAGGGCGGAGTAATTGGACCGCGATCCCTGGCTGCCGGCTTTATCGATGGCAAGAGTCCCTACTCGGCGCCTACCCAGAGCCTGGCGGAGAACCAGGATCAGGCCCTGGCGATGGTTCGTGAATACGCTGCAGAGGGCTATGCCCAGATCAAGATTTATTCGTCTATCGACCCCGCCTGGGTGAAGCCGATCGCACAGGAAGTGCACCGCAACGGCATGCGCCTGTCGGGGCATATCCCCTCCTATATGACGGCGCAACAGGCTGTGTTGGACGGTTTCGACGAGATCCAGCACATCAACATGCTGTTCCTGAATTTCCTGGCCGGCCCGGAAGACGACACACGCACGCCTTTACGCTTCACCCGGGTGGCTGAGCAGGCAGGAGAGCTGGATCTCAACTCTGAACCGGTAGAGCAATTCATTCGCCTGTTAAAGGACCGCAGCGTGGTTGTGGATCCCACGGTGACCATTTTCGACAGCATGTTCCGGCACCGCTCGGGAGAGCTGGACCCATCATATGCGATGATCGCAGAGCACATGCCACCCTCGGTCAGACGCGGCATGCTGGCGGGAGAGCTGGATATCACGAACGCTAATGCGGCGCGCTATGCTCGCTCGGCGGATGCTTTGCTGGAAATGATCGCCAGGCTGCACCGGGCTGGTATTCCGCTGGTTGCCGGCACCGATGCGATGGCGGGTTTCACGCTTCACCGGGAACTTGAACTGTATCACCAGGCGGGTATCAGCAATGCTGACGTGCTTCGAATCGCCACGCTGGAATCAGCCGCGGTGGCCGGCAAAGCAGCCGACAGCGGTTCAATCAGCATGGGTAAACAGGCGGATTTTGTCCTGTTGAGTGGCAACCCGTTACAGGACATCAGTGCAGTGCGTTCACCGGTCGCAGTATTCCGTGGTGACCGCTGGTTTGACCCGGCGCAACTGTACGAGGCCGTGGGCATCAGACCCTTCACGCGCTAATCGGTAAACAGGTAGACTACGGCCCAGCAAAACCAATATTACAATATCCTAAAAGATAAGGAATCAAGATGAATCAGTCAGTCCCTGCCGTTTCTGAAGAGCACCTGGAACACCTGGTTCTCGAGGCCCAGAGGCGTGCGCCACTCGATGTCGCGCAGATCCTTCTTGAAGAAAGCGATGAAACTGTGGGCGCAGTATTACGCCACCTGCACCCGGCGCCCGCCTACCGGATACTGCTGCGCTTCCCGAAAGACCGCCGCAAAGCCATTGTTCCACTGGCGGGTGACAACGTCGGTGACCCCTGGAAAGACGCGCAGGCCTACTCCCAGGACAGTGTGGGTCGTTTGATGGAGCCGGTGGTAGCCAAAGTCGGCCCGGAAGATACCGTGGCTTCGGCCATTGAGAAACTTCGCGAATGGGTTCACGAAGCGTTGATTACCTATGCCTATGTGGTAGATGACGAAGAACACCTGCTGGGTGTGCTGGTGATGCGTGATTTATTGCTCGCCGATCCGCAAGCACAGTTGAAAAACGTGATGTTGCCGGAGCCTTTTTACCTGCAGCCTGACATGGCCGTGCAGGATGCGATGAAGGAAGTGGTCTACCGCCACTACCCGGTCTACCCGGTTTGCAACGCCGAAGGGCAACTGCTGGGTATAGTGCAGGGCTACATGCTGTTCGAGCACCAGCATTTCGAGATCAGCGCCCAGGCCGGACAGATGGTGGGTGTGGGTAAAGAAGAACATGCAACGACCAGCTGGCCACAGTCATTTCGGATGCGCCATCCCTGGTTACAAATCAACCTGGTGACGGCTTTCGTTGCAGCCTTCGTGGTGAGCCTGTTCGAGGATACGATTGCACAGGTTGTCGTGCTGGCTGCGTTTCTGCCTGTCCTGGCAGGCCAATCGGGTAACACAGGCTGCCAGTCGCTGGCGGTAACCATTCGCGGCCTGACACTGGATGAGTTCAATCCGGGCGTGTTTCGCAAGGCATTGATCAAGGAAGCGATACTGGGTACGTTGAATGGCGCCGTGGTGGGCGTGGTCGCTGCCATTGCCATGGTGGCCTACGCCATTTTCTCCGGGGCGAGCCAGCCGGTCATGCTGGGACTGGTCGTATTCCTGGCCATGACAGGCGCCTGCGTGGCCAGTGGCGTGACGGGAATAATGGTGCCGTTGACGCTGAAAAGACTCGGCGCTGACCCTGCAACCGCTTCGAGTATTTTTCTGACCACCGCGACCGACGTCGTCAGCATGGGTTTGTTCCTGTGGCTGGCCAACCTGCTGGTGCTGAACTAGGGATTCGCAATGAGAAAAACAGCCGCCTGGCTGGTACGCCAGGCATTGGAACAGATCGGTGTCCGCTATACGTTTGGCATTCCTGGCGTTCACAATATTGAGCTGTACGACCAGTTAGAAGAGTCTGATAGCATCCAGCCCATGCTGGTGACCCATGAAGTGGGTGCGGCCTTCATGGCCGATGCCGTCAGCCGGACTTCAGACAGTATCGGTGTTTTGGTCGTCGTACCGGCGGCCGGGCTGACGCACGCGATGAGCGGAGTCGGTGAAGCCTTCCTTGACGGCATCCCGATGCTGGTGATTTCAGGCGGCGTGCGCAACGACATGCAACAGGGTTTCCAGCTGCACGATCTGGACCAGCAGGCGCTGATGCGGCCATTGACCAAGGCGACGTACCGGATAGAAAGTTATGACGAAGTCGTGCCCACGGTTCATCGCGCCTACCTGAAGGCGATCGAGGGCGAGCCGGGTCCGGTTTATATTGAATTGCCCGCTAATTTGCAGTTGTTGAGCGGAGAGGTGGCGGGTGTCCCAGAGTTTGATGCCGCAGTCGCAAGGCCTGCACTGAATCTGGCTGAATTGAGGTCGGCGGCAGAACTGCTTTCGTCCGCAAAACATCCGGCGATCTTTGTCGGTTGGGGCGCGCGCGAAGTGGCTGAGGACATCCGGCGCATCGCAGAATTCCTGGGCGCCCCGGTCGCCACCACGCTGCAGGGACTCGCCGCCTTTCCGGCGGATCACCCGCTGCATACCGGAATGGGCTTCGGTCCGTCCGCCGTACCGGCGGCGCGTAGGGCGTTCAAGAATTGTGATGCCATGCTGGCGGTCGGGACCCGTTTCGCCGAAATCAGCACCGGGAGCTTCGGCGCCATTCCGCCGGAAAACCTGGTGCACATCGATATCAATCCAGCAGCGTTGGGTCGTAATCACCCGACCCCAGTACCGATCCATGCCGATTCAAGGGACGCCGTTCCTGCACTGGCGGAGCTAATCACCGAATCCGGGACTGCCCGCGACTCAGAAACCCTGAAGCAGAGCATTGCCGCGGATAAGACAGCCTGGATGGACGAGTGGCTGGCCCATGATTCGGGTGACCGGGTCAATCCCGGCAAGTTTTTCAAGGCGTTGCGGTCACAGCTGGAGCGTGATGCCATAATTGTGGCCGATGATGGCAATCACACGTTCCTGACGGCTGAATTGATGCCCATCTATGAAGGCGGGAACTACCTGTCGCCCACGGATTTCAACTGCATGGGTTACTGCGTGCCCGGTTGCATCGGTGCAAAGCTGGTCCAGCCGGACCGGCAAGTGGTCGGTATCGTCGGCGACGGCGCTTTCCTGATGACCGGGCTGGAAACGGTAACGGCCGTCAAAAATGAGCTGGGTGTCGCCTGGTTTGTGTTTAACGACGGCGAGCTGTCACAGATTGCCCAGGCCCAGGAGATGCCTTATCAGCGCAAAACCTGTACCACGGTGGGTGCGCTGGACTATAAAATGCTGGCTGCGGCGACCGGCTGCGAGTTCGTGGCGATCGAAAATGACGGCATGATCGAGGCGGGAATCGACCAGGTGATCGGGTTGATCGGCGAGAATAAGCCGGTAATCGTCAACGTGCGGATCGACTACTCGAAAAAAACCCAATTCACCATCGGGGCGGTAAAGACCAATTTGAAACGCTTTGATACACGAAATAAAATCCGCATCGTCAGCCGGGCTTTGTGGCGAAAACTTAAAAGGCGCTAGCCACTTACCCCCATGTGACCAAAGCCAAGCCGGAATATGAAAATTCCGACCATTAAAAACGCGATAGCAAGCTTGACCGCCGTCGCCAGCACCATTCCAATCCAGGTACCTACCCCGGCCCTGCCTGACTGCACCATGTTACTGCCGCCGCTGAGTTCAGCCAGCACGGCGCCGATGAAAGGTCCGAGCAACATGCCTACAAGGCCAAAGAAAATCCCTACGATTGCGCCGATAGTGGCTCCCCAGAACGCGCGGGAACTGGCCCCGAGGTAGCGCGCCCCGGCTGCACCGGCCAGCAGGTCCACCACCCAGGCGATTACCGCCAGCGCGGCGAGCACACCTAGAGTGCCCCATCCAATCAGTTCGAAGTCGCCAATCCAGGCACCCAGAAACAGCCCCAGGAACACCATCGGCACGCCGGGTAACGCCGGAACGACCGTGCCGGCCAGGCCGGCGATGATGACCAGGACGGCGAGCACCCACCAGAGAATAGTCCAGTCCATTTATTGCCTTGAGGATAGTTGACCTGTGACCTACATGATAAAGCAAAAAGCATGCAGAATGATGAGTATGGCACTACCCCGTACAGACCAGATGCAATTGGACCAGTTCTACGAAAAGCTGGAGCAGTTCGCGACGCGGGAAATAGGTTACCCGGTTGCCTTCGATTTCGATTACAGCGCGCTCATCCCATTCCTGCAGTTCAGCCTGAACAACGCCGGCGATCCTTTCATGCCGATGACTTACCTGCTCAACTCGCATGATTTTGAACGCGAGGTGGTGTCGTTTTATGCCCAACTTGCTAAGGCTCCCGAAGACCAGTGGTGGGGCTACGTCACCAATGGCAGCACCGAGGGCAATCTCTACGGGCTTTACCTGGCCCGAGAGTTATTACCCAACGGCATCGTCTATTTTTCCCAGGACAGCCACTACAGTGTGGGCAAAAACCTGCATTTCCTGAACATGCGCCACATCATGATCCGTTCTCAACCCAACGGGGAAATGGACTACGAAGACCTGCGGGAAACGCTGCGTATCCGGCGTGATGCGCCCCCAATCATATTTGCCAACGTGGGCACGACCATGAAAGAGGCCCGCGACGATATTCGTCAGATCCGGTCGATACTGGACGACCTGGCGATCGAGGACCGCTACATCCACTGCGACGCGGCGCTGAGCGGAGGCTATGCGGCTTTTCTGGACCCGCCACCGGCCTGGAATTTCGAGGACGGGGCCGACAGTATTGCCATTTCGGGCCACAAGTTCCTGGGTTCGCCGATTCCTTGCGGAATCGTGTTGGCGCGCCGTGGACACGTCGACAGGATCGGGCATTCCGTAGCCTATATCGGCAGCGTTGATACCACCATCAGCGGTTCGCGCAACGGCTTCACCCCCCTGCTCCTGTGGTATGCGATACGCACCCTCGGACTGGAGGGAATGAAGCAGCGAACGCAACATTCACTGGAAACCGCGGCCTATGCGGAATCACGCCTGCAAGAGATCGGCGTTGATGCATGGCGCAACCCGCAGGCCTTTACCGTCGTTTTTCCACAGCCACCGGCGGCGGTCCGTGAAAAGTGGCAGCTGGCCAGCGCTAACGGCTTCAGCCACCTGATCTGCATGCCGCACGTGCAGCGACAACAAATTGATGAACTGATCGCCGACATCCAGACAACTTCGGGAGCGGACCCATGAAGTCTCTGAACATCATCCAGGAAGACCACCCCGGCCTGCTGGCAGAAGTCACGACGCTGCTGGAAAAAGAAGGCATCGCCGTACAGGATTTCGCCGGCCTGACGGTTGGCAACACGGCGGTGATCAGCCTGACCATTGAGCGGGGTAAAGAGGCCTTCCGCCTGCTGAGCGACGCCGGCTACCGGGTCATCGCCAGCGAACACCTGCTGGTACGCATCGAGAAACACCCCGGCGCCCTGGCCGAACTCTCCCGGCGCCTGGCCGAGCAAAACGTCAACGTTCGCGGAATGCACATCGTCAATAAAGATGAAAAAACCGGCATAGTAGCCTTGGAAACCCTCGACTACGAAAGAGCCAGAGAAATCCTAAAGGATATTTTGGTTTAGTTGTTTCGACCTTTTAGCCGGCTGGCAAAGCCAGAGGCTATCCCAATAAGTGGTCAAGCGCAGCCGATTTCTGCAGCTCTGCTGCAGAAGCAGGGAAGCGCGACGCTACTCGTGGGGCCAGGCGTCCAGGTGCACGTCTTTCCGAATTACCTGCGAGGGTGCACCCACAATCAACGGGTCGGGCCCAACTACGGCTTCGAGACTCTTATCCGGATAATCGAGCTTGCTCAGGAAATGATGCATGCAGTTCAGCCGGGCGCGCTTCTTGTCATCCGATTTGATAATGGTCCAGGGGCACGAAGCGGTGTCGGTGTAGAAAAACATGGCTTCCTTGGCGCGGGTGTATTCACTCCACAAGCCCACGGATGCTTTGTCTACCGGGCTCAGCTTCCATTGTTTCAACGGGTCTTCCATCCGGGAAGCAAACCTGCGGCGTTGTTCCTTCTTGGTGACCGAGAAGTAGTATTTGAATAGCTTGATGCCGGAATTTGCCAGCATCCGCTCAAATTCCGGACACTGTCGCATGAATTCCAGGTATTCGGCTGAATCGCAAAAGCCCATGACCCGCTCTACACCTGCCCGGTTGTACCATGACCGGTCCAGAAACAGAATTTCGCCTTCCGTGGGAAGGTGCACTACGTAACGTTGAAAATACCACTGGCCTTTTTCATGCTCCGTGGGTTTTTCGAGCGCTACAACCTTGGCTGCCCGCGGATTGAGATGCTCCATGAAGCGTTTGATGGTTCCACCCTTACCGGCTGCGTCACGTCCTTCAAAAATAATACAAATCTTCTGGCCGGTCATTTTTACCCAGTTTTGAACCTTCAGTAATTCGATCTGAAGCAGGGCTTTCTCTTCTTCGTAGGTATTACGGGGTATGCGGTCGGTATATGGATACTTGCCTTCCTTGAACAAGGCGCTAATGGCCTTGGGATCCAGGCGCAGTTGCGATATCGTTTCCGAATTATATGAGCCCCCTAGCGCATGGTCTTGTTCGTGCTGTTCGGCGGCGGTTGCAGCATGCGGTTTTGGTTCTGAACTCATACCCGGATTCCTTGAAAAAAAGGGATGGATTTCGCTGTAATCTGAAACTATAACAGCGCCCTTACAAAATGAAAAACCACCCCATTGGCGCTGAAATTCACTCAGCGCCAGCCAGGATAGTCTTCAAAACGCACACTTGATTATGCAGAAAATGGGAATCCGTACCTTTGACACAGGTCACGGGGCCGGAGAACTGCTTCAGAACAGATCCCGGATTTTCTGCAACAATTCAACCGCCTGCTTGCGATCGCGAGCTCCCAGGCCATCGAATTTCTCTTTCAAAAAAGTGATGTGGCGTGGAAATTCCTTCTGATAGGCCCGCTCGCCGCGTTTGGTGAGCGCGACAATGGTCTTGCGGCCATCGCCTTCGACCGACCAGCGTTCAACCAGGTTCTTCTGCTCCAGGCGGTCTACGACGCCGGTCAGCGTGCCCTTGGTGATCAGCGTAATGTCCCCGATGTCCTTACAGGTCATGCCATCCGTGTCTCCCAGCGTGAAAACTGACCCGCGCCTGGGAAGGTGTGAGATCAGACCCCGAGGTACGCAAACCTTCTGCGTCGTAAAGCGAGAAGGCCTGGTAGGCTCCCGATAATGCCTCGATCAAAGGGATAAAAGTTTGCTCTGCAGCGGTCTTTGCAGTTAGTTTAGCCATATCATGCATCCTTGGTGAATCAATATGTTCTTGTCAGTACATAATTATAGTACTAACGAAAACATAGATCAATCAGGCGGTCTTCAGGTGCGGCTGACAGGCCTCCAGGTACTGGATCATGGATTCGGCGGTTTCGCGGGCATCTGCAATGGCGGTTACGACCAGGTCGGAACCTCTGACCATGTCACCGGCTGCAAATATGGCCGGATTGCTGGTCTGGCCGGGCAGTTTTTCCTGCATGCTGACCAGGCCGTAGTCATCTGTGTCCACGCCGATAGCCTGTAACCATTGCGGCGGGCTAGGCTGATAGCCGAAAGCGAAAATCAGGGCGCTGGCGGGAATAATCTGTTCACTGCCGCTGATGATTTCGGGCCGGGCGCGGCCGCCATCGGCATGCAACCAGGCGGGTCCTGGCTATTTCCAGCCCGGTCAGTTTACGGTCTTCATGAACAAGACGAATGGGTTGGGCATTGAACTCAAACTGCACGCCCTCTTTCATCGCGTGGTTTACCTCGCGTTGTGATCCGGGCATGTTCTGCTGGTCCCGACGGTAGACGCAATGCACCGATTCCGCCCCTTGCCGGATTGCTGTGCGAACGCAATCCATGGCGGTATCACCGCCACCGAGCACCAATACCCGCTCCCCGGCCAGGTCGATGTGTTCGTAACCGGGCAGATCCAGCCCGTACATGTGGGCGGTCTGGCCTATCAGGTATTGAAGTGCCGGGACAATTCCACCTTCATCCATACCCGGGAGGCTGGCCTCGACCGGCTTATAGGTGCCCAGGCCGAAAAACAGCGCATCGTGCATTTTTTCCAGTTCGCTGGCCTGTATGTCGCGGCCAATCTCACAATTCAACTTGAACAGCACGCCGGCGCCTTCCAGGACCTCGCGGCGCGTGCGCATTACCTTCAGTTCGAGCTTGAAATCCGGGATTCCGAAACTCAGCAAGCCGCCGATTTCGGGGTAACGGTCATACACTGTAACGCTGATACCGTTGCGGGTCAGAATGTCGGCGCAGGCCAGACCGGCAGGACCTGCGCCGACGATGCCTACACTCCAGGGTTTGGTCTGGACATGCGACAGGTCCGGTCGCCAGCCCTGCTTGAGTGCTTCATCCACTATGTATTTTTCGATCGCTCCAATCGTGACCGCTCCAAAACCGGTTGTCAGGGTGCAGGCCTGTTCGCACAGCCGATCCTGCGGACAGATACGGCCGCAGACTTCGGGTAGGCTGTTGGTTTCGTGGCACAGGTCCGCCGCTTCCATGATTCGGCCCTCGGCCGCCAACTTAAGCCAGTTGGGAATATAGTTGTGTACCGGGCACTTCCATTCGCAATACGGGTTGCCGCAATCCAGGCATCGCTCGGCCTGGTCGGCCGCTTCGGTCTGGTCGAAAGGTTTGTAGATCTCCCGGAATTCAGAGGTCCTGATGTTAAGCGGATAGACATCCGGTTCCTCGCGTGATCGATCCAGGAAAGCAAAGTGATCCATCTTTTTTGTCATCTTCGGGATTTCCTATGCCTTGACCAATCTGAGCGGGACATCCTGCTGAGAAATTTCATTGCTCGCTGCCAGGTTTTTCGGAACGACATACACCCAGTGAGGAAGCATCAGGTCCCAGGTATCGAGAACTCTCCGGCCCCACTCGCTGCCGGTTTGTGCAACGTGCGTGGCCACGAGGCCCTTTAGCCGGCGCCGCGGTGCATCGAAACGCTGTTCCTCGAGGGCTGACAGCTCGACAAACTCGGGATTGAGATATCGTCCTGCCTGGTTGTTGGGGTCGAGCAAAAACAACTCTCCACCGGTCATGCCGGCAGCCAGGTTAGGCCCGAAGGGCCCCATAATGACCACCGTGCCGCCCGTCATGTACTCGCAGGCGTGGTGTCCGGCGCCTTCGATAACGGCCCTGGCGCCCGAATTCCGGACCGCGAAGCGTTCTCCGGCCTGGCCGTTCGCAAACAATTCACCTCCGGTTGCACCATACAGGCAGGCATTGCCGCAAATGACGTTGCGCCATGCTCTTTCACGATCACCCGGGGCCGTGGTCAATACGATTCGACCGCCGGACATGCCTTTGCCGACATAGTCGTTTGAATCGCCTTCGAGATGAATGGAGATGCCTGGCGTGTTCCAGCAGCCCAGGCTCTGTCCGGCAGTCCCGGTCAGTCTCAGCTTGAGAGTATCGTCTGGCAGACCTTCACGCCCATAAAGGCGCGCCACTTCTCCGGACAGGCTGGCGCCGACCGAGCGGTCGTAGTTTCGGGTACCGAAATGACCGCTCCATTTTTCTTTGCGTTCCAGCGATTCGCTGGCCGCCGCAACAATTTCCTGGTTGAGGGTACCCTTGTCAAACGGCGGGTTACGTTCCTCGGTGCAGTAGGGCGCACCGGCACCATGAGTTGCAGCCGAGGCAAGGATGGGACTCAGATCCAGTCCCTGCTGGCTGGCGGTGGCACCGGGGAGTTGCGACAGTAGATCGCTTCGGCCTATCACATCGGTGAATTTTGCAACGCCAAGCGTCGCCAGGATCTCGCGTACATCACGAGCCAGGAACTGGAAATAATTCATGACCCGCTCAGGCAGCCCGTGGAAGTGTTCTTCGCGCAGCTTCTTATTCTGCGTCGCGATTCCGGTGGCGCAGTTGTTGAGGTGACATATCCGCAGGTATTTACAGCCCAGGGCAACCATCGGACCGGTACCGAAACCAAAGCTCTCGGCGCCGAGGATGCCTGCCTTGACCACGTCCAGCCCGGTTTTCAGGCCGCCGTCGACCTGCAGGCGAATCTTGTGGCGCAAGCCGTTTTCCACCAGGGCCTGGTGTGTCTCAGCCAGGCCGAGTTCCCACGGCAGACCGGCATACTTGACTGAACTGAGCGGGCTGGCGCCGGTACCGCCATCGAAGCCGGCGATGGTGATCAGATCGGCATAAGCCTTGGCCACACCGACTGCTATCGTGCCCACGCCGGCGCCTGAAACCAGCTTGACCGATATCAGGGCCTTCGGGTTGACCATCTTCAGGTCGAAGATCAGCTGTGACAGGTCCTCGATGGAGTAGATGTCATGGTGCGGCGGTGGGGAGATCAGCGTGACTCCGGGCGTGGAGCAGCGCAGGGCTGCAATTTCCGCGGTGACCTTGTGTCCGGGTAACTGGCCGCCTTCACCGGGCTTGGCGCCCTGCGCGACCTTTATCTGCAGTACATCGGCATTGACCAGGTAGTGGGCGTTGACGCCGAACCGTCCTGACGCGACCTGCTTGATGCGTGAATTCCGCTCGCTGTTGAAGCGGGCCGGATCTTCACCGCCCTCGCCGGAATTGGAACGGCCGCCGAGACGGTTCATCGCGATGGCCAGCGATTCGTGGGCTTCCGGCGACAGGGCTCCAATAGACATGGCTGCAGAGTCAAAGCGCGGGAAAATATGGCTTTCTTTCTCTACTTTGCTCAACGGCAGAGGTTCATCAACCGGTTTGAGTGCCAGCAGGTCACGGATGGCCAGGGTAGGCCGTTGGTCCACGAGATCGGCAAACTTCCGGTAATCGGACCACTCACCGCTGGCTACAGCCTGCTGCAACTGCATTACGACATCCGGGTTGTAGGCATGTTGTTCGCCGCCGTGCATGTAGCGGTAGATTCCGTCACGCTGCGGTCGGGTGTTTTCTGTCCAGGCATGCCTGGCTACCTGCCGGGCGTCATTTTCCAGTTCGGCAAATCCGGCGCCCTCGATTTTCGATGCCACCTTGGGGCAGCAAAGATCAACCACTTCTGAGGCCAGCCCTACGGCTTCGAACAGCTGTGAGCCACGGTAGCTGGCCATCGTGCAGATACCCATTTTCGACAGAATCTTCAGCAATCCCTTGCGAATTCCGCGGCGGTAATTTTTGCGCAGCTGGATGGCTTCACCCTCGAGGGCGCCGGTTTCCTGCTGCTGGTTGATGCTCTGGAACGCAAGATAGGGATAGATGGCGGTTACGCCCAGACCCAGCAGCACGGCAAACTGGTGCGGGTCGCGTGCAGATCCGGTTTCAATAATGATGTTTGCGTTTGGTCGCTCACCCGCTTTCAGCAAACCCTGGTGTACAGCACCTACGGCCAGCGGGGCGGGGATGACCAGGCGGTCGCGGGCGATATCGCGGTCGCTGAGTACGATGATGGTGGCGCCGCCTTTTACGGAGTTCACACAGGCCTCGACCAGTGACTCGAGTGCTTCGCGCAAGTTGTTTTCTGACATCTCGTAATTCAGGCTGAAGCGCACATTGCGGTAATAGCGCTGGTCCAGCCCAAGCAGGGTCTGGTATTTAACATAATTCAGAACAGGCCAGGGCAGTAACACGCGGAAAGCGTGTGACGCGGTTTCGTGGAACACGTTATGTTCGCGCCCAATGCAGGTTTCCAGTGACATCACCGCCGATTCCCTCAACGGATCGATGGGTGGATTGGTCACCTGGGCAAAGGACTGCCTGAAATAATCATAAATAGAGCGGTTGCGCCCGGAAAGCACGGCAATTGGCGTATCGTCGCCCATTGAACCTACCGGCTCCTGGGACTCCAGCGCCATCGGTGTGATGATGGTTTCGATTTCTTCCGCCCCGAGGCCGAACATCTTCTGAAATGTGGGCAACTGGCGGGAAGACTTGCGCATGAATTTGTTAGCGGCTTTACGTTCCTGCTCGTCGTTGTTCCACACGCGGACGACGTTTTCGGTCATCCATTCGCGGTAGGCGTGGGTCGCCTTGATGCTGTCGTCAATCGCGTTGTTTTTCCAGAACTTGCCGGTCTCGGTGTCCACCGCTATCATCTCGCCCGGGCCCAGCCGGCCGCGACGTTTGATTCGTTCAGGCGGGCAATCCCAAACACCGGTTTCGGATGCTACGGTAAATACGCCGTCGTGGGTGATGCTGTATCGGGCCGGACGCAGCCCGTTGCGATCCAGGTTGCAGCAGGCAATGCTGCCGTTAGTGGATACGACTCCGGCGGGTCCGTCCCAGGGTTCCTGGTGCATCGAGTTGAATTCCAGGAAGGCCTTGAGTTCTGAATCCATGTCATCCCGGATGGCCGGAGGCAACAACAAGCGCATCGCGCGAAACACATCCATTCCCCCGGCAAGGAAAACCTCCATCAGGTTGTCCAGCGATGAGGAGTCTGAACCATCTCCATTGACCAGGTGAGACAGGTCTTCCAGGCTGGGCAGAAGCGGTGAATGCAAAATGCCGGCCCGCGCATTGGCCCAATCACGATTCGCGTTCACGCTATTGATTTCGCCGTTGTGTGCGAGATACCGGAACGGTTGTGCATAGTTCCAGCGCGGCAGCGTATTGGTCGAAAACCGTTGATGGCAAATGCCGATGGAACTGGTCATCCGTTCATCATGCAAATCCGGATAGAAGTCGGCCAGGTGTTCCGCCTGGATCAGGCCCTTGTAGACCATGGTCAGATTGGAAAGCGTGACCACGTAGTACAGCGGGTCGGGGTCGGGCAGTCTGCGCTCCTCTTCAAATGCCAACCGCCGTGCGGCGAATAACTGTCTCTCGAGGTCATGCGGCCGCCATCCGGCGGGGGCATTGACGAATACCTGGTAGATGGCTGGCATGCTCTCCAGCGCCTGCTGACCTACTACTTCGGGCCGGGTAGGCACTTCGCGCCAGCCGACCACGTTCAGGGCAAAGCGGTTCAGTCGTTTTTCAAGGATTTTCTTACCGCGCTTGATCAGTGCTTCATCGGGAGAGAAAAATACCAGTCCCGAAGCAAACCGCTCCGCGAGCTTAAAACCGCATTCTTCCGCCACATCGCGCAGGAAGGGTTCCGGAAACTGCAGAAGAATGCCGCAGCCGTCGCCGGACTTTCCGTCAGCGGCAACGGCGCCGCGATGGGTCAGGCGGGCCAGTGATTCCAGCGTCGTCTCGACCAGCCAGTGGCTTTTTTCACCATCCATGTGCGCCAGCAGCGCGAAACCACAGTTATCCCTGAAGTCTTTTACGGGGTCGTGAAGTTTTTTGATCTTGGCAGACAAAACAGCTCCTGGAAAATAGCTAATAGATACGGGGGGCGTTAATGCCGCAGCATCCAATCTAGCCGAATCGCCATCATTGTGTAATTTAATATTTTGAATATAGAAATGTCGATTATTAATGATAGCACTTGCAGGAAAATTGGAAATGGATAAGGGAATTGCGCTATTATTGAGATGGGGTAAGAGGGGCATGTTTTGCAAACAAGGGGAATGAAATGCAAACACGTGTCTACTTGTTATTTATCTTATTCGTAGTTCTGGCTGTGTTTTATGCCGCGACCAGGGATGGTGTGTCCACTATAACTGCGGACTTTCAGGCTCAAACCGAAATGTTTGACAAACTCAATGAGTTTGGCTCGAACCGTCAGGATATCGACTCGACAGCATCCGGTAACTGAACCCGCTGAAGGTTCACTTGTCTGCTAGACATGGCAGCTCTCTCTCACGGGACAGGAAAATGGCTGACGCCGCTGATGGCAGCATTGTTGGCGGCGCTGGTTGTGTTCGCCTGGACCCGGGACGCGCCGGTTACACCAGACAGTGTTAAACCAGCCTCCCGGGCAGACCGGCAAGGCGGTAACCAGGTCTATTTCGGGCCGCAAAACTCTATTGCGGTACTGCCTTTCGCTAGCGGTACTGGCTCCGGGGCGCAACTTGTCTTGTCTCATGGATTGGCCAGCGAACTGCACCGCCTGCTAACCCGGACCCGCGGGCTCAGGGTTACTTCCCGTAACTCGTCCTGGTTTTTTCAGGACCGTTCGATTCCGCTCAAAGTGGTTGCAGAGCGCCTGCAGGTCACTCACTTGCTCGTGGGCGACATGCAATCCCGGGACGATGCAATTGAGGTCCGTGTAAGCCTGTTCAACGCAAAAAGGGATGAAGAGTTGTGGTCGCAGGTTTACCAGCGTGGTCTGGGCCACGTGTTTTCCCTGCAGGATGAAATATTGGATTCTGTTTTAGAGGCCATGAACCGGACACCGGGTAACGGGCGACCGCGGGCCATGCCGGTTGATCAGCGTGCATGGGTGAACTACCTGGAGGGCCTGTACCAGCGGGAGAAACGCACAGTTGAGGCACTTTCGGAGGCTGAAGCCGCATTTCGTTCCGCGCTGGAGATAGAACCGGCCTATGGCCTTGCCCGCGTAGGCCTGGCCCGGGTCTTGTTGGAAAGACAGTCCGGTGGTGCACAGGCGGCTGACCTGCATGAACAGGCCAGAGCGTTGCTGCTAACCACAATTGAAAACGAACCGGATTCGCCTGCCGCCTATGGCCTTATCAGCTATATCCGTCACCAGTACGACTGGGATTGGCGTGGAGCGCTGGAGGCGGCGGAACAAGCTATCCGCCTGAGTCCGGCCGACCCCGGCTTGATGGGAGTCGCAGGTATGGCCATGTTTACGCTCGGCCAGTTTGACCGCGCCGGCCGCTTGCTGGAAGCGAACGTCAAGCAGGATCCCCTCAATCTCGCCAACCGAATCCGGCTGGGTTTACTGCAGGAGTTCGCCGGCGATTACGACCAGTCTCTTTCAAGTTACCGGCAGGTTATTGGTTTGAACCCGGAATTTCCCGGTGCCCGCGCTTACCGCGTCCGGGTAAAGATCATCCAGGCCAAGGCGGATTCGGCTTTGAAGGAAGCCGAACAGGAGCCGGACCCGTTCTGGAACCGCTATGCCAGGATATTGTCTCTGCTTGCGCTTCAAAAGGACCAGGAAGCCGAACCGTTGCTCCAGCAGATGATCGTTGAAGATGGCGGGCACGCAGCCTACCAGGTTGCAGAAATACTGGCTTACAGTGGTGACACTGATAAAGCTTTCGGCTGGTTGCAGCGCGCCATTGAGCAGAAAGACGGTGGTATGGGTGAAGTAATAGGCAACTACTTTTTAGGTAATCTCCACGCGGATTCACGCTGGGAAGTCATGTTGAGCAGCCTTGGGCTGAGCGATTTGAACGAGGCGATGCCGGACCGCTAGTTTTTACCGCCATGCGAGCCGAGGCTTTCTTCCAGTTGGGCAATCCTCGAGTGCATCTGTTCAAAATTGTGATCCATGATTTCGGCCAGTAGCGAGCCGGATTTTTCTGTGAAATCGATATTTGACCAGGAAATTGCGAGCAGTACCCAGGTGGCAAAAAATGCCAGCACGAAGGCCCACTCTTCGTAGCTGGAGGTCCAAAGGAGATAAGAGAGAAACAGCAGGGCAATGTACCCGGTCGTCGCGATAAAAGCATCGCGCCAGGGTTGCTTGCGTTTGAAAACCTTCAGGTCGTTCATCTCTTTATCTCCCGAATTGGCGAGATTAAAGATATCGCCCCGGGTCAGGGCGTGCTTGTCCTGTCAAGACGGATGCTTGACAAGGTCAGTCGACGTTTACTGAGCTGCTTCTTTCAGGCGCCTTGCAGGTTGTTGCTGAAAGTTGCGAGGTCTTTCATCAGGCGGGAGTGTACGCTCTTGCCCTTCCTGCTGAGGGTCAGGCGACGCACGCGGCGATCGGATTCATCGGCCGCCTGTTTTATCCAGCCCCGGCCGCCGCGATTTTCTCCCAGCTGAGAGATCACCCTGGAAACCGTTTTTGCGGAGAGTCCCGTTAACCCGGCGACCTCTACCTGGGTAGCGCCGTCATGTGAAGCAACGCACCAGAAAACGGCATAGCTGGAAAGTGAAGCTTCCGTTTGGCCCAACAGTTTGAGCGGTTGCGAGAAAGCGCGGGAAAACAGACCCGTCATTGCACGTTCGGATATTATTCCGCTGGCTTTTATTGGATTTTTAGACATCCGCGCATTCTAGCATTTGAAGTATTAAACGTTAAGACAAAACCTCGGCCAGCCTGCTTAGGCCATGTTCGATATCCCGGCCCAGCGCTTCAGCGCCGGCACGGTTGATCGCATCGCAGCCATAAACAGAGGACAGCCCACCGATCAAAACGGGCATGCCTGCTTGCTTCACCAGCGCGGGCAGGTCCTTCGTCAGAGCCTGCGAAGATGGCTCGAGAGCACCGGACAGCAAAATAGCCGAACAGTTTTTCATGTGAGCAACGAGACTCAACTCATGCAACGGCATGTTGGCGCCCAGCGGAATGACGCGGTAGCCGGCCTCATGGGCGGCCAGTGCGAACAGAAGCAAACCGATTTCATGGTTTTCACCGGGTAATCCGGCCAATAGGATTTGCGGCCCCTGGATCCCGTGAGGGCGATGGTGATAGCGTGCTCCCAGTTTGTTACGAAGGTAAAACGCAAAGAAATGTTCTTCTGCGATGCTGCCTTCTTCAGCTACCCAGCGCAGTCCAAGCTCTACCAATAGCGGAGTAAGTAGTCTGCGCGTCACCAGGCCAATCGGATACAGCGACAGTGCTCCGTTATAAACTTCCTCGAGTCGTTCTTCGTCAAAGCTGATGATGGCGGCCATCATGCTGTTCAAGTACTCATGCCAGACATCAGTGTCACCGTCCTGATCCGTTGAGTTGCTGCTCTCAAGCATTTCCGGACTGATCTGGCTGATCCGCATGCCTTCCTGGGTCAGGGCCGTGATTCGGTTAATTTCATCAATGTTACTGCGTGTATACAGGCGGTGCCCGCTGTCCTTTCTGATCGGTTGGATCAATCCATAACGTCGTTCCCAGGCCCTCAGTGTGATGGCGCCCACGCCGGTCAGCTTGGAAACAGTCCCAATGGTGTACAGCTTTTCACCCGGGAATTCGACTTCTTTTAACTTTGTGTTCATCGGTTGTTCCTGAAGATTTGAGCGGTGCATTCTTCCCGCGACACAAAATACTATACGTTATATATACGTAATCTGCAAAGAACCCAAAAAAATTGCTAAAAAGGGTTGCAATACCTGTACAAACGCTGTACATTTTCTCCTGAATCCGGAAACGGAGAGGTTTGAAAGAGTTGAACTCAAGGCGGGTTTTGCAGTTTTCGCTGCCACCCACGAGCACCGAATCGACAATAGCTATACAAAACTTAACCAGGAGACGAACATGATCAGAGTAACGGCCGCTGTTTCAACAGCTCTCTTAATGGCCTTCAGCCAACCAGCATTTTCTCAGGCGAAAGTCGCAGTAGCGCATTTCGCGCCGTTCGCCGATACGATTGATGGCACGGAAGTCAATATCTCAGTCAACGGAACGCCAGTCGATGCGCTGCAGGGCGTGAAGTTCAAAGACTTTACCGACTACATTGATTTCGCAGAAGGCACCTACACCATCGACGTGTTCCCGGTGGGCGCTGCTGATCCCGCAATTACAGGTGAGTTTGCGCTCACTGACGGCATGAGCTACACGGTTTACGCGGCCGGCAACGGCATCACCCAGGATCTTGAGTTACGGGCCCTGGTTGACGATACGACAGCCCCGGCTGCAGGAGAGCTGAACATCCGGGTTGTTCATGCTGCGCCTTTCGCTGCGGACCTGGCGGCGACGGAAGTCTCAATTCGTACCGTAGACGGTATGCTGGTTAATGGTCTTACCGGAGTCCCTTATAACGTGGACAGCGGATTCTTCGCCGTCCCGGCGGGTACCTATGACCTGAAAGTTGCTTCGAATGACGGTTCAGTCAACTACATCGACCCCCTGGCCGCGCGCGTTGCCTGCCGGTGCCGACGTAACAATATATGCAGTCGGTGATGGCATTAACCAGCCTCTGGGCATCATCGCTTTCCCGGTGGGTGAGCTTGCTACACGCACTCCGGTAGACCACGCCACCAACGGCATGTGGGAAATCCTTGAGGGTTCAGGCACGGGCTTTATCTTCATGCCGATGCCCGCACAGAACCGCGCCGTGGGTAGCTGGTACACCTATGACGCAGAAGAAAACCCGATCTTCTTCACATTCGACAGCTGCCTGGAAAGCTTTGATGAAATGGGTGACTTCGAGTGCTCGACCCCTGGTGGTTTCGATGGCGAGATGGCAACGACCTCTCTTTATCTGAGCAGCGGCGGCGGCAACTCTGAAGACGACACGGTTGAGACCGTCAAGGTCGGTGAGATCGACTTCGAATTCATGGGTTGTGATGACGTGATGACGACTGTACGGCTGGATGGAGCTCCCGCTGAAATGTACACGGGTGCTAACCTGACTTCAGCTTTCTGCACACAGTAAGATAACCGTCTGGTAATAGACAAGGACATAGTGATGAGCACAGCCGCGAAAAAAGCATCAACTACCGTCCTTGACTGGTCAGAACGTGGCCTGGTGCCGGATAGCGTTTTACGCGCCGGCATCAGGCGACTCTGCCGTCAACGGTTAAATGACATCAAGGCACAGGATGTCGAAGAGTCCGGCCGCAGGATGGAAGCGTTCGTTGAACAAATGAATGAATCCCCCATCGCGCTGGTTCCCGACCTTGCCAACGAACAACATTACGAAGTACCCCCCGAATTTTTCAGCACGGTACTGGGCACTCATGCCAAGTACAGCTGCTGTTACTGGGGTGACGGAGCCGAAACACTGGACCATGCCGAGGCTGATGCACTCAAAATCAGCTGCCAGCGTGCGGCAATTGAAGATGGCATGGATATCCTCGACCTGGGTTGTGGCTGGGGTTCGCTGAGCCTCTGGATAGCCGCTCAATACCCGGCTTGCCATATCACCTCGGTTTCAAACTCAGAACCCCAGGGCCGGCACATCCGGAGACTGGCCGCAGAGCGCAGCCTGACCAATATCAATGTCATTACCGCAGACATGAATAATTTTGAGGCGGTTGGCCAGTTTGACCGAATCGTCTCTGTAGAAATGTTCGAGCACATGAGAAATTATCGCGAGTTATTTTCGCGTTTGAGCACCTGGCTGAAGCCGGACGGCAAATTTTTCATGCATATTTTCTGTCACAGGAATTCGCCGTATGAATTCCTTGACCAGGGTCCGTCCGACTGGATGGGGCGTCACTTCTTCTCGGGCGGAATCATGCCCAGCGATGATCTGCCTCTACGCTTTCAGGAAAACTTGCGGCTGCTTCGGCAGGACCGCTGGAATGGGAGCCACTATGAGAAAACAGCCAATGCCTGGCTGACCAACATGGACAGCAAACGTGACCAGGTCATGCCGATCATGGCCAATACCTATGGGTCTGAAAACGCGGAACGCTGGTTCCAGCGTTGGCGCATATTCTTCATGGCTTGTGCCGAGCTGTTTGCTTATCAGGACGGCAGTGAGTGGTATGTCTCCCACTACCTTTTTGGTTTGCCGGAGCGTACGAATACGGGTCAGCAGCAATGACCCGCCTGTTCATTAACCTGGCGGCATCCGAAGCTGGATGGTTCGCCTGTGTTTTCGGTGCGGCCAATAGTTTGCCGTGGCTCGGACCGCTGGTAGTGCTAGCGTTGATCATGGTCCACCTGCGCCTTTCAAAGCGCCCCGGCCCGGAAGTCCGCCTGATCCTCTCAGCCGTCCTGATCGGACTGGTAGCTGACAGCTTGCTGGTTCTTACGGGGCTGGTGAGCTATCCCGCGGGAACCTGGTTAGAAGGCTTTGCGCCGTACTGGATTCTGGCCATGTGGGCTTTATTCGCGACAACCCTGAATGTCTCTTTCAAGTGGCTGCGCGGGCGCAACGTGCTTGCAGCCACGCTGGGTGCAGTGGGAGGTCCGCTCGCTTACCTGGCAGGTAAGGAACTGGGTGCTATTACCTTTAATGAGCAGACGCTGGCGTTGGCCGCACTCGCCGTTATCTGGGCTGTCGCCATGCCGCTGTTGATCAAGCTCGCGGTTCGAATGGATGGAATGAGCGAGGTCGTAATACCTGATTACATCCAGCCTGATTGGCGAGAGACGCACCATGCTTGATTCAAGCGCCCTGACCCTGGCTCTGCTGGCCGTTCTGACCGTGTCTGTTTTAGCGTGGCTGGTCAGCGTCGTTCGCCATGATGTGAGTATCGTTGACAGTTTGTGGTCGCTGATGATCCTGCTGTGCCTGCTGTCATATGTGCTGCTTGCCGACAGCACCGGACCAAGAACCACAATCCTGGTTGGGTTGCTTGGCGCCTGGTCGATACGCCTTTCTGCCTACATCACCATTCGCAACCACGGTGAGCCGGAGGACCGGCGCTACCGGGCGATACGCGAAAACAACCAGCCGTTTTTTGAATGGAAAAGTCTTTATATCGTATTTCTTTTCCAGGGTTTTCTGGCCTGGGTGATCTGTCTTCCCGTCGTCGCGGCTGTCAGCGGTCAGACACCACCCGGGCCGCTTGATTATGCCGGTATCGCGCTGTACCTGTGCGGGATGTTTTTTGAAGTGGTAGGTGACTATCAGCTCAGCCGTTTTCGGCGCAGTGAACGGACAGCCAACGACGTGCTGGATAGCGGTTTGTGGCGTTACACCCGGCACCCTAACTACTTCGGAGAGGCGGTCATCTGGTGGGGCTTCTACCTGATCGCACTGTCTGCCGGAGCCTGGTGGACGATTTTTGCACCGCTGTTGATGACATTCCTGCTACTGCGGGTTTCCGGCGTCGCCATGCTGGAAAAAGACATTGCCGGACGCCGCCCTGCCTACCGTGAGTACATCAGGCGGACCAATGCGTTCTTTCCGGGCTGGCCCCGCAGTGAATCCAGGACTTTATCGCTATGAAACCTTTAAGAATAATACTGACAATCGCCCCGGTGGCCATGGAGACGGGACTATGACTTTGTTTCTGCGTAAAACGCTGGCAACGATCACCGGTGCGACCCTTTTGGCGGGCTGCCAGGCCAGCCTGCCTCCACTTGAGACCGTTGATTCAGTTGACCTCGACCGTTTCATGGGTGATTGGTATGTGATTGCCAATATCCCCACTTTCGTCGAGAAAGGCGCTCATAATGCCGTGGAGTCCTACCGGCTGGATGACGATGGCACTATCGCCACCACGTTTACCTTTCGCAAAGACGCTTTCGATGGACCGGAAAAGCAGTACCACCCGCGCGGCTATGTGCGTGACACCCAAAGCAATGCGGAATGGGGTATGCAATTCGTCTGGCCGTTCAAAAGCGACTACCGGATTATTTACCTGGAGGACGACTACTCCGTTACCATCATCGGGCGCAATAAGCGGGACTATGTATGGTTGATGGCCCGTGAGCCGCAGATGAGCGCGGAAGACTACGCCAATGCTGTCCAGCTGATCGTGGATGCCGGCTACGACGTCTCCGTCCTGCAGCGTGTTCCGCAACGCTGGTAAAAATAATGAAAATAGCAATAATAGGTACCGGAATCGCCGGCAGTCTCGCAGCCAACCGGCTGGCCCGCGAACACGATATCACCGTGTACGAAGCCGACCGTCGAATCGGCGGACATACCAACACGGTCGATGTTTTGGCCGCTGGTCAGCGCTGGGCTGTCGACACGGGCTTTATCGTGTTTAATGATGCCACCTACCCTCATTTTATCGCTCTGCTGGATGAACTGGGCGTCGAGTCTCAGCCTAGTGAGATGAGTTTCAGCGTGCGCAGCGAACGTAACGGGCTCGAGTACAACGGGGCCTCGATCAATGCCCTGTTCGCCCAGCGCAGTAACCTGATGCGGCCGTCTTTCTACCGCATGATCAACGACATTTTGCGCTTCAACCGGGAGGCTCCTGCTTTGCTGGACCAGCCCGAAAATACGATTACTCTGGGCGAATACCTCGACCAGAACCGATATTCAAAGGAGTTCGTCGAGCACTACATCGTTCCAATGGGCGCCGCCATCTGGTCTTCCACAACACAAGGCATGCGCGGCGTTCCGGCACTGTTCTTCATCCGTTTCTTCAGCAATCATGGCCTGTTATCTGTGAACGATCGTCCGACCTGGCGCGTGATCAAGGGTGGTTCCCGCAACTACCTGGACAAACTTGTCGCCGGACACCGGGACCGGATTCGTCTCAACACTCCGGTTGACTGGATCCGGCGCCACCCGGATCATGTGGAGGTGAAAGCGCGGGGAGCAGAATCAGAACGGTATGACCGGGTCTTCCTGGCCTGCCACAGCGACCAGGCGCTGCAATTGCTGGCCGACCCCACTGCCGAAGAACAGGCGGTACTTGGCGCCATGGGCTATCAGCAAAATGAGGCTGTACTGCATACCGACGAGTCACTGATGCCGCGGCGCAAACTGGCGTGGGCTGCCTGGAATTACCATATTCCGAATGGTCCGGCTGATCCGGATGGAAAGGTCGCGCTGACCTATAATATGAATATTCTGCAGGGGCTGAAGGCACCGGTGGAGTTTTGCGTGACCCTCAACCATACACACGCCATCGATCCGGACAAGATCATACAGACGATCAAGTTACGAGCATCCGATGTTCACCGAACGGGCCGTGGCGGCCCAGGGTCGGCACCGTGAAATTAACGGCACCGGCGGCACCTACTATTGCGGCGCCTACTGGCGCTATGGCTTTCACGAAGACGGGGTGGTCAGTGCGAAGGCTGCGCTGGAACATTTTGAGCAGGATCTGTTGGTTGCCGGGAGTCAGAGCGATGAAAAGCGCTATCTACGCCGGGCAGGTTAGGCACCGCCGCACACATCCGGTAGAGCATGCTTTCAACTACCGGATGTTCATGATGTACCTGGACCTGGCCGAGCTTCCCGGGTTGTTTAAGGGTCGCTGGTTCTGGTCTGCAAAGCGCGCCGCACTGGCCCGGTTTCGCCGGGAAGACCATGTTGGAGATCCTGCAGAGCCCCTGGACGATAACCGTACGCAATCTGGTGGAGCAGGAGACCGGCATTCGCCCCGAAGGTCCCGTCAGGCTCTTGACTCAACTGAGTTATTTCGGCTACGTTTTTAACCCGGTGAGCTTTTACTATTGTTATAGCGCGGACGATACTGAGTTGGAAACCATAGTGGCAGAGGTCAATAACACGCCCTGGGGTGAGCGTCATTGCTACGTTTTGCCACAGAGGGATAACCATGCCACGGGTAGCCGGAAGCGCTTCTTTCCGGACAAGCAGATGCATGTTTCGCCTTTTATGCAGATGGACGTCCAGTATGACTGGCGTTTCAACACACCTGCAGACGAACTGACGGTCCACATGGAAAATGCGCGTGAGGGCAGCAAGATTTTCGACGCCACGATGGTGCTTGAGCGTGACGAGATTTCGCCAGGGTCACTGGCCCGCATACTGATTTCATACCCGCTTATGACGTTGAAGATTATCGTGGCGATCCACTGGCAGGCACTGAAGTTATGGCTCAAAGGGGCTCCGGTTCACGATCATCCTGCAAAAAACCAACCTGAACCGGAGAAGGCCAAGTGAAATCGGTTTCGCTTTCTTCACCGGTCCACCTTGCCGGTACGGTCAAGCCCACTATGCTGGACGGCCTTGCCCGGCGTACCGTGTTGCGGCAATTGGAGAAGCTGCAAACCGGGACGCTCCGGTTGACCGATGGGCGAGAAGAATTTCTGTTTGGGTCGGGTGACGATTCCGGAGTCAGCGCCCATATCACTGTCGAGGATCCGCGTTTTTACAGTGAAATCGCTTTTGGTGGTTCGATCGGCGGTGGTGAAGCCTATATGCATGGTTATTGGAATTGTGATGACCTGGTTACGGTGGTGCGTCTGTTGCTGCAGAACCGCGAGGTGCTCGACGGCATGGAAACCGGCGTGGCGCGCTTCACCCAGCCTTTGCAGAGCCTGTTTCATTGGATCAACCGAAACACGCACGAAGGTGCGCGCCGCAATATTTCTGCGCATTACGATCTTGGTAATGAATTTTTCGCCTTGTGGCTGGACCAGACCATGATGTATTCATCGGCTCTCTTCGAGCACGAAGAGGACGGTCTGTTTGATGCACAGCTGACTCGTATGAAGCACATCTGCGAGCGCCTTCAGTTAACGGCAGATGACCACCTGGTTGAAATTGGCACCGGTTGGGGTGGGTTTGCGCTGTATGCCGCACAGAACTATGGCTGCCGCGTAACCACCACGACGATTTCCGCCGAGCAGTACGAAAAAGCCAAAGAGCGGGTGCGCGAAGCTTGCCTGGAAGACCGCATCACAGTGTTGTTTGAAGACTTCCGTCACCTCGAAGGCCAGTTCGACAAACTGGTGTCGATCGAAATGATCGAAGCGATAGACCACGGCCTGTTCGACACCTACTTCGCCAAGTGCAGTGACTTGCTGAAACCACAGGGCGCCATGTTGATCCAGGCGATCACCATTGCAGACCAGCGCTACGACGAGTACCGTAAATCAATTGATTTCATCCAGCGTTACATTTTTCCGGGCAGCGGCCTGCCCTCTTCGGCCGTGATGACCGATTCCGTGGCCCGCAGGACCGACATGCGTCTGCTCGGCCTGGATGATATCGGCCTGCATTACGCGACCACGCTCAAGCGGTGGAGGGAAAACTTCTTCGCGCAAATCGACGCAGTCCGGGAACAGGGCTTCCCGGACACATTTATCCGCATGTGGGAATACTACTTTTGCTACTGCGAAGGCGCGTTCCGGGAGCGGGTGATTTCGGACGTGCAGATCCTGTTTGCCAAACCTGAAAGCCGTCTGAAGAATCTGTAAATGAGCAGCACAACCGTCAGGGTCAACGACCGGATGCAAACCGGTTACAGCTACAGCCTGACTGAGCCGGAGGGAGAAAACTTCCACCCGGATTTCAAGCCCGAACTGACCCCGGCACAGATGCTGTCGATGGGTGTTTTTGGCGGAAAATACATGACCGACTGCCAGGGTGAGTTCCCGGCAGAGTGGTTTGAAAATGCGAAACTTAATGCCGAACGTCACGATATAAAGCTTAATTTCTTCGAAATACGTGCGTCAAAGCCGCTCTCTTACTGGCGTGAAAAAGGCTGGATCTGGCCCGACGATCCGCGCGGTTGGTTTCAATGGTACTGCCGCTATTACATGGGCAGGCGTTGCGAAGACGACGCTCGCCAGATCGGTCGATGGAAAGCCATGACCCGCCATATCGCGCAGGTGAAAAAGAACTGTATGAAGGGTGATCTGCTGTGCCGGCCAAGGCAGCGGCAGGCATTGCTGCATTGGGCATACGATTCGCGAAACATCTGAACCCACTCCGTATCCATGCTCGAGAAACCGGGGTGCTGTAGGTTCAACTGGGCTTGTTCTTCAAGGTGGGATAATTCTTGATCAGCGTTTCGGCGTGATCCACGAATCCCTGGCTCCTGAAAAGCCCCTGGGATACTGTATTGCTTCACGAATTTTCATGTTAATTATTAAACCTCAAAAACTGGTTTTCACTTGACGCAAAAAGCTAAATCCTGACCGGCCCCCAGCGCACATAGCGCGGGATTCTCTGGCAGAAGTGGGTGTATGGCTCACCAAAAATGCGACGCAGGTGCTCCTCTTCCACCAAAACCAAAAAATGCAGACTAACCGCCACAACCACTAGCGCAGCCAGACACCACAGCGACCAGTCAGTAAGTGCAAAGCCGAACAGGAATAAGAACCAGCCCACATACTGAGGATTCCGACTCCAGCGGTATATTCCGGATAGGGTCAACTCACCCACATCCTGGCACATCATCTTTGGGATGGATCGAAATTGGATGATGCCAGCCAGGCAGATTGCTAGCCCCACAATGCTCATGAAAAGACCGATGTAGTCGACCGGAGAACTTGGTATTTCGTAAGACGTAGCGTACTCGAGAACAAGATTCGGCATGAAAATCATGGCGCACAACAGGAACAAGCCAAGCAGTGTCAACCTGCCGCGTTTGCGGTACTCCCAACGCGCATATAGCAAAGCGACCGCGGACGTCAGAATGGCTAGAGCGAGCATATAGCTGAGCATGATCAGACTCCCAGGCATTTCGAATAGGCAGGACTGCCCAAAACCATGAGTTAAATTATACGCCCGTTGATAGCGCCAATTGCTCTTTCAACCAGAGCCTTGCTCGACGCGCGCTCATACCCAATGCGATAATCAGTCCAACTGAGCCATGAATTGGTCAGCAAGCACCCGGGAACAGAATGCAAGATATCCAGATTAACGTCGACTCCGAGATCGGTGCACTCAATGCCGTGATGGTCCACCGTCCGGGAAAGGAAATCGAGAATATGACTCCCGCCAGCGCTGCCGAGGTGTTGTATGACGACATCCTGAACCTGCAGTTGGCCTCAAGAGAGCACGATCAGTTGACCGGTGTACTGCGCCGGGTCGCCGACGTATATGAATTTGAGGACCTGTTGCGTGACGCCATGTCCGACAAGCACATGAAGGGGCAGTTGGTCGATGAACTGGTAAAGCTTTACGATTGTGAAGACCTGGCGCAGGATCTCAAGGAAATGGACAATGCTGAACTGGCGCCCCAGTTGTTCCAGGGTACGCCGATGCGCAAAGACAGTCTGGAAAAGTACCTCAGCCCTTTGCGCCACGCGATCCCACCGCTGCCAAATGCGTTCTTCACGCGGGATGCTGTGATGGCTGTGAACAAGAGCGTGATCATCGGCTCGATGGCATTCAAGGCCCGCTTTGCGGAGGCCTTGCTGCTCAAAGCCATTTTCAAATACCACACTAATATTTCGTCGGGTGGTTTCTACTTTGACGGAACAGCCAGCACGCAGTCAGAAAATCACCATCGAGGGCGGCGACCTGCTGGTGCTGCGTGAAGACTTGATCATGATCGGATACAGCGAGCGGACCACGGCCCGTGGTATCGACACGTTAATGCGCGCAATTGCCGAGAAAGGGGGGGTGCAGAATTTTGTTGTAGTGGAGATTCCCAAGTCCCGGGCGACGATTCATCTGGATATGATCTTCACCATGGTCGATCGTGACAGTTGTATGGTCTTTTCTCCGTTGATTACGGGATTGCATCAATGCAGGGCCTTCCACGTGCATTATGAACAGCAGCAGGTCAAGCGGATCGTTGAATATCCAGGCGTGTTGGAAGCGTTGAGAACCCAGGGCCTGGATCTAAAGCCCATCTCCTGCGGCGGCGATGACGAGTTGCGCCAGGAGCGGGAACAGTGGTCATCCGGCGCCAATTTTTTTGCCTTGGCACCGGGCCATATACTCGGGTTCGAGCACAATCAGGCTACCGCTGAGGAACTGGCGAAAAATGGATTCGGAGTCGTGACGGCGGATCAGATCATCAGTGAAGAGCGCTCATTGGAGCCGGGTCAGGCCACTCTGGTGACCATAAACGGGTCTGAGTTGTCGCGGGGCGGTGGTGGTTGTCGCTGCATGACCATGCCGCTAAACCGGAACTTGGTTAATTGGTAGTTAGCCACTGGTCGTCGCCACTTGGATTTCAGCTTATTTCTTTAGTCGCAGCCTGGCTGCAGGGACATGGATCGGTGGCTTGTAGTTGATTCGTCCCAACCATTCAGCGGCGCTAACTCCTTGATACTTCCGATTCAGAAACAAAGAATCGGATTGTGTCATCGTATGCTGAATACCACCTGGCAGGAACGTTGCCCACTCGTGCCCAATGTGTCTGTCCCGGAGCGCATAGAGACTAAGTCGATAATTGAAAATATTGACTCCAGCGCCACCGCAGGCACGTGACTCATCGTTGTAAAGAATTACGCCGGCAAGATCCGCGTCCGCCGACGCAAAAGCAAATCGGCCTTGCGGGTAAGTTCGACTGAGATAACCGTAGATGTTCAGTAACCCACCTTCTGTTGGATCTGCGCACTCCGGGCAGCCGGGCGGCAAATGCAAATCGAATGTCTCCGTCAGCTTGCGTTGGAAGCAAGACGTCTTGATTGCTGACTCCGGTATAACGGGTGCCGAGTCAACGAGAGCAGCCACCGAACGTCCGCCGAAAGCATCGACGACTTGCGGATAGTTAATGAGAACACCAACGCCTCCGGCACTTGCGCCAACCAAAGCAATGTCCTCAGCATTCTGAAAAAACGGTGCGATGAACTTAAGGATGTTCTCCACGTTTCGATATCCGACGAATCGCTGCCGACCAGTGACGCCCGGAACAGAACCGTCATCTTTGACGCCACCATGCAGATCACCCGTACAATAGGGTATATAGACATGATTCCATCGGGCGACCGGGTTCGTGGGATTGGTGGTATTGAAAATTCCTTGATTGCCAAGTGTTGCAACCCAGTCATCGAAGTCTTCGCGTGAAAAGCGCTCTCCCGCAATAGGCGTATTTGCGTTCTGCGCGCAGGACTTTGCGTCGTAACACGCACCTCCGCCCTGGAGGTAGATCATTACTGCCTCGGCGTCAGGCAACAATCGTACGCCGATGCCCGTGGTTGATCCGTTGCGACATTGGGTATCACTTCGCGGAAGCCAGGCCCAATCACCTACGCCGATTTTCGTGCCCGCAAGCTGTCTTACTTCAGGCCGCGCTTTGTCTTCAGGGCGAGCGTCGAACGAAATGACAAGTAACAAGACTGCTGCAACGAGATTTCTAACGACCATCATCACTTCAACTTCCTTCGACTAATTGAGTCACCAATTGCGAATGATACGCTTGAGAGCTGAACTGTTGATGAATATTCCACGGCCACCGTGGAACCCTCGATCGCCATTTTTTAGTATCAGCCAATTCTGTCGAGGATCGCCGCCAATTGCTTCAAACTCGAGTTTCTCGTAGAAATCCCTTGATCAAGAACGACTGGCAAGAATAAAGCGCAAAGCAGTACTCCCCTGGATGTGAATCACAGGGGAGTTTAGTTTTCAGTTCGCCCAGGAGCGGTAGCTGTCAGATCAAGGCCATCGGTATTTCACCTTGATCTGGATAAATCTCGATGTCGACATCGACCTTGCGACTCCGGTTGTGGAGGTGCACTATCTGCATCTGCCTGTCAGCCTGATTCGAGTCTAAACATCCTTGCCCGGAACCTGCTCGGGAATCACACCCCGTTTAAGTATTCGGAGTTCATTGCCCCCGCCAGGCAAACTGCGGAACTCGGCCTCGTCGCTCAGTTTGTTGATCAGGTATACGCCCATGCCCCCGTAGGGGCGTTCAGATAGTGGCTGATCAAGGTGTGGTGTATCAACAACGCTGGCGTCGAAACTCCTGGCCTGGTCGCGAATATGAATGACCAAATCATCGTCGTCACTCTCGACCTGAATGTCGATCGATCCGCCAAGGCCGTCGTAGCCATAAAGAACAACGTTGGTAACCGCCTCATCCACGACCAGGCAAAGATCTCCCAGGGTGCCGCCATCCACGCCCAAAGACCGTCCGGTCTCGTTGATGAACGACCGGACTTTCTTTAGGTTCTCCAAATCAGCCGAAACGGAAACTTCGAAAACCTGACTCATTTTTGATCAGGCCACAACGGTCTAAAAAGAGGCGATGGCCTCATTCCTGTCTTCGTGGATTTCCAGGAAGGAATCGAACCCCAGTGTTTTGATAACCCTGGCCACTTCATCTTTGGGGTTGAGCAGTTTCACATGCTCGGATTTGTACATGCCTTCTTTCTGCTCTTTGTTTAGCATGTTGGCGATAGCGTGGATTGCCCTAAACCCAGCGCTTCCCATGTACTCAACCTGCCCGAGATCCAGAAGTATATTCGAGGTGCCTGCCTCTATCAGTTCACTGGCTTTGTCCTGCAGACCCTTGTATGTACCGGCATCGATATCACCTTCAATTTTCAGCACGGTGACGGGGACCTTTCCCTGCTCCTGTCCTACCAAGATACTCATCGCACCCATTTCCATTTCCTCCTTACTGTATTAGGAGATTATAATAAACGAATAAAGAGAGTTTTACATCACTGCAAGTTCGAGATTCCTGATTGCGAGCATGGTGATATCGTCCGACTGCAGCGCTTCCCCACGAAAACGCCTGATTTGTTCCATCATGTGTTCGAGCAAACCGGCAGCATCAAAACTGTCCGATTTACCGGCATCCAAGATGCGTTGATCTGAAAATTGATCGCCATGGATGTTTTTTGCCTCGTTTATACCGTCGGTGTAGGAAAAAAACAGGTCTCCTCGCTCCAGTTTAGTTGTCGCAATTTCAAATTTGGCGAACGGGAATAATCCAACAACGCCACCGGTACACTCCAGTATTTCTTCACCACCGCCGTGTTTGAAAATGACCGGAGATTCATGTCCGGCATTGATGTAGACCATTTCACCACTATCAGGACTCAGGACGCCAAAAAATACGGAAGCGAACATGCTCGATTTGCTATGCGTGGTGGCGATGTAGCGGTTCGTTATATCGATGCTTGTTTGCAGGATTTCCCTGAAGTGTTCCGTTGACTGACTATCGCTATTTGCGGCACTGTTGAGCGCGCCTTGCTGGCAGGATGCGCGAATCAGGCTTCGAAACAGGGTCATGAACAAAGCAGCGCCAACACCCTTATCGCAAACATCACCAATAACCAGCGCAATTTGACTAGTGGGTTTCAATTCGAAAACGTCATAGAAATCACCGGCCACTTCACGGGCGGCTTCGAAATACGAAGCAACTTCCCAGTTCTCAATTTCCGGGACGTACTCGGGTAAAAAGTCAGCTTGAATTCGGCGCCCGATTTCCAGTTCCCTTTCATAAGCCTGAAGCTGGGCGGTGCGGGTCGTGACGTCTCGCACGATGTTTCTTTCACGCTGCAGGATTGAAGCCATGATGATCTTCAGGGCTTCTGGATTCTGCGTAATGACGCGCCAAAGCTCATCCCGCCCCAGGCTGACCAGCTTTGTAGTGGTTTCGCACGTCACGGATGCGCTGCGCACATCGGAATCGAGTACTGACATCTCGCCGAACACTTCGCCGTCTTCAAGATAGGCCAGTACAACATCTTCGTCGTGCACCCGTACCTTGCCGGATGCGATGAAATACATCGTGGAGCCACGGTCTCCTTTGTTAAGAACCGATGCCTCTTGTTCAAAATCATG
Organism: uncultured Gammaproteobacteria bacterium; assembly: GCA_963759035.1. Classification (GTDB taxonomy): domain Bacteria; phylum Pseudomonadota; class Gammaproteobacteria; order Xanthomonadales; family SZUA-36; genus JAHEFT01. The sequence goes on from CAVWXL010000023.1 coordinate 582,658, forward strand.
AACTTGTGATTCATTCGCGAGCGCCGCGAGGATTGAATCCTCCACACCGCGAAGGAAATCACAATCTTGCAGAATCTTGATTTTGTGTTCAGATTTCAATTGAAGCTCCGAATATCAAATAGACGGCTGACGATAACCGTTAGATTTTATCAGGCAAAGCATTCCAGGTTGATGAATTCATTTACTCGCCCCAAGCTCTATCTCGATGCCGATTGATGTGGGTGCCTTGTGAGAGTTCATCGCCGGTCGGCGACTTGGTTCAACGAAACTTTATACGGGATCCATGGGCGCTGCCCAAGCGCTGGACCAGTGTGCCGGTGCCGGTGCGTGCCATGCTGGGGGTGGCGAATGGAGCCTGATAACCAAGGTTCAGACCTGTAAAGCAGTCACTAATTCACAGGGATCAGGATCTCGTTACGTCGCATGAACCAGGGTTTGAACGGGGCATCGTAGCGGGCCCATACTGGCTCGCCAGCGGCCTGCAGTTCATTTTCAGTCATCCATTGTTCTAACCGGGCCATCTGTTTACGGTAGTTCTTTTCACTCCAGGTTCCGGAATAGGTCACGACCGCTGCACTGTAGGCCGGGATGGCCCGGATCACGACAGCGGCGTCGTCCGGTGTGGGAATGGTGTCCATCGTGTAGGAGGCGGGCATCATGAAAGCCACGGCCCATCCGTCACCGGAAGGGCGCTGGCCGACGGGCGAGGTCATGGCTATTTTCTCGGACCGTTTCTCCTGTGAAACCGGCGAGGTCATGGCGATCTTGTCCTGTTTGCTGTTGTCACCACTGATGTATTTGAACAGCTTCCGGAAAGCACGGTTGCCTGCTCCCTCGAAGTCGTCATCAACAAGGGTTTCCGCGACGATTGCAGGTGCATACTCGCGGATTTCGAAATCCCCAGACTGGCTGATCACGGAATACGCTGCCTCTTCGATGGCAAAAAGAGGGTTGAAAGGCAGGGCAACCAGCCCGGCTGCCAGTATTAATGCATTTTTTCTTTTCATTGGATTGCCTGCTGTAGATCTCTTCCGTGTGGGCTCCACAGGTCCTGCTCGGGGCCTGCTGGCACTACTTGGGTTGGGTTGATCATCGTGTGGCTTACGTAATAGTGGTGCTTGATGTGGTGCATGTCGATCGGTTTCCGCCACATCCCCATGCTGATACAGATCGCGGGTATAGGCCCACAGGTTCGGATAGTCGGCGATGCGGCGCAGGTTGCACTTGAAGTGCCCCACGTAGACCGGATCGAAACGGATCAGGGTGGTGAATAACCTCCAGTCCGCCTCGGTTACATGGTCGCCGAACAGGTAGCGTCTGCTGGACAGGCGGTGCTCGAGCCAGTCCAGAGTCTCAAACAGCGGCACAACTGCCTCTTCATAGGCTTCCTGTGAGGTCGCAAAGCCCGCCTTGTAGACGCCGTTGTTGACGCAGCTGTAGATGCGCGCGTTGATTTCGTCGATCTGGTTGTGCAGATCTGTAGGGTAATAGTCACCCGGCAGGGCGCCCACTTCGTCGAAAGCGCTGTTGAACATGCGGATGATCTCGGAAGATTCATTCGACACTACGGTGCCGGTTTGCTTGTCCCACAGCAATGGGACGGTCACCCGTCCGGAGTAGTCGGGGTCGGCTTTTATGTAGACCTGGTGGAGGTAGTCAGCATCAAACAGCGGGTCTGGAATGACCCCGTCACCGCGCTCGAAGGTCCAGCCACTTTCTGCCATGTGCCAGTGCACCACCGAAACGCTGATCATTTCTTCCAGGCCTTTCAGGTGGCGGAAAATCAGCGCCCGGTTGGCCCACGGGCAGGCAAGCGAGACATAAAGATGGTAACGTCCCGGCTCAGCTTTAAAGCCGCCGATGCCGCTGGGTCCGGGGCTGCCATCGGCAGTTATCCAGTTACGAAACTTTGCCGCGCTGCGCACAAAATGGCCTTCGTGGCCTTTGGTGTCGTACCACTGGTCGACCCATTTTCCATGAACTAAGAGTCCCATCTTTCATTTCCTCTCTGCAACCGGATTCAAAACCGGTTGTGTTTGTAATCGTCAAAAGCCTGCATGATTTCCTCTTTCGTGTTCATCACGAAAGGGCCGCCGCGGGCAACGGGTTCGTTAAGCGGCTGTGCAGAAACCAATAAGAACCGTGCGCCTGTATCGGTTTTCACCCGGATGCTGTCGCCCTCGCCCAGGATACCCAGCATCCTGCGGCCAAGAGCCACGCCCTGTTCACCGGCTTCAAGTTCACCATCGATGACGAACAGGAAGCTGTTGTCACCTTCCGCTACGGGCTGGGAGAATGACTGGCCAGCCGGTAGTGATACGTCCAGGTAAGTCGGGTGCACAAAACTATTCTTCACTGCGCCGGCCGTTCCTTCGCCGGTGGAGCCTGCAATGACACGGACTTCGGTGCCGTTGTCACGAATTTCCAGCGGGGTATCGGCCGGGGAAAACTCCTGGTAAGCCGGCTCCGTCATCTTGGCCCGGGCAGGCAGGTTCACCCACAATTGGAAACCCATCAACAGACCATTTTCCTGTTCCGGCATTTCCGAGTGAACAATTCCCTTTCCAGCGGTCATCCATTGTACGCCGCCGGGTTCGATCACACCTTCATTACCGGCGTTGTCTTTGTGCCGCATGCGCCCGGCCAGCAGGTAGGTTACGGTTTCAAAGCCGCGGTGAGGGTGGCTGGGAAAGCCGCCGATGTAATCCTGTGGCTGATCCGACTCAAAGGCGTCCAGTAACAGGAAGGGGTCGAGCATGTTGAGTTCCTGTGAACCAATCACGCGCGTCATGCGCACACCGTCGCCATCTGTTGCGGGCACGCCCGGGGTGGTTGCTACGACTTCTTTGTGTGTTTTTTGCCGCGCAGTCATGCTATTTCCCGCTGCGGTTGTCGATAGACCATGGCCCCGCTCCAAGAGCGACCATCATCAGGAATCCCCCCGCCAGGCCCAGGTTTTTCATGAACATGATCATCTGTATCTGGTCGCCAAAGTTCGCGTGGAACAGAACCGCTGACAGCAGGCTGAAACCTGCCAGCAGGAATGCCGCGATGCGCGTGTGCCAACCCAGAATAATAGCCAGCCCACCCAGCAACTCGATTGCGATAACAACAGGTAATAGTATGCCTGGGACGCCCGCTGATTCCATGTAGGCCTGTGTGCCGGAAAAAGAGGCGAGCTTACTGATACCCGACGTTACGAAGATAAGGGAAATCAGAAGCCGTCCCGCGGGTGCCGCCAGTGATTGAAATAGCTGCATGGTTTTCTCCTGTAGTGATGTATGTGTTGGTAAGCATCATATCTGTTGTTAAAAACACTAAAAACAGTAATAATTAGAAATTATCGTTCTAAAAAACAGAACAATGCGTCAAATTGAAGAAATGCGTAATTTTGTCCGGGTGGTTGAGGCCGGCAGCATCAGCAAGGCTGCTGATCAACTGGGAATCGCCAAGTCGGGTGTCAGTCGTCGCCTGGTCGAACTGGAGGCGCGCCTCGGGGTGCGTTTATTAAACCGCACGACCCGCCGCTCGAGCCTGACCGAGGCGGGGCAGGCGTATTATCAGGGTGCGGTAAAGCTGTTAATGGATATTTCGGAGCTGGATGCAGCGACGGCCGATACCGATGCGACGCTTGAAGGGACTCTGCGATTGGCCGTTCCGCTGTCGTTCGGTCTCTGTCATCTCTCTCCGGCCATCGATGAGTTCCTGCAGATGCACCCGGGGCTGACTATCAATATTGATTTTTCAGACCGGCAGATTGACCTGGTCGAGCAGGGTGCGGACCTGGCCATCCGGATTGCGGATATGCGGGATTCGTCGCTCCAGGCCCGGCGTATTTGTCCGATTCGCCTGCTGCTCTGCGCCAGTCCAAACTACCTTGAGCAACACGGGACGCCTGCTACTCCGGGTGAACTGAGAGAGCACCGGATTCTGCAATACGACAGCGGGAGTGGCGGGGCACTTAAGCTGAAAGACCGGCGTGGCGGTGAGTATGTCGTGTCCGCCCGGCCGCAAATCGTGGCCAACAACGGTGATTTCCTGCGTGATATGGCGATGGCGGGTCATGGCATCACCCTGATTCCTTCTTTCATTGCCTGGCAGACCATTGCGGCGGGTGACCTGGTCTCGATCATGCCGGATTACTGTCCGTCTCAACGGAGTGCTTTTGCAGTTTATCCACAGACCCGCTACCTTCCCCGCAGGGCGCGCCTGTTCATCGATTTCCTGGTTGAACGGTTCGGGGAAAATCCTTATTGGGACCAGTTCTCTTAATGCAGCTTATAATGGGAGTAATTGTGTCCTGGGGTTTGATTGGATGAAGCGCTTTTTGCTGGTTTTTAGCAGCTGTTTTTTGCTCGTGATCACATTGCCGGCAGACGCCGCTGAGCTCGTTCGGAAGTTCTCGGGAAGCCGTAGCACGGAGACGGCCGAATTTAATGTGAAAGCACCCTGGCTGCTCGATTGGCGGGTCAATAGCGAATACCCGAGTTCGATGGGGATCGCCGTCACGCTGGCCTATGGTGAAACCGGGGTTCACGCTGGCAACCTGTTCAAGACAAAGCGCCCCGGAAATGGTTTACGCCTTATCGAGGAAAGTGGGCGGTTCAAGTTCAAGGTGGATGCGGCGATTGCGGACTGGACGCTGAAGGTCATTCAGCTTACGCCGGATGAAGTAGAGCAGTACAAACCCCAAAAGCAGCTTGATTATTAGCCGGTGAAATCTCCCCTTTCCTTTTTCAACGAGCTCAAACGCCGCAACGTGGTCCGCATGGGCATGCTCTATGTGGTGGCCAGTTGGATGGTTCTGCAGATTGCCGATGTCATGTTCGAGCCACTCGGCGTGCCGGCCTGGGTCTTGCCTTTGTTCATGAGCCTTTTGGCCGTGGGTTTTCCTTTTGCCCTGGTGTTTTCCTGGGTTTTTGAGCTGACCCCGGAAGGCATCAAGCGCGAAAGCGAAATTGACCGCAGCGAGTTGATCGTAAGTAACACCGGCCACAGGATGAACGTGGTCATCGTCTTGCTGCTGGTTGTCGCGATTGGAGGATTGGTCGCCGACCGGCTAATTCCGCGCAGCGATGTGCAGGACCCCTCGAACCCTGAGAGCGCCTCTACGATACAAGCTGAAGCGACCAGTGACTCCATTCAGGAAGCGGTGACAGACACCGACACGTCGATCGCCGTTCTGCCTTTCGTGAACATGAGCGGGGATAAGGACAATGAATATTTCTCCGATGGGTTGACCGAAGAACTGTTGAATTCCCTGGTGCGACTCGGCGGCTTGAAAGTCACCGGTCGGACTTCCTCATTCGCCTTCAAGGACCAGAATCAGGATCTGCGTGAGATCGGCCAGCTACTCAACGTGGCCAATGTACTGGAAGGCAGTGTGCGCAAAGCGGGTAATCGGGTGCGCATCACTGCGCAATTGGTCAAGACTTCTGACGGTTACCACCTCTGGTCCGAAACCTTTGACCGGGAACTGGATGATATTTTTACCATCCAGGCTGAAATTGCAGAGCAGGTAAGCCGTGCATTGCAGGTGACCCTGCTCGGCCAGGATGAGGCAGACGAGCCTGTTGTTACTCCCGGCAGCAACAACGCGAAAGCCTACGAAGAGTACCTGCGGGGCCTGTACGTGTTACTACATGAACCGGACAGCGAGCCGGGACTGGAAAAAGCCAGGGGTCATTTTGAAAAGGCACTGGCGATTGACCCTGAATACATTGAGGGCTTACGCGGGCATGTTTAACGTTTGGGACCGAATCAACCGCAATGGTTTTGTTCCTTTCACCGAGTCAAGCGAGCAAATGGCGGCTTACCTCGGGAAAATGCAGGGCCTGGCTCCTGCCAGCGAGCAAGCCCTGGCGGCCGCCGCCAGGCTTGCGATGATCACCTATGAATATGAGCAGGCCGCCGAATACTTAGAAGATGCCGCCTCGCGTTATCCGGGAAGCGCCACGGTGCAGGCGACGTACGCCGGTACAAGTATGTTATTGAGAGCAAAGTATATGGTGGGTGGGGCCCCCGAGAAGGCCGCACAAGCCAGGGAAAATGCGGTGAATGCAATCCGCGAGGCCAGGGCGCTGGATCCATTGTCCCTGGCGAATCTGCGCAATCAGGCCAACATTTTTTATATCGATGGAGATTGTGCCGGATTGGAGCGGATACTGGAGCGGGCACTCGAGCTGGATCCGGATCCCGGCCGATTTCGCGGGCTGTTGGCCGCCTGTATCTACACGAACGGTGATGATGCACAGCTGGCGTTGAGTTATGCAGGAAAAGAGTCGTTAGACTTTTTCCGCCATACCCTGATGGCTATCATTCTCGATTCGATTGGCGATCGGTCAGCCGCACAGCAACACATGGATGAAATGGCTCTTACCTATGGGGACAGCGCATCTTATCAGTATGGCCAGGTTTATGCGCAGTGGGGAGAACCGGACAAAGCAATGGCCTGGCTGGAAAAAGCGCTGGAAATTCATGACCCGGGGATTATCACTAGTGGTGGCGATCCTATGCTCGACCCGCTTCGTGATGAGCCCAGGTTTAAAGAAATTCTGAAAGCAGCTGGATACCATTAAGGAAATCGCATGAATCTTAAAGCAGCACTATTGGGTGGAGGATCCTGGGGCACGACGGTTGCCTCACTGATCGCCCGCAACGCGCCGGTAACACTCTGGGCCCGTGATGAAGCCACGGTCCGGGAGATCAACACCGAGCACAGCAATTCGAAGTACCTGCCGGGCGCCCGTCTGAGTTCCAAGCTGGTGGCGACTCAATCTATTGAAGAAGCCGTTGCTCCCTGTGATGTGTTGGTCATGGGCATCCCGTCGCAGCATTTCCGGGCCGTACTCAAACAGGCCAGCGAGCACTTACGGCCGTGGGTGCCGGTGATCAGCCTGACCAAGGGGCTGGAACTGAGTACCGGCATGCGCATGACCGAAGTGATCCAGGAAGAATTGCCCGGACATCCGGTGGGTGTATTGACCGGCCCCAACCTGGCGCGGGAAATCATCCAGGGACAGGCAGCCGCCAGCGTGATGGCGATGGAAGACGAGATCATCGTGCGCGAGTTGCAGCAACTCTTTCACAGCGGTTTGTTCCGCGTATATACCAACACCGACCTGGTCGGTTGCGAGCTGGGCGGGGTGCTCAAAAACATCATCGCTATAGCGGTGGGAATGGGCGATGGCCAGGGCGCCGGCGATAACACGCGTTCGGCGCTGATCACGCGCGGCCTGGCGGAGATCATCCGCCTTGGGGTAGCCATGGGCGGGCGCCCCGAGACCTTCGCCGGCCTGGCCGGAATGGGCGACCTGATTGCGACCTGTACCAGCGCGCAGAGCCGTAACCATCACGTCGGATATGAGTTGGGCAAGGGCCGTTCACTGGAAGAAATCATTGAGGAAATGGTGATGGTTGCCGAGGGTGTAAAAAGCGCGCCAGCGGTGATGGCGCTGGGTAAGAAGTACAGCGTCGAAATGCCGATTACACGCGATGTGCTTTCGGTGCTGGAAGGTGAAAGAACCCCACGGATGGCATTCCGCGGATTGCTTAAATCTTCAGTCGGTGCGGAATCAGAACCAGGATGACCATCATGAAGGCACACAAAGACTTGATCCGGGATATCGAGAATTCACCCGAAGGTCCGCAAATAGGCGCCTTTTTTGACTTTGATGGAACGCTGATCGCGGGTTTCTCTGCGACTGTTTTTCTCAAGGAACAGATCAGGCGGGGCGACCTGGGGCCCTATCAACTGGTTGAGCTGATCTCTGCGGTTACCCAGTTTTCGCTGGGGACCATGGGCTTTTCCGGCCTGATGACTTCCGCTGCACAGTTTATGCGCGGTGTCAGTGAAGAGGATTACGTCGCGTTCGGCGAGAAGCTGTACGAACAGCAGATCGCCCGCAAGATTTACCCGGAGTCACGCGCGTTGGTACAGGCGCACATGGCGCGCGGGCATACCGTGGCGGTCATTTCTTCCGCCACGCCGTACCAGGTTGAGCCGATGGCCCGTGATCTGGGTATTGAGCACATCATTTGCAGTCGCTACGAGGTGAAGGACGGCAGCTTTACCGGCAGTATTGAGCGGCCCCTGTGTTTCGGCCCGGGTAAAGTGCAGGCTGCTGAAAGCCTGTCACAGGAATTTGGCATCGATCTCGACGAGAGCTATTTTTACAGCGACAGCGATGACGACCTGGAGTTGTTGGAGCGGGTCGGCTATCCACAAGCGCTCAACCCCAATTCGAAACTGGCCGTCATCGCCGAGGAGCGTGGCTGGCCGGTGCGCCGGTTCAAGAGCCGCGGACAGCCGCAGATTACCGATTTCCTGCGCTCTGTCGCCGCAACCGTTTCATTGATTCCTTCAGCGATGGCCGGCCTGCCGATCTGGGCGCTGACCGGTTCCAAGAGCGAGGCGCGAAATTTTGCCACCTCTGTATTTGCGGATGTGAGCAGCGCGCTGATTGGTCTGAACCTGGTCGTAAGGGACGAATACAATTTGTGGGAGAGCCGCCCGGCGGTGTTTGTTTTCAATCACCAAAGCAAGGTTGATGTAGTCATCATGGCCCGGCTGTTGCGCAGGGACATTGCGGGTGTTGGAAAGAAAGAAATAAGGCATATGCCCTTCATCGGCAAAACGCTTGAATTGGCCGGCACCATTTTCATCGACCGTGAAAACTCTTCCAGTGCGATTGAGGCCATGCAACCGCTGGTTGACGCTATGCGCAACCAGGGTAAATCGGTTGCCATCGCACCCGAGGGGACACGCTCTATCACGCCCAAACTGGGCGCCTTCAAGAAGGGCCCGTTCCACCTGGCCATCCAGGCAGGCGTGCCGGTCGTGCCGGTCGTGATCCAAAACGCCGGAGACGTGGCGCCCAAGGGTGATTTCATATTCCGCCCGGCCACGGTGGAAGTGGATGTGCTGCCACCGGTAGACACCAGCGAATGGCGCAGTGAAACCATCGAAGATCACGTTGCTCAAATCAGGGGCATGTTTCTGGAGACCCTCGGACAAACTGAAGATGAAGTTCCGCAGCCCCTCCCAGCCCCCGCCAGGCGGGCGCCGGCGAAAAAGAAGGCGATCCCAAAGAAAGCCGTGAAAAAGGTTAAGAAGAAGGTGGCCTCTAAAAAGAAAGTTGTGAGTAAGAAAGCAGCTCCAAAGAAGGCCGGACCAAAGAAGGCAGCACGTAAGAAGGCTCCCTCTAAGAAGGCCGAGCCTAAAAAAACTGCGCCGAAAAAGACCCTGAAGAAGAAAGCGCTAAAAAAGAAAGCACTTAAGAAGAAGGCGCCCAGCGGTAGCGGCAGTTGAATCAGGCCCTGCAGCAACTGGCCGGAGCCGGCAGTCAACATGACGGCCCCATACTTTTCCTGATCGACGGGCGAAACCGCCTGGAAAGGCGGCTGCTCAACGAATGCCTGGACTCGATTGATCCTGCAGCGTCCATTGATCGAATTTTCCTTCCTGTATCGAAAGAAGTACATGCGCTTGACCTGGCCGAACTGGCTGGCAGGCTCTCCGGACCTCCGGAAACCCTGTTGGTACCGGTTCGGGTTGCCTGGCTGATGCCGGAGAGCGAAGACCAGAAGATCAAACCGCTGGCCTTGCGCCACCTGGTGTTTGGCGATCCGCGCCATCCTGGAAACGCCAGGGGACGGTGGATTCTTTTCCGGGACCCCAAACGCGTGGAATGCATTGCCGGGCAGCCGGCGACGATCGCCGGGCTCAAGTCCCGATTCGCCGATCAACTCGGCTCCAGGGCAAGCGATTCGATGGATGAATTTGCTGCGTTTGTCGCCCGCCAGGCCGGACTGGCCCTGGAAGTCGCTGAATGGGGTTTGATCGGGCGCCGCTACAAGGCGCCACGATTCGTCGCAGAAAGCCTGACCAGCAGCCCAAGGTTTAAGGCGGCACTGCTTCAGTTATCGGAAGAAACCGGCCGGCCACTGGAGGAGCTTCAGCAAAAGTCTGAAGGCTACATGAAGGAACTGATTGCCGTCCCCAGCTCCCTGTTTATTGACCTGCGAGCGCGGTTCGATAATTGGGTGATGCGGTTGAGCTACGGCGGTCACGTCGTTTTCAGGGAGGATGACCTGGAGCGGGTGGGTAACATCGTTCAACAGCACCCGTCAATGTTGCTGTGGACGCATAAGACGTACATTGACAGCATCGCATTGACCGCACCCTTGTTTGAGAACGACTTCCGGATGCTGCACATCTTTGCCGGCATCAACATGAGTTTCGCTGGCCTGGGCTTGCTGATGCGCCGTTCAGGTGGCATTTTTATTCGGCGAAAATTTCAGGACAATGTCTTGTACAAGATCGTTTTGCGCCATTACATCGGTTACCTGATGGAAAAGCGCTTTCCTATGACCTGGGCGTTTGAAGGAACTCGTTCGCGCACCGGCAAATTGATGCCGCCGCGCCTCGGTCTGCTCAAGTATGTCCTCGAAGCGGCTCATACAACCGATGCCCGGGATATCCACATCATCCCGGTTGCTGTCAGTTATGACCTGATGCGGGACGTAGAGGACTATGCCAGTGAACAGACCGGCAAGGCCAAAAAGCCGGAATCGCTCAAGTGGTTTATCGGCTACGTGTCGAGCCTGCGCCGGCCCATGGGTCGAATCTACCTCGATTTCGGTGAGTCCGTGGTGCTGGAACAGGCGCCGGAACCCGACGATAGGCTGGCCCTGCCCAAAATCGCTTTTGAAGTCGCCGTGCAAGCCAACAAGGTGACGCCCATCACGCTTCCTGCGGTGGCCAGCATGGTGCTGCTGGGCGCAGCCCCGCGGGCGCTGACGATCGAGGAAATCCAGTCCGAGATCCTGGCCATTATCGGCTGGGCCCATGCCAGGGGAATACGCCTGACCAGTGATTTTCGTCCCGAGCGCCTGGCCCATGTTCGCGACCTGGCCGAATCGATGCTCGGGATCGGCCTGTTGATCCGTTACGACGAGGGCACCGATACGGTATTCGGGATCGAGCCTGACCAGCACCCGATGGCCAGCTATTACCGCAATACCATCATCCATCATTTCGTCAACAAGGCGATTTTGGAAGTGGCACTGCTCAGTGCCAGCGACGCTCCGGCCGGTGAAACCGAAGATGCTTTCTGGAAGGAAACACTGAGGCTGCGCAACTTCTTCAAGTTTGAGTTTTTCTATCCGAACAAGAAAAAATTCAAGAAGCAATTGAGGGTCGAGCTCGAGCGCTCAGAATCGGACTGGCAGGCACGTCTGCAGGCAGGTGGCCAGGAGACTCTACTCATGATGACGGGCATGCGGCCGTTGCTGGCGCACGCTACATTGCTGCCGTACGTGGAGGCCTACAGCGTTGTTTTTGACCTCCTCGCCAGGTTGCCCGCGGAAGCCAGCCTGGCTGAAGACGAATGTGTCGCCCAGGCACTGAAAGTGGGGAAACAGGCTTACCTGCAAAGGCGGATCACCAGCGAGGCTTCTATTGGCAAGATGTTATTCCAGAACGGGTATAAACTGGGCGGGAACCTTGAACTTACGGACGGCGGCAGTGACGACCTCTCCGGGCGGCGGATCCGGATGCTGCGCGACTTCAAGGAATTGTCGAGAAATCTCGAAAGAATCCGGTTGATGGCCCTGTCGGGTCACGGTGAATGATGATGCAACAACTCAGTCCACAAGATGCACAGTTCCTCTATATCGAAACGGGGAACAACCTGACCCACGTGATGGGGGTCAACATTTTTGACCCGTCGACTGCGCCCGGGGGAAAGGTCCGGTTCAAGGACATCATCGAGCACGTGGAAAGCAGGCTTGAATATTCAATGGTATTCAAACGCCGGTTGATGCGCCTGCCCTATGATTTCGATCATCCCTATTGGGTGGAAGACGAGTTTTTTGACGTTGAACACCACATGTTCCACAGCCGCCTCCCCGAACCGGGTGACTGGCGGCAATTCTGTATCCACCTGGCGCGCCATTTCAGCCGCCCAATGGATATGAACCGGCCGCTCTGGGATATGTACGTCATCGAGGGGCTTGATCGCATCGAAGGCATACCGAAGGGTTCATATGCGATTGCCACGCGCGTTCACCACGCGGCGATTGATGGTGCATCCGCCATGCACTTTTTCAGCGCCCTGTCTGACATTGATTCCAAGGGTACGCCGGCAATTGAGCTGCAGCCGGTCACCGGGGACCTGGCGGACTCACCTTCTACCATCAAGGTGTTGAACCGGGCCCTGGTCAGTAATATTCAGTCCCCGGTCAAAATGGCGAGCACCCTGTTGCGGTTCTCGCCGGCGATATTCGACACCTTGCGTAAAAGCCTGGGTTCCGGTGCCGGCAAGAGCAAGAGGGTACCCCAAACCCGTTTCAACCAGGCTGTTTCACCGCACAAAATGTTCGATGCCACGCACTTCAGCCTGCAGGACATGAAGCGAATCAAGGACAGTGTGGAAGGCTGCACCATCAATGACGTGGTGCTGGCCATCTGCACTGGCGCGCTGCGTGGTTACCTGGAGTTCCACGGCGAATTACCGGAAGACCCCATGGTGGCGATTGCACCGGTCAATGCCCGGGGCAACCGGGGTGACGCCGAAACGCCCGGCAACAAGATCAGTGCCATGTCGGTGGCCCTGCCGACCAACGTGGAAGATCCGCTGGAGCGCCTGCAGACCATCCGTGACACAACCCGGCGGACCAAGGCGGCCAAGTCCGGAATATCGGCGCGCCTGATGACGGACCTGTCCAAGCACGTGCCGGCTGCGACCATGGCCGGCGTGGCCCGCCTGGTTGCCGGCGGACGGTTCACTTCCCGCCTGTGTAACCTGTTCGTTTCAAACGTTCCGGGCCCGCAGGCTCCGTTGTACATGGCCGGCGCCAAGTTGTTGCACACTTATGCTATGGCGCCGCTGGCTGATGGTATGGGCTTGTTCATCGCCACACCCAGTTACAACGGCGAAATGACCTTCAGTATCATTTCTGCGCGTGAAATCATGCCGGATATCGAGTTTTTCAGGGATTGCCTGGAAGCTTCCTTCCAAGAGTTGTTGGAAGCCGTTTAGGCGCTGGCGGATGGGTCGGTAGGAGGCTCGATGGAATACAAAGACTATTACGAGATCATGGGCGTCAAAAAAGAAGCGACACAGGACGAGATCAAACGTTCCTACCGCAAGCTGGCGCGCAAGTACCATCCCGATGTCAGCAAAGAATTTGATGCCGAGGCGAAATTCAAAGAGGTTGGCGAAGCGTATGAAGTCCTGAAGGACCCGGAAAAACGCGCCTCGTACGACCAGCTTGGATCGCAGTGGAAGGCCGGGCAGGATTTCCATCCACCACCGGGCTGGGATGCTGGTTTCGAGTTCAGCGGTGGCGGCGCCGGCGGTGGCCCTGACATGGGCGGCTTCAGCGATTTCTTCGAGTCTCTTTATGGCAGGGGTTTTCATACAGGTGGCCAGCGGACCACATCGGGCAGGGGGTTCCAGATGCGCGGTGAGGACCACCATGCGAAAGTGATGGTTGACCTTGAGGACAGTTACAGGGGCGCGACACGTTCGATAACGCTGCAGGTCTCCGGCCTGGATGAGAGCGGCCGCGTGGTCACCCGCCCGCGTACCCTGAAAGTGAAAATTCCGAAGGGAATCCGGCGTGGACAGCAGATCCGCCTGGCCGGGCAGGGTGCAGCCGGGCACGGTGGCGGCGAAGCAGGCGATCTCTATCTCGAAGTGGATTTCAAACTGCATAAAAACTACCGGGTGGAAGGTGCCGACGTGTACCTGGAGCTGCCACTGGCACCGTGGGAGGCGGCGCTTGGCGCCAGCGTGAAAGTACCGACGCCCACCGGGGCTATAGATTTGAAAATTCCGGCGGGTTCGCAACCCGGAAAAAAACTCAGGCTCAAAGGGCGCGGTATTCCGGCGCGTCAGCCCGGCGATCTGTATGTTGAGCTGCAGATTACCTTGCCGCCCGCTGAAAACGAGCAACAACGCAAGGTTTACGAAGATATGAAGCAGACGTTTTCTTACAACCCACGAGCAGGAATGGAGGCATAAGCCATGGCAGAGTACGAAACACTACGTGGCCAGCTGATCGCAGAAGATACCTTTATCACGGTTGATGAACTGTGCCGGCACTGCACCGTGGAGGTCGAGGAAGTGATTACCTTCGTGCAGGAGGGCATCGTCGATCCGGCGGATGACGTGGTCAGGCCGGAGCGGGCGGGTAGCTGGCAATTCCACATCAGCAGCGTCCGGCGGATACGGACGGCCGTCCATCTCCAGCGCGACCTGGGTGTGAACCTGGCAGGCGCCGCCCTGGCACTGGAGTTACTCGACCGGATCGCCGAACTCGAGACCCGATAGATCAGGAACACGCAGGTGGACCCCAAATCCTATGCCCGTCTGGCGGTCGATATTGGCGGCACTTTCACCGACGTGGTGCTGGAGTTACCCGGGGGCGGCCGTGTCACCACCAAGCTGCTGACCACCTATTCCCATCCGGGTGAGGCCGTTATCAAAGGAATTGGCCAGGTGCTGCAACAGGCAGAAATCGAGCCGTCTGCAGTCGGCCTGATTATCCATGGCACAACGCTGGCAACCAATGCGTTGATCGAACGCAACGGTGCAGTCACCGCCCTGCTGACCACGCAAGGGCACCGCGACGCGCTGGAAATGGCGCATGAAGACCGGTTCGAACAATACGACGTGATGATAGACCGGCCGCGGCCGCTGGTGCCACGCTACCTGCGCCTGCCGGTGAGTGAGCGCCTGGATCGAAACGGTCGTGTGCTGATCCCGCTGGACGAGGATTCGGTCGAGGCGGCCTTTCCGGTGCTTGATGAACACGGTGTCCAAAGCGTTGCTATCGGTTATCTCCACGCCTTTGTGAATCCGGAACATGAGCAGCGCACGGCCGAACTGCTGCAGACGGCCCGGCCGGAGATCTCCGTCACCCTGGCATCGGAGGTCTGTCCGGAAATCCGGGAATTCGAACGCTTGTCCACGGCCTGCGCCAATGCCTACGTCCGGCCGTTGATGGCGCGCTATTTGCAGCGTCTTGCGGGTGAGCTAAAGGGACTTGGGTTCAACTGCCCCTTCCTGTTGATGACTTCAGGCGGTGGCCTGACCACGCTGGAAACTGCGGCAAAATTTCCGATCCGACTGGTTGAGTCCGGACCCGCCGGCGGCGCCATCCTGGCCCGACGGGTCGCACAACAGGCCGGCCTCGACCGGGTGCTTTCTTTCGACATGGGCGGCACCACGGCCAAGCTCTGCCTGATCGATGATTACGAGCCGCTCACTTCACGCAGTTTTGAAGTTGACCGGGTCTATCGTTTCAAAAAGGGCAGCGGGCTTCCGGTCCGTATCCCGGTGATTGAAATGGTCGAAATCGGTGCCGGCGGTGGTTCGATCGCGCAGGTCGACAAGCTTCAGCGGATCCAGGTCGGGCCTGAGAGCGCGGGATCAGAGCCCGGACCGGCCGCCTATGGCCGTGGCGGGACCCGCCCGGCCGTGACCGACGCGGATGTGCGCCTGGGACGAATTGTCCCCGAAACCTTTGCCGGGGGGGCTTTTGCGCTGGACAGCGAGGCTGCGGAAAAAGCTTTGCTCGAAGGGGTGGCCGGCCCATTGGGGCTGAATGCCGACACCGCGGCGTTCGGCATCAGTGAGGTGGTTGATGAAAACATGGCAGCGGCCGCCAGGGCCCACGCCGCCGAGTTTGGGATGGACCTGGCCCGGCGTGACATGGTGGCTTTTGGTGGCGCCGCCCCGCTGCATGCTGCCCGCCTGGGTGAAAAACTGGGTGTGAACCGGATCATCGTACCGGCCGAGGCGGGGGTCGGGTCAGCTGTCGGTTTCCTGCTGGCGCCGGTGGCTTACGAAGTGGTTCGCAGCCGCCACCAGGTTCTTTCCGCGCTGCAGCCGGGCGTTATCAATGCCCTGATGGAAGAAATGCACAAAGAATCCCTGTCGGTGGTGAGGCAGGGGACCGGGCGAGGGGACCTGGCAGAAACGCGACATGCCTATATGCGCTACGTGGGCCAGGGACATGAAATTCCGGTCAGCCTGCCGGTTGAAGCCTATGGGGATCAACACGCGGACGTTTTTCGGGCCTCTTTCGAGGCCGTTTACACGCGGCTTTACGGACGGGTCATCAGCGGGGTGGACATCGAGGTCTTGAGCTGGACGTTGACCATCAGCGCACCATCGGTAGAGTTGCCTGAGCCCCCTGCAGTGAACACGAAGCGGCGCCCGCAGCCCGCCGCATCCCATACACAAACACTGTTCGATCCAGGCCTTGAAATGCAGGTCGCTGCGCGGGTCTATCTGCGGGATCTATTGCAGCCCGGAGACGCCATACAGGGCCCAGCGCTGATCACTGAAAACCAGACAACCACCGTGGTGACCTCCAATTACGAGGCCGTTATCGATGCCGGGGGACACATCGTGATGACCCGGCGGGAGAGTGCGAATGACTGACCCGACGGCGCTGGATCGAATCCACACGCAGATCCTCTGGGACCGGTTACTGGCCGTGGTCGAAGAGCAGGCACAGACGCTGGTCAGAACAGCCTTTTCCACCACGGTGCGCGAAGCGGGTGACTTGTCAGCCGGCGTGTTCGATACGCAGGGGCGAATGCTGACCCAGGCCGTGACCGGAACGCCCGGTCACGTCAACGCGATGGCTGCCAGCGTGGGTTTCTTTCTGCAGCGTTTCCCGCTTGATTCGTTGCAAGCCGGTGACGTGCTGCTGACCAACGATCCCTGGTTCGGTACCGGCCATCTGAATGACTTTACTGTGGTGACTCCGGTATTCCAGGGGGACTCGCCGGTCGCCCTGTTTGCCGCCACGTCGCATGTGGCGGACGTCGGCGGATTGGGTTTCGGGCCGGACGCGCGGCAGGTCTTCGAGGAAGGGCTTAATATACCGATGGGCTACCTGTTCCGTGCCGGAGAGGCCAACGAGGTCCTGCTCGAAATCATCCGGGCCAATGTACGTGACCCGAAGGCGGCCGAAGGCGACCTCTATTCACTGGCGGCCTGCAACCAGGCCGGGGCGGACAGCCTGCTGGCGACGCTGCAGGAGTTTGGCCTGGATGGCCTGGACTGTGCCGGTGAGGTGATCATCCGAAGTTCCAGGGACGCCATGCTGGAGGAGATCCGCAAGCTGCCGTTTGGGACCTGGCGCAACGAGATGCGTATCGACGGCTATGACGAACCGGTCGACCTGGTCTGCGCGCTCAGTATCGGTGCCGACGGTATCGACGTGGATTTTGCCGGCACTTCGCCGCTGTGCGGGCACGGTATCAATGTGCCGTTGACCTACACCCAGGCCTACGCCTCTTTCGGTGTGCGCTGTGTGATCGGCAACGATGTACCCAATAATGCCGGCTCACTCGGGGTGGTTCGCGTAACCGCACCGGAGGGTTGTATCCTCAATGCGCCGCGCCCCGCGGCCGTTTCTGCACGCCATGCCATTGGCCAGATGTTGCCCGATGTTGTCCTTGGCTGCCTGGAGGAAGCCCTGGACGGGCAGGTGCCGGCAGAAGGTTCATCCTGTCTGTACGGACCGGTGTTCCTGGGTGGTCGCGGCCTGATTGCCGGCAGTGAAAGCGAGCCGTTCGTGATCAACGCGTTCTATGCCGGTGGCGCGGGTGGCCGGCCGGGTAAAGATGGACTGGACTGTACAGCCTTTCCTTCCGGAGTGCGCAGTACACCGGTAGAGATCACCGAGAATACCGCTCCGCTCATCATCTGGCGCAAAGAGTACCGGCCCGATTCCGGTGGCGCCGGAGAATATCGAGGCGGAGTGGGTCAGATCATGGAATTTGCCCATGCCGATGGTGAGGCGTTCTTCGCCTCCAAGATGTTTGACCGCATCAAACACCCGCCTCGCGGACGCCAGGGTGGTGAATCGGGCGCCAGCGCCCGTGTTTATATAAAGGACGGCCCGGAGTTGCGTGGCATGGGCCGCGAGATGATCCCGGCCGGTAAAAGCATGGTGCTTGAAACGGCCGGTGGCGGAGGCCGTGGCCAGGCGGCGAAACGCGATCCGTCCGCGATCAGAAAAGACCGTCTGAACGGCCTGGTTTCCTATTCCGAAAAAAAGACCCGGTAAACCATATAAGTACCATAAGACATCAGCAAGAATATACCGGCAGGGCGGGTAAGTTGTTTCTTGCCAAGGAAGAACACGGGGATCAGGAATGCAGCAAAAAGCCAGGATACGATCAGGTCGACCAGCCCACCCCTGGGGATCAGGATGCTGCCGGCCAGGCCGCTGGCGGGTAGTACGATCAGCGAATTGAAGATGTTGGATCCCACCAGGTTGCCGAGCGCGAGATCGGATTCCTTGCGGACCGCAGCGATGATAGAGGTGACCAGCTCGGGCATGCTGGTTCCGATCGCCACGACGAACAGGCCCACCACGGCCGTCGACACGCCGGCCTGGGTTGCCAGGGTGACGCTCGACCGAATGGTCACTTCAGCGCCGGTAAACAGCAATAGCAGTCCGAGGGTGATCAGTAACCATTGATAGCGGCTAGAAGGCACGGAAACAACGATCGGGTTTTCCTCGATTTCGGTGAGTAAGGTATCCCGTGTCCGTGAGAGCATGAAATCTTTCACGGTGATATAGAGGAAGATCCCGAACAGTAACAGCAGGATGATGGCGTCAGATCGACTGATTTGCGGGGGTGTTCCCTCGATGAGTCCATCCAGCGCCATGATGGTGATGATGGTTGTTATCAGCAGAAGGAGCGGGACTTCCCGGCGCACCATCGTGCCATGAATATCGATGGTGCGAATGATCGCGGCAATGCCCAGAACCAGGCCGAGGTTGCTGATGTTGGAGCCGATCACGTTGCCGAAAGCAAGCGCGGTTTGACCTTCGATTGAGCCCAGTATGTTGACCACGAGCTCCGGGGCGCTGGTTCCAAAACTCACGATGGTCAGCCCCACGATCATGGGTGAAACACCCATACGTTTGGCCAGTGCGGATGCACCTGTGACCAACGCACTACCCCCGCCGATCAGAAGCAATAATCCCAGTACTACGCCAAAAAACGTCAGCATTTATCTTTTGTCCATCATGTTGCAGATGATGTGCATAGACTCAATCATAGCCCGAGCAACTGTTACAATGCCTTTTTTTTCGGTTCACACCCCATGATTGAACTGTACACATCCCCAACTCCAAACGGCTATAAAGTCTCCATCATGCTGGAGGAAACCGGCCTGGAGTACACGGTCCAACCGATTGACCTGTCGAAGCAGGAGCAGAAAGAACCGGCTTTTCTGGCGATGAACCCAAATGGCCGGATTCCGGTCATCGTGGATCATGATAACGATGATTTCGTGGTGTTTGAATCGGGTGCGATCCTGCTTTACCTGGCGGAAAAGACCGGCCAGTTCCTGCCGCAAGAGGAGAAAGCCCGCTCACAGGTGATCCAGTGGCTGATGTTCCAGATGGGTGGCGTTGGTCCAATGATGGGCCAGGCCAACGTGTTTTACCGCTACTTCGAGGAGAAGATTCCTGCCGTCATTCATCGCTACCAGCATGAAGGTCTGCGACTGTTAACGGTGTTGGATGAACGCCTGGGGGGCCGTGATTACATCTGCGATGAATTCACCATAGCCGATATCGCCACCTGGCCATGGGCCGTTACCCACAATTGGTCAGGTATCGATATCGACGGCCTGGTAAACCTGCAGGCCTGGCTGGAGCGTATGGCTGAGCGGCCAGCGGTAGCCAAAGGCAGGAATATTCCGCAGCGGGGGTCCAAGGAAGAAACGAAGACCGCCGGCGCCAAAATTATCGTCACCTAGGGTTAGCAGATACCCGGCTAGAATCTGAATTCGAAGGTGCCGCCATAAATGGCAGCGGAGTCGTACTTGGTTTCCGCCACCAGTTCATCAAATTGATCTTTGAGTTTCAGTTTGCCGGCAAACTCGACACCGGCAAAAAGCGAAAGCATGACGTGCTTATTGGGCTTCCAGGCCGCTGAAGCAACCAGCGGGAAGGACTTATCGCGACCTATTCCACCCGGAGTGGTGCCGCGCTCATCCAGCCGGAACTCAAGATTTTCATAACGCCCGGTAAGTCCCATCGACCAGCGCTCATTGGCCTGGAAAGTGAGCCTCAGACCGGGCCCCTGGGAGGACGCCAGGCCGCGACCGGTTGACAGGTTCCAGCGCTCGCTGATGTTCCAGTCGATCACCAGTACCGGGAAGAAACGGGTACCGTCTTCGAGCTTGTTAAATACACCGAAGCCTGGGCCGATGGTCAGGTCCGGGCTTAGCCGCCATGCGGCTGCTGCAAACACGCCCCAGCTGCGTCCGTCGCTGGTCCTGGAGTCATCCTCACCGTTGTACCTCACTGTTGGAATAATGATGAACGATCCGTTCTTACCAAAGCCAAAACGCCCGACCATCGAAATACGGGTATCTTTGATTTCATCCCAGGGTTCGCCATCACCAATCACGGTCAAATCATCAAAATCGTACTTCGAGGCGCCGCCGCCGGCAGAAAGTCCAATCGAGTTGCGATAGTCCCATGAGTAAGTAACGCCCATGCTGACAAACCAGCGATTGACGGAGAAACTGCCTTCGCTGTCTTTCAGGTCGGTGTCGGCTTGAAACGCCCCTCCGCCATCAAAAGTAAACGTTACCGGGTCGACCGGGGGTGCTTGCGCTGCCACTGGCTGGGCACAAAGCAAAGTGAACACCGCCAGGGCGGTGAGCTGGATAAGCGTACGGGACATGAAGGTCATCCTTTAATTATCGGTTATATTTTGATCCGCAGTATAGTCGATGCGTCTCATTTTTTTGTGAGGCTGATCGCTGGCAGTTGATAACTGTCAACTTTTTCGTTAAACCCGGTGAGGCCGGAATCCAGCACATCGTCGAGTTTTGCCAGTTCAGCGTCAATAGCGGCAACCAGTTGATCCCGCACTGCTATGGCGGAATCCGACGGTGGATGGTCACCGAAAGAAGCGGCCAGCATAACCCCGGCCAACTTGTCATTCAGGCGAATCGGAAAATTTAATGGGTCCTGGCGGGCTTCCATTTTTGTCTGGTACAGGGCCTCTTCAATGCCGGTCAGCTGTTCTTTCAGCGCAGTCGCTGCTGTAGCCAGCTCAGCGTATTGCTCCTGGTTTTCAATGCGCTGCTCAATGGCCTCCAGTTGTGCGCGGGTTTCGCGAATCCGCGTGATCGCCTGGTGGGTCTGAGTCAGCTTGCGGTTAATGCCCCAGGTAAAATCGAACTGTGCCTGCAGGTCCGCCGCAGACGCATTGACCCGTGGGTCTGGCACTATTTCCAGCTTCACAGACTGGTTCTGGCCGCCCACCATAAGCGTGGCGGAATACGCTCCCGGCACCGCCCTGGGGCCTTCCAGGCTGTCGTTCCACAACACCAGCTTCTCGAACCGCTCCACCCCGGAGTAACGTAAATCCCATTCGAAGCGGTTCATGCCGGCTTCGGCGGTCAGTTTACGGTCATCGTCTCCGAGTGGGGGCTCGGCATCTTCGTCTTCTTTTTCAGCCTTACGCGTAAAGGTTCGGATCGTGTTGCCGCTGGAATCCGAAATGCTGAGCTCGATCTCTGCGTCCTGTGCCGGTTCTTCGCGAAGCCAGTAACGTAACACCACGCCATCGGCCGGGTTACGGCCGGCGTTTTCCGGCTCGTCGGTGCTCTTGTTGGGTAAACGCCACGCCGGTGACGGCCGGAACAGCTGCGCCGACTGTTCGAAAGTATCATCCTGTACCTGTCGCAGCCAGGCCAGGTCGTCAAAAATCCAGTAGCCACGACCCTGGGTGGCGGCAACCAGGTTGCCTTGCTTGACCGCCATGTCGGTGACCGGGACGAGCGGGAGATTCAGTTGCAGGGCGTTCCAGCGTTTTCCATCGTCGAACGAGACGTAGGCGCCACGCTCCGTCCCGGCAAACAGCAAACCCTGCCGCTGATCGTCCGCCCGGATGACACGAGTGAAATGATTCTCCGGGATGCCCCCGGTGATCAACTTCCAGCTACGGCCGTAATCCAGTGTGCGGAACAGGTACGGTTTGAAATTATCGCTCTTATAGGCCGTGGCGGCGAGATACAGCCCGCCGGCTTCAAACGGGTGGGCTTCGATCGAATTGATCTGGATTTCTTCCGGAAGCCCCTTCGGTGTGACGTCCGACCAACTTGCGCCGCCGTCACGGGTCAGCTGCAACAGGCCATCATCGGACCCGGTCCAGATCACTCCCGGCTCGAGCAGGGACTCGGCGATCGCAAAGATCGTGCCGTAGTACTCGACACTGGTGTTGTCCTTGGTGATGGGCCCGCCCGAGGCCTGCTGCTTGTCCTTGATGTTCCGGGTCAGGTCGCCACTGATCGCCTGCCAGGTCTGGCCTTCGTCGGTCGTTTTGAACAGTACATTGGCTGCCGCGTAGAGCGTATTGGGGTCGTGCGGCGAGAACATCAGCGGGAAATTCCAGTTGAAGCGGTATTTGAGCTCAGCTGCGCCCCAGCCCATCGGGTTGTCCGGCCATACGTTGATGATGCGCCGGTCGCCCGTGCTGTGGTCCAGGCGCACCAGGAATCCGCCGTAGGATCCGCCGTAAACGATATCCGGGTTTTCCGGATGTGCCACGATGTGACCGCTTTCGCCGCCTGCAGTGGGTTCCCAGTCCCTCGTTCCTATGGCTGACCCGAACGCAGAGCGTGACCGGATACGGACGGCCGAGTTGTCCTGCTGGCCGCCCAGTAAGCGGTAGGGAAATGCGTTGTCGGTAGATACCCGGTACATCTGGGAGGTGGGCTGGTTGCTTTGGGTTGACCAGTTCCCACCACCGTCATAACTGACATTGGCCCCGCCATCGTTGGCCTGGATCATGCGTAACGGATCGTTGGGGTCGATCCACAAATCATGGTTGTCACCGTGAGGGGTGTCGATTTTTTCGAAGGTTTTACCGCCGTCTTTCGATTTGTGGAAACGAACGTTGAGAACGTAAACCACGTCCTCATCAAGCGGGTCTGCGGTGATACGGGAGTAATACCAGGCCCGCTGGCGAAGCTTGCGCTCCTGGTTAACCCGCTTCCAGCTTTCGCCGGCATCGAGGGAACGGAACACCCCGCCTTCGGCTGCCTCCACAATCGCATAGAGATTATCCGGGTTGGACGGGGAAACCGTGATGCCTGAAATACCCAATGGACCTTCGGGCATGCCATCGTTTTCAGAGAGTGATTGCCAGTTGTCGCCACCATCCGTGCTTTTCCAGATACTGGAGCCTTCACCGCCGGATTCCAGGCTGTAGGGCGTGCGAATCACCCGCCAGGTCGTGGCATACAGTACGCGTGGATTGCTTGGATCCATCGCCAGGTCTACCGCACCGGCCTGGTCGTTTACGAAAAGTACGCGTTCCCAGTTTTTGCCACCGTCGCTGGAGCGGTAAACACCACGCTGTTCATTCGGGCCAAATAAATGCCCCATGACCGCGGCATAAACCAGGTCCGGATTCTTCGGGTGGATGTGAATACGCGAGATATGGCGGCTGTCTTTCAGCCCGGAGTGGGTCCAGCTGCGCCCCGCGTCGGTGGATTTCCAGACCCCGTCACCGTGAGACACGTTGCCGCGAACAGTTTTTTCACCGCCGCCGGCGTATATGACGTTAGGGTCCCAGGATGAGACCGCCACGGCGCCGATCGAGCCACCAAAAAAACCGTCCGAAACGTTTTTCCAGACCCCGCCGCCGTTACTGGATTTCCAGACCCCGCCTCCCGTCGAGCCGAAGTAAAAAGTCTCGCGGTCCTGCGGTATGCCTGCCACGGCCGCGGAACGGCCGCCTCGATAAGGCCCGACCTCTCGCCACTCAATGCTTTCGAGGCTGTCTTCATTCCATTCGGCAAAGCTGCTTCCACAGGAAAACAGCAGTGCCAATCCCAATCCATGCATCCAGCGGCGCATAGGTCATCTCCGGGTTTTTTGATTTTAAAGAAGGGCGATTATGTCAAAATTCAACGAGCTGCGCTGTCCCGTTTTTCAATTTCCTTGCGCGCATCTCCACACGGATCAGAACTGCTCAGGAAACGGTCGGAAGCCGATTTGGCAAGCACGGATATGCCCAATGTGACCACCGCCAGGCCGCCACTTTTCAGGGTGTTGGCCGGGTCAATCTCGATGGCGGGGGATGTCAGGCGGCCACCGACTTTGATAAATGAATTGATTAAGGTCCCCGCGCTGAGGCCGAGACCTTTTCTGGGTTTGGTGTTGAACGCAATGTCGATTTTCTCAGTTTTCAGGTCAATAGCGCCCTGGCTGAAAATGGTCAGATTATCGGTATGGGCAATACTTGGAATAAATTCGACCTGCCCGGACACAATATCCGCCGCCAATACGGCGCACTCCAGTTGGGTGTATTTGCTGCTTTTGGCAAAGGGGTTGAGCGTGTTGAGCAGTTGCGTGAGGAAATCAGAAAAAATCAGGTCCAGACCAGCGCTTGCTATCTGTCCTTTGCCCATGTAGGTGCGGTACCTTCCATCCAGTGAACTGGCCATCGCGCGCTGTGTTGCGCCCACCCCGTCAAGAGACAGCTCAATATCGAGAGGCGGATAGGTTGATGGGTCCTGCTCGGGTAAGGCGGCAAGCCCGACACGAACATCCTGGCCCTCTACTTCCAAATGCAGTCTCGGCGTGCCGCCGGCGCCATCCAGGCTGAATCCGCCATGGAAGCGTCCACCTTGAACACCTTTGAACGTGAAAGGCTTTACTTCCAGTAATCGCTTTGAAATCAGAAGCCCCAGCTTGATTTCGTCAAACGTGGTATTTCCCAGGAAGAGCTTGTCTATCTGCAAATCCAGGTCGATATCCAAATGGTGATCATCCAATATCACCACGGGCGTCTCGTCGAACATCCACTGCTTCTCAGGGGTCTTGCTTGCCGCCGCCAGCTCTTCTTTCTCTTCGGTCTCACGGCTCGAATACCAGTGGCTCGCGTCCAGGTAAGGGGAGATGATTTTTCCCTTGATTCGCGTAGTGTCTCCGAGCCCGATGGCTAGTTCGCCACTAAGCTTGCTTTTGCCGAGATCAATGTTCAGGTTTTTGAGGCCGAATTCGGAGGGGCTCCCGGACAGGCTGGTTTGCAGCGTAAAAGGCTTCGCTGGTAAAGATGTTCCTGCCAGGGCATCCAGTTTCGAGGCGTCAGGCCCGGATGCCCGGACGGCCAGCTGAAAACGGCTATCAGGCAGCAGGTCACCATCAACATCGGCCTTGATGCGACCCAGGGTCAGCTGTACCTGGTCGAGCTGGGTACGCGTTTTCTGGTTCTTTAGCCGGCCTTTCGCTGTGAAGGGTATTTCGGGCAGGTTCTTATCCGGAAACAGGAATGCAATTTCGCTGAGCCTTGGTAGCTCGATATTGAAACTGGCATCCATCACCAGGGGATAATCCATGTCTGCAATTTGACCCTGCACATCAATCTGCAGGTCCCGCAGGTCGCCATCATGCAGTTCGAAGGCCATCCCTTTGCCGTTGGGCTTCACACCTACGGTCAGTTTCATTGGCTCGTCCGGAAGGCCGTCCTTGCCGAACAGGCGGCCAAGGGCAGCTGCGCTTTTGATATCCAGTTCTGCAGCCAGGTCGCTGCCGGCGTAGCGGTCCTCCAGCACCAGGAGACCGTTGATGGTGGCCCTGTCGCCGGCCAGGTTAACCACAACGTTGTTTATCTGAACTCCGTTGACCCTGCTGCGAAGTTTTCCCTGGGCGGAAAAAGGTGCATCCGGCAGTTTCATCTGCGGCACCAGAAGGTCAACGGTACTGAGGCTGGGTAGCTGAATGTCAAAATCGGCGTCCATCGCCGCCGGCTTCGCCATGTCGGAAATTTTCCCTTGCAGGTCGAGCTTGATTGCACCAAGCGCGCTATTGTGCAATTCGAAGGCCATCCCTTTGCCATTGGGTTTCACTGCGATGGTCAGTTTTGTCGGTTGGTCGGGAAGACCGTCCTGGCCGAACAGGCGGCCCAGGGCTGCAACGCTCTTGATATCCATCTCAGCCTGGAGGTCACTGCCGGCGTAGCGGTCCTCCAGCTTCAGGAGACCGTTGATGGTGGCCCTGTCGCCCGCCAGGTTGAAGACCACATTGTCAAATTGAACGGCGTTTTCCTGGCTTTCCAGCTTCCCCCGGGCCGAAAAGGGGGCATCGGGCAGCTTAATTTCCGGAAAAAGCAAGGTCACGTCGTTGAGCCTGGGCAGGTCGATATCGAAATTCCCGTCCATCATCAGGGGTTTCTCAAGATCAGGAATCCGGCCGTCCAGCTCCAGTTGAATATCACCCAGGTTGCCGTCTGTTACCTTGAATGCCAGGCCCTTGCCGTCAGGCCTGAGTTCGGCACCCAGTTTTATGGGCTGGTCCGGAAGGCCTTCCCTGCCAAACAGTCGGCCGAGATCCCCGGCGTTTTTGACATCCACCTGCAGGGTCAGCTTGCTGCCGGCATAGCGGTCCGACAGGTTAATTGTGCCGTCGATATCGGTCACGTCGCCGGCAAGGTCAATCTTCACCTTGCCGAACTGGAGCTGTTTGCCCTGCATGCCGAACCGCCCCTGAATGGCAAGTGGTGCGGCCGGGATCATATCCAAACCGGCGATAGCTGCCAGCTGGCTGGGATCCGGTGACTTGAATGCGATATTCAGGTCGGGTTGCAGCGCGTCCGGCAGGTGTCCTAACCCACCCTCGACATTCAGGGTAGTCGGGCCCTGTGTGACTTTTGCGTTGATCGATATCAAGCCGGTCGAATCACTACTCAGGGAAGCATCCAGGTCGAGTTCGCCAAGCGCCTGTTGCGGTTGACCCAAAACGGTAGTCCACCGGCCCGCCTCGTCGCTTTGGAAACGAACGGTCAGCTCGGTTCCAGCAAATCCAGCGCCGGTACTGAAGTGGCCTCCAATCTCAAGGTGATCACGGTCGGTCTTCAGCACCGCCCGTTTGAAATGAACCGCATCTTTCCTGAACGTGGCATGGGTCTCGTGGCTGAAGGTATCTTCCACGAGGCCTTCGATACCGAATACTTTTGCCAGTGCACCCAGGTTGGGGCCATCGATCGAAAACTTGATGTTTCCATCACTCGGATTGACGAGTTTGTCCAGTTCGCCAGTGGCCTTGATGTCAACGGTGCCCAGGTCTCCATCAAGGTCCAGCTTCGTCATCTTGCCTTCGGTGTTGAGCTTCAACTGGTAGTCGAACGCGCCCTCGCTGAACAGTGGCAGCTTGAACTCACGCAATAACGCTCCGATGTCCGGGCCCTGGATGCGGGTCGTCAGGTTAGCCCCTTCCCAGGTCTTCGCATTCTTCACTGAGCCTGAACTTTGCGCTGTGAGTTGAGCGAAACTGAAATTCAGGTCGTGTTCCAGCGGCCCCCCCAGAAAAAGGGCGTGAAAAGGCGCAATCCAGCCGTCGACCGACAGGGCTTCATCGTTGAGGCTTCCGGCGATTTTACTCTGCCAGCGTTCGTTTTCCAGGTGCTGCATCGCGATGCTGGAGAATTTGAAGTCCAGTGGATCTTCAAGCTTCAGGCTGGCCAGGTGCAGCTTGCAGTTCTTGATCTGCAGATCACGGAAAACCACCGGTAGCTTGTCTCGTGGCGGCGGTGGCGGTCCAGGTTTGGTTTCTGTCCGGGGGTGCATGCTCCAGTTGGGCTCTCCCTCGTCATTCCTGGTCAGGCGGACTTTGCAGTCTTCCAGGGAAAGGGCCGGGAAAACGATCTGGTCTTTAAACAGGGTGGACAAATCAATTGAGATTTTCAGCTGGCCGGCAGCCGCCATGTCCGGTTCTTCAGACCAGGCCGCATTGGCGAAGTGGACGTCGTTAGCCTCGAGCGTTGTAACCCGGCCAAGTTTCAGTGTCACCGGGCCGTTCAGGCTCAGTTTCCGTCCGGTATATTTCAGCGTTTGGGATGCCAGTTGCCTTTTAAGGAAGGATTCATCCTGCGACAAATACCAGCCAATGCCGACCGTAGCGGTAAAAAGAACCACCAGAACGAGAAAAGCAATAATAAAAAAGCGACGCATTGGTCTATTGATTATAGCGCCATTACGGGTCGAACGCCCCGGCCAGCGCGTCGCAGAGCGCAGCCTGCAACGCCCAGTCTTCATCATTGCTGGCTACCGCGCGGGCGCTGTGCAAGGCAACCACCACGTTTTGCTCTGGGTGGACACAGATACCCTGCCCGAAAATCCCGCTTCCCCGGTAGGCTCCGGACTTCCCGAGCCACCAAAGGTAGCCATACCCCGGGTAGGTTGCTGAGGGCGAGGTTGATTCTGTCATCCAGCCGTCTGCCAGTACTTCTGTGCCATCCGCCAGCCGGCCTTCGGCCAATGCAAACAGACCCAGGCGCCCATAGTCGCGCAACGTGGCGCTGATGCAGCAACCACCAAACTCACCGCCGCCGGGCTCGGTCAGTGTCCAGTAAGCGTTCGCTTCCATTCCGAACGGCCGCCAGATTTTCTCTTCCAGGTAGGTCGACAAATTGTTTCCTATCGCTGAACGCAATAACGTGCCGACCAGGTTGGTTTCAGCCGTGTTGTAGTTGAACTCCTGACCTGGCGGCGCATTGCGTTGCTTTTGGCCCAGGTAGCTATACAGGGCAACGGTCTGCCAGCTTGCGCTGTTCACATCGGAGGCCGGGTCTGCGTAATCCTCGTTCCACTCCACTCCGGAAGCCATTTGCAGAATGTTACGGAGGTTTGAGTCGTCATAAGGCGTACCTTTCAGCCGCGGCAGGTAATCGCTGACCTTCTCTTCCACGCTAGCTACGTAACCGTCACGGATGGCGGCCCCCACCAGCATGGAAACAATGGACTTGGTCACCGAAAACGAAATCCAGCGGGAAGTCTGAGAGTTACCCATGCCGTAACGCTCGTAGGCGATTTTGCCGTCCTTCAAGACCAGCAACCCGGCTACGTTCTGGCGGATAAAATACTCGTCTACGGTCATCGAGCTGTTGTCTGTCTGCAGAGTCACGCCGCCGAGTTCTACCGGGGCTCCGGGCAGTTCCAGAACCGCACCACTCGCGCTGATGGCCCGCGTCGGAAAAATTTTGTCGATGTTACGGTAGCCGGCTACCTGCTGTTCGGGAGACCAGAAAAGAAACTGGTCGGGAGGCCCGAAGTTATCGGCGTCATCGGCCGGCTCGACATAGGGTGCTTTGGCACAGGCAGCAGGACACATGCCAGCAAAAGCCAGCAGAACCGCCAAAAGTAGTCGCGTTTTCATTTGCAGGTCTCCACCACGGTTTGTTCGTGGCGCTATCATAACCTGCGCAGTGCTGTGCTGGCAGAGGGCCTGGCGGAGCTTAGCCGCCCAGGCTGTAATCGTCGTTCATGAACCAGGCGTAAAAAGCGGCTGCTGCAACGACAAGCAGCACAACCTGCATCGTTTCGGTTGCCGGCAGGCTGGCCGGAAAACTGAACAGGTGTTTGATCGGGCCGGACAACATCACGGCGCCAGCCAGGCCAAACAGTGCGCCAATCAGGCCGAAGCTCCAGAGAATGACCCGGCGCAGCCTCTTTTGCCGTTGCACATTGCGCATCACGTTTGCGACGAATACATCGGATTTTGGTGCTTCGGAGTAGCCCAACAGCTCTTCAAGCTCCGGGTCAAAGGGTGAATCAGGCATGTCGAGCCTCCCTTGCCGGCCCCGGGCCGGCTTCAGTCTTGTGCTTGGAAATGGAATGATCATGGTCCTGTAACCAGTTTTGCAACTTCTGTTTGCCTCTTTGAATATGAGATTTAACCGTTCCCAGCGCCAGGCCGGTGACGCTACTGATTTCCGGATGGCTCATCCCCGCTGCGTAAGCCAGCGTCAGGCAGGCGCGTTCTTCGGGGCTGACAAATGCCATCAGGCGCTGGGTGAGAATTTCAGCATCGACCGCCCCGCCCGGATCGTGGCCCTGTTCCGGAGGCTCTGCCATCAGCTGCTGGCGTGCATGTTTGCGGGTGAACTGTAAAAACTGCCGGTAGGCAATCGTGTGCAGCCAGGAGTTCAGGCTGCTGCCTTCTTTCAAGGTGTCCAGTTTTCGGTATGCCATCAGGAAAGTTTCCTGCGCCAGGTCGTCTGCAGTTCCGCTATCACCGGCTGCCAGGCGTCGCAGAAAACCGCGGATGGCGGACTGATATCGCTCCACCAACTGCTGAAAAGCGGACTGGTCATCCGAGCTGGTAACCCTCGCTACCAGCTCCCGGTCGGAAATCATGGTTTTCCCATTGTTGGTCCGTTCTACCCTAGTCCTTGTTCAGCTTCCATACTATCAGGAAGCCAATGCCCAGCATCAACGGGAATACAGAGGCGGCGCGAATTCCGTTTACTATATCTGCCTCAGGGAAGAAAAAGCTGCAGAGCAGGCCTGCGATACCCAGGGCCAGGAATACAATACCGCGGCGCATATCCCGAACCCGGGGATTACCCGCAGCACCCAGTTGCGTCAGCAGCTCAGGGGTCAGGCTATCACCTTTATCAATAGCCTTTTGCACCGTTTCCATGATGGAAGATCGGTTTTTGTAATTCCAATAAAAATAGCCCAGTACGGCAAAGCCAATAACAATAAACATGACGATAGCAATCATTTCCCCATACATAACAATTCTCCTTTTTTCAAATGAATCGGTTGCTTGTTACTCCTTAGATGCCGGCAATTCCGGAAACAGATGCATTCATCGCAGAAGGGGTTCCGGCTGTCGAATTCCCGCAGATTGACTTGAGGACTTGGAAGGACACCGGAAAAGGGATACATTCAAAGTGATCCTGTTGCCCGGTGTCTTTTCATATGCTCGAGCGCGATCTCAAACGCTATGCTGCCTACTTCAGAGGCTGGTGCCAGGCTTTTGGCGAACATGAGAGCATTTACCAGGATGATTCAGGTGTTCATTGGTTAACCGCAGAACACCAGGTGGGCCTGGTTCTGCCCAAACCCCTGATCAAGTCGTTGTATCGCCAGGTGCTTTTGCGCGAACATGCCCCACCCCTCACTTTTAAACGCAAGAAAATTGTCATTGGGTCGCTCGTTATCCCGATTGGCAAGAAATACCAAAAGAAAGCGCTGGCCGCGATGGCCAATGTGCTGCAATCCGATGAAGGGGTTCACGTCTTCGTGACTTCCCACCTGCTGTACGGCAGTGGCCGCAAAATCATCACGATATCCAACAAAAAGCCATTGGCCATTATTTACAAGGAAATCGGCACCATGTGCATCCGGCTGGCCTGATCAGGCAGCACGTGCCGGAATATCGAATTCGAAACGCGTGCCCTGGTTGAGCACACTGCTGACGGTGATGCGACTGCCGTGCAGGTCGAGGATGCGCTTGACGATAGCCAGACCCAGACCGGCCGAATTGGAGCGCTCTTCTTCGCCCTGTTCCGAGCGGTAAAAGCGGTCAAAAATTCGCTCGAGTTCATGCTCGGCGATGCCACATCCGGTATCAGCCACTGCTACCGCGACGCAGCCGGGTTTTTTATCCAGGCTGATTGATATGGTCCCGCCCTCCGGCGTGTAGCGCACAGCGTTGCGCAAGAGGTTTTCCAGCACCCGCTGCATCAGGCCGATATCCGCATGCACCATGGAGGCTTCCTTTGACGCATTTACTTCGATCAGGATTCCTTTCTTTTCTGCCTCCAGCTCAAATTCCTGGGTTACATCCTGTAGCAGCTCAGCCAGCGAAAATTGTTCCAGCGTTGGCTGAATGCTGGCCGAGTCGAGCTTGGAGAGTTCGAACAGGTCGCCGATCAGCTGTCCCAGGCGGAGCGAGTGCTTGCGGGTGATTTCCAGGTAGCGCAGGCGTTCCGGTTCGCTCAGCGTGTCGTTTTTCAGCAGCAGGGTTTCGACGTAGCCGTGCATGGATGCCAGTGGAGTACGCAGGTCGTGGGACACGTTGCTGACCAGTTCGCGGCGCAGGCGGTCGGTTTCTTTCAGGCCTTCAAATTGTTCGCGGATCTTGTTGGCCATGGCCGAAAACGCTTCTCTCAGCTGGCCGATCTCATCCTGGGCCTGTGGCTTTGAGCCAGTATTTCGCCAGGGTCTCGATGAGTTCCGGATCGAAACCGGAATCGGTGAAACGCTGACGTCGTTCGGTCAGGCGGGTGAGGCGGCGGGTCAGCAGGCCAAAAACCAGCAGGCCGACCAGGAAAGCCGCAAGAACAATGGCAATCAACGCGCCCAGGCTGAGTTTCTGCACGTAGCTGCCACGCACACTGTCGGCCAGTTCGTCGTATTTCTGCCCGCCCAGGATGGCGTACAGGTAGCCCTGCAGAATGTCGTTATGCATAACCGGGTGGGCTGAGAAGATCTTCTGCCGGTCGAGGTTGCGCGGATCGGTGCCGCGCAGCGGCATTTCGGTTTCACCTCCTATCAAATCCAGTAACGGCTCGAGCGCAACACGGTTGGTCTGGATCGATTCCGGTGGCATCGCGTGGGCCAGAATCTCTCCGTCGGTATCCAACAGGTAAACCTCTACCGTGGGATTGATGATCATGGCGCGCTGTGCCAACAGCGAAAGGGCGTCCTCGTTGACCGCACCCTCTTCGATCAGCTGCATTTCACCGGTCACGTACATGGCGATCGAGGCGTTCAGTCGCTGGGTTATTTCCTCGTAGTACAAACGTGTGCTGACCTGCTCGACCAGAAAAAAGCCACCGCCGATCAGCGCTACGACCAGCAGCAATGCCGCACTCAGCCTGGCAAATAAACTACTCATGCTGCGTGCACCTGTGGGTGTGCATCCAGTTTGTAGCCAACGCCCCACACGGTGACGATGAACTCCGGCTGGGCCGGATCTGGTTCAATCTTGGAGCGCAGGCGATTGATGTGCGAGTTGACCGTGTGTTCGTAGCCGTCATGGCCGTAGCCCCAGACGCTGTCGAGCAACTGTGCCCGGCTGAAGACGTGACCGGGGTGGCGGGCAAAGTGCAGCAGCAGGTCGAATTCGCGAGCCGTCAACGACATAGGCTCATTATTGACCAGGACCTGGCGACCGCTGGTATCTATCTTCAGCGGACCAATGGACAAAGATTCCGCACCGCCGGGAAAGCGTTTCTCCAGCGACTCAACACGCCTGAAAATGGCTTTGACCCGGGCCATCAATTCAGAAATGCTGAAAGGCTTGGTGACGTAGTCATCCGCGCCGAGTTCCAGCCCCAGCACGCGATCCAGTTCCGAGGATTTCGAGGTCAGCATCAGGATGGGTACGTAACGGGAGTCGCGTCGCAAGGCCCGGCAGATGCTAAGCCCGTCCGGACCGGGCAGACGAAGATCGAGAATGACCAGGTCCCAGTCGCTGGAAAAGGCCTGGCGCATTCCTGCGTGGCCGTCATCGGCCAGCGTGATGTCGCAATCCAGGTCACGCAAATGCAGGGCCAGTAGTTCGGCGATGTCCCGTTCGTCCTCGACAACCAGTACTTTTCGCTTGCTCATTCTCTGTTCCGTCTCGATCCCTGCCTGAAAAAGTAGACCAGAAATCTAACGAAAGTATCACGGCGAATAATTCATTCGACAAAAAACCCAGTCATTCCAGCCACATAGCCATTGCTTGCTGCGTGATAGGCCTGTGAACCTTCGTTTCCACAATAAACATCGGGACAAGAGCCCACCCCGGAAATCGAATAGTCATTTTTGAAAAGGAGAGTTAGCAGATGAAAAAGACAGCACTTATATTGATTGCCGCCCTATTAGCCAGTGGTTCCGCCTTTGCAGGCCACACCAGGAGCTATGACGTAACCATCACCAATATTACTGCCGGACAGACGTTTACCCCGGCGCTGGTCGCAACCCACAGGTCCGATATTTCATTTTTTGAGCTTGGAGAACCGGCCATCGACGAATTGGGTACGCTGGCTGAAAGTGGAAATATCATGCCACTGAAAGACTTGCTCGACTCGCTTCCCACGCTGGTTAAAGACACGGCAACCAACGGTGCGCTGCTGGAGCCCGGTGACTCGGTAACCATCAGGATTCAAGGCGGCAGGTACTTCAACCGGCTGAGCATTGCCGCGATGATGATCCCGACGCACGATACGATTGTTGCTATCGATTCCGTCTATCTGCCGCGCTGGGAAACGACCAAAATGGCCACAGCGTATGACGCCGGAACAGAGTTGAACGATGAGTTATGCGCCAACATCCCCGGTCCGGTATGCGGTGGGGAAGGCTCATCGGCCGCTGGTGGAGAAGGTTATGTCCATGTCGCCAATGGCATTCATGGCATCGGCGATCTCGCGCCCGAGGTTTTCGACTACCGCAACCCGGTTGCTAAGGTAACGGTCAGACGTGTCTGGTAAACCCCACGTGAGGTCGGGAACAGGGGTCCGCTTGCGGACCCCTTACCTGTTCAGCCTGTACCGCGCGAACGGGTGCGCCCGGGCCGTGCGTTCTTCTCGATGAACTCGATCACCAGGCCGGCTATATCCTTGCCGGTGGCGGCTTCGATCCCTTCAAGGCCGGGGCTGGAGTTGACTTCCATCACCACCGGTCCGTGATTTGAGCGTAGCAAGTCAACACCGGCCACATTGAGCCCCATGATTTTTGCTGAGCGGACGGCGGTTGAGCGCTCTTCGGGCGTAATTTTCACAAGGTTGGCAGAGCCTCCCCGGTGCAGATTGGAGCGGAATTCACCCTTCTGACCGGTCCGTTTCATGGCGGCCACGACTTTGTCACCGATCACGAAGCAGCGAATGTCCGAACCACCGGCTTCTTTAATAAACTCCTGCACCATGAAGTTGGCATTGAGGCCACGAAAAGCTTCGATCACGCTTTCTGCCGCCTGTCGGGTTTCACCCAACACCACGCCTACACCCTGTGTGCCTTCCAGCAGTTTGATCACCACCGGTGCGCCGCCGACAAAGTTCAGCAGGTCTTCGGTATCGTCGGGAGAGTTCGCAAAACCGGTCACGGGCAGGCCGATGCCTTTTCGGGAAAGCAATTGCAGGGAACGCAGTTTGTCGCGTGATCGCGTGATCGCGACGGACTCAGCTACCGAGTAGACGCCCATCATTTCAAATTGACGAACGACGGAGGACCCGTAGAAAGTCACCGATGCGCCAATCCGCGGAATGATCGCATCCACACCTTCAACTGCTTCGCCTTTGAAGTGAATGCTGGGGCGCATGCTGGTGATGTTCATGTAAAGGCGGCGGTGATTCAGAACGAGCATCTCGTGATCCCGCTCCTTACCAGCCTCCACCAGTCGGCGGGTTGAATACAGTTTTGGGTTGGTAGAAAGAATAACAATCTTCAATTTATGTCTCCAATAGGTTGGGCTCTACGGTACGCCGCAGGGCCGGGTCATGTATGGCTGCAAATTCTTCGACGACGCCCTCGGCCCGTCCTACGCTGCTGAATGCGGCGAGGTGGAACAGGGCGTCTCCTTCGTGGGCCAGTGGCAATTTGCTGGAGCCAATGACGATTCCGTCGAACGGGGCACAGATTTCTTCTTCCAGGTCGCCCAGCGGGTCGCTGATCAGCGCCAGCCGGTCATCTTTTTTGACCCGCGTGCCCAACGCGACCGCTGCGGTGACAATACCGCTGGTAGAGGCCCTCACCCAGCTGGTCGAGCGTGCGATGACCGCATTGCCGGGTAGTCGGTTTTTCAATGCTGGCAACATGTTCAGCTTCCGCATGACGTTGAGGATGCCGCGAATACCCGCCCGGATACTCAACTCATCAAAGCGCAGAGCCTCGCCCGCTTCATAAATCAGTACCGGGATGTTGTGTCCGGCAGCACAGGCACGCAGAGAGCCATCCCGCAGGCTGGCATTGACAACCACCGGGGCGCGAAAAGCTTCGGCCAGTTCGCTGATACCGGGCTCGTCCAGGTTTGCCCTGATTTGTGGCAGGTTTGAACGGTCGATCGCGCCGGTATGAAGATCGATGCCGATTTCAGATTTCAGCACAATTTCATTCAGAAAGTTATGCGCCAGCCGGGCTGCGATCGAGCCTTTTGGGCTGCCGGGGAATGACCGGTTCAGGTCACGCCGGTCGGGCAGGTAGCGTGACTGGTCAATAAAGCCATGAATATTGACGATGGGAATGGCAATCAGGGTACCCCGCAGTGAGCGCAGCGCTTTTCGCTTGAGCAGGCGCCGGATGATTTCGACACCGTTGAGCTCATCACCGTGAATCGCAGCAGAAACGAACATGACCGGGCCGGCGCGGCGGCCACACAATACCTTCACCGGCATATGCAGAGATGTCGAGGTGTACAGGTTGGCAATCGGCAGATTGACATTGACGCGCTGACCGGGCTTGACCGTGACATCTCCAATGGTGATCGGTTTGTTAGCTGTCATTGGCACTCTCCTGCTTTTCGCCAGCCGGTTCGGCGAGCTTTTTACCCACAACATAGGATCGGGAAGGATCTACGCAGGCTTTGTGATTCATGGCCGTTCGGCCCAACAGCATCCGGAACAGCATGTCATCGCGTGAGGTCAGCGTAAATTCAGCGGGCCAGGAATGGGGGCCAATGACCACGTCCGTTTGGATCACCCAGCGTTTCTCCCTGTGTCCACCTGAGTCGCTGACGACGCGCTGGTCGACCACCTCGGCTAGACACTCAATGACCGTCTCATTGTCGCGTTGGATCGGGTGAATTTTAAAGCGCACACAGGGTTTTCCGTTGACCTCAAGCTCTTCGATTGCAAAAGCATGGAGTGCTGAAGTACGGGCCCCCGTGTCAATTTTTGCCTTGATCTGCCCGATACCCAGAGCGGGCAGAGACACCCATTCTCGCCAGCCCAGTGTGACCGGCGGTTCAGATTTTTTTTTCAACAGGAATTCTCGTTGCAGAGGTTGATCCGTTGCCCCTATTTTGGCACAGATGGCGGAAGGAAATAGTTTTCGGGGATTTCAACGTTGCGCTCGGCCGATTGCACAGTCGTTGTCGCCAGCCATTCTCCTGTCGCAAGGTTGATGTTCCTACTGACCCGGAAGTAGAGCGTATTTGCGACCCAGGCGGGTTCTTCCTTGCGGGTTTCAATCGGGATCTCGTCGGGATCTGCTGCCGGATGGAAAGCGCGCCGGTCGTGCTCCCGGGCCACCATCGCGGTTTCGTCATCGATGAAGTAATCCTTGCTGAAACCGTCTTCCAGCGTGACACGCACGCGCCATTGGCGGCGGTCGTCTTCAAACAAGTCGCCTTCCAGCGTTACCCGGGTGCCGTTTTGATGCAGCTCCTGAAGGGTGAAAAAGCGCCCGGGAAACTGGATGCCGTGACGCAAGGCAGCAGCGGAAACCTCGTCCTGCTGCCTGGCCCCGCCTTCGGGCGTCCACTTCCAGGCCTGCCCCTGGTGCAGCCCTTCACTGAACATCGTTTTTCCATTCAACTGGATGTTGATGCGCATGCTGCCCTGTCGGGTGGCCACGTAGACGGCGCTTACTTTGAAATCCGGCTCCTCGATATCCAGTTGAATTCGCACGTTCGAGATGAGCGCCCAGTTGTCCGAACCACCGACGGCTTTGGCATTGCGTGCCAGCAGGTCTTCGAGTTGCCCGGCGGATACCTGCCATGGCATGACGCAAAGAAACAGGACAGTGAACAGAAATCTCTTGGTCAACGCGGCAAATCTCCGGTTGTTCGTGGTTTTACCGCTTAAGTTTAGTCGCGTGTGCACGATTAACAAGCGCTTCTCGGTTAGACTTCGTTTTCTGATGAAACGTTACAGCATCAACAACAATGGCCAGGTCATCGATTTTGAAATTGTCCACCGGCCAGCGGTAACTCGCCGGATTCACCTTGAAATCGACCCGCAGGGCGGTTTGCAGGTGGTCGCACCCCGGCGTATGAGCCGCAGGGCAATCCACAGCGCGCTGCAGGGCAGGGCCCCGCGAGTTGCGAGTTTTCTGGTTGACGCGCGCGCCAGGCAACGCGATTTGCCCGAGCTTCGTTATGTCGATGGGGAACCTCACCTGTTCATGGGGCTGGCATACACGCTCAATATTCATCATCGACCCGGTAAACGCGCGCTCGTTGAGTTGTCTGGTGGGCAGATTGATATGGCTTTGCCCGATACCGGCAGCGATGCGGTACGCAGCAGCCTGGCCGGCTGGTACCGTCAGCGTGCATATTCAGAGTTTGCCAAACGCTTGGCGGCAACCTGCCGGGCAGCGCCGTGGACAGGCGGCAATGTGCCGGACATGCGCTTACGATTGATGAAGAAGACCTGGGGCAGTTGCTCGTCAAAAGGCCGTATTACGCTAAACCCCCATTTAATCAAAGCACCGCCACAGTGCATTGACTATGTCGTTGTGCACGAGGTCTGCCATTTGCGGGAGCACAATCACGGAAGGGCTTTTTATGCCTTGCAGGAACAGCTCTATCCCGGTTGGCGCGAAGCAAAAGCGCTATTGCGAAACAAGGGTCATATCTACCTGCACGGGTAGGCAAGGCCATGGCTCACCCACCTCATACATCAGAAAGCGGCGGAGCAGACGGCTCGCAGCACCGCAGTTTCCTCGGCGTTTTTCGCTATAGCCGGCGGGCCCTGGAGCTGGTCTGGAGCACCAGCCGTAAACTGACCGTTTTTCTTGGAATTCTGACGCTGGCTGCCGGTGTCCTGCCTGCCGGTATGGCCTATGTAGGCGCATTGATCATCGACGCCGTGGTGGCTGCCTCGCAGGTCTATAAAGACAGTGGTACCGCGGATTTCCAGGCCGTGTTCAGCCTGGTGTTGCTGGAAGGCCTGGTGGTTGCGGCGCTGGCCGGCGCCCAACGTGGGATTTCACTGTGCCAGGCTTTGCTGCGGGCCCAACTGGGGCAGCGGGTCAACGTGATGATCCTGGAAAAGGCGCTGACGCTGGAGCTGTCCCAATTCGAGGATTCGGAGTTTTATGACAAGCTCACGCGGGCCCGGCGCGAGGCCTCCAGCCGGCCGCTGTCACTGGTCAACCGCACCTTCGGGCTGGCCCAAAACTTGATTTCGCTGATCAGTTACGCCGTTTTGCTGGTGCAGTTCTCACCCTGGGCCGTAGCGATACTGGTTGTTGCCGGCCTGCCCAGTTTCATTGCCGAAACCCGTTTCTCCGGGGAGGCTTTCACGCTGTTCCGCTGGCGCTCGCCCGATACCCGCATGCAGATCTACCTTGAAACTGTGCTGGCGCGAGAGGACAACGTCAAAGAGGTCAAGCTGTTCGGCCTCGGGCCATTACTGCTGCAACGCTACCGCGATATTTTTGAGCGGTTGTACACGCGCGACCGGTCACTGGCGATCCGCCGTGACGGCTGGGGTTTTGTGCTGGGCCTGATCGGCACGGTGGCTTTGTATGGCGCTTATGCCTGGATTGCAGCTGCAGCCGTGCTGAGCCGCATCACGTTGGGCCAGATGACGATGTACCTGATGTTGTTCCGCCAGGGCCAGTCGGCCGTTGCCGCCATTCTCACCGCCATCGGAGGCATGTACGAGGACAACCTCTACCTGTCTACACTCTATGAATACCTGGAGACCCCGACCGGCCGGCCCGACCAGGCTTCTTCAGAAAAATCGGTTGAGGGCCCCCTGCCGGACGATGGCATTCGTTTCGAGGGCGTGAGTTTTACCTATCCCGGCGCCGGCCGGCCGGCCCTGAGCGATATCGACCTGCATATTCGACCCGGTGAATCACTGGCCCTGGTGGGCGAAAACGGTTCCGGTAAGACCACTCTGATCAAGCTGTTGACCCGGCTTTACCGTCCGGACCAGGGTCGCATCCTGCTGGATGGCATGGACCTGGAAGCGTGGGATGAAAATGCGCTGCGCCAGAGAATCGGAGTAATTTTCCAGGACTTTTCCCGTTACCAGTTCCTGGTGGGTGAGAACATTGGCGCGGGTGATGTGCGTTATTTTGGTGAGCAGGCACGCTGGCAGGAGGCCGCCGAAAAGGGCATGGCGGACGAAATCATCGCGGACCTGC
Organism: uncultured Gammaproteobacteria bacterium; assembly: GCA_963759035.1. GTDB lineage: Bacteria > Pseudomonadota > Gammaproteobacteria > Xanthomonadales > SZUA-36 > JAHEFT01. The sequence continues at coordinate 622,539 of CAVWXL010000023.1, forward strand.
CGGAGGCTTACCAGACCCAGTTGGGCAAGTGGTTTAAAGGCGGGCAGGAATTGTCCGGCGGACAGTGGCAGAAAATAGCCCTGGCGCGCGCCTTCATGCGCAGCGAGGCAGATATCCTGGTACTGGATGAACCCACCGCCGCCATGGACGCGGCAGCCGAGGCCACCATCTTCGAACATTTCCGCAAGCTGACAAAGAACCGCATTGCAATCCTGATTTCGCACCGCTTTTCAACCGTCCGAATGGCCAGCCAGATTGTCGTCATTGAAAACGGCCGGATCATCGAACGCGGAAGCCATGAAAATCTGATGGAACTGGATGGGCATTACGCCCGCTTATTCCTGCTGCAGGCGGCCGGCTACAAATAGCTCGCCCCAATTGCCGGTGGCACAGGAATTGCATCTATATACCGTTCATGAATATGAATACGACAACCCGGATGCCGTCACTTAAAGCCCTGCGCACTTTCCAGGTAGCCGGGCGGCATCTGAGCTTTAAGCTGGCCGCAGATGAGCTGTGTATCACCGCTTCAGCGGTTAGTCACCAGATCAAGAAACTGGAAGCCTATCTCGACATCAACCTGTTCGTGCGCAAGACACGTGCGCTCGAACTGACCGCTCCGGGCAAGATTTACTTCGAATTTCTGGACGGCATGTTTGCACGCCTGGAGGCAGAGACGCACCAATTGCGTGCACAATACGGGCGTAGCGTGATCCGGCTGTGTGTCCCGCCTTTCTTTGCCAGTGAAATGCTTCTGCCGAAACTGAGCGAGTTCAAGGCCCTGATGCCGAACACCGACATCCGCGTGATGACCCAGCCCAGCATGATGAAAGTGCACCCGGCGGACGCCGATCTCTCGATTCTGCTTGGGGCGGGAGACTGGCCGGATCTGCAGACAATTCCACTTTTTTCACGCCGCACCATGACGGCTTGTTCACCTGGGCTAAAAAAGAAGTTTGGGTTCTCGTCATTTTCAGATCTCGATGGACGAACGTTGATCGTGCATGAGAACCGTCCCAATTCGTGGGTGAACTGGGCGAAAGCGCTGGGTATTCCACCCCCCGAGGCAGGCCAGATCTATCGTTTTGATTCCATGTCGGCGGTTGTACAAGCGGCTGCAGAGGGTCACGGCGTGGCGCTCGTATCCTGGCCGCTGAGTGAAAGATGGTTTAAGTCCGGCGCCCTGGTTCGCGCCCTGGGTGACCAGGTGGAAACAAAAGAGAAATTCTATGTCGCCCATCGTGCCGAAGAGCATGAGCGCGAGGAAGTGGCCCGGCTGGTTGAGTGGATTGTTGAAGAGTTCCAGTCGGACGAATGAAAAAAACTACGCTATACGGCTAAAAAACCCGTTTGTCGCTTGCCCTGCCTGTCTCTAATCTTCGTACCTGTGATGTATCAACCACAGATAAAGGAGAGATGTTATGAACAACCGAAAACTTTTAACCATAGGGTGCGCCCTCGCCATTAGCGTGACGCCTTTCAGTCGTGCACGCCGCTTCCACGCAGGCCGCGTTGGACGCCTGTGCGGATGCCATGGTGAGCGTGCTCGCCAGTGAAAACGGCAAGCCGCTGGGCTACCGCATGAACCCCGAGAGTGATGGATCGAATGCGCGGATGCGTAAACGCGAGACCTTTCACCTCGATGCCCGGGACCCCGCCAGCCAGGAAGTCGTTGCACGCGCAGATTGCGTTGTAGATGGACGTGGCAGAGTGCGCCGGCTGGTGGATGTGCCCCTGAGTGCCGAGAACGCTGAAGTGCGATCAACCAGTTTCTGACCCTTCCCGGGTGCGCCGAAGGGACGGGCTCCGCTTTCGGATTGTGCGATTTTCGGAAGCGGGGTTCGTCCCTTCTTTTTTACACAACCTGTCCGGCCGCGTAGCCGGATGACCAGGCCCACTGGAAGTTGAAGCCTCCCAGGTGGCCGGTGACATCGACGACTTCGCCGATGAAAAACAGCCCGGAGACAGGGGATTCCATCGTTTTGGATGACAAGTCGCGGGTATCCACACCACCCAGCGTTACTTCCGCTGTTCGGTAACCCTCGGTGGCTGCGGGCTTGAGCTTCCAGGCCTGTAGCTGGCCGGCAAGCTGCTCGAGCAGTCGATCCGGCCAGTCGGCCAGCGCTTTTTCACGATTTTCGGGCCAGTGCAGTGATTCGAGTTCGTGGACCAGTTTCCCCGGCAGCAGGGTGGCCAGCTGCGTACGCAGCAGCGAGCGGGGATGGCTGCTTTTCCAGTCAAGTAACAGCGCCGCTGCTTGCCTCTCCGGCAACAGGTTGATTTCGACGGTTTCACCCGGCTTCCAGTAGCTGGAAATCTGCAGCACCGCCGGGCCGCTCAGGCCGCGGTGGGTAAACAGCATATCCTCACGAAACGAGGCCCGCTGGTTGGAAATCACCACTTCGCAGGAAACTCCCGACAGCCGGCCGAACATCTCTTTCAGGCTGTCTGAGAATGTCAGCGGCACCAGGCCCGCCGAGGTCGGTAGCAGGCGCAATCCAAACTGCTCCGCCAGTTGATAACCAAAGCCCGAGCCGCCCAGGCTCGGTACGGACAGCCCGCCACAGGCCACGACCAGTGAGTCCGCGCTGAATTCACCCTGGTTGCTGTCCAGGTGGAAGCCGTCCTTATGCGCCACCCCGGTAGTTTCGCAACGGGTGCGGATTTCTACGCCGGCTTTCTCGCATTCGGCCATCAACATGGCGACAATTTGCTTCGAAGACTGGCGGCAAAACAGCTGCCCGCTGAGGCCGTTGACGGTCTCTTTTTCGAAGTACTCAATCCCGTGCCGTTCAACCATCTCGATAAAGTCCCACTGCGTGTAGCGGCTGAGTGCGCTCTTGCAAAAATGAGGATTGCCCGACAGGAACCGTTCCGGGCTTGCGTGCAGGTTGGTGAAATTACAGCGGCCACCGCCCGACATCAGTATTTTCTTGCCGATTTTATTGGAACGGTCGAGTACGAGCACCTTGCGGCCGCGTTGCGCCGCGCTGATGGCGCACATCAGGCCGGCTGCACCGGCGCCCAGGACGAGGGTGTCATGAGCGTGCATTTTTCTGCACTCCGCGAAGCAACAACGGAGTTTGTACCACCAGGCTGAACAGGGCCACTCCGTACACGGCGCTCTGAATCGTGTACCAGTAGGGGATTTCAATGCTGAGCGACAGGGCCAGTGCGATGGCAACAGCGCCGCGTATTCCGCCCCACATCAACAGGTTTTGTTCCCTGAATCCCAGTTTGCCAACGCCTGGTATATAGGAAATCGGCCCCACTCCCAGGAAGATGATGACCGCGCGCGAAGCCGTGGCTGCCACGATCCCCACCAGCATGGCCAGCCAGTGGTCCTGGAACATCTGCACATTAATGCTCATCCCGACCGCGAAGAACAGCATTGCGTTGGCGCAAAACCCCAGTATCTGCCAGGAGTCCAGGGCAAAAGCGATGTCTTCTTCCGAGCGGTGGCGGCGTTGTCGCCAGGCCACTGTGAGGCCGGCGGTTAATGTTGCGACCACCCCGCTGAAGCCGAGCAGGTGCTCACCGATCCAGAAGCTCGAGAACGCCAGCACCAGTGTGGCCGAGGTAGAAAGAACTTTATCGTTGGCTGGTGCAATGACCAGATCCAGCAGCCAGCCCAGGGTCACGCCAATGGCCGCGCCACCCAGCAGAACCAAAGCAAATCGTCCAACGACCACCCACCCGGTGATTTCCGTTCCCGGCATGACCAGCAGACTGGAAATCATCACGAACATGGTGATGGTGGTGGCGTCGTTGATCAGGCTCTCGCCCTCAAGGATCAGCCCTACGCGCTGGCCACTGCCATGCAGCACACCCGAGATCATGGCTGGATCGGTGGCGCAAATCATCGATCCGATCAGCAGCGCCAGTGCCCAGCTGCCACCCAGTGCCGGACCCATGAGTAACAGGACGATGGCTGCAGCCAGGCCCGCGGCTACCAACAATAATGGAATTGACAGCAGGCCAATCAGCGGGCCTTCGCGTCGCGATCTTTGTGTGTCCACGTTGATGGCTGCCTCGAATATCAGGATGGGCAGTAACAGGTAAAACACCAGGTCACGAAGAATTTGCCAGCGCAGGCCCGTGTCCATGCCAAACGCCACCCAGATCTCAGACGAGACAAACCCCAGCAAAACCAGCGCTACGGGCAGTGAAACCCAGGGCTGTCGCGACAGGGGCTTGCTGAGCACGGCAGCCGCGAGGATGCCGAACATCAGGAAGGGCAGAAGGTTTCCGAACATGATCCAGTGCTCCGGATTAAGTGCATGCACCCATTAGGGAACGGATTTCCGCCCAGTAGATCACAGGAAACATGGCAAGGCGAAAAATTCCCGGGGTAAACCGATAGTTGAAGGCCGGCCTTCCTGGTCGCGTCTTATTTGCTCCAGATCAATGAATCTTGTCAGCAAAGCGCAGAACATAGGCGAATATTTTGGTGGAGTATGCTCATGAAAAGTCCAGACCAGGCCGCGTTCAAGGTCATCCTGATAGTCTCCATGATAATCGCGGTTGCGATGCTGCCGTTTGTTGCGAAAGCCGACACCCCAATGCGTAAAGGGCCGCCTCCATTTTCAGAATTTGATGCAAATGGAGACGGTTTTGTCAGTGAAGATGAGTTCAATACAACCAAGGCTGCCCGGATGAAAGCGATGGCAGAAGCCGGCAGGCCCATGAAGGGTGCCGCGACCGCCCCGACATTCAGTGATCTGGATACGGACGGCGATGGCCGGGTAAGCGAGGATGAACTGATCGTCGGCCAAAAAGCCCATCGCAAAGCCATGCACGCGCAGCGCGGCAAAGGTGATGGCAAGGGCATGCACAAGGGACAGCAGCACGGAAAAGGCATGAAGATGCCGACCTTTGGTGACCTGGACCTGGATGGAGACGGCTGCATCAACGCCGAGGAATTCGCCAAACACCAGGCCGAGCGCCATGGTGCCCAAAAAGCTGACTCTGACTAGATAATCACAGCACACAAATTGTGAACCCTGCCGTTCCGGCGGTGACCTGTCCCAACCTGTGGCAGAATGGATGCGCCACATAATGGAGGGGCAGTCGCTGACAGCCGGGACCATGGGGGTTTTTCAGGAACTTAAACGCCGCAATGTCATCCGCGTCAGCCTCGCCTACGGTCTGGCCGCCAGAATCACCCATCAACTATCCGCTCAAGGACTGGTGACGCCTCAACAAACAATCCGTACAGAAGCAGAGACATCCACGGCATGAAATCAACGAACCAACAGAGACCCCAACCATGACCACCGTAATCCGCCAGAGCGACCTGATCGAGAGCGTTGCCGATGCGCTCCAGTACATTTCCTACTTCCACCCGGTTGATTTCATCCACGCGATGAACGAAGCCTATGAAAAAGAAGCCAATCCGGCGGCGAAAGACGCCATGGCCCAGATCCTGATCAATTCACGTATGTGCGCGGAGGGCAAACGGCCGATCTGCCAGGACACCGGCATCGTTACCGTGTTCCTGCACGTGGGCATGAACGTGCAGTGGGAAGGCGATATGAGCGTGACGGACATGGTCAACGAGGGTGTGCGCCGCGCCTACATGAACCCGGACAACAAGCTGCGCGCCTCGATCCTGGAAGACCCGGACGGCGCGCGCAGGAACACCGGTGACAATACGCCCTGCGTGGTCCACTACGAGATCGTTCCTGGCGATAAGCTGGAAGTGCACGTGGCGGCCAAGGGGGGCGGCTCGGAAGCCAAGACCAAGTTCGCGATGCTCAACCCATCAGATTCACTGGTCGACTGGGTCTTGCAAATGGTCCCGTTGATGGGCGCCGGCTGGTGTCCACCCGGCATGCTGGGCATCGGCGTCGGCGGTACGGCTGAGAAAGCCATGATCCTGGCCAAGGAAGCTTTGCTGGACCCGATCGACATCCACGATTTGAGAGAAAGGGGTGCGCTAAACCGCTCCGAAGAACTGCGACTGGAGTTGTACGACAAGATCAACCGCCTGGGCATCGGAGCGCAGGGGCTGGGTGGCCTCACCACGGTGCTGGATGTGAAGGTAAAGGACTTCCCGACCCATGCAGCCAACAAGGCCATCGCCATGATCCCCAACTGTGCTGCCACACGACACACCCATTTCACGCTCGATGGCACCGGCCCGGCTCATCTCGAAGCTCCCAGCCTGGAAGACTGGCCAAAGGTGGCCCGCGAAGCGGGCGGTAACGTAAAACAGGTGAACCTCGATACGGTCACGCGTGAAGAAATCGCCGGCTGGAAGCCGGGTGATACCTTGCTGCTCAATGGCAAAATGCTGACCGGTCGTGATGCGGCTCACAAGAAGATGGTCGATATGATGGCCGCCGGTGAAAAACTGCCGGTCGATCTGACTGGGCGTTTCATTTACTACGTCGGTCCGGTCGACCCGGTTCGCGACGAAGTAGTTGGCCCGGCCGGACCGACCACGGCGACGCGGATGGACAAGTTCACCCGCACCATGCTGGAACAGACCGGGCTGATGGGCATGATCGGCAAAGCCGAGCGCGGTCCTGCGGCGATCGAGGCCATCCGCGATAACAAGGCCGTCTACCTGATGGCGGTGGGCGGCGCAGCCTACCTGGTTGCACAGGCGATCAAGTCAGCCAAAGTGCTGGGTTTTCCCGAACTGGGGATGGAGGCGATTTACGAGTTCGAGGTGCAGGATATGCCGGTGACGGTAGCGGTGGATGTGAATGGTGACTCCGTACATAAATCCGGACCGGAAACCTGGCGTCTGAAAATCGCGGAAGGCTGAGCATGAGAATCACCCGTTATCTGCCTTGCCTGGCAGCCCTGCTGCTGTTATCCGCCTGCGCCGGCAGCCCCCGGTCCGTCCAGCCGGCTGAGCCTCAAGCACCGGCATTTCAATCAGACGTGACGGGTGAACTGACACCCTGGACGCACGGTAACTTCGACAACGATGAGGGAAAATTTACGTTTGCCGTTTTTTCCGATCTGACCGGTGGCGAGCGCCCGGGCGTGTTCGAAGTAGCCGTTGCGCAGCTGAATCTGCTGCGGCCGGAGTTCATCGTCAACGTGGGTGACCTGATTGAGGGCGGTACCACCGACCAGGACCAGCTAGCGAGGGAGTGGGGGTCATTTGACCAGCGCGCCAATCGCGCCCGCGCCCCGGTGTTTTACACGGGTGGCAACCATGACCTGACCAACCCCAGGATGTGGGAAGTGTGGGAAGAGCGCTACGGCCGGCGCTATTACCACTTCATCTACAAGGACACGCTGTTCCTGGTGCTGGATACCGAGGACAACCCGCCCGAGTTTCAGAAGGAAATCTCTGACATCCGTGACGAAGCCATCCGCATCATCGACGAAAAGGGCTGGGAGGCGTTGCCCGACACAGAATACGGTAAGCTGACCGAGCGTAAGAGCGGCCGGATCAGTGCCCGGCAGGCTGAATACTTCCGCGAAGTGATCGAACAAAACCCGGACGTGAGATGGACTTTCCTGCTGATGCACAAGCCGGCCTGGGAGCGTCCCGCCGAGAAGCAGTTCTCAACCATCGAAACCGCCTTGCGAAGGCCGGCCTTACACCGTGTTTTACGGCCACGTCCATTCCTACCTGCATGAGCAGCGCTACGGCCGGGACTACATTCGCCTGGCGACCACCGGTGGCGTACAGAATCCGGCCAAGGACATGGCCATCGACCACGTCACGCTGGTCACCGTGTCCGGCGAAAGGATGTCGATATCGCCAACTTGCGGATGTCCGGCATTTTTGACAAGAACGGAAAAATCCCGGCTGGCGGCGAGGATCTGTGCTTTGAAGCCGCCATGTGCGAATAATTGATTCACCGCGGGGCAGCGCTCACCCGGCCCGGGCAATGACTGCCTTTCGTATACCCGGGAGGGTGAACGGGGGTGATTTCAGCCAGGCATTACCCTGAAGTTTTGTCCTTCAGAGCTTCCTTGGCATCATCGGTTGCGTCTTCTGCTGCTTCCTTGGTGGCGTCCATGGCATCTTTCGCTGCGTCAGTTGTCGCGTCATAGGCATCTTTTGCTGCATCCGCCGTGGCGTCATAGGCATCTTTCGCTGCATCTGCAGTGGCGTCATAGGCATCTTTCGCTGCATCTGCAGTGGCGTCATAGGCGTCTTTCGTTGCATCTGCAGTGGCGTCATAGGCATCCTTGGCTGCATCAGTCGTTGCGTCCATGGCATCAGATGCGGTCTCGCCGGCTGAATCGACCATCTCAGAAGCTGCTTTAGACGAATCTTTCGCGGCTTCCTTGGCCCCGTCTGCTGCAGATGTCGCTTCGTCTTTGCCACACGCTGAAAGCGTCATGGCCAGAATCAGTACGCTAATAAAGGTATAAAGTTTAATTTTCAATGAAATATCCTCAGTTGAATGGGGGAAATCCGTTGCCTGGTTTTCCCTAAGTGCAGGCTACGTTAGCAGCGATCATCGCGCAAGTGACTGTATTTTACCCGTCATCCGGACAAGGTCCCTTGTTCGTTGTCGAGGGCGCTTTGCCAAATCGCATCCAGCAACATCTGGGTTCGCTCGCTGACCCGGATGCTGGCCTGGCGCCAACCGGGATCATCCACCATGGCGGCAAAGTCCTGGAACATCAGGGCCGACCCCGGCTTGTCTGAAGGCACCTCGACCGTTTCGGAATTTCCCCAGCCTGCAAGGTACTGGTAGACACCGGTATTGTCAGATGAGCGCTGCGACAGGAAATCATCCAGCTTGATGACACCCCTGGCGCCGGAAATCCTCAGGTCCATGATGCCCGCACCGGATTCGAATCCGCAGTTCCAGGTGGTGGTGGAGCCGTCATTGAATACGATGACCCCGCTGGCGCTGACCACCGCCCCGGTTTCGCCGCGGCGCAGGTAGGCATCAACTGATGTGATCTCGAGATCTTCCGGCAGGTATTCAGCCGCTGCCCGCATGTTGTACCAGCCCGCGTCGCCGATCGCGCCATAAGGCTCGAGTTTTGGATTCATTCTTATGTTGTTCATGTCTGTCAGTCCAAACTGGAACGCTGAATCCAGCGACCAGGGCCAGCCCACGTTGTCGGCCATGGTTGCCTGGATCTGTGCGGTCCTCGGATGGTGTGGAAAATGGGTTCCGTCCATAAAACCCACCCCGTTGGCTGTGCATGCAGCAGTAATTCGCTGCAAAGAAGGCAGGTTGGCAAATGGCTTTTCACCCAGTACATGTTTACCGGCCTGCGCTGCAGCTACGCATATTTCTTCCCGAACACTGGTTGGGGTGGCGACATAAATGGCGTCCACGCCATCCCATGTGAGCATCTCCTTCCAGGAATCGAATGCCTTGTCGAACTTGAACTCATCTGCAAAGGCGCGGGCTTTTTGCATCGTGCGACTGGAAACTGCGGACAGCTCGGCATTGGCTACCTGTAGTATCCTCGGCGCCATGCTGTGGGCAATGCCTCCGGTTCCGACGATGCCCCAGCGCAGAGTGTTGGTTTGCCGGGCGCTGGCGAGGCCGCCAAAACCAGCAGCCAGGACACCGGCTCCAGCGGCGGTAAGGAGTGTGCGTCTTTGCTGGTTCACTTCAGTTTTGGTTTTCATCAAATGATTGTAGTTCATGGATGTTATCGCACACTACCCAGTCTGGCGTGAATGGCTTATTCTGGTGAAATAACCACCGACTTTATTGCAAGGAGTTTCCCCCATGTCCCCCAGATTTAAATGCTTCTGCGTGATGCTGCTCACCGTTTCGGCGACATCCGCATTCGCACAAATCGAACCATCAGCAGAATCACTTTCCGGCTTGTATCCCGGCAAGGCCTATTCACCCTATGCCGAGCGCAGCTTTCCCAGCCAGGTTTTCTGGGGTGACACCCATTTGCACACGGGCCTTTCAATGGATGCGGGCCTGTTTGGTGCACGCCTGGGTCTGGACGACGCCTACCGCTTCGCGCGGGGCGAGCAGGTCACGGCATCCAGCGGCCAGCCGGCAAAACTGGGCCGTCCTCTTGATTGGCTGGTGATCGCCGATCATTCAGATGGCATGGGCTTCTTCAGCGATATGGCCGCAGGCAACCCGGACATCATCAAGTATGAGCAGGGCAAGCGTTGGTACGATGGCCTGCAACAGGGCGGTGATGCTTCGGTAGCCGCAGCGCTGGATCTGATCACCACATTTTCGCAAGGCAAGATTGATCCGGAAATGATGGCCGAATATTCGCCAGGCGGAAAAATCTATGCGTCTATCTGGGAGAGAGTGGTCGATGCGGCCGAGCGTTTCAACGATCCGGGCTCGTTCACCGCCTTTATCGGCTTCGAATGGACCTCGTTGGACAAGGGCAACAACATGCACCGTAACGTGATTTTCCGCGAAGGTGGTGAGAAAGCCGGACAAGTCGTGCCCTATACGACCCAGGCACCAATGGGTTCGACCGACCCGCTCGATCTCTATGCCTACCTGGAGAACTATGAAGCCAAAAGCGGTGGTTACGCCCTTGCACTGGCCCACAACGGCAACCTGTCCAACGGCACCATGTTTCCGGTCGACAAGCAGTACACCGGCCGCAAGCTCGATAAAAAGTACGTTGAGTTACGTGCCCGTTGGGAACCGATGTACGAGGCTACCCAGATCAAGGGCGACGGCGAAGCACATCCCCTGCTGTCGCCTGATGACGCCTTCGCCGATTACGAAACCTGGGATGCCGGTAACCTGGATCTGTCCGAGGCCAAAACCGACGACATGCTGCAGTACGAGTACGCCCGTGAAGCACTGAAGAACGGCCTCCTGCTGGAGAAGAAGCTTGGCACCAACCCTTACAAGTTTGGCTTGATCGGCTCCACCGACAGCCACACGGCGCTAGCCACTGCGGAGGAAGAAAATTTCTTTGGCAAGGCAACCAACGCCGAGCCATCACCCAAGCGAATGATGCACCCGTTTACCGAGACAGACAACGGTGTGTTTCAGGGGTACCAGCTGGTCGCTTCCGGCTACACCGGCGTCTGGGCTAAAGAGAACACCCGCGCAGCCATCTGGGACGCGATGCAACGCAAGGAAGTTTACGGCACCACCGGCCCGCGCATCACGGTGCGATTTTTCGGTGGTTGGGACTATACATCTGAAGATCTGAACAGCCGTGCGCCCGCTTTCCGTGGTTATGAAAAAGGTGTGCCGATGGGCGGTGACCTGCGTCCGGCAGGCAATGCCGACGCGCCCACCTTCATGGTCTATGCCCTGCGTGATGCAATCGGCGCCAATCTTGACCGCATCCAGATCGTGAAGGGCTGGCTGGACGCGAAGGGCAAGACACACGAGAAAGTCTACAACGTGGCCTGGTCTGCAGGACGCGAAATGGACAGCAACGGCGACCTGCCCCCGGTGGGCAACACGGTAGATATCGCTGCGGCCAACTGGACCAATACGATCGGGGCCTCCGAGCTTGGCGACAGTCTGGACCGATCCGGATTTCGACTCGAAGCAGAGCGCCTTCTATTACGCCCGCGTGCTGGAAATCCCGACCCCGCGCTGGGTGGTTTACGATGCGTTCCGCTTCGGAATCGAAATTCCCGAAGAAGCCGAAACCATCGGACAGGAACGGGCCTACACCGCGCCGATCTGGTACACACCGTGAAGACAAGGCGGGCTCCGGTAAGCGGAGCCCGTCGCATGCTATGCCGCAGATCCCCGAAGAACACTTCGACACCCTGGTTGAATCGGACCATGTTCAAATAGAGCGCATTGTTTCCAGGGAGCACACATCTCCGGCGCAGGGTTGGTATGATCAGCAAAGAAACGAGTTTGTGCTGGTGCTTAAGGGTGCTGCACGGCTAGAGTCACAGGAAACCGTCTGGCTGGCGGTACACTACGATTAAAACCCCCCTGTTTTCAACGTAAACCGGCCGGAAACCGGGGCGCCGGGTTCCCGCGAGAATTCGTCGAGCACCAGCGTGCCGCTGACACCAAATGCCTTGGTTTTTGCCTCTTCCGAATCCGGCTCGCCCTGGGTCAGCTGGGCCCAGACCGTGAAATGATCAATTGCCAGTTCGTTCCTGCCTTCTGACAGTTGATGGGGGTCCATGATCAGCGACAGCCGCCACGGCGGGTGGCCCGACTCCGAATGGGCAATGATTTCAATCACCGGGTAGCCCTTGCGGATAAAGTCCGGGTTGCCCGGCGTGGTACGCACACCGTATTGGGTGAAAGGTTGATTCGGAGCACCATCTATCGTGAATTCGATGTTCGCCCCGCCGGTTCCGAGCAGGCTGTCCGGGATGGTTGCAAACAGTGCGGACTCGGAATCGATTACGTTACTGTCAGCGGGTTCTGAAGTGAACACTGAAGTGAACTCACCGGAGACCTCCAGGTCCGTGCCCGGCCCATGATCCGCAGCCGCGCTGGGATTGGGCCAGTCGATCGCCGGCAAATCCAGCTCGGCCTGCACTTGCGCGCGCCGGGTATCGATATATTTGGCGATGGACAGGCTGCCCTTCTCCACCGCTGCCAGTGGCACCGTGCTGTAGGGTTCGGCCAGGGTACGGACCTTCTGCAACTGCGCCAGCATCTTCTTTTCATCCCAGACATCATTCAGAAGGCGCTGCATCTCGGCCCGGTAGCGGGTCCGCACCTCCGGTAATTCCCACAGCCGTTCACACAGGTATCCCCGCGCCTTGAACGATTTGGGCAGCCCACTCGGCAGAAACGGGCCAGGGTCCCAGAAAGCGGAATCGGGTCCCCAGGGTGTGAAATAAAATAAGCCCGACTTTTTTTCGCGAAAGATATAAAAGTTATTGCGGTTGCTGGCGTAGCCGTCCCAGTGGCCGATCAGGACTTCGCTGGCCCACAGGGTGATGAATGCGTCGAGCGCGATCAGTTGTTCAAAGGCGGCCAGTGGAATGGGTTCCGGGCTTTGCAGCAGGTCATACAACGCCTGCAGGGTTTCGCTATCGTCGTCTTTACCCCACTTGTGAACGATGCGGTTGTAATCGCTTTCGGTAAAGTCCCCGGCGTAGCCTTCCCACAGGTCCCCCTTGGATTTTCCGAACAGCCGCTTTATCAAGGGTTTGCGGACGGATTCCACGTGGGTGTAAACCCCCAGGTCTTCTCCATTGACGATGATCCGGCCCAGGTTGGCACGCGGAGACCTGGCGCCCGCCTCATTCATGAACCCGTACACCAGGACCGATTGCGCCATGGTGGGGTCCTGGTTGTTGTTGTTGAAAGTCAGCATGTCCTGGCCGGCGAACTTCTGATCATCAATGTACTTGTCCAACTTGAATTTCAGCGAGGGACGGGTGGAAATAGCCGAGCCAAAAAAGCCCTTCTTGCGGATGCCGACGGCCTGGATCGCCAGTCCGTCAATCACGATATTCGCGGGATAGTACTCGTAGGGTTTCTCGACGATTTGTGAGAAATTTTCCCCCGTTATCCGGTGGCTGATACGCAGCTCCCGCCAGTCTTCCGGCGCCATCATGACCTCAACCTGGATCAGGTGGTCAGGGTCGAAAAGCGTATCTGCAGTGGTGGATTCTGTGGCGTTAGCCAGGGGTGAGAGGAGCAGCAGGAGCAGGGCCGAAAGTGTATTTCGCATATGTTCGCCTTGTGGGTTACCCACAAAGCATAGTTCAAAATGAAAAACTTACTTGCTGAAATTCAGTCCCTCATTTCGTATTGACCGTTGAGTGCGTATACCTGCTCGCGCCAGACCCGCTCGAACTGGTCTGGATTTGCTACGGGCGCCATGATCAGTTCGCGGATCAGTGTGCGTTGCTCATCGGTATTTCCCGGCTTGCCGTGCAGGCCGGTGGCATAGGCTGAAAAATCACGCACAAACACGTCGAATACCTGGTTCAGCAGGTCCGTGTCGGTGTCGTCCATCAAGGCTTTTTCCAGGATCAGGTGGCCGTAAACGATCAGCGTGAACAGCTCGCCCATGCTCAGCATGTAATCGATGTCGCGGACCTGCTGTTGCATCCGGCCCGGCCGTCATCAGCAATTTGCGGAAGCCCTCTGATCTGTGTCTTGAAGACCTCGATATTGGGCAGGTCAAACTGGCTGTAGGTCAGGTTGTAATCATGGAAGTGGATTTCACCCAGGCCCTTGGTCGGCCCCTGGTGAAACAGGAAAGTATCGTCGGCCTATCGGTGCGCTCGGGGGATTTCCGGGTAGTCCACCGGCGCGAACAGGTAGTTCTTCATGAACTTGACGATCAGCGCCATGTTGACGTGGGCAGTGCCTTCCAGCTTCGGCAATGAACGGATTTCCACGGCGGCAATTTCGAAGAACGGCTCGGCCTCGAAACCCTTCGCGGCGATCACGTCCCACAGATCGTCGATGACCTTCTCACCCTGCATGGTCACCTTCATTTTCACGATCGGGTTGAACAGCAGGTAGCGCCGGTCCTCGGCGCGAGGCGCAGCGCAGGTAATCCACCGCACGGTAGGAAAACAGCTTCATCGCCGCCAGCCGGCAATAAGCATCGGTGAACAGGCGTTTGACCTGCGGGAAGTCGGTCACCTGCTTGCCGTAAAGCGTTCGGTTGGCGGCGTGGTTGATCGACTCGTAAAGCGCGTGGGTGCACAGGCCGATCGAACCGAAGCCGAGGTTGAACTTGCAGTAGTTGATGGTGTTGAGCATGTCGTCCCAGGCTTTGCGGCCCACGCTCAGGATGTCGGCTTCACTGATCGGGTAGTCGTGCAGGCGGTACTCGGCCACGTAGTTCTGCGCGTTGACGGTGTTTTTCACGCACTCATACTTTTCGTGTTTCGAATCGACGACAAAGAATACGTAGTCGCCGGTTTCGCTGTTCTTGCCAAAAGTGGAGACCAGCGCCGCCTCGTTGCCGTTGCCGATGTAGTACTTGCTGCCGCGCGCCAGGTAGCTGCCGTCGGCCTGCGGAATCAGCTGCATGCTGGAAGAATAGATATCTGCGCCGTGCTCGCGTTCCGACAAGTCCGAAGGCGAACACCGCACCGTCTTTGAGCAGTTGCTGCCGCGCGTTGTTTGACCTGCTCGTTGTCGCCGTTGAAGATCGGCCCCAGCCCCAGCATGGACACCTGGAAGGTGTACCAGTAAGTGATGCCGTAAAAGCCGGTAATCTCGGCAAACTCCACGTTGCGCAGTGTGTTCCAGGCTGCGTTCTCGCCGTAACCCTGCGGTGTCATCAGCGTGGCCAGCACCTGCTGTGACTTCATGAAGGCAACAAAATCATGGTTCCAGGTTTTGTCGTGCCAGTCCTGCTTGAGGCTCTTCAGGCCTTTGGCTTCGAACCAGGCGGTGACGGCCTGCAGCATCTCGTTGGTGTGTGTGTCGGGGTGTTGGCCGCGGTAGGTTTTGGGGTTGAACAGGAGCATCGGGTTCTCCGGTGGATCTGGTGATAATTCAAAGGGTGGTGTTTGCTTCAACCAGTTTATTCAATTTTGTTCGTGCGGAAATTGATCTGGAACCCGCTCAAAACGTTTCATCCACTCCTTGCGCTCATCGCTGAAGAAATACGCCCTGGACCGAAACGGTGGTACGTGATGATCCATCAGCTCAAGGAGTGAAACTTCGGGAAGATCGATCGGATCTGCCGGGATAAAGCCCGTTAATTGGGTCTTTATGTCCACGAAGGCCGGGTCCGGCGCCAGGTTATGCCATTCTTCAGGGTCTGAATTGAGGTCATACAGCTCTTCGGAGTCGTCCAGATAGCGGATGTAATGCCAGTTTTCGAAACGTATGGAGTAACTGCCGTAGTCATAGGTGGAAATCACCGGTCGCGAAACTTTTTCCAGTGGGTTGGCCAGCATGGACCGCAGGCTGACGCCATCGAAATTGTCTCTGCCGGAAAGATTGCACAAATCCACCAGTGTGGGATAGATGTCCAGCAGTGAGGTCAGGTTGTCCGTCGCCAGTCCGTTGGCGCTTCCGCCGGGCATTTTTTCAAGGCCTTCCGGCACCTTGACCATCATCACGGTGCGTATCACGTTTTCCCACAGCGCAAATTTGCGCCAGTGCATTTTCTCCCCCAGCTGCCAGCCGTGATCGGACCAGATAACAACAATGGTGTTGTCGGCATAGGGGCTTTTTTCCAGTGCTTCCAGCAGTCTGCCTACCATTTCGTCCGCATAGGCGATGGATGCCAGGTAGCCCTGCACGGCTTTTTCCCACTGGCCGGCCTCAACGACATGTTGATGGTAGTTTCCGCCCCTGGTTATGAGTTCAAGTGCGACCGGTCCCAGGTCCGAAAGATCGTCCGGCAACACTTCCGGGCGCTGGATATCTTCCAGTGGAAACCGGTCGAAATATTTTTGTGGGACATACCAGGGAAGGTGCGGACGGTAAATTCCGGCCGCCAGGAAAAATGGTTTGTCGTGATCCTGGTTGAGCTGCTCACTGATGTATGCAACTGTTTTATAGTCGGCGGTTTCTTCGTCGGAAACGGGTAAGCCGCTCCAGTCGAACATATCGTACATGTACTGGAACACAGGCATGTTAGCGGGGACAACTTCCGGTGCATCATCTTCCGGCATGGGGTTTTCGATGCTGGGGAAATAGTCATCCCAGCCGAGGGTGTCAACCTGGTTATAGTGGAATATTTTGCCTGCGCCAGCCGTGTAGTACCCGTTGCTTCGAAACTGCTGACCGATGGTCTGGACGTTCTGAAGTTCAGGTACTTTTCGCCAGTCCTGGTAATTTGAATACATCCCCGACGTATACGTATGAAGGCCGGTGAGCATCGCCGAGCGGGATGGATTGCAGCCAGGGCTGGGTGCGTAATTCCGGGTGAAATTCACGCCCTGCTCAGCAAACCGGTCCAGGTTGGGAGTCAGGGCCTGGGCATGACCTGCCAACGGCCCTGCCCAATCGTTCATATCATCGAGTGAAATGAAGAGTACATTGGGGTGCTTTATCGCGCCCGGCTCGTTTTCAGGGGCGCACCCTTGAATCGGGAAAAGAAAGGCGGTCAGCAATGATACGCAAATAAGTCTCGTGGAAAACCTGGCGAAAATTGGGTTTGCTGCAATCATGAGTTTTCCAGTTTAAGATCAAACTCAATGCCTTGCACCTGTGTTCGTGCAGGCCTGAACAAAGGAGTCGCTGAATGGCAACCAGAAGGCAAACCCTGCAATGGATGGCGGGCGCAGCGGTAGCGGCGACGTTTCCACCGGTTTCAGCGCGTACCGCCGGGGATATTTACGAGCGCTCAATGGTGATCGATGCGCTTTGTTTTGGCAGGGACTGGGGCGACGAAGTGTTCGTCGCGCTCAAGGAGGCTGGCTACTCGGGGATCATCGAAAGCCTGGATCGGGAGAATCTGCAGACCGCGATCGACCAACTTCTGATGTGGCGCAAGCGGGTTGAAGAACATGGTGACCAATTGTTGCTGGCCCTGTCTGCTTCCGATTTCGAACAGGCAAAAGCGAGTGGATGCACGGCCGTGATGATGAATTTCCAGGATGCGATGATGCTGGAAGGCGACGCCGACAACGTAGAAGCGCTGCACGCACTCGGCATGCGCAGTTTCCAACTCACCTACAACTTCCGCAACCTGCTTGGCGACGGTTGCCTGGAGCGCACTAACGCAGGCCTCTCGGATTTCGGGGTGGAAGTAGTCGAGCGGATGAACCAGGTCGGCGTGATGGTGGATCTTTCACATTGCGGGCGCCAGACCACGCTGGACGGCATCGAATTTTCCGCCAAACCCGTGGCCATGACGCACACGTTTTGTGCTGCGATTCGTGAGCATCCGCGTGCCAAGACCGACGAGGCACTGAAAGCCTGTGCTGAAAAGGGCGGTGTCATCGGCATGTGTGCCCTGGGTTATTTCATCGGGCCTGACCCGGGCGGCGAAACGACGATTGAGCACTACGCCGACCACATCGAGCACGCTGTTTCGGTCGCCGGTTTTGAACACGTCGCGCTTGCCTCTGATTTCCCGCCACAGGGCATTTCACCCTGGGCCACAAAAGAAGAGTGGTATGAGCCCCGCCTGGAGTACTTCAAACCAAGTTACGAAGTGCGCTGGCCGCCGTGGATACCCGAACTGGACACGACCGATCGATTCCGCAACGTCTTGAAGGTACTGCAGGGCCGTGGCTGGAGCGAAGGCAATATCGAACGGCTTCTTGGCCAAAACTGGTTGCGTTTATTTGGTGAAACCATCGGTTAAAGAGGCAGGACGCCTAGCGGCCAAATTCCTCCAGCAATTCGATCATTTCATCGACCTGCGGCGGTGTCTTGCGGGAACGTTCCAGGATAGTTTTCATGATGTCGTTCACCACGCCTGATGCGTCATTAACCAGGTCCTGGCCGTGCGGGGTCAATGAGGCCAGCGCCAGCCGCGCGTCACGCTTGCTCTTTGCCGTGGTGACATAACCCAGCTTTTCCATTGGCCGCAGGGCGCGGGTAACCCCCGAAGGCGTCAGCCCGACCGAGTGCGCAAGGTCCACCCGGCTGGCCCAAGAATTGGGTGCGTCCGACAGGGTTCGCAGCAGGCGGTACTCGGCGAAGCTGATACCGCGAATGGAGCTCAGGACACTGTCCAGGCGTTTTTCCAGTCGATTCCAGCTGGCAGCGAAGGCCAGCGCCAGGGTCTGCTCTTGAGTGATAGGCATTTTCATGAGTAAAGCATAACAGATACGTGATAACTCACACAATACTCATAGATAAGTTTCGGATGAGTCTTGGACATATCATGATCTGAAGGGAGAGCCCCTTTGATGTGGCAGACCATGTACATCTTCTCACAGAACCTGTCGGATACCTCCAGGCACGCTTTTACCTTGCATGTTGCGGAATCGGGTTCGGCGTGGAGCTCTGGAAACTGGTTACAAAGACCCCGGCTGGGCGCCTTTAGGCTCTGAAGCGTTACTCGTCGCAGGCTTTATTGCCGCGGTCGAATACTACACGCCAGACTCCCGGTTCTTCCTGCCGCCATGTGGTGGTAAAGATTGCGACCTTGCTGCCTTCGCTGTTATAAACCGGCCCGGTACTCAGGGCCAGGCTGCCTGAATCGAGCACCACCACGGTTTCGGGTTCCCAGGAAAACGGCGCGACTTCCCCTTCAAAATAAGGTGCCCAGGCTGTCGCGACCGCTTCACGTCCGCGCTGAGGCTCTCCTTCGCCCAGGAAGATCCCCTCCACCGATACAAATTCAGCAAAAGCAGCGGCATCCCGATCCGCCATGGTTTGGGCGAATGCCCGCTCGCGGTCTGCTACGTGCTTCTGCAGGCCTGACATGGGTCCCTCAGCCCGCGCACCGCAACTGAAGACAAAAAGCAATCCAATGACCCAGATACGCATAAACATGATGTGTCCTCACATATTCACCTCACCCAGCATTGTTACTCCACTGGAAGGGCTTCGGAGACGGATAGTACCATCCCCGTGCTGTTTCTTAGCTGCTCAGGTTATTTACGGCTCTGTGTGCCTCGTCAATTGCGACATGGGTGTAGGCGTCGGCGCCGGCGTCAGAGTTGGCGATAGCGATGTTTCCAAATTTTCGACGCGCTATTTCGTGGGGGGCCTGGCCTTCAGGCCAGTCGGGGTCCCAGAGGTCGAGGTAGTCGTAGGAATAACCGTGCGGCCAGCGGTTAACTGTTATTGCGAGGATGTCATTTTGCACATCGAAACCCGCAGGGCCGAGCATCCCGTTAAGTACCGTGCGCACTTCACGTTCAAAATCTTCAAAGGTCATAGCCAGAAGCATGGCTCGCGATGCACGGTGTTGCTCTTTAATCTGGGCACTCGCATCGGGCGGCGCAACCGAACCCCAGAACATGATGGGCACCGCACCTGCATCATCCCATTCGTGTTGGTAGCCGGCGGTGTTCACACCCTTAACCTGCCAGATCGAACCGTGCAGACGCCCGGGGCAATAAGTACCCGATATGTCCAGTTTGTCGAAGGCCTTGCTGTCCCTGAGCAATACATTGGTCAGGATCAGGGGGCGTTTCACCTGGTACTTCTGCGCTTCTTTCTGCGCCTGGGGCATATCCGGACACAAATGCGGGATGATCGAGTGGTAACAGGCCAGTACCGTATGCCTGGACTTCACGCGCAACACCTGGCCCCCATTTATATAGGACACGCTGGTGCCCCCATCGTTGTTAACGACATTCACCACCGTTGATTCAAGCCGCAACCGGACGGGGCTGTTGGCTTCATCGAGCCGCGAATAATCAAACTGGGCCATTGCGATGTTAGTGGCATCACTACCCGGCGCTACAGCAGGTATCAATGACCGAACCAGCAGACGCGCAATCGAGGCGTTGCCGTCCGGGAACATGGCAACGTCACCCCCGGCGTTGTCATCGGCACTTCCACTAAAATCGGGATAGCCGAGCAGGTGCATCATCGGAAGGCCCGCATAAATACACTCAGCGGCAGAAAGACTGTCGGCGCCCACACCCCAGTATCCGTGCGTGGTCTTGATAAACAGGTTCGCGGCCTCTTCAGTCAGCCCGCCGTACTCCACCAGGAAGTTGGTATAACTGATTCCGCTGAGAATCTCACCGACCTCGGCTTCAGATTTCCCCTCGAATATGTTTTCGCGTCGTGCATAGAATGTGTTTAGTGACTCGCGTGATTCTTCGCTGATCGGGAACCGGTCGATCTTGCCTTCCAGACCTTCATCAGTGCCCTCGCGGAAACTGAAGTCATGGATTAATTCATTGCGGCCAAAGGTTTCAGCGTCGAAATAGATCGACGGGCTGCCTTTGGGGCCGTAGCCATAATCAAACTCCAACCCTTCAATCAGCTCATCGATCTCAACCCCGAGCTCTTCGAGCAACGCATTAACGGTGTCGCTGAACCGGGGGTATTCCAGGTTCATGGTTCCGCCCCAGGACAGCCGCATCTGGCCGCCCTGGTGGAATTCATTGCGCTTGGCATGACCACCAAAATCATCGTGGTTTTCGAGGATCAGGATGCGGGTATCCGCACCAAACTGCTTGCGGTAGTAATAAGCAGCCGCCAGGCCACTGATGCCGCCGCCAACAACGACCAGGTCGTAGGTCTCGTCCAGGTCTACAGGCTCCGGAAAGCTTTTGCCTTTTCGCGCCAATGCGTGTGCCGCCTCGAAGGAACCTGGATGGGAGCCTCGCATACCGGTGCGGGTCGGGGGGTAAGACACGCCGGCCTTTTCAGGGCTCCCGGTAAGCGATTCAGCCATCGCGCCGGCAGACAGGGTCAGCCCCAGTGATGCGAAGGAGAGATCATGAATGAAGTCCCGCCGGGTAATGTCCCGGTCCATTCCCAGCTGCTTGTCAGACTTTTTCACTTTCATCAATTAATCCAGAGATGAACCCAGATACTGAGCGCATATCCCAACGCGATTACGGGCGTCCACTTGAGATGACTGAAAAATGAGTAGGCGCCGCGCGCCTGCCCCATCATGGCCACTCCGGCAGCGGACCCTATTGACAGCAGGCTACCACCGGTGCCGGCGGTTAATGTGACCAGCAGCCATTGCTTGATGTCCATTTCCGGGCTCATCTGCAGCACTGCGACCATTACCGGAATATTGTCGACAATCGCGGACGCCAGTCCGACCAGGATGTTGGCAACGGTCGGTCCAAGATCGAGGTAGAAATAGTTGGAAACCTGCTCAAGGTAGCCGAGAAATGCAAGGCCACCGACACTCATGATGACGCCAAAAAAGAACAACAGGGTGTCCCACTCGGCACGTGCCACTTCTCTAAAACTGTCATAGGGCATCACATCGCCAGTCATGTGCTTTGCATGGTGCCTGATAAAGACCTCTTCCTTCCGGCGCAGGTGGAAGCCAAATATTTGCAGGCAGGCTAGCCCGGTCATCATGCCGAGGAATGGCGGCATGTGGAGAAAATTGTGAAACGAAACCGCCAGGCTGATGGTCAACACAAACAGGACCATGATGCGTTTCGCACCTAAGCGCATCTTGACCGTTTCGGTACCCGCCGCCAGTTGCTCATTCTTTATCGTCAATGACATGAACAGAGCCGGAACCAGGTAATTGACGATCGACGGCAGCAGCAGCGCAAAAAATTGACCGAACCGAACCTGGCCATCCTGCCAGACCATCAGTGTCGTGATGTCACCGAACGGACTGAACGCGCCGCCCGCGTTCGCGGCCACGACGATGTTGACGCAGCTGAGTGAAACGAAGCGCTTGTTGTCCTTGCCGACGGCAAGAATGACGGCGCTCATGACCAGCGCGGTCGTCAGGTTGTCGATCAGTGCAGAGAGAAAAAAGCTGATGATCCCGGTCACCCAGAACATCATTCGCAACGTAAAACCTCTGCTGATCAGCCAGACCCGCAACGCTTCAAATACCCGGCGCTCGTTCATGGAGTTCACATAAGTCATCGCGACCAGCAGGAAAAGAAAAAGCTGCGAAAACTCGACCAGGTATTCCTTGACCGCGGCTTCGAGGTCCGCCGGCTGTCCGGAAAGGCTGTATTGAATTCCGATAAGAGCCCAGATCACGCCGGCCGCCAGCATCACGACCTTGGATTTACGCAGGTGGGTGAATTCTTCCGAAATGACCAGCGAATACGCCAGGATAAATACGATCAGCGCTGTGATGCCGGCCCAGTTCAGCGTCAAGTCCAAAGCGCCCAAAATTTTGTCCTCAGCCCATAAGATGGATAATGCTTATTCTAATCCTGCATACTATATGGGGATGATGCAATGAAAGAGTGGATCAGAAAAAACCTGGTTTTGGTCAGCGGTATAGTATTGCCGGTGCTGCTGATTGGTGGTTTCTTTGTCCTCGGCAATGCACCCAGGATCCTGGCGGAGCCACCGGAATATGACTTTTTAATGGTTGGCTACCGCTACGATTACCAGCATCCGAGCAACTACTTTCTTACCTTCGAAGTCCGGGACGGCAAACTGAGTGGCCGGGCCGTGCCCAGGGACGAAAGCAACGCCAATTTCAATCGGCAATACGCGGGCATCTTCCGCTATGATGCGGCAGCAAACAGCTTTGCAGAGATCGTCTACGAGCTGCCGGATGGCCTGGACAGTATTGAAGAGCCAACTCCACTCCTGTTAGAGGGAACCAACGGCCTGACACTCGACAAGCGCCGAAAATCACCAGATGGCTATACTTTTGAATTTCGCGGTTACCGCGGGCGTGGCGGACTGCTCGGCGAGATGTTCGGCAGCCGGCGCCGTTATGAGAGCGATTACCAGCTGAAGAAAGGAAACGCCTACTTCGACCTGCCAAAGCCCGTCTCGGACCCTTACTACCAGAATGATCTGCATTTCATGGGCTGGGTGATTGAAGAGGGCGATGCGCCGTGACCAGCCGCGAAGAAGCGCTGCAGGAGATCGTTGAAATTGCCGCCCGACACCAGCTGCAAGCCGATGAAATCGTAAGCGAGTTAAACAAGGCGCCCCTGCCGGACCAGGCCGAGCGCTCTACCGGAATCCTGGCGAAAATACTGGCCTACCTCGGTGGCGTATTCGTCCTGGCGGGCATTGCCATATTCATCGGCATGCAGTGGGATCAGTTCAGTTCCGCCGTCCGCGTGCTGGTCACACTCGGCGTGGGTTTTGCCCTCTTCCTGTTTGCCCTGGCGACCATGACGGATGATCGGTTTTCCAAAGTCACCACCCCGATGTTGTTGATTGCAGCCCTGCTACAACCCACCGGCATCGTGGTGATGCTGAATGAATACTCGCGTGGCGGTGATCCGGAACACGGATTGCTTTTTATGTGCGTGGTCATGTTCGTGCAGCAGTTTTTCACCTTCCTGGCGAAACAGCGCACGGTATTGCTGTTTACTTCGCTGTTTTTCGCTGCCGCCGGCCTGGGGACGCTGGGTGAAATCCTGGATATCGATTTCGAGATCGTCTCGCTGGCCCTGGGTATCGGGCTGACGCTCGTTTCCTATCGCCATTGACAAGACGGTGCACCAGGTCATCACCCCATTCTGGTATTTCGCCGGGTCCGTATTCTTCTTGTACGGCGCTTTCGATGTGCTGGAAGGTTCGTTCGTCGAAATTCTTTACTTTGGCGTCGCTGCGGGCTTCATGTACCTCGGCACCGTCGTGCGCAGCCGCACTCTGTTGTTCTCCAGCGTTATTGCCCTGATGGGTTTTACCGGCTATTTCTTCCGCGACAGCCTGGCCAACGCATTCGGGTTGATCATCATGGGATTCCTGCTCATCGGACTGAGCGCCTTTGCCATGAGCCTGAATCGAAAGTACATCCAGGCCAAACCATAAATCCGGGCAAACCGGACTCCCGTTTCCTTTTAAACGCACAAGGGATATATGATTCCAGCTCATGTCCGAGCAAAAATCCAGAATAATCCTGTTGCTTTTTTACCTGTCCGGTGCCCTCGCCCTGGTTTACGAAGTGGTCTGGGCCCGGGTGATGACGCACATTTTTGGTTCAACAGCGCTGGCGGTGGGTACTGTTCTGGCAGCATATATGGCTGGCATGGCCGTGGGTGCCTGGCGTATTGGTAAATGGGCTGATGACTATCCCAACGGCCTGCGCCTCTATGCGTATTTGGAAATTGGCATCGCCATCACGGCGCTCGGTTCTCACTTCCTGCTTTACCAGCTGGGTCCGGCACAGCATCTTATTTACCAATGGACCGGATCATCCGAGGCAATATTCGCGACTGCCCGCTTCCTGTTGGCGTTCATCCTGGTGATGGCGCCCACGATACTGATGGGCGCTACGCTGCCCGTGCTGGCCCGTTTCCTGTCGCGCCGCCAGGCACTGGTTGGCATTAACATCAGCACGCTTTATGCGATCAATACATTCGGCGCCGTCAGCGGAGTCCTGCTGACCGGCTTTTTCCTGATCGGCCACTACGGAATCCATGTGCCGGTTTATCTCGCAGTGATTGGCAACCTCGTCATCGGCCTGCTTGCCCTGGTGATTTCATCACGCTATTTGATGGCGCCGGAAGCCCCCCGGGAGGAAGAGGGAACGTCTGCATTGATCAACACGGGTACTTATCGAATCGTCCTGTTCGGATTGGGGCTATCCGGTTTTACGTCTTTCGCCTACGAGATCTACTGGACCCGCTCACTGGTTTTTATCCTGGGCAATTCGACTTATGCACTGACCACCATGCTGGCTGCATTTTTGACCGGAATTGCATTGGGCGGCTATGCGGTGAGATTTTTGCTCAGGCGTGCGTGGGACCGCCCGATGATTTTCGGTTGGGTACAAATTTTCCTGGGTATCTTCTCTGCCCTGGCACTGCCACTGCTTTTCAGTACCTCCGATCCGCAATCTTTGAATCAATATCTCCTGCGCACTTCCGACCAGGCTGTTCCACTGATATTGAGCAATTTCGGCATAGCGTTGCTGGTCATGCTGATTCCGGCGGTACTGATCGGCGCCACCTTTCCACTGGTTAGCCAGATCGCCGTGAAGGACCCGCATAAAACGGGTTCCATGGTAGGAAAAGTCTACGCCATTAATACCCTGGGTAATGTGGCGGGAGCCCTGCTGCCGGGACTATTCCTGCTTAACTGGCTGGGCATACAAAAAGGGATCCTGGCGATGGCGGTGCTCAACATCAGCCTGGGTCTTGTACTGCTCACTCTGCGTTTGTTCCGGCCGTCATGCCGCCCGATCTGGCGAATGGTATTACCCGTGGTGCTGGTGCTCTGCGTGCTGATTCTGGGTCGGGCGCCGCTTAACTTTCAGTTTCCTTCCGATCAGGAGCAGCCCTTCTTCCAAACCCTGTATTACCGCGAAGGCCCTCTGGCGACCACCAAGGTATATTCAGACCCCCGGAATGGTGAAAAACACATCAGTGTAGACGGGATCGTGATCGGTGGAACGGGCCAGTCGGAGTTCAAGCAATTATTGCTGGCTCATCTGCCTAAACTTCTGCTGGACGACGTATCCACTGAACTTTCCGTTGGCATTGGTTCAGGAATGCTGCTGGGTGAGAGCCTGCTGCATGACAGTGTCGGCTCTATCACCGGGGTTGAAATTGAGCCAAGCGTGGTTGAGGGTGCGGCCTGGTTTTCGGAGGAGAATCACCAGGCCCTGGACAACCCCCGTTTACAGATTGTCGTGGATGATATCGGCAGCTTTCTTCGTATGAGATCCGATACGTTCCAGGTAATTTCGGCTGATGAAAAGACAGCTGATGAGTACGCATCCAACGGTTTTTCATATTCAATGGACTACTATAAGTTGTTGCGCGACCATCTGGCTGATGGCGGGTTGGCGGCGCAATGGGTGCCCACTACCTTGCCCCCCAGGCAGTACCGAATGGTGCTGAAAACCTTTGCGGAAAGCTTCCCGCACGTCCAGTTATGGTATTTCCTGCCGGCGCATAAACGGGGACCGTTCAACACGATTCTTATCGGATCCGGCCAGCCGATACCGCTTCGGCTCGAAGCCATGCGTAAACGTTTTTCTATTGACGCAGAAGCCCTGGGCAGCCTTGAACCCTATGGGCTGACATCGGTCGAGGCGATCCTTCCGCACTACGTGGCTGACCGAACAGCCTTGCTGGAACGCCTCGAAAACACCCCCGTAAACAGCCTGGAGCACCCGCGCTACGAGTTTTTCTATCCGTGGGAATACGCTTACCAGAGGCAGACGCAGTTTATCGACAACCATAAGTTCATCATTGAATTGAAACGTGCAAGCACCGAGGAGTTCCTGACCGGCCTTGAGGCAGATGCGAGGGATACGGCCAGGATGAGGCAAACCGTTGCTGCTGAACTCCGTTACCTGATGGGGTTCACAAAATTCCTGGAAGGCATGACGCTGTCGGAACAATACCGGGTTTTTGATGACGCGCTTGCGGTTGCCCCGTGGAATGACAGTCTCAGGGCAAGAATCTACCTCCAGTATAGTTACAACGCGTCAACCTCCAGGTCACCGGTGGAACGTTCCCGGTTGATGCAACGGGCTGAGGATTTATACAAAGATCGTTGAATAGTGTCCTATGACTCAACAAATTAAAGAAATTCACCACGATTTAATTCCCTTGCAGTCGGGTATCCGCCTCGCCTACCGGGCCTGGATGCCGGTCGATGCCGGGCAACGGCCGGTTCCCGCTATATTGGAGTTTCTACCCTACCGTAAGAACGATGGGACGATTGTCCGCGACGAAATCACGATGCCTGCAACCGCTGAACGGGGTTACGCCTGTATTCGTGTCGATATTCGGGGCATGGGTGAGTCTGAAGGCCTGTTTGATGATGAGTACAGTGAGCAGGAGCTATCAGACGCCGAGCAGGTGATCCATTGGATAAGTCAGCAGCCATGGTGCAACGGTAACGTGGGTATGGTGGGCATCTCCTGGGGTGGCTTCAACGCGCTGCAACTGGCTTATCGTCAGCCATCCGCGTTGAAAGCCATCATCACCATTTGTTCAACGGATGATCGTTTTAATGAGGACATTCATTTTGCAGGTGGTTGTCTGTTAAATGACAACCTGGATTGGGCATCCTTCTTTTGGGCATATGCGCAGGCGCGTTGCCCGGATCCACGGCTGGTCGGCGGAGACTGGAAGCAACTATGGCTGCACCGTCTCGAAAACATGCCCTTTCTGGCCGACAAGTGGCTGGCCGGGCAAAACAAAAGCAGCTACTGGAAGCACGGATCGGTCAGCGAGGATTACAGCCGGATAGAAATACCAGTGTATGCCATGGGTGGCTGGGCTGATGCCTATCGGAATACCATTTTTCGCCTGCTGGAAAACCTGTCTTCACCGTGCAAGGGACTGATTGGCCCCTGGGCACATGTCTACCCGAATATTGCCTACCCGGATCCGAGAATCGACTATGTTAAAGAGTCTGTGCGCTGGTGGGACCGGTGGCTCAAAGGCATTGATAACGACGTCATGGATGAACCGCCTCTGCACTACTATTTGATGGATTCAGTGCCGCCCCAAATTGACTATGAACGCCGCGATGGAAGCTGGCAAAGCGAGGCTGGCTGGCCATCACCAACCATCGCACAACGCCGGTATTATCTGCATCCTGAATCCCTGGAGACAAGGAAAAACAACGAGTCTTTTGTCTCCAGGGTCTCATCACCCGAAACTACCGGCAAGATGGGTGGCAAGTTGATGGTGGGTATCGGGTACAGTGGTGAGTTCGCTGAAGACCAGCAGGCAGATGACGATCAATCTGTGACATTCGATACGGCTCCGATTGAAGAAGTGCTGAATATTGTGGGTCAGCCGAAGGTGCAACTGACCCTGTCTTCGGATCAACCAGTAGCCAATGTCATTGCCCGGCTTTGTGATGTTCACCCCACGGGCGAAAGCACGCTGATTACCTATGGTGTCCTGAACCTGGCGCATCGAAATTCGAATGAGCATCCTGAAGGACTCATTCCCGGTGAAAAATACGAGGTTCAGTTGGCGCTTAACCACATCGCTTATCAACTGCCCAAAAACCATCGGCTCAGATTATCCATTTCCAATGCTTACTGGCCCCTGATCTGGCCATCGCCCTACCGGGATACGCTTTCAGTAGAGCTTTCTGATAGCTACCTGTGCCTGCCTGTTAAGACCTCACTGGAAGAAAGCAGCAACCCCGCCCTGGATGAGTACATCACGAGACACGTTTTGACAGGCGAGGTATTACGGTCACCGCGGACGATAAAGAGCATCGAGGAAGACCGGAAACCGGAGAGGTACGCATTAGAACGGATATTGACTATGGAAACTATTTTCACCGCTCGTGTGAAACTGGAATAGACTTCAGGCTGGATCGCGTCATGAGCATACAGCCGGATGATCCCAACACAGCAAAATCCGTGACCGATCTCAGTGTGAAAATGCAGCAGGGTGAAATAGCGACCCGCTTGGAAAGCCGTTATGAAATGACGTGCTCCAGCAGCCAGTATTTCGTCAAGGCAATATGGCGGGCCTGGCATGGGGATGAGTGTATTTTTGAAAAAGAATTTGATGAAAAAATTGATCGGAATTTGATTTGAGCCAACGCAGGTAGAGAGAAATATCCATGTTCGAAAAAATCAGACCATTGGTATTCTGGCCCAGCTTCCTGATTCTGATGGCTGCGGTCATCATGAGCTTTGTCAATCTCGACGCCTTTCTTGAAACGGCCGGATCCCTCAACGGGGCACTGCTGAGTAATTTTTCCTGGCTGTTCAGCCTGGGCAGTTTTTACCTGCTGGTACTGATCGTGGTGGCCTATTTTTCGCCACTGGCCAAAATCAGGATTGGTGGAGACGATGCCGAGCCACTGCTGACCAAGACAAAGTGGTTTTCCATAGCCCTTTGTACAACGCTGGCGGTTGGCGTTTTGTTCTGGACCACGGCTGAGCCGATTTATCACCTGAGCGCACCACCGTCATCGCTGGGTTTGGCCCCAGGTTCGGCCGAAGCGGCGCTTTTTTCCATCTCGGCCCTGATGTTGCATTGGGGATTCACACCCTATGCGATTTACGCGGTGCCTTCATTGGTGTTTGCGCTGGCTTTTTACAATAAGAAACTGCCCTTTTCCATCAGCAGCTCTTTACAGCCGGTTTTTGGAAGCCATGTGCTGGGGCGCAAAGGGCAGTTGATAGATACGATTGCGTTATATGCGCTGGTTACAGGTATGGCGTCGTCCCTGGGGACGGGCGCGATTACGCTGGTGGGCGGATTCAGCCAGTTCATCGACATGAAGATGACGCCCTTCACCCTGGGCATTTTTGTCAGCCTGATCGTAGTGACTTTCGTGGTCTCCGCTGCCAGCGGACTGCACAAGGGTATTGCCAGGTTATCAGCCCTGAATTTCTGGCTATTGCTGTTCCTGGGATCGTTTGTCTTTATTTTTGGACCGACCGTGTTCATTCTGGCTTTCGGTACGCAGGGACTGGGCACATACCTGGGCAATTTCTTTGAGCTGAGCCTGTTTACCGGTGTCGCATCCGGATGATAAATGGCCGCAGTCGTGGAGTGTTTTTAATTGGGCCGTCTGGTTTGCATGGGCGCCGATCAGCGCGCTGTTCCTGGGGAAAATAGGGCGGGGTTACACCGTTCGGGAATTCATCCAGATCAACCTGATCTTTCCCTCCCTGTTCGCCATTGGCTGGATTGCCATTTTCTCCGGCACAGCGATCCACATAGATATGACACAGGCGGGGGTGCTCAGTACGATCCTGAATGAATCCGGAGTGGAGAAGCTGCTCTACTTTGTATTCGAGCAACTGCCCCTCAGTGCGCTCATGACACTGGTGCTGATATTCATTGCCTATATTTCGTACGTAACGGCGGCCGATTCAAATACCGATGCGATCGGTAACCTGTGCACCACCGGCCTGACCGCCGAATCAGACGAGAAAGCCAGCCTGGGCGTTAAAGTTTTATGGGGCACCATTATCGGGGTTGTTGCCTGGACCATGGTGAGCTTCGTTGGCATCGACGGCATCAAGACGCTATCCAACCTGGGCGGCCTCCCGGCAGCCATTATTATCCTGGCAACCAGTTTGACGCTGTGTAAATGGCTGAAGAATCCTGAACTACTCAAATAGAGATGTAGAATTCGTCTATGAAAAATTTATCTGTCCTGATCCTCCTTTCGGTGTTGCTCCAGGCCTGTAGCCCGGACGCTGCATCAACCGCTGACAACAACGAACAAGGCCAGTCTCCCGTCATGGCCCCACCTGCGGAGACCGTCACATCCGTCTACGACTGGCACGCCCGGGGCGTGCCGGCCGGTGAGACCACCATCGAGCGGGCCGGAGACGGCCGGGTCACCACCGAGGCCTTTGTTCACTGGAACAACCGTGAATACCGCCTGCAATCCGAGCTGCAGCTGGATGCTGACGGCATGGTCATTTCACAGCGCATCACCGGCGTTTCACCGTTTGGTGCGACGGTTGATGAAAGCTTCAGTTATGCCGACGGCGAGGCCAACTGGCGCACCGTGGGCGAAAGCGGTAGTGCTCAGCGGACCCGTTCCGCCTTTTACGTACCCACCGAATGGGGTGCGGTTGGCTCGATAGAGGCGCTGGTACGTGCGGCAGTGAAGCAGATGGATGGCGAGTTGCCGTTGTTCCCGGCAGGCACTGCGCGGGTCGAGGACTTGGCCGAAACCACCGTAGCCACGCCGGAAGGGGAAACCATCTTGTCGCTGTACGCGATCAGTGGAATCGATTTCTCTCCAGCCTTCGCCTGGTTCGACGACAGTATGACCCTGGCTGCCCTCGACTTCGGTCGCATGGGTATGCTGCCGAAGGGTTGGGATCCCGGGACGCTTGAAGTCCTGGCCGAAATCCAGGGCGAACAGAATGCATTGCGTGCCGAACGTCTGTCTGCAGAGCTGGCCCACCGCGTGGACCGCCCGGTGCTGTTTAAGAACGTGGGCGTGGTCGATGTGGAGGCGGGTGAACTGCTCGCCAATCACCACGTGCTGGTACATGGCGAAAAAATCGTCGAAGTCTCGGCCAATGCCATAGAACCCGGCGATGCCCTGGTTATTGAGGGCAACGGCAAAACACTGATGCCCGGCTTGTGGGACATGCATGGGCATTTCTCACTGGATGATGGTCTGATCAACATCGCCGGTGGCGTCACCAGCGTGCGCGACCTGGGCAGCACCCATGAACGCATGGTGGAGCTCAAGGAGAAATTCCACTCCGGAGCCGTGATCGGCCCCACCACCTACGCCGCTGCGATGATCGACGGACTCAGCCAGTACACCAGCCGCAACCCGGCCAAAGACCTGGATGCGGCGCTGGAAATGATCGACCGATTCGCGGAGCAGGGCTACATCCAGATCAAGCTGTACAGTTCGATTACCCCGTCATGGGTGCCCGCCATCCGCGAGCGCACTCAGCAGCACGGCATGCGCCTCAGCGGTCATGTCCCGGCCTTCATGTCGGCCGAACAGGCTGTGCGCGCCGGTTACGACGAGATCCAGCACATCAATATGGTGTTCCTGAACTTCCTGGCCGGGGACCGCAAAGACACAAGGCAGCAAATCCGCTTCAACCTGTACGGCAGCGAGGGCGGCAAGCTGGACCTCAACAGCCCCCGGGTCGAGGAGTTTATCGCGCTGTTGAAGGAAAATGGCACCGTGATCGACCCCACCGCAGCCATTTTCGACGGCATGATGACACACCTGCCGGGTCAGCCCGACCCGATGTATGCGGCCGTGGCTGACCACCTGCCGCTGTCTGTGCGGCGCTCGCTGTACAACCCCAGCTTCGAGATCGGTG
Organism: uncultured Gammaproteobacteria bacterium; assembly: GCA_963759035.1. Classification (GTDB taxonomy): domain Bacteria; phylum Pseudomonadota; class Gammaproteobacteria; order Xanthomonadales; family SZUA-36; genus JAHEFT01. The sequence continues at coordinate 654,645 of CAVWXL010000023.1, forward strand.
CGGCGCGAATTGAAGACTGGGCCAACACCGCCGTGCGCCAGGGTGAGATGATCCTGAAGCTGCACGAGGCCGGCATCCAGTTGGTGGCCGGCACCGATGGCATGCCTGCATTCACCATGCACCGCGAACTCGAGCTCTACTCACAGGCCGGGATTCCCAACGCCGAGGTACTGAAAATCGCGACCATCGACGCCGCCGGCGTTATCGGTGTGGCAGAACAAACCGGATCCATCGCTCCCGGCAAAGCGGCCGACCTGGTGCTGCTCGATGGCAACCCGCTGAAGAACATCAACGCAATCCGGCGTGGCGTGCTGGTGATGAAAGGGGGTGTGCTATACCGGCCGGATGAGTTGTACCAGGCCGTTGGGGTAGAGCCGTTTTACGAGGGCATTTCGTTGATGGAGGTTGAGGCGGCGGAATAACCGCCCCGCCCGGCCGTTCAGGGCCAGAGGTTCATCGCGGCCAGCAAGGTCTGGAAACGCGGATTCTCACGTAACCCGTCGTAAAGCACCAGGCGGTTCATGTGAACGCCGTAGGGGTCGCGAGTCTCGAAGGCACGCTCCATGCTGGCCAGGGCGAGTTCATCTTCCCCCAGGATCATGAAGTAAATGGCCTTTCCCATGGCCCCGTCCGGCAAGTCCTGCCAGCTTTCCAGCAGCTCCAGCGCGCGGGGTTTCAGTTCGGGATTTTCCAGGGCGTCTACCACAGCCAGTTCCGTTGCCGGATCAAAACCCCCGATAATTGCGGTCCGCCTGGCAAAGTGCCTTGCTTGATCATAATTGCCGGTCAGCATATGAAGGATTTCCAGATTACTCGTGATATTAATACTGTCCGGCGCCATTGGCAGGGCGATGGCGTATTGATCAACAGCCTCTTCGTAACGTCCGGCGCCGATCAGGATCCAGCCTTTGACGTGCGCAATAATCGATGACAAGGGATCAAGCTGTGCCGCGATATCCAGTTGTACCAGTGCTTCATCCGTCCGGCGCAGCACTGCAAGCAACTCACCGTACCACTGGTGGGCCGTGGCATACCCGGGCTCTAACTCAATGGCACGTTGAAAATCGGTCATCGCGCCCTCGTATTCGTGTTCGTACACAAACCGTATGTAGGCGCGGGCAGTCAGGGCCCGTGCGGAATCGGGGTTAAGCGCCAGTGCCCTGTCCGCCGCTTCGATACCCCTGGGTACGAATTCTTCAATGGAACCGGCTTCATACTCGGGTATCAGCGCGTAAGTATCTGCCAGGGCCGCCCAGGCCTGGTCGTATTCCGGATCGATCTCGACCGCCTCGCTCAGGGGGATGATCGCAGCAAGCAGCGAAGCGGGGTTGCGCTGATTCCACAAATGCCGCCCCAGCAGGTACTTGTTATAGGCTTCGACATCGGTGGTGGAGTGACTCGAAAGGGACTGCTGTTCTCTACCACCCAGTGTAACTTTGAGCGCACCGACAATGGCCTTGGCGATCTCATCCTGCACCGCAAAAATATCATCCATTTCACGAGTGTAGGTTTCCGACCAGAGGTGCGTATCGGTGCCCACATCAATCAGCTGCGCCGTCACCCGGATGCGGTTGCCGGATTTACGCACGCTGCCTTCCAGTACATGGTCAACGTTCAATTCCCGCCCAATTTCCTTCAAATTCTTATCACTGTCTTTGAATGTGAAGGAAGAGGTGCGTGATGGAACCCTTAAACCCTCCACGCGCACCAGCATATTCAGGAGTTCTTCGGAGATGCCGTCAGAAAAGTACTCCTGATCAGCTTCCGCTGACATGTTCACAAACGGTAATACAGCGACCGAGCGGCCGTTGGATAAAGCAGTTTCTTCCACCGGCACCCCGGCTTCAGCTGCCTCAATGTCCTCGACTTCCGCAATGGATGGCGAAGGGCTGGTCCCGGTATGCCGCTGCGGATCAATGAATTTGTCTACCAGCAGAATCACTACCGCCAGCGTGAGAAAAGCGATGATCGCCCTGTCCAGCTTATGGCCGGTGTGCGGTGTAATGGATTGGTTGCGGTCTATTTCAGATTCACGCTTGATGCCTTCCGGTGTCATTTCGAACACCCAGGAAAAAATCAGGAAAACCGGGAACCCGACTACAGCCGCCAACACGAACACCTGCAGAATCCAGTCCGGCGCTGCGATCACTTCCAGTGAAAAATCAACAATTTGCAACAATACCCACGCCGCCAACACGTAGGCAATACCCACGCGAAACACGTTGCGACGCTTCAACTCCCTGAAAAAACTCACGCTTGAGCCCTGCTTCCCCACAAATCGACCGGCTTATTCTGCCACAAGCGCAATTTGGAATTTGAGGTTGTCTGAGCGATGATTCAATAATGAACCTGGAACTGTTCACCGAACGCCTCGCGCTCATCCCATTTGCACCAACAGATCTTGACCTCTGTTTGGAGATGTTTACCGACCCCAAAGTCCTCAAATACTCTGGTCCCATGACCAGGGATGCGATATGCAGGGAAATGGACAACTGGATAAAGAGAGGCGGCGATGGGTTCATTGGCATCTGGTGCATTACCGATAGAGAGACCAGGGAAAAGTATGGCAGTGCTGCGTTGCTGCCGATGCCCATCGAGGAAGACGATACCGATTTCAGCCTGGTTACTCCTGGAAAAATACCGGCGTGTGATATTGAAATTGGATATTTTTTGAAACGCTCGGCGTGGAATCACGGGTACGCAACCGAGGCAAGCAGGCGGTTGCTTGGTTTTGTTTTTGAGGAGACTCCGCTGCAGGAAGTGGTCGCGACATTTAATGAAAAAAACACTGCATCAAGAAATGTTCTGAAAAAAGCGGGTTTCGTTGACCACGGAACCATGCATGCTTATGGCGAAGATGGCCCGATCTTCAGGATTACCCGTAGCGAATGGTTTGCGGCACAGGACGGTCCAATATGAAACTGCCTCTGTCATGAAAATAATCCTGTATGCCATACCCGGTTTTATTTTTCTGATCCTGGTGGAGTGGCTTTATGGCCTTGTCCGGGGCCGTAATACCTACCGGGTGGCGGATACCATAACCAGTATTTCACTGGGCAGCATCAGCCGCCTGCGTGGTTTGTTTTTCCTTGGCCTGGGCATTTATTTTTATGCCTGGGCCTCGGATGGTTACCACCTGTTCGACCTGCCCGACAGCGGTGTGGGCATCTGGTTATTTGCGTTGGTGGCCTACGATTTTTCCTACTACTGGTTCCACCGGATCAGCCACGAGGTGAACCTGTTCTGGGCAGCGCACGTGGTTCATCACCAAAGCGAAGACTACAATCTGGGCACTGCACTGCGGCAATCCGGTAGTGGTTTTTTCGGCTTTATTTTTTACCTGCCCTGGCTCTACATTGGCATCCCGCCGGAAATCCTGTTTGCCAGCGGCGCCATCAATCTCGTCTACCAGTTCTGGGTTCATACGCAGCATGTCCCGAAACTGGGGCCGGTGGAGTACGTTTTCGTGACCGCCTCCAACCACCGCGTGCACCACGCCCAGAATCCCATCTATGTTGATCGTAATTACGGCGGTATTTTCATCATTTGGGACAGGCTGTTTGGCAGCTTCCAGGAAGAGCTCGAAAACGAACCCTGTATTTATGGAATCCGAAAACCCCTGCACAGTTACAACCCGTTCTGGGCCAATTTTCACGTCTACTGGTCAACTCTGGAGGACTCATGGCACGCCCGCCGCTGGCAGGACAAGTTCATGATTTGGCTTAAAGGACCCGGTTGGCGGCCAGCTGATGTCGATAGGGCTTATCCCCTTGAGCGCACCAGGCTTGAGGATTTCAGCAAGTTTGATCCCGAGGTTTCAATCCCGATTCGGGTTTACGCCTTCTTCCAGTTTTTTTGCGCCACGCTGGCCAGTACCGGCCTGCTGATCGTGGCAAAGGATTGGGCATCGACGCCGCTCCTCACCGCCATCGGGCTGATTTTCTTCAGTTTCTACCTGCAGGGCGCGTGGACCGAAGGACATTCATGGGCCCGCTGGCTGGAGTGGCTGAAACTCGGGGCGGTGTTCGTGCTGATTACCCGCTTGCCGCTGGCTCCGGCCATCGAGCTGAGTTTGCAGGTTTACCTGCTGATCAGTGTGGTGCTACTGTCCTGGCTGACCCTAAAACCAGGGGCCGTCTCGTCAGGCCGGGCTCGAGGCGCTACAGGAACAATTGAAGGCTGAAAATAAATGAAAAATTCTATCTGCGGATTTTCTGAACCAAGGTTCCTGGCGTTCTAGTCAGTCGAGCGCATTCACGACCTGGACCGTTATCTGGCTGTCCTCCGTGAACTCGAAACGGGTCTTCTTCCATTTTGCCGGCCCGAATTTGCCCTTGGCGTTATTCGAAAAACCGACGGGTTCACTGGGAATGCGAAATATACCGGTGTCCAATTCACCGTCGTTGTCCAGGTCGTAGTACACACTTGCGGCATAGGTGCCGATCGCCAGGTCGGGAAAAACGACGTCGACGGAGTCATTGTCCAGGACCTTTTCTCGGCCGGTTACCAGGGCTTCTTTCAGATAGTTCTTTTTGTCATCGAACAGTGAGACTACAACCTGGCCTTGATTCGGCGTCACACCGGTTACCGTAACTGGTCAGTGTCGCGGTGCCATCGGCGCCGAGAGCTGTCGAGGCCAGGCACAGGACGATTATCAAAAGATTTCGCAAAGTCATAGCATCACTCGTACTTAAATCGGTTAACGGCCAGCAGGGTAACAACGAGGGCAGCAGTGAGCAGCGCTGCAACATGCGGCAAGGCCGACATGGCGCCGGACTCGAAGCTGATCAGCTTGTGCAGGGCGTCCATCGTCCAGCCGGTGGGCAGCAGTTTTTGAACAACTTGCATCCAGTCGGGCGTGATTTCGATGGGCCACCAGCACCCACCCAGCGCAGCCAGCACATTGGCCAGTAACACGCCCAGCCCGGAAGCCTGTCCTTCGGAGTTGGCCAGGCTGCCAAGCAGCAGGCCGGCAGCGGCACAAAAGGCAGCCCAGGCTGCCAGGACCAGGATCACCATGGCCGGATTCGGCCCCCAGTGCATGCTGAACAGCCAGCGTACCCACCAAAACCGCAATACCCACCTGCAGCACCGCCAGGGCCATTCGCGCCGCCCCATTTTCCGGCGATCAATTCGGTGCGCGAAATGGGCGTAGCAGCCAGGCGGCGCAACAGGCCCTGCTTACGTTCGATCGTCAGCTTTGAAGCCCCGCTGGTCAGTAAAACCAGCAAGGTGAACATCACCATGATGCCGGGTATGGACTGCTCGAAGCCGGTGGGGATTTCCAGCCGCTTACCGGCCGGCCCGCTATCGAGCTGCCAGATCCTGGGCTCGGCGTTCAGTGCCGCCAGTGATTCAGGGGAAAGCGCGTCACCCGACCGGGCCGTGCTGACCACGACATCGGCCAGCACGGTGTACAGGCTTCGGTTTATCCGGATCGCTTCGTAATCGCGCGAAATGGATGAGGCCGCGGTGTCGTAAAGCGCTGTGACGGGTTCATCGGCCAGGATTTTATCGGTCAGATCTGCTGGAGAAGACCAGAGTGCGAGCAGGAGCCGGCTCTTCGCCTGCAGGATCCGCTTCAATTTTCTCACGCCACTCCGGTGCAAAGTCGTTGTCCCGCAGCCGCCGGTCAATCTGCTCTTGCACGAAAGCCAGGGGAGGCCGCTTCGATCACCAGGGGGGTGGCTTGCGCGCCGCCCATTCCGGAGGAAAACCCGCCGGTCACCGTGCCGATAAAATAGAAAAATATCGGTGGCATCACGAACAGCCACAACAGCGTCGCGCCCTGCCGCAACTGGTGGCGAATATCGTGAGATGGCTATGAAAAGGACGTTTCTCATGCTGGGTCAGCTCCGCGCAAAACCGGACTGAAGACGCCAGGCACAAATGCCCAGGCCACTGACAGCCATCAGCAGTACGATTAACCAGCTCTGGGCGTCGATGGTCCAGGCGGCATTTGCAGTGAGCTCATGGGTCAGGCGGTCGACTACAAAACCATTCGGCGTGAGCCGGCCAATGGCCGCTATCCAGTTGGGAAGTGCTGCGAATGGAAAAAAGCTGCCGCCCGCCATCAGCAAAGGAAATAAAAGCATCGAGGTCAGCAGGTTGGCGGCACGCTGCGTTGATGCCAGCATTTGCAAAGCGCCAAACCAGGCAAACAGCGCGATTCCGGATGCGGTGACCCAGAAAAGGGACGACGGCAGCTTGGCCCAGGCAATGTCGTGGTAGAGAAAACCGATGACCAGCGTCAGTCCGCTGATCAGGGCAATGATGAAACCTGCAGCGAGCGCCTTGCCGGCCAGGAAGGCGGCCAATTGCGCCGGTGCATATACCAGGCGTCGCAACGTGCCTTTGTCACGCTCGACCCAGTAGTCGCCGGCCAGCCCGTTCGATGCGAACATCACGGCCATCAGGATGATGCCGGGCAGAAAGAGCAGGGCAATCGGAACGGAGGGCTTCTCTGCAGGCGGGTCAGCAATGGTTATATCGATAGCAGGGGGAAACAGCAGCGGGGCGGCTGAATCGATCTTGCTCTGTACTGCAACAGCAATCGCGGCCACCTTTTGATCATTCGATTGACCGTCAAGCTCCGTGTCCATTATCTGGTCAATTTCGCTGCCAAAAATCTGGTTCGCGTAAAACCCGGCGTCCAGCAGGATGTCGGTCACGTCGCTGATGATGCCGGGCAGGATGGTCTGCGCCGGATTGGTTTTGAGCGTCAGCGTGACGGGCTCTGAATTCAGCAGGGCGTCGGTGAATCCTTCGGGAATAATCAGGAAACCGCTGGCTTCCCCGGCGTTTATCGATATCGTGCCCGCCTCAACCGATGTTTTTTCAACCGAGATCAGCTCGCCGAGTTCACCCTGGCTGTAGGCGCCTGCGACGAAACCACTCAGAAACGTGTCATCCAGGTCAGCGATCAGCAGTGTGCCATGGGGTTTGGCCCCTCCGTTGCCATCGACCAGGGATGTGATCAGTCCGCCGATAATGAGCGGAATGCTGAGCCACAGGAGAATGGCGGTGAAATCCTGCCGCCACCGCATGAGGTCCTTCCTGATGGATGCCCAGATAAATTCCATGGCTTTATTCGCGCAGCTCTTTGCCGGTCAAAAGCAGGAACAGCGTTTCGAGATTCGGGCTGCGCAGGCTGGTTTCCGAAACCTTGCCGCCAGCGTTCGCCAGGGCCTGGAACACCGCGGGCAAGTGTTGTGAAGCCGAGGACAAGGGTGAGTGTCAGGCTGTTCTCTTCCTGCGCGATGATTTCAAGATCGAGCCGGCCGTTTTCCACCAGCGTCTGGACCGCCTCCCTGCTGGGCTCCGCCGGGAACTCACCCTGGAGCTGAAGCACATCGCGGGCCCCCAGCTGAGACCTTAGTTCTGCAACCGTGCCCTGGGCGATCAATTTTCCATGATCGATGATGCCCACCGAGTCGCACAAGCGTTCGGCCTCTTCCATGTAGTGGGTGGTATAGACAATGCAGGTACCGTTCGCCCGCTCGGCTTCGACCAATTCGAACAGACGCTCGCGGGATTGCGGGTCAACGCCAACCGTGGGTTCATCCAGCAGCATGACCGGCGGTCTGTGCACGATGCCGCAGCCAAAATTCAGTCGGCGCTTCATGCCGCCGGAGAAGGTTTTGGGCAGGTCTTTGGCCCGGTCACCCAGTCCAATCGTGCTGAGCACTTCCTTGACCCGCGATTCCAGTGTGCTGCCTCGCAGTCCATAGGCCTGACCCCAGTACCGCAGGTTATCGATGGCGGGCAGGTCTTCGTACAGCGCGAGTTCCTGTGGCACGACTCCAAGCGATTTCTTGGCATTGCGCGAGTCTTTCTGAACGTCAAAACCGTTCACGCTGACATGGCCAGAGGTGGGCTGCAACAAGCCTGAAATGCAGTTGATCGCGGTTGATTTACCCGCGCCGTTGGGGCCGAGCAGGCCAAACACAGCGCCTTTGGATGCTTCAAAACTCACGTCATCAACCGCGAGGAGTTCGCCGTATTGTTTAACCAGGTGTTCTACCGTAAGCACTTCAAGCTCCAATGGTCTCTCGCTTAAACAAGTCTAGGCGAAATCGGAGGAAATTGGGACGGAAAAAGGGTCGGCTGACATTCAAAACGAATCTCCTTATTACTTATCTGAGACCAAGCTGAAGAGTATTGGGGACTGGTAATGCTCAGTAAACAACTGATCTTTGTGTCTTGGCCTTTTCTGGGCATCGACGCTCCACGCGCAGACTCCGCTCGCCTGGACATGGTTTCTGAGGTCACCGAGGTCAGAAAGTTCGCTGAAGGTATCGGCATCCTGAGCAAGAACGATCTGGTTGATGCCGACTTGCTGGTCCGTTACGGATTGCTTGCCAGGAACCTCATTGCCTACGCGCCGGTGGCACAGGAAGTCAAAGACCTGCGCAGCCTGCTGAATCGGCTTGATGTGCTGGAGCGCAACCTGAGAAGCGAGCTCAATCGGCAGGAAAAGGTCGGTAAAACAATGGTTTTCCATCGTCTTGAGCAACAATCCATCGCACGGGCCGTCAAGCGCCTAAAGGCAGAGATTATTACATTCAAACGTGCGATCCGAGAGTGCGTAAAATCAACACCGTCGCTGCAACAGAATTTTAATCTGCTGCACACCATACCCGGTGTTGGTGCCAAAACCGCCTGGATCATGATCGTGATTCTTGGTAGCAGGGCTTTCAGGTCGGCACCTGAAGTTGCTTCTTTTCTGGGCCTGAACCCGATTGAAAAGCGCTCCGGCAAGTCACAGTATCGCCGACCAAGGTTGTCAAAATCAGGCAGTGGAAACTACCGGCAACGACTCTACTTCCCAGCCATGGTAGCGACGCGCAAGAACCCCGATATTCAGGCCCTTTATGAGCGCTTGCTGGCGGCAGACAAGACCAAAATGTGCGCTTTGGGTGCAGCCATGAGGAAACTGGTGCACATCTGTTACGGCGTGGTTAAGAACCAGACGCCCTATCAAGCACAAACGAGGTCGTCATAGCAGAGCGCTGCTGAGCAGCCTGAACAACTCTGATGATCGGTGAATGAAGTGTGTCTCAGGCAACCTGCTAGCACCATCTGCTGCTTGGGCAAAACCGCCATCTACAACGGCGGCCAGGCCCCCTATTGTCATTACTGTACTAAACTCGCAATATTTGCTTGATAATGAAGACGGTATCTATACTTATCTGTAACCAAGCTGAAGAGTATTGGGGACTGGTAATGCTCATTAAACAACTGATCTTTTGTGTACTGGCCCTTTTCTGGGCATCGACGCTCCACGCGCAGACTCCGCTGGCCTGGGACATGGTTTGTGAGGTCACCGAGGTCACTGTCAACGAACTAGTCTCTGAAACCGAGGCAATCCGGCCGGGTGACATGTGGACCACGCTTGTCCCGAGACCGCCTGAGGGTGAACCCCCAACCGCAACGGGTGATCTCCCGGAGGGCGGTAAAGGCTCATTTTGGGATCTGATCGAGCAGATGTTCTGCAGCCATAGCACTCCTTTTGGTGTGATCGAAACCGGTACGGCAACGCAATCCCGCTTTATCCTGGAGGATGGCACCACGGATGCCCTGGGCGCCGATTCCATCGGTGACATTTTTTCCGTGGGTGACCTGGATATTAACCGTTGTGGAACGGGCTTGAGGGACACAGACGGCCAGACTCTCGAATCTCACCTGTTTCCGCCCGAAGAGATCAACCTGGAAGACTGGGCCGAAAAAGACTGTTTTGCAGAGGGCACAAAAACCGGGACAGGCGAGTCGATGCAGATGATCGGCCTGATTGTGCTAACGGCTCAAATTGACGTATTGAGTAGGCGGATTGACGTGCCTGCGGGCGATGCCAGATGCATTGATCACAGCGATTGAGTACGCTAATTTGCTCCCTGAAGGCACCCAGGTCTACCTTCGGACCGTAGGCGAGGGTGAAACTACTTTTTCCGAAGGCTACAGGGACACTAACAATGCCTTGCCGGTCATCACGTCGGACATCTGGTTCATTGGTGGTGATTTCCGCCGTGGCAACGCTGCCAGTACTCTCTTCCGGTTTGCCCGGATCTCCGGGGGTCGTGTCAAATTCTCAGGCCAGTCTTTTTTGGATTTCGCCTCGATTGACGGTGGCGGTGCGTTTCTGATTGACGGCAATGCGAGAGTGACCTTTGACTATACGGAGTTCTCAAATAACCAGACCTTCGCCGATGGCGGCGCCATGCTGGTGGAGGAGAATGCTCGTGTAACTGTGGAAGACGGGCGTGCCAAAAACAATTCAAGTGAACAGAATGGTGGAAGTTATGCCGTTCGTGGCGATGGAAATCTGGCAGTGCGAGATGGATCGGTTTTCGATGGAACAGCCGGTTTGGATGGAGGGGCTGCCTGGCGCGGAGGTAACGCCCAACTGGTTGTCAGTAATGTAGGTATCTCGGAGACTTCAGCGGGAAGAAATGGTGGCGCTGTTGCCGTTACCGGGGCCACTCGCGAGGCGCCAATCTTTGCCGCGCTGATAGGAAGCAACACCCTCGACAAAAATGTATCAGCAGAAAATGGCTGTGCCGTCAGCGTGGATCTCACGGGCGAGCCCGGGTCACATTACCAGGTGAAGATCGAGTCGAATATGGTCTTAGGTCTTTGCGACGGCGCTTTGATCTCACACGGCCAGGGCAAAATTCTGCTGACAAACAATCTCATGTACACAGTCAGAGGGTGAAACTCTGATCACATCCGGTTCTGATGCCGATCTGTTTGGTAATCTTTTACAACTTGATGGCGGGGAACAGCAGCAGGCTAACGAATCACCGAGAGATAAATTGCTGGCTGCCTGCGAAGGTAGCGGCGCAGGATTCTTCAACTCGCAGGGCTACAACATCTCTTCTGATGACAGTTGCAACCTCGACCACCCAACAGACCTTCCCAATACCGACGCCATGTTGTCCGAGCCTGACGAAAACGGCATCCGCTCGCCGTTGCCTGGCAGCCCGGCCATCGATCTGGGTCTTGATGCGTTGATCACATTCGAGGGTGACAGCGCCCCGTCGTTGCCCTGCAGTTGGCGTGACGCCAATGGTCTTGGCAGTCCGCAGGATGGTGATGGCGATGGTGGTTTTGAGTGTGACTCCGGCGCCGTGGAGTTTGCGGGTGCCGGCGCCATACAGGCCGGGCATTCCGGTGCATTTTTTAACTCTCTGCGCAACGGCGAAGGACAGTATGTTGAAGTTCTGGACGGTGATGCCGCGATTATTTACACCTTCACCTACAAACCCGATGGTAGCGGGCCGGCCTGGTTCCTGGGTCTTGGTAATGTTGCTGGCAACAGCCTGGTCACTTCAGAAATGATTCGCCCCTTCGGCACTCCATTTGGCGAGTCTTTTGATACAAATGCCATCGAATTTACAGATTGGGGCGGCATGTCAATGGTCTTTCCGGCCTGCGCCACCGGCGAGCCGGCGGGTAACGTTTCCTATTCCGGAAATCCGGTGCTGGGCTACGATCCCTTGCTCACCAAGGCCGAGCGTGTCAGCGACATCGCCGGTTGTGATGACAGCACAACACCACACCCAAACGCCGGATTATCCGGCTCCTTCTATGATCCTGTCCGCAATGGCGAGGGCCTGATCGTCGAGTGGCTGCCCGATGGCCGTGTGCTGGCGATCATGTTCACCTATGATCCGAACGGCCAGCAGATGTGGATGTTTGGCGTGGCCGAGTCCGATGGCCAGTCGGTGACCATGGAGGTGCGCTATCCCACCGGCTTTACCCGCTGGGGGGCGGCGTTTAACGCCGGAGATGTGGTGCTGGAATCCTGGGGAACCTTCACCATCACCTGGACCGACTGCAACACCCTGGTTTTTGAGTACAGTTCCGGCCTGCCGGGATACGGCAGCGCTACGCGAAATTACCAACGTTTATCGAACCTCCTGGGGTTGGATTGCCCGGTGCTCTGATGCATAAAAATGGGTCAGAGCCCTTTTCAATTCCGCCATCAGTGATAATCTGGAAAATTCACTGAAGAAATGAAGGTTGAACTGGAAAATTACCATGGCAGCGAATGAAACCCAGGCAAGCACGGAAACCGGCCCCATCCTGACCCAAAAGCGGGATGGGGTGACAACCCTGATGATGAACACGCCCGCCCGCCTCAACGGATGGACCCAGCAGATGATGGATGCACTTAGGGAGTGCATGAGTGCCGCAGCCCATGATGACGAGACCCGCGTATTGGTGTTGACCGGCGCCGATCCATATTTCTGTGCGGGCGTTAACCTGTCGGGAGCGTTCGGCCTGGGGCATCCGCGTAAAATGCACAAAACGATCGTGCAGAATAACGAGGCGCTGTTTAACCTGTTCCTGGATTTTCCCAAGCCCATGCTGATCGCGGTCAATGGTCCGGCCATCGGGGCCAGCGTGACCTCTGCAACGCTTTGCGACGGTATTATTGCCTCGGAAAAGGCCACCTTTTCAACGCCTTTTGCAGCCCTGGGCGTTACCCCGGAAGGCTGCTCAAGCGTGCATTTCGCTCGACTGATGGGCGAGAAAAATGCCGAACGAATGCTGGGCAAGGAAGGCTGGCGCCCGAGCGCCCAGGAAGCGCTGGATGCAGGGCTGATTCAGTGGGTCGTTCCACACGACCAACTGGCCGACGAGGCCCACAAAATTGCGCGCAGGTGGATTGACGAGGGAGCAATGCGCAGCTTTCGCGGCGGCAGCGAGCGCGATGAACTCAAGTCGGTGAATGCCCGCGAGTCTATTGATCTGGCCGACGCATTCCTGGGTGCGCCTTTTATCAAGGCGCAGTACAAATTTCTGTCGAGCAAGAAAAAGTGGGGGCCGGCGTTCATGTTCCTGGCCATGCTGATTACAAGGCCGCTCTGGTCCCGTATGTTGTAGCGGGCTCCGCCAGGCAAACCCAGCCTTTCAGCCGGTCGTGAACCGGTCCGGGGCAATCCCTGCAAATGGCACACGCGAGACGGTCTTCACTTCCGCCATGGGGGGGCCGTGCTGCAGCCATTCAGCCAGCACTTTTATCGATTCGGCCTCGCCGCAGGCCAAAACCTCGACGCTGCCGTCGGGGCAGTTGATGGCGTGACCACAGAGCCCCAGCAGTTTTGCCTGGCGCCGTGTGGATTCCCTGAACCAGACGCCCTGGACGCGGCCTTCCACCTGGAATTTCCAACATTCACTCATTCGGGTAATACTTTGAACTCAGTTTTGCCTTTTTGCCAGAAATAGTTACCGATAGCCACATCCCCTTCTATACTTACTTTCGCCTTCTAAAAGCACACACTCAGGAGATTCCATTCATGCGTTATTTCAGCACCAGCATTCTGTTCATTGCTGTGTCACTCTCAACACCGCTGCCGGCACTGCAGGTAGAAGAAGCTTTGGTGCCCGGTAAGCGTTAAGATTAGATATCTTAACTGGTTGCACAGGTATCCAGTCACTCCATGTCGCTGTTCAATGAACTGAAACGCCGGAACGTCATTCGCGTAGCGATGACTTACGTCGTCGTGGCCTGGCTGATCATCCAGGTGGCCGAAACGATACTACCCGCCTTCGGTTTCAGTGATGCCGTCCTTCGGTACACCGTGATCGTCCTGTCCATCGGCTTCATCCCCGCGCTGGTCTTTTCCTGGGTGTTTGAACTGACCCCGCAAGGACTGACCAAGGAAGTCAGCGTCGAGCGGGAACATTCCATTACCCGCTTCACCGGCAAAACACTGGACCGTTCCATCATGCTGCTGCTGGTCCTGGCGCTGAGTTACTTTGCGTTTGATAAATTCGTGCTGGATCCGAGACGAGATGCGCAGCTGGTAGAAACGACAACCCAGCAAGCAAGATCAGGGGTGTCGGGCCAGTCCATCGCGCCCCCGTCCATCGCGGTGCTTCCATTCGTCAATATGAGCGATGACGAAGATAATGAGTACTTCTCTGACGGTCTGTCAGAGGAGTTGCTCAACCTGTTGACCAAAATACCCCAGCTCAAAGTCGCCTCGCGGACGTCTTCTTTTTCCTTCAAGGGTAAGGATTTCAAGATTTCCGATGTCGGACGCGAGCTGAACGTGGCCCATGTACTGGAAGGCAGTGTGCGAAGATCCGGAGATCTGATCCGCATCACGGCCCAGTTGATCAAGGTTGAGGATGGTTTTCACATGTGGTCAGAGAGCTGGGACCGGTCGCTGGACAACATTTTTGCCATTCAGGATGAAATTGCAGCAGCGGTGGTGGAACAATTGGAAGTCACGCTGCTTAGCAGTGTCCCAAAGGTTGAACAAACGGATCCCAAAGCCTACGCGCTTTTCCTGCAGGCAAGACATTTCAGTAATCTCCTGACACCCGACGGATGGGAACAGGCCAACATCTTCTACAAGCAGGCATTGGAAATCGCCCCGGAGTACGCTGCAGCCTGGGCCGGCTTGAGCCGGAATTATGTCAACCTGACGGGATACAATCTGCTGCCTCCTGAAGAAGGCTACCAGGCAGGTCGGGAAGCCGCCGAAAAAGCCCTGGCAATCGACCCTGATACGGCCCCGGCCCACGCTGCGTTGGGCTGGATTGCGATGAACTATGAAACTGATTTACAGATTTCGGCAATGCATTTTCGCCTCGCTTTGGAGCTGGACCCCGGCAACATGAGCACCATTCGAAACGCCGCGACGTTCTGCTATGCACTGGGCCGACTGGATTACGCACTGGCCCTGGGCGAATTTTCGGTATCAAGGGATCCCGTCAACCCCAGCGGGTATTTCAACCTGGCCCAGCATTACACCCTTGCAGGGCGGTATGAGGAGGCCATTGAATCTGCCAACACGGCCCTGAAGCTGAGCCCCGGAATGCCCGGCGCACAGTACTATATCGGTGAATCGCTGTTACGCCTGGGGCAACCAGAGCCAGCGCTTGCCGCCTTCGAACAGGAATCAGACGATGAGTGGCGGGTAAAGGGAACGGCGCTGGCGCTCTATGAACTGGGAAGATCCGAAGAATTTCAGGAAAAGTTCACCGAATTGCGCGACGGCTGGGAAGATCGCTGGCCGACCGAAATTGCCCACGTTTACGCCTGGATTGGAGAAGTGGACGAAGTATTCCCGTTGCTGGAGAAAGACCTGGGGATCAATGGCTTAAGTGGCGTGATGGTCGATCCCTTTTTTAGTGACCTGCATGATGACCCCCGCTGGCAGCCCCTGCTGGAGAAAGGAGGGGTGTCAGCAGAACAATTGGCGGCCATCGATTTCACCGTCGAATTGCCTGAATAAGGTAGTTGGGACGGCAGATCAGTTGCCAAATACCCGCCGCAGCAAATCCGTCGTGCGCTTCACCGGGTCCTGCCGGATCGCCGCTTCTTCCTTCGCCAGGTAGTAAAAGATGCCATCCATGCCTTTTTCCACCACGTAATCACCCAGATCGACATCCACCTGCGGCGCGAAGGGCAGGTCGTTGTAACTGGCCATGGCGTTGTCGTAGGTGGTGACCGCGCCGACATTTGACAGGCTCTCATCCACTACCGGCTTCATTACAGCTGCCAACGGCACCGACATCTTCGACTTGAAGTATTGCGTGGCCGCGTCGTCGGGGCCCTTGTAAATACCCATCACGTCGTCCAGCGTCATGTCGTTGATAGCCTGTAAAAACAGCTCTTTAGCCTTCGGCGTGGCGATCTCGGCCGCCTCGTTCAATTCGTCCTCCAGGTTGGTCAGCATCGAATCCATCCCGATCTTGCCCAGCCATTTCTTTACTTGCTGAAGCTGGCCAGGCAGCGGAATGTGAATGGCCGGATCGAGGTTGAAACCGCCGGGTTGGCCGAGTTGGCTAACCACTGTTTCGGTTCCCACGCGCAGAGCTTCTTTCAGGCCGGAGTCAACCTCTTCGTTGTCCAGCGTTTGTTCCTGCTGATCCTGACCACCCAGTTGTTTCTTGAGCTTGTCCAGCAAACCGGCAGAAAGGTCGCTGCAGCACAGTCCGGCCAATATCAGGGTCAGGGCCAGGATCGTAAAAAGCGCACGATTCATGTGCCGGGGTTGCGACATTTTGGTGATAATAGGCATACCGGTACTCCCGGGTTTCGAGTGTCCTTTTATCTTCCCACACCCGGGAGCAAATTTATGCGCAGAATCGTAAAAAGATGTTTCGTTATCAAACGCTTGGTCAAGGCATGGGGGCAGGTTTACCAAAGCAGGGCAGCGCCTGTTTGCACTGGAATCGACCTGAGCACCGTGTAGTGGTGATGGCTATGGATTCGGCAAACCGAATTTTTGCATCAGCATTTCATATCTCGGATCGCTGCGCAGCACGTCAAAATCCGGCCTCAAACCGACGTAAATCAGTTCCGGCGAGCCCCTTTCCACGGCTTTCTCCAGCCACTCGATAGCCTGGTCGACTTCGCCTGCCTGTGCATAAGTGGAACTGACTTTGAAGGGGTCAACGTGGCCCATCTTCGATCGTACGGCCATTTCATCGGCCATGGCCCGCATGGCGCCCCGGGGGCCTGACTCTGAGTTGCCGTTCGCCAAAGCGTCCAGCAGCCCGGTATCGTTCATCCGGGTCAGGGTTTTTCGATACTCTGCCAGTGCCTCCTGAAACATTCCGTTTTGCCAATAGACCAATGTCAGCAACCAGCCTACCGGATAGTTGGGATCTGTTTTCAGGAGTTCCTTTGCTTCCGCGATCGCTTCGTCATAGCGGCGCATCATGTACAGGTGGACAGGAACCGGCAGGTTGGACGTAGGTGTGAAGGGATCAATGGCCTGGGCGCGCCGGACTTGCACCAGGCTTTCCTCCAACCGCCCCGATAGCATCAGATAATCCGCATAGCCGTGGATTGTCATTGCATGGTTTGGGTTGAGTCTCAGCGCTTCCTCGAACGACTGGCCGGCCCCGGGCCAGTCCCCGCTGAATAGCCTTACCCAGCCCAGGGCCGCATGTCCGGCAAAGATTTGATCATCCAGTTCCAGCGCTTTCAATGCGGCGACTCTTGCCAGCATGACTGCCTCGCGGGGTGGCTCATTTCCAAAATACGCAATGAGCAGGTGAGCGGCTGCCAATCCCGACCATCCGAGCGCAAAACCAGGGTCGATGTCTACTGCCTGCTCGAAGTAACCGAGGGATTTCTGAAAATCCCGTACGTCAAAACGGTTGAAATAATACAGTCCACGCAGGTACGCCTCGTTGGCTGCCGGATCGACCGGGCCGGCGCTTGCCAGGCGTTCCTCATCCTGGGGCCGAAGGGAGATTTCGATTTCATCGCTGATCGTCCGGGCAATTTCACCGAGCAAGGCCAATACGTCCCGCAGATCGCGATCATAAGTCTCTGCCCATATGTGTTCGTCCGTTTGGCCGTGGATAAGCTGAGCGGTGATTTTGACCTGCTCGCCCAGCAACAAGGCACCCCCTTCCACCAGCGCGTCCACGTTCAACTCTCTGGCAATTTCCATCACCGGTTTGCTACTGGCCTTGTAGCGCATCGTGGATTGGCGCGAAATGACTTTGAGACCGCTGATTTTTGACAGATCAGTGATCAATATGTCATGCAGCCCTTCAACAAAGTAATCCTGTTCCGGGTCACCCGCCAGGTTGTCGAGAGGAAGCACGGCCAGCGACCTGATACGGGGTGTTTCCTGCGTACCCTGTGCCGTGGTCTGCAGGTCGAACAGGTCCAGGCTGAACAAGATAATGGCCACGACCAGAAGCCCGGCAAAAACCACGGCGGCGTAGGTTACCTTTGGGGCCGGTACCCGGACCGGTCTGCTTCCGGCGGAAGGTTCGATTTCCTGGATTTTGGCGATGAAGCGATACCCCAGGGAGTGCACGGTTTCGATGTACCTGGGATGGGTAGAGTCGTCCCCCAGCGCCTTGCGAAGCCGGGCAATCGCTTTGCTGAGAGCAGATTCAGATACGACCGTCTCACCCCAGACCTCATCCAGCAACTCATTTCTGGAGACGAGGCGGTCGTGATTCTCGATCAGAAAGACCAGGAGTTTCAGAACGGTGGGCTCGAGGTGAACGACTTGCCCGGATTGGAGGAGTTGCCACGCTTCCAGGTCAACGACAAAATCATCGAAAAGGAATCCACTGTGTTGGTTCACGAACTCATCCCCGCCTCAAGCCTGTCCTGGTCTCTCGTGGTTAAACGCAGTTTCTACAGTATTTCACGCCGCGGCAAGAATCACAATTTCATGGCTGACCGGGCCTGCTACACGCTGGTCACGGGATCGTCAGGATATCGTCACCAGGGGGTCAAGACCTGAACCACCGGCCTTTCTACACTGAACCTGAACCATTGGAAGTTAAGGAACCAGTGAAAGAAGGAGAAGGATATGTTTGCAAGAATATCGACTGTTTTGCCGGTGCTGCTGGTGACAGCAGTGACCGGCCTGCTACTGACGCAAGTCGCTACCGCGGCCGAAAATGGCCTTGAATGGAAAAGGGTTTACGGTTCAATTGAGGTCAATGCCACGGATGACTTGTTGCCCGGCCCTCCCACAGGTGAGGTTTATTGCTCGGAAGGCCTTATCGACTGGACGAATCCGATGATGCCGGTTTGCCCCGAGGGCGCTACGCTCGAAGTCCGCAACGCTACAGGAATGTCCCGAATGTACTCCGACGATCCACGAATGTCCGGATGGCTGACGTATGTTTCCAATGCCAGTTTCGACGCTGACTTCTTTACCGGCCCTGTCTGGGGCAGCTGGATGCTGGAAGTTGATGCCTGTGATGGAGTGTGGGAAGGCACATGGAGCGGTGAACGGACGTTTGCGCCAGGCCAATTGAACCCCGTGGATGCGTTCTTTCCTCCGGGCTTTGGAGGGGTCTGGATCAGCAAGTTTGACCTTCGCGGTCGCGCCGAGGGTGACTGCATCAAGCGACTGCGGATGAAAGGGGTTGAAATCATCACCACTCTCACGCCCCTGCCCGTGCCCTATGAAGTGTTAGGCCCCTTATGCGAACCTGCTGGCTGTTTGCCCGAAGGTGTCAGTACAGCGAAAGTTTATGGGCGCCTGCATGATTTAAGGCGTGCACACAAATAGAAAATGTCCTGTGTATTTGGCCGGCGGTCAATCGACCGCCGGTTGGTGCCTGACCAGGGCGTGTAAAAAGTAGTCAGACATTGCGAGTAGACCCCTAATGTCCTATCGTTTACTCCGTTCAGGCCACGCAGACCCTTCCAATGATCAACTTGATATTCCGGTGCACCACCCAGGGACTCCACTTGCTTGTCATGGCGGCGTTGCTGTCATGGCAAATTGCCGTCATGGCGGATGATGGATGTGAGCCATCGGGTGAGTATGGCTTTGTTTGCGGCATGAAAAATGCGGAAGACCTGGTCCTGATACCCGATACAAAATGGATCATTGCGAGCGGCATGGCCCCGGAAGCGGCAATCTATCTCGTTAATTCTGAACAGAAAACCTGGACTGAGCTTTACCCGGCTGAAGCACCACGCGCTGAACAGCACATGGCTGTTTTTGGTGCCTGCCCCGGCTCGCCGGACCCGAATGCTTTTGTTTCCCACGGGTTAAGCCTGCGGCCAGGCGGCGAGGGGTATTCGACCTCGGGGCTTTTGCGAGTTGTCCGCGAGCCTTTACCGTGTTGGCCATTGACCCACAAACGATGCAGGGCAAAGCTCTGGCCAGCGGCCCGGCCAACCCGCGGTTCAGTAACATTACGATGGGGCTGCCGGTGGGCGAGGAGATCTGGATCGGGAGCTTTGCAGGAGACCGCGTCGCCTACAAATCGACAAAATAAAGTGGAACGGATGGTTTTTTACTTCATCCCACGCGCAGGTCGCTGATCAGTGCGAGCACTTTCCAGTCTTCCACGGGAAAGCGCACACTCCCTTCCTCTTCGCCGTACTGTTGTTTGAGATCGTCGATCAACCCGGAATTGAATTCGAAGATACCGATCGCGTGCATGGCCCAGCCCCCAAACAGGCGACTTTCCGTGCTGCCAAAACTGATTAATTGCACCTCGTCGTGGCGCGGGTCACGGACGATACGCAGGAACAGCCGGTTGATCTCTTCAAAACCCCCTTCCAAAACCTGTAAAAAATGCGTGCTGGTTGCCAGCAAGACACCGGATATGCCAGCCTCTTCATTTTTTGTCTCGCTCGTATGGATCAGTTCATTGACAAAATTCCAGCCTATTCGCTGATTGGCGCGGCTCTTGTAAATAAGTCTGAACATGCAGGACCCCGGTTGGTGTGTGCAGATTTTATTCTAGCAATAGTTGCCGCTCGGCGCTGAATCCCGGCCCGCACGGCCTGCGTTGGCGACATGAGCTGCTTGCATATCTATACTGTGTGATATACAGTATATGCAACATACTATGTAACACACAGTATAGTGGTTCAAATTATGGAAAGCATCGAAATATTTGAAAAGTTGAGACTGGAGCTGCGCCGGGGAGGCCTTCCCCTGGCCGTATTGGCGCAGTTGCGGGAAGAACACTACGGATACTCTTTGCGGAAACAAATTGGCGCCAAGGGCCTGGAAATTGATGAGGGCACCCTGTATCCGCTGATTCGGCGGCTGGAAAAGCAGGGCCTGCTCCAGAGCGAGTGGCGCCATGAAGACAATCGCAAGAAACGGTTCTACAGAATTTCCGCTCCTTGGCGAGGAAGTGCTGGCACTGCTCATCGTGGAATGGCGCAACCTCAACGCCAGCATCGACTGCATACTGGAGGAGAGCTGAAAATGGATGTACTGAAGTCATACGCACACCAGGTGGTTTCTTATCATCCCGAGAAAGCCAGGGATGACCTTTTCGCAGAAATTTATGACGAGTTGTGTGAGGAATTCAAGGACTGGCAGGAAATGAACCCCGGTATGAGCGAGGCGAACTTTCTCGATGCGAACAGGGAACACCCCATGAAGTATGCCACCCGGCTTGCTGCCGAGGATTCAGCGTACCTGGTGGGCCCGCAATTTTATTTCAGTTTCATTTCGGCGCTGAAAATAGGCGCTGCCCTGACCGCGGGATTCTACCTCTTTCTGGCGACTATCATATGCGTTGGCATCAGGACTGGACCTGGGCGCCTTCCTGCGCGTGCTGAGCGACATCCCGTTAACGCTTTTGTGGGTCAGCGCGTCGATCCTTGGGGTCTTCGTCGCCCTGGAAAAAAGCGGAGAACGGGCCAGCTGGCTGGACAAATGGTCTGCAGCCGACCTGGAACCGATTGATGACCACAAACAGATGTCCAGGGGTGAAACCCTGTTTGACCTGGGGATTGCGGTCGCTGGCCCTGCTGTGGCTGGTCGACATCATCCATGTTCCGGCCGTTATTGATTTGGATGGTCAGTTAATGAGCTACTGGCTGATTGATTTACCGGACTGGTTCTGGATTGCTGCCGGGGTCATGTTGGTCTTTGACATCGCCCATGCCCTGTTTCGCCTTACCCGGAATTTCTGGTCGCCCCGGCTTCGCTTGACCACCATAGCCTCAAACCTGCTTTGGATCGCTTTGTTGGGCTTTGCCATCGCCCAGCCCGACTTTTTGTCGATCCAGGGTGAGCCAACTAAGCCTGCCGCAGGACTTACTGCAGATGGCCAACAGGGCCATCAGGGGCTCGCTGGGGGTTGTATGCGCTATTCTGGCCTGGGATACGGTCACTCATATCTGGCGGTTGAGGCGGTAAGACAGTCCATGGTGGTGTCAAAAAATCGGAAGCTGATTTCAGGTGTTTTCGCCGGCGTGCTTGCACTCGGGCTCGCGGCGTACGTCTTGTGGCACTCTTCTCAAGGCGCTGATGACAATTTGTCCCAACAGGATCCTGCACTGTCTCTGGCGAACCCCGGGATCATGAAGCAGGGCGTTCTGAGGCCAATCCGGTTGAGCCCCGCACCACACTTTTGAGCGCGCGATCGCGTGGAGACCTTGACGCTTCGGCCAAACGAAATCGTGCGACAACCCAGGTGACCATTCCGCATGACGTCGTAATGGACGATTACAAGAACGACTGTGGGTCGAGATCCGGGCACATCCGCCCGAATTCAGGCGGCCTGGCGATCCCGCACTCGACGCCAGACACGGCTTACAGACTCTATATGTATCATGGCAATTGTTCTGTTGTAGTCAGCAGGGGCGACCATATCAATCAGCAGATCGAAAGAATCGCAAATCGTGCGGAAACGGCCCGCGCCAGGTCCCTGGAAGAACTTGAAGGCCACCTGGATCGACTCATTGATTATTACGAGTTGTGCCTGCCCATTCCTGCCGATGTGGACAGCCGCATGGAAGCGGTGATCTGGATGTCCGAAGCAGTCCGGTTGGGTCATGAGATTGCAGAGGTCCAGTTCTATCAAAAGGCCATGGGGTTCATTTTACGACCCGATCCAAGCACCAATAGCCCTCCGTTGGCCATGATTCATCCAGGCCTGGTCGCTGATTTCAAATCAACCTCACGGCTCGGGCTGGCCCGTGCCCTGGAGAAAGGGCACCCCGAGGCCTACCTGGCCAAATCCCAGGCCGTTCTGGAAGGGTTGATCTACCCAAAAGATCCGGTGCTTGCATATGCGTATGCGCGTAAAGCCGAGCTCGAAGCAGCGAAGAGCCAGATGATCCTCAGGGAACTTGCTCGTTGGAAGCAGGAGGCCACCAGGTATCTGAGCCAGGAGCAAGTCGCAGAGGCCGAGCAACTGGCACTTGAATTGGAATCTCCTTAAGGCAGTTAAAGTACTGCTCCCTTATCCAGGATCGCCATGTGTCCCGAGCCGCCGATGGCGATGACGCGCTCTCCGGGTCCTTTGACCTGCATCACCATCACCGGATCAGCCCGGGAGTAACGTAAACAGGATCAGAGCCGGCAAAGAGTGACACCATGAACATCAACGGTCTGCACCTGTTGCTGACCTACCAGTGCAATTTCGAATGCGATCACTGCTTCGTATGGGGTAGTTCTGACCAGTACGGAACCATGACGCTGGACACCATTGGTGAAATTCTAAGGCAGGCGCAGGATGTCGGTACGATCGAGTGGATCTACTTCGAGGGCGGCGAGCCGTTCCTGTATTACGCGGTGCTGCAGCGCGGGGTCGAGATGGCCGCCCGGGCGGGCTTTAAAGTGGGTATCGTGTCTAATGCCTACTGGGCGACCGACCTGGACGATGCACTGGCCTGCCTGAAGCCTTTCGCCGGGATGGTGCAGGATTTGTCTGTCAGCAGCGACGCCTACCATTGGAACGATGCCGACGACCGGCGCACCCGTGTAGCGAAAGAGGCTGCGCAGGAACTGGGAATTCCGATGGGTGTCATCAGTGTCGCCCCGCCCGAGGCTACGCACGTGGCGTGCAGCCATGGCCAGATTACCCCCGGCGAGTCGGCGGTTGTGTTCCGCGGCCGTGCCGCGCAACGGTTGACGGCACGGGCAGATAAACACCCCTGGGAGCAGTTCACCGAATGTCCCTTCGAGGACCTGCGCGAACCCGGGCGCCTGCACCTGGACGCGCTGGGTTACGTGCACATCTGCCAGGGCATCACGCTGGGTAACCTGTTGCAGCGGCCGCTGAGCGAGCTGTTCGACAGCTACGACCCCGCGACCCATCCGGTGACCGGCCCGCTGCTGGACGGTGGCCCGGCCGAACTGGTGCGGCGCTACGATTTACCGTGCCAGGGAAATTATTGTGATGCCTGTCACCTGTGCGACACGGCCCGGCGCTCCCTTCGCGCACGTTTCCCCGAGGTGCTGGCCCCGGACCAGATGTACGGCGAGTGATGACGGGTAGCCCGGCCGGGGCTTCCAAGCCGGGCGCGTTCTCTTCTACTCCGCGAAGGGGTTGAACTCATCCAGTGCTAACACGAACCACCCGGTGCTGGCGATACCGGGAACGGCCGCCATCTGCCAATAGCCGTTGAAGGTCCCGTACTCGGAGTAGTTAATGCCGCCAGAGGGCTCCTGCGTCGACTCGATCTGGGACACCAGGAAGTCGTATTTGGCGTCGTCACCCAACAACTTGTAGGTGAGCGCGACAAAGGACGTGCCCTCCCACCAGATGTCGTCGTTGTCCCAGTCGTAGTCATAACCGGTCTGGGATCCGATGGTCGTGAGCATCCGCGCCTCGACGAACTGCATGCAGTCCGCGTAGCCAGGGCCCATGGTCAGGACGCCCCAGGGATTGACGTCCATGAATGGGTCGTAGTTGTTGCGCCCCGTTGCGAAGCGGTAGAGGCCGTAGGCCCCATCAAAGATGTACCAGGAGTCCAGGAAGTCGAAGACCTCCAGCTCGGCGTCGACCCGACCGAACATCCGCATGACAGCCAACGCGTCCTGGTTCTCCTCGACGGAGGCCCAGGGCAGTACGGACCTGTCGTAGTTGAGGCCCTGGTTGATGCCCCCGTCCGCCTGCTGGAAGTTCGTAAGCGCGTAGTCGATGATGCCCTGTGCGAAGGCGTCGTAGGAGTGGTCTCCTGTTATCTTCCCGTACTGATAGATCGCCATGGCCACCCACATGTTTGGCCCCAGGGCCTTGCGGGACTCGTATAGCGACCCATCGGGGGAGTAACCAGTGAAGAGCCAATCCTCCAGGGTCTCGTGGGCCACAGGATCGGCTGGGTTGTAGTTCAGGGTGTCCGCGTTGTCTCGCGCGTACTTCAACGCGTCGAGGATTTGCTTCGCTCTTTGCGTGTATCCGTTTGTCGCGAACGCGATGACGGCGACGGCCTGGTCGTAGGTGTAGGCCGCGTTGTTGAGATCACCCTCGTAGCTCCGGATGAACTTCGCGTCATTTGCCGGGTCGGTCGTCACGTTGGGCATGGAGTCGTGCTGGTTGACCAGCCATTGCAGAGCCAGATTCTTGGAGGTCGGCGTGCTTTTGAAGACGATATTGTCGACGTAGACCCGCCCGCCGTAGTAGGTATATGGTGTCAAAACAATCTGACACACGTCGTCGAGGTTCATGACATTCGCGAAGGCGCTCATGGGGATCGAGAAGTGGTTCCATTGGCCCACGTTATATATGTGCACCCAGTACTCCCTCTCGGTGTCGTCGCCCCCTCCGTAGACCGAGTTGCCTCCGAAGTCCACGAGCTTGATCTTGAAGTAGTAGTCATCCTCGGCCCACAGATCGATCTCAAGGGTCTCGGACGTGGACAGGTCGAGGGACTTCGGCGTGAAGTCGAACACGGTAAATCTGTCCTCGATGACCTTCTGCTCATTGTTGTCCACCCAGATCTTGTCCGGGATGCCGCCATAATAGACGCGTAGCCAGTTCATGTCGGCGTAGCTTCCACCGCCGTCGGCATCGGAGAACAGGACCGTATCCAGGATGGACAGCGTCGGTTCGGCCGCATTGTCGGCCGGTTGCACGGGCGGTTGATAGGGCGGTGGCGGCGGTGAAGGCAACTCGCCTCCCGAGAAGTAGATGTTATCGACGTAGAATGTCGAACCGATCGGTGTCGGCGTGAGGAGCACCTGACGAATCTCGTCGATGTTCATGTTCCAGGCGAAGTAAGGCACCGAGATCGTGAATGGAATCCAGGTCCCCTGCACCGAGATCGGCAGCTGCAACTCGAACTCGGTGTCATCGCCGCCGCCGTATACGCCGTTGCTGCCGAAGTCGACGAGTTTCACCCTGAAGGAGGTCGCCCCGGCGGGCGCGCCGTCCGAGTAGACCGAGAGATGAAGTCGCTTGTACGTCGACGCGTCGAACGACTCCGGCTGGATCTCGTAGCCCGTGTAGCTGTTCTGAATGACCCGAACTTCGTTTCCGTCGAAGTTCAGCTTGTCATCCACCGTGCTCCACATTTGCCAGTCCATATGCGAGTAGTAACCCGCACCCGGGGCGTCGCTGTAGAACACCCAATCATCGGCATCCAGTATGGGTTGGGTTGGCGCGCTGCCGGGCAGCGCAAAAGCCTGAGATGATAGCGTTGCCGCCAATGCCAAAATAAATATCGCTTTCATGGGTACTCCCCTGATTACGCTCTCTCGAACACCGTTGCCCGGAGTAAAGTTATTGCAAATGCTATATTGTCAGAACTGCCGGAGTATTGAACGGCTATCCCACCAGATCTTGAGCTGGATCACTTCAGGGCGTGACGATATTGAAACGCCCCTGTGGCTTGTCAAACAGCGAGAAGAATTTCACCAGGTCGAGCTTACTGCCTTCCAGTTCTAATTCGTCCGATAAAAGCATGTCCTTCAGGCCGGCCTTTCCGGTCAGCATTTGAAGAAACATCCCATGGGTCAGGTTCAGGGTAGCGTTGGCTTCGGTATCCGGATTTGACGGCCGGTGGTGCAGCACTCCATTGCTGATGTCGAGCAGGTAGCTTTGGTCCAGGTCGGTGAACACGAAGTTGACGCGCAACTCGACACCCTCGGATTCCGGTCCTTTCAGGCGGCCCGCCATCGAATCGAAGAATCGCCATACCGGCGTCTGGCGCAACACATCTTCCATCGCTGCGATATTAAGACCCTGGTCCGGGGGTCCGTTACGCAGTTCATATGCCGCCGTCAGGTAAACATCACGCCATGGCCCCGATTCAGCCTGGTAGCCGAGCTGGTCATAGGTCGCCGCCAGCAGGGACGTTGCGTTGCTATTACCGGGCTCAGCGAAAACCAGGTGATTCAGTAACTCGGCAACCCAGCGATAGTCGGCATTATTGTATGCAGCCCGGGCCTTCTGCAGCATGGCATCGGCGCCGCCGGCCAGATCGACATATCGCCTGGCAGCTTCCACCGGTGGATGTGGATTGAGATGGGCAGGGTTGCCGTCGTACCAGCCGAGGTAACGCTGGTAAACAGCACGGGCATTATGCCGGGTGGTGCCGTAGTAACCCCGGTTATGGAACGTTTTCTGCAGCGAGGCAGGCAATTCAAGTTCTTCGGCAATTTCACCCGGTGTCCAACCCTGGTTAAACAAACGTACGGTCTGGTCATGGAGGTATTTGTAGGTGTCGCGCTGCACTTCCAGGAAGTCGATAATCCGCTCATTACCCCAAATCGGCCAGTGGTGGCTGGCGAGGTAGACTTCAGCGTCACCAAAAAGCTCGATGGACTCGTCGATGTAATTGCTCCACCTCACGGCATCCCGCACCTTGGCTCCGCGAAGCGTGTAGAGATTGTGCATATTGTGGGAAGTGACTTCCGCGCCGTTAAAAGCCTTCGCGTGGGGCAGGTAGAAGGTCAGCTCAGCCGGCGCTTCCGATCCGGGTGTGTTCTGAAACACGAACTCGATACCATCTATTTCCAGTGTTTGCGGCGTGTGGTCGATGATCTCGGTGGGTGCGAGCAGGCCAAACGTTCCAAAAGCCGGCGAAATACCCAGTCCGGAATCCACGTGCCCGCGCTCCGAGCGGGCCAGGTTCTTGCCGTACATAAACATGGCGCGCCGGCTCATTGCAGTACCCGCGATAATGTTCTCGCTGGACGCCTCCTCTAAAAAGCCCTCAGGGGCGATGATGCGGAAGTTTTCCGCCTGCACCTGTCCGCTGGCCATAACGCCCAGCACACCGCCGAAGTGATCGATGTGGCTGTGGGTGAAGATCATCGCGACGATCGACCGTTCGTCCAGGTGTTCAAGCGCAAATGCCAAGGCAGCGGCGGCTGTTTCGCGGGAGGTAAGCGGGTCGACGATGATCCAACCCGTCTTCCCTTCGATAATCGTCATGTTGGAAAGGTCGTAACCGCGTACCTGGTAAATGCCTTGCGTGACCTCGAACAGGCCATGGATATTGTTTAGCCGTGCCTGCCGCCACAGGCTGGGATTGACGCTGCCGGGTGCTTCGCCTTCGATAAACTCATTGGCCGGAAGATCCCAGATCAATTCGCCGCCAGGGGAATACACCTGCAAGCCTGGATCCGATGCGATTAACCCCCTGTTTGCGTCTTCAAAATCCTGCTCGTTTGAAAAATCGAGCACTTCCAGCACCGCAGCATTGGCCGCAACCGTAGCCGCAGTCGGCGCTGTGTGACCATTGCTGTCCGCACCGCTGTCATAGGGCATTTTCTTTTCGCACGCGGTGAGTAAAAAAACAAACGCAATAATAAGTAGCGGTTTAGTATGCTTCATTGGGGATATTCCATTTAAAACCTTCAAAATCAAACTAACACACTCGCTACAGTGGCTCCAATCGCCAAACCGTTTGGCTGTAAAGAGGCTCCATACACCCCACTTATGTCAAAATGACCCGCAATCATTAACCGTATGGAGTGCAACAATGGGTTTCTTTGCGGAACTCAAACGCCTTAACGTAGTTATCATCTTGATGGCGGTCACACTGGCCCCGTCAGTAATGGGCGAAGACAGTGCCCCCACGCAGCCACTGGACTGGATGACCGGGCATTGGTGCACGGACTCCGGGGGAAAATCCGTCGAGGAAACCTGGTTGCCGCCCCGTGGCGGCGTACTGGTCGGCGTGGGACGTACCTACACTGCGGACCGGACCGTCGGTTTTGAATTTCTGCGTATCGCCGCGGTAGAAGGCGTACAAAATTACATCGCACAGCCCGGCGGGCAACCCCCCACCCACTTTGCCCGTACGGCCGGTGGCGAGAACTGGGTACGCTTCGAAAACCCGCAGCACGACTTCCCGCAACGCCTTGAATACCGGCGCAATGGCGATAACTTGCAGGTAGAGGTAGCCGGGCCGGGCAATAACGGCGTGGAAGCCGTTATACGTTTAAATTTTCGCGCTTGCGAAGGTTCGCTTTAGGATTGTTTATGAGTAATCTCGCAACAAAAGTACTCGACAACATTCAGAAAGAAATGAAGATCGACGAGCAGTGGATGAGCAGGAGCAGCAACAGCCTCACCTGGGTCGCTCACAAGCTGGAACAAACGTTCAGTGTTTCGGAACCCTTCACATTTTTGGGCAAAGAAGCCGTATCCGTTGAGTCAAGAATACCGGTGGCTGTGCACGTCAAAAGGTCCAAAGAACAGGTTTGCGGCCTGCTGTGCCAGTTCAATTACACGACCATTGGATCTGCCTTTGTTTTCGATGCTGATCAAGCCGAAGTGTTCAGCTCGCTGAAAGTGGTTGTCACCGAAGCGGACCTTGGCGAACGTTGCTGGCAGATCAGGACATACGCGCTTTTTCAAATGATCATGGTAGAACACCAGGCGCAGCATATACTTGAATGCCCTATCAGGCGACCTGGCCAAAGCGGACTCAGTCAGAGAGAAGCCGGATGCCATGCTGGATTCGTTCATGGATTTTGTCACCTCCCGTCCGCGGTCAGAGAATCGCTTCGAAAACCAGGAAGAGTTCAAGTTGGCGGCGGACTACTGCGAAAAGATTGGCGGGGTATCGAGTGATCCCGGCCACCCCGGAGCAACGCTTGAGTATCGGTTTTCAGACTTCAGCACGGCCACGGCTTCTTTGATCACAGATGATGAACACCCGTCTGTTGGCAGAGGCCTGCGCACCTTATTGGCACTACCCATCAGTTACAAATCAAATGAGCAAGCCTCCCTGGCGGCAAATGACCTTAACCTGCGGGAAGTCGCTGATCACGAAAACGGCGATTTCCTGGGTGCGTGGAGTATTGATCAGCGGACTGAAAACCGCTCGCCGGTCTTTACCTCCTATATACCTAATGCCCTGTTTTCAAAATCACTGGTTGCGAAAAGTGCCGTTCAACTGGGGATGCGGGCACGCACTTGCGAGCGCTGGCGCTTTCCGGATACCCAGGTTTGAAAAGACAGCGCTGGAAATTGTGATGGCGCGCAAGGGGCAACTTTTTGAAGAGAAGGATACGTTTCACTAGGAGAAGGGAAAGGACATGAAGTTCAATGAGGTACTGAAGATCCCCTGGCCGATTGGCATTGTGGCGGCGGTTCTGTTTTTCTTCGTGTTTCATACGTTTCAGTTGGTGGCGCCCCAGGACGTGGTGAACCATGGCTTTTTTACGGTTATTCGAATTGTCGCCTACGGGGTTATTGCGCTTTTGTTGCTTGGCTCGTTGTTGTCTTACCTGTCTAAAGGAAAATGACCTAACTCACTAATACCGCTGTAGTAGTTTCCCTCGAAAGGCGTGATGCCCCAGCCCAGCGGCCCTTCCGCGATCAGGGTACCGGGAGGTTAGGAGGAAAGGAGTTTTCCTGCCCCACACGGTAAATACCCTTGGCGAACCACTGCAGACGGTCCACCGGCCAGTGTGATTCCAGGCCAACGAGCGCTTCGCGCGCCACATCCTGCGCATGAAACTTTGCCGCAGAGCATCCAGTGCATTTGTCGTGTTCGCCCAAGCATATACCAACAAGAAAAACCCCGCGGTGGTCGCCCACCGCGGGGTTTGTTTTCACGGGATCGCGGCTGAAGCCGCTCCTACATCCCAATCACCGGTTTAGGCGTAACGCCGGAAGCCGATGAAGCCCACACCCAGTGTCAGCAGCACCAGGATCGCCAGGCCGTACTGGCCAAGCGTCGGGATGCCTTCGAAGAACACCGTGTTGGTGAAGGTGCAGACGTGGCTGCCGCCCGCCGTAAGCTGGGTGTTACCGCAGTCGACGGAGGAGGACTCCACGCCGCTCTCCAGGATCATTTCCGAGGCCGAGCAGGTGGCCGGACCGTCGGTCACGTCCACCATGGCCACCAGCGTGTCGCCGTCGCCCAGCGTATCGCTCAGGAACCAGGCGCCGTCGAATTCCGAGCCGCCGTCGATCTCGCTGTCGCACTCAATGGTCACGTTGGCCTCGGCGATGACCACGTCGCCGCCGTCGCTATTGAATTCCCAATTCTTGAGCACCGTGTAGGTGGCGTCATCGGCGATATTGGTGATTTCGCAGGTGTAACCGTCACCCAGCAGCACATCATCCCAGGCGCAGCCGGCACCGCCGTTCAGGACCGCCGTGTAACCGTCCGGCACACCGCTTTCCGTGACTTCGCAGGTCGCGCCGCTGTCCGGAATGTCGGTCACCACGAAGGTCACGCCATCCGGATCGCCGCCGGCGATGGTGAAGGTCTGTTCCAAGGGCAGGCCGGTATTGCAGCTCAGCATGACGTCGACTTCAGAGTCGCTGCCGTCGCTGAAGGTCTTGGTCACTTTGAAGTTCGCCTGATCCGCCGCCACGCAGGTCAGCTCCAGAGACCAGTCGTTGAGGGTACCAATGTCCCCCCCCGCGAAGTCCTCTACCTGTAAGGTCCAGGTGCCGTTGCCCGGTTCGCCATTGATGGCCGCCAGCGGATTGTTCGGACTGAAGATGCCGTCGATGGTCGGCGTTGCGGCACCGCACTCGTCTTCCACCGGGGCCGCAGCGTCGTCGTCCAGCATGGCCGCGATGTCGTCGCCAGAGCAGCCGAAGGTCGTAACTGGCACGCCCGGCCGGTCGTATGCCACCACCGGGGTTCCAGCCGGCGAAGTCAGCGTAAAGACCAGGTCGCCAACCCAGGTATGCGTCGCATCGATGCCCAGGTCGACGTCGGCTACTAGTCCGCAGCTGTTGATCTCGAATGAAGACGCGACGGGGCCTCCACCGGAATCTGGGATGTCAACAGAGCAATTGCTGCCCCCATTACCGGCGCAGGTTTCACCGCTTATCGCGATGAGAAAACTACCGTTCGACGGTCCCGCCGGTTGCTTACCGGTGTCCGGACCTTTTACCTGGGCGAAGGCGGCGCCCGAGGCAATCAGGGCGCTGGTGATCGCAAAAACTAAGGTTTTGGTTCTGGTACGCATTGTTGATTCACTCCTACAATAAGGTAAGTTACTGTAATATATATCTTTTTCTGCGCATGCGTTCTTTTCCGCTGCGGCTGCGACCCTCGATGGCAGCTACCAGCGGGCTGCATACGCCTGCAAGTGTGGCCCAGTATAGGTGTAACTGACCGTTTTCCCAAGTTTTTTTGTGCGCTTGTCCGCGATCATGTTTCGATACCCTGACCAGGCTGGTTGGCGAAACCGCTGTCAGGACCCGGTCATCGGATCGCTATGGCCTTATAATGCGGGCTGTCCTGCACCCGCGAACCCACTGCGTATGGAATTGAAACTGGACGTTGCAATCATGGGCGGAGGCCATTGAAATAGCAAAAGAAAGAAATAGGGTGCGGAAAACCGTTCAATTACCCTTCAAGCGGTGCCACAGCTCGATCAGAACTTGCGGATCCAACGTGGCTTCGAGCTGTTCACTGGATGTCGGAACCGCGTGGGGATTGGCCACCTCGCCCACCTTGAATCGAAAGACATAATAATCCCCTCCGCCCATGCGCAGGTCGGTGATAACCACACTCCGCCCTTCCTGCCCCACACGGTAGAAGCCCTTGGTGAACCACTGCAGACGGTCCACCGGCCAGTGTGATTCCAGGCCAACGAGCAGTTCCTGCTCGCTGCTGTGGAAGGTGAAGTCGATGTCAGGGTCGCTATCGAGCAACGAGTACCAACCCTCCGCATAGCCTGCCGGGGTCATCACCAGAACACGCCAGAGAATCGTGTTGAAAGGGCCGGCCAGCGCCAGGACCTGCCGGTGTTCAATGCCTTGCCGGGCGAGCGCTTCCCGCGCCACATCCTGCGCATGAAACTTTGCCGCAAAGCTCCAGCCCAGGTAGAGCGTGCTCAGCGTGAGCATGGCCAGGTTGAAGCGCCAGGCTCTTATCGGATTGCGGCGCGCGAACGCTACCGCAACGACCCCGGCTATCAATGGCAGGGTATACAGCGGATCGATAATGAAAATCGAGCCCCAGGTCATCGGGTATTCAGTGAGTGGCCAGAAAATCTGCGTGCCATAGAT
Source organism: uncultured Gammaproteobacteria bacterium (assembly GCA_963759035.1). Taxonomy (GTDB): domain Bacteria; phylum Pseudomonadota; class Gammaproteobacteria; order Xanthomonadales; family SZUA-36; genus JAHEFT01. The sequence goes on from CAVWXL010000023.1 coordinate 687,297, forward strand.
TGTGCAGGAATCGAGCAACACGTGCGTCAGAAAGGCCAGGTAGACCAGGGCATACCAGCCTTTCCGGTGATGGGCATCAGCGGGATGGATTTTCCGGATCAGCCAGACCATCAGCGGCGTCAGCAGGGCCAGCATGAAGACCGAGTGGCTGAATGCGCGGTGAAAGGTGAAGTCGGCGACCGGATCTCCGAACGGAATCAGCACGTCGAGATCGGGCAGCGTCCCGAGAATCGCGCCCCACAGCGCCGCTTTGCGGCCCACGCGGTGCCCCAACACCGCTTCGCCGACGGCGGCGCCAAGCGCGATTTGAGTCAGCGAGTCCAATAGAGCCTGAGGATTGTGTGCACGGCGGCGGGCAGGTTTGACGTGGTGTGCATGATTGAAGTGCTATATATAAACAGGGCACGTTATATCATTCCAGGCCATATGGTTGCTAATTTCTTGAAAAATTCTACAAACAAGCTATTGTGAAGTTAGCCGCGATAAACCCCAGGGATGGGATTGTTTAAACATACCAGCCCAGGGGGTGAACCATGAGTCCATTCAAAGCGGCATGCCTATGCCTCACATTTTTATTCATACATTCCAGCGCGATTGCAAAAGGGCCCAAGGGCGGGCCGTCCTTCACCGACTACCAGTGGACAGAAATAGTCGAAACAGACTTTTTGGCGCCCGATCCCTGATTATCTGCCACCCAATTTCCTGCGGGTTGAAAACGACGTCTGGCGGTCCAGCGCACCTTGCCGCTGCGGTCGACGTCGGCGAAAGGTTGCTGGAAAAGTTGAGAACAAAGAGTGATCAATCGCTCTTGAAACCAGCCGCGACATGACTGCCGTCGCAAAATGGTTTGTTTTTTGACGCACCACAACGACACAGGGCGGCTTTTTCACCTTGCCAGGCTTTCCGACCCGTGCTGGCATAAATAGTCAAATTGCCGTTGAACAACAGTGGGCCATCAGTCAGGGGTTTGATGGACAGTTCCCCGACTTCGGTCGAATGCCCCGGGTTTTTTTCACCCACGGCGCCTGAATCCGTAAAGCCCGCTTTAATGTGCGAGTTGTCACAAAATGGCTTGTTGTTGGATGCACCGCAACGGCACAGCGCTGCCCGGAAACTCGTCCCGGGCATGTCATCGGGTACACCTTCGATTTTCAGCTTGCCTGAGACATACAACGGACCATTCTGGGTGATGGCAGTATGGTTTTCTTCGACATCCGCTTCAATGCCGGAACCATCGGCGAACGTTGCAGTGAGCGCCCCAGACGGGCAGCGTAACAACACATCGCGGATCTCTTCATCAGATGAAAGATCGGGCTGACACCAGGGTTGTCGTCCACCCACAAACAAATCTCCGCTGGCAGCCCCGCACTCACCATGGTGGATGCACAACCTGCCATCCCACTGAACATCGGTCTTTTCGCCGCCGTAGGTGTACTTTTTCGACTCATTCATGATATCTCTCTTGGTTAACCGGGCATCTTTTGATCGGAATAAAGACCTTAAACCTAATTGCGCTGATTCCAAAGCGGTTTTTACTCACGACCAAGCTTGTATAATCACAAGAACAATTCCAGTTCGCAGAGCCCGCTATGGCCATCATTGAAGAACTGAACCGCCGCTATCCAGCGTTGCAGCGTCTTGACATGTCATGACTTATCTTGATATGTTCGCAGCATGGCCAAAATAAAGATCAGTTCCAAGGTTGAGCAAAGTGAATGGGAGGCCCTGCAGGCGATCGCCCATGAATCGCGGCAGAGCATCGCGGGGCTGTTATCCGAAGCGGTTGCCGACTATGTCCGTAAGCGCCGCTTGCGCCCGGCCGTCCTCTCACATCTTGAAGACTCCATGAATGAGAACGAGGAGTTGGGGCAGCGTCTTGCCAAATGATATTGTTCAGTTTCTTTCGCTCGACGAAGTTATTGCCATTCATGAACGCCTGATCGAACGATTTGGCGGTTTACCCGGTCTGCGGGACAAAGGTCTGTTGGAGAGCGCACTGTTCCGGCCGCAAACCGGATACTACGAAAACCTGACTGAAATGGCAGCGGCCTTGTTTGAATCTTTAATCAGTAATCACTCCTTTGTAGATGGCAATAAGCGCGTAGCCTTTTTCACCTGTGATGTATTTCTGCGCCTGAATGGTTGGAAATTTGAACTGACAGCTGATGACGGATATGCGTTTATTGTCGGCTCATTGGAGCGCGGCGAGTGCGACTATGAGCATCTGCTTCCCTGGATTCAGCAACACCTGGTGGAAACATAAACATGGAGTGACGCTCATGCCCGGCATGCTTGAAATGAAAGGTGCCAAACAACATGACCTGGGGGGGCTGCGCAGCCAGTATCGGGAACGAGCAAGGGCGATAAGCTGTCTTGGCATGACTGAACTCCGCTGAGTATGAAAAGGGTCAAACCGTTTTTGAAACCACCAACCGCAACGAGGGTGCTGCTTCCAGCCAGCCGCTGTCTCGCTTCGCGTAACGGCTGACCAGTTCGTCCAGCCCGATGTCTTCCAGCACGTCGCACACCGCGCAGGAGCCCCGCCTCACACAGGCGTTCTTCGATCGACTCGCGGGCATAAGGGTCATCCAGGATGCGTTGATCCGGGGGCAAAGCGTAAACAATCTCCATAACCAACCCCGTCACCCCAGCGCCTTAGTACGCGGAATAGCCGTAATCACCAGATTCACTTCATTGAGTTGCTGCAAGGCGTGGATGATGCTGAACAGATTTTTTGCTTGTGGGTTGCCCTTCGCTGAAAGCATGCGCATCAGGCTTTTCTCCATCAGTCCTGTTGCGCTGGCAAGTGCCTGGAATCCGATTGTGCCATTGACCACAGTGGAAGTGATTATCTTACGCGATATCCACTGAAAACCCGCAGATGGGAAAGGCTGTCTCCCATAACCTGAACAATTCCTATTTTTCTCATTATGTATCAAATATGGTACACTTCGCGATTTGCAGCTGGCGCGACGGAGATTGGAAACACTTTGAGCAAAAGAAAAAACATTGGCGGCGATTTCTCTGAATTCCTCGGCGAGGAAGGCTTGCTCGAGGATGCCCAGGCTGTAGCAATCAAGCGAGTGATCGCATGGCAGCTGGACCAATTGATGAAACGGCAAGGTTTGACCAAAGTTGAGCTTGCCAAGCGGATGAACACAAGTCGGGCCGCACTGGACCGTTTACTGGACCCCGAAAACCACTCGGTAACATTACATACTCTGCACAATGCTGCCAAAGCTGTAGGCTGTAGGTTGAATGTGAGTCTGGAAGTTCCGGGATAACGGAAAAGCTAACCTGGCCTATAAGAAAGGGCTCTGACCCTTTTCTCTTTTCTGACCCCTTTTTCCTAAATCTTGAGCTGAATCACCTCTATAGCAGACTCAGTCAGAGAGAAGCCGGATCCCAAGTTTGAAAAGACCGCGCTGGAAATTGTGATGGCTCGGAAGGGGCAACTTTTTGAAGAGAAGGATACGTTTCACCAGGAGAAGGCTATGAAGATCCCCTCGCTCATTCATAGCGCTCAACGCTGATCTTCGGATGAACCCCTGGCACCGCTACCCGAAGCCATATGAACGGCAATGAACTTGTCGAACACCAGGTAGGAGATTGGGACCGTCAGTAGAACGATAATGAACGTATTGAGCTTCTTACCGGTTTTATGGACGATCGACTGGTTGCGGTCTACTTCCGATTCGCGCTTGACGCCCTCCGGTGTCAGCTCGAATGCCCAGGCGATGATCAGCTTGCCCCCCACTCGGGCAGTTCGACTATTAGGGTTGGCGTGCATATGCGGCTCTGGCCGGACTAAGAACTAAGCGCCTCTGAGATTTACATCCAGCCTGGAGCAGTTTTCGAATGAGTATTAATTCACATTTTCGAGCACGTGGCTTACCGGCCTGCCGACCTCAATCTGTGACAGATAGAAGTCAGAACTATGGGGTTTAGAACCATTATCCACCGTATACCCTCCCTCGAATACCGCGCCGGCAGGGATTTGCTCCGCAAATAGTTTTGTCAGATTAGGTTCTGCAGCGACGAAATCGTCTTCATCGGCCACGTTTACCCACCGCTTGACATTCTTGGGAAAACTTGGCGGTTGGGGCCGTAGCCGTGGATAGATGATCGTGTCGAGTCCCAGGGGTGAACCCAGTGTGATGAAAAGCGGCAGTGGCTGCTGCAGCTCATGAACGGTCTCGAACGCCACTACCGAGCCGAGTGAGTGTCCAATCACTATCTGCGTCTCGGGACCAATCAATGCCTTGACGGTATCCTTGGCATCCTGGCGAATCGCTTCGTCAGTCATGTAATTCGTCACCTGGCTCAACGCGTCAGCAAAGCCGCTGCAAACTCGGGCTCTTGCCAATACGCTTGGTAACCAGTTCGTGAAACGAAGCAGTAACTGGCTGGCTCTTTTCACCTTGTGCGCGTCTTGTACTCATCCCACATCAAAAGAACATCGAATGATTTAGAGGGTAACATTGTTATCGCGTTACAAACTACTATGAACCCAAATCTCGGCAGAGGTCAATGATGTGACAATGCATTCAGGTGCCCAAGTTAAATAACCTGCGGAGCGTGATAACCTATTATTGTCTGGATCGTAAATCGCCAGTATTGGCAAGGATCGTCATATGGGTCGCCGCGCGTTGGTGATTGCTTCTCAATGTAAGACAGCGGGGCACCTGGAGTTCTTGCCCGGTTATGCCGAGGAGCTATACGGGGTGCTGACGGACGCAAACCTTGGGGGTGCGAGTCCGCGTTAGGACAAGAGTCGGGGCTGGTGACCGATCCAACACTGTTGGAAGCGAAAGCAAAGATAAAAAAAGCCTTGCAGGTAGCGTCCGAGGCCAGCGATACGCTTTTGCTTGCGCTGATTGGGCATGGGTGGGGCAAGGGCGAAAGGTTTTATTATCTGGTCGAGGAGTCAGCGCCACCATACACTTCCGAATGCGCATTACGTTTGCCCATCTATATGTCGGAATACTTTGGAACCAAATCCTTAACCGAAACTCCGCGCAATCCGCCACGGCCCTGACGACTCAACGGTCAGAAAATCGCTCAATTGTGAACACACTGTCTGGCGCTTTTGGCCCTTGTGAGCGTCTTGGTCACACCACCTCGGATGATATCGAGTGATTGAGGAAATAAAGTGCTATGCATCAGTACGCCTTCAGTCGTGAAGCGGAACTTCGGTGGGCGCTGAATCAGAGGGAAGCGGCGATCGAGACCATGGCGGCACGCGAATCACCCATCCCGCGCGAGAACCTTGCGCGCTGGCGCGGATGGGAGGAAGAAATCAGTACGAAGGTGAGGTTTGATGACCCGGTACTATTCGTAGCGCGCCGTAAAGTAGCAGACTGGGTAGGCAAAAGCGGGGATCCCAAACGGGCGCTCAAACTGTCCACCAGGCTTTTAAGTATGGTAAGGCCAGCGCTGGGTGAGGACCATCAGGAGACGCTTGAGGTGCGCAGTTGCATCGCGAATTGGACATTTTCTTGTGGCACTCCACAGGACGCACTCAAGTTGATTCGTGCACTTCTTCCGGATGTAAGGCGAGTTCAAGGAGACGACGACCACGATACTCTTGCCACACGGATCAATATGGCTTTATACACCTGCGAGTGCGGCGATCCGAAGCGCGCACTCAAGCAGTGTTTGAAGTTGCTGGTAGACCTGGAGCGAGTGTCGGGAAAAGACCACCCCGATACGCTCGCCACACGTCATAATATTGCCTACTTTACGGCCGAGAGCGGTGATCCGAAGCGTGCGGTGAAGCTGTTCACAGAGTTGCTGCCAGATCGAGAGCGAGTTCTGGGTAAGGACCACCCGGACGCGCTCACCACGCGTCATAATATTGCCGGCTACACTGCTGAGTCCGACGGTCCGGAGCATGCGGTGAAGCTGTTCACGGAACTGCTATCAGATCGAGAGCGAGTTCTGGGAAAGGACCACCCGGACACGCTTGGCACAGCAGTGAGTCTTGCTACATGTATAGCTGAGAGCGGCGATCTGAAAACCGCACTGGAAATGAACAAAGAGGTGCATTCGGAAATGTGCCGGGTGCTGGGCGAGGACCACCGGAACACGCTAAGCACACGTTATAGTATTGCCTACTATACGGGTAAGAACGGCGATCCGAAGCGCGCACTTGAGCTGTTCACAGAGCTGCTGCCAGATCGAGAGCGAGTGCTGGGTAAGGACCACCCGGACACGCTCGCCACGCGTCATTATATTGCCTACTATGCGGCCGAAAATGGCGATCCGGAGCGTGCGGTGAAGCTGTTCACGGAACTGCTATCAGATCGAGAGCGGGTGCTGGGTAAGGACCACGCGGACACGCTTAGCACAGCAGAGAGTCTTGCTACATGCACTGCGTAGGGCGATGCCCACGCGAATATCATTCCGGCGTTTCAGTTCCTTTCAAGCGGTGCCACAGCTCGATCAGAACTTGCGGATCCAACGTGGCTTCGAGCTGTTCACTGGGTGTCGGAACCGCGTGGGGATTAGCCACCTCGCCCACCTTGAATCGAAAGACATAATAATCCCCTCCGCACCAGTCATGGGGCCTTGATCTGGTCATCCGGTCCAGGCTCGAACCGGAAGCCATCGGCCTGCGGCACGATGGTACCCGTGCGCATCGGAAAACGTCCGCCCGGACGGTCACCGAAGAAAAACCGGAGCGTTTGGCGGACCGTTCCGAATGCCAGGTCGTCCCAGGGAATATCCTGCTCAGCGAACAAGCGGACATCCTCGCTTTCCGGCCCGGGCCGGAAATCCAGGTTTTTAAGCCGGGCTCGATAAATGACGTAGAGCTGGTTGACGTGCGGAAGGTTGAACATCGAGTACGGCGCCTGTATTTCCACATGCGCCCGCGCTTCCTCCCAGGTCTCCCGCACAGCGCCTTGCTCGACTGTCTCGTCCAGCTCCATGAACCCCGCAGGAACGGTCCAGTAGCCGCTTCTCGGTTCGATGGCGCGCCGGCACAGTAAGACCGAGTCCTCCCAGACCGGCAGGCACCCCGTCACGATCTTGGGGTTCTGGTAATGCACCGTGTCACAGCCGGGGCAGACATGCCGGCGGCGGTCGTCGTCGCGCGGTATCTTCTCAACCAGGTGGCTGCCGCAGCTACTGCAGAATTTCATGATCGCTCCTTCGGCTGGCAAACAGGACAGAAATACAGCCGGCGGCCGGAAAAGTCCTCGCGCTGAATGCGCGCCCTGCAGGCGTAGCAGGGTTTCGATGCACGTGCAAAAACCCAGAATCGGTCGGCTTTTTTGCGGCCCGGTCCCGGCGTAAGTGTCTTGCCGCCGGTGCGATAGGAACGGCGACACATCCTGATGGTCTCGCGGGCCAGGCGGTTTTTTTCTTGCGGCTTAAGATCGACCGGGCGCAGCGCCGGGTGAAGATCGGCGCCGTGGAGGATTTCCGAGCGGAGATAGTTGCCCAAACCGGCGAGGAAAGACTGGTCGAGATAGAGCGCCGCCAGGCTGCGCCTCATGAAGCGCTTCTGATCCAGCCGCTGCGTGATGTCGTCTGCACCCAGGCCTTCATCCAGCACGTCCGGGCCCAGGCGGGACAGGAACGGGTGTGACTGGACTTGCCCGGGGGTCAGTACCGAAATTTCCGATGCACTGTAAAGCAGCGCACTGTGTGAGTGGGTATGCAGCGCGACGCGCAGGCTGCGCCGGGTGTCGGGCAGCTCGCCCCGCCTGACCGTGAACCACCGCCCGTATAGCTGATTGTGGCTGTACAGGGTGAGATCGTTATCGAAACGCGTGAGCATGGCTTTGCCGCGGGTGTCTACCGCCTTGACCATTGATCCCCTGAGCCGCTCCTCGAAGGGTGCAAGCTCCGGAAAGGCGAAAGAAGCCTGCTCGATCTGGCGCCCTACCAGGACGTCAGCGACCCGGTCTGCCGCGCGGCGGATTTCAGGCCCCTCAGGCACGGGTCTGCCGCCTTCCCCGGCAGCGCCGGGAGCAATACCTGACCTCTTCCCAGCAGGATGCCCATTTCCGGCGCCATGTGAAAGGGCGCTTACAGATCGCGCAGACTTTGGTTGGCAGGTTTGACTTGGCGTGCATGATTGAAGTGCTATATAAATAGGGCACGATATATCATTCCAGGCC
>CAVWXL010000024.1:0-103466 GCA_963759035.1 uncultured Gammaproteobacteria bacterium
CGGCATTTATCCGGAAACTGTCGTTTTCCTGACTGGAACGCTGCTGCTGCCGTATCGACGTAACAACGGCCCTGACCATGCTGCGGTAGACCAGGTAAAAACGCGTAACGGCCAGGCTATCGTAATCGCCGGTTTCCTCGAGCCATGCATTAAGCAGGGAATAGGCCAAATCCTCGCATCCCCGTGCCATCAGGTCCATGACCAGGAAAGTGATGTCATTGGCCGTATCGATCCAGCGCAGTTCATGATTGAATTCGATGGCATCAAAAGGTACGAACCGACCGTCCTGCACCAACAGGTTTTCAAGGTGCAGATCGCCATGACATTCCCTGATGAAGCCGTGTCGCGCGCGCGCCTCGAAAATTGATTTCAGCGTCGCCGCCTGCTGCAGGGTCCAGGCCTCGATTACCGCCAGTTGCTGTAGTGACTCATCATTAAAGGTGGCCGGATCGAGATGCCTGAAATTGTTTCGGGCCGGCTTCACGGCTCGCTCGATCTCGAACCCGGGATCATTACTCTTTCGCGGCGGCAAATTTCGATGGAAACGTGCGATCATGGCCGCCAGCGCATGAATGTCGCCAGGCCCCATCAAACCTGCTTGCAGGTAGCGGTCCAGCCGGGCTTCATGTGGAAACTGGCGCATCCGAACTGCATACTCGATTGCCGGCTCTGCCCCGACCCTGACTTTTTCGTCTTTTGTTCCGATTGGAACAATATCTATATAAAGTTCCGGCGCGGTACGTCGATTAATTCGCAATTCTTCTTCACAGAAAAACTTGCGCTGCTCCAGAGAAGAAAAATCGAGGAAGCCCAGCGTGACTGGCTTCTTCACCTTGTAGGCATACTCACCGGTCAGAATTACCCAGGATATGTGGGTTTCGATGACCTGCAGGTGGTGAACGCCGTGCGGGTATGCCGACGGCTCCAGCAGCTTGCGAATCAGCTCGGGTTGATGCATTTGATCCGTTCCAGCATTCGCTTGTAGTGGGACCCTTGCCAGTAGATTTTTCGACAACTGGCGAGACAGGTCCAGTGCGCCCAGGACTTCATTCAACTGGTCCAGCGGCTGGTGATGGCGTATCCAATGGCCATGGCTAACGCGGTTTTGCTTCAGTATTCCAATGTCGCGGGTGAGGATGATCCGTTTCTGTTCCAGTGCAAGCTGCATAATCTCATCGTCATCCCACTCTGGCGAATATGCCGTATCAAAGCCGAGCATTCGCAAGTACCTGGCCAGCTTGCCCAGGTGTACATCCAGGATTAACCGGGTACACCTCAACGGCTTCGCTCTGAGTTGGACGACCGGGCTAATATCCAGCCTCTCGAAAACCGGGTAGACAGCAACCCGTTCACCGCCCTTCAGGCGGTAAGTGAAATCCACCGACAAACCATTCACCAGGATCAGGTCAATCGCGCTGTGCGGCACCCCGATAGCCTGGATGGTGTCTTTGACTGACGGTGTTCCGTGGAAGCTCTGACTGAAACTGACCTTGCGTCGTCCTGCAGGCAGCATTAAAGCTATATTGCCATAAATCTACATGTACTGAACATCACAAGACGCCAGAACTTTGGTCAATTCATCGCGAATTGTGGCGTTGGCTATGTTGTGAAGACCAAGTTTTGCTCTTTTGCCAGTCATTTTCTAACCTCCTCCAACGACAGGACGAAAAGAGCCATACTACCCTCGGACCAGTAACAGCGGCTGGGTAACATGGCTGGGATTGTTGTTTCAAACGAACATGTCCGCAGTCGGCGGATCGTGGCAATACGGCAACAATGGCTGTGCCGCAGAAGTTGCATTGTCATCCAGGCAAGCGAGTATTTTCTGAATCACTGCCGAGTCTTGGGCATTGGCGATGATCCTGACGTCAGCGCCACACTTATCGCAAGTTTCGACGTCAATATTGAACACACGCTTCAATCGCTTTGCCCAGGTCATTGAGGCGCGTTTTTCGGCAGGAGTTTGTTCGGCCTCATCGGTTGAGTGGACACCGCCGGTCTGGTGATATAGCGGCACAAGCGTTCCAGTTTGTCACGCTCATTGGTTTTGGTGGCAACCCCGGCATGCAATGAAAATCCAGCCACATTGCCAACCCTTGTTGTAAACGGGTCATCTCTACAATCGGGTATGGTTTGCAAAGTCATTACCTTCCGCGAGGTCACCCAGACCAAGGGAGACGGCGAGGCGCATCCTTTCCTGTCGCCCAACGACGAATTCGCCGATTACGAGACCTGGGACAAGGGCAACCTCGACACCAGCACAGTCAAGACAGAAGAAATGCTGCAGTTCGAATATGCGCGCTCGGCTCTTAAGAACGGCCTGAAGCTCGAGGCCAAACTCGGCACCAATCCCTACAAGTTCGGCATGATTGGCAGCACCGACATGCATACCGGCCTCGCGGCTACAGAGGAGGAGAACTTCTTCGGCAAGACCACGCCACAGGAACCCAGCCCGGAACGCATGACGGCCGTTTTTATGGATAACCCGAAAAACGGCATAAAGAGAATGGACTGGGAGGTCGCCTCGGCTGGATATGCGGCGGTGTGGGCCGCGGAGAATACGCGCACCGCGATCTGGGACGCGATGTACCGCAGGGAGACCTATGCCACGACGGGCACGCGTATGTTCGTGCGCTTTTTCGGCGGCTGGGAGTTCAACACGGCTGACGCTAGCACCCGCAACCCCGCTGCCGTTGGCTATGCCAAGGGTGTCCCCATGGGTGGCGATCTCAGTAATGCGCCGGCGGGTAGAGCGCCGAGCATTCTGGTTGCGGCTTTAAAGGACCCGATCGGCGCCAACCTCGACCGCTTCCAGATCGTCAAGGGCTGGATGGATGACTCGGGCGAACTGCAGGAGAAGGTGTATGACGTGGTCTGGGGCGGGGATCGCACACCCGATGCCATGGGCAAGCTCCCGTCCGTCGGCAGCACCGTCGATGTCGCCAACGCTACCTGGACCAATACCATCGGTGCGACCGAGTTGATCACCGTGTGGACCGACCCGGATTTCGACGCCGCGCTGGACGGCGTATGACGCCAAACGTTTCGGTGTGAAACCACTGCCTGGCACCAGGATGACGGTTACCGAGCGCGCCTATACCTCACCGATCTGGTATACACCCTAAGGGACAGCATTGTGCGTAAAACCTGCCGATATTTTGGTATCGCCCGGTCCAGTTTTCACCGCTGGAAGAGTGACTGACCACGTCCGTTTTGATCAGGGGAGTTTTACTCCTCGATCCACGCCGGCAAATCGTCTGGCGGCATCGTTCCAGTCCGTGTCACCCAGGACTGGAACGTGAGACGCGAAAGGACATTCGTGCGCTCTAAGCATTCTAATGGCTGCTTACTGGCCGTAACCGACCATTCGCAACACTGAATTGCCTATAGCAGTTGTCGACCCGAAGCCGCCATTCAGCCAGAGGTCCGAATTTCTTTGATCTTAAGTTCGCCATGATGCCCACACACCGTTGTGATATGCGGGCTCTTGTGCACAGTTCGACCGATTAGGTATGATTTGAGGCGTCATCGGAGCAGTGCATTGTTGTTAAATCAGATCGAGTATTGGGCAATGAACAATCCCTTACGCGGCTTTGTTCAGCGCCACTACGAAGCTCCTCGTCTAAGAGGCCTTTCAAGTGGAATGGCAAAAAGTGTCCTGGAAATTGGCTGCGGCCAAGGGGCAGGAGCCGAAATTATCTGCGACCTTTTCAAGCCGCAACGATATGTCGGCATCGATCTGGACCCGAGAATGATAGAGCGAGCTCAAAAAAAGGCGAGCAGGCTGCCGAATGCCACATTCGTTGTAGGCGACGTATCAAACCTTGAGTTTCCCGATCTCTGTTTCGATCTTATCGTCGATTTCGGCATCGTTCACCACGTGCCTAATTGGAAAGACGCGTTAGCGCAAGTGCACAGGACTTTAAAGGGCCAAGGTGAGTTTCTGTTTGAGGATTTGTCGCTCGAGACTTGGGAACGAGGCATCGGGATACCTTTTAAGAAAATATCTGATCATCCCTACGATGAGATGTTCAGAAAGCAGGAATTTATTGACGAGTTGGAGGTGTTGGGTTTCGACGTGCAAACTCATGAGGGCAGCCCTCTCAGTTTCTATCATTTTTGGGGAAGAGCGAAGAAAACATCATGATCGGGTTTGTTTGTGGACAGGGATGACAGTCCGATTACTCGAACCTTTACTCGATCCATAAAACGTTGATTGGAAAGATTTCCGTCTTTGACCGGCTCGTGAATTGGTCGATGTTTTAAGCTGACTTCCGCTATGCGCCTGCTTGTGGAACCGGGCTGATATAAAGGCGATTTAGCTGCTGTCGACCCTTAACGGAGTAAGTTGCAATTTCATGTGTAGCAGCCGAATACCTCAATAGAACATTAATAGATGCAATAGTGAGCATCAAATTGCACGCTTGTTAATTATCATCTATTCTTAAATATGCGGAACCAGCCGCTATTTCTTCGCCAGATTATTCATATAAGTTCGTAACAAGAATCCAATAACCTCCCGATCCAGTGGCGGCAAGTGCCGTTCGGGTTTCGTTCGGTATTTTGTGCTGTGTACATCGTAGTTTTCATCACACAACCACCCGTTGAAATCAGAGCTTGATCTAAACATACCAGGGACGGACTGAAAAACAGGAGAAGTTGGAATGAAAAAACATGGAAATTATTTTCTGATATTTTTACCCATTTTGCTGCTTGTTGCAGGCTCTGTGCTTGCAGGGCCCAAACATAAGGCCCCGAAAAACGTGACAGAGTGCGGCACAATTATTGCCGGTCCTGGAAAGTATAAGGTCGTTAATGACCTGGCATGCGACCCTGGTGAAATGGGTATCAAGATACTCGCGTCCGACGTGAAGCTTGACCTTCGTGGGCACACCATCAGTTGCGATACGCCTGAAAGAAGCGGTGTGATCGTGGGCGACTTTGGTGACCCCGAAGTCTTCAGCAATGTGCGCATCAGCAACGGCACCGTCAGTGGTTGCGGCGTTGGCGTTTTGCTGATCTTTACCGATGGGGCCCGGATCACGAAAATGTCGCTCATCGAGAATGCAGAAAGTGGGATCACACTGGTAGAGGCGGAAAACAATGTGATCAAGAAAAATTTAATCGAAGGAGGCTTCGTAAGCTTCTGGGCAATAAACTCCTTCGCTGGCGGCGGAAATTGGTTCGGTCACAACACGGTTCGACACACGCTAGCAGGCATCGATCTGTATGCCGAGACCGATTCGCGCATCACTTGTAACGCAGCAAATGAGAACTTCTATGCTTTCGGATTGAACCCGTTGGGGCCGACGCCCAGTTCCGGCAACCTGGTACGAGGCAACCAGTTCACTAACGGTGCTCTAGGGATGGGCCTGATCGGCGTTGGCGAGCCCCCGGATGTTTTGGAGGAACCGATGTCGACTGACAACCTGGTTCACGCGAACGTAGCGATAGGGAATCGGTTGTTTGACGTGACAGAGTCCATTTACAGCTACACGTTGGATGATTTCTTTCTGCTCCCGGACGCTGAATGCCATAACATGTGGAAAAATAACATGTTTGGAACGCAATACGGCCCAGAGAACTGCATCGGCCCACCTGTAGTGCTTGAAGATGTGTGTGCCACAGAGGATGACGACTGAACGTCATTCCCAATGTTATCTACGACGGAGTCCGCCTAGGCGGAGGCAGCGCGGCAACATTGTTCATAAAACGGTAAGACTGCTGTAGATGGTCAACAAAAAAACTACCGTGAAAAGTATTGTTAGCTTTAACAACGGCCGTCAATCTGATGGCCGTTTTCTAAGCATATCTCTGCTTCTGGCCGAACGCGGAAGAAGTTGGTCCTGAAATCTATATTCATTTGAATTCTGCTATGGGCCGGAAAGCGGTCTGATATTACCTTTTTTTGTCCTTCGTTTTGTCCATCACAGAAGCAGACAGGCCCTCGCAACCCGTGCCCGGGACAGGTGGGTTGGTTCGGTGAACATCAGAGCGTGTGCCGAACTGGAAGGCTGTCAGGGGAAAATTGGGCGGGATGCCCAATTTAGGACATCCAAGGCAGGAAGCCTTGTATGGCCGGCCCCGTAAGACCGCCTGGAAGTGAGGGAAGTCCCGAATCCCTTCGGGACCACCACGCTCGTGAACTGAACCAACCCACCTGTTCCGGACATGCTACGAAGGACAGATTTCACTTGATCTCGATCATGTCCGGAAGCCTTGAATGTATTCTAGAAAAACCTAATTTAGAGTATACTAATATAAAACTCGAATCCGAGTTACCCATGTACAGGTGTGGACATGAAGTACTCAAGCAAAGGCTGGATCGCCGGCCTCGTTTTTCTGCTCGTCCTGGTATCAGTCCCGGTCTGGTTTTTCACCCGGGGTGATGTCGTTGCGGACGGGCAAATGGTTGATACCCCGTGGGACTTCATGCCGCGCAGGGCCGCTCCGGTTGATCACAAAGATTTGTTCGAAGGGCCCTTCGAGACTGGCCCGGAAGTAACCCGGGCCTGCCTGGCCTGCCATGAAGAGGCGGGCAACCAAATCATCCATACGGCGCATTGGCGCTGGCAATCAGAGCCGATAGAGATGGAAGGGCGTGACGAGCCTGTCTCGGTCGGCAAGAAGAACGCCATCAATAATTTCTGTATTGGAATCCAGGGTAACTGGGCCAGTTGTACGGCTTGTCACGCAGGTTACGGATGGGAAGACGAAGCCTTCGATTTTGAACAGACTTCCAACGTAGATTGCCTGGTCTGCCATGACGGCAGCGGCGTTTACAAGAAGGGTCAGAAGGGTTTGCCGCTGGACGGCGTTGATCTGCTTGCCTCGGCCAAAAGCGTCGGCCTGCCGAAGCGGGACAATTGCGGTGGTTGCCATTTTCGTGGCGGCGGCGGTAATGCGGTTAAGCACGGTGACCTGGACGAAAGCCTTTATTACCCGAGCGAAGACATCGATGTCCACATGGGGCGTTATGACTTTCAATGCGTGGACTGCCATCAGACCGAAGACCACGTGATCGGCGGGCGCTCTATTTCGGTCAGCGTCGACAATGAAAACCAGATCGCCTGTACCGACTGCCATGCGCCGAAGCTGCATGCTGATGCGCGTATCAATGCCCATACCGATACGCTGGCCTGCCAGACTTGCCACATCCCGGAAGTGGCGGTGAAGCAGGCGACCAAGACCCATTGGGACTGGGCGAGCGCGGGTGACGGTAGCCGCGAGGAAAGTACTCACGAATACCTGAAGATCAAGGGCAGTTTCGTCTACGAGAAAAATTTGAAGCCCGAGTATATGTGGTACAACGGCCTGGCCGACCGTTATCTGCTGGGCGATCCACTGGCAGCGGATGGTGAAACTCGGCTGAATCCGCCCAAGGGCAATATCGGGGATGCCGGTGCGCGCATCTGGCCGTTCAAGGTGCACAGCGCGACGCAACCTTACGACAGTGAGCTGAACCACCTGCTGCAACCGGTGACCTCCGGTGAGGGCGGGTTCTGGAACGAATTTAAATGGGACCAGGCACTACGCCTGGGGTCGGAAATAACTGGCGTTCCTTACAGCGGTTCTTACGGTTTTGCCGAAACCACCATGTTCTGGCCACAGACCCACATGGTCGCACCCAAGACTGAGGCACTGCAGTGCCAGGCCTGCCACTCTGAAGGCGGGCGGATGGACTGGGAGGCGCTGGGCTACCCGGGTGATCCGATCAAGTGGGGCAGCAGGGTGCGTGTCAGGTCCGGCGATGTGACGGCACAGGCGGAGGCGGAATGATGAAAAAGCATCTGCTCATCGCGCTGTTGGCATTGATCGGTGCGGGTTCATTGGCTACGGGCTCTTTGGCCGCCAACGATTTTCATCCGGAAGTTCCTCTGCTGGATGCATCCGGCGGGTTGGTGGCTAATTCCGGTTTGCCTCTGTCTGTTGAGCAGACCTGCGATGCCTGCCACGACGCGGGGTTCATTGTCGAATCCAGTGATCATGCAGCTGCCGGGGTGTTTGACGGCGGAGAAGTGGATTGCCTGATATGCCACAGCGATCCCGGCGCGAATCGTGACTGGGCAGATGCGGCGTTCCGTCCAGATGGAGTGCTGCTGGAGGCTAGCCTCAATATCCATAAGCCCAGGGATGAAAACTGTGCGCAATGCCACGGTATCGTCAGCACCGACCTGGAGCTGCCGCTGACGGTGAGCGCCAGCCCCGACCATTTCAACATGACGGACCTGACCGGCCAGATCATTTCACCACAGAAGATCTCCAACAGCGGCCTGAACATTGCCGGCAAAGAGTCCCTGACCCACGCTTTCGATGTGCATTCAGATCGAGTGGTGGGCTGTGTGAATTGCCATTATTCGCTGAACAACCCCGTCTATTTTCAACAGCGCAGTGAAAGCCGGCCGGAACACCTGGAATTCGATCCGCGCCGTCTGACCAGTGCAGACTACCTGGAGCGGCCGCTGCACCAGCTGGCCAAGGGCAACTCAACATACGGTCTGAAGTCGACGGAAAGTGAAAACAGCATGCGCCGTTGTGAGTCCTGTCATACGGCTGAAAATGTACACGAATGGCTACCGTACAAGAAGCGGCATTTTGCCTCTCTGGCCTGCGAATCCTGCCACGTGCCGAAGGTATACGGCCCCGCACTGCAAACGGTCGACTGAGACCCTGGTGGATGCCGAAGGCCGGGCACTACTGCAGTACCGTGACGTAGAAGGCGACCCGGCCACCGCAGACAGCCTGATCCAGGGCTTCAGGCCCGTTATGCTGCCACGGGAAAATGTGGGTGGCGCACGCAAACTGGCGCCCTTCAACCTGGTCAGCCATTGGTACTGGACTGCCGGCGAGGCAGCTGCCCGGGTCACCACGGAGCAACTGTTCGCCGCCCTGTATACAGAGGGTGCTCTGCACCCCGAACTCACACGGGCGCTGGACCGTGACGGCGATGGCCGCGTTGCAGACGACGAATTGCGCATCGATACGCATGAACAGGCCGACATGATTCGCCAACGGCTGCAGGCTACCGGCCTTGAGCGGGTACAGTTGGCCGGCGAAGTGATGCCGTACTCGATCAGTCACAGCGTGGTCAACGGCCGCTGGGCTACCCGGCAGTGCGACAGCTGCCATGGTGCGGATTCGGTACTGGCGGCGCCGTTCGCTCTGTCAAATTACCTGCCTGCCGGTTTGTTGCCGTTGACCGGCGGTTCCGGTGACGTTGAATTCAGCGGCGCGGTAGCAGCGGGACCCAAAGGCGGCGCCCGTTTCCTGCCAGACAACAGCCAGGCGGGTTACTACATCATCGGTCTCGATGGCCTCGACTGGGTCGACCAGCTTGGCTTGCTGATGTTTCTGGGCATTACGTTCGGTGTCTCCGTGCACGCCATCGGCCGCTATATTGCCAACCGCCGCCGTCCACGCCATGCCGCTGCTAAAAAGCGTGAGTATATGTACGACGTGTACGAACGGATATGGCACTGGCTGCAGGCCGGCATGATCCTGATGCTGCTCTTCACCGGCCTGGTCATCCACAAACCCCATGTGTTCGGCATGTTCAGCTTTGCCTACGTGGTGCAGGTGCACAACGTGCTGGGCTTCATCCTGCTGATCAACGCCGCGCTGGCCCTGTTCTACACGCTGGCCAGCGGTACCATCAAGCGCTTCCTGCCCGCACCCAAAGGCTTCTTCGGGCGGGCCATGGCGCAAACCATGTACTACACGCGTGGCATCTTTGCCGGTGAGCCGCATCCGCTGGAGAAAACCAAAGAACACCGGCTCAATCCGCTGCAGCAGGTCACTTACCTTGCCATTTTGAATATCCTTTTACCCGCCCAGGTCATTACCGGTGTCCTCATCTGGGGCATGCAGGAATGGCCGCAACTCGCAGCCAGTCTTGGCGGCCTGCCGGTGCTGGCACCGGTCCACACCTTCTTGGCCTGGGCGTTTTCCGCATTCATCGTGATGCACGTCTACCTCACGACCGCCGCCGGTGAAACTGCCGGTGCGGGCATCAAATCCATGATCAGCGGCTGGGAGGACGTGGAAGTTCACCCCAATGCAGATGACCAACACGCTACGGAGGCAAACCATGCCTAATGCGAACGCAAAACCCTATATGAACCCGTACCTTGCAGGGACCCTGCTGGGTGTCGTCCTGTTCCTCGCATTCTTTGTCACCGGTACGGGGCTCGGCGCCTCGGGCGGTCTTAACCGCATGCTGGTGTTTTTCCAGAACATGGCCGTGCCGGAACACATCGACCAGGTGCCGTACCTGTTGAAAATGGCCGGTGGCAACATGAACCCGCTCAACAGCTGGATCGTTTACCTGACCGTCGGCACCGTCGCTGGGTGGCTTCATTTCCGGCCTGGTCGGGCGGCGTGTGAAGATCGAAACCAACAAGGGTCCGCAAATCGGCAACAAGACCCGCTGGATGATGGCCTTCCTGGGCGGCGCGCTGATGGGCTACGGCGCCCGCCTGGCTCGCGGCTGCACCTCGGGGCAGGCACTGTCCGGTGGCGCCGTGCTGTCGGTCGGCAGCTGGGCCTTCATGTTCGCCGTGTTCGCCGGGGCTTATGCGCTTTGCGTACTTCCTGCGGCGCTACTGGAACTAGGAGGGAATACCATGACTGCATTTCCCTTACCCCTTGTCAGAACTCCTGGGCCAGTATGGCTCGTACATGATTTACCTGCTGGTCGGACTGGCCTTCGGTGCGACGCTGGAAACGGCAGGTTTTGGCAATTCAACGAAATTGGCGGCACAGTTCTATTTCAAGGACCTGACTGTGTTCAAGGTGATGTTCACAGCGATCATCGTAGCCTGCGTGCTGGTCTTTCTCTCCTCGTCGGTCGGCCTGCTGGACTACAACCTGATCTGGGTGCCGCCGACCTATTTGTGGCCGGGAATCGCCGGTGGCCTGATCATGGGCGTCGGATTCATCGTTGGTGGCTTCTGCCCGGGCACTTCGCTGGTCGCGATGGCCACCGGCAAAGTCGACGGCGTGTTTTTCGTCCTCGGTGCGCTGACCGGAATCTTCCTGTTCGGCGAGACCGTCGACAGCTACGCGGTCTTCTTCGAAAGCTCCTACATGGGCCGTTTCACGCTGCCCGAGCTGTTCGGCGTCTGACTACGGCGTGGTCGTGCTGGGCGTCGTTCTGATGGCCCTGTTCATGTTCTGGGGTGGAGAAAAGATCGAGGCCGCTGTCGGTGGAAAGACCGCGCAAAAAGCCCCGCGATGGGCCGTGCCGGCCGCAGCCGGCCTGGTCGCACTGGCCGCACTCAACCTGGTGCTTGGTCAGCCGGATAACGACGATCGCTGGAAGATGATCGAAGCCGAACAAACCGTGGCCCTCGATGAGCGCACCGTGCAGGTATCGCCCGCTGAACTGCTCAGCGTGATCGAGGACTCCCTGATCAAGGCCGTACTACTGGACGTGCGCGATGAGCGCCACTACAACCAGTTCCATATCCACGGCGCACGGCACCTGCCGCCTGCGGAAATCTTCGGCGCCGCCCGCGAATTGATGTTCGAGCCGGCCAACACGGTATTTATCGTGATGAGTAACGACGAAAGCGCCGCGACCGAGGCATGGAAAATGCTGAAAGCCGAGAGCCTGCCAAACGTCTATATCCTGGAGGGCGGCATCAATAACTGGATCCGGACCTACGGAGACGAGGAATTCACCACCCAGCGCCTGGTGCGCAACCGGGATAACGACCAGCCGGCTTTCCGATTCGATGCGGCCCTGGGGTCGCGGCACCCGGCGTCTGAGCCGAATCCGGAGGCGTTCGAGATTGAGTTTGAGCCGATGATCAAGCTGGAGTTGAAGCGGGCGCCAACAAGCGGGGGCTGCGGCTGACTGAAGTAGTGCTGCCGAGGGTACCCGCCGCGGTGGCAGGCGGGCAGCGGTGATTCCCGCCTGCTCCCGGCCTAATCCGACCCTGCGGGCTACCCTCGGACAGGAACCCGCCTCTTCGCGACCGTGCCGGTCGGGCTCCTGCCCAATGGCCCTCGATCTTTCATCCCGAAGATCGCCACGGCGGACCCTTCCCTCAGCGGCCAAGGTCGAAACGGACACCACCCTGCCCGTCCTGCCCCGGCGTGTACCCTCGGACGCACTGCTCCGTCAGCCTTTGTTGTGTGTTTAAAACAATCCTTTCTGACGTCACGTTTGAGTGGTGACGAGGTAGCTATGGCGGATAGGCGGGCTTGGGAGTTTCGTCGAAATGCCGAGCGCGGCGGAAGTCCAGGGTTGATCCGGCGGGATGCCGGATCTAGGCCATCCGGCCCAGGGATGTGCTGTATGGCCGGCCCGTCAGGACTTCCGTTTCGCGAGGGAAGTCCCGCAGGGACCATTGAGCTCGAAATTCCCGGGCCCGCCTATTCGTTGTAGCGGACCCCGTTACGGCAATGAGACCTACAGGACGGTCTTTAGCGCCCCGATGAAGTAATCCATGTTGCTGTTATTGAACGAAGCCACGTTGACGCGCGCCGAATTGACCGTGTAGATCGAAAACTCCTCGCGCAGACGCCTCACCTGGTCTACCGACAGGCCGAGGAAGGAGAACATTCCGGACTGGCGCTGCAGGAAGGAGAAATCCTTTTCGATGCCGGCGGCGTCAATTTTTTCGGACAGTGTTTTGCGCAGCCCGTTGATGCGGTTGCGCATGCCGGTTACCTCTTCCCGCCACAGTTCGGTCAGCTCATCGGAGTGCAGGATGATGTCGACGATGCCGGTGCCGTGAGTCGGCGGCATGGAGTAGTTTTTGCGGGTCAGTGAGTTGATTACGGTCACAACGTCGGATGCCTTGCCGGCGGCTCCGCAAACCACGGAAATGGCTCCGACGCGTTCGCGGTAGACGGCGAAGTTCTTGGAGCAGGAACTGGCGACCAGCACTTCGGGGCATTTCTCGGCGAACAGTCGAACCGACAGGGCGTCTTCTTCAATGCCGCGTTCGAAACCCATGTAGGCCATGTCGATCATGGGCATGAAGCCACGCTCGGCGGCCAGGTCGGTGATGGCCTCCCATTGTTCCGGGTTGGGACTGACTCCGCAGGGGTTGTGGCAGCAGGCGTGGAACAGCACGACGTCGCCGGGGCCCTTGCTGCGCAGCGCATCCATCATGTCGTCGAACCTGAGATCGCTGGTTTCGCCGTCAAAATAGGGATAACTTTCCATTTTCAGGCCGGCGGCCGGGAAAATGGCGTTGTGATTCGCCCAGGTCGGGTCGCTGGCCCAGACCGTCGCGTCCGGCATGGCTTCCTTGATCAGGTCAGCGCAGACCCTCAGTGCGCCGGTGCCTCCGGGGGTCTGAATCGTGCGCACGCGGTCATCGCTCAGGCAGGCGCTGTCCGCTCCGAAAATCAGTTCGGACATGGCGCTGTTAAAGCCGACGACGCCGGGAGGGCCCAGGTAGGACTTTGTGGTTTGGGTGCTGTCCAGGATCTGTTCGGCCAGTTTCACGCATTCGAGGATCGGAGTATTCCCCTGTTCGTCGCGGTAAACGCCGATCCCAAGGTCAATTTTTTTCGGGCTGGGGTCTGCAGCGTAAGCGGAGATAATGCCCAGGATGGGATCGGGCGGTACGGCGTTGAGGTGTTCGAACATGGGTTGGTTTCCGACAAGTTTAAAACATCAATTTTCGCCCCGGCACGGCTTGAGGGCAAGGAGAAAAAAGAAATAAAAAAAAGCCCCGCAAGCGGGGCTGTCAATTTCTTATTCTTGATCGTTGTTATCGTTATGAAACCTGGTGCCCAGGAGAGGACTTGAACCTCCACGAGCTAATGCTCACTGACACCTGAAGCCAGCGCGTCTACCAATTCCGCCACCTGGGCATTAGTAAGGCGGAGATTTAAGGGGGGAATCTCCGCCTTGGGGGTGGTCCGCGAGAAAAGGGGGATCCCGTGAACCGGTGCGTACTGTAGTGAGTACGGTGCCCGAAGTCAACTAAAACCTCCTCCGGTTTTGATGGAAGCAAGGCGTTGTTTTAAGGGCGATTGGCGATACCAATTGGCGCTACAATGTGCAAATGAGAAAAAAATCAGGAAAAATGACAGAAAAACTGACCGTATCAAGGCCCATGCGCCGGAGCGGCAAGACATCCTTAACCTGCTTGAAGACCAGGGCCGACCGCTGCAACGCAGGGATATTGTCGAGCGACTGAACGTCGTCTCTGACGACAGCCGTGAAATCCTGCGGCGTCGCCTGCGGGCGATGGAACGGGATGGCCAGTTGATCAAAAACCGTCGAAACGCCTATGGCTTGCCGAAGAAAATGGACCTGGTCGCAGGGTCGTATCAGTGCCCACAAGGATGGTTATGGTTTCGTTATGCCGGAAGACGGCGAATCGGACCTGTACCTGTCCCCGCGCCAGATGCGCAGCGTGCTGCACGGTGACCAGGTACTGGCTTCGGTCATCGGCGTAGACGCCAGGGGCCGCCGTGAAGGCGCGGTTCGCGAAATACTCGAACGTGCACACGTACGGGTCGTGGGCAGCTTCGTGGAGGAGAGCGGGATCGCACTGGTGGTGCCGGACGACCCGCGCATCAACCAGGACATCATGGTTCCTGTGCAAGACACGCACGGCGCCCGGCCCGGACAGGTGGTCGTCGTAGAGATCGTGCAGCAACCGGGTGAACGGCAGCCACCGGTCGGCCGCGTGGTCGAGATACTCGGCAAGAGCGGCGCGCCTGGAATGGCCACAGAAATTGCCATACGCAACCTTGACCTGCCGCACGAGTGGCCCGACGGGGTTGAGCAGGAAGCTGCCGATTTTGGCGATGAAGTAACCGAAGCCATGCACCAGGGGCGGCGTGATCTGCGCGATCTGCCACTGGTGACCATTGACGGGGCAGACGCCCGTGATTTCGATGACGCCGTCTACGCGCAACGCCGGAAGAACGGCTGGCGGCTGGTGGTGGCCATCGCCGATGTTTCGTCCTATGTAAAACCAGGTATCCTGCTGGATGGCGAGGCTCAAAAACGGGCCACCTCGGTATATTTTCCAGGGCGGGTTATTCCGATGCTGCCCGAAGCACTATCGAACGGCCTGTGTTCCCTGAAGCCCGATGTCGACCGGCTATGCCTGGTTTGCGATATGTCGATCAACGAGTCAGGCCACGTGACACGGGCACGTTTCGACTCGGCCGTGATGCGCTCGCAGGCACGCCTGACCTACGACCAGGTGTGGGACTGGCTGGTCAGCGGAGACTCAGAGATTCGGCCGGGTGCGACGGAAGTGTCGAGTTCGCTGAAAGACCTTTACGGTTTGTACAAGGCACTGCGCAAGGCACGCACCAAGCGCGGCGCGATCGATTTCGAGAGCACCGAAGTGCAGTTCCGCTTCGATGAACTGGGTGCGGTTGCAGATATCGTGCCCTACGAGCGTAATGATGCCCACATGATCATCGAGGAATGCATGATCACTGCGAATGTCGAGGCGGCCAATTTCCTGCTGCGGAACGAGCTGGCAGCACCGTTCCGCGCGCACGAACCACCTCAGCCCGACCGGGTTGAAACACTGGAGCAGTTTCTGCGCGGACTGGGCATCCGCGTACCCTGGAAAAGCCGGCCGGAGCCACGTGATTTTGAGAACATCGTGCAACAGGTCAAGGGCAGGGAAGACAGGCCCCTGATCATGGCGGTACTCCTGCGCGCGCAGAGTCTGGCCACCTACCAGGCAAGCAATACCGGCCACTTCGGGCTGGCTCTGAAAGCTTATTCTCACTTCACCTCGCCGATTCGCCGCTACCCGGATTTGCTGGTGCACCGGGCCATCCACCACGTGATAGAACACCATGGAACCAAGGGTTATCCGTGGACGCGCGATGCGATGGACAAAATCTGTGAACAGTGTTCGCACCGTTCCCGGCGGGCCGAGGAAGCAGAGCGTGACGTTAACGACCGGCTCAAGGCTTACTTCATGGAGCAGCACATCGGTGATGTATTCAAGGGGCAGGTGACCGGTGTAACCTCGTTCGGCCTGTTCGTTGAGCTGACGCGCTACCACGTGAGCGGCCTGGTCCATATCACCTCATTGCCCAATGACTACTACCATTTCGACCCGGTGGTGCACCGCCTGACGGGTGATCGCACCGGCAAGGTCTATCAACTCGCCCAGAAGGTCACCGTCAAAGTCATGGGTGTTAATCTCGAAGACCGCAAAATTGATTTTGAAATGGTGGGATGAGTAAAAAGCAATCCTACAGCCTGCTGATTGGCATCCATTCGATTGCTTCAGCATTGGACAAGGCGCCGCAGCAGGTTCGGCTGGTGACGGTAGCGGAGGAGTGCCGCAACCCGCGGGTGCACGAGTTGGTCCAGCAGGCCCGAACGGCCGGTATCCGGGTCGAGACCGGCTCCCGGTCCATGCTCGACCACAGCAGCGAAGAGCAGCGCCACCAGGACATTATCGCCCAGTTTGAAGCGGCCAATGTGGGCGCGGAGAAGGACCTGGGCCGGATTCTGGATGCCGTCGAGGGTGACCCACTGGTGTTGGTGCTGGATGGTGTGCAGGATCCGCACAACCTGGGTGCCTGTTTGCGCACGGCCGAAGCCGCCGGCGCGGACCTGGTGATCCTGCCGAAGGATCGCAGTGCCGGGCTGACACCGGTTGCAAGGCGCTCGGCCTCGGGCGCAGCAGAAGTTCTGCCGATTATTTTTGTAACCAACCTGGCGCGCGTGCTGCGCGCTCTGAAAGATCGCGGAATCTGGCTGGCGGGTACCACCGACAGTGCCGGGCAGGGCCTTTACGAAACAGACTTGCGCGGTCCGCTTGGACTGATCATGGGCAGTGAAGGCAAGGGTATGCGAAGGCTCACGGCTGAACTGTGCGATTACCAGCTGAGGATACCGATGCAGGGAAGCGTGAACAGTCTGAACGTATCGGTAGCCACCGCGGTGTGCCTGTACGAAGTAGTTCGCCAGAGGCTGGGTTCTTGAAGTTGCATCATCGATGTGAGCTGGTGCTGCCTGGCTGGCTGGATGATTTCATCGGAGCCTGGCAGGAACCGCTTGGACACGATCGAGCAGCGCATGCGCCTTGCCGTGGCGCTGGCGGAGGAAAATGTCAGACACCATACCGGCGGTCCTTTTGGCGCAATCGTGGTCGAACAGGACAGCGGGCGTTTGCTGGGTGTGGGGGTCAACCTCGTCACCAACCTGGAGCTATCGCTGGCGCATGCCGAAATGGTGGCCGTCAGCCTGGCCCAAAGCGCCGCCAGCAACTGGAATCTGGGCGCGTCAGCCAAAACCCAGCTGGTGACGTCTTGTGAGCCTTGTGCGATGTGTTTCGGCGCAGTGCCCTGGTCAGGAGTCAACAGCATTATCTGGGGTGCCCTGCGCGAAGATGCCGAGGCTGCGGGGTTTGACGAAGGCGACAAGCCGCGAGACTGGATCGATTCCCTGCAGCGCCGGGGCATCGAAACACAGGGCGGCGTGTTGCGCGACGAAGCCGCAGCCGTCTTTGAGCACTACGCAGGCAGAGACGGCGCGATTTATCACCCCGAACGGAGTTGAGTGGATCCATGGCGCTGAAAGTGGCATTGGCACAAATGGAGCCCGCCTGGCTTGACCGGCAGGTAACCCTGAAAAAAGTTGAGCAACAAGTGAGGCTCGCCGCTGCTGCAGAGGCGACCCTGGTCGTGTTTGGCGAGGCACTGGTGCCTGGCTATCCGTTCTGGCCCGACCTCACCGGCGGTGCGCATTTCGACAACGATGTGCAAAAAGACCTGTTCGCCCACTACGCGGCCAATGCGGTTGATCTGGACAAGGGACAACTGGATGAGCTGTGTGCCGTTGCCGCAGAACTGGGCATAGCGATCTACCTGGGAACGATCGAGCGAACCGCCAAACGCGGCGGATTCAGCCTGTACGCGACACTGGTGTACATCGGGCCGGATGGCCGGATCGGCTCCAGCCACCGCAAGCTGATGCCGACCTATGAAGAACGGCTGGTCTGGTCGCCTGGCGACGGCAACGGCCTGCGGGTACACGAACTCGGTGAATTTACCGTCGGTGGACTCAATTGCTGGGAAAACTGGATGCCACTGCCGCGCGCCGCGCTGTACGGGCAAGGCGAAAACCTGCACATAGCCGTCTGGCCCGGCAGCCGCCGCAACACCGAAGACATCACCCGTTTCATCGCCCGCGAGTCCCGCTCTTACGTGGTTTCGGTCAGCGGCATGATGCACCGTGACAGTGTCCCGGATAACGTGCCACACGCGGACCTGATACGTGCGGGCATCGAAGACGTCGAAGATGAATGGCTGGCCGACGGTGGCTCCTGCGTAGCCGGCCCTGATGGAAACTGGGTGCTTGAGCCGCAGGTGGGGGCGGAAGGTCTCTTCTTCGCCGAGCTCTCTATCGAGACGGTAGCCCGCGAACGACAGAACTTCGATCCGGCAGGACACTATTCCAGGCCTGACGTGACGCGGCTAAAGGTTAACCGGAAGCGTCAAAGTACGGTCAAGCTCGAAGACTAGGGTGGCCAAAAGCTGAGGCCGTCTCCCGGGTCAGGGCTGCAGGGTTGGTCTGTAATCGAGGGTGGGCGGGTACCAGTTACTCCAAGTGGCCTGTTGAGATTTCGGCCCGGAGATTGTCGAGATACGTCTTCATTAAATCAGCACGACGGTGTGCTTCTTTCCGGCCTGTTTCGGTCTGCATGGTGTCGGGGAGCTTGAAGAGTTTGGCGTAGAAGTGGTCGATGGTGTAGAGCGAGTCGTCGGGGTCGCGGTGGTCGCAGAACGGGTCGGTCGCGTCGAACAGGGGGCGGTTGAGGTGGCCGCCAACCAGCAGGCAGCGGGCGATGCCGATGGCGCCGAGGGAGTCGAGGCGGTCTGCGTCCTGGACTACGCGGGCTTCCAGGCTTCGGGTCGGGATGTTGGCGCTATAGCTGTGTGCTTCGATGGCGTGGTAGACCTCGGGCAGCAGCTCTGCCGGGTAGTCTGTCCCCGTCAGAAAATCGACGGCTGCTTTTGCGGCCAGCTTTGAACCCTGCGCCCTCAGCGGGCTGTCCTTGGGTACGGCGACACAGTCATGAAGCCAGGCAGCTGGTAGTGTTATGACTGCATTTGCACTTTCAATATCAGTAAGATACTGACAATTCTTAACAACACGCTTTACATGGCTCAGGTCATGTGCTCCATCTGCGGGCGTAGTTCTTCCGAGGAACTCGAGGCAGGTTTCCTGCAGCTGCTCCAGGTTCATCGTTTGCGGGGTTTGTACTTCGAGCCCGGCCTGGCTCTTTGTCCGCGTTGCCCTTTCTGACCCCTCGCAGGCCTTCTTTCTTTAGTAGGTCTGCCGCCGCGCTGGCCCTGTTCCTGTAGAGACAGACCGGCGGACTCGCCGGCCAGTTTGACATCTTCGCGCAGGACCCTATGATCACTGGGTTCAATCTCAGACCACTGTCCCATTCGCAGGCGCTTGGGCAGGAAGGCGGCGCCATAGCGCACGCGTTTCAGACGGCTGACAATCAGCCCTGGGATTCCCACAGGCGCCGTACTTCGCGGTTGCGGCCTTCCATGATGGTCACGTGGTACCAGTGGTTTTCGCCGCTGCCTCCGGCTTCCTTGATGTCACTGAAGCTTGCGGGCCCATCGTCAAGCTCAACGCCCTTTTTAAGCTGCAGCAGTTGTTCCGGGGTAGCCTCCCCGCGGATCCGGCAGGCGTACTCGCGATCGACATTGCTGGAGGGGTGCATCATTGCGTGCGCGAGTTCACCATCCGTGGTTAGCAACAGCAGGCCTGTGGTGTTGATGTCCAGCCGTCCGATCGCCACCCAGCGGCCGTTTCTCACCTTGGGCAGGCGGTCAAACACGGTTTTGCGGCCCTGCGGGTCGGAACGTGAGGTGATTTCGCCTTCGGGTTTGTTGTAAATCAGGGTGCGCTGCCTGACCGGTTTGGTGACCACGTCAAAGCGCCTGCCTTCGAAAGCAATGACATCGCCTTCAACCACGTTGCGGCCGATCTCGGCAGTCGCGCCGTTGACCTCGACCTTACCGTCTGATCTGTTTCTCCAGTGCCCGGCGCGAACCCAGCCCGGCCGCAGCCATCAGTTTCTGCAGACGTTCAGCGTCGCCTGTGTCTCTGGTGCGGTCTTCGCCTGTTCCTTCGTCCGGCTCTTCGCCGGCGCTTTCGGCGCCGCTTTCGTCTTTTGTGGTTTCAAGTTCCAACTCCGGTTCCAGGCTTTCCATGTCCTTGATTTCCGCCAGCGAAGGCAGGTCATCAAGACTGCTCAGGTTAAAGTAATCAAGAAAGGCCTTGGTGGTGCCAAACAGGGCGGGTTTGCCCGGAACGTCACGGTGCCCGACGACGCGAATCCATTCGCGTTCCTGCAGCGACCTGATGATGTTCGTGCTGACCGATACGCCACGGACTTCTTCGATGTCTCCACGGGTAATCGGCTGGCGGTAAGCGATCAGCGCCAGCGTTTCCAGCAGTGCCCGGGAATAGCGTTGCGGGCGTTCTTCCCACAGCCGCGAAACCCAGGGGTTGGTGTCCTCACGGACCTGTATGCGGAAACCGCTGGCGACTTCTTTCAGTTCCAGGCCACGTTCGTTATAGTCCTCTCCCAGTTGTTCGAGTGCTTTGCAGATGTCGTTATCCGAGGGCCGCTCGTCGTCGGTAAAGACCCCCGCCAGCGCGGCCAGGTTGAGCGGCTCTCCGGCAGCCAGCAGCACCGCTTCAAGAATGCTTTTCAAGGATGTTCGGGATGTGTCGCCAATCCTCGCCATGGATATTCCTCTATTCCGGGCTCTTTACGTAGATCTGGCCCATGGGTTCATTCTGGATGATCTCGACGATGCGCTCGCGGGTCAGTTCCATCAGTGCAAGAAAAGTCACCACGACGCCCATGCGCCCTTCCTCGACGGTGAAAAAATACTGGAACTCCATGTACGGGTTCTTGCGCAAGCGATCGATTATCTGAGTCATGCGCTCGCGCACCGAGAGCGGTTCCATCTGCACCTGGTGGCTGCTGAACAGGTCGGCACGGCCGAGTACATCACGCAGCGCGTCCAGCATCTCGCCCAGGTCTACATCGGGTGGAATCTGCACCACCTTGCGTTCCGTCATGAAGGCCTCGGTGACGACGTAGTCACGGCCTTCGCGTGGCAGGTCGTCGAGGTTTTCAGCCGCCTGTTTGAAGCGCTCGTACTCCTGCAGCCTGCGCACCAGTTCAGCTCGCGGGTCATCCTCGTCTTCTTCGTCGCTTTGCAGCCGGGGCAGCAGCATGCGCGACTTGATCTCGGCCAGGATGGCGGCCATCACCAGGTACTCGGCCGCCAGTTCGAACTGCATCTCATCGAGCAGGGCGATGTAGCCCATGTACTGCTCGGTGATGTCCGCGATCGGGATATCCAGGATGTCCAGGTTCTGGCGGCGGATCAGGTACAGCAGCAGGTCGAGCGGCCCTTCAAAAGCCTCGAGAAAAACCTCCAGGGCATCCGGCGGGATGTACAGGTCTTTCGGAACCTGCGTATACGGCTGCCCCTGCACGATGGCAAAAGGCATTTCCGCCTGTTGCGCAGTCGTGGTTTTCATCCGCAGTGGGCTGGTCGTTGACGGGTTCCATAGAGTGGCTAGAAGTCTACCACGCCCTGTCCCTCGCGAAGGACACGCGGGGTGTCTTCGGTCAGGTCCAGCAGGGTGGTGGGCTCCAGCGGGCAATAGCCGGCATCAACAAATAGATCTACATCGCGGTGGACCGCGTCATACAGGTCTTCGGTGTCCAGAATCTCATCTTCCATACCCGGCAGAATCAGCGAAGAACTGAAAATCGGCTCATCGATCGTCTGCAGTATGGCCTGTACGACTTCATGATCCGGAATGCGGATGCCGATTTCGGACGGCCGTTTCTGCCCCTGATGCTTTGGAACCTGGTTGGTCGCCGGCAAAATGAACGTATACGGCCCCGGCGTGAGTTGCCGGATCAGGCGGTGCGCCCAATTACTGACATGGGCAAAGCGGCTCACATCCGAAAGGGTGCGGCAGCAGTAAGTGAAGTGGTCACGCCGGCTGAGTTGGCGCAGGCGGATCACGCGTTCCTGGGCCTTGCGGTTGCCGGCCCTCCAGCCGAACGCATAACCCGAGTCTGTCGGGTAGGCGATGAGCCCACCGCGAACCAACACCGCCACGATATTGTCGATTTGCCTGGGCTTCGGACCCTGGGCCCTAACTTCGATTCGTTCAGTCATTAAAATGCCATGGACTCACTTGTTAAGCGCGACATTCTAATCCACTTCACAACTTTACGCTGCGCCTTTGTGCACGTAATATTCGCGCATGTGGTACGTAATCTATTCCAAAGACAATGATGACAGCCTGCAGGCCAGGCTGGACGCCCGACCGGCTCACCTTGAGCGCGTCGAGATTTTGCTGGAACAGGGGCGATTGCTCCTCGCAGGACCACGCCCGGCGATCGATGCCGAAGACCCGGGTCCGGCCGGTTTCCAGGGTTCCCTGATCGTCGCCCGTTTCGATTCGCTGGCCGAGGCCAAAGAATGGTCGGATACCGATCCATACGTCACTGCCGGCGTTTACGAGTCGGTGGAAGTCTCACCCTTCAAACGGGTAATGCCCAAATGAATCCGAACCTGAGAAAACCAGAAATTTTAAGGCGCCTGAACGAGGCTTTTGAGCCCGAGACCCTGGGTGTTGAGGACGAAGGCTATCTGCACGAAGGACATGCCGGCGCCCGTGACGGCCGCGGCCACTTCCGTGTTCTGATCATTGCCGAGGCATTCGAGGGTAAGCCGATGATTGAGCGGCACCGGATGATTTACCGGATGCTGGACGAGATGATGAAGGTCGATATTCATGCGTTGGCGATCGATGCATGGACGCCGGACGAACTCGACCGTTGAGGGGCGCAGTACCCACGGTGAGGTAGGCGTGTTGTGTGGGTGTACCTCGGTTCCGCTGGCTCAATGGTCCCTGCGGGACTTCCCTCGCAAGACGCAAGTCCGAACGGGCCGGCCATACAGCACTCACTCCGGCTTCGCCTGCGCTTCCCTGTGCTGGATGGCCTTAATCCGGCATCCCGCCGGATTGTCCCTGGACTTGCGTCTCACTCGGCATTTCGATGCGGACCCAAAGTACACCCACACACCACGCCTACCTCACCGTGTGCACTCCGTATGGACGTTAGTGGCGCGTGGTGAGTGTTCTATCCACTTCGATTACGTCATTGGGGGCACTGCGGTGGTGGGGGGTATGGCGGGCGGGGTGCTTTCCTTATGACCATTTGACTGCCGAGTGAGGGGTTCCGCCCAGGGCGATTTTCAGGGATGAAAATCGAGGGTTGCAAGGGCAGGAAGCCCTTTCAACCCGGTCCTGAATCGGCGGGTTCCCGATCGAGGGAAGCCCGTAGGGCCGGTCAAGCCTGGGAATAAGGGAAGCGCCCCGTCCGTCATACTCCGGTACCCGGCCCTCCAACGCAGCGGACCCCCTCCCGGCGTTTATTCCTGGATGTGTTCTGCCGAAACCGTTGTGTAGACACCGCCCCGTACGTTGAATTCGGCCTCGATCAGTGCGTAGCGGGGGTTGATCGCCTTTACCAGGTCGTCCAGGATCCGGTTGGTCACCGCCTCGTGGAAAGCGCCCTCGTCGCGGTAGCTCCACAGGTACATCTTCCAGGATTTCAGTTCAACGCAGGTCTCGTCCGGAACGTACTCCAGCCGGATCTCCGCGAAGTCCGGTTGGCCGGTCTTGGGACACAGGCAGGTGAATTCTGGTGAGTCGATCCGGATGGTATAATCCCGTGCGGTTTCGGGTTTGGAAATACTTCAAGTTCTTTGCTGGGTAAAGTGCTCATGGCAACTCCGTAAATTTCCCTGTAGATTAGCCCGAATCAAAAATAAACGAGCCACACGAATAACAACAGTCAGGCAGTGTAGCTATTTCATGAACAATACTTCAACGTCGCGTTGTGCGACAGTCCCTATATGAGACTTTCCTCGATCAAACTGGCCGGCTTCAAGTCCTTTGTCGACCCGACACATTTCCTTGCACCGACCAACCTGACCGGCATTGTCGGCCCGAACGGCTGCGGAAAGTCCAACATCATCGACGCTGTGCGCTGGGTCATGGGCGAGGGTTCGGCCAAGGTCCTGCGCGGCGAATCGATGGCGGATGTGATTTTTTCCGGTTCATCGACCCGCAAACCGGTGGGTACGGCCACCGTGGAGTTGCTTTTCGACAATTCCGCAGGGCCGCGTGGCGGGCTCAGTTTGCCGGCTATAACGAGATTTCGGTCAAGCGCCAGGTCAGCCGGGATGGTGTTTCGATCTATTACCTGAACGGTACGCGTTGCCGGCGCAAGGATGTCAGGGACCTGTTCCTGGGCACCGGCCTGGGTTCGCGCAGTTACTCGATCATCGAGCAGGGAATGATTTCCGAGGTGGTTGACGCCAAGCCCGAGGAAATCCGAGCGCACCTCGAGGAAGCAGCGGGTATTTCCAAGTACAAGGAACGCCGCCGTGAGACGGAGCGTCGCATCCAGCACACGCGCGACAATCTGTCGCGCCTGTCAGATCTGCGCGAGGAAGTTGGTAAGCACCTGGGGCGTTTGA
Source organism: uncultured Gammaproteobacteria bacterium (assembly GCA_963759035.1). GTDB lineage: Bacteria > Pseudomonadota > Gammaproteobacteria > Xanthomonadales > SZUA-36 > JAHEFT01. The sequence continues at coordinate 24,568 of CAVWXL010000024.1, forward strand.
AGCGCCAGGCCAGGGCGGCCGAGCGTTACCGCAAGCTCAAGCAGGAAAAGCGTGATCTCGAGTCCCGCCTGATGACGCTGCGCTGGAGGAGCCTGATGACCCGAGGCCGATGCCGGGCAGCAGGACCTCGCAAAGCGCGAGACGGCGCTGCAGGAAAGCATTGCGCTGCAACGCGCAGCTGAGGCGGCGCTGGAAAAACTGCACCAGGACCAGGGCCAGGCCGGCGAGGCGTTCAACGAAGTCCAGGGTGAGCTGTATGCAGTGGGCAGCGAAATCGCCCGGCTGGAGCAGACCATTCAGCACGCCCGCGAATTGCAGGAACGGCAAAAAGCCGATTTTCAGGAAACCGAAAGCGGCACTGCAGGACCTGGAAAAGCACATGGTTCTGGACAAGGCCCAGGTCGAAGAACTGACCCAGGCGCTGGCCGAAGTTGAACCGGCGCTGGAAACATCGCTGCAGACAGAAGAGCGGGCGACTGCGGAGATGACGGAAGCCGAGGCGCCGTTGCCGGGTGGCAGAAGCAGTTTGAGCAGCATCACTTGAAGAGCACCGATAGCAACCGCGAATCCGACCAGGCCCGCGCTGCAATCGAGGTGCTCGATCAGCGCCTGCTGCAGGCCTCGCGTCGCATCGAGGCACTGGACCGGGAAGCCGGGTCGATCAATACCGTCAGGCCTGCAGGACGAACTTGATGACCTGCGAGGCCGAATCAAAAGACCTGGCCGGCAAGGAACAGGAACAGCAGGCAGTCGCTTGATGCGCTGCGCAAACAACTGGCACAAGGCGCAGGGCAGCCTGCGGACGGCGGAAGAGCGTAACCGGGACGTGCAGCGTGACCTGCATACCCGTGAAGGCCGTCTGCAGTCTCTGCAGGCCCTGCAGCAGGCGGCACTGGAAGACCGGCGATGGTGAGGCCTGGTTGCAGAAGCAGGGACTTTGCCGATGCGCCCCGGCTGGCCAGGATAATCAATGTCGAGAGTGGCTGGGAAGCGGCCGTCGAAGTCGTGCTCGGCCATTGGTTGCAGTCGGTGCTGGTTGGCAGCGGATAGCGACTACGACCGTGCACTGAAAGACCTCGACCAGACTTCTCTGGACTTGATCGAGGATCGGCGCGGCGACGTGAAAGTCCGCAAGGGCAGCCTGGCTGAAAAAGTGCAGGCGCCGGATGCCGTCATCGGCTGGCTCAACCAGGTGGATACGGCAGATTCGCTGGAGCAGGCCTGGGCCGGCCGCGGCAAGCTTGGATGATGCCAGCTTCGATTATTACTGCTGACGGCGAGTGGATCGGCAAAAGCTGGGTCCGGATCGCCCGCGGGCAGGCGGAGCATGACAGCATGCTGGCGCGTGAAAAGATGATCACGGCCCTGCAGAAAGGACGTCAAAAAGTTGTCCGCAGAGGCGGCCGGCCTGACGGACGAGATCACCGCAACCCGGGTAGTAGTGGATGAAACGGAAAAGCAGATCCAGCCGGCCCAGGCCGAAGTGAATGCTGCTGCACCGCAGAAGCGAAACGAAATCGACGGCCGCCTTGAAAGCCGTCAGTCCAGCATTCGCATGATGACTGCACGCCACAAGGCGGTCAGCGAAGAGTCTGCGCAGCTGCGGGCAGCAGGTCGAGGAGGACGAGGCAGCAGTGCGCGAGGCACGCGGCAAGCTGGAAGGTCATGCTGGCGCCGGATGACCGGCCTGAAAGACGAGCGCGATGGTCTGGATTCGCAGCGCAGCGAGTTGATGGCCCGCCGGGATACGGCCCGCAACAGCCTGGGCACCGCCCGCGAACAGGCGGCATGAACTGGCTCTGAAAGCGGAATCACGGCGCGCCAGCCTGGATTCACTGCGCCAGTCGCTGGAGCGCATGGATACCCAGCTCAGCCAGTTGCAGCAGCGCTACCTCAGTCTGAGTGAGCAACTTGGCCAAGGTCGAGCAACCGGAAAAGCTGCACGCCGGCGAGATGGACGGCTCTGCTGAAGCGACGGGTCGAAACCGAGACCCGCCTGGCCGCGGCCCGGGCCCATCTGCAGGGACTGGAAAACGAGTACCGCGAAAAGGACGCCGAGCGCCAGAAAGCCATCCAGCAGTCGCGATGAAATTCGCCAGGACCTCGAGCGGGCCAGGCTGCAGCAGCAGGAAGTGGAATTGAATGCGCGGGCGATCCAGCGACAGGTCGAGGAACTCGGCGGCGACGTGGAGGAACTGGCGTGAATCACTGCCCGAAGAGGCCGAACCCGAGGACTGGGAGGACCAGCTCGAACAGCTTGCAGATCAAGATCACCCGGCTCGAGCCGGTCAACCTGGCGGCGATCCAGGAGTTCGAGGAAGAACAGAAGCGCAAGGAGTATCTCGATGCTCAGAACGACGACCTGTGCTCCGCCCTGACTACGCTGGAAAATGCCATCGCCAAGATCGACCGCAAGACCCGGACCCGCTTCAAGGAAACCTTCGAGTTGGTCAACAAGGGTGTGCAGGAGCTGTTCCCGCGGCTGTTCGGTGGTGGGCATGCCTACCTGGAACTGACCGGCGAAGATCTGCTGACCACCGGGCGTCAGCATCATGGCGCAGCCGCCCGGAAAACGCGTCAGCAGCCTGCACCTGCTGTCCGGTGGTGAAAAAGCACTGACCGCCGTGGCGTTCGTGTTTGCGATTTTCCGCCTGAATCCGGCGCCTTTCTGCCTGCTGGACGAGGTTGATGCACCGCTGGATGATGCCAACGTGGTGCGCTTTTCCAGCATGGTCAAGGAAATGTCGGATACCGTGCAGTTCATTTCGTGACCCACAACAAGATCACGATGGAAATGGCGCACCAGATGAGCGGTGTTACGATGAGGGAGCCGGGCGTTTCGCGCCTGGTGCAGGTGGATATTGACGAGGCGGCCAGGCTGGCGGCCAGCTGAAGGAACAGAAAGCTCTGAGAGGTAGATCGTGGAAACATCAACACTACGCTGGATACTGATTATTGTCGGCGCTCATCATCGTGGGCTCGATTTTCCTGTTTGGAAATCCGGAGAAAAAGCGCAAGCCCAAGGCCTCCCGAAAGAAACCGGCAGAGAACGGCCGACCGCCGGGAACCGACGCTGGAAGGCGGCTGCCGAGAACGAGGCCAGGCGAATGCGCCGGAATGGAAGGACTGGACGATGGCGGCGACGCCAGCCGGCCAGCGCGAGCTCGATATTGACGGCAGTCGAGCCGACCCGCCACGGACCGGCGCCAAACCACCACCGCAAAGACCGGCCGGTCCTCCGCCGGACAAGATCGTGACGCTGTTCCTGCTGGCCACGGACAATCGCGTCATCACCGGCGCCGAGTTGTTGCAGGCCACGGTCAGTACCGGCATGGAGTTCGGCGACATGAATATTTTTCACCGCTTGCCGGAGGGCTCCGACAGCCCGTTTTCAGCCTGGCCAACGCGGCCAAAGCCGGGCTATTTCGAACGGGATGAATGGAATACCTTCGAAACCAGCGGCCTGGCGCTTGTTCATGACTCTGCCCGGGCCGGTTAACGCTCTGGACGCCTGGGATTCCATGCTGGCCACTGCGCGCCGGATGGGCGAGATACTGCATGCTGACTTGCTGGACGACGAGCGCAATCCCTTCACGCGCCAGACGAGAAGCCCAGGTGCGGGAAGAAATGAGGGAATACGACCGGCAGAAGTCCTGAGCCATGAGCCGGTTCAGCGTATGAACAAGTCGAAGGCAGAACAGCGGATCAGGCGAACTGCGCGCTGAAATCGAACAACACGATTACCGCTATTACGTGCTGGACGAGCCGTCCGATTCCGGATGCCGAGTACGACCGCCTGATGCGCGAACTACAAGCAGCTCGAGTCAGAGTTTCCCGACCTGATGATCACCCGAGTCTCCCACCCAGCGGGTGGGTGGTGAGCCGCTGGAGGGTTTTGACGCAGGTTCGCCACGAGACACCGATGCTGTCGCTGGCCAACGCCTTCACCGACGAGGAAATTGAACAGTTTCACGACCGGGTCATCCGCGGTCTCGAGATTGAACATGTCGACTACGTCGCCGAACCCAAGCTGGATGGGGTGGCCATCTCCCTGCGTTACGAGGATGGGCGTCTGCAACAGGCCGCCACCCGCGGCGACGGCGCAACCGGTGAGGACGTCACCTCTAACGTCCGCACCATCGCAGCCATACCGCTGCAGCTGCAGCAAGCCGGGTGATGCGGCCGACTGGCCCGACATTGCTGGAAGTACGTGGCGAGATCTACATGCCGCTGGCCGGTTTTGAGGCGTACAACGAACAGGCCCGAGCAAGACGGCACCAAGGAATTTGTCAATCCACGCAACGCCGCGGCCGGCAGCCTGCGACAACTGGATTCACGCCTGACCGCGCAGCGGCCACTGGCTTTTTATGCCTACAGCATGGTGGCCACAGACGGTTTACCGGCCAGCCACTACGAAGCATTGATGTTGCTGAAGAGCTGGGGCTTTCCGGTCAACCCGGAAATTCGCAGGGTTCGTGACGCCGATGGCTGTATTGCCTATTACGGGCAGATCGGCGCGACAAGCCGTGAGCAGTTGCCCTACGACATCGATGGCGTGGTCTTCAAGGTGGACGACGTGAGGAGCAGCGCACGCTGGGTTTGTCAGCCGCGCACCGCGCTGGGCGATTGCGCAGAAGTTTCCCGCCCAGGAAGAGATCACCCGTTTGCTGGATATCGATGTGCAGGTCGGCAGGACCGGTGCGATCACGCCGGTGGCGCGCCTGGAGCCGGTTTTTGTCGGTGGCGTGACGGTTACCAATGCCACGCTGCATAACCTGGATGAAATCCGCCGCAAGGACGTGCGGGTCGGCGACTGGGTGGTCGTGCGGCGTGCCGGTGACGTCATTCCCGAAGTGGCCCGCGTGGTGCTCGAACGCAGGGAAGGGGAGCCGGAAGAATTCCAGATGCCGGAACACTGCCCGGTCTGCGGTTCCGCCGTCGAGCGTGACGAAGATGAAGCCGTTTTTCGTTGCACCGGCGGACTGTTTTGCGGCGCACAGAGAATACGCAGCATTCAGCACTTCGCCTCGCGCCGGGCTCTGGATATCGAGGGGCTTGGCGAGAAACTGGTCGTTCAGTTGGTCAGAGACCGGCCTGGTCCATTCGATCGCTGATCTGTTCACGCTCGAGCCGGGAGCAGCTTACCGGGTTGGAGCGGATGGGTGAGAAGTCAGCCGAAAATCTGTTGGCCGAACTGGAGCGCAGCAAGTCGCCCGGCCTGGACCGTCTGCTTTATGCACTGGGCATTCGCGAAGTGGGCGAGGTCACTGCCAGTTCGCTGGCGCGGCATTTCAAAACCCTGGACAAGCTGATCGAGGCCAGCGAGGAGGACCTGGTCGAGGTACCCGACGTCGGCCCGATCGTGGCCAGCCACGTACATGCTTTTTTCCGGGAGCAACACAACCTCGATGTCTTGTCTGAACTGGAAGCGGCGGGCCTGCGCTGGCAGAGCGTTGAGGATTCATCCGGTGAGCAGCCCTTAGCCGGCCAGACCTGGGTGCTGACGGGTAGCCTGGGCATGCCACGGGCGCGGGCAAAAAACATGCTGGAGTCGCTCGGCGCCCGCGTGACCGGCAGTGTTTCCGCGAAAACATCGGTGGTGCTGGCGGGAGAAGCGGCGGGCTCCAAGTTACGCAAGGCGGAAAACCTGGGCATTGAGGTGGTCGACGAAGAGGCTTTTCTCGTCCTGATGGAATCGCACGGGGTCAAATTCTAGTCTGATTTGCTGGCTTCGTTTTTAATCCGGTGGAGCGGGGCGGGCCGCCTTTCGGTAGCTACGTATATGTAATCGCCCGCAGTGTTGAAAGCGACGGCCTCATCAAATAGTCCGGGTGGGCCATGATACTCGACCGGGGTTCGCCGGAATGCCTCGGCCCAGGTTTCGTTGGCTTCACGTTGAAACACGTAAAGACTGCGGTAGGTGATCACCGCTGCAGTCCGGCCGTCACCCGAAATATCCATGCCGGTCGGTTGTGAAATCCACAAGCCGCGTTTTGGATTGCGCAGGATATCTGACCGGGTCGGCGGTCTGAACCCCGGTACTTCTCCCAGGAAGCTGGCCTCCAGTTTGCTTTCCCAGCGCGCCAGGTCCATCGGTATGCCATATAGTCGCGGGGGTGCATCCCGCTTGCTCAGAAACAGGATCATGTCGCTGGCGGGGTCGTAAGCCACTGCCTCTACGTCCCTGGGCCCATCCTCATAAGTTATATTTAGCCGGTGGACCAGATCGAGCTTGCTGTCGAAGTCTTCTGCCGCGGGTTCCCTGACAAAATACAGCCTGACTTTTTTGCGGCCCTGGCTGTTATCTCCGGTATCGGCAATTACCAGTAATGGCCCATCTTCGTCCATCACGCGGGTGATGTCCTCCCAGTCCTTGTTGACGGCGTCGTTGATCTTCATGCGTCCCAGGTCGCGGCCGCTGCTGTCGATGGCATAAATGAAATGCCCTTCGTCGTTGTGCAGGAAAAACACCCCGTTCTCTCCGGCCTGTATTCCGCTGGCCTCGTCCAGATGCTTCGACTCCAGTTTCCCGATCATTTCGAAGCGTGGGCCCGAGATTTTTGCGCTTTGGGTTTCCACCGCAGGTTCACAACCAGCCAGCAGAATAAATGGGACAAAAAGGATGGTTTTGATGTTCATGCTTCCCTGACTTACAAATTCTGATTCACAAAGTTCTCAATAGCCTGCGTGACGGCTTCGGGTTCCTCGATGCTCGATGAATGACCGCCACGCGGCAGGACCGTCAGGACCGACGAGGCAATCGCCTCGTGCAGGCGTTCTGATTTTGCCACAGGCGTCGCCGTGTCCTCGGCACCCACCACGATCAGCGTGGGTGTGTTGATCTTATCCAGTTGAGCGTAAACACCCTCGCGGTCGATGACAGCATGGGCTGCCCGGGCCGTGCCCCTGCGGTTAAGCCCCAACAGACGAGAGCGCCACTGTGACCGCAATTCCGCCCGTGCCGGATCCAGCAGGAAAGTCTGACCAAACATGATGCCCATCAAGGGCTTGATGGCCAGGCGGAAGGACAGCCAGCGCCCGACAAAGGCCAGCCGACGATAGGGGCCTTTGTTCTGCTCCGGTTCCGGGTCGGCGGTGGTTGCCAGCAGGACCAGTGATTTGAGCAACTCCGGATACCTTATGGCAAGCCGCATGCCGACAAATCCGCCCATCGACAGGCCGGCAAAATGACAGGGCGCACAATTGAGTTCACGGATCAGCGCGGCGGCGTCTTCGGTCAGTGAATCCATGTCGTAGCCCGCTTTTGTGACTTCGCTGCGCGACTGTCCACGGTGGTCATAGCAGATGCAGCGATAGCGGCTGGATAGCGCTTTGACCTGCTCACTGAACATATCCCCGCTCATAAGCAGTCCGTGCGAAAACACGATGGTTTCGGGTCCGCTGCCGCTTTCCTCAAAGTAAATGTCTGCGCCGTTGACGTGCTTGGAGGGCATGGGCTGTTTCCTCGCCTGGTATCTGTTTGCCGCTACCGCAAGTATAACAATGTGCGGAGGAGTAAGATAAACCCAGTCGGTATCAAAGGGTTGCGATGTGAAACTACTGCTGGTTTTCAACCCGAACGCGGCTAATGGTCGTGCGCTTCGGCTGTTACCTGAAATCCAGTCGGCGTTGGAGCGCTTTGCCCGGCTGGATGTACTGCAGACAACCAGCACAATCGATGCCCATCAACGCGTTGCCGGAGCCGACATATCCGGCTACGACGGCTTGATTGCAGCAGGAGGGGATGGAACCCTGTTTGAAGTCCTCAACGGTCTTTACTGTCATGACCGACAAAAACGGATACCACTGGGCTTGATCCCGACAGGAACCGGCAATGCGTTCGCCCGGGACCTGGGCCTGCTGCCCGGCCAGTGGAAAAAAGCCATCGACCTGATCAGGGCTGGAAACCTGCGGCAGTTTGATGTTGGACGGGTGGAGTATCCGGGCGGTTGTTACCACTTCCTGAACATTGTTGGCTCAGGCCTGCCCGTCGATGCAATGATATCCTCCGCAAAGCTCAAGTTCCTGGGAACTGCGGCTTATACGCTGGCCGCTTTTTGGCATGCAATCAGACTTAGAAGTTATCCCTTAGTCTTTGAAATTGATGGAAATATAATTGAACAGGAATGCATGTTCCTCGAGGTTTCCAACACCCGTTACACGGGAACATCCTTCCTGATGGCGCCCGACGCCGTGTTCGATGACGGCCTGTTCGACATTACGCTGCTGGGTAAAATTTCAACCCTGCGCCTGTTGCGCCTGTTCCCAACAATCTTCAAAGGTGAGCATGTCCTGCACAAAGAAGTCACCACGCTCCGTGGCAGGGAAATCCGCATCCTTACGCCGAAGTCGATGGCCCTGGCGCCGGACGGCGAGTTACAGGGTTGCACCCCGGCCAAGATCACCTGCCTGCGGTGCGACGTCCAGCTGTTCTGTGCCTGACCGACGCTGTGCACACAACTTGCTCTCGCGGCAGGAGCGGCCTAATCTAAAATACATATCACAGGGAGTAATACCATGTTGCTGGTTCGGAGTCTTACGCTGGTTTTTGCACTCTTTCTGCTCATTCCTTTGGCATCGGCCCAGGACTCTCGGGCAGACGAAGTGAAGGTCTTCACGGTGAAGCCTTCCAACCGCCCGGTGGCGATCCTGGCGCCAAATGCGTTGACGCCCGTTGCACCGGAACCCATCAGTCCCTCAGAGAGAGGGGGCATCCTCAAAAGTATCGGTGGCAGTGGGAATGTACCTTCCGCAGACGGAGTGGACGAGGCCCCGAAGCCGGTACTGGAGCATATCGTGTTGACGTCGAGGCAGCCTTTCGTAAACGAAAAAGGCTATCTCAGGCTGACACTTCCACAAACCGTCCACCCCGAATCACCGATCGTTTTCAACAAGGAATATCCCAGCACTATGAGCGTTAACCTCAAGGTAGAAGAGGGCGGGCTGTACCTGGTGGATTTCACAGTCAAAGGGGTAGGCTCAGGCACCTATAAAGTGGTCACTGAAGCAGGTAGTCAGGAATTTAAAGACGCCGGGGGAAACCTGAAGCATGTACTGATCGCCCTGAATGCAGAGGCATCAGGCTGGACCGGGGTTTCCATGACGCACACAGGCACGTATAACCTGTTTTCGGTCGAGGTGACCAGGGCATCACGGGCAGAAAAAAGCGGGAGCCGGTGAATCCGGCCCCCGCCAGGTCGTGTACAAAACTACTTGGGCCTGTAGGTGAACTCTCTGCCCGCCAACCGAACCTTCAAACATCAGTCCGCCGGCCGCATGCGTGAAGATCGCAACGCCCGAGTCGTAGGCGGCATCAGCCGAAGCTCCGGCCGTTATGGCCACCGCAGACGCCTGGGCACCAAATTCAAAGTTGCCGCGCCTGAAGTGCCCAATGGCCGTGTCATCCTTGAAAAAGATGAACTGTGAGTATTTCTGTCCACCCAGTTGCAGACCGATGGTTACCTGGGTCATGCTGGTGTAACCATCGACTTTGTCGCCGGCGATCACCAGGCCCTTGCCGTAGGCGCCGCCAATAACGAATCCGCCTTTGCCTACGCCGGGAAACACAGCGTAACCCGCCGCATTATCAAAAAAGGTCTCGATACCCGGATCCGCCCTCTGAATCTCAAGGATGGCTTTCTGAACGTCGAGCTGAAAGCTGTCGTTCATGTCGGGTTCCCATGCTGCGAGCGGGCCTACGCAAAGCGCCAGCGCACCTACAAGCAGTTTGAAAGCTAACTTCATGCTTTAAAATGCTTCGTATTCGAATTTCTGGCCACCGATAGAAGCCTCGGCCATCAATCCGCCGCCCATGTTGGTGAATACCGCTACGCCCTTATCGTAATCGGCGTCGGCAGATGCGCCTGCAGTAACGGCTACCGCTGATAGCTGTGCGCTGGTTTCCCAGTTGCCGCGCTGAAAATGTCCGAGGGCGATGTCATCCTTGAAGAAGATGAACTGGGCATAAACCTGGCCACCAACTTGCAACCCGACGGTGACCTGGCTGAGAGACGTTTTGCCCACGGCCTTGTCATTCACAATCACCAGGCCTTTGCCGTGCGCGCCACCGATGCCGAAGCCACCTTTGCCGACCGAAGGAAATACCGCGTAACCGGCTGAATCGTTGAAAAACCGCTCCATGCCGGGGTCTGTATTCTTCGCGTCCAGGATGGCCTTGGCCACGGACAACTGCATTTCGTTACCTGTATCCGGCTCGAAAGCCAACAGGGCATTTGAGGAAAAGACAAATAATACCAATACTGCTAAGAGCGCTGATTTGCGCATGATTCTCTCCTTGGGAAGGTGTTGGGGGGTTCGACTAGTCAGTAAATCACATTTACCGTTGTTATGCCACATCCTGCCGTGCCTCGCTGGGTGGTTTTCCGGTCCAGCCTTTGAAGGCCCGGGAAAACGAACTGACTTCTGAAAAACCGAGCATAAAGGAGATCTCGGTCAGGGTTTTGCTGCGGTCCTGGATGTATTGCTGTGCAAGCTCTTTACGGGTTTCGGTGAGTAACTGTTTGAAAGTAGTGTCTTCTTTTTGCAGCTTTCGGTGCATGTTCCGGGGCGTCGTGTGCAACCCCCCGGCAATCATGTTCTCGGTCACCACGCCATTGGCGAGGCCGTCAATAATCGCTGCCTTTACCCGGTTGACGACGTCATGTTTTTCGTTGTGCGCCAGGTACTTGACCACGATATGTTCATTCAGCTTGGCCAGCTGGTCATTGGAACCGGTCAGACGCTTGTCGATGTCTTCGAGGTGAATAGCGAGACGCGTGGAATCTGAATTGAACTTTATCGGGCAGCGAAATAGTTCGTAGTGGTAGCTGGTGTTCTCGGGTTCTTCTTGCTGGAAGAAGATTTTTTCGGGGTTAAAGTCATTCCCTGCGATCACCCGGCTGAGCTTGACCAGCGCTGCCAACTGACCTTCCTCGCGTAAGTTTTCACACGGTGTGGGCAGCTGAGCATCGATCCGGACGTAAAAGAGCGAGTCGTCCTCACTGAGATCGACCTCCAGTTTTTCCTGGATCATTTTTGAATAACGGCTCAGACGCTGAAACGCTGTCCGCAGGGTAGAACTGGCCAGCCAGGCGAAACCCAGCGCGCCCAGGTGGGCAGGCCTGAAATACTCGGCTCCTTTCAGGCCGAAAAAGGGGTCGTGCGAGAGTTCAGCAGCCCGCTGGTCGAGGAGCTGATATTGGTCAAAGGAAACACGCGCGCCGGCGTCAAACATGGACTCGGGATCGATATCCAATTCCTTGAACAGCGGCACCGGATCGATTCCGTAACTTTCGAGCTGTTTCCAAATCGCGCCCAGTGCCGGAGCAAAAACGGACATTCCCTATTTCCTCTGAATGGTGATCCTGATGTAGGCATTCTCACTGAGCATGCCTTGTCCAGTCAACAGCTTGTCCGCCGCCGTCAAGCAAGCGGGTCTGCCGCTTCGTATAGTTCAATCCGTAGTCAGTACACCACCCGGGTGGTCGAAACGTGTTCAGGATAATCAATGGCCAGTAATGAAAAAACAATTTTGTCGGCGGACGATGCTGTCGGCATGAGGGGCGGTTCGGTAGAAGTATTGCTTCGATCCGAAATTGGCTTCTGGCGCGAGCTGATCGAATCCTGTCCCGAGGCCGCCCCGATAGACAGCGTTGAGCGGATGAACCATGCACTGGCTTTGGCAGAGTCGCGGCTGGCCGACCTGCTCGGATCATGCGAGCCATTTTCCAATGTGTATCACCTGGATGAAACGCGGAGAAAATGAAGCCTCATCACCTGGCCTGTATAGAGTACAAACTTTCGATCGACCCGCATGGCTGTGCTGGCAAGATCGGCAAGTAACGAACAACTGGCGCACGCGGGCCTGTCAACAAATCGTCCGGTTCGGACAAGCAGGAGTGGAGGGGAATCCATACACTGAATTTCCAGGTTTAAGCAACCTGGGTCTCTCTGATTAACATAGTGTGCGTTGAGGGGCAGGCAACTGCCCCTCGTTTTTTTAAAGGAGCAACAATGATGAAAAAATCACTGGTAAATGGCTGGAATAGTTTTCTGAAGTTGTTTCGCTTCCTGGCCTGGTATGGCGTTGCAATCGTCACGCTGTTATACCTGTTGCCCATCGTCGGTTTGCTGACTGATATGCCGTACGACCTGGTAAGCAGCACGGCCAAATTCTTCGCGGTCATCGGCTCTATCGTGGTGATCAGCGGATGGCACATCGTGAACACAAGGGACCGGTTGATGGCGGCAGCCTGAAACTCCTGACCAGACACACAGGGCAGGGAACCCGGTTCCCTGTACAAGAGAAGGCCGGCAGGAATGCCGGCCTTTTTTTCAGGCGGAATCTCTGAAGGAGCTGGGTGATTCACCCGTCCAGCCCCTGAACGCCCGGGAAAACGAACTGCTATCGGAAAACCCGAGCATGAAGGCCACTTCGGTCAGACTCAGACTCCTGTCGTGGATATACCGTTTTCCGAGCTCCCGCCGGGTCTCGGCCAGCAAATCTTTGTATGAAGAGCCGGCATTTTTGAGTTTCCGCCTGAGCGTCCGTGTTGATGTGCCCAGTTTCGCCGCGACTTCCTCGATGGAAGCCCGCCCCGAGGGCAGCTGCTTGAAAATCGCTGACTGTGTCCTGCCCACGATGTCGTCCTTGTCCAGCCGGGCCAGGTACTCGACCATCTGCTGCTCAAACAAGGTCTCGAGTTGTGCGTTGGCGCCCGACAGCGGGCGGTCCGCGTCTTCGCGATCAACCTGAAGCACACTTGAGTCTGAATTGAACTCCAGTTCGCAGTGGAAAAAAGAGTAATAGGCGGCCGCCCGTTTAGGTTCGGGCTGCTTGAACTGTACCTTTTTCGGCTGGAACGACTCGCCTGCGTTCATGCGGCAGAGTTTCACGGCATTGGCCAGGCTCATCAGTTCTCTCAAATGCGGGTCGTGAATTGCCGGCACGTCATATTCGAGATGTACAAACAGCGTGTCTCCCCGATCTTCAAGCTGAATGAAACCTTCATCTGACAGCACTTTCTGGTAACGGCTGAGGCGCTCAAAGCCCTCGTGCAAGGTTGCGCTATTCAGCCAGGCATAGCCCATCACCCCGAGATAAGATGGGTGCAGATGCTCGGTGAGATGGAACACGAAGGCATCGTCTTTGCTTTTTTGCATCGCGAGCCAGGTCAGCAGGTCAAATTTTTCACCGCTGATCCGCGCGTTGATGTCCAGCCGCAGTGATGGGTCAATTCCGGCCTCTTTGAACAACTCAGCCGGGTCCATGCCAAAGCTCTTAGCGCTATCCCAGATGAAACTCAAGTAGGGTGCAAAGACCTTCATTTTCTATACCTCGGCTAATTCATAGCAAAAGTCTCATATAAAAACGGCATGAGTCAAATGATTGGCCCGCATTGTCAGGTAGGGGTTGCCGGGAGTCACTAACATTCGCCTTGTCAATCACATCGGAAGAGAATAGTCATGAACCTGCAAGACGCCTTTCACACAGAAATAGATTTTTGGGACGAGATGCTGAAAAGCCAGACCGAAGAAACTCCCGCTGAGATACTCGAGAGAATAAAGATGGCCAAGTTACTCGCACAGCGGAAGTTGTCGCTGTACTCAGCGGAGTGTTGCGAACGGGTCAACTGAACCCCGGGGCCGCAACACCAGGAAGAGTCCAGTCCGAAAATTCTGTATAGTTCTTCAACTCAAAGCTCGAATTTGAGGTCTTTTTCCGTCATTTGAGAAGAGAACTGTCATGACAAAATACCTCTCCGATCTGGATATTGCCCAGGCGGCAAAAATACTTCCGATATCAGATGTTGCCGCCGGGTTGGGTATTCCACAGGAAAACCTGATCCCGTATGGGCGTGACAAGGCCAAGATTGACTTCGATTTTCTGAACAGTCTCAGTGGAAGGCCCGATGGCCGGCTGATTCTCGTCACCGCCATATCACCCACACCTGCAGGTGAAGGAAAGACCACAACGACAGTTGGCCTGGCCGATGGGCTGTGCAAACTGGGAAAGAAAGCCCTTATCTGCTTGCGTGAACCCAGCCTGGGTCCCTGTTTTGGTATGAAGGGCGGCGCTGCCGGGGGTGGTCGTGCCCAGGTTGTGCCAATGACTGATATCAACCTGCACTTCACCGGCGATTTCCACGCCATTGGAGCTGCGCATAACCTGCTTTCAGCGGTGATAGACAACCATATTCATTGGGACAACCCGCTGAATATCGATTCAAGGCGCATCACCTGGCGTCGCGTGGTTGATATGAATGACCGGGCGCTGCGTGATATCACCACCGGCCTGGGCGGGCCCGGTAACGGAATTCCGCGTCAGGCAGGTTTCGATATCACGGTCGCATCCGAAATAATGGCGATTTTCTGCCTGGCTACTGATCTTGAAGACCTGAAGGAACGAATCAGCAGCATCGTTATCGGGTACACGCGTGACCTCAAGCCTGTGACCGTTCGGGAACTAAACGTTGCCGGTGCAATGGTGGCCTTGCTTCGCGATGCCTTTCAGCCGAACCTGGTGCAAACCCTGGAGAACAATCCTGCCTTGATGCACGGCGGACCGTTCGCCAACATCGCCCATGGTTGTAACTCGGCGATCGCCACAAAAACAGCCCTGAAGCTGGCGGATTATGTCGTCACCGAAGCCGGTTTTGGTGCAGACCTCGGTGCGGAGAAATTTTTTAACATCAAGTGCCGCAAAGCGGGCCTGAAACCTGATGCAGTCGTTCTGGTCGCAACGACCAAGGCACTGAAGATGCACGGGGGTGTCGCCAAAGAGGACCTCGTCGCTGAGAATACCGAGGCCCTCATTAAGGGCTGTGAAAACCTGGGGCGGCATATTCGCAACATGGGCCAGTTTGGTGTGCCGGTTACAGTCGCGATCAACCACTTCGTAACCGACACCCCGGCAGAACACGAAGCCATTAAAACCTTTTGTGCAGATCTTGGTGTTGAATGCACGGTTGCCTCGCATTGGGAGCATGGCGGTGAAGGCGCCCGCGAGCTGGCCGAACAGGTTCTGGGTATGCTGAAAAATCAACAGTCACAGTTCCGGACGCTGTATGACGACAATATGAGCCTGTGGGAAAAAACCCGCCATATCGCCCGGACCATCTACGGTGCTGAAGACATCATTGCCGACAAGAAAGTACGGTCGCAGTTTGCGGCTTATGACCGGATGGGTTACCGGCATTTACCGGTATGCATGGCCAAGACGCAGTACAGTTTCTCGACCGACCCCCTCCTGTTGGGCGCTCCCAGCGGTCACGAAGTCCCCATTCGGGAAGTTCGCCTGTCAGCCGGCGCGGGCTTTATCGTCGTGGTCTGTGGGGCCATCATGACGATGCCCGGATTACCGCGGAAGCCATCTTCCGAAGCCATCGACGTTAATGAAAACCGGCGGATCGAGGGCTTGTTCTAGCAGCGTGCCCACCTTGGCCCATCGTAAACTGGAGAGCATAACTAATGACTAAAACCGCAATCGCAAATTGGAATGACTTAAAGGACCGTAGTCCGGAGTACGCCCTGGTTTCTGATGTAGACCTGGTGGTGATCCGATTTGATGATTCGGTCAGCGTGCTCTATGGGCGCTGTGCACACCGCGGCGCACTGATGTCAGATGGCCATGTCGAAGGCGATAACCTGATCTGCGGCCTGCACGGATGGGACTACCGGCTCGACTCAGGAATCAGTGAATACAACAATGCGGAAACACTGCACAGATTCAATGCATGGGTTGAAGACGATCAGGTCCTGGTGGACGAAGATGAGATCGCAGACTGGGCCGCCAGCCACCCGCAACCCTACCATCGTGACAGTTACCAGGGGCTCTACCAGGACCCCACCGGCACGGTTGATGAACCTTACGTTAAGTTCATCCGAAAGCTCGCAAACGAGGGGCTCAGCAAAGTCGGTCACCATGGGCCCGCAAGCGCTATGGGCGTGCCACGAGATCTGCTGCCCAAGTGGGATGACCTGCAGTTTGTCGTAGCCCAGCTGCACAAGCAGCCCCTGCTTGATGATGAACCGGTCGGCACGGAGCTGGTAATTGGTCCGAATGCGAACAAGCCCCTCTCACTCGACATACCACTGTTTGTCTCGGACATGAGTTTTGGCGCGTTGTCAGAAGAGGCCAAGGTGGCTCTTTCCAAAGGCGCGGAACTGGCCGGCACCGGCATCTGTTCGGGCGAAGGTGGCATGCTGCCGGAAGAACAGGAAGCCAATTCCCGCTACTTCTACGAACTGGCTTCAGCGCGCTTCGGGTTCTCATGGGACAAGGTCCTCAAAACCCAGGCATTCCACTTCAAAGGCGGGCAGGGTGCCAAGACCGGCACTGGCGGTCATTTACCCGGTTCTAAGGTGATTGGAAAGATTGCTGAAGTTCGTGAGTTGCCGGAAGGTCAGTCTGCGATCTCACCTGCAACATTTCCGGACTGGAAGGGCCTGAGCCCATTCAGGGACTTCGCCGCTGAAGTGCGCGAGCGAACCGGAGGAATTCCGGTTGGATTCAAGCTTTCTGCACAACACATTGAGAAAGACATCGATGCCGCCCTTGAAATCGGCGTGGACTACATCATCCTCGACGGCCGCGGTGGCGGCACTGGCGCCGCACCCCTGATTTTCCGGGACAACATCTCTGTACCCACAATCCCTGCGCTCGCCAGGGCGCGGCGCCACCTGGACAATTGCGGCGCAGATGGCGTGACGCTGATTACAACGGGCGGGCTGCGAACCCCGGCTGATTTTGCCAAGGCGATGGCACTGGGTGCTGATGGAATCGCGGTATCCAACTCGGCATTACAGGCATTAGGCTGCCTGGGCATGCGCGCCTGTCACACCAATAACTGCCCGGTGGGTATCGCTACCCAGAAACCTCATCTGCGTGCCCGTCTTCCGGTTGATATCGCAGCTGAAAGACTGGCGACTTACTTTTCCGCATCGGTAGAGCTGATGGGCGTCATGGCGCGCGCTGCCGGTCACCGGCACCTGAGTGAATTCAATATTGACGATCTCACTACCTTCAAAAATGATATGGCCCAGCTAACTGGTGTGGCATATGGAGGCGTGTCATGACGCTTGATGACAGCAAGCGGACACAATTGACATGGTACAAAATTGCCGATTTGGGTGAGCTTCCTGAGGGCCGGGTCAAGACGGTGACCGCCAGCGTTCACTCGATGGCTTTGACGCACGTCGAGGGCGCCTACTACGCGATGGATAATCGCTGCCCCCACCAGGGTGGTCCGCTCGGTGAGGGCTCCATCGAAGCCGGCAAGCAAGGAGAGTGTTTTCTGCGTTGTCCCTGGCATGGCTGGGATTTTGATCCGAAGACAGGGCTGCCCCCTGGTGGGCATGAAGACTCGGGCCAGCAGATGTTCCCCGTCGAAGAGCGAAAAGACGGAATTTATGTTGCCATCGAGGAAGATCTGCCGCATCAGTTGACGGTCACTGATGTCATGGCGGAAACCATGACGAACTGGGGCATCACATCAGTGTTCGGCATTGTCGGGCATTCCAACCTTGGGCTGGCGGATGCTCTTCGTTTGCAGGAACAAAAAGGCCGCCTGACCTTTTTCGGCGTTCGCCACGAAGGTGCAGCCTCGTTTGCCTGTTCGGGATACGCCAAGCTTACAGGCAAGCCGGCCGCCTGCCTGACAATTGCAGGACCGGGTGCAACCAACCTGATGACCGGCCTGTGGGATGCAAAGGTAGACCGGGCGCCTGTGTTGGCCCTGACCGGGCAGGTCCAGGTGCAGGTATTCGGGCCGGGCGCGTTCCAGGACATCGACCTCCTTGCCGCCTTTGCACCGGTGGCCCGGTTCAGCCAGCCGGTGCTGCGTGACTCGAAACACGCGGAATTGATGACGCTCGCTTGTAAAACAGCCATTGTCGAACGGGACGTGGCTCACCTGGTCTTTCCGGACAACGTGCAAACCGTGGTTGCAAAGGACACCACGCCTTCCGCGCCGGAGGGCAGGGTCTCGTCCACCAGGATGTTGCCGGATGAAGGTGTTCTGAACGAAGCGCAGTCACTGATAGGGCAGTCGAAACGACCCATTATCATCGTTGGTTATGGCGCCCGTGATTCGATGGATGAAATCACTGAACTCGCTGAAAGACTCCATGCGCCAATCCTTACGACCTTCAAAGCCAAGGGCCAGATTTCAGACCAGCATCCACTGGCGGCGGGCGTGCTGGGCCGTTCCGGCACCATGGTGGCCAGTTGGTTCATGAATGAATGTGATTTGATCCTGGCCCTGGGTTCTTCCTTTTCCAACCACACCGGCATCACGGAAAAACGGCCCATTATCCAGGTGGATTTCGACCGCATGCAGCTGGGCAAATTTCACTCCGTGACTCTCCCTGTCTGGGGCGAAATTGGCACCACGGCTCAGTATTTGGCCAAAGCGCTTCCCGCGGACCTTCAGACAGTCGATCAGCGCGCAGAACTCGCGCAGCGCTGGGATATCTGGCGGAGTGAGAAAGCAAGCCGGGCGGCTGATGACCGTGGCAAGGGTGTCAATTCCGCCACCATTTTCGCCGCGCTGACCCGTTGTGCCCCCGACGATGCGGTCATGGCTGTTGATGTAGGCAACAACACGTACTCATTCGGGCGCTACTTCGAATGTACGCGCCAGAGCATTCTGATGTCAGGTTACCTGGGATCGATCGGGTTCTCTTTCAGTGCCGCCATGGGCGCCTGGGCGGCAACCCGGGACCAGGACGAGTACCGCGGACGGAAAGTCATTTCCATCAGCGGTGATGGCGGCTTCGGCCAGTACATGGGTGATTTCACAACTGCCGTGAAGTACAAGATGGACATCACCCACATCCTTCTCAACAACTGCGAGCTGGGGAAAATTTCGAAAGAACAGCGCGCCGGAGAATGGGAAGTCTGGGCGACAGATCTGCACAATCCGAGTTTCGCAGAATTCGCAAAGCTATGCGGTGGCAAGGGAATCCGGGTTACGAAAGCAGAAGAGCTGGAATCAGCGATCAAAGAAGCGCTTGAGTACGATGGCCCGGCAATCGTGGAAATCATGAGTGACGCACAACTGGTTTGATGTCAGTTAGCATTCGCAGCAGCTTGAAGCACCTGACCTTCGTCATGATGTCGATGGCCGCGACTCCGCTGATTGCACAACCTCCGCAGCTTGATGGCTGCCCGGTATTGCCGGAAGACAACATCTGGAATACCCCGGTCGATGGTCTGCCCGTGGATCCCAATTCCGACAGTTATATAAGTACCATTGGCGAGACTTCCTTCGTCCATCCCGATTTTGGAACGATGTGGCAAGGCGTTCCGATTGGCATTCCATGGATCAGTGTGCCTGGAGACCAGGCCCTGGTGCCAGTCACATTTCTCTATTCTGACGAGAGTGACCCTGGTCCTTACCCTAT
Organism: uncultured Gammaproteobacteria bacterium; assembly: GCA_963759035.1. Taxonomy (GTDB): domain Bacteria; phylum Pseudomonadota; class Gammaproteobacteria; order Xanthomonadales; family SZUA-36; genus JAHEFT01. The sequence continues at coordinate 43,972 of CAVWXL010000024.1, forward strand.
CCCACCGGACGCACCCATTGAAGGCGGACCGGCAAGTGACGGCGACCGCCACGTGCTGGTCCTGGATCGTGACGCCTGCCTTCTGTACGAAATGTTTTACGCCTTTCCCGAACAGGGCGGAATTTCCTGGAATGCTGGATCCGGAGCAATTTTCGACCTCAACTCCAACGCATTACGCCCCACGGGCTGGACGTCGGCTGATGCAGCCGGCCTACCTATTCTCCCCGGTCTTGTGCGTTTGGAGGAAGTCATGAGCGGTGAAATCCGACACGCGCTGCGTTTTACCGTACCCGAAACGCAAAAGGCCTATGTATGGCCAGCCCGGCACCATGCCTCCAATCTCACTGGCAGCCAATATCCACCGATGGGGCAACGGTTTCGGCTCCGGGCAGACTATGATTTGAGTGGTTTTTCCACAGAGGTTCAGGTCATTCTGACCGCGCTCAAGAAATATGGCATGATCCTGGCGGACAATGGTTCGGCTCTGTATATCAGCGGCGTACCGGACCCCGGTTGGAGCGACGACAATTTGCGGGAACTCCGCGAAGTAACCGCCGCGGACTTCGAAGCTGTTGATGTATCGGCCCTGATGGGCGACCCCGATTCCGGACAGGCCCATACAGAAATTTTTGCTGATGGCTTTGAGTCGATCTTTTAGGAAATCACCGGCACGGGTACTGTGCCCGGTCGAATAGACACTTAGCGTTTCCCGCACTGAATCTGAATGAACGGACCATTCGTGCCTGCATCGATGGGGCAAGAAAAAAGGGCCTGCGTGAAAACGCGGGCCCTTTTTCTGAATTGGCTCCCCAGCACGGACTCGAACCGCGGACCTAGTGATTAACAGTCACCCGCTCTAACCAGCTGAGCTACTGGGGAATTGTGTAGAGGCGCGGTATTTTCCGTTCTTTGGGCAGGTGAGTCAAGGACTACGTTGGACAAAATTGCAGGATCGAGGTCCGGGGCCGAGTCGCGGCGGATTCGGCCGACGTTGGATATGACCAGTTTGCGCGCCTTTTCCGGCCCGCCGGACCCGCAAAAGCTGATGCTGCCGTTGCTCGCCGGCGCGCTGCCGTCGGGGAAGAAGCGGATTTCTGTACGCCCGGCAGAGCCGTGGATCAGCACATCCCGGTAGCCCTGGCCGTGGCGGATCAGTGTTTCTGTCTGCTGGAAAAGGCGGTCGGCATTGGCGTCGGCGAACACGATCCAGCCGTCGCTCCAGTCATTGGCCCCGGAGCAGCCCGCAAGCGGGTCGCCCGGGCAGCTCACCACGCGGGAGTTGAGGTGTACGGCCTCGCTGCGGCCCATCATCAAGTCGTTGTGCAGGCTGCTGATGGCTGCTTTCATCCGTTGTTGCAGCGTGAATTGCCGGAATGAAGGGACGGCGGTGACCAGCAGGATGGCGGCGATGCTGACGGTGATCATCAGTTCGATCACGGTGAATCCGTGGGGGTGCTTTGAGCCGGTTCCATGACCATGAATCTTCATGGCTCACAGTATGGCTCCGGAACAGGCCGGGGCCTGTAAGCAAACGGCGCAGAATGAGGTCGGGAATTTGACCTGATCGCTGGCCGGTCCAGGCCCGCCTTTACTGGCCTGCTTTTGTGATGGCGTCTTTAATACGCGAGACGGCGTCCTGCAGTTCTTCCATGCTGGAGGCAAAGGACAGGCGCAGGTGGCCTGGAGCGCCGAAGGCGGAGCCGGGCACGGTGGCCACTTCCGCGGCTTCCAGCAGCCAGCCTGCCAGTTCCACGTCATCGCGGATGTCATCCATGGCGTCGATACAAGCCTGGAAAGAAGGAAAGGCGTAAAAGGCGCCGTCGCATTCCGGGCAGGTCACGCCGGGGATGTCGTTGAGGGCTTCGAGCATGAACTGGTAACGCTCAGCGTAGGCCATGCGCATTTCTTCGAGGCATTCCTGCGGGCCGGTCAGGGCGGCAACGGCCGCAGCCTGGGAGATGGAGCTGGGGCAGGAGGTGCTCTGTCCCTGGATCTTGCGCATGGCGGCGACCAGGTCGGCCGGTCCGGCCACGTAGCCGATGCGCCAGCCGGTCATGGCATAGCCTTTGGAAACGCCGTTGATCACCAGTGTGCGGTCGGCCAGTTCCGGGCAGACGTTCAGCAAGGTCCGGTAGGGCTTGCTTCCCCAGTAGATATGTTCGTAGATATCGTCACAGGCGATGAACACTTTCGGGTGTTCGATCAATACGTCGCCGAGCGCCCGGTATTCCTCTTCGGTGTAGACCTTGCCGGTCGGGTTCGAAGGGGAGTTGAGGATCAGCATGCGGGTATTTTCGTTCAGCGTATTCTGCAGTTCGCGGGCGGTGATTTTGTAGTCGTTTTCAGCCGTGGCCGCCAGGATCGCCGGCCGGGCGTCGGCCAGTTTCACCATGTCCGGGTAGGAAACCCAGTAGGGCGCCGGCACGATCACTTCGTCGCCGCTGTTGAGCACCGCGACCATCAGGTTGTACAGGCTCTGCTTGGCGCCGTTGGATGCGATCACCTGGTCTGCAGTGAACTCCAGCTCATTTTGCACTCGGAATTTGTGGATGATGGCCGCCTTCAGTTCCGGGGTGCCATCGACCTGCGTGTAGCGGGTCTTTCCGGCATGGATGGCTGCGATGGCGGCCTCCCGGATGTGCTCCGGAGTATCGAAATCCGGTTCGCCGGCGGCCAGCGAGACGATGTCCCGGCCCTGGGCCTTGAGGTCCAGTGCCTTTGCGCTCACCGCGATGGTGGCGGAGGGTCTGATCTGGTCGACTTTTACAGAAATACGGGACATATTTTCATTCCATCAGGGGGATGCCTTCGGAGGTTTTCGCCTGGACCATGGTGTCCAGCCGGCTCTCAACCTGCATCAAACGGAAGACCTTGATTTCAGGCAGGATCCTGCGGAACCTGCGGACGTATTTTTCCCTGGTCTTCAGGGCATTTTTCTCAGCGGTGAGGTACCGGTTCAGCAGGTTCTTTGCCCGTGACTGGGTCATGTCGTTAACGTGGTTGCTGTATTCGAAAATCAACGCCATCTTGTTGTCTTCCACCTCGCCCATGGCCTCACGATACTCGCGGTAAAGTGGCCAGAATTTTTCCTTTTCTTCCTGTGTGAAACTCATGTTGAAAGCGATGGTCGAATTACGCTTGTCGTTGATCAGCTTGCGCGCAATGTTGATCTCGCGTTGCTGGTTGGTGGTCAGATCCTGCTGGGCCAGCAGTGCGACAGGTAGCGTTAGTAAAAGTAACAGGCTGATGAGAATCTTCATCGACGTATAATAACAAGTTTGGGAATCCATATTGCATGTCAGTCACGCCGCCAAAACCCTTCCAGCTGCGCAGCAGTTTTCAGCCCGCCGGTGACCAGCCGGAGGCCATTGCACAGCTGATCGAAGGCCTGGAAGACGGTCTGGCGCACCAGACCCTGCTGGGCGTGACCGGCTCCGGCAAGACCTTCACGATCGCCAACGTGATTCAGCATGTGCAACGGCCGACGCTGGTGATGGCGCCGAACAAAACACTGGCCGCCCAGCTGTATGGCGAGTTCAGGGAGTTTTTCCCGGAGAACGCGGTTGAGTACTTCGTCTCCTATTACGATTACTACCAGCCTGAAGCCTACGTTCCGTCCTCCGATACCTATATCGAGAAAGACGCCTCGATCAACGAGCACATTGAGCAAATGCGCCTGTCGGCGACCAAGGCGCTGCTGGAGCGTCCCGACACCATCATCGTGGCCACGGTTTCGGCCATTTACGGCCTGGGTGACCCAACCCAGTACCTGAGCATGGTGCTGCACCTGTCGCGCGGCGAGCGCATCGATCAGCGAAATATCCTGCGGCGCCTGGCCGAAATGCAGTACAGCCGCAACGATATGGAGCTGCGCCGCGGCACCTACCGGGTGCGCGGTGACATCATCGATATCTTTCCGGGCGACGAAGAGGCGCAGGCGATCCGTATCGAACTGTTCGACGAAGAGGTCGAATCGATCTGCGTGCTGGATCCGCTAACCGGAGAAATGCTGAAAAAGCTGCAGCGGATCACGATCTTTCCGAAGTCGCACTACGTCACGCCGCGCCAGGTGGTGCTGGACGCGGCCCAGTCGATTGGCGAGGAGCTGAAGGAACGGCTGGAAGTGCTGCGCGAGCGGAAAAAACTGGTCGAGGCTCAGCGGCTGGAGCAGCGCACCCGATACGACCTGGAAATGATGCTGGAACTGGGTTATTGCAACGGCATTGAGAACTACTCGCGCCACCTGACCGGGCGGGGTGCGGGCGAGGCGCCGCCAACGTTGTTCGATTACCTGCCAGCAGAGGCGCTGGTGGTGCTGGATGAGAGCCACGTGATGATTCCCCAGCTGGGCGCCATGTACAAGGGCGACCGCTCGCGCAAGGAAAACCTGGTCAATTACGGATTTCGCCTGCCGTCGGCGCTGGACAACCGCCCGCTCAAATTCGAGGAGTGGGAGGCGCGCGTACCACAGACGATCTTCTGCTCGGCCACGCCGCGGCCCTACGAACTGGAACTGTCGGGTGGCGTGGTGGAGCAGGTCGTCAGGCCCACCGGCCTGGTCGACCCGGCGGTGGAAGTCAGGCCGGCCGGCGACCAGGTGGATGACCTGTTGTCGGAGATCAACAGGCGCACTGCGCTGGGTGACCGCATCCTGGTCACGACGTTGACCAAGCGGATGTCGGAGAACCTCACCGACTACCTGGCCGATCATGGAATCCGGGTGCGTTACCTGCACTCCGACATCGATACGGTGGAACGTGTGGAGATCATACGTGACCTGCGACTGGGCGTGTTTGATGTGTTAATTGGTATTAACTTATTACGGGAAGGTCTTGATATGCCAGAAGTTTCACTGATTGCTATTCTGGATGCAGACCGCGAAGGCTTTCTCCGCTCCGAGTCATCCCTGATCCAGACCATCGGCCGCGCGGCGCGTAACCTGCGTGGCCGGGCAATACTCTATGCCGACCGCATCACCGGTTCGATGGAGCGCGCGATGGCCGAAACAGACCGTCGCCGCGCCAAGCAGGTGGCCTACAACAAAGAGCACGGCATCACGCCGAAAACGATCGAGAAAAAAGTCGCCGATATCATGGAAGGCGCGCACGACCAGGGCAGGATGCGTGGCCGCCTCGTGGGCCGGGTTGCCGAAGATGAGGCGCTCTACGCCGATGTGACACCGGCCAATCTTGGACGGGCCATCGCCGAACTGGAAAAGAAAATGTTCAGCCATGCGGAACACCTGGAATTCGAGGAAGCAGCCGCGGTGCGCGATGACATCGGCAAGCTCAAGGAACACGTTCTGAAAGCCTGAAAACAGGAAGATTAGGAATATTTAATATATTAGAGTTATTTAATGTTCCGTTAAGCTTCCACTCCCTACAATTGTCAGTACAAAGACCATTGGAGGATACGATGAAAAGGCTATCAATTACTCTAATCTGGCTTATAGCAGCCCTGTTTTGCGCTAATCTGTCTGCCGCCGGCCCGGGCGAGCAAAACTATCCTCAGGCGGGGGACCTCGATTCCCGCGAAACCTCGGATCTGTTACTGATGCGGGAAGAGGAGAAGATGGCCCGCGACGTGTACATCAAGTTTGATGACCACTGGAACGACAAAATCTTCCGCAATATCTCCCGCTCCGAGCAACGCCACATGGACGCTATGCTGACGATGCTCAACTACTATGGCCTGCCTGACCCGGTAGGCGACAACGAGATCGGCGAGTTCACCAGCCAGAACATTGCCACGCTCTATGGGCAACTCCTCGATCGTGGCTACACCAGCCACCTGGAGGCGCTGCAAACCGCCGCCTACGTCGAGGAAATTGACATCCGGGACCTGCGCGCGTCGATTTCCTATACCGATGAATTACCGCTGCTTAATTCCTACACCAACCTGCTGGCCGGTGCGCGCAATCACCTGCGGGTTTTTGTTGCCCGCATCAGGGCAGAGGGCGTTGAGTACGTAGCGCAGGTTCTGAGCCAGGAAGATGTCGAAGGAATCGTCGGCGATTATACCCAGGTGCCGCCTGCCGGATTCTCGATCAATCCCGGACTCAACGATGCGTGGTTCTACCCCGGCACCGACGGCCAGGGTTTCGTGATCACGGTTTTTCCAGGCAAGAAAATCGTATTCCTGGTCTGGTTTACCTATGACACGGAATTACCGGACATCGACGCGGTGGCCAATCTGGGTGATCCCGGACAACGCTGGCTGACGGCCCAGGGAACGTACTTTGGCGCCGAAGCGGATCTTGAGATTGGATTCATGAAGGGCGGTATTTTCGATGACGAGGATACAGTGCCGATCCGCGTCCCCGGTGGTTCCATCCTGTTGCAGTTCGAGGATTGTAATAACGGCAGTGTCTTCTACGACATTCCTTCCATTGGCCGCACCGGCATGGTGCCGATCCAGCGGATCAGCGATGACAACGTGGCCCAGTGCCACGGAGCCCAGCCTGGTAAGGCTGATGATTAAGCAGGCTTTATCGGTGGGTTGTGTATAGGGACAAGAACCATAAAAAAACCCCGCCGAGAGGCGGGGTTTTTTCTTACTGAATTTGGCTGGGTACTGCTTAGCCTTCAGTGTTTACGTTCGTAGCCTGAGGGCCTTTGGGGCCGTCTTCCACGTCAAACGTTACTGCCTGACCTTCTGCCAGTGATTTGAAACCACTGCCCTGGATGGCTGAGAAGTGCACAAACACATCTTTGCCTCCATCAGACGGAGAAATAAAACCAAAACCTTTGGATTCGTTGAACCACTTAACGGTACCTGTCGTCATTGCTGAATTACCTTTATAAAATTTAAAAGAAGTCTGATTAGATGCAGGCGTCAATAAAATAATTCAGGAGATACCAAATATGAAACTTCTGAGGTGACCTATAGGACTCGCAACCAATCTCAATTTACAGTTGGAATTTCGAAACTAACACATTGTTTTGAACGGGTTACCATCTGATACGTGCAAAGGTTAACGTGAATCGAGTCAAAAAACAAGTGAATTTTTGACATCATACGGCTTCGACCGCGGCGGACCAGGGCAGGGTCGCGCACCGAATTCGGCTGGGATACGGCTTCACGCCGAGCAAGGGCCAGCGAGTTCGTGCTCGATCCAGTTCGCCGGTTCACCTGTCAATGCCTCAAGCAGGTCGTCATGCATGTTTTCCAGGTATTCAACCGGGTTGACCGGGCACGATTTCGCACAGCAGGGAAGCCGAAGCCATGCAGATGGCGCAGGCCTCACCTTCAAAGCGCGGCATCACCCGGTTGTCCCTCGATGCGCAGCGACTGCATCAGGATCCGGTCGCCGCACAGCGGGTTGTCAGCTTCGTGCTGGTGCGTGGCATCGATCGCACGGCGGTAGCCAACCGGCTTGGCCGCGTGCCGCTTGATCGAATCGCGGTACAGTCCGGTCAGGTCGTTCACAAGGTGATGTCCAGCCAGACCAGTCGGTGGTCGGAGACTTCGACCAGTTCATGCCCGTCTCATCCGTCGCCGGCCAGAACACGCCGCAGCCGGCTACCACCAGTTCGCTGGAGGGCAGCACGTAGTCCAGGCGCAGGTTGCCGGTGTAGCGGTCGTTGAAGTCCGCGGTGTCGGCGGCAGGAGCTCCCCGGTGGTCAGTATTCAACCCGCCCTGCAGACGGGCAGCCTCGTTGCAGCGCCCTTGCTGACCGGTACGCAGTCGCTGTTGAACCAGGCTGCCTGCAATAGCTGGCCAGCCGCGTTGGTCACGGAGTCGCCGTCCAGCGGATCGGCATTGAAGTCACCGGCGATCGACAAAGTGGCCATTGTCACCCATGCCGCCGCGGACGCCTTCGTCATCAACGATATGGGGTGCACCGGACGGGTCGGTATAGTCGTGCCAGAAGCGGATTTCATCGAAATTGCGCAGGCCGTTTCGATCCTCCGGGCCATCGAACACTGGCGGGGTGGGGTGGAACGCCAGCAGGTGAAAGTCCTGCCGTCAATATCGAAGCCCAGGTCCCAGTGGCTTTTCGAACTCAGGCGCAGCTTCTGCCAGATCTCATCCGGGTAGAACGGACTGCCATCCGGATTGACCGGCCGCCTGGCGCTTCGGCAGAGCTGACCAGCGAAAGTTCCGGAAGGTGCGGCTGGTCTGAAGGTCGATCGGATAGCGGGACAGCACCAGCATGCCGTACTGCCCCGGAAAGTGGCCGAAACCCCAGGCGTCGCCCGGACCGCCGGTCTGGCCGTCGCCGTCAAGGTCCAGCCCGCTGTCCACCCCGGTATTGACCGGTGCGCGGAAGTGATAGGGATAGTGGATGGGCTCCTGACCGTTCTGACCACGCGCCAGGTAGTTGCGTTGAACAACGTGGCGGCGTCGATGCCCGGGTCGTAGTCGAATTCATTCAGCAGCACGATATCCGGGCGCACCCGCTGCAGAATTTCGGCCACCTGGTGCAGCCGCTTGTCGCTGCCGCTGGCCAGTGCCCGGCCGAGCTCGTCCGGTCTCTTCCAGCCCCATCGCAATATTGAAAGTCGCAACGCGCAAATGATGCTCCTCGTGGCTGCCCGTGGAGCAGCCAGTCAGGCGCCGGCCAGGCAGATACACAACTAATAAGGCAAGAGTGAAAAAGCGCATCGCCGTATGATATACCGTAGGAAGCCGGTCTTGCCGGCGAATTCAGGGTAGGAGCCAGCCATATGCCCTACATCAAAGTCATCAGCCCGCAAGATGCCACCGGCAGACTGGAAAAAATCTATCAGCGGGTAACCGGTCCCGGCGGACAGGTCGATAACGTCCTGCAGATCCACAGCCTGCGACCGCATACGCTGGCAGGGCACATGGCACTCTACAAAGCCGTGCTGCATCACCCGCGCAACAAGCTGCCGGTCTGGTTCCTGGAAGCGCATCGGCGTGCGGGTCAGCCTGCTCAACAACTGCGCTTACTGCGCCCGCCACCACAGCGTGGGCCTGAAGCGGCAACTAGGGCGACGAACAGCGACAGCTACGAGGCCTACCGGCGCAACTCGAACAGGACCAGCCCGGCGAACCGTTCACTGCCCGCCGAGCAGGCCGCGCTGAGCTACGCCAGCAAGCTGACCCTCGACCCGGGCAACGTCGGCCTGGCCGACATCAGAGGCTCTGCGGACCGCCGGACTGAGCGACGGCCGACATCCTGGAAGTCAACCAGGTGACCGCCTATTTCGCCTACGCCAACCGGACGGTGACCGGGCTGGGGGTTGATACGGCGGGCGAGGTGCTTGGCTTGGCGCCGGATGAGTCAGAAGACTGGCACCACGGGTGAACTGACTTAGGAACCCGCGGCTGGGATACGGTCAGCCGGGTCGCGTTCGGCGTAAACAACGCGGCTATTCGGTTTTGCCACCACCGGCCGAATTTGGCGTGGTCGGCGACGACGTAGCCCAGCGGGGCGGGGTGAGTGCCCGGTGTTTGGGCGTGTTCTTGTTCGCGTCGAAGCGCCGAGTGCTTTAGTGGATAGGGGATAAATGGACAGGACGTCCATTTAAGGTCATCCAGGGCAGGAAGCGCTGTATGACCGGCCCCGTAAAGTCCACTAAGGCGCGAGGGAAGCCACGCAGTGGCCGCAGAGCCCGTGAACGAGGACACCGCCCAACCCGTCGGGAGTCCCCCGTCTCGCTGGGCGGTACGTCAGAGTGACCTATGCCAAATGAGGCTTCGCATCGAACGGGTGGGCTCATCCTCGATCAGGTTCTCCGCCAGCAGTTCAACCAGGCTTTCCAGCTCACGGTCCCACTTCCAGTGGTCCTTGCTGTCGTCCATGGTCAGGCGGCAGTTGGCGCAGGCTGAAATCATCATGTCGGCGCCGGTGTCTTCCACCTGCTTCATCTTGATCTGGAACACCTTGTGGCGCAGATCGGCCGCGCGGCTCATGGCCTGCACGCCGCCGCCTCCGCCGCAGCACCAGTTGAAGTTGCCGGTCGGGGTCATTTCGCGGAAATCGGTGCAGTCCTCCAGCAGGTAGCGGGCGGCTTCGGTGGCGCCGCCGCGGCGCGAGATCTGGCAGGGGTCGTGATAGGTCAGCGAGCCTTCGATCGGTGTTGAACTTGAGCTTGCCTTCCTTCTTCAGTTTGCGCCAGGAACTCGGTGATGTGCAGCACTTCGAACGGCAACGGGCGGCCCAGGATATTGGCGCCGGACCAGCGCAGCACGCCGTAGGCATGGCCGCATTCCGGGATCACCAGCGTCTTGGCGCCGATTTCTTCGGCGGCGCTGACCAGTTTTTCGATCGCGTGTTTGGCGATATGCGGTTTGCCGGCCAGGAAGCCGAAGTTGGTGGACTCGTAGCCCTTGGTGCTGAAGGTCCAGTCGACCCCGGCCTGGTTCATCAGGCGGGCCATGGCGACGATGGATTTCGGGTACTTCATCATCTCGATCGAGGAAATGGTCAGCAGGACTTCGGCCTTGTCCTTGTCCAGCGGCAGGTCGACTTCGTAGTCGTCTTCCAGCCATTCGACGCGGCCGTCGAACACGGTCGGGCGTCACGCCCAGCGGGCTGCCCTTGGTCAGCACGTTTTCAGCGGCTTGCATAACAGTCCTCCGGGCCGCGTCCGGCGGCGGCGAAGGCCTGGCGCGAGGCCGCCACGATGGAGGCGATGTCGATACCCATCGGGCAGACCTGGGTGCAGCGCCCGCACATGGTGCAGCTGTCGAACAGCAGTTCTTCCCATTCCTGCAGGTCGGCCTCGGTGACCGTCGGGCCGCCGAACCAGCTCCAGGGCCACTTGGTCTTGCTTGTGCGCCTTGGCCATCGGGAACAGCTTGTAGGCCGGCGTGTACTTGGGGTCATTGGTCACTTCGTAGAAGTGGCAGGCCGTCGCACACTGGCCGCAATGAATACAGGCTTCCAGGTAGGCCGCAAGGTTTCCGCTGTTGAGTGCCAGGAACTTGTTGGCAGCTGCCTGGGCGTCGGAGACTTGTCTGGTTGTGGCGTTCATCTCTAGGTCACCTTCACTTGCACTTGTTCTTCACCGTCGGGGTCCATCACGTGAACCGCGCAGGCGATGCAGGGATCGAAACTGTGGATGGTTCGCTGGATTTCCAGCGGCTGATCGGGAATCAGCAGATCGTGGTTGTCCATCAGCGCGGCCTCGTAGGCGCCGGGCTGTCCGGACGGGTCGCGCGGTCCGGCGTTCCAGGTGCTGGGCACCACCGCCTGGTAGTTGTCGATCTTCTTGTCCTTGATCACGATGTAGTGGGCCAGGCCGCCGCGCGGCGCTTCCATGAAGCCGACGCCCTTGCATTCTTTCGGCCAGGTGGACGGGTCCCACATTTCTTCGTTGTGCACGGCCAGGTCGCCGGCCTTGATGTTGGCCATCAGCTTGTCCAGCCAGATCGACATCTGGTCGGCGATGATCTTGGTTTCCAGCGTGCGGGCCGCGGTGCGTCCCAGGGTGGAGAACATCGCGTCGAGCGGGCACGTCGAGTTGTCCCAGCACGGCGTTGGCCAGTTCCTGGGTGGGCTCGTGGCCGGAGGCATACAGCATCAGCACGCGTGACAGCGGCCCGACTTCCATCGCATGGCCTTTCCAGCGCGGCGCCTTCAGCCAGGAGTAGCTGCCCTCCACGTCGAGGTGCTCATACGGCGGTTTCGGGCCGGTGTAGTTCAGGTTGGTCTCACCATCGTAGGGGTGCAGCCCGGCGTTCTTGCCGACGGAGTAGTCGTACCAGGAGTGGCCGACAAATTCCTGCACCTGGCTGGGGTCGTTCAGGTCGACTTCGTGGATGGTCGACAGGTCGCGATTGAGGATCGCGCCACTCGGGATCATCCAGGTGGTCGGGTCATCCAGCCCTTCGGAGGGGAAATCGCCGAAGGTCATGAAATTGCCCAGGCCTTCGCCGCGCGCGAACCAGTCCTTGTAGAAACCGGCGATGGCGATCGTGTCGGGCACATAGACCTGGTCGACGAAGTCGCGCATGCGGTTGATGATGTCGCGGATCTGGCCGAATGCGACGATGTTGACTGCGGTGGACGCTGAGCCGCCGGTGGCAGACGAGGGATCGTTGCTGATCGGGGAGGGCGCATCCGCCCACCAGGAAGTTCGGGTGCGGGTTCTTGCCGCCGAAAATGGTGTGGATCTGCACCACGTCGCGCTGCCATTCCAGTGCTTCGAGATAATGCGCCACGGCCATCAGGTTGGCTTCGGCCGGCAGCCGGTATTCCGGGTGGCCGTAGTAGCCGTTGGCGAAAATACCCAGCTGGCCGGCTTCGACGAAGGTCTTCAGTTTCTTCTGGGTATCGGCAAAGTAACCGGGGCTGGATTTGGCATAACCGGAAATCGACTGCGCCAGTTGCGAGGTGGCCTTCGGGTCGGCGGACAGGGCCGAAACCACGTCCACCCAGTCCAGCGCATGCAGGTGATAAAAATGCATCACGTGATCGTGCACGTACTGGGCCGCGATCATCAGGTTGCGGATCAGCTGCGCGTTGGGTGGAATCTTGTAACCCAGCGCATTTTCCACCGCACGGACCGAGGCGATGCCGTGCACCAGCGTGCAGACGCCGCAGATACGCTGGGCAAAGGCCCATGCGTCACGCGGGTCGCGGCCCTGCAGGATCAGCTCGATTCCACGGACCATCGTGCCGGAGCTCCAGGCGCCGGTAATTTGCCCGTCGTCGCTTCGTTCCGCCTCGATGCGCAAATGGCCCTCGATGCGGGTGACCGGATCAACTACGACTCTTGGTTCATTGTTCTCTACCGTCCTTTTGTCTGTCGGGTTCACAGCTGGGCGCCGCGATGGCTCAGGTGTGCGCCGGTCTGGCTGCGCGTGACGAACACCAGGAAAAAGTGCATCAGCTTGCCGAACGGCAGCCAGACCAGCAGCAGCGGCCACGCTAAGGATGTGCAGCGCCAGCAAGGTTTCGTAACGTGCGCCCAGGTGGCTGGTGGCGATCACGCCGGTGAGCACCGGCAGGAAGGTCACGATCCAGCTGAACCAGTCATCGAACGTCGAGATGATGCGTTGCGCCGGGTTGGCAAAGCGCATCACCAGCGCCGCGATCAGCGAGACCAGCGTGATGATGCTGACGGCATAGATCACGTTGTTGGGCAGCGACGGCCAGCGACAGGCCGATCAGGTCCTTGAAGAACAGGATATGCGGCGCCAGCAGGAACACGATGATGGCCAGTCCAATGTGAAAAACGTAGCCGTTGATCAGAGCGAACATGGTGCGTTGCTTGTAAGCGGCCTGCGGCCACAAACGCCGGATGATTTCGCGTATTGCCGCGACGAACGACCGGTTTTTCACGTGTCCTGCCGGCAGAGGAGTCTTTGGTCCGCCACATCAGGAACAGGGAGAAGATGCGGAAGGCAATTCCGCCGATGAAAACGGTAATGGCAAACAGCAAAACCGGGCCGCGTGCAAATTCGAGCAGTTCCATTTATTTGCCCTCCTTCAGTACCTTGTTTCTCTTGTTGCGGGCGACCACCGCGCTGGCTGCTCCAATCGCAGCACCGGCAACGACCGCACCGCCGGCGTACTTCAGGCGGATCACCCGTGGCCGTGGACAGCGGCTTGTAGAATCCGCCCATGTCCCAGAAATCCGGTTCGGAGCAACCCAGGCAGCCGTGTCCCGACTGGATCGGGAAGGACACGCCGCCGTTCCACTTCAGCGTGGCGCAGGCGTTGTAGGTCACCGGTCCCTTGCAGCCGACTTCGAACAGGCACCAGCCCTGGCGTGCGCCTTCGTCGTCGAAACTCTTGGCGAACATGCCGCGCTCGTAGAACGGGCGGCGGTAGCAGCGGTCGTGGATGGCTTCGCCGAAAAAGGCCTTGGGCCGGCCCAGGTGATCCAGTTCGGGGATGGAGCCGAACGACAGCAGGTAGGAGATCGTGCCGGTCATCGCCTCCGGGATCGGCGGACAGCCGGAGATGTTGATGATCGGCTTGTCGGTGATGATGTCGGAGATCGGCACCGCGCCGGTCGGGTTCGGGTTGGCGCCGGGAATGCCGCCAAAGGTGGCGCAACTGCCCACCGCGATCACTGCGAAGGCGTCTTTGCAGGTCTCTTCCAGCATCTGCAGGTTGGTGATGCCGGCGATGGTCGAGTAAATGCCGTCGTCCTTCAGCGGTACCGAGCCATCGACCACCACGATGTACTCGCCGGCGTTTTCTTCCATGGCCGCCATCCGCGCTTCCTCGGCCAGCGTGGCCGGAGGCGTTCATGCAGCGTGTGGTGGTAGTCCAGCGAGATGAAATCGAAGATCAGGTCTTCGATCGACGGCGCATTGGCCCGGGTGATCGACTCGGTGCAGCCGGTGCACTCCTGGAACGACAGCCAGATCACCGACTGGCGCCGGGCGTTGGCAATGCCCTGGGCGATCGCCGTGGCCGCGGTGGGCGGCAGTGCCATGATCGAGGCCGTGTAGGATGCGTATTTCAGGAAAGATGCGGCGCGATACGCCACGTTCCGTCAGCATCTCACCCAGTGTTTTTTTGTCAGACATCAGTTGTCTCCAGTTCTTCGCGAAGGCGGCTGGCGGCCGCTTCAATATCGACAGGGTGTGTAATCAGGATTTCAGGGATGCGGCAGACCGCAATTTCTTCGCTGGCGATCTTGTCGCCGGCGCCGCGATGGCGAATCCACCAGACTCCGGGGAACGATGGTTTCCCAGACTTCGGATTTGCCGGCCACGTCCAGTTCGGCCTGGACTTCGCCGCGGCCCAGCACGTCTTCCAGCTGACTGCGGTCGGCGTCGCTCAGCGGCAGGCTGCGCAGAGTCGATGGAACCTGCCTCGCCGGTAGTCGGCGAGCGTTTCGAGCAGACGGCCGATTTCGGTCAGCACGGACAGCGCCATGCCGGTGGCACGGCCGCTCAGGCAGGGTGCGGCGCTATCGCGCAGCATGCTGCCAGCTTTCCGGTCAGGTTGTTGATCGCTTCGCAGGCCATCGGGATGGTCGCTTTGACTTCGGGAGTCGGTTCCAGACCCCATTCGGTGCAGGCCGGCTGGATCGCGATCAGGGCGCGTTCCGGCGGGCAGCGTCCACGGATCGCGGCGGCGGAAAACAGGTCGTACAGTGCGACTTCATGTACCGAGCGGCGTTTGCCGGAGAGTTGCTGGTCAATTTCCTGGTTGCGGAAAATCCGCATGGTTCCGGGTTGCTCGCCGATTTCGGACGCATCGACGATGATCACCGCGTCGACGTCTTCGATTTCAGGCAGCAGTGATAGTCCGATGGTGCCGCCGTCGAGCACGGCAATGTTGGGATCGGGATCGCGGGAGGAATTGAACAGTTCAGTGACGTGTATGCCGACACCATCATCCTGCAGAAGGGTATTTCCAATACCCATCACCAGGACTTTCTTCATGTTCGTCGGTGCGCTCATAATACCCCGTATTAATATTATAATATTAGGATACGCTAATACATGGCTATTCAAAGGTTCAGCCTGCATCATATAATTCCGAAATTCGAATGATGTTGATCAGGGTCAATTGAAAGTAAGTGGACTTGAATTAAATTCCTTCTGGTACATGAATTATAAGGAGCGGCTTATGTGTCTTGGCGTCCCCATGCGGATCATCGAAATCGACGGCTTCAATGCCCGTTGCGAAGCGCGCGGAATCGAGCGCAAGGCCAGCCTGTTCCTGCTGCAGCACGAAAACCTGCAGGTCGGCGACCTGGTGATGATCCACGTGGGTAACGCGATCCAGAAGATGACCGAGGAAGACGCGCAGACTGCCTGGGACCTGTTCGACGAAATTTTCGCAGCGGAAGAAGCCCTCAATGCATGAATTGTCCGTCTGCCAGGGTTTGATGCGGCAGGTTCAGCAAATCGCAGCAGATAACCAGGCAAAGTCCGTAGACCTGATCCGTTTGCGGGTGGGCGGATTGTCCGGAGTAGAACCATCTCTGCTGGCGCATGCCTTCGAAATTGCACGCGCCGGAACCGTCGCGGCCGGGGCCGAGCTGGAGATCGAAGAGGGCCCCATCGTGGTCAAGTGCCAGGAATGCGGCGCCAGCAGCGCCGTTCCCGCCAACCGCCTGATCTGCCAGTTCTGCGGCGAATGGCGGGTAAACGTAAGCGAAGGCGAAGAGCTGCTGCTACTGAGCCTGGAGATCGAAACATGAATTGTAGGAGCGAAGCAGCGGAAGTGCGGTTTTCGGCAAAGCCGAAAGAAGCGCTGCCCCGATGCTGCAGGAACGCCAGACCAAAACGAGGAGGTCCCCTTGTGTGACACTTGCGGTTGTACCATCACCCCCGCCAATGCCCACCTGGTGAAAGCCGAGGGCAAACTGGAACATACCTCCGAGGGCAAGGCCTCGATCGAAGTCCTGACCGGCCTGCTGCAGGAAAACGACCACCAGGCGGCGCACAACCGTGAGCACTTTGACCGTCATGGCGTACTGGCGATCAACCTGATGTCATCGCCGGGTTCCGGCAAAACCGCCTTGCTCGAGGCCACCATCGAAGCGCATCGGTCGACGAGTTTTCGATCGCCGTGGTGGAAGGCGACCTGGAGACCGAAAACGACGCCGAGCGGATCCGCGCGCACGGTGTGCCGGCGGTGCAGATCACCACCGGGCAGGCCTGCCACCTGGATGCGCACATGGTGCACGATGCGCTGCACGAAATGGACCTGGACGACATCGACATCCTGTTCATCGAAAACGTCGGCAACCTGGTGTGTCCGGCCAGCTTTGACCTCGGCCACCATGCCAATGTCACCTTGCTGTCGGTTACCGAGGGCGACGACAAGCCGGCCAAGTACCCGGTCATGTTCCGCGCGGCCGACCTGATGCTGCTGACCAAGTCTGACCTGCTGGACGTGCTGGATGATTTTGATACCGCCAAGGCAGAACGCCATCTGCGCGAACTGGCCAACCCGGCCGATGTCTTGACACTTTCGGCCCGCCGGCCCGGACAGCCTGGAAGCCTGGCTGGACTGGTTGCGCCAGGCGGTCGCCGCCCACCGTGCCGGTGCGGAAATGAAGCCCAGCGTGCAGCCGGACGGCGCCTGCGCTGCATCACTCCGGCCTGACCCGATGACCACCGCCCGCACCTGGCTGGAACGCATCCGCAGCCTGCCGTTGCCGGACAAGGTGCGCGTGATGAACGTCTGCGGCGGCCACGAACGCTCCATCACCATGGCCGGTCTGCGCGGCGCGCTGCCGCCGCAGGTCGAACTGATTCCCGGGCCCGGCTGCCCGGTCTGCGTTTGCCCCGAAGAAGATATTTACGCCGCCATCCAGCTGGCGCGCCGCGATGATGTCATCGTTGCTGCGTTCGGCGACATGCTGCGCGTGCCCTGCAATGCGCCCAAAGCCGAGCCGCGCTCGCTGGAGCAGGCCAGGGCGGCCGGCGGTGATGTTCGGCCGGTTTCTTCCCCGAGGAAGTGCTGTCGATCGCACAGGACAACCCGGACAAGGAGGTGGTGTTCTTTGCCGCCGGTTTCGAGACCACCACTGCGCCGGTCGCCGGCCTGATCGCCAATGGCCTGCAGCAAGGCCTGCCACCCAACCTGTCGGTGCTGCTGTCCGGCCGCCTGACCTGGCCGGCGGTGGCGTTGCTGCTGGACAGCGACACACCCGGCTTCGATGCACTGATCGCCCCGGGCCACGTCTCCACCGTGATGGGTCCGGAGGAGTGGGAATTCGTAGCCGAAGAAGCACGGCATTCCCGGCCGCCGTCGCGGGTTTCAGTACCGGAGAGCCTGCTGGCCGCGCTGTACTCGGTGCTGCGCCAGGTGATCGAGAACAAGCCCGTTCCTGGACAACTGCTACACCGCCGTGGCACAGCCCGGCGGCAATCCGACTGCACAGGCGGTGCTGAACCAGGTGATGGACGTCACCGACGCGAACTGGCGCGGCATCGGCGTCATCCCGGGCTCCGGGTTTCACGCTGAAGCCGGAACTGGGCGACATCGATGCCCGGGTCCGTTTTTCGATCAAGCCGGAAGAGGACCGCAAGCGGGCAGGGGAGATGCCGCCGGGTTGCGATTGCGCGCGGGTGGTGCTGGGCAAGATCTATCCGAACCAGTGCGTTCTGTACGGCAAGGCCTGTACGCCGCGCAATCCGATCGGGCCGTGCATGGTTAGTCGATGAGGGGGCTTGCCGAATCTGGTGGGCCTCGGGGGTTCGGGAGAATGTTGAGGGAGCCGGGCGTGAGGGGTTCTGAGAGGCTGTGCCAGTGAGGAGTGTGGGTATTCTCTATGCGGGGCACGCTGGAACACGTCCCTGTTCGCTTATAACACGCTCCCGGCGTGTTATAGCCCCGAATAGAGGCCACGCAACACCCCTCACCGCGTAGCGCTGCTGCAGATCCTGGGCGTGGGATTCCCTCCGGGACTTGGCGTGAGTAGGGAAGCCCGGCGCATCATGGTTACAGGACGGGTGCAGGGGGTTGGGTACCGGCCTTTTGTGTATGTCACGGCGCATGAGCTTGGGATTGACCGGATCGGTGTTGAACGGATCCGGCAAGGTGTTTATTCATGCCGAAGGGAGTCGTGGAGTCGCTTGACCGGCTGGAGCATGCGCTGGTTCATTCGGCGCCGCCGCTGGCCCGGCCGGTGCTGGCTTCTTCTGAGTCCGTTGAAGCTGGTGGGCTGCGGCTGATTTCGAGATTCTGGCCAGTGACTCGCGCGCCGAGGCGGAGATTCATGTGCCGCCGGACTTGTATACCTGTGATGACTGCGTGGCGGAGCTGACCGGACCGCGAAGAGCGGCGGTTTGGCTATCCGTTTATCAACTGCACGCAGTGCGGGCCGCGTTACACGATCATCACCGCGATGCCTTACGACCGGCCGAATACCTCGATGGCGGATTTCCCGTTGTGCGATGACTGCCGGGCCGAGTACGAGTCGCCACGGGACCGGCGTTTTCATGCACAGCCGCTGGCCTGCCCGGTGTGCGGGCCGCAGCTGGAGTTCGTGCCGGGGCAGGGGATCAGGCGGGTCACGGAGCGATCTGCTGGTGCTTCAACGGCAGCGCTTGGACAAACCATCGCAGGCCCTGAACGCGGGCCAAATCGTCGCCGTCAAGGGAGTCGGCGGTTATCACCTGGTCTGCGATGCGGCCAATGATGCGGCCGTTCAGCGTTTGCGCCAGCGAAAGCACCGCCCGGCCAAGCCGCTGGCGGTGATGTTTCCGGTGCAGGGAAGGGACGGCCTGGACGCCGTGCGGGCAGCAACTGGACCTGGATGAGTTGACGGCCCGGGCCATCGTCGATCCGGCCCGTCCCATCGTGCTGGCGCGCAAGCGGAAGGATTTTCAGCTGAGCAGCTTCGCTGGCACCCGGGCTCTGCGAGCTGGGTGTGTTTCTGCCGTACAGCCCGCTGCACCACCAGCTGCTGCAGCGCTATGGCAAACCCATCGTGGCGACCTCGGGCAACATCAGCGGCGAGCCGGTCATCACCGATAACCAGGAAGCGCAGCAGCGACTGTCCGGCGTGGCGGATGCCTTCCTGCACCACAACCGGCCGATCGTACGGCCGGCCGATGACCCGGTGATCCGCCCGATGGCAGGAGCCGCCAGGGCGATCCGCCTGGGTCGCGGACATTGCGCCACTGGAGCGCGTCCTGCCGAACAAATTGCCGCGTGCTCTGCTCGCCACAGGCGGGCATATGAAGGTCACCGTGGCGCTGGCCTGGGACGATCGCGTGGTGGTTTCTCCGCATATCGGTGAACTGGATAGTCCACGAAGTAATGATATATTTAAACATATAATCAGTGATATACAGTTACTATATGATGTAAATACTCAAGTTATAGTCTGTGATCTGCACCCCGGTTACGCCAGCAGTCGCTGGGCTGAACAGCAGGGCTTGCCGGTGATTCGGGTACAGCACCACGCGGCGCATGCCTCATCGCTGGCCGGTGAGCATCCGGACATCGACAACTGGCTGGTGTTCACCTGGGACGGCGTTGGTTACGGCAGCGACGGAACCCTGTGGGGCGGCGAGGCACTGGCTGGCCAGCCCGGCGACTGGAACCGCGTGGCCAGTTTCCGGCCGTTCAGGCTGGTCGGTGGCGACAAGGCCGGGCGCGAACCCTGGCGTTCCGCAGCGGCGCTGTTGTGGGCGGAAGGAAAGATCGCCGCTGGCATCGTCGGAGCGCAGCTCGCGCCGGAATCGACGCCGCAGCGTTGCGCCTGGCACACCAGGCCTGGAAGCGCGGCATCAACGTGTTCGAAACCTCGGCGGTCGGACGGTTGTTCGACGCGGCCGCCGCGCTGGTGCTGGGTCGAAACATGGCCAGTTTCGAAGGGCCAGGGCCCGATGGAACTGGAGCACATCGCGGCAGCACGACTGCGAACCGGTATCCTTGCCGCTGACCGGTGACGAGCAACGGCCTGCTGCGCAGCGACTGGGCGCCTTTGCTGGATGTGTTGGCTGATCCGGGCGTTTCCGCGGCAAAGCGGGCCGGTATTTTTCATGAGATCGATGGCGCAGGCGCTGGTCGACCAGGCTTTGGAAGTCCGGAAAACGTCAGGGCTTTCGAGGCGGTTGGACTCAGCGGTGGCGTGTTTCAGAACCGCAGCCTGACCGAACGGGTGGTCGAACTGCTGCAGGCACAGGGTATCGAGGTTCGGCTGCACCGGGAAATCCCGGCCAATGATGGCGGCCTGAGTTTCGGACAGGTGATTGAGGCGCTGGCGTTCGCCAAGGCCGGCTCACAGGAAGGTATGGACGAACGAGGTTGAGGAATGGATCAGATAAATACATCAGCCTGGCGCACGGCAATGGCGGACGCTACATGCGGGAACTCATCGCGGAGATTTTTGCGCGGCACCTGTCCGATCCGGCCCGTGCCGACGCACTGGACGTCACGCTCGACGCCGCGCCGATCGATCTCGGCGAAGGCGGCGAGCCGTACATGACCACCGACGGCTTCATCGTCCAGCCGCTGGAGTTTCCGGGTGGCGACATCGGCTCGCTGGCGGTTAACGGCACCGTCAACGACCTCGCCGTCAGCGGCGCCACGCCAAAATATCTGTCGCTGAATGCCTTTATCGAAGAAGGCCTGGAAATCGCGACGCTGGATCGCATCGTAGAAAAGCCTGGCCGCCGCGGCACAGGCAGCCAACGTGCAGGTCGTGGCCGGCGACACCAAGGTGTTGCCCCGGGGCGAGGGCGGCGGGCTGTATCTCGCCACCACCGGGGTAGGCCTGCGCCCGGCAGGCGTCGATCTGGGCATGCACCTCGTCCAGCCCGGCGACCGCATCGTGGTCAGCGGCCCGATCGGAGACCACGGTATCTCCGTTATGCTGGCGCGGGAGGATTTCGAAATCAGCGGTGACGTACGCTCCGACTGCGGCAACGTCATCGACCTGGCCCGCGCCGCAATGGACTTCGACGGCCTGCGCTTCATGCGCGACCCCACCCGCGCCGGGCTGGCCGGCGTCTGTTACGAAATCGCCCAGCACGCCGGCGTCACCGTGCGCCTGCTGGAAACCGAGGTTCCGGTCCGGGATTCAGTAAAAATGGTCTGCGAGATGCTCGGCTACGATCCGTACTACCTGGCCTGCGAAGGCCGCGCCGTAGCGATCGTCGCGCCGAAGCAGGCCGATGACCTGGTCACGAAGTGGCGCGAATTCCCCGCGGGAGAGGGCGCCACTCAGATCGGGCGTATCGAGGAAGGCGCCTCGCGAATCGTGCTGGAAACCGAAATCTCCGGCGAACGGATTCTCGACGACCTGGAAGAGGATCCGCTACCGCGGATCTGCTGAACCACAGCCCTCGCGAAGATACTGACAACTTAACTCCCGAAAATGGCGTGCGGTTGATCAGGATGGTGAGGTGGTTGATGTTTTCCTGCAGGCCCAGCGTTTTTTGAGTGCGCATGCGGCTGTTTACAATTTGTTCAATCTTGGCCGACACCTTGTTTCAGCCAAGCACCATAGGTTTTTTCGATTGCGGAGATCTGACCGGTACTTGCAAGTCAGACGACAGACTTCATCGCTGCAAATTCGAGTTCATCAGAAGCATTTTCGGACAGGTCTGCGATACCACCGATGGTCCTGATCAGTTGCTCCAGGTGAATTTTTTGTGCCAGGTCCAGCGAGGAATTGAAAACCCGTCTCGCCAGGATCGACTCCATCACATCCACCTCTGTCTCGATCTCACACACCCGGTTGACGTGTTCGTGCAGATTTTCAATTTGCCCTTTGGGCTTAAAGTAGTCGCGAAGTGCTTTGCGCAATTCGAGGAAGCAGTTCAGGCTGTGGCGGAATATATCCAGCAGTTCAGGCTGGAACTCATCAGGAATCTGCGGTGTCTGGTCCACCACGAATCGCGCCACGTCTTCCGCCTTGCCTGCAATCGAGTCCACGGCTTCGACCAGCCGGTAAACATCAGAACGAATATGCGGGAGGAAAGCGCCCTGGATCAGGGTTTCACGAATTTCCCTCTCGAGCGTGTCCGCCCTGGACTCTACCTCGATCACGAGGTTTGCGCGCTCAAGAGCAACCTCGAAGTTACCCGAGGTGTATTCCTCCAATACATTGCGTGACCCTGTCAGGCACTCCTGTACTTCACCCAGGTGTCCCAGTATGAGCTTACGAACCCGTTTTTCCTTTTTGAAGATCAACATATCAGCCTTTCCTCTGAATTCTGAACGAACTATGTGACAAATCCATGAACATCATGC
This sequence comes from uncultured Gammaproteobacteria bacterium, assembly GCA_963759035.1. Classification (GTDB taxonomy): domain Bacteria; phylum Pseudomonadota; class Gammaproteobacteria; order Xanthomonadales; family SZUA-36; genus JAHEFT01. The sequence goes on from CAVWXL010000024.1 coordinate 66,576, forward strand.
CACCAGGCGATAGACCACGGCAGCGAAAACCGCTGCGCAAACCGGCGTAATGACCCATCCCATGAATATCGTAGTGATTTTTTTGGTACTGACGGCTCTCATACCCTTGGTCAGCCCGACCCCGATCACGCCGCCTACAACAGCCTGGGAAGTTGAAACCGGGATGCCCGCCATTGAAAAAAGATGAACCCCGAAAGCCGCCGCAAACTGGGCGGACAAAGCACCGCCGTAATCCAGGGGCGTAATGCTTTTGCCCACGGTGTCGGTTACCCGGGATCCAAACGTGAAGGCGCCCACCGCCATCGCCACGCCGCCCAGTACCGCCAGCCAAAGCCCCTTGTCCGGGTATTTGCTCAACAGAGGCCCAATCGCATTACCAACGTCATTGGCTCCCAGGGAGTAGGAAACGTAGGCGGCTGAGCAAACCACCGCGATCGCCATCACCCGTGACCAGATAAGCGCCTTGGCTCTACGCAACAACACGCCGAGCAGGGAATACAGCAAGAATGCCAGAATCATCGTCAACACCGGACTGATCACCCAGGCACCGAAAATCTTGAGCAAAACACCCAGCTTGAAAAATGCGGGATTCATTCCAACGATACCAACGCCAACGCCAGCCACTCCTCCCACAATAGCCTGCGATGTCGAAACCGGAATGCTTGAAAATGTTGCGAGCGTGACGAAAAATCCGGCGGAGAGCAAAGCAACAAGGATCGCCTTGTCCGGCAAGCGGTTGTCGGGAAAATAGCTCCAGAATTCGGGGCCGGCCCCGGAACCGTGATGGTCTTCGTAAGACTGTGAATCGGAGATCACGATGCCTTTGCCCACGGTTTTCATCACGTGGTGACCCTGTAGTACGCCGCCGAGGATGACGAAAAATGCCATGATGAGCACGGCTTTCCGGTAGGAGATGATTTGTGCGCCTACGGTAGTGCCAATGCAGTTTGCTGCATCATTGGCGCCGATATTCCAGCCGACATAGAAGCCTGCCAGAATTAGAACAAAAGGAAAAACTGCTTCCATCCGTTTAGGTGACTCGTCATAAGCTGAGTATGCGCTACATGTTAGCAGAGCGGGGTGGATCGGGATAATCGGCGACTGCGCGGCCCGGAACGGCTGGCGTATTTCCGGTGAGAACTGATTTTCTACCCTGCGTGCGATACGGCTACCCAACCAACCCTCAACAATATGGATCATCAGGTCGGCAGGGGTTTACGCCATATGGCAGGGAACCCAAGGCCGCGCCGTAGCGATTGTCGCGGCCGAAGAGGCCGATGCCCTGGTCACGAAGTGGCGCGAATTCCCGGCGGGAGAGGGGGCCACACAGATAGGGCGTATCGAGGAGGGCGCCTCACGAATCGTGCTGGAAACAGAACTCTCCGGAGAACGGATTCTCGACGACCTGGAAGAGGATCCGCTACCAAGAATCTGCTGAACCACAGCCCTCGCGAACCACCTGGGCCGGCAGGTCGAAGTTGTCGGTCCCGAAGATCTGTTCGATCTTCATCAATGCAGGCTTGACCGCATCCCACTCGGCTGCCGCTTCCTGTCCGTCAAGAGCGTCAACGATGTCGTCTTCGCGGCTGTAGCGCCAGGCGTGGACGGCAATGCCGGAGCCCTCGAAGGTCTCCATCATGTCCTGCAGGTTTTCCGCCTTGTCGTCGGCAAACACGATGACGGTGGGCGCCGAGGTGCCGGTTTTGGCCAATAGCGCCTTGAGCATCGCGCCTTTATGCTGGCCGGCGGTCAGGAACACACCTTCTTCGTATCGTGCCGGGCGCAGGCCGTTATCCGGCAGAAACGTATCTGGATAGCCGCGCTGCGGGGGTAGGGCGCTGGTCCAGAAGCTGATGTCGTTACGGCGCAGTTCGCGAAAGGTCTGCAGCCTGTAATCGGGGCCGCGGGAGGTCAAGGCGATGACTCTGAGCCCGGCATCCTGCAACCGTTTCACCTGTTGCGCCGCATCCGGCTGGGTTGTCCGCATTGCGGAGGCGAAGAACAACGCGCCCTGCACCTTTAAGCGGTCATTGACCAACTGGGCACTACACGGGTCTTCCTTTTGCAGGGCTTTTTGCCAGTAATACCACTGGTCCGACCCCAGACCCTGTTCCATAGCCAGCAGGGTGTTGTCGATATCAAACACCGCCAACACCTGGTCGCGGCCGTAAAGCCCGGAAAGCTGCAGCGCAGAATTCGTGAACATCGTAAGGTCATCGGTTTCAGCCAACACGTTTTGCGCCGGCGGCACCGTAGCGCACGCCGTGAACAGTAATAGCAGGGAAGAAAGCAGGGTGATTTTCAAAGTGGTCATCATCATCCACTTACTCTGCCAGCGCCAACGCAACGCCGCAACGTAATTTCATTGATAAAGCAGGCCGCATCACCTAAAATTGCCGCCCTTCCTGCGAAGTCCAGGAAACGGAGAGATGCCGGAGTGGTTGAACGGGCTCGCCTGGAAAGCGTGTATACGGTGTTGAGCTGTATCGAGGGTTCGAATCCCTCTCTCTCCGCCAGACATAAAAAAGGTCTATACCGGTCACATGGTTAACACTTTGTCCGGTGCGAACGGATTGGGGCCGGTTACGGTCTTTCAATAAAAAGCCCCGGCGCGGACCGGGGCTATGGTGCAAGGGAGCACATTGCTGTATTTATCATATTCGATTCATCCTGCTCTGGCTGTAGTAGACCTCCCGACTACCTGTCAGCCGTTAATCAGTCTCGATTCTCAGAGTCCCTATGAAATGGCCCTGCGCCACATTGCCAAGGTATAGTTTATACGAGTAATTTGTATTCCCTTTGACAAGGAGAAAGCTCATGTCTTACATAACTACAGAAATCAACAGATACCGTGTCGCCATCTTCCCCCTAGAGGGCACCCCCGCAAAAATCTCCCTCTGGAGTGGTGCGGGCAAGCAATTTGCCGTGCTCTTTCTACGGCCTGATGGCGAGTCACTACCAGACGCCTATGAAGATGTTGATCAAGGTTATGTTCGGGCCTATTTTCATCGCTCGGCATACTTGGAACTAGTCGACCTCCTTCGCAACGAAGAGCCCGTCTACTTTCACTTCTGGACTGGTGCAGGCAACAACACGCACCTCGCTACAGGACAAGAGCCCGTGGGTGAAGGTGAGGATTGAGCCGTTTTCTTGAGAGTACCTGTAGGAATTCGGCTCCGTAAGCAATTGATTCGGAGAGAATCATCATATAGACAAGGAATAAATCTGTACTATACTAAAATAGTATATGCCACCTGCAAAAGAACTAAGGGGCAAGGGCCGCCCAACTGGCGGCCCTTTTCTTTTCAGGCAACTCAATTTTTCTGCACCACACGATACTTCCCAGGCGGCAGACTCTCGATGTCCAGGGACTCGGTGGTGATTACTTCGCCATCCAGGCAGTAGTTCTCCCAGCGCATTATCGCGCCAAAGTTAGCGGTCCACGACATCAATGTAAGACCAGGAAGCGGTCACGTGTAGGTTTCGTTGGTGGTCGGAACAACTGAAAATTCCCGAAATAGTCCATCCGCGACTGAACAAAGCAAGAAACATGCCGGCCTGGGCTTGAAGATAGAGTGTGTCCATGCCCGATCTAACGAAAATAGAAAACGATCCGCATGCGAAAAGCACCAGATACATCGCGCCTGCCATGTGTGCGGTTCGTGGTATCACCCTCCCGTGACTAAGGCGGATGTTCAGATTATTTTGAAGACCGAGCAGCTTCTCTCTGATCCGGATAATTGGCACAAAGACGACTACAGAGAATGTCCCGATCACGAATCCACCCATACACTATCGAAGAAACGCATACGGCGGGAGCTATTGGAAACACAGGGTGATTCATGTCAGGCGGCATCGGAATCTCGCGGCTGAACGTTGGCGACCAGCACTCGATCTTTTTGTTTGTCTGGCCCGACCACGTAGAACGTACTGCCAACGTCGACAAACTTTTCTTTCTTGTAGAAGGCAATAGCCCGAGGGTTTCGCTCCCAAACACTAAGCCAAATGTGACCCCCCTGAAGTTCATGCGCAGCCTGATGGACCTCCTGCATGAGCCTTGACGCTAACCCGGACCCGTGTGCCCGTTGATCTACGTAGAACCGGTGCAGTTCAATTGGATCGGTATGAGTGACGCAGGGTGGTGGCATGTTCCGCCTTACTTGAGCATACGCAACGAGTTCTCCATTCAATCGCGCGAGGATCGTAAAAACTAATGGGTCGGCGAGTTCTGCGGCTTGTTGGGCCAGACCAAACGTGGTGGCGAGGTGAGCCCGCAGATCATCGTGATTACTGACTGCAGAGTACGTTTCTTTGAAAGTTTGGGCAGCGAAGGCCGCGAGCTCGGCCGCATCGGTGACTCTACCCCGGCGGATAGTAACGTCTGATATTTGAGTCAGAGATTGCATACGTCGAACGAGACCTGACCAGATATTATTGGCAATAAGTGTCACACAGCCTCTCATGTTTCGCTAACTTTGCGTGGTTGCTTCGGGTCGATCTCGGAATATTGCCTCTCCTAAAAGAATCAACTGGATCGTGCCATACTTCATAGAATGCGCCCATACAAACACACCCAACCCGGAACGCTCATGCAGGTCACATTTGGCAGCATCATGGCGTTAACCCTTGTGCTTGCGGTTTGGACCGGGCGCAATGAACCTCAGGCCTTCCTGGCTTTCTCCGCTGTCTTGCTGGCCCTCGGTATTGGTCTGGCACTTTTCCACCAGTTGACCGTGACCGTTTCTAAAGACTTTATCCGGCTCAGATTCGGGGTCGGAGTCATCAATAAGAAATTTGCCGTCGCAGAAGTCGAAAGCGCCGCCATCGTGCGCAACAAGTGGTGGAACGGTTGGGGTATCCGGATGACCCGGCACGGGTGGCTGTATAACGTGTCCGGCTATGACTCAGTGGAAATTCACCTTAAAAACGGCCGCAAAGCCCGCATCGGAACCGACGAACCGAATCGTCTGCTGGCCGCTATCGAGGCCGCACTGCCTACTGGTAGCGGATCGCGTAATAGATGACATAGAACCAGGAAAGCACTCCGTGCAGCAAAGCCCACAGGATGGATTTGTTGGCACTCCACGAGATGGCAATAGCCAGTGCCACGCCAAACCCGATGCCCGCTTTTGCTGCGTCATTCCGTCTTGCGCTCATTGTGTTTTCCCATTTGGTTTTATGTTCAAATTAGCTGAAGCCAAAAAGGAAAACAACAACCATGTCGGACAAAGAATTTCCGGAATATGCACGGGTCGTCGTCATCGGCGGCGGGATCATCGGCTGCTCGGTGGCTTATCACCTGGCCGAGATGGGCTGCAACGACGTGGTGCTGCTGGAGCGCGACCAGCTGACCTCGGGCACCACCTGGCACGCGGCCGGCCTGATGACCACTTTTGGCTCCGGATCGGAAACGCTGCTGGAGATTCGCCGACACTCGATGGAGCTGTACAAGCGCCTGGAAGCAGGAGACCGGCCAGCAGACCGGTTTCAAGCCCGTGTGGCTTTATCGAAGCTGGCCGCGGATGCAGATCGCCTGGAAGAGTACCGCCGCATTGCCGCATTCAATCGCCTGCACGGCATCGAGATCCATGAACTTCCGCCGCAGAAGTCGAAGACCGTGTTCCCGTTCGCTGATATCGACGACATCAGCGGCGGCTTTTTGGCCGAGAACGACGGCCGCATCAACCCGGTCGACGTGACCATGGCGCTGGCCAAGGGCGCCCGCATGAAAGGCGTGCGGATCATCCAGAACACGCCGGTGACCGGTGTGCTGACCCGCAATGGCACCGTGACCGGTGTGCGCACGGAGAAGGGCGAAATTCGCTCGGAGTTCGTGGTCAACTGCGCCGGCATGTGGGCCCGGCAACTGGGCGAGCAATCCGGCGTGGTGATTCCCAACCAGGCGGCAGAGCACTATTACCTGATCACCGAAAAGATCGACGGTGTCAGTGCCGGACCTGCCGGTGCTGGAAGATCCGTCGGTCCATGCCTATTACCGCGAAGAAACGGGCGGCCTGATGGTCGGTCATGTTCGAGCCCGACTGCGCACCCTGGCGAGTGGAAGGCATTCCCGAAGATTTCTCCTTTGGTGAAATCCCGCCCGACTGGGATCGTCTGACGCCCTTCCTGGAGAAGGCCATGGAGCGCGTGCCGATATCCATGGAAGTGGGGATCCGCAAGTTTTTCTGCGGACCGGAAAGCTTCACGCCCGACCTTGCACCGGTCATCGGTGAAGCACCGGAACTGCGGAACTATTTCGTCGCAGCCGGTCTGAATTCGGTCGGCATCATCACCGGCGGCGGCTATGGCCGCGTGCTGGCGCACTGGATCCTCAATGGGCGGCCGGACGTGGATGTAACCGGCATCAACATCGATCGATTCCACGCTTACCAGTGCAACCCCGAATACCGCCGCCAGCGTGCGCTGGAATCCCTCGGGCTGGTCTATGCCTGCCACTACCCGGATCGTTCGCCGCAAACGGCCCGTGGTGCGCGTCAATCTCCGTTTCACGACCGCCTGGCGGCAAAGGGCGCTCATTTCAGGGATGTCAGCGGCTGGGAATGCCCGGGCTGGTATGCGCCGGAAGGCCAGGAGCCGGTGGCTGACCGCCTGACCTGGGGCCGGGCCAACTGGTTTCCCTGGTGGGAGGCCGAGCACCACGCCTGCCGTGAAGACGTGGTCGCTCATGGACATGTCCTTCATGGGCAAATTCCTGGTGCAGGGCCGTGATGCCGGCAGCTTCCTCGAATTACATCTCGGCCAATGAAGTCAACGGGGCATGCGGGCAGGATCACCTACACCCAGTGGCTGAACGATGCCGGGACGCTGGAGGCCGACCTGACCGTCATCAAGCTCGATGATGAGACCTTCATGGTGGTGACATCGGATGTTGCTCACCGGCACACCGAGACCTGGATGAAGCGGCATATCACCGATGACCAGCATGTGTCCGTCACCGACGTGACCTCGGGCTACGGCCAGCTCAATATCCAGGGCCCGAACTCCCGGGAACTGCTGCAGTCGATCACCAGCGCCGATCTGTCCAACGAGGCCTTTCCGTTCCGCACGGTGAGGGAAATCGATATCGGCCTGGCCCGCGTGATGTGCGTGCGCATCACCTACGCCGGTGAACTGGGCTACGAACTGAACATCCCCTCCGAGCAGGCGATGCATGTGTACGACCGGATCGTCGAGGCCGGGGAGAAATTCGGCCTGAGACACGCCGGCCTCAAATCGCTGGCCAGCCTGCGCCTGGAAAAAGGCTATCGCGATTACGGCCACGATATCGACAACATGGATGACCCGTACTCCGTTGGCCTGGGCTTTGCCGTGCGGCTGGACAAGGAAGGCGACTTCATCGGCAAACAGGCCTGTATCGAACGCAAAGCGGCAATCGAGGTGACTATTACAGCCATCGGCTGGTGCAGATCCTGCTGAAAGACCCGGAGCCGCAAATGATCCACGCCGAGATCGTGCTGCGCAATGGCGTACCGGTGGGCGACGTCCGCGCGGCATCCTACGGCCATACGCTGGGTGGCGCGGTCGGCCTGGCCATGGTTGCAGGCGACCCGGTTGATACGGACTACCTTAAAGAAGGACAATGGGAAGTCATATTGCCGACAGGATTTACCCGGCCGAGGTGTCACTCAGACCGATGTATGATCCGGGGATGGAGAAAATCAAACGATGAAACTTATGAAAACCTTAACCACACTGTTGTGTACTTTACTCTGGGCATCGAGCGCACTGGCCCAGCCTTCAGACATTTACGTTATCGATGTGCCCAATTTTGGTCAGCCACCCTGGCAAATCCTGAAGTACGATGATGACGGCAAAAACCCGGAGGTTTTCATCACAGAAAACCTGTCGTGGCCGCACGATATGATCTTCCTTGAAGACAGTAATACCGTGATTGTTTCCAACTACAACAGCGGCCGCATTGACCGCTACAACGCGGATACCGGCGAGTTCATCGATGTTTTCACATCCGATGTCATTGCGCCCAGCCGCATGAAAATCGGTGCCGACAACCTGCTTTACGTGGCGCAGGACGGAGGCAGCGGACGGGTCAGGCGGTTTCAGCTTGACGGCACAGTCGTTGGTGACTTTACCAACGTGGCCCTGGCCAGAATCCTCGGTTTTGACTGGGATCGTGATGGAAATTTCTATGTGGCTTCATACGACCAGCAACTGGTTCGCGTATTCAACCCGGATGGTATCGACCAGGGTAATTTCATCCAGTCCAACCTGACCGGGCCGAGCAACATCTGGTTTGCGGGCAACGGCGACCTGCTGGTGATTGATTACGATGCCGGGGGTATCAGGAGGTTTGGTTCCGATGGCGTTTACAAGGGTGTGGCCATCGCTGGGCTGTCACAGGCCGAGGGTGTGGATTTCTTACCCAACGGCAATATGCTGATCGGTAACGGCGGCACCAGTTCGGTTCCCATGTTCAGTCCCGCCGGGGTTTACATCGAGGACATTATCACCAGCCAGTCGGGTGGCCTGATGCAACCCAACGCCGTTATCGTGCGGCAGGACCCGAACTGGGCATTTGAGATCAACGCCGGCCTGAATGACGCCTGGTACTATCCGGTGACTACAGGGCAGGGCTTTCTGATCACCGTTTTTCCGGACATCAAGCAGATGTTCGTCGCCTGGTTTACCTTCGACACCGAGCGTCCGCCGGATGACGTGACCGCCCAACTGGGTGGCCCCGGCCAGCGCTGGCTGACTGCGCAGGGGCCGTACGATGGACGTGTGGCCGAGATGACCATCTTTGTGACCACCGGCGGCGTGTTCGATTCCGCGCAACCGCCGATCACTACCGATGCGGAGGGTGACGGCACGCTGACCATCGAGTTCAGCGACTGCGAAACAGGCATGGTTCACTACGAGATCACCTCGCTGGGCATCTCGGGCAATATTCCGATTGAGCGGACCACGCTGGATAACGTGGCATTATGTGAGGCATTGTCCAACCCCTGAGCCGTGGTATGAAAAAGCTGGTCTTATTCATCGTCGTCGCCGTGCTGGTCTATGGCACTGCCCAGGACTGGGAATTTCGTATTCCCGGTACGGCTGCTCCGACGGCTGAGACAGCCGGTAATCTGCAACAGGCTTTCGAACTCCGCCTCAGCGATATCCAGGTAGAGGGGCAGGGCAAGGTGGTCCGGCTTTTACGTGATGACCTCGAGGGCTCCCGCCACCAGAAGATGATTCTGCGGGTCGCCGGCGGGCAGACCGTGTTGATCAGCCACAACATCGACCTGGCGCCCCGGGTAACGGGCATCAAGATCGGTGACACGATTGAATTTTACGGGGAGTACGAGTGGAACCCGCAGGGGGGTGTGATCCACTGGACGCATCATGATCCGGCGCAGCAACATGTCGGGGGCTGGTTGAGGCATAACGGGCAAACCTTCCAGTAGGTCTATCAGCCGGGCCCAGGCTCAATACTTCGGGAACACGACCCTGAACGTCGCGCCCTTGCGGGCCTCGGGTACCACTTCGATGGTGCCCTGCATGTCTTCGACGATCTTACGTACCAGGTCCAGTCCCATACCGCTGCCCTTGCCAACCGGCTTGGTGGTGTAGGTTGAATTAAATACCTTCGGTATGTCGTCCGGATCGATCCCGGTGCCGGTGTCGCTGACTTCTATGATGACCTGATCATCGTCCTCAAAAGTCTCCACCGTGATGACCTTGCTTTCGCTTTCTTCCATCGCATCACGTGCGTTCGAGAGCAGGTTCATCAGCACCTGCTGCAACTTGCCAAGGTTGCCGAAGATCCGTGGCGACTCTTCTGAAAATCCGGTCTTCAGTTCGATTTGGTCCTGCGTGTACAGGAAGGCCACCAGGTCCAGCGAATCCTGGATCGCCGAGTTCAGATCGATGGGGACCGGGAAAGTCCGTTCGATGTGTACATAGGTCTTGATGCCCGAGACCAGCTTGACGATGGAATTGCTGGCGGTGTCCAGCTTGCCGGCGATATCCTTCAACTCCCCGACCGAAATCTCGCCTTCTTTCAGGCTTTCATTCAGCACATTCAGGTAGCCGGTGATGACGAACAGCGGGTTGTTGATCTCGTGCGCGATACCGGCCGTCAGCAGACCGATCGAGGCCATCTTGTCGCTAAGCAGCAGCCGGTTATGGGCGCCCTCGAGTTCCATGAATTGTTCCTTCATCGTCATGAACTGCTCCACCACCACGTCGTTGTGCTTGCGCAAGCGCGCATCGAAGGTCAGCAGCAGGTTGTACATTGCCTCGGGTGAGCGTTTGAATACCTTGTCGAACACGTTCGCGGAGATTTCAAACAACACAGACGGTTCAAGCGTGGTGCCGGTGGCGCTTCTTTCACTGCCGGTGATCAGCGACATCTCGCCGAAATAGTCTCCGGGCTCCAGCCTGGCGAAGACCACGTCACTCTTGGAGATGCTGACGCCGCCGGATTCGATGAAAAACATCGAGTCGGCGCCGGTGTCTTCTTCGCAAACCACGTGGCCTGTCTCCAGGTTAAGGACCCGCGATTCGCGTCCTATTTGCTGGAGGTCTGCTGCAGATACGTTGTCAAAGAGACCAAACTTATTGAGCCTGGAGATATCCTCCAGACCCTCTTCGACAACACCGCTTTGCTCATCGTCGGTCATTGTTATGCCTTACTTGTCCGCAAAACGTCCATATAAAGACAAACCCGGTTGATTGGAATAATTGAGTATAGGCCGAATAAAATCGATTTATCCAGCCGAGTATGAAAAAGGTAACCCCACCGACACTAATTTTCCATTAATATACGCCTTTCAACTCACGCCCGGCCATTATGGTGCGGGCGTCAGGGATGGATATGAATAACAGGGCATGATCAAATTCCGGACAACAGGCTACCAGTCAGAATCCCTGTTTGCCGACATCTCGCTCGGCATCTTCGACGGGCTGGACAACGCACTCTGGTGTTACGCCTTCGCGACCGTCATTTTCGCCGGCGCCATGGCGCAGTTCCTGCCGCTGCTGGTGGTGATCCTGCTGTGCGGCTGGGCCGTGCTCGGCATCTTCGTGGCGGTCACCTCCGAGAAATCCCTGCACATTGTCAGCCTGGACGAACAGGCGGTGGTCATCCTGGCCTCGATTGCGGGCCTGATGGTCGCCTACATGGGCGACATGCAGGTCAACACCAATGGCCTGGCGACCATGCTGGCGATCATGTCGCTATCCTCCCTGGGCGTTGCGTTCTTCTTCTGGGTGATCGGCCACTTACCGCCTGACCCGGCTGCTGGAACTGATGCCGTACCCGGTCATCTGCGGCTTCATGGCCGGCATCGGCTGGCTGTTGCTGGAAGCCGGCGTCGGCATCGCGGTTGACGAGCCGATTTCGATGGAGCCTGATCGAGGCCCTCAAACAGCCGGAAAACCTGTCCAAACTGTTCCTGTTCCTGGCCGGCGCCGTGGTGTTGCTGCTGGCCGTCACCAACCTGCGCCGGGCCTGGGCCCTGCCGGTTGCCTCCCTCGGCCTGGTCGTGCTGTTTTACGGCGCGGTCTACCTGAAGGGCTACAGCATGCAGGAACTGGTCGAGCAACGGCTGGCTGTTCGACATTCCCGGTCGAAACCGGTGGCGCGCTGGGCCTGCTAAAAGAGCCTGTCCTTCAGCCAGGTCGACACCAGCTTCGTGATTGTCGGTGGTGCCGCAGATCCTGACCATCGCCTTCCTGGCGCTGCTGACCCAGTCGATGTCGCTGTCCGCCCTGATGGCCGGCGGTGACCAGGACCTGGATACCTCGTCGGAAATCGAAGACATGGGCGGCGGCAACGTGCTCAATGCACTGATCGCCAGCCCGCCCGGATCGACCGACGTCATCGCCTCTTCGCTGTACGAGCGAGTTCGGCGCCTCCAGCCGCTGGATGCCGATCATCTCCAGCCTGGTGTGCGTGGTCATGGCCATCTTCGGCAGCACCATCATCCCGTGGATGCCCAAGCTGCTGGTCGGCGCCACCGTGTTCCTGTTCGCCTACCAGCTGTTCTTCGAGTGGATGTACGAAAACGTCCGCGGTTTCCAGCCGATCGACTTCGCCATCGTCCTGATCATCCTGTGCACCGTGATCTTCGTCGGCTTCATGCCCGGCATCGGCGTCGGTGTGCTGCTGGCCTTGCTGCTGTTCGTTCTGCGCTACAGCATGATCAGCGCCGTCCAGGGCCAGTACTCGCTGGCCAGCTACCGCAGCTCGGTCGAGCGCTCGCAATCCAGCAACCTGGTGCTCGACGAGCACGGCGGCGAATGCCTGGTGTATTCACTGCGCGGCTTCCTGTTCTTCGGCACCGCCAATGCCATCCTCGACACCATCCGCGACGACGCCCAGGTAAGCGCACCTCCAACTACAAGGTCATCCTGCTGGACATGAAACGCGTCACCGGCATGGACATCTCCGCCCTCAACACCTTCGTGCAGATCAAGACGCATCTGCGAAACATCCGGCGTCAAGCTGATCTATTCCGGCGTCGGTCGATGAAACGCGCAAAAGCCTGCTGATGATGGACGCCGTCAGTCTGCGAAGACGACAAGCCGCTGATCTTCCCCGACTGCCGATTACGCCGTCGAGTACATGGAAGACGACCTGCTGCGAACGCTACGAGGGCGATGCACGGCGAGAAGTCCGTCGCGGATCACCTGCTGCAGATTTTCGACGACCAGGACAAGGTCAACCTCCTGATGGCCGCCATGGACCGCATCGAAGTCGAAGAACGCGAGAAGCTGTTCGAGCAGGGCGACGTCGACACCGGCCTGTTCATCCTCGACCAGGGCTCGATGACGGCCCTGATCAGTACCGAACACGACGGCTGGAAGCGGGTCAAGAAATTCCGCCCCGGCTCGCTGATCGGCGAAATGTCGGCCTACACGCCGGACAAGCCGCGTACCGCAACGGTGGTGGCCAACGAGCCTTCGGTGCTGTACCACCTGACGACGGAGAAGCTGGCGCAACTGGATGCGAGAACCTGAAGCTGGCGGCCTCGATCCATGAGCTGGTGGCGCGGACTCTCGGCAATCGAATCACCTACATGAATCGGCGGCTGTTTCTCGAGCTGAAGTGAGGGGCGGTGGCCCTGGGGTGTGACGGTCGGGCTGAGTGGGCGGGCCTTGGGGCTCGCAGCCGGCTCAATCCGGTCCCGTGCGCGGGACATCCCTCGTAAGACTGTAACGCCCTCCGACCACTGTGGCCGAAGCCATACAGTCACATCGGCTTCGGCTTCGTCCTGACGCTTGCCCTGCGACTGAGATGGCCGTGTAATCCGGCGATCCCGGCCGGATTGTCGCTGGAACTTCGAACGATCTCAGCTCAGGGCATATCTGACGGCGATCCCGATTAGGCCCGCCCAGCTCAGGGCCGTACTGCCACAGCCCCAGCCGCACCGCCGTGGGCGCTCAGAGAAATCAGCCTGGGCAGTGTTTCCAGAACGCCGAGACCGCCAAACGCCACGCCCACTTACCGTAGCGGCAAAGAGCACCTCAGCTGTGGGGCGAGTGCGCCTCGTCTTCGAGCAGGTGGATCTCCCACATATCCTTGGCCGTAAACTGCAGATGCGGCCTCAGCGCCCGCAGGCCGGCCCGCCCGATGTGCTTCTCCAGCGCATGCATCCGCTGCAGCCGGTCCTGGATCTGGTCGCCGACTTCCACATCGATGCCTTGTTCGCGCCCCAGTAGGATGCTTTCCGCGCTGAGCACCAGTTCGGTGTGCAGGCGGAAGTATTCGTAGCATTTCGTCGGCGACCGGGGCTTCGAGTTTGTCCTGCATGTCCTGCAGGAAACGGCCGGCCTCGCAGCCCGTGTATTCGCCGTGTTCGATCTGCCGCAGCAAGCTTCTTGTGCGTCGCGAAGTCGAGCTCCAGGAAGTTGTGGATCGTGGCTGCGTCGCGCTCGAACAGCAGGAACAGGATGGTCGGCAGGATCAGCAGCGTGACGGCCGTGGACAGCATCGGCGAGATCGGGAAGTGGTTGAAGATCGCGTGCAGCAGGAAAGCCACGATCAGGCCCGGTATGTAGTAGCAGCGGGTTCATTTTCAGGTGCCGCGTGGTCATGGTTTCCGCGATGATCGCGAACAAGGCCGTCGCGCCGCCGTGCATGATGGCCGTTCCAAAGCCGCGCACCACCCACACGCCGTAGTGGTGTTCGTGCGCCATGTGCAGGTACTAGATGTTCTCGACCAGGGAGAAACCCGCGCCGACCGTGAAGCCCAGGATGCCGGCGTCGATCAGGAAGCCAATGCGGTTGGTGCGGAACAGGTAGACGATGATGCTCGCCTTGACGATCTCCTCGATCATCGGCGCCACGTAACGTGTATAGCGGGTGAAATCGAGCGCGATGTACTCCAGCGCAAAGGCATTGATCCACGCGCAGACCACCGCGCTGAGGCAACCGGCCAGGAAAATTCGCACCATGAAATGGCGTGCCCAGCAGCCGGTGGCTGTCCAGGCGGTACAGCACGATCACCAGTACGATGATCGGAAGCAAAGCAATCAGGGCTTTAAGAATAATGTCGAGCATCGTCGTATCAGAAACCGCTATCATGCCCATGTGCAAGAGCCGAAAGCATAGCATAGCGATTACACCATGAGTCGAGCCACCGACCTCAACCTGGCCGCATCCATAGAGCAGGCGGCGAGCGCATCACCCCCCATGTGCTGCGGACTCCGCTGTTCCACTCCATCTACCTGTCCAGAACTGAACGGCGGCGAGGTTTACCTCAAGCTCGAAAGCGAACAGGTCACCGGCTCCTTCAAAGCGCGCGGGGCGCTGAACAAAGTATTGGCGATGTCGCCCGAACAAAAAGCCAACGGACTGGTGACCGCCTCCACCGGTAACCACGCCCAGGGCTTCGCCCGCGCACTGTCGATCTCCGGCGACCGTGGCCTGATCTACCTGCCCGAGAACGCCGAGCCCTCCAAAGTCGAAGCGCTCAAACACTACAACGTCGAACTCGCCTTCTACGGCAACGACTGCCTGCAAACCGAACTGCACGCCAAGCAACAAGCCCAGGAAAAAGGCATGGTCTGGGTCTCGCCGTACAACGACCCCATGATCATCGCGGGGCAGGGCACCGTCGGCAAAGAGATCCTCGAACAACAGCCGGATATCGACACCGTGCTGGCCACCATCGGCGGAGGAGGCCTCATCTCCGGCATCGCCGCCTGGATCAAAACACCACAGCCCGCAAACCGAAATCATCGGCTGCCTGCCCGAAAACGCCCCCGAAATGTACCTCAGCGTCCAGAAAGGCGAAGTCGTCAACCTCGAAGACCCACCCGACACCCTCTCCGACGGCTCCGCCGGCGGCTGCGAACCCGGCGCGATCACCTTCGACCTGTGCCAGGAACTGGTCGATGACTACATCCTGCTAAGCGAAAACGCATATCGCCAGTGCCATCCGGTGGATGGCCGATAAACACCACAAGATCATCGAGGGCGCCGCTGCGGTGGCGCTGGGGTGCTTCATCAAGAATGCGGAGCGCTTCGAAGGCCAAGAAAGTAGCCATCGTTATCTGTGGAGCAAATATCACAACCAGGACGCTGACGGAGATTCTTGGCGGAAAGGTGTGAGCGGCGGGTTACTGCGGTGGTAGGGCATTGGCGCGTCAAGGGTCCTCGGACTTCCCGCGACGAAAGTCCTACGGGCCGGATACAGCCTCCGTGGCTGGATGACCTCGATCCGGCATCTCGCCCGATCGTCCCGGACCGTCTCGCTCAGCCTTTCGAGGCGGACCCTGCGGCACCCAGCAGCAACCCTCTAGCCATCGGATCAGCCAAGTCTCCAGCGGAAAGAGATCTGGATTTTGGGGTTTTGATCTTCGCCATCGAAATCATCGGCGCAGCGGTATGGCGGGCGGGGGTGCTTCCCTTATGACCATTTGACCGCCGAGTGAGGGGTTCCGCCCAGGGCGATTTTCAGGGATGAAAATCGAGGGTTGCAAGGGCAGGAGGCCCTTTCAACCTGGTCCTGAAAAGGCGGGTTCCCGATCGAGGGAAGCCCGAAGGGCCGTGTCAAGCCAGGGAATAAGGGAAGCATCCCGTCTGCCATACCCCGGCAACCGCTAATGTAACATTAGTGCTATAATTACGTATAAATGTTACACACCGGAGCAAACCCATGACCCCTCAGGCTGCAGCCCGACGTAAGAGCGTCCTTGCCGAGGAGTTCCTCGATGTTGGCGGCGATCCGCTGGCGGAAACACGCGGGGCCTACACCAACCTGATCCTGCCAAAGAGCCAGGGCCACGACGTAGTCAAAGAGTTGTCCAAGGGTGTAACCGGAGAAAGGCCGAGCAGTTTCGGAAGAAGGCCGGGCTCGATGAAACTTCGTTCAGCAAGGTCATCGGTTATTCCCGAATGCACTACTCACGGCTGGCGAAAGACGGCGGCAAACTTCTGCGCGGTGCGGCGTCTAACCGACTTTATCGTCTGGCTCAAATTATCGAACATTCGATCGAGCTCTATAACGGTGATGAAGTGACGGCTTTGAGGTGGCTAAAAACGCCCAACGTGGCATTTGGCAATGTTGCGCCGACTGGAAATGATGGCGTCAGAAGTGGGCTCAGACATGGTCGATACGTTAATCTCCCAGCTTGAACTGGGGATCCTGCCCGCCTGATGGCAACCGTCTGGCGAATTGTCAGCCCGCGCTACACCTCACAAATTCTGAGCGGGGCAGGTGCTGCCCAGTACCCGGGCCGCTGGAATCATTCCGGGCAGCAACTTATCTACACCGCGGCCACGCAGTCACTGGCCATGCTCGAGAAACTCGTCTACATGATCAGCCCGTTCCCCGAGATGATCATGGGCGCCATCACCATCCCCAACAAATACATCGAGTTCCTGGCCCTGGCCGAAGACGAAGCACCAGACCTGCTCAGCCGACCACCAAAAATCCCAGGCCATCGGCGCCGGCTGGATCAACAGCAACCGAAGCATCGCCCTGGCAGTCCCCTCAGTCCACATCCACCCCGACCAACTGGCAGGAAGAATCCAACATCCTGATCAACCCCATCCACCCCGACTTCAAAAAAGTAAGCCTGAAAAACACCACACCTTCACCTACGACAACCGCCTCGAAAAGTAATTTGTAGTACCCACCCCCAAAGGCCGCCTACCAGAACAGGCACTGGTGGTGATTGAATCTGCCAGGACCTTCGGCTGTAGGGAACAGCCGAAGAGCGCCCAGGGATGGCCTGAGCGTGTCCTGGCAGATTCAAATCACCGCCCGTGCCGGCTCTACAAAGCCCCGCCCCCCAACATTGACACTGACAAATCACCGCACGAAATCTTTATGCTAGGCAACTTGATCCAACCGGCAAGCAGGAACATCAAGAAATGACCCCAATTCCCGGCCTCGTCTCCAGGCACATGATGCGGACCCTCTTTACGGCACTGCCCTGCTGCTGATCACCCCTTCGGCCTGGGCCGCAGGCGGTGAAATGCCTTCGCTGGTGCACGATATTGGCCTCAGCCTGCTGGCGGCCGGTGTACTCGGCGTCATCTTTACCCGCCTGAAGATCCCCAGCATCGCGGCCTTTCTGCTGGCCGGCGTGCTGATCGGCCCGATCGGCCTGAAACAGGTGACCGACCCGGTCAACATCGACACCATCGCGCAACTGGGTTTCATCCTGCTGTTGTTCCTGATCGGCCTGGAAATCGACTTCAAGAAAATCCTCGGCAGCGGTAAGTCCATCATCATTTCCGGCCTGCTGCAGTACCCGCTGACCATCCTGTTCGGCGTGGTGATGGTGAAGCTGATGGTCTGGCTGGGCATCGGCGGCACCCTGCTGGCGGAAAGCCCGTATGCGGCCCTGTACATGGGCGTGGTCATTGCCGGTTCCTCGACCCTGCTGGTGGTGAAGCTGTTCCAGGAGCATTTCGAACTGGATACCGTGCCCGGGCGCCTGGCGCTGGGTATGCTGATCTTCCAGGACATCTGGGTGATCGTGGCCATCCTGATCCAGCCCAACCTGCAGAACCCGGAGATCAGCCTGATCGCGATGTCGTTCCTGGGCATTCTGCTGCTCAGCCTGTTCACCGTGGTCATCGCGCTGTCGGTGGTTGGCCGCGCCTTCACCTGGATCGCCAAGACGCCGGAGATGACGCTGCTGGGTGCGCTGGCCTGGTGTTTCGTCGTGGTGTTTATCGGCGTCAACCTGGACAACATTTTCGATGGCGACCTACGGCAAGAACTTCCACATGGCGGTCGGTTCCGGCATGGCGGCGCTGATTGCCGGCGCGAGTATCGCCAACCTGCCGTCATCTACCGAGATCATCACCAAGGTGGCGACGGTGAAGGACTTTCTTCATCACGCTGTTCTTCGTGGCCCTGGGTATCAGCATCCCGATGCCGGAGAGTATCAACGTCGATCGTCGTGGCGGTGGTGCTGGCGGTCCTGGCGATCCTGGCGCGCCAGTTCATCTTCTTTCCGCTGTTCTATTTCACCGGGGTGGATCAGCGCAACGCCGAGGTCAGTTCGATTCGCCTGGCGCAGATTTCCGAGTTTGGCCTGGTCATCGCTTTCCTCGGCGTCAAGCTGGGGCACCTGAGCCCGGCGCTGACCAGTTCGGTGATTTTCGCGTTCGTGATCACCGCGCTGGCCACGCCGCTGATGTATGGCAAGGCCTACGAGATCCACGGCTGGGTCCGTCCGCTGCTGGAGAAGTGCGGCTTCAAGGCGCCGCCGGAACTGACCAACGAAGAGGGCAAGGGCTACAAGCTGGCCCTGCTGGGTTTCCACCGCGACGCCTCGTCCCTGCTGTACAACCT
Source organism: uncultured Gammaproteobacteria bacterium (assembly GCA_963759035.1). GTDB lineage: Bacteria > Pseudomonadota > Gammaproteobacteria > Xanthomonadales > SZUA-36 > JAHEFT01. Next base: position 85,364 of record CAVWXL010000024.1, read on the forward strand.
GAGCGCAGAACGATCCGGACCTGGTGAAAGAAACCCTGGTCATCGATTTCAACGTCGCGCTGCACGCAGGCATCCGCGAGACCGGTGCAACGGTCAAGTACGGCGATCTGGCCAACCCGGAGACGCTGCACCACCTGGGCCTGAACCAGTGCCAGGTGATCGTCTGCACGATTCCGGATGACCTGTTGCGCGGCATCGACAACCGGCGCTGGTGCACGTGGTGCGCGAAATGGCGCCGAACGCGGCGATCATCGCCAACGCGATTGCCACCGACGAAATCAAGCAATGTATACGAGGCCGGGGCGAACTACGTTTACCTGAACCGCTTCGAGGCGGCGTGGACCCTGCAGCGGGCCATCCAGGCCGGAATCGACCAGCAAATTGATGCGTTCAAGGACAAGCGCCAGTCGCGAAATCACTACAAGCCTGACCGAAAGGAAATTCTCAGCTAGAATAATTAAAGCCTAAAGGGAGAATCAATTGACATTACTGGTTCAGATCACAGATACACACGTCGTAGAAAGGGGAACGTTGCTGTATGGCAGGCCGATACGGCCCGGCACCTGGCGGAGACCGGTTTCGCAGATCAACGCGATGCACCCGCGGCCGGACCTGGTGCTGATTACCGGCGACCTGGTCGAGCACCCCGGCCCCGCGACCTACTGCTCATTTCCGGGATTTGATCGCACCGCTGAAGATGCCGGTCTACCTGATGCCGGGCAACCACGACGACCCGGCCATCATGCGCGAGTTTTTCGGCGACACGCCCATGTTTCCCGGCCAAGGGCCGCATTACCAGTACGCCATCGAGGGTCCGGATTTCCGCACCCTGATGCTGAACAGCCATTTCGACGACAGCGAGTTGCCCTACTTCGGTCCACGCCGCCTGCAGTGGCTGGAAGATGAACTGGAGAAGATCCGACCAGCCCACGCTGATCGCAATCCACCACCCGCCGATGGTGACCGGGGTCGGGTTTCATCGACATGGTCGGCGAGCAATGGTACCAGGGCACTGCGCGATGTGTTGACGCGCCACCCGCAGGTGCTCAAGGTGATCTGCGGCCACGGCCACCTGGACCTCAACGGGCATGATCGGCAACATCCCGGTGCAGATGGTCGGCAGCTATTGCCCACCAGTTGATCGCGGCGCGCGTGATCGACATCGCGCCTTCGTTCGACAACATCGCCGGTGCCACCCATGCTGCACCACTGGATCGATGGCGACCTGGTCAGCGGCTACTACCCGTGGCCGGACGGCGTCGATGCCGAGCGCATCGACAAGTCCTCCAATATGGACTGGGAAGATCTTAAGGACCAAATGCGTGGCTCGATGAAGTAGAGCGCTGGTGGCTCTGAAGCTTTCTTTTCCAGAAACAGCCACGTCGGCGTCAAACGGTACCTGGCCCGGCCGTCACTGGGCATCCTCACCACGCTGGGCGTGCTCGGCCACGTTTCCGGCGTACTACGCTGTTCCCTACATCGACCAGATCGAGGACCTGCTTGTACGACACGCGCGTGCGCTTGTCCGCGCCGCGGCGGTGTGGACGACCGCATCGTGATCGTCGCCATCGACGAGGCCAGCCTGGCAGGAGCATGGGCACTGGCCGTTCACCCGCGACAAGTTGGCGTTGATGATGGAACAACTGTTCGACTACGGGGTCACCGTGGTCGGCTTCGACATGTTGTTCGCCGAACGCGACGAGAGCGCCGATATCGACGTCCTTCGCTGCGTGGCGGGCCAGCAGCGACGAGGATCAGGCTTCGTCAACCGCCTGGACGAATTCGAGCCCAAGATCGATCGTGACCGACTGTTCGCCGACGCCATTGACAGCTGGGCCCGACCATCCTGGGTTACTACTTCGACACCAACGAAGAGACCGCTTTTGAAACCGGCGCAGCTGCCGCTACGCCGCTTTCGACCTGCACGAATCGATGATGGACATCGTGTTCCTGCCGCGCGGGGCGGGCTTCAGCTCCAACCTGCCGGTGTTGATGGAATCAGCCTACGGCGCCGGCTTTATCAATAACCCACTGATCGACCCCGATGGCGTGGTGCGCCGTACGCCACTGCTGCACGAGTACCGCAACTAGGGCGTCTACGAATCACTGTCGCTGGCCATGGCGGCGACCTACCTGAATGACATCACGCTGCCGATTTTCGTGGATGCCTCCTCCTGGATGGGCGACTACCCGCCGCTGGAAGGCCTGGAGCTGGCCGGCAAACCGATCCCGATCGATCCGCAGGGCGCCGTGCTGGTGCCGTACCGCGGGCCGGCCGGCAGTTTTCCGTATGTTTCGGTCGGTGAGCGTTATCAGCGGCACGCGTGGAAGACCCCTCGGTGCTGGAAGGCAAGATTGCGATGGTCGGCGCCACCGCGCCCGGTATGGAGGATCTGCGTTCCACGCCGTTTGGCTCGATCTATCCCGGGGTGGAAGTACACGCCAACGTGGTCGCCGGCATTCTGGACAACAATTTCCGCTGGGAGCCGGCCTACACCGCTGCGGCGGAAATGATCACCGTCATCGGTTTCGGCCTGCTCGGCGCCTTGCTGCTGCCGATGCTGTCACCGGTGGTTTCCACGCTGGTCACCGGCTGTGCTCGGCGCTACCGCGCTGGCGGTCAACTTCTACATGTGGGAAGTGGAACTGCACGTACTGCCGCTGGCCATGACGCTGTACACCTCTTTGCCATCTACACCATCAACATGCTGTTCGGTTACTTCTTCGAGACCCGCAGCCGCTCGCACATGGACAGCCTGTTCGGCCAGTACGTGCCGCCCGACCTGGTAAAGGAAATGAGCCGCGACCCGGAGAACTACTCGCTGGCCTCGCAAAAGCGCGAACTCAGCGTGCTGTTCACCGACATCCGCAGTTTCACCACCATTTCAGAAGGGCTGGATGCGGCCGAGCTGTCCGACCTGATGGACGAGTACCTCACGCCGATGACGCGCATCGTGCACGAAGGCCCACGGCACCATCGACAAGTACATCGGCGATGCCGTGATGGCCTTCTGGGGCGCGCCCATTTTCCACCCGCACCACGCCGACCAGGCGGTCGGGGCGGGAATGGCGATGCTCAAGGCGCTGGACGAGCTGAACGTGGATTTCGAAAAGCAAGGCTGGCCGGAGATCCGCATCGGCGTCGGCGTCAACACCGGCCAGATGAGCGTCGGCAACATGGGCTCGCAGTTCCGCAAGGCCTACACCGTGCTGGGCGACGCGGTGAACCTGGGTTCACGGCTGGAAGGCATCACCAAGATGTACGGCGTGGATTTCGTGGTCAGCGAAAACACCGCGCACAGCGCCGGGCGTTACCACTACCGTGAACTGGACAAGGTGCGGGTGAAGGGTAAAGACCTCCCGGTCACCATCCTGGAGCCGATCGGCCTGGAACACGAATTGTCGGAAGAATTGATCGAACGGACACAATGCGTTCAAGCGCATGCTGATCGCCTACCGCACCCAGGATTGGGATGAGGCCGAGAAAATTCTGAATGAGTTGTTGGTGGAAGAGCCCGACTGCTTCCTCTACAACCTCTACCTGGAGCGTATTGCGGTCTTCAGAGAGAACCCGTCCGGAAGACAATTGGGACGGTGTCTTCACGTTCAAGACAAAGTAAAATTCTGTGCTATGATAATCAGATAGGGGATTTTTGTTCTAAAACAGGGACTGTTTTTGTCAGCAGAGACCAACCTTTGGGAGGCTGGATTGTAATTGCTACTGACAGACTTAGACAAAAGCAAACTCAAGAAAGGGTCGTGGATAAACATGAAATTGAATAGCAAAGTTTTGGCAAGTATCGCTCTTATCGCTTCCTTGTCGTTTTCTGCCGTTGCGTAACGGCCGAAGACAGCACCGGCATGGTCGTTGCTTCACGGGGTGAAGTCATTGCGTTGTCCAACGGCGGTTCGCGTGAACTGAAACAGGGCGACTTCATCTACGTCGCTGATGAAATCATGACCACCAGTCGCAGCTTCGTCGTATTGCAGTTCATGGACGGCGCCAAAGTAACGGTGCGTCCCGATTCAACGCTGATCATCGAGCAGTACCTGTACAACGGTGACGCCAACGACGAAGCCGAGCTTAACCTGGTGCAGGGCGGCTTACGGGTCATCACCGGCGCCATGGCCAAGTCCAACCCGGAGAACTACAAGGTTCGCACACCGGTGGCACTGATGGGTGTGCGCGGAACCGAGTTCTCGATCATGCTGTGCGGCGATGACGTTTGCGACTCGGGCGAGATCGACTGAACCAACCAACCAAATAGCAAAAAAAACCCCGGCATTGCCGGGGTTTTTTTTATGAGTCGCTGGCGTCAGGGTCTGGAACCGGTGGCTGCAATGGATATGCCTGGAGATACAAGTGCACCACCTGCCGGAGTGGTTTCACCAGAAATCACACCTTCACTGCCAAACCCGATGGGTGTTCCGGGTCCGCAGCGCGCCACGACTATGTCATTCTTCGACAAAGTTGAACACCGTTGGTACCTGTTGTATGCCCATCGAGGCTGCAACCCGAAGCCGCTCAGGCTGATCCACCAGCATGTTGCCGGCTTCCGCGAATACCGTTACGATCAGGGGTTTGCGCGTGAAGCCATAGGCCTCCAGATCGGCTTTCAGCGTTTGTTGCTTTTCTGCTGAGATGTCCTCCAGCGCAGGAATATCGAAAAACTTCTCAAATTCCTCGATGGTCGGCCTGATATGAAAATCACCGAGCCACCACATCGGCACATCGGCCAGCTTGATACCCCGTTCGAAGAAGGCCCTTTGTATCTCCTCAATGCTGGCGTTGGGGCCGAAGTAACTGACTGGAACGACGTTGGAATCGTTGAACACGAAGGCCACTGGAATTTCGTCGCTGCCGAGTTCTTTACGAAGCACGTCGATCGCGTAGTTGTCGATGACGACCTTGTTAATGCCGACATAAAGTGAGATCAGCAGTGATCGTGGCCGTTTTGGACCCAGGAAAGGCTGGTCCGGGGCGGGGGTGTACCAGTAATCGGAGGACGAAAACTGGAGCAGGTCCTTGTAGTTAAAAATGGCGTTGTACTCACCATCAATCCAGTTTGGAAGCGGTGCGAGTACCTCGGGAATCTCAAAATAACGGCTGACAATCTCCTGGATCTCGTTTTTGCCGGACAAATCGCCCATGCTGTAGGTAGCAAACATCCGGCTCTGGGCAGCCTGAGTTGAACAGGGCCAGTCCAGGAACGCCGGTGGCCGCTTGATGCACTTGACGCCACTTTCATCGGCAAAACCCGCATCTCCGGGGCCCAGCTCGACGGTCTCACCGTCTTTGACCAGGAAGGTGCGGCCTTCTTCGGTGGTGGCGTACAGACCCGGTGGTGTCCCCTCGAGTTCTATACATTCATCCTGACCCCATGTGGTACCGGATAGAGATGCCGCAATCACAGCAGGCAGGATAACTTTGCGCATTACCTTCACAGGATTCCCTCTTAATAGGACGTAATCGTTGAAAATAATAGCACATAGCAATGACTAAAATTAGGCTATATGGAAAATTGTCCAGAGGCTAGAATAGAGCAATGAACGTTCTGGTCACAGGCGCAGCCGGTTTCATCGGCAGTGCGGTATGTATTGCGCTACTGAAACGTGGGGATCAAGTTACCGGCACCGACAACCTGGGCGACTACTACGACGTAGGTTTAAAAAAAGCCCGCCTGGTAAATATCGAAAGCCACCTGAAAGCCGGCCAAGCCGGCAATTTCAAATTCAGCAAACTGGACCTGGCTGATCGCCCGGCCATGGAGACCCTGTTCGCCACAAACATTTTTGATGCGGTCATCAATCTCGCCGCCCAACCCGGCGTTCGCTACTCCATTGAAAACCCGCACGCCTACGCCGAGAGCAACCTGACCGGTTTCCTCAACGTCCTCGAAGGCTGTCGCCACAATAAAATTGGGCATTTGGTTTATGCATCTTCCAGCTCTGTATATGGTGCAAACGAGTCTATTCCGTTTTCTGAGCAGGATAACGTGGACCACCCGGTCTCACTGTATGCAGCCAGTAAAAAAGCCAATGAACTGATGGCGCATGCCTATGCCCATTTATATGGCCTGCCTGCGACCGGTTTGCGCTTTTTCACAGTCTACGGTCCCTGGGGCCGCCCGGACATGGCGCCGGTGCTGTTTACCCGGGCGATCCTGGCTGGCGAGCCGATCAAGGTGTTCAACTATGGCAAGCACCGGCGCGATTTCACTTATATCGATGACATCGTCGAGGGAGTGGTTCGAGCGCTGGATCGGCCCGCCCGTCCTGACCCGGACTGGAACGGAAAAACACCCAACCCCGCAACCAGCAGCGCACCTTGGCGGATCTACAACATTGGCAGCAACAACCCGGTGGAGCTGGGTCTGTTTATTGAAACGCTCGAAAAAGCCCTGGGGAAAAAAGCACAAAAAGAAATGCTGCCCCTTCAGCCCGGTGACGTGCCCGATACTTATGCCGATGTGGACAAGCTGGTTGAGGATATGGACTACCAGCCGGGGACATCACTGGAAGAGGGTATTGGCAAATTTGTCGAGTGGTACAGGGAATATTACTGACGCTCTCTACCCCAGTTTGCGCTCCAGCTGTGGATACCAAATCGCCTGGGCTAACCCCCTCACCGCCATAAATACCAGCACTGCCCCCCAAAGCCCGTGCAAGTCCCCAGCGTTGGGTCATCGGTTCCAGCAGGAACAGGTAAATCACAAAGGCAATGCCCATTGTCACCATCATCGATGCTGCAGCCGTGGCGCCAATGTATACCCCGTCAAACAGGAAGCACCAGACAGAAACCAGCGGCATGGCGATTACCAGCGGTAATAACGCCGCGGCAAGAACACGCACCGAGTGAACATCCGTCAGCAATGCGGTTATTTCATTACCCGTCAGCCAGAAGAGCAGGGCATAGGCCAGGCTGGCGATCAAAGACCAGTAACCGGTCAGTACCACCCAACGGCGAAACTGTGCCCGGTCACTGCGCCCCCAGGCGGCGCCGGCCAGCGCCTCGGAAGCGTGAGCAAAACCATCCAGCCCAAGCGCAATCAGCATCATGTACTGATTCAGCACATGGCTGGCTGCCATCTCCGCTTCGCCCATTCCGGCAGCCACGCGCATGATCAGCGCCAGCGCCGTCATCAGGAAAATGGTGCGGATGAAAATAAAGCCATTAACAAGGACAAGTTTGCGGAAACCGGACAAAACCCAGGTGGCGCCGTCGCGGATTGCAGCAACCAGCGGGCCGGTTCCAAATATTCGGAACATCATCCACACACTGACGACCGCAGTCAGCACCTGCGCAATCAGCGTGCCCAGGGCCACGCCTGAGACACCCATACCCAGGCCCACGACGAAAGTCACGTTCAATACGCCGTTGGTGATATTGAGCAGCAATTGCAACCACAGGATGGTACGTACCCGCGCCAGTCCAAACAACACACCGGTGATCGCGTAGACGAGCAGGGTGAAGGGTGCAGCCCAGATGCGGATGCGAAAATACTCGTTGGTGATGGCCTCCACGCTCTCAGGCGGCGCCATTGCTTTCATCGAAATGGCCAGCAAAGCTTCCTGGAATACGAACAACAGCAGGCCGAAAAACAGCGCGAGCCCCGAAGATCGAATGACGGTTACGACCTGGTCGTGCAGGTCTTCACGGCCCTTGGCCTGGGCAATCAGTCCGGTCGTGCCCATGCGCAGGAAACCGAAGGCCCAGAGTATGTAATTGAAGATGACACTGCCCAGTCCAACGGCCGCCAGGTGAACCGCACCCGGCAAATGGCCGATGGCCCAGGTATCCACCAGTCCCACCAGCGGGGCGGAGGAGTTGGCCAGGATGGCCGGACCGGCAATGGCCCAGATTTGACGGTGAGGGTGGTTTTTTTTGCCTTCAGCGGGTTTCATGCGGTTATATTTCTTGGTTTTCAGTAAGCTTGCACTTGATTCTATACGGTTAGTTGACTGTATAATGCCCTTCAGTCTTGGAGAGACGGTAGGTTGGGGAGTTCTTCCATAATGTATAAAGCAATGCTTCGTAAGCAATGCCTGCCGGCAGCTTGCCTGATGGCGCTATTGCTATGTGTGGCGCCCGGTTTGTACGCACAGACCTATGATAACCCGGGTCTGGGTCAGCAACCGGTCGTTGCTTTTCCGCAGGATTACAAACCGCTCGGCTTCCGCGCGGGCAGTTTCATGCTCCATCCCGGCGTCGAACTGGCTGCCGAGTGGACGGACAACGTCTTTTATTCCTTCGACAACGAAGAAAGCGATTTCATTTATCACATCCGGCCTTATATCACCGCGCAGAGCAACTGGAGCAGGCATTCGTTCACCGTGCGGGTAGCTGCCGATATCGCCCGTCATTCAGACTATGATTTCCGCGATTACGAAGATTATTTTGTGAACATCGCCGGGCGGCTGGATGTCAAGGAACGCAGTGCCCTAAACTACAACCTGGATTACCTGCGCCTGCACGAGGGCCTTAACAACCGGGCGGCACAGCAGGGTGTCAAGCCAACCAGGTACACGATGACGGGCGCAGGAGTGGGTTTCGACCACCAGTTCAACCGCTTAGGCCTGGGATTAACGTACGACTGGGCAGATCTTGATTTCGACAACAACATTTCCCCGGACGGCGATATCATTGACAACAAAGACCGGGATCGCAACAACCAGATTATCGGGGTGCGTTTGGGTTATCAGTTCAAAAGCGATATGCAGGCCTTTATAGGCGGCAATTGGCGCAAAGTGAAGTACGATCAGAAGTTCGACAGAAACGGCTACGCTCGCAGCTCAGATGGCTACAGCCTGAACGCTGGAGTCCGCACCAGTATCACCGGTGTGCTCAGCGGTGACTTTTCAATCAATTACCGTGACATGTCTTATGACGACCCGCGTTTGCTCAATGTCAACGGATGGGCTTTTGGCGCGGGCCTGACCTGGTACCCGACGCTGCTTACGACCGTTCGGGCGAGTATTACCAGTAGTGTTCAGCAAACAACCAACCAGTACGCCTCCGGTTACCTGGGCACTTTGTACAGCTTGAGGGTCGACCACGAGTTGACGCGCGATGTGCAAATCAACGGACAGGTGTCTTACCGGGATAACGACTACCAGCTGATCGCTGGTGCACCGGAGAACGCACGCGAGTATGATCGTGTCTGGAGAGTTGGTGTGGGCGCTACTTACTTCATCAACCGAAGCGTTTATCTCAGTGCTTCTTACGATTACAGCAAACTCAAATCTAACCTGCCGAGCGACGGGTTCACTGTCAACCGGGTCTGGCTGGTGCTGGGACTGGAGAAATAAAGCCGATTCGCTTACCCTGCAAGCACTGTTTTTCATTGTTTGGAATTTCGGGGCAGGCATGAAGTTACCTCTCGTGACATTGCGATTTTTGTGCGTATCATCATTCGTGATTTTGTTCGCGCTCTCCAGCTTGCTTCAGGCTCAGGATTCTTCCCTGGACGATCCTGCCGCAAACTCCGGATATAAGCTGGGACCCCGGGATCGCGTATCCGTCACCATTTTTAACCACCCCGATCTTAGTCGTGAGTACGAACTGGATGGAGACGGCCGTTTTTCCATGCCGCTGATTGGTGTGGTGGATGCAGCCGGGAAAACTCCAGTGGAGCTGGAAGTGCTGTTGGTTAGCCGCTTCAAACCCGATTACCTTGTCAATCCGCGTATTTCCATCGAAGTGCGTAATTACCGCCCTTACTACCTGATTGGCGAGGTAAAAAGCACCGGCAGCTTTCCTTATGTCGCGGGAATCACCTACCTGACCGCCATCGCGATGGCGGGCGGCTATACCTACAGGGCCAAAAAAGGGGTGGTTTACGTGATACGGGGCAACGACCCGGAGCAGGAGGAGACCAAGTTGGATGCTAACGAGAAGGTGCGTCCCGGCGATATTATCCGGATAGCCGAGCGACTGTTCTAGGAACCCGCATTAACTGATGAACCCGTCTTTCCCAAACGATCCCCTGTCTACCCAATTCGCCGGAGTTCCCGCGCCACTGGAACCCACTCCTGAGAATTCGCTGCCCATTCTCGAATACGCACAGTTACTGTGGTATCGCAAATGGACGATTATTGCGATAACCGTGCTGGCGGGTCTTTGCGGTTGGGTCTGGGTTAACCAGCAAACCCCGGTTTACCGGGCCCAGTCAACCATGTTGATCGGTAACTCATCGCTGGCCGGCATGACGGCTGAAACAGCCTGGATGGCCTACTACAGCCGCTTGCAGGCGCCGGATGAAATCGCGGTCATGCAGTCCCGAAGCATGGCTGAGGGGGTGGTTGAGCGCCTGGATCTTCTGAGTTATCCCGAATTCAACTCCGCACTGCGTGTGCCGGATGAACCCGGCCTGCTGGACGGTTTCCGGCCGCGCGAATGGATTCCTGAAAGTTGGAAGGAAACCATCAAGGCGGCTTTGGGTAGCGAGCCGCAAAAACCGCAGCAGGATCTCGCCATTGAGCGGGATCGCGAGCAGCGCCAGTTTAATTCCGCCGTTGCTACCTTGATGAGAGGGTTGGAAATATCCAGCGTGAAGGAAACCAGCATCATTGCCGTCGGGTTCCGGTCCACCAATCCGAAGATTTCAGCGATAATCGCCAACGAACTGCCGGAGTCCTACATGATATCGACGCTGCAGGCCAAGTATGACGCGACTGAAAAAGCCACCAAGTGGCTCAGCACCCAACTGGCCGACTTGCGACAGGAAGTGGAAGACGCCGAGCAGGCGGTGGAAATGTACCGCAGCGAATATGGCTTGACGGACGTGGGTGGAACGAACCTGTTGAGCGAACAACTCTCCCGATTAAACAGTGAACTCATCATCGCGCGGGCAGAACGTGCGGAAGCTGAGGTTCATCTGCGCCAGACCCGTCAATTGGCTCAACAGGACGAGGCGGGTGCCGAAGCGGCCCTGCGTTTACTGGATTCAGACGTGCTCGGGACAGTTGAGAACGCAGGAGCTAACGGCCCAGCAGGAAATCTCCGAATTATCAGCCGAATTCGGCCCCAGGCATCCGCGCATGCTGCAGTCACGGGCCGAGTTTGAGCAGATTCAGAAGCGTATCGACGAAGAACTGGGAAAAATCGAGACCAGCCTGCAAAGCGACATCGAGTTCGCGCGTGCGCGAGAGGATAGCCTGGAAGCCTCTTTGCGCGAAGCGCAACAGGCCACGGGTGAGCAAAAACGTGAGTCCATCCAGTTGCGCGCTCTGGAGCGGGAGGCGGCCGCCAGCCGGGCACTGTTCGAAACCTTTCTTGAGCAATTCAAGCAGACCAGTGCCTCGGAAGGCATGAGTGAGTCGGGAGCCCGTGTGTTGTCAAAGGCCCAGGTGCCGTCATCGCCGGTCTACCCGAATGTAACAGACGAATGACCATGATGATTTCTTTCTGTGTGGATTCATGGTTTCAGCCTTGCTGGTACTCGGCCTGGAGGCGCTGAATCCGGGCGTGACCAATCCGGAGCAGATCGAAAAACAGTTGCAACTGCACACGCTCGGCATCATTCCGTTGGAAAGCGACAAGGTTGAGCCACATGACAAGCCTTTGAATCAGCGGCAATCGGGTTTCGTGGAGGCTATAAATACGCTTAAAGTGTCGTTGTCACTGACCGACCCCGACCGGGAGCCGCGGGTGATCCAGGTGACTTCATCGGTGCCGGCTGAAGGAAAAACTACACTGGCCCTGTCGCTGGCCAGGACACTGGCTCAAAATGAACAGAAAGTCATCCTGGTGGATGCTGACCTACGGCGGTCTTCCATTGAAAAGAAACTGGGGCTGCCCAAGCACGACAAGGGCCTGACAGACTTCGTGTTGGACCACGACGCGCAACCGATGGATTTCCTGGTCAAGGATCCAGACAGTGAACTCCTGCTGTTGCCACCCGGTACCGCCAAGTTCGCCAACGCTACGGATATTTTTTCCTCACAGCGGATGAAGCACATCGTTGAAGAGCTGCGAGCCATTGCAGATTTTGTCATCATTGACACCCCGCCGGTGATGGCAGTGTCGGACGCCCGCCTGATCGGCCGGATCGTCGACAAAACCCTGTTCGTGATCCGCTGGAATAAAACCCCGGTAAAGGTAGTCAAAGCGGCCCTGAAAACGCTGCGGACGGCGGTACCGATATCGCCGGGGTGGTGCTGCAGAACGTGGACTTGAAACGCTACGGCCAACTGGGCTATGGCGATTCCGGATACTATTACCACTATGGCCGTTACGGGCAATATTACGAGAGCTGAGCCAATTTTTTTATCCGCCCGTCAACCCATTCTCTTTGTCCTGATGGCGGTATTGTCTGCGGGCCTGATGCTGATGTCCTGGCCACGGTCAAAAGCTGCGCTGAACTACCTGCCGGTACAATCGACCCTTGAACGTTACTACCTGACCGGCGAGCTGCCGTCGGACCCGCTTGATCAATTACAGCAACGGACCCGTCAAAGCATCGCTATTCATAATCATCAGCGCTATTGGAACGGCCTGGGCCTGCTGTACTACCTGCAAGGGCTGGATGGCTCAATGCCGCTGTACCAGCAACGTGAGGGCTTCGAGCAGGTGATTAATGCGGCCGAACAATCACTTCGATTGGCGCCGGTGCAACCACGAGCCTGGTTGCGCCGCGGACACGCCCAGTCCTGGCTTTCCTTCAGGGACAATGGCATCAGTGAGGCTTTCAAGATGTCGATCTACACCGGCCGCGTCGAGCCCGCCTTGCTGATTTCACGGCTGCAGTTGGGGTATTCCCGGCTCGGTCAGTTGGATGAAGAGGCCAGGGGATTGCTGCGTAACCAGACACTTCTGGCATGGCAGCTTCGGCAGAAGGACGTTAGCCTGGCGATGAAGCGCGGCGAACTGGATTTTCGACGGGTATCGTCCCTGCTGATTTCCACCGATAGCTCTGTCCTGCAGGAAATGGAGCAAGCCATTGCCCCCCGTGTTCGATAGATTCCGGCGCATCGACCGTGAGACCGTGCAGCCGGTTTATCCGCCGGGTAAACGCATGTACTGCGTCGGAGATATCCATGGCCGTGCCGACTTGCTCAGCGAACTTCATGACACAATCAGACGTGATGCAGAGGGATTCGAAGGTACCCTGGAAGTCCTGTACCTGGGTGATTACATTGATCGTGGTGAACAATCCCGCGAGGTGATGGATATCCTTATCCGTCAGGACCTGGAAGGTTTCGAGCCGGTCTACTTGCTGGGCAACCATGAGCAGGCCATGACGGACTTCCTGCTCGACCCGGTCGCTATGGTCGGCTGGTTGAACTGGGGCGGGGCTGCGACGCTGCGCAGTTATGGAATTCACGTTGGCGTATTTAAATCCCGCCAGGAACTGACGGCCATCCGCGATTGCCTCGCCGATGAACTGCCGCAGGCCCACCTGGAATTCCTGGAATCCTGTCTGCCATTCTGGTCCGGGGGGAGCTACTACTTCGTGCACGCCGGCATCCGCCCGGGTGTTGCGTTGGAAAAACAGGCGTTTGAAGACCAGCTCTGGATCCGAGATGAATTCACCAGCAGTTCGAAAAACCACGGCGCCATCATTGTTCATGGCCATACCATCAGTGAGCAGGTTGAAGCTGTTGCCCAACCGGATCGGTATTGATACCGGCGCCTACCAGACCGGCTTGCTGACTGCCCTGGTGCTGGAAGGCAGCCAACAACGCCTCCTGCAGACAGGCCAGGCATTATGACCCGCCTTCGCAATGCGTTGTTGCTGTGCCTGGTGCTGGTGGTCCCATCGCTGGCTGCTGACTACCAGTCCGGCCTCGACGCTTACCAGGCCGGTGATTACATTACCGCGATGGAGGAGTGGCAGGAATTTGCAGCTGCGCCGCGCACCCGTTTACGGCCAGCGATCTATGCCGAAACCTACTACGCCATCGCCATGCTTTACTGGCAGGGGCAAGGGGTCCCCCGTGACTTTTACCAGGCCCGTGACTGGCTGATCAGGGCAGCGGAGCTCAACCATGCAGGCGCACAGGCCAAGCTGGGCTACCTGTATAGCGACGGTGTTGCCGTACCGAAAGACCTTGACCAGGCATTCTGGTGGTTCAGCCAGGCAGCGCGGCAGGGCGATGTGGACGGACAGTACAACCTGGGCGTTTTCTATCTGAAGGGTTGGGGTACCGAAAAGGATGAAACCATGGGCATGCAGTACCTGGCCGCAGCATCGGCGCAGGGCGATGAGGAAGCTGAAGCGGCTTTGCAGAACCTGCTTCGCCTCAGAGTCCACCTCCACAGAGCCCACCCCTCCAGGCTCCGCTCTTGCATGACAAATCCTGGATTCTTGCCCAGGATCCCGATCACTACACTTTGCAGGTGATTGCGCTGAGCACGCGGGAAAAGGTCAATGGCCTTGTCGAGGGTTATGAGCAACTGGCTCCTTTCGCAATCTATACAGCAGGTAGTTCCGGCAAACCTCTGTACGTGTTGGTGCAAGGCAACTACCCGGACCTCGATACCGCCCGCCTGGCCCGTGATGCGTTTCCAGAGACCATCCAGACCCGTGACAAGCTATGGATCCGGAAATTTGGAAAGGTCCAGGATCTGGTGAAGGAATAGGGCGATGGCGAACTGGTTCGACAAGACAACCTTCGTGCTTCTCTCACTGCTGGTTTTGCTGAGTCCGATACCACTGGCCAGCAACCGCGACTGGTCCTGGAGCCTGCTCGCTTTCCTGGCCGCGGTGTTGGTGCTGGCCTGGTTGCTCGGCGCCGTGCTCAGCCGGCGCCGTTTGTTCACCGGCTTGCACTGGCTGATCCCTCTGCTGTTCCTGCTGGCGCTGGCCTGGGCCTGGGTCCAGGCTCAGCCCTGGGTTCCAGCTGACTGGAAACACCCGGTCTGGGCCCTGGCCGGGGCCGCCCTGGGTGTCGAACTACCCGGGGCGATCTCGGTGGCGCCTGAAGACAATTACACCGCCATTATGCGATTGCTGTCCTACGGCCTGGTCTTTTTCCTTTCGTTTCAACTGGCCCGCGACCGTGAAAATGCACAAAGGGCGTTCCGCTGGATTTTCATCGCTGCGGTGATTTATTCCCTTTATGGATTACTGTCGTACTGGGGGCTTTTGCGCGAGTTCAACTGGTACCAGCACGATTCCTTCAGCCGTGACGTGCGCGCAACCTTCGTCAACCGCAATCATTTCGCCAACTGGCTGGGTATCGCGGTGATCTGTGCAACGGCGTTCTTTTTCGACCACATGATGCGGGCGCCGCGCTATCCGATGATGGCCATGCAGAGTCGGCAAAAACGGTTCGACCGCTTCCTGGCCCGCGCCTGGGCGCCGCTGGCCGGGCTGATCCTGATGGTCTCAGCCCTGATCTCCACGCACTCGCGCGGCGGTTTCGTGGCCACCGTCTGCGGTGGTTTTGTGCTGCTGTTGTTGATTGACCGTAAACAGCGCACGGTAAGTATCCGCGCCCGGGCCATTGCAGTATCTGCGCTGCTGGTTTCGGTCATTGCGTTTTTCATCAGCAGCGAAGTATTGTTGCAGCGCATAGATGCGACCGAGATTGGATTCTAATCTCCGCATGATCATTTTCAGCCAGATAACGTCGGGTATCGCCGATAACCCGACTACTGGGCTTTGGTTATGGGGCTTTCGAAGATGCCTTTCAGACTCTACAAAGGCGAGGAAATCACCAAGCTGGTCAGCCGGGCGCACAATACCTTCCTGGAAAACATGTTCGAAATGGGTCTGCCAGCCGCGTTCTGCTTGTTTGCCGCCGTGCTGGGCCTGGCGTTGACCTGTCTCAAGGGTCTGGTCGTGCGGCATCGCGATTGGGTCTACCCGGCTGCCGGAGTAGCGGCCACGGTATTGGTCGCGGTGCATGCCATGGTTGACTTCGGTCTGCAGATGCCGGCAGTTGCAATGGTCTATGCCCTTGTCATGGGTGTAGCATGTGCGCAATCCTATTCATCGGTACAAACCAGGATTCAGTCAGGGAAGGGCTCTGAATGATTGCATTGACACTTGTCGCCACACTGGTCACCGCCGGGCTTTGCCTGGGGCTGATTCCGTTGGCCAGAAAAACCGGCCTGGTGGATCACCCCGGCGAACACAAAGTGCATGAAGATACCGACCCCGCTGACCGGTGGACCGGCCCTGCTGATCACCTCCGGCCTGATGATGATGTTCCTGTGCGAGGGCAGCATATTAGTGCAAGGGCTGGCGATGGGCGGACTGTTGATGTTCGTGGTCGGGATTATCGACGATTACCGCCCGTTGTCCGCCAGCGTTCGTTTCCTGGTGCAGGTGGTCGCCTGTATGATCATCATCGTCTATTCCGATGTATGGCTGGATGATTTCGGGCGGCTTGTTCTGGGATAACATGGTCACGCTGGGCTGGTTGAGTATTCCGCTCACGTTGTTTGCGGCCATGGGCGTGATCAATTCCTTCAATATGATCGACGGAATGGACGGACTTTCCGGCTCGATCTTCATGGTGGCAGCCGGTGGTATGGCCATTGCTGGCTGGATATGGCCCAGCAATTCAATATCCATTTGCTGCTGCTGGTGGCTTTTTCGGCGGTCTTTGGTTACCTGTTGCTGAATGCCCGCTTTCCCTGGAACCCGAAAGCCCGGGTGTTCATGGGGGATTCGGGTTCGCAGTTCCTGGGTTTTTTCCTGGCCTGGTGTTTTATCGCATTGGGCAATGACCACAATGAAGCGGGGGCCAGGGCCTTTATGCCGATCACCGCCGTGTGGTTGTTCGCCGTTCCGTTGCTGGATACAACAACCGTCATCTGGCGCCGTTGGCGGGCCGGAGGGTCTCGCACTGGCAGGCGGATCAACACCACTTTCACCACGCCTTCCTGCGGGCCGGTTTCACGGTGCGGCAGACCTGGCTGATGATCAGGCGATTCGCTGGTGCTGGCTGCGGCTATAGGCCTTATTTTTCGAACTGAGCTGGTTTACCGGACTACGTCAGTTTCTGGAGTTTCTTGCGGTGGCTTTTGCCTTCCATCTGTACCTGAAACGAAGCTGGTACCTGCAGCGCTTCCTCGGCCGTGATTTCATTTACAATGAATTGGATGAACCGGGCGATAAATGACTACTTCTCCAGAAGGATCCACCTTAGAATCCTGGTCACCGGCGGCGCCGGCTTTCTGGGCTCGCACCTGTGTGAGCGCCTGCTGTCCGCAGGGCCACGATGTGCTGTGCGTGGACAATTTCTACACCAGCACCCGGCGCAACATCGTGCACCTGCTGGACCACCCCAATTTCGAGTTGATGCGCCACGACGTGACCTTTCCGCTGTACGTGGAGGTCGACCAGATCTACAACCTGGCCTGTCCGGCATCACCGATCCACTACCAGCGCGACCCGGTGCAGACCACCAAGACCAGCGTGCACGGCGCGATCAACATGCTGGGCCTGGCCAAGCGCCCGGCGCGCGACATTCTGCAGGCATCCACCAGCGAGGTGTACGGCGACCCGGAGGTGCACCCGCAGCCCGAAGACTATTGGGGCAATGTGAACCCGATCGGCATCCGTTCCTGCTACGACGAAGGCAAGCGCTGCGCCGAGACCCTGTTCTTCGATTACCACCGCCAGCACCAGCTGCCCATCAAGGTGGCGCGGATCTTCAACACCTACGGCCCGCGCATGCAGCCGAATGACGGCCGGGTGGTCTCGAACTTCATCGTGCAGGCGCTGCAGGGCAAGGACATCACGATCTACGGCGACGGCAGCCAGACCCGGTCGTTCTGTTACGTGGATGACCTGGTCGATGGCCTGATTCGCCTGATGGAAAGCGACGAGGCGGTGACCGGCCCGATCAACCTGGGCAATCCGGGTGAGTTCTCGATCAGGGAATTGGCAGAGAAAGTGGTGGATCTGGTCGGTTCAGGTTCAAAAGTGGTTTACGAACCGCTGCCGCAGGATGATCCTACCCAGCGCAAGCCGGATATCACTCAGGCCAATGAAGTGCTGGGCTGGCAGCCGAAAATTTCACTGGACGATGGTCTTCCTCGTACCGTGGAGTATTTTAGCAATGTCTGAAACAATTCTTGTTACGGGCGGGGCCGGCTACATTGGCTCCCATGCTTGTCTGGAACTGCTCGAGGCCGGCTACAAAG
>CAVWXL010000025.1:0-29343 GCA_963759035.1 uncultured Gammaproteobacteria bacterium
GTTATGTTTGCTTCGTTTCGGCGTATGCTCCCGAATGTCAGGGGCGGCTACCCGGCGCAACATCATGGCCCGTGCATTACGCGCCTATTACGACACCCGTGCACAGGAAACGGCGCTGGAGAAACCGGCCAACTGGCCATATCACGTCTTTTTCCAGCACAATTCCGCCCTGCGCGCCATCGGCGACCAGGTCCAGCAAAGCCTGGATGCCTGCACGCCACTGCCGGATGACCTGGTGGCGCTGGAGCTCAATTCGCCTGAGTTTGCACAGCAATGCCGCAACCTGTTCGATGTCTGCCAGATACCGGACGCACTGGGACTGGGCATCGTTTCAATGGGTTACGGGGGCTGGGACAGCCACGACAACGAAGCACTGGAAATAAGTGCCAACTTGCAGGATATTTTCAGCCTGGATGGCGGCCTCGCCAACGCGCTGGCGGCCATCGAAGGCTTGCCTTATGTGGAACGGCCCGCGCACGAGCAACTCACTTTCTATTTCGCCAGTGATTTTGGCCGGCAACTGGTTGCTAACGGCGCCCAGGGAACCGACCACGGACGCGGTACCTATAGCATCCTGATCGGATCCGCGGTTGCAGGCGGCGTGTATGGCGAGATGTTCCCGCAGCGTGAGACCCTGCCCAACCCGGACGGCGAGGTTCCATTGCGGACTCCCGGCGCCGACATCGAAGGGCGGACCTCAACCGAACGAATCATCGCCCAGGCCGCTGAATGGGTGAAGCCAGGCGCCGCCGAGGCGGTCGTTCCGCAAGCCGCCCTTTCCGGCCTGGAAGAAGGTGTGGACCTTGGGGGCCTGCTTTCCGGCTGATCAGGCGTTAGCCGAACTGGTTCATCGTGTTGTCTTCACCCGCCGCTTTCAGCGCGGCTTCACCGGCAAAGTATTCCTTGTGGTCATCACCGATGTCGGAACCCGACATGTTCTGGTGTTTCACACAGGCGATGCCTTGGCGGATCTCTTTGCGCTGAACACCGGCCACGTAACCCAGCATGGCCTGGTCACCGAAGTACTCTTTCGACAGGTTATCGGTAGACAGTGCAGCCGTGTGATAGGTCGGCAGGGTGATCAGGTGATGGAAGATACCGGCATCACGTGCGGCATCCGCCTGGAAGGTACGGATCTTGTCATCCGCGGCCTTGCCCAGTTCGCTGTCGTCGTATTCAGCGCTCATCAGCTGGTCGCGATCGTAGGCGGACACGTCTTTGCCCTCTTCTTCCCAGGCATCGAATACCTGCTGACGGAAGTTCAGGGTCCAGTTGAACGACGGGCTGTTGTTGTAAACCAGCTTCGCGTTGGGGATGACTTCGCGTACGCGATTGACCATGCCACCAATCTGGCCGATGTGCGGCTTCTCGGTCTCGATCCAGATCAGGTCGGCGCCATTTTGCAGTGACGTAATGCAGTCCAGCACGCAACGGTCTTCGCCGGTGCCGGCCCGGAACTGGAACAGGTTGGATTGCAGGCGCTTGGGACGCAGCAGTTTGCCGTCGCGGTTCAGAACGACGTCACCATTGTTCATGTCTTCCAGCGAAACTTCTTCGCAATCGAGGAACGAGTTGTACTGATCGCCCAGGTCGCCCGGCTCCGTGCGTCACCGCAATCTGCTTGGTCAGACCGGCGCCCAGTGAGTCGGTGCGCGCAACGATGACGCCGTTATCAATGCCCAGTTCCAGGAAGGCGTAACGGCAGGCATTGATCTTGGCCAGGAAGTCGGCATGCGGAACGGTGACTTTACCGTCCTGGTGACCACACTGCTTCTCGTCGGATACCTGGTTTTCGATCTGCAGGCAGCAGGCACCCGCTTCGATCATCTGCTTGGCCAGCAGGTAGGTGGCTTCCGCGTTACCGAAACCGGCGTCGATGTCGGCAATGATCGGCACCACGTGGGTTTCGAAGTTATCGATCTGCCGTTGGACAGCGGCTTGCTTTCACGTCATCGCCGGCTGCCCGGGCTGCATCCAGCTCGCGGAACAGGCCGCCCAATTCGCGGGCATCTGCCTGGCGCAGGAAGGTGTACAGCTCTTCGATCAGCGCGGACACCGAGGTTTTCTCGTGCATGGACTGATCTGGCAGCGGACCGAACTCTGACCGCAGCGCTGCAACCATCCAGCCCGACAGGTAGAGGTATTTTTTCTTGTTGCTGCCAAAATGCTTCTTGATGGAAATCATTTTCTGCTGGCCGATGAAACCGTGCCAGCAACCCAGGGACTGGGTGTACTGTGAGCGTGTCGGCATCGTATTCGGCCATATCACGGCGCATGATGTCGGCCGTGTACTGGGCGATATCCAGGCCGGTTTTGAAGCGGTTTTGAGCACGCATACGCGCGGCAGACTCAGGGCTGATAGCGTCCCACGAACCGCCGGCAGCTTCGCGTACGCCTTCCAGAGAGGCGATATCGTCGGTGTATTTTGACATGGTGAATCCTCTTTACCTATTGAATTACTTGTGAAAAATCGAGCGGAAGTTCTTGCAACCTCTACTCAGTCTAGTTAGTCTTGCTAAATAAATCTAATCAATGGATCTTATATTCGTCATTTTCTCTGTGAATGTATGGCAGAGTCCGAAAAAAGAGGTCCTCAGACGATAATAGTATGGAATGAACCTCAAGAGCATTGACCTAAATCTACTGGTTTACCTTGACGTTCTATTGCGAATGCGGAACGTCACCCGCGCGGCGGAAAGCCTGGGGATCAGCCAGCCCGCCATGAGCAATGGACTGCGCCGGCTGAGGAAGTTGTTTGACGATCCACTGCTGGTCCGGACCAGCACCGGCATGAACCCCACCGAACGCGCCCTGTCCCTGCAGCCCCTGGTTCGGGAAATCGTTGCTTCGGTGGAAAAAGCTGTAGAGCCTGACAAGGGCTTCGAAGCATTCAGCGCAGACCGCGTATTCAGAATTTCGGTCAGTGACTACAGTGAGTCCACGCTGTTGCCGCACCTGTTGCGACGCATGCGCTCCGAGGCGCCCAACATCACGCTGGATATTCTTACTCCCAGCGATGTCAGCCTGCAGGATCTGGAGGGGGGCAACGTCGACATGGTCATCAACCGCTTCGACTCATTGCCGCAGTCATTTCACCAGCGAACGATCTGGCGCGACAGCTTCTCCTGCCTGATCAGCCAACACAATCCGATTCGCCACGATTTCACGCTGCAATCCTACCTTGAAGCAAGCCATGTCTGGGTCAGCAAGACCGGGATGGGGATAGGCGTCGGCGTAGAACCCGCAGATGACAAACACCTGGGCTGGGTTGACGATGCCCTGGCGAAGCTCGGAGAGCACCGCAGGATCCGAGTGTTCACGCGGCATTACCAGGCAGCCATGCAATTGGCGGAGCTGCGCGATCTGATCATTACGTTACCGAGCAAGGCTGCCCGGCTGCTCAAGGACAACCCCGGCGTGATCATTCTGACGCCACCGTTTGAGATTCCGGAAATTGAACTGAAAATGGCCTGGAGTCCCTTACTGCATCACAACCCGGCCCACCGCTGGCTGCGCGGACTAATCGCCGAAGTATCCAGCGAGTTAAGCTGAAAAAAAGAGGACGGCTAGGCTGCTTCTGCAGCCCAGACAGCCGCTCCGCAAATCCCCGCCTTGTTGCGTAACCTGGCCGGGACTACTGCTGTGCGCTTTAACGGGTAATCCGGAAGAAATTTTTCGTGCTTATCGCTTACTCCACCGCCAATGATGATCATTTGCGGTGAAAACACGTGTTCGACATGCAGGCAGAATTCGTTCAGGCGCTCGCCGTATTCATGCCATTTAAGCCCCTGTTCTTTCTTGATCCGGCTGGCCACGTACTGCTCCACAACTTCATCATGGCCGGCCAGAAAGACTTTCCCAATCTCGAGATTCGGAACCAGCTTGCCATCCATGAACAGACCTCCGCCGACCCCTGTACCCAGGGTGACGGTGATGACCACACCCCGCACACCTTTGCCGGCGCCAAACCGCATCTCGGCCAATCCAGCCGCGTCGGCATCGTTCAACACCGTCACATCACAGCCCGTTGCCTCGGAAAACAGATCGTTGACCGACTGACCAACCCAACCGGGAACGTGGTGTGCGGTGGGGGGAGTAAGTACAAGGCCGTCGGCCACAGCGCAGGGAAAACCCACGCCAACCGGCCCCTCGTGATCGAACCTGCCAATCAGGCGGGCGATCGTTTCCGTTACCGCTTCAACCTCAAATGAACCCGGCGTCAGCAGGCGGATGTGCTGACCAATAAGCTCGCCCGTCACAACATCAACCAGCGCGCCCTTGATACCACTTCCGCCTACATCTATTCCAAGTACCTGCATTGCTGCTCCCCCTTACCCGGCGGGAACTTCGTTCAATGTCAGGATAACTGCTTCTGTGTGCGTTGTTACAACCAGATCGCCAACATCCGCTTTTTTCAGATTTTCCGGATTCTGTGCCTGGTATTCCTTGATCTGTCCACCGGGCCATTTCAATTTGAAGGTATTGGCTTCGATATTGATGTCCTCAACCGTGGCCGTGGCGACCGTGGTAATCATCTCCATCGCTGCCGGGGTTTCGCCTTCCTTGTTCGTGCCCTTGGCAGCCATGATTCCAGCGCCGGGCTCCATGCCATCATTGGCAAATACTTCGATGGTCATGTTCTGAACAAACTCGACATTGACGGTATCGCCAATTTCAATCTTGTCTATGTTGTTGTTGTTGGAATCCGGGTCATCCGGAAGTGTGTGTGTATTCCCCTCAGGTCCCTGAAGCGTAATCGTGCGTGCTTCCCGGTCAATTGCAACGACCGAGGCAGTCAGCTGCACCGTTTGGGTTGCGGAAAAAGAGGGCTTTTCAGCAGCAACAGATTTTTCACCTGCCTGTAAAGCTAATGAAAAAACCAGGGCAATGGCAAAACTCATCAATTTAAATTTCATCAGGGTATTTACTCCGGAAAAAAAAGGGAATGCTTGTTGTGATAACTATCAATCCAGCCAATCATTATATGGCAAGAACCCAGAGAAACCTACTTTCCCAAGGCAGATTTGGCAAATAACCACATCCAGGGTTGCCGGCAGCAGTTTCAAACCAACCTGCTATTCTTAAACCAAGGGCAACCCGTTGATTTACGAGGACAAATCCATGAGCGTACTGCCGTTGCTCTGACCTCCCACGATGCGAAATACACCTTTTTCGCTCTGGATGTCACCCGGGTTGAATAAATGAGGGGTCAATCTTACAAGATGCAAGTCATCGTTGGGTTTTGTACAATTTAAGGACCGCTTAAGGAAGAGTAATAATGACAGGGTTTGAAGGAGTCACAAAATTGTTGAAGCACATGTTACTTACTGTCGCGGCCGCGGCATTTCTGATGACGGGCGGCCAGGTTCTGGCCGCTGACGAGACACCGTCGGGCAAGATGGTTATCGATGAAACCCAGGTCATGGCGCTGATCGGCGGCACCATGGGCGGCGGCACGCTGCTTATGGGAGACGAGTCTTTCAGCTTCAAGACCGGCGGCCTGTCGCTGGGCGTATCAATCGACGTACAAAAAATCCATATCACCGGTAATGTCTATCACCTGGATAAAGTGAAAGATTTTGCTGGAACCTATGTGGCTGCAGAGGCCAGCGCTACCCTGATCAAAGGTGTCGGTGGCCTTTGGCTGGAAAACAAACACGGCGTCATTCTGCACCTCACATCCAGCAACCAGGGACTGGCTCTCAGCCTGGCCGCAGGCGGCCTCAAGATCACGATGGATTAGACCTCACCCCTCGTTGAGGTCCGCCAGCAACTGCTGGAACACCGGGTGATTGCGGAGTAGTTCCCTTCCCGCGGCGATCAATTTGTCGACCTGCTCATCCGTGAGCGAAAAAGAGGTTGGCACCTTGTTGAAATACTGCCTGGATTGCATCTGCTGAATGCCCTCGAAACTGATTTCAACGAAGTAGGGCGTCATCGTTTTACCGTCTTTTTCGAAAGATTCCTGCCACTCATGAAGAGTGTTTTCCATCAGCTCCAGGGTCGAGGCATTGTAGCGATGGAGTTGCACACCCGACATCGCCCCGATTGAATGCGCGATCGATGGCTGCTTGTTGGTCTCGTCCATCTCATAAGCCGGTGAGGTCGAGGCATCGATTGAAATAATAGCCAGCTTGCCTGGCATCTCTGCGTTGACTTTTTTCATGAAAGCCTTCGGGCCACCGGAAATTGAGACCACGTCATACAGGGCGCGAAGCCCCATGTTGTCCGTGATGCCGCCATCGACAAAGTGAATGTACTTACGCTGGTTTTTATCTGCATAGGACTCCAGCCCATCCGCCAACAGGTTGAACTCAGCATCGTTTCCCGCGTCGGCGCGCTGGCGAATTGATTTCATCATGGCGAGTTCATGGCCTTCGCAATCCCGATAGTTCTCGACCACCACGGGATTAAACACGATCGGCACAGCCGACGATGCGGTCACTGCCCGGGAAACCGGGAAAGTCATCAGGTCAGAGCAAAGCAGGTCAAAATATTCCTGCAGGAATGAAAAACGCACCCCGTACGCCAGGTCAGAGGCATTGATGACGATCAGTGGCCGGCCGGGCTGGACCATGTCGGCATAGGTTGCACCGTGAAATATTTTCTTGTCGTAGAATTCGATAGCCCGTTCCGTCCGGCCTTTACTGCCAAACCAGTGGAAGGGGTTGAGCACTTGCCGGACCAGTTGCTTTTCGACGTCGTAGCGAAGAAATACGTCTTCGAAGGTCTCAAACAGTCCGTCGCCGTGCAGTCCATAATAGGCGGCCGTAAAACTGCCGCCTGAGACCGAACTGATGCTGTCGACCTGGTCCAGCATACTGACGGTTTCACCGTTAATGGTGACTTTCGTATCGCGGAGTTCCAGCATGACACCGTAGGCAAATGCGGCAGCCCGGGTTCCCCCGCCCGAAAATGACAGGTTGAACGCCAAATCATGATTCATATCCAAAGCTCTATGCGACCTGATCGAGTATTCCATGGTCTCCTGCTGGCCTGTAATCGCCGTATTCTGCACGACCCCGTAGGAGGCGCAGCCGGCCAGCAGCAAAATGGCAAAAAAAGCAACGGTCATTCTCATGTAGTGGATTCCCATTTATTCATCTTCACCTGCGCGACGCCGGTTCAGTCACCTGTTGATTGAAGGTTTAATGTAGTACACCCCATGATTTATTGCTAACCTTTAAGACCCCTTTTAATCAAACTGTCACGTCGGATCTGTGCCCAGCGAAAGGGTGACCACCACTGGGCAAAAAACCCGGTCGGGAATGCATCCATACCTCCAATTCCAACATCCATTGGAGGCTCGCGGTCCTTTGGCAGGAAGCGCGTACCAAAGACCACGTCCCAGATAATGTAGGCGTTACCGTAGTTGGCGTCGGATTCACGGCGCACTCGCGAGTGATGCCAGCGGTGCAGGTTGCCAATGCTGAAGATCCAGCTCAGCGGCCCGAGCCGAATCGCGATGTTCGCGTGCTGGAAGGCATCGACAACCACCGCGGCCACGGTCGCCAGCGCCAGCACCTGTGTGGGTACGCCAAGCACGGCCAGCGGCAGCACCCAGACGAAACTGAAACGATAGGCAATTTCTACAGGATGGGCCCGCGTGGCGTTTAGCCAGTAAACCCGCGGCGCGCTGTGATGGGTCGCATGAAAGTGCCATAACCAGTCAAATTCATGCATGCTGCGGTGCGCCCAGTAGTCGAAGAACTCCCGCACGATCGTGGCCAAAAGCACCTGCGCCAGGATCGGCCAGCCATAGGGCCACAGCGAACCGCCCATCTGCGCAGACAGCCAGCCACCGATGATGATCGTGAGTACCGCGAGCACGGGCGCGAGCAGACCGCCGACGAGAAACTGGGTCAGATAGTAGAGTGCATCTGTGCGCAGGTCGCCATGAGAATGGTTCCATTCACGCCGGTAGGGAAGAATGCGCTCCATCACTATAACCAGCACGAGGCTGGCCAGGCTGATCGGAAAGACGACCATCACGGAGTCGATACCTGAGTTCATTGCCCACAGCGCCGCCCAGACACCACCCACCACACTCGCCGGGACCAGCGACACGGCGATGGCCGCCCGCACGCCTGAAAGAATAGTCGCGACCGGCAATCTTCAGAATTCTCTTACATTGCGTCGAGAATTGCTTTCTTCTTGGCTTTGTACTCTTCCGGCGTGATGTAACCTTTCTGAGCCATAGTCTGAAGCTCAGCAAGTTGCTGTTCCGCGCTTGGTTTAGACGCCTGGGCCTGTTGTTGCTGATAGTAAGCCTGATCTTCCTCGTAGTCCCGCCGATCACGCACGTTTTGACCTATCCTGGCTACTGCGATGCCACCGAGAAATGCACCGGCGCCATCGGCCTGGGCTGGAATACTGGAAGTGATTGCAATGGCGCTGAGCGCACAAAGCACTAAAATCTTGGGTCGATTCGTATTTAATTTCATGGTTGAATTCCTTTAGAGAGCCTTGCAGGCGCCAAAAATTGAAAAATTAATTTCATCACCGACCACTCCAATGCTCATTCTGCCGGTTACCCGGTTTATTGCCATGGTCCAGCCGTGATTGTTCTCAACGCCCTGGAGAATCAGCTGATTTCCACTGGCTTCCATGTTCTTGATCGGGGAATTGGCTGTCTTGTCGCTTTCGGCATCGTATGTCGCATGGACTATCTTCTTCTTGAAATCCACGTTCATAAATTCAGCCATATCGAATGATCTGGCTTCGCCCCTGGTGCACCGTCCCCCTTCCAGGCAAGCCGACACATCGAAAGCCGCGCAAATCAGATTTTCAGAGCCATCAATTTCATCTTTGGCGATGGCATTGCCTGATGCAAGCAATGTGATGCCAAGCAAAATCGCGGCGCTCAATACTTTAGTTCTGATGTTCATAAGGTTCCTTATCTTGTCCAACAGTGATGGTTTAGCCAGTTCGAATGATACACGATTGATTTTGGAAATAAACAACATCCAAAATTAGCAGTCAGAACCATTTAATTGACGATAAAATTTTATTTGATTGACATAAAGTTGACAAATAGGCAAATCATCGAACATAATTATTGACAATATTATTTAATATATATTGACATAAAGTTGACAAAATGTTTCCGCGGAGACTTCCGATGTCCACCCGTGAAACCATCCTGGCATTCTTGCAGCAACAGGGAAGCTCAGGCAGTAAAGCACTCTGCAGGCACCTTGGTATCAGCCGGCAGGCGCTCAATGTGCATCTCAACCGCCTCATCGACGAAGGCAGGGTGGTGCGCACCGGCGCCACACGAAACACTCGTTACTCGCTACCGGGGCAGCTACCGCAGCCAAAATCCTATGGTGGAGAGTTTGTTACCGAAGGCCTCGACGAAAATCGCATGTATCAACGTCTTGCGCTCAGCCTGAACCTGTCCCACGCGCTGAATTCCGAACCGGAAACGGTATTCCAATATGTCTTTACCGAGATGCTGAACAATGCCATAGATCATTCGGAATCAAGGAAAGTACGGGTTTCCGCCACCCTGGAGCCCGGCTCCGTCAAGGCCGAGATCAGGGATAATGGAATCGGGGTGTTTGCCTCCATCGCACAAAAACTGGACTTGCCCGACGAACACGATGCCCTGCTGCAACTGGTGAAAGGCAAGACCACGACGATGCCGGAAGCACACACCGGCGAGGGCATATTTTTTTCATCGAAATCAGCCTCTGCACTGGTCATCCGTTCGCACCGGATACAAGTGGAGTGGAGCAAGCGTTTAAAAGACGTTTTCGTTTCGAATCGCCGCTTTGTGAAAGGAACCCATGTTCAAATCGAGGTTCGCCGCGATTCCAGGACGAGACTCCAGGACATTTTCAACGAATTTGCTCCGAAAGAATTCGACTACCAATTCTCCAGGAGCAAAGTCCACGTCAAGTTGCTGGGCGAAAAGTATATTTCCAGATCAGAAGCCCGTCGCCTCCTGTTGAACCTGGATAAATTCAAACACATCGAATTAGATTTCAAAAACGTCGAAA
The DNA here is from genome assembly GCA_963759035.1 of uncultured Gammaproteobacteria bacterium. Lineage (GTDB taxonomy): Bacteria > Pseudomonadota > Gammaproteobacteria > Xanthomonadales > SZUA-36 > JAHEFT01. Next base: position 10,005 of record CAVWXL010000025.1, read on the forward strand.
GCATCGGTCAGGGATTCGCAGATGAAGTGTTCCGGGTGTTCAGGAACGATCACCCGGGAATCGTCATCCACCCGGTGAACACCAGTCCCGCTGTCGGAGCCATGATCCAGCATGCCGGCCTGATAAAAGGGCTCTGACCCCTGTGCGCACTCTGGCAGGGATGGTAATATTCCAGTCTTGAATGCGCGTTTTAACAATCTGCCTGCGTTATAAACTGGTCTCATCAGATGATAAAAAAGAAAATCTCGCCCGTCATTTTTTGTTGCCTCATTTTCTATGGCCAGCCTGCGCTGGCACAAGGTCTGGACCTTCGTGAGACGCTGCAGGAATTGACCAACCTGCTGGCACAGCAGCAAAAGGAACTGGATGCCCAGCGCAAGGAACTGGCTGAACAACGGGAACTGATCCGTCAACTGCAGGGCGACAAGGGGATTACCGGGAAAGAGGCGCCACCCAGGCCGGCCGCCGTAGTTGCACAACAGCCGGCACCCGCCACCGAAGGAGCTATGCCTGCTGACGGAGCTACGCCTGCTGACGGAGACACGCCTGCTGACGGGGAAGTTCAAAGTGCCCAGGACAAGGCCAAGGAGGCGCTGGTGAAACAGCAGGCCAAGGCTCCCGAGTCAGCAGCCTCGCAGATTGCAGATCTTAAAAAGAGCATGGACGACCCATCCAACACCATATACGATAAGGATTTCCCCGGCGCCTGGTACCTTCCGGGAACCACCGCGGCGATGAAAATCGGCGGATATGTGAACCTCTCCCTCGTCGACAGTTTCGATCCCCTGGTGATTTCGGACCGGTTCATTGTAGGCAGTATTCCTCCGGATGGCCAAACGGTTCAGGGTGCGAAAGAAGGCACTTCGGTTTCGGCCAATCAAACCCGCGTCAACATGGAATATCGCGAGCAGACCAAACTAGGCGAAATCCGTGCCTTTGTGGAAGGAGATTTTCGCGGCGATAATGATACGTTTCGCCTGCGCCACGGCTTTGGTCAGTTTCGTTCTTTCCTGGCGGGAAAGACCTGGTCGACTCTGATGGACGTATCTGCCCTACCGGAAGAGGTGGATGTCGAAGGAATGAACGGCGAGGTATTGCTGCGTCATTCGCAGATTCGCTGGTCGCCTGAATTCGGGAAAAATTATCAGCTGAAACTGGCCCTTGAAGACCCTCAAACCGATGTGCTAAACGGTCAGAGCGAGCGAGGTAGTTTTGACCTCATTGCCAGTCTGGGCCGCATGCCGCTGGGGCCACTGGGACGCTGGAACTACCGGGTGGGGTTTGTTTTGCGCGATTTGAAAGCCAATTTACTCTGGAGATGCGCGGTGACAATGATAGTCGGAGCAATAGCAGACAGTACCACCGGCTGGGGCATAACCACCGGCGGCAGGCAGCCTGTGACATGGTGGGGTGACGGCGGTGATTCCCTGGTCTGGCAACTCACTTACGGCAAAGGCATTGGCCACTACATCAATGACCTGCAATCTGTCGGCGGCGGCGACGCTGTTTTCGACCCCGAGGGTAATTTGCATGCGCTTCCCGTTCTCGCGGGGTATGTTTCCTATCAGCACATCTGGCCCAAGAAATGGTGGTTCTTTAAAAAATGGCCCGGCCTCCTGCGATCTAACTTCAACCTGGGCTGGGTCGATATAGATAATTTCAGTTTCCAGGATGATGATGACTACAGCGGCACAATCCGGGTTTCGGCGAATGTTCTCTATAACCCGACGGAGCATGTGACCATGGGGCTGGAATTTCTATGGGGCAAGCGCACGAACAAAAATAAAAGCAAAGGTACGGCAGCTCAGTTGCAGTTTTCAGCGCGCTATACTTTCTGATGCCTGATAAACCTGTGAGTAAGGTACATAGATTATGGTTTTACTGTTAATCAGTATCGGAATGATCTCACTGACCGTGGGGATACACACGGCCGGAGCAGCGTTGTGGCTTAGCAGCCTGGGCAAGGTAATTGCTAAACGGCATCAAATGAACCAGCCAACACGCCTGTTCAGAAGTATCCTGTCAACTTCCTGCGTATTAATTCTGCTGCACATACTGGAAGCTTTTTTGTGGGCACTGCTGTTTATGGCGCTTCCGGCACAAGGCGGCCTCGATTCACTTCGTGAAGCCTTGTACTTTTCGATGGTCACGTTCACCACGCTGGGATATGGAGACATCACGCTGAATGCGGATTGGCGGTTACTGGCCGGTGTAGAAGGCATGGTGGGAATCGTCGTATTTGGCCTGACGACAGCGCTACTGTTCGCAGTTATCCAGAAAAGCTGGAATATTTCGCACCCCAAAACGTGAAAAAGGGGTCAGAGCTCGAAAAAATCCAGGATCTTATCTTCAACATAAGAATAGAATGGATTCCATCGCAAACGCAGCATATTCGCAGCGGACACTTCCAGTACGTCGCGTTCACCACGCAATGCAATATCGCCCAGGTGGATACCAGGGCTTTTTACCCCTTTCATACCACCATACAGCGGATCGTCCGGAGGAAACGGCAAAGCCACGTGGGTCAGGGAGTAGATATCGTCCGGCCAACTCAATCCGAGGTTTTTGTCGACGCTTTCATCCTGCCCCGGTGCAATGCTGGCCAACATGACTTTCGGGTTGTTCATACCCATGTTGGTGACCAGGCTCAGTGTGAAATTCCGGTCCGGATTTTCCATTAAAGCCCCGAACATTTTTTCAGGGCTCCATTTCAAAAGTGGCTCGATATTCGCCTGGGTATTGATATTGAATAACACCAGTTCATGGCCCCCTAGCGGTAACCGGTTAAACAGGCCCTTGATAAGGTCAGGCGCCGAAACGGTTGCATCCACGATTGACGAAAATGCCAGCAGGGCTGGAATGTTTCTCGAGCTTTCCGCCGCTGTCCAGGTCCGCAATCTTTACCTGAATCTCATGGGTCAGGCGATGCACGACATCGCCGGCGTTGACAGCAAAGGAGCCATATTTGAAGGGATCGTATTCAGGCAAAATATCATTCCAGGCCAGTTTATCCAGCCCAAGTAATAACCCCAACCTGGCTTGCCAGACAGCCAGCGCCGCGACCTTTGTAATACCTATCTCCGGAGAAAGAAGAGCGAGTTTGTCAACCTGGGGGAGCGTCGAATCTGTGACCGAATCGAGTGTATAGTTCACGGCCAGTGCCCCGCCATTGGAATAACCCACGATGTGCACAGGCTGGCCATTCGCTTTCTCAGCCACGTGCGCCATCGCGAGTTGCACGGCCGCGGCCATGTCCTGCCAGGTGACACTGATCAGCCCGGAAGGCGCTGTTCCGTGCCCCGGAATTCGCAGGCCCACCACGTAGGCCCCTGCTTCGTGCAGGGCTTCACCCAGGTTTCGCAGGCTGTAAGGGGAGTCAGACATTCCATGCAGCAGCAATACGCCGGCATGGGGCTGTTCGACCGGCATTTCGAAACTGCGGTTCCAGTTTTGCGGCCAGCGATCCGGATCGGACAGGCTGCCCTTGTAATAACGAACAATTTGGCCCTGCTGATCAGCAGGGATTTTGGCATAAACCTCGTCATCCAGTTGTTTGAACAAACGTTCCTCGAGGGCCAGGTAATCTTCAAAAGATGAAACATCAGAATCGACGGTGAACTCTTCATCGAGCTCAGTCGTGTGCCAGACACTGAGGTCGGGCCGGTCATTCATGATAACGACAAAAACGGTAACCAGGGTCAAAACCACGCCCAGGGCTCCGGAATAAACCATCAATATCGCATGGCGAAACAGTTTAACGATCGAGATAGTCATGAGCTACGGATTGGCACTGCTGTCCGGGTAACCCGGTGGAATCCGACTTGTCCACTTTGGACTGAAAGTTTATGAATGCGAAAGATTATAGTCACCCTCTCAATGTACACAATGTAACTACCAGTTTACGCTGAATTCGAATAAGAGAATACTATTGGTCTAGGTATTAACCGACCACGTGGCCACCGCCGTCACAGCCAGAATACCCGGGGGCTTTGATTTCATGCTCATACCTTGCAATTCCTTGATAGAACTACCGTACAAAATTTAGTCACATAGTGAATGTCGTAACCAGCCGGTCAATGGTCCAGTACGCAGCGATACCGCCAATCGCATAAGGTGTGGCGCGTGACAGCGTAAGCGCCGTATGGCCATGCATGCGATGCAATCCTGCCAGCAACAGGGAAACAACAGTCACGAAGAGCACCTGCCCGGTTTCCACGCCAACGTTGAACATCAGCAGGGCCAGCAACACGATACTGAGTGAAATCACTGCCTCGGTGGGCACCGGGGGAATATGCACCAGGTCCAGCGTGGCTAGCGCCAAAGTAATACTGTGCGCCAGCGTAAAGGCGGTAACTGTTTTCAACAACGCCCAGAAACCGTTGACGATCAGCAACAGTGTCAGCAGGAACAACAGGTGGTCCAGCCCCTCCAGGATATGAATGGTACCCATCTGCCAGTAAGAAATGGCCAGTTCCACCCGGGTCACCTTTTCCGGCACGGTAAAACTGCTGTTCCTTCGAGCGATATGAACGGGTTTCCACCCAGGCTCCGGAAACCTGCCGTCCTGAACCCGGACCTACCTGTTCCATAAAGTCCGGAAACAGCGGCGTCAGGGCCAGCACCTGGTCGCCCATGGTCGGCACCTTCCAGGTGATGTCTACCCAACCGCCTTCGCGTTCGTTGATTTCCAGCAAGGCGGGCCGGAATTCGTCCGCCGCTGCGGCAAAGGGAAAAGCAAGGAACAGCAGCAACAGGCCTGCGACGATGCGGCAACGGAATTTTGCCAAATCAGCGATCATGATGTGGCGTTTGCCTGGCTATCCTGTGCCGCTTCAATCTGCCCATCCAGCAAACGGTCTGCAGGCAATTCATCGACTATGATTTCGAATCGTTCTTTCAGGGTTTCCAGAAATTGCAGGTTGAACTCTTCACGCTTCACTGTATGCCAGTCTTCCAGCACCCGTTCGCGAACCGCTTCGAACTGCGGTGCCGGCGCCACTTTGCAGCATCTCTTCGGTGGGCTCACCCTCGGCAGCTTCCTGCATCTGTGCCAGGTCGCTGGTCAGGAATTCGAGTTTTTGCGCCATGCGGCGACGCGTGATCGGGTCATCCTCGTTCAGGCCCATGGCGACAGCTTGCCGGTAGAGCACGTCTTCCTAGATGTATTGCTGAACCAGCCCGTCGATTTCCTGCCGCGTGGGCGGACGCTGCCAGCGACTTTCCCATTCGCTGATCATCGCATTGATGCGGTTCGAATCCACCAGGATGATAGTGTCCCGGTAATCCTCCTCAGGCGAGCCAAACAGCGCATAAGCGCCATAGATGGCCGCACCGATGATCAAAAACTGTATAAGCGGCTCTTTGAAAAGCCGGGTCAATCGATTACTCACAAATATTACCTCGGGTCATGACGACCTGAATTCACTGCAGAAAAAGGGGGATATGCTAACAAAAAATCCGCTTTTACGCGCTACACGATCGAGCCATATTCATACCCGATCTGCTGGCTGAGCGATTGGACCGAAGCCATTCGCAGGAAGCATCCTAAACTTTAAGTCTGAAACAAAGGAGGCGCTAGTGCGCCTCCTTTGTTATTCAACAGTCTGACTGCCGCGGGTTTATTCCGTCAGATAATCCCGCAGGCCCGGATAAGAAACGGCTTTCTTCCTGACGCGTTTCCACGGGGTATTTGCACCCAACTTCAAACACCGGGGTCTGGTTCCAGGTACCGATACTTGCCCACGATTAATCCTGGTCAATAATCACCGATGTATTGTCATGCCTTGCGAAATTGCCTCTGCGTCGCCCGAAGTCACGTCTGCGATCGACAGCTTTTCTTTGACCTGGCTGACCGTGAGCCGGGCGATCTCGGTCATGCTTTCATCGAGCACTTCTCCCGTGTCCGGGTCACGCAAAACCTCAACTTCCCCGACCGTGAAGGATTGGCCAACTGACACGCCCTCGCGTGTACCTCGGTTCAAATAGACCTTGCCGCCTTTCACCATCACCACTGTTCCCGACCATGGAAAACCTGGTAACTGATCGAGCATGAAAGCGACTGCGGCCGCACAAGCGTCCTGGACCGCCAGTCCGACGTTGTCCTGTTTGCTGCCGCCAAATACTGCACCCCAACTCCCGGTCGCGTAACCGACATCCATTGATTTTCGCTTATGGGTGCCGACGACGCTCTTGGAGGCCAAAACCTGCCCGGTGGTTGAATCGACAATATAAATAGTGGCATTGACCTCACCCTTGCCGCCGCCTCCTCCGATCCTGAAGCCCTTGATGCGTATCCCGCCACCCAGATCGCCCGTGTTGCCCTGAACATGGGTGATGGCGCCTTTTACAAGTAATTGAGCCGGTGTCATTTGGCCAGTTGCAGGAGCCTTTTTACCGCTGGCGGTGCGTCCGGAGGCAGCAAAGTCCTGTTCGTCCATTGCGGCGAAGCGCATATCCGTCTCACCTAGAACGATGAATTTTCCAGTCTGGTTGAGCATGTCTGTGAGCACCGTATCCCAAGCATCACCCAGGTCCCAATAGCCATACCATCCGGCCTGGTTCTCGAATTTCGAGACCGTAATTGAGTAGCGGAGTCCACCGGCAGCATCCTGGGCTTGAACGCCTGTCGCCGTGCAGACCGCGACGGCAACAGTCATAACGGCAAATAGCTTCAGAAATAGTTTCATGACGTACCTCTGCTCTTCTCCAGGTGGTTATTATTGCACAACTGCCTCATTGTTGACCGCCAGGTTATTCAGGGGAATCATCTTTGCCCGTGGGCTCATCGAACCTATTTACATAGGCGCGCCGCAACGGAAAAACATAGATCATGTAAACAAAGGGTTTTTCCTCACTGGTGACACTGGCGCCCAGCTCGTCCGCCGGCTTTCCGGTGATCTGGCCCAGGGTGTGAAGAATTGGCGTGACGTGGTTTATTCTTCCTGTCCATCGAAATTGAGTTCCGGGTCACGAAGGATGGGGCGCATAAAGGCCATATTGCCAGAAAAGTTCAGCGAACAAGTATGAACAAAAAAGTTTGAATACGAGTTACTGGTTTCGTGCCGGCGCAATCAGTCGTTACACGCCAGGCCGTCCAGGTTGGTAAGTCGGATGAGTGACTGGCTGCCGCTGCCGAAACGGGGCAACAGTGATGCGTAGCTAGCGGTCGCCGTGCCGCAGTCGGTAAACATGATCATGACGTTTCCCCACTCCGTTCTTTGCACATCGTTGGGGTTGAACCCACTGCCCCAGGTGGCGCCGAGGGTGTAAAAAGCCTCATCGACGGTAATGGTCATACCGTCGATCGAGCCAATACCCTGGATCCAGAACTGCTTCCCCTGATCGTCGTAGGTAAACCACTGAACAACCGCAGTGTCGTCGCTGATGATTTCAATGATGAAGCCTTCCCCGTTGTGTTCCGGGTCAAACCAGGACCCGGAAAACTCCGACTTAACGCCCGTCTTTTGCGCGGCATCGGGACAAGTCAACATCGATGTCAGGCGCACCGGCCGCACGATCAACGGCTCATAGCCCAGGTCCGCATTGCCGGTGAACGTCATGACACCGGGGCTGTCGCCCTGGCAGTCCGGCAGGCTGACCGAAAAGCTGCCCCAGGACGTGAAGACGACATTCGCCGGGTCAAAGTCCTCGCCGAATATACCACCGCTGGTAATCTGAAGATCATCGATGACAATGCTGTTGCCGGTGACCTGGCCAACACCGAGGAACCAGGCCTGGCCTGACCCGTCCGGAAAGTAGGTGAATACGTAGACCACCGCCAGGCCCGAACCGATCATTTCGACGAAAATACCCTCACCGTCACGGTCGAGATCGAAAAAGGCGCCGCTGGCGGCTGCGTTGAGGTCGTCGCCCGCCTGCTGTTCCCAGGCTCCAACATCACATTCCGCCACACCGTCGCTATTGGCGTCCTGGGGCCGCGCCAGGCCGCGGATGTCCTTGTAGTCGCAGGGCAGTTCATCGTCGATCAGCTCGGCCGGCCCACCATCGATGCCCGGACTGTCCGGCAACAATGGCGCCACGCCGTCTTCGGTCAATTCGTCAAACATCGGGTCCGTGTTGCTCAGGTCACTCGGCCCATCAGCCGGGCAGGAGTCGTCGCCAAAAATGTTGTAGCCGCCGGATTCGAACGGCTCTCCGGAAATGGCGCCGCGCGATTCGCAGGCCACGCCGATCGGGGTGCTCTTGAGACCTGGGCGATCAACGCCCCCGGTCATCAGGTTGGGCGGATCGGGGATGTTTCCGCCACCAATGTTGTTCCTCAGTCGCGCGCCCAGCGCCAGGCTATCGTTGAAAAAATTGTAGTCGAAAAAGACATTGTCCTGCGGCATCGGCGACGAGTTGTCGGCGATCTTGTAGCGGCCACGACCGCGGGTGCGAACCATCCGTCCACCCGAACCATCGACTGTGAACACGTTGCCGGAGATCGTTCCCCGGGTATCCTCGTTGACCAGTTCCACTGCAAGATTGTTGCCTTCCTGGATGATGGAGAAATTGTTCTGGAATACGTTTCGCCTGATTTCCGCGCTTTCGGTCACGATACCCCTGACCCCGCCGCCGGCGATCCGCCCATTGTCTTTGAAATGATTGTCTGACGTGAAAAGTCGATCCGCCTCGGCATAAAGGCCGCCACCGTCGTCTCCGATATTGGCGTCAAACGTGGCCCGCCGAACCTCGATTACAAAGCCATCGTCCACAAAGACCGCGCCCCCGTCTTCCTGTGCGAAATTACGTTCGAACAAACCACCGTCAACCAACAGCGAAATCCCCTTCACGCGAATGGCGCCCCCGGCGCCTTCGGCGGTGTTTTCACGAAATTCGCTGTTGGTCACTTCAGCGGAGCCCTGAAACAGGTTGATCGCACCTCCGCCCCGTTCCGGTGCGGTCGCCGAATTATCAAGGAACAGGCAATCTTCGATGACCAATGTAGCTTTGAGGCCATCGATTGCACCGCCCGCAAAGCCTGAATTGTTTTGGAACACGCAATTGTCGAATTGAGCATCCCCGCTGACAATAAAGGCACTGTCTCTAAAGTCGCGAATCATGAGATTTTCAACAGACAGGTTTCCGAGAGGGTGCACGCTCAGGAAGTGATTGTTATACCCTTCCGCCGGCAACACGTCGACGTCACCGGAACCAATGATTTCGATCCTGCCGTCAATTGGGGGCATCAGTTCGTCGATCACGTACTCCCCCGGCTCCATCGTGATAACCGTGATGACATCATCATCCGCGTTCTCAAGCGCCTGCCGTAGTCCGTTCGTGGTGGCAACGTCGATTTCTACCACGGGAAGCTGAGCGTGTGCACCCAGGTGACAGCATCAAGCACGCGACAAAAAGCAGAATCCTGTCGTGATCAAACAAGATGGCAGCCAGATTGATCCGGTGCTTCATACATTTAACTATAGGATAAGTTCGGTGTGTTGCTCTAATTTTGAGCATTTGATTAAAGGATGGGCCTTTGCAGGCCCTTTTTTCTTTCTGGAAATTCAATTGATAGTTGTGATCAGCATGCCTAATATGCAGTCAACATGTCATTCATCCAAAATGTATTACGCAGAAGAAAACAATACTTCAGACATGCAGCTTCGCTCCTGCGATGCAGCAAAGAAAAGCAGGATTAAAAACAGGGTTCCGAAAGTGTTAACCATGTGCCCGGCCCTCTGTGTCAGGATAGTTGTCGCATCCGCGAGTATTCAATTCACTAGCAAGAGGACCCGAGATGACCAGACCGTACTCTGTGGCCTTTAAACAAAAGATGGTGGAACGGCTGACCGGGAAGAGCGCAGTGAGTGCGGCTCAGCTATCGAGAGAGACCGGTGTTCGGCAGCAGAACTTGTCGCGCTGGCTCTCGCAGGCGCGTAACCTTCCACTGGTGGTATCCGATAAGCCTACCGTTCGTGAGTGGACCGTTGAGCAAAAGGCTCAGGTCCTGGCTGCCGCATCAAGCTTGGATGGCGACCGATTGATGGCGTATCTTGAAAGCCAAGGCGTGAGGTTTGCTGAGTATGAGCAGTGGCGGCTTGCGCTTGAGGAAGGTGGAAGGGCGTCTACTGCTACCACAAAACACATCCGCAAACTTGAGCGTGAACTGGCCCGAAAGGAAAAAGCGCTTGCTGAGGCCGCTGCTCTTCTGGTGCTAAAAAAAACGATAGAGAGCATCTATCACGACGAGGACGAAGACACCGACGAGACGAGAGAGAACTGATTCTTTCGGCCATTGCCAAGGCGCAATCGTCAGGCGCTCGTTTGGCGCAAGCATGTCGTATCGCAGGTGTTTCAGCGCGTACTATTCAGCGTTGGCGCAAGCAGCCCCAGGGCGATGACCGGCGCTGTGGTCCTCATGGCCGACCGAACAATGCTCTTTCGCCGGTCGAGGAATCACAGATTGTGCGGGTGCTGACGAGTTCTCGATACGCCGGCCTATCGCCGAAGCAACTCGTGCCGCAGCTTGCTGACGAGGGACTATACCTCGCATCGGAGTCGACCATCTATCGTATTCAGCGACGTTATGGACTCCGAAAAAAGCACAGAAGAGTGAGTCGAACACACGTGACGAGAGCGTGTACGGTCCACCGCGCTATTCAACCCAACCAGGTCTGGAGCTGGGACATTACACGGCTACCGACGGTCGTGCGTGGTTCATATCTGCATCTGTATTTCATCATGGACGTTTGGAGTCGCCGCATCGTTGGTTGGCGAATCGCGGCCAGCGAGTCTGCGACCATCGCAGCTGAGCTCGTCACGCAAATCTGCCACGATGGCAACCTGGATCCCCGTGGCCTTGTGCTTCACTCCGACAACGGTGCACCGATGCGCAGCAACACCATGATCTCGACACTCCAGTGGCTCGGTGTGGTGCCATCCTTTAGCCGCCCTCATGTTTCCAACGACAATCCATACTCCGAAGCACTCTTTCGAACACTGAAGTACGTCCCGGTATACCCACGTCTACCGTTCACTGACATCGCTTCCGCGCAGCGCTGGGTGGCTCGGTTCGTCGACTGGTACAACGGCACCCATCGACACAGTGCGATCCGATATGTGACTCCTGACGAACGTCACTTTGGCCACGAACATGAAATCCTTACTCGCCGTCATCAGCTCTACGAGCGTGCTCGTAGATCCAACCCGGAGCGATGGACTCGCGCAACTCGCGACTGGACTCCGATTGGCACTGTGATGCTTAATCCAGAGCAAGCGCCAAGAAGTGTTGTTGAAAAAGACAAACGACAACTATCTTGACACCTACCGCCGGTATAAGGTGTAAACCATGTGACCGGTATAGACCCTTAGACTGTGTGGCGGTGGTTGCAGTCTGCTGCGAACCCGTCTCTGTCAGGAATCCCTGCTTTACCGGGAAAATACGGGGAAATTTCAATCAACAGTCGGGCACCCTACCCTACTTTGTTCAGCTGATCCGCTTGTAATATGGCCTTCCAAATAGCCAAACAAGTGAATGCCGGATCTGGAACAGGGAATTAGCAGGGAAGCACCAATGTCGAACTCTGTACTTGAATAGAAATCTTACGACCCTAACCGGTCTACTGCTCAATCGGGGTAAGCTCAAGAACCACCGCTCGTCTTTCAAGGGGTTCATAAAAGAAATTGGAGCGCATGCCTGTCAGCAATATCTTCCGGCCGTCAGAAGTCACGCTGAGGCCAAACATGTCATCCCAATCGTCATCACCGATGCCGAGTTCCTCAAGCATGGTAGATACCGAAACGATTCCTGCAGCTTCAGTCCAGATAAAGGCGCGCGAACTTAGCTGGTTCGTCGTTCCAGGCTCTTGTATTGCATAGCTGCCAACCACCAATGTTCCGTCAGCTGTGGTATCACTGGGAATGTATGGGAATGACACTGAGAGTATTGCACCAGGTAAAGACCCCATGTACCTCACGCCAGCAAATTCTGTCCAGTACCACGCTTGCCCAAAGCTTGGGTGTTGTGGCAGGAATAAGGTTTGATTGCTCCCTGTCGTAACCGAGCAATCAGCATTGCACGTTCTGGACAGGCCCAGTTCCGCACCATATTCGTCACGAAGCGTGATTGGATCCTCATCGTTTTCCCAAATAACAGCAAAAAACTCTGGGGTTATAGGATTGGCACCACGTCGAGGGCGATATCCCAAGACTCTTGAGCCGTCGTTTGAAACTGCGACTGGCGAGCCGCCGCGTATTGTTCCATTCTTAGCTAGCTCACGTGTTCCCTTATCTGAGGTCCAAACCCAGGGATAGCTCCCAGGAACACTACGTTCACTTCCAGTGCCAACCACTGCGGTGTGACTTTCCGAAACTCCATTAAGGAGTTGCTTGAAAAAAATCGTGTCAGGAAGCACTTCCCAACCAGCAGTGTCTTGCCAGGTAGCCGGCAAATAGGGCACATCGCCAGCAACAATCTGCTCATTGGCAATAACCGTCGTCGCGTCAGGCGATATGCGAATAGGTGCGCCTGAAGCAATCACCAATTCGCCCATTAATACCCATTCACCTAGCTCAGGTCGCCACATGACCCCTCGGGTTCCGCCTGGGACCCAAACGAACCCCACGATTGTCCCATCATCGGCAATGGATTGAGCCTCGGGGTTGGTAAAGCCATCGCCAGCATCAGACTCTATGGGTATTTCAGTCCAGGTAACGTCATACAGATCCGTAAACACCGGTTTTTCATAAGGACACTGAGGTTTAAGCAGTTGCGTCAAACGTGAAAGATTCTGACCCCCAAAGCCGAACTCCGGAAAGGTCGAGGCGTAACTCATAGTGCCATCATCACAGCCCAGTGCCATTGACATCTGGCCCCAGGGCACCAGCTCGACATCGGCGGGGTCGAAAGCCTCACCAAACCTGGCACCTTGTGGTCTTAGCAGGTCGTCAAAAAAAATGATTTCACCACCCCTTTCTTCACCCACCCCAAACAACCACACCTGGTTGCCTTCCTCGTCATATGTAAACCAATAGACAACGGCTAAACCGTTGGCCAGCCAATGAAGGGTGAATCCTTCACCACTGTGTGTCAGGTCAAACCAGGATCCACTTTCACCCGCGTAGGGCTCAACCGGCTGACCCGGAATTCCATTACGTGTCGAACACCCAGCACCCATGGTCCTCGTCAGTCGGGTAAGCGGTGTCTGGCCAGTGGTGCCGAAGGCCTCGAAATCGACCAGACCTTCATTGCAGTTTTTAAATCGAAAGGCTGCCTTGCCTACAAGTTCAAGAACCACATCATCCGGATCGAACTGAGCCCCGAACTGTCCGCCACTGGCGACGAACAGTTCGGGAAGATTAACGTGAGTTCCGTCTTCATCCTCAAAGACCTGACCGGCACCTACGAGCCAGCGTTGATTGCCCTCATCATCGTAGGTATACCAGTACGCTACAGCACGGTTTTCCTCAAGAATCTCAAGCACCCAGCCCTCTCCAGAACGGTCGGGATCGTACCAGATCGCACTGTGACCCGATTCAACCGCATGAGCGACACTACTCGTGCTGCCTAACACCACAAGCCCAGTCAGCAACCACCGGACTATCAGAACCGTCAACATCCCAGTGTTGTAGGTAGCAGGGGTCATCTCACGCATTCTAAACTCCTGAGATTTGGACATCCTTCATTCGCTCAGGGACAGGTAAACGAGTAGTTGTTAGTCCGAGTTCCGTATCCGTTAGTTGCCTTTAGAACCACACTAATCCACTGCCCGGTTGTACATGAATCGCTCACGATAGGAAACGATGAGGAAGCTCCGGTGCTCGTAGTCCATTGGATGCTCGTCACTTTACCCTGGGAATAAACGCTAGCAAACATGCATTGGTAAAATCCCGGGCCACCGAGTGATGTTGATGGGCACTCAACCCCGCCAAAGGAGGGCTTGTTAGCCCCATGGCTGGTCAACACTTCCACGCCCGCGCTTGAATAAGTATTAACTGTGTCTATTAACGGCTGAAACCACGTGTACCTAGACTGTGTTGGACACGAGTCATACTGGCCGTACCTTTGCGTCCCCGTATTCGTTCCTTGGATCACACCAGCACCCGCCACATGCGGCCCGCCAGAATCTCCATCATCAGAACAACTACCCGCCAATTGAGTAAGGCCAGTGACAGTGTGACTACCAAAGGATACGGAGACATTGCGTGCGTCAATCACACCACAATGTGGCCCTCCACTGGTTTGACCGTATCGACAAACGGTCGTTCCAATCGGGTATTCAAGCAGACTGCCCCAGAGTGCAGATACATTAAAAATACCGTCCGTATAACCGTACACTTTGGCCACTGGGGTCCACCCTGCAACTGTGTCAACATGCGCACTGTCCAGACTGGGGTTGGAATCGAACCAAGTTGATCCTTGAACCTCGCCAAGGGCAGCGCCTGATGAGTCTCCCATGTCGTTACCATCCTCGCCACAGTGTCCAGCAGTGACGTAACCATCCGTTGTTGCAGCGCCAACAGAGCAGGGCCAAACGCCTCCTGGATCAATAGCCCAATCGAGATTTCGCGTGCCGACTGCGGCTCTTAGGGAACCAGTAGACAAGCTAGGCATCAAATCTAAAGACTCGACTTGAATGACGCCATTGTCATCCATGTAATTCAGCGCAATGCCAGTATCACCGGCAATCGACTCGTGAACAGAAACTATCAATTGATTAGTCCTGACATCAATTCTCGCACTAGCAAATTGCTCCTTCGGCAGACCGAACAACTCGTACAGGTCAGTAGCCTTCTGTTCTAGCGCCTTCAAATCTCGTAAGCTCCGATCGACAATGACAGTTTCGACCCCGAAATTTTCCAAACGACTCGCATCTTCAGGATTAGAAATCGCCACAACCAGCTTCATGCTGTCTGGATTAAACCAGCTACCAGCTTAGCTCTCGATACCCAAACGTTCAATGCTATACAAAACAACAGCTGCATCGGTCTCCCGTGCAAGGCGTGACACGGCTGATTCCTCATCAATATGGTGTAACGCCGCAACAGCTTGCAGCATGTCCCTGTTAGTGAATTCCTCACTTGGTGGATTACTATTCTCAGAAGCCATAGCGAGCCCTGATGTAATCAATAGACCGCTAGTAATTGCGGCAAAGAGTAAACCGGCTTTCAACTCACGAGACTTAGTGATTTTTGCGAGCATCAGCTTTTAACTCCATAATTTATATTGAAATGAAGGGAGGTGACTACGAAAGCCTATGACTGGCGCGTGTGGTTTCTTGATGTGGCCAAGATCGCTACCACATATTGACGAATGTCGATTTGTCAAGACGCGATCCTCCCTGGGTGATCCAGTGAATGAACTATCCGCCTCTTAGAAGTGACGACCCGTAAATGGCCTATGCCGTCTACGATTCCGCTGATTTTTGTTGTTTTCGGAACTAAACCTCAGTGAATCCTTCACCCGAAGAAGCCTCCACCCGAAGCGTTGAAGAATTATCAATATCGAAAAATCAACCTTTCGACTCTGACAAAAACCTAAAGACATAATTTCCCTATATTTAAGCTTTTTGAATACGTTTATGAACGTTGATTGACCTACATCAAATCGCACAAAAGCCGGGGCTCGTTCGGCCAAATATTTCTTTGTCAGAAACCTAGATTAACCTGTCAATGAGGTCTGAATCGCCTCGGATTTTCTAAACACAGTTCGGCCAGTATGGAGGCAGTCCATTCTTTAAAACGTCCTTCATCCCCTACCTGGTAACCTCATCCTACCTACACGCGATGGCTCGATTTCTGTGGAACCGAAAACCACATACAACGAATACCTACCTCAAGATGCACTGGTACGCATCCCACCGGCCATGTACATGAGGAATTTAAAGCTGGAAAACTCTAGTTTAGAACTGTGTACTTGACGGGGAAGCCTACGAATGAGCCGCGTCATCCAGGCTCAATGTGGGATTATTCAAAGGTCCGTTGTGGGTCGAACTCGGTCTAAGTCGCCATTTCAACAACTGATTCCGTTGTAGAGCGGATAGCAGAACTGCCCTGGACGTGAATCTCAGGGGAGTTTATCTCCGGGTCCGGCCAGAAGCGCAAGTTGGGATAAACTCAAAGTCTACACGCGCCAGTATGTACCGACCCCAATTATTACACCGCTTGATCACGGCGGTGATGCTGCGTCCATTTGAGCCACGGCTTCGCGTTGTATTGCAATTATCCGCTCTCTCTCTTCAAGCACGGCCTGGAATCGGGGCTCATCCCGGATCTGGTCGTACATCGGCATCCGATAGACCAGGTCTCGCTGGTAAAGGTGACCATGGTCGAGCTGCATTTCAATAGAATCCAGAGCTTTTTCAGTGTCGCCGCTGGTCAGGTAGCAAATATCAGGAGCCCATGCATCTGCGTGCTGCCTAGCAGCCGGTAAGGTTTCATCAAGAAAAATGGTAGTTTGCCGCAATAGATCAGCACCCAGTTCTTTGTCGCCTGTATTCATCAGAATCCAGGAAAAATAACAAGGATAGAGGGGGTTAACCTGAATCAAGCGCTCCCATTGCGCCGGATCCAGCCAGCCGGGGTTGGCAGCAAGAAAAAGTTCGCGGGCCCGCTCTTCGTTTCCGAAAAGCAACTCGACCGCGCCCGCCTGTTCTTTGACAGGTTGAATTTTGTCAAGTTTTGGTAATAGCCACTTTAGGGTTTCGCGTGTACCGGCTTCGTTATTCTGGGCGACGCCGATAAATACATCTGCATAGCCTACCAGCCAGAAATCTTCACCGGTTGCTGCGGCGATGGCATTGCGAATACCTTCCATCGCCTTGATGTCACCCAATTGTTGATAAAGTTCGAGTTGGGCCACTAAAATACCCGGGCGGCCAGGATCAAGTTGTGACGCCTTACGGTAAAGTGCCAGGGCCTTGTCAAATCTGCCAAGGTCTCTGAAGTACAAACCAGCAAGTGCGGTATAAGTGTTCACGAATTGCGGATCAAGCGCTATCAGATCCAGATACTGGCGCTCAGCAAGTGCCAGGAGTCCCTGGCCCAAATATTGCTCGGCAAGGTTAACACTTATGATGGATGATCTTGGATCAAGCTCAAATGCTTTTTCCATCAACTTTGTGGCTTCGGCGCTGCGTAGAATAGAGGATCTCAAAACAAATCTGGAATACCAAAGGTAGGCGGTGGCGTAGTTGGGACTTAGTTCAATGGCTTTGAGATAAGCAGCCTCAGCTTCATCCTCGCGTTGATAATATTCATGGATCTGAGCCAGTGACGCATAGGCTTCCCCCAATTCGTCATTAATTGACATGGCGCGCGAAATCGCACTTTCCCTAACAGATATTGCGGCTTCCAGAGACATTGCCGAATAACTTGCAAGCAGATGATTGGCATCCGCCAAATTGACCCATGCCAGTGCAAACTCCGGGTCAATCGCAACGGCTTTGCCAAATTCTTCCACGGCCTGTTGTAACTTTTCTACCTTACGGGTCGCCATCAGTTGACGTCCACGCAGGTAGGAATCATAAGCCTGCAAATTGTCGGTTGGCATGGTGTTTATACGGATTTTTTCTTCCAGTGAGAGAACCGTCTTTAGTGCATTAGCAATGTTTTGCGAGATCTCGCTCTGGATGGCGAACAGGTTTTCAGCCGTTAGTTCACGGTCAAATGTTTCAGACCACAGGTGTTCGTCGGTTCCGGCATCGATAAGCTGCACATTAATCCGCACCTGGTTGCCAGAACGCTGAATACCGCCTTCGAGTATGTTTGCGACACCCAGTTCTTTAGCGATTACCGGGATTTTCTTGTTAGTGTCCCTGTACTCCATCACCGATGTGCGTGAAATAACTTTTAATGAACCGATTTTGGCAATTGTGCTCAACAGATCATCGTGAATGCCGTCAACGAAGAACTCATCTTCTTCAAGTGCGCTACGGTTATCGAATGGCAGGACGGCAATCGATTGTCTCGTAACGGCCTGTTCAGGTTCATTCGTTATTGCAGCAACTACGGTCTCCGCCTCTGTTACTGATTTAGTTTGTGCGACGGCTTCGGACGGAGGCTCGTTTTCAAATCGCGACTCCCAGACAAAGTAAATCAGCGCAACTGCGAGCAGGCCAATGATGGTGTAATCAAGTTTGCGGCCGGTCTGTGACGTAATAGACTCGCTTCGATCTATGTCTTTCTGTTTCTTTACCCCTTCAGGCGTCATCTCAAATGCCCAGGCAAAAAATAGAGCCAGAGGAAAGCCAAGGAGCAGGAAAAATGCCAACGCCGAATTGATCCAATGGGGCAGAAGCAAGGCAGGACCCAAAGTTTCTCCAACCTGCATCAAAACCCAGGCAATGATGATATAGGCAATGCCTACCTTGAAGACGTTACGGCGTTTGAGTTCATTGAAGATTGACAAAGGCTGCCTTCTTTGTGTCCGCTGCTGCCATTAAGCATAGTCGTTTATATAAGTAATACCAAAAAATGAATGTTGAATATCGCTGTTTGAAGTTTTCCTGAGGGACCGCTTATGGCCGTTATGGGTCGACTCCGGCTATTCGCGATTAATCCGCACTTGGTCCGCTTGTGGCTCCAAAGCGGCTACTCGTCAGGCATGAATTTCGGAGGTGTGAATAACCGGAGTCGGCCAAAACCGGACGTTTTCTATTCCCTATTGTGCAGCTGGAATCTTGATTCCCCCTACGATCATGGTGGTGACACCGCGTCCATTTGAGCCACCGCTTCGCGTTGTATGGCAATTCTCCGTTCTCTCTCTTCAACCACGGCCTGGAATCGGGGCTCATCCCGGATCTGGTCGTACATCGGCATTCGAAAGATCAGATCCCGCCAGTAAAGGTGACCATGGTCGAGCTGCATTTCAATAGAATCCAGAGCTTTTTCAGTGTCGCCGCTGGTCAGGTAGCACATCTCCGGACTCAATGCATGTGCGTGTTGCCTTGCAGCCGGTAAGGTTTCATCAAGAAAAATGGTAGTTTGCCGCAGTAGATCAGCACCCAGTTCTTTGTCAACTGTATTCATCAGAATCCAGGAAAACATACAGGGATAGCGGTAGTTCTCCTGAATCAAGCGCTCCCATTGCGTCGGATCCAGCCAGTCGGGGTTGGCAGCAAGAAAAAGTTCGCGGGCCCGCTCTTCGTCTCCGAAAACCATTTCCACCGCGCCTGCCAATTGTTTGAAATATTGATTTTTATCGATTTTAGGTAATAGCCACTTCAGAGATTCGCGTGTACCGGCTAAGTTATTCTGGGCCATGCCGATCCATACATCTGCAAAGCCTACCAGCCAGAAGTCTTCACCGGTTGCCGCTGCGATGGTGTTGCGAATCCCCTCCATCGCCTTGATGTCACCCAATTGTTGATGAACTTCGAGTTGGTGCAATAAATTAATT
>CAVWXL010000026.1:0-51187 GCA_963759035.1 uncultured Gammaproteobacteria bacterium
TTTTAGACCGCCTTGGCCTAGATCCAAACTCTGATCAGCTCAGAATAATCTCGTCGAGCGCCTCCCTGTCAAGCGGCATGGCCGGGCTGCAGTACCTCGAACAGTTTTTTGGGCGCGACCGCAATAGGTTTCGAGTAATCGGAGGTTCGGCGTACATTGTTCCGCCGAACCCCGCCACGCAAGCGACTTTCGCACCCCATGCCGCTGCATTCGAGCAGTTCGGTCAGAGCATGGCTACTGGTGCTGCTACCGCACTACCACAAGCAACAACCGCGCTTGTGGCGGCGGTCGGTGCTACCGCCCCGCCTTCGGGAAATTCACCACAAGAGGAACTCGCCGCTGCAGTTCAGCATGTAAACGCCGTTGATGCATTGCGATTGGCAAGCACCGTCAATCAGCAACTCATACCGCGGTCACCTGGGGATCTCGCGCTCGCGCTCTTCCCGACCGCCTCTCCTCAACAGGCTACGGATGCCGTAGATGGACTGTTAACTGCGCTCTCGTATGCGCGAAACACAGCCAATCAAGCTCCACTCCCGATGCGTGTCCACCTCATGTTTCGAAACCTTCAAGGCCTTTGGGCGTGTACCTCGCCCGGGTGTAACCAAGCCCCGGCTAGGGTAAACCCGTGCCCGTCCGGCGCGCTGCATTACGTTCCGACGCTGACGTGCGGGTGTGGATCGCGGGTTCTTGAACTCTTTTACTGCGAGCCATGTGGTGAGATCTTTTTCGGCGGTTACCGGCGCGAGACCGGGAATCCAAATGAGTGGTATTTGAGTCCGGACCACCCAAATCTCGAAGCCGCGCCGGACCTCGCTTCGCTTGACCGCGCCTACGATCGCTACGCTGTCTTCTGGCCTGCGTCGGGAAATCAAACGCCGGCTACGGCGCAGTGGACTCAGGATGGAATCCGTCGCAGTTGGCGCCAAGCTAGCATTGACCCCACGGTCGGAGAACGGGTCTGGGGCTGCAGGCGGGGCACGTCCTGGTTACCTGTGACTACCTTGTTCCAGTCGTTCACGCAGTGACCCGCCGGATCCCGCCGGCTGGACGAGAGGCCTTTGCCTGCGATCTGTCCGCGGTGTGATTCAGACTGGCGCCGCCGCGATGTTATTCGCTCTCCGATCCGCACCCAGCGAACCGGTTTTCAGAAGATCGCCCAGGTCCTGTCAGATACTTACTTCGAGATCTGGCTGCAACCTCCTGCTTTCCAGCGACCGAAAGCTCGTTGTGTTCTCGGACAGCCGGCAGGATGCCGCAAAGCTGTCCGCTGGGATGCGCTTCTCCCACTACCGTGACGCCCTCCGGCAAGCCCTAGTCGACGTGCCCCGGACCAGCAAAGGGCAGTGGTCCAAAGCGTTTACGTCGCAATGCCAGGGTCAGCAACCGTCGCCGCAAGACCAGGCGCGGCCACGGCGTTCTTGGCGCTCATCCCGCCGACGCGCCGTCCTGCGGATGGGATGGCTCCCGCTACGGCCTCACTCCCGTGCGCTTACGTACGTGGTCTGACGAACCAGCAGGCGGCTCAGCAGATTCTCCAGCGGGCAACGTCGGGCCCTTCCGGCTGACCCAGATCGCGGCCGACGTGGCGGAGCGTATGCTCGCGGAGGGGATGAACCCGGCGGGTTACACGCAGAGATGTTATGTGGACCAACCCGCCGGATCGCCAGGGCAGTTGGAGGGATCTGTACCTCTGGCCGGCCGGCTCGGCACCGTCGCCGAAACCACAGGGGCAGCTCACGCAACCGCAACAGGACCATCTGACACGCGTTCAGGAGACGCGCCCTCGTGGAGTTGATGGATATCGTCTTCGCTTCCGGTCGGCGAAGCCTCGAGTCTCTACTGCTGGCACTACCAACCGTCGATCGCCTTTCGACTCCTCGCCGCACCAGCTGGTCCAGGAGGGCGCTGATGGCGCGATCTTCCTGTTCGGGACAAGGAAGCGGCTCTCTACCCATTCCTGTTCTTCGCTCAACTCGCCGCCCGGATATGTCGCCGCCTACCTCGCGACGATCGCACAACAGGCCGGGCTGAATCCCAATGCATACACGACGATGTCATCGACTTACCTGTGAGCGGCTGGGTGTCCTCAACACAGCTCACTACTATTTGAATGTACCCATGCTCTGCTTGGCGGGAGCTTCCGCCGCCTTCTTCGAGTGCACACAGTGTCGCCGACTTCGACTCAATCCATCTGGAGGGCTCTGCCCGGAGTGCCTCGTCGCCGCTCGGCCCCGCACAACCGACTGCATCTGCTCACGCTGTCGCCGGACTACTACTCTTACCTAGCGATCCAGGCGGGCGATCTGTTTCGCCTGAATTGTGAAGAACTCACGGGACAGACGAACAAATCAGATGCTCGTAGGCGGCAGCGGCTGTTCCAGGACATCATGCCTGCCCGCGCCGCAGGAGAACCCTCTGGCCGATCCCGTGGATCTACTCAGCGTAACAACGACGATGGAGGCGGGTGTCGATATCGGACTGCTTATGGCCGTGATGATGGCGAACATGCCACCGATGCGCTTCAACTACCAGCAGCGAGTCGGACGAGCAGGACGGCGTGGTGCTCGGGTCTGTCCAGTGGCGCTTACCTCTGTGCCGTGGTCGCAGTCACGATGACTACTACTTTCAGCGACCACAGAGAATCACATCCGATCCACCGCCGCAGCCATACGTGGATCTTCGGCGCGACAGCATCATGAAGCGGGTGCTCTCGAAGGAGATGTTGCGACAAGCGTTTGCGGCTCTCGAACTGCCCACCGGATCGGTGGCGATAGCGTCCATGGCGAATTCGGGCAGACAGCCGATTGGAATGCGGCACCCGCGACCCAGCCTCCGGCAGGCAGTCCAGCGGGCACAACGACCGCACAGCTGGTCACAACCTGGTTACAGCAACATGCTGCCGAAGTGGGGCGTGTTTGTGATCGTCTCCTTGTGCATTGTGATCCGAGTCTAGTGAGCCAGCGACAGGCACTGATTGACTACTGCGTGCACCAGCTGGCCGCAGACATCAGTCAAGTGACAGTCCATCCCCTGTACACGCAGACGGCGTTGAGCGAACGCCTCGCAAATGCGGGCATTCTGCCGATGTTCGGATTTCCGACGAGGACGAGATACCTGTTCCATGACCGGCCACATCGACCGTATCCATGGCCGCCGGATGACGTGGTTGATAGAGAGTTGGATATTGCTATCAGCCAATTCGCTCCGGGAGCGGAAACGGTCAAGGACGGTCTGGTTCACACTGCGATTGGCGTCGTCGACTATCGCCCGCAGGGGAACAACACGGTTGAAGCTGCCCGAATCCCTTGGGACCGCCGATCCCTCTTGGAGTCTGCTCGGCTTGTCAAGCGGTTGATGGGTACACAACCACCTCCCGCGAACTGCACAGTTTGCGGTGCGACACAGCAACAGGATCCAGGATACAGAATCACCAACCTGTCTCAGCCGGCGGGATTCCGCACCTGGTTCGGCAGTAGTCGTGATTTCGACGGGGTGTTTGAGTGGACCCCTCGCGCATCACGACCGAAGATGGGGATCACACCGCTTCCGATGACACCAGCGAGCGAACTTCGAAGTGTGGGCAGACGAAGAGACCGTCTACGTCATCAACGACAACGACGGGAATCTCTTTGAGTTCGAGAAACTCACGCAAGGTGAGACGTGGGCAACACGACAGTCGCTTGAGAGTGTCGATGTCGCCAACCCACCGATTGATACTGCGACCGCCAGTGATCCGCGAGCACTAGGATCGATGAAGCAGACCGATGTGATGGTGCTGGGTGTCCGCGATTGGCCAGTTGGTCTGAGAAGATCTCCAGCCGGCGACCAGGGTCTTGGGTGCGCGCGGCGCTTTGGTCGTTCGGATTCTGCTTCGACGAGCCGCGGCGGACCGACTCGATGTGCATGAGCGCGAGCTGAAGGTCGGTCTGGGTCGCTTCGAGACGCCGCCGGCGACATCATTGGTCAAGTGTTCGTCTCTGACAGCCTGGAGAACGGTGCTGGTTACGCGTCTTGTTGGGCGCCCCCGTCGAAACAGAATCGCTCTTGCAGTTCGTGACCGGCCAGTCCAGCGCGACCTTCTATGGGTTTCTTGTCAGTCAGCAGCACGCCGGCCCCGGACCCCACGCGTGTACGACATCGTGCCCTGACTGCCTGCGTGACTTCAGTAACCTGCCCTATCACAGCATCCTCGATTGGCGACTCGGCCTTGATCTGGCCCGACTCGCCCTGGGTCCGCCGCCCCAATCGACTTCTCAGTGCCGTATTGGCAGGGTGTTGATGCAGCTGCAGCTGGACCGTACTTTCCGCGCATTGCCCGGGTAGCAACAGGTCACGTTCGGGGGATTACAGGCAGCCAGCCGAGGCAATCGGGCTGAGATTATCACTCACCCACTATGGGACTGTGATCCCAACCGGTTTGGACCTCAGCTGGCAAACGCTTACGCACAAGCACTTGCTGCTGGGTGCCAGCAAGTGAGTTTCAGGTCAGTCTTTGAGGTGTTACGGAGGCCATTCTAATCATGCCGGAGCAGTTGCCTCCCATTGAGGTAACCACCTTTACAACTGTTAGCCCAAGCCTAGCAGAGCTCCTGCGCATTTGTGCACTTCGTGCTGGTCTTTCCAGATCGGCGACGACAAGGTCTCTTGGTACTGGGTAATCCAAAGGCGTGGTTGGGAACCGCGTATCATGAGGTTCTGGAAGCTACAGGATCGATCGCTGGAGGTGAGATTGAAGCGGAGGCAAGATGGGATCGAGCGATTGAACGGCAACATGAACAGGCCCAGGCCCATCCATTGAACAAAAGGTTCGGGCAGCCCTAATGCTGGCCCGGGTACCATCTGATCCGGGCAATGGCCTTAGTTCGCGCTAAGGAACTCGCAAGAGATTCATCGTCGGCGCGAGTACGATCGATCGAGTCAAAAAGATGCTGTAGTCACGAGAAGGGGAGGTCATGGAAACGTGGCTAACTGCAGCTGGGGGAAGGCTTGTTGGCCGACCGGACAAAGTACATGATGATGCTGTCATTGATTATAAGACCGGAAACATTTACGAAGACGGTGAATCAGACATCATAAGGGCCTCCTATGTCAGGCAACTCCAGCTTTATGCCTGCCTGGTAGGGGAGAACACAGGACGCTGGCCAGTTCGTGGCATTCTCCTTCCGATGGAAGGTTCCCCAGTAGAGGTTAGGCTTGATGCTGATGAATGCCATCAAATTGCGGCTGAGGCCCTTCATCTACTCGATTCGTACAACGCCAGTGTCAATGCACAAGTGAGTGCGGTGGACCTCGCTAGCCCTTCACCAGAGGCGTGCAGGTGGTGCTCGTACCAGTTAGTTTGCCCGGCGTTCTGGGCAGCGTCAGATAACTCGTGGACCGAGCAAAATAATATTGTCTCACTCGGCGGTGTCGCCACTTGTGCTCCACAGTCAATACACAGCGGCTCTGCCCTATCCATGTCAGTGCAAGTGGACGAAGGAACGGCCCCCCTTGAAGTAGTAACCTTGGCTCCATTGGCTGGAAAGACTCACACTGCATTGCAGCTTATCCAGGAGGGTACACGCGTCAGGACGGTCGATCTTTACCAGCGGGTAGACGGCACGCTTTCACCTGGACGACGCACTGTTATTGCCCGGTTTCTTACTACATACCGACTGTCGTAATAACCCGCCCACATTAGTTTTAATCCACCGCTACAAGATTGGGCGGTGCCACAAAATACACAATTCACAAAAGAAATGCTTTGGAATGAAAATGGACTATTGGCTGATTCTTGAAAAGTCTGACGAAACTCGAGTTTCAAAGGGAATTGAGGGCTACGAAGACCTGACAGGAAAAATCTGACAATTACGACAGTCTCGTTCCAAACCACAAGAATCTGAAAATTCGAGACAGAGTAGTCATTCGAAAAGAGGATCAAATAGTGGGCGTAGGAACTATCTCGGAGATAAACGCGTTGGATTCAGCTAACTACATCGGAGATGCGCTACTTGTAATTCAACAGATATCAGAAAAAGGAAAACAAAAACCCCAAAATGGAAATGCGGAAAAGTGTAAATTCGAGTTTTCGGACCCGATAGAGACCATCTTAGACGTTAAGGCATATCAAGCCTCAATCTCAGACTTCACTCATTTGCGCGAACCCCCAGGAGTCAAGCTGGTAAAACGTGCTGCCAAAGGTCATGGGATTAATTCACAGCTATCAATACTGAAACTAGATCCCACAGGCATCACTGGCTTGGTCAAATTCCCAAGCGATGGTTTCTTGTATGAGTCCTGTTGACTAGAAGAACCAATCGCGTGCAAAATAAATTTGAAGCTGCAGTACAAAAATCAAAATCCCAAGCTCCCGACGAAAGGTCGAGGAGGCTGAAATCAGCGGCCACAAAGCCACCTGTAGTTTATTCAATTACTAAAACCTACATAAGAAATCCAGATGTTGTTGCCGAAGTCCTGATTAGAGCAGATGGTACCTGTGAGAATTGC
The DNA here is from genome assembly GCA_963759035.1 of uncultured Gammaproteobacteria bacterium. GTDB lineage: Bacteria > Pseudomonadota > Gammaproteobacteria > Xanthomonadales > SZUA-36 > JAHEFT01. Next base: position 6,490 of record CAVWXL010000026.1, read on the forward strand.
CAATCCGCGGCACCATTTATACGAAGAAAGGATTCATCGCCCTATTTGGAAGTCCATCATAAGATCCAATTAGCGGCTGGTGGGAGTGACACAGTCGAAAACGCGATTGCCCTGTGTCCAAATTGCCATCGAGAAATGCACTACGGTTAATCAAAGAATGCCCATAGGGTCAAAATCTGGAAGCAAATCAACAATGTGACCGTAATCAGTGCCTTTTTTGCCCTTTTTACACTATTCTATGCGCCCTTGTTGCGCCCTCATGAAAAAACGGCCCTCTGCATAGGGATGCAAAGAGCCGATAATTCTTTAATAAAATCAAATAGTTAATTGGTCGGGGCGAGAGGATTCGAACCTCCGACCCCTGCAACCCCATTGCAGTGCGCTACCAGACTGCGCCACGCCCCGACATAACTTTTGCTCCAGATCGGTCTGCCGTCCGGAGGAGGAATTTTATACTACACTTGACCTTAATGCGACCGGAGGTCGCTATACATGCAGTTTCTGAAGGGGCGGTTTTGCCGCAGGCAAAGAAGTACCTGAAGAAACACCTTGAAGTGCCCGAAGAAACACCATTTTACTAGCGCTTGAGAACCTGCAAAACCTGTTCCAGTTCCATCCGGACCTGGCGGATGATTTGCTGGCTGCGGTTGACATCGTCTTTGGCTTCATCACCTTCGAGCATCTGCCGTGCGCCACCAATGGTGTAGCCCTGTTCGTACAACAGGCTGCGGATCTGGCGAATCATCATGACGTCGCCACGCTGGTAATAGCGGCGATTACCCCGGCGTTTGACCGGTTTGAGTTGCTCGAATTCCTGTTCCCAATAGCGAAGCACGTGCGGTTTTACACCACACAATTCACTTACTTCGCCGATTGTAAAATATCTCTTAGCCGGAATCGGCGGTAGATCTCGGTCAATCCCCGGATCCAACATATGCTTCCACCCTTGCGCGTAGTTTTTGACCCGGTCGGAACGTCACCACACGACGTGCGGAAATTGGAATTTCCTCACCCGTCTTTGGATTTCTGCCTGGCCTTTGATTTTTATCCCGTAACTGAAAATTACCGAAACCCGGAAAGCTTGACGTTTTCGCCCCCTTCAAGCGCAGCTTCTTATTGCCTCGAAAAATGAATCCACAAATTCCTTGGCTTCCCTCTTGTTCAAACCGACCTCATCAAACAGACGGTCAGCTATATCTGCCTTAGTAAGCGACATTTTTATCCTCTCAGCTGGGCACCCAAATGCTGTTCCAGTTCTGAAACCACGGTTTCAATCACTGGATCAACATCTTCATCTTTTAGAGTGCTGGAAACGTTGTTGAAAATCAAGCTTATAGCGAGACTTTTGTAACTTTCTTTTAGATTGCTTCCCTGGTAAACGTCAAATACGTCCACTTTCTCCAGCAGTGGACCGGCGCTAGCGATGATGCACTCCTTGACCTGTGCATAACTGACATCTGTTTGGTAAAAGCAAAGCCAGATCACGCCGAACCGACGGGAAGCGCGAAATAGTTTTCGTGAATGGAATTTCTCTTTTGAGCAGACTTTCAAGGTTCAGTTCAAACGCCAGAACGCTCTTTTTGATGTCAAAAGACTTTAAGTACCGTTGGATGAACTGCTCCACACCAACCCACGGGGCTGCCATCGAGCTTGATAATCGCACTTGCACCGGGGTGCATCCATGGCAGCTGACCGGCTTCAAATACCGGCATGCCCTGATCGCCGCGCATCGCGTAGAGCCGTTCGATATCGCCCTTGATATCGAAGAAGTCCATGGCCCGGGCGGGGCTCACCCCACTGCTCCGGCAAGGCATCACCGGTGGCGATACCGGCCAGGTGTTCTACTTCGTTCATGGTTTCGCCCTGCAGAAAGGCCACGCCGGTTTCGAACAGGCGTACACGGGCTTGCTGACGGCGGACATTCCGCGCCAGCGAGGTCAGCAGACCCGGCAAAAGCGTGGTGCGCATGACGTCCATGTCCGAGGACAATGGGTTGGCCAGCGGCAAAACCATGTGGTCGTGATGAACCGCCTGCAAGTGCTTTGAATCGACGAAACTGTAGTTGATCGCTTCCTGGTAGCCGGCAGCGCACAGAGCTCTCGCGAACGCGCAGCAATGACACCGCGTGGCCACTGGACGTACCCGGGGCCAATTCGCCGGAGACAGGCGCTTCGGGAATTTCGTCATAACCGTAAATCCGTGCGATTTCTTCGATCAGGTCTTCTTCGATTTCGATATCGAAGCGGGCCGAGGGCGCGGTCACCGTCCAGCGATCGTCGTTCCAGCTTACATCCATGCCCAGACGCTGCAGGATCGTTTCTGCGGTGTCTTTCGGGATATCACAGCCGATGACCGCGTTGAGCCGTTCCAGTCGAAGCTCGACGGGCTGGTTACGTGGAATATTGTCGCAGGTCTTCAGCCAGCAGCAGCGGACCGGGTTGCCCACCGGCAATTTCCAGCAACAGCGCGGTGGCTCGTTCAACAGCCGCCACCTGGCCCTGCGGATCGACACCGCGTTCAAAACGGTGCGATGCATCGGTGTGCATGCCGTAGTCACGGGCCTTGCCCATGATGGTGGCCGGGTTGAAGTAGGCGCTTTCGAACAGGATGTCGCTGCGTTTCAGCGGTCACGCCGCTGTCCAGGCCGCCCATGATGCCGGCGATCGCTACCGGCCCCTTGCTGTCGCAAATGGCCAGCACGTTCTCGTCCAGGTCGACTTCAGACTCGTCCAGCAGAACCAGTTTCTCGCCCGCCCTGCCCCGGCGCACGACGATTTCATCGTTCAGTTTGTCCAGGTCGAAAGCGTGCATGGGCTGGCCCAGTTCCAGCAAGCACGTAATTGGTCACGTCTACCGTCGGGCTGATGCTGCGCAGGCCGCAACGCCTCAGGGTTTCCACCATCCACAGCGGGGTCTTCGCGCCGGGCGTCGATGCCGCGGATAATACGGCCGGCATAACGCGGGCAATCCGCCGGGCTTTCCAGCGTGATCGGAAACGTCGCATCGTTCTCAGCGGCCACCGGCTCGATGTCCAGAGCCGGTATAGTCTGCATTGCAACTGGCCGACAACATCGCGGGCCAGGCCGCGAATCGACAGGCAATCGGCCCGGTTGGGCGTCAGGTCGACTTCGATGACGGTGTCATCCAGGCCACAGGTAATCCTCAAGCGCGGTGCCCAGCGGTGCATCGCCCGGCAATTCCATCAGGCCGGAATGGTCATCTGACAGACCCAGTTCTTTGGCCGAACACAGCATGCCGAAGGACTCGACACCGCGCAGCTTGGCTCGCTTGATTTTGAAATCGGGCCCGATCGTGGCGCCAACCCGGGCCAGCGGCACGCGGATGCCGGCCCTGGCATTGGGCGCGCCGCAGACGATCTGCAGACGCTCTTCGCTGCCGTCGTTGACCGTGCACAACGACAGCTTGTCGGCATTCGGATGAGGCTCGCAGCTCTTCGATTTCGGCGACCACGACATCGCTGAACTCGCCAGCAACCGGCCGCACGTCGTCGACTTCCAGGCCTGACGCGGTCAGCTTGTCGGCCAGCGCGTTCGGCGTCCAGATCGATCGCGACCCATTTTTTCAGCCATTCGACGTTGAATTGCATGTATCTACCCTGGGTTTACCGGAATCAATGGAACTGGCGCAGGAATTCGAGATCGTTCTCGAAAAACTGCCGCAGATCAGTCACGCCGTAACGCAGCATCGCCAGGCGCTCGACGCCCATGCCAAAGGCATAGCCGGTGAATTCTTCCGGATCCACGTCACAGGCACGCAGCACGTTGGGGTGCACCATGCCGCAACCGAGGATTTCCAGCCAGCCCGGGCTCAGAGCCGTCGCCCTTTTCCCAGCCGATATCGACTTCGGCGGACGGTTCGGTGAACGGGAAATAGGATGGCCGGAAACGCACCGCCAGCGAACGCTCGAAAAAGGCGTTGACGAACGTATGCAGCACGCCCTTCAGGTCAGCCATGCTGACGTTCCTGCCGACCAGCAAGCCCTCGACCTGGTGGAACATGGGCGTGTGGGTCTGGTCGGAGTCGCTGCGATAGACCTTGCCCGGGCGCAATGATCCGGTACGGCGGATCGCTTTTTTCCATCACGCGGATCTGCACCGGCGAGGTGTGCGTGCGCAGCAGCCGACCGTCACCGAAATAGAAGGTATCGTGCATGGCGCGCGCCGGATGATGCGGCGGAAAATTCAGCGATTCGAAATTGTAATGGTCGTCTTCGACTTCCGGCCCGGTGGCCACGTCGAAACCCAGCTTGTTGAAAATTCCGATCGCCCGTTCCATGGCCATGGTGACCGGGTGCAGTCCACCGCGTTGCTCACCACGCCCGGGCAGACGTGACGTCCACTTTCTCACTCAGCAGCTTCTGCTCCAGCGCGGCTGACTTCCAGTGCCTTGCGGCGTGCCGAATGGCCTGGTTCAGCGCATCACGCGCCGCATTGACCGCCTGGCCAAAAGCCTTGCGCTGTTCGGGTTCCATCGAGCCGAGCGACTTGAGCTGGGCAGTGATCTCGCCCTTCTTGCCGAGGTAGCGGACGCGCAAGATCATCCAGTTGCTGCAGGTTGTCGCTGGCTGCAATTTCAGCCAGCGCACGGGTTTGTAATTCGGTAACTGCGTTCACATCAAATAGACCAAATCAGGTGACCTGAAGCGGGAGAGGCAGCCTTGCCGGCGATCGCCAGCAAGGCCGGTTCCCACTGATGATTTTCAACCCAGGCTGGCCTTGGCTTTTTCTGCCAGCACGCCGAAAGCCTCGATGTCGTGCACGGCGAGATCAGCCAGCACCTTGCGATCAACTTCGATCTCCGCCTTGTTCAGACCGTCGATGAAACGGCTGTAGGACAGGTCGAACATACGTGCGGCAGCGTTGATCCGGACAATCCACAGACGACGGAACTGACGTTTGCGCTGACGACGGTCACGGTAGGAATACTGCCCTGCCTTGGTGACCGCCTGCTTGGCAACGCGATAGACTTTGCGCCGCGCGCCGTAATAACCTTTTGCTTCTTTCAGTACTTTTTTGTGACGGGCTCTTGCCTGTACACCACGTTTTACTCTAGCCATTTTCCTGACCCTCCTTTATGAATGCGGCAGCAAGCGCTTGACGGCTTTCTTGTCGGCGGAACTGATCATGCCAGTGCCGCGCAAGCCGCGTTTTACCTTCTGCGATTTTCTTGGTCAGAATATGACTGTGATAGGCGTGGCCACGTTTGAAGCCGCCTGAGGCGGTTTTCTTGAAACGCTTGGCCGCGCCCCGATTGGTTTTCATCTTGGGCATGGTCTTGCTCCTTTTTGTCCCCTTGGGGGACTCTACATTTGACGTTACTCAAGCGGCCGCTGAAGGCTCTTTAATTGGCTTGGTATCGCTTCTTTTTGCCTCGCGTATTTTCTGCGGGGAGCGTATTTTGAGGTCGCAAACGCCGCTAATTTTGCAAGCAATATTAACGTCTTGGCCCGTTACGATCAGTGTTTCTTCGGGGCGATCATCATGACCATCTGGCGGCCTTCCATGCGCGGATACTGTTCCACCGTGATTTCTTCCGCCAGTTCGGTTTCCACTCTTTTCAACATCGCAGCACCCAGTTCCCGGTGGGCCATCTCGCGGCCACGGAAACGCAGCGTCAGTTTCACCTTGTTGCCTTCATCCAGAAAGCGGTGAACGTTGCGCATCTTGACCTGGTAGTCAGCCTCTTCGGTACCCGGCCGGAATTTGACTTCCTTGACCTGGACGTTCTTCTGCTTCTTCTTCGCTACCTGCGCCTTCTTGGCCTGCTCGAACCGGAACTTACCAAAATCCATGATCCGGCAGACCGGAGGCTCTCCATTCGGTGCAATCTCCACCAGGTCCAGCCCGTCCTTCTGGGCCAGTTCAAGGGCTTCTTGCAAGGCCATGATTCCGGCCTGCTCTCCGTCCGCGTCGATGACGCGAACCTGCGGTGCGGTTATATCTCCGTTGCGCCGCGTTTTCTGTTTCGTTGCTGCGATGTGTCAATCCTCCTGTTGGTTTTCAGTTCGTCCCCGCCGCCCCACATCTTCGGCGAGGTGCCGTGCAAAATTCTTCCACCGGCATGCTGCCCAGGTCTTCTCCCGACCGGGTTCTGACAGCAATCGTTCCATTTTCAACCTCGCGGTCGCCGACTACAAGCAGATAGGGAACCTTGGCCATAGTGTGCTGGCGAATTTTAAAGCCGATCTTCTCGTTTCTCAAGTCCGAATCAACCCGGAAGCCTTTATTTCCAAGGGTTTCAGACAACTTTTTTGCAGTATTCGTTCTGTTTTTCACTGATATTCAGCACCACGGCCTGGACCGGCGCCAGCCAGGCCGGAAAGGCACCGCCGTAGTTCTCGATCAGGATTCCGATGAAACGCTCCAGCGAACCCAGGATCGCACGGTGCAACATCACCGGCGTCTGCCGCGAACTGTCTTCGTCAATGTAGGTCGCGCCCAGCCGGCCCGGCATGTTGAAATCCACCTGCAAGGTGCCGCACTGCCAGACCCGGCCGATGGTGTCTTTCAGCGAGAACTCGATCTTGGGGCCGTAGAAAGCGCCCTCCCCCGGGTTTTCCTCCCATTCGATGTTGGCTTCATCCAGCGAGGCAGCCAGCATCGCCTTCGGCCTGGTCCCACAGCTCGTCATCACCGATGCGGTTTTCAGGCCGGGTCGAGAGCTTCACCAGCACCTCGTTGAAACCGAAGTCGGCATAAATCTTGTACAGCAGCTCGATGAAGTCCGCCGACTCCGGCTGCACCTGGTCCGGCGTGCAGAAAATATGCGCATCGTCCTGGGTAAATGCACGCACCCGCATCAGGCCGTGCAGGGCGCCGGAAGGTTCGTTGCGGTGGCAGGAACCGAATTCCGCCATGCGCATCGGCAGGTCGCGGTAGCTGTGCAGACCCTGGTTGTAGATCTGGACGTGGCAAGGACAGTTCATCGGCTTGATCGCGTAGGTGCGGTTTTCCGACTCGGTGATAAACATGTCTTCGATGAATTTTTCCGCGTGACCGGATTTCTCCCACAGCTTGATGTCCACCACTTCCGGCGTGTTGACTTCCTGGTAGCCGTGCTTGACGCAACTGGTCGCGAATATAGTCTTTGCACCTCGGTGTAAATGCGCCAGCCCTTGTCGTGCCAGAACACCATGCCGGGCGCCTCTTCCTGGAAATGAAACAGGTCCAGCTGTTTGCCCAGACGGCGGTGATCGCGCTTTTCCGCTTCCTCCAGGCGGTGCAGGTAGGCCTTGAGGTCTTTCTTGTTGGCCCAGGCCGTGCCGTAAATGCGCTGCAGCATTTCGTTGTCGCTGTTACCACGCCAGTAGGCGCCGGCCAGCTTGGTCAGCTTGAATTCACCCAGGCGGCCCGTATCCGGCACATGCGGGCCGCGGCACAGGTCAACCCAGCTCGCCCTGGCGGTACAGAGAAATATCTTCACCTTCCGGCAGGTCGTGGATGATTTCCGCCTTGTAAGATTCTTTTTCCTGCTCGAAAATACTGGATCGCCTTCCCCGCGATCCAGACTTCCCGCTCGACCGGCAGCCGCATCTTTGACGATACGGCGCATTTCCGCCGCGATGCGGTCCAGGTCTTCCATCGTGAAACCCGGCGGATAGGAGAAATCGTAGAAGAAACCGTCTTCGATCACCGGACCGATCGTGCACTGGGACTCGGGATACAGACGCTCAACCGCTTGCGCCATCAGGTGGGCCGTGGAGTGGCGGATGATGTCCAGCCCTTCCGGGTCTCTACCGGTGATGATGCGCAGCTCGGCATCGTCCTCGATCAGGTGACTGGCGTCGCGCAACACACCGTCGACTTCGCCCGCCAGGGTGGCCTTGGCCAGGCCCGGGACCGATGTCGGTCGCAACGTCCATCACCGTGACCGGCGTGATCGAATTGTCTCTGGCTTCCGTCAGGTAGCGTAATGGCTGGCATGACGCTACTCCTGTATTGACTTCTCCCGATACAAAAAAAGACGCAAAGCGCCTTTTCGGTGTCCGCTTTGCTTGTCTTCGTCCTCAGACGATAGTTCGTGTCCGGGTTTTCATGCCGCTATTGTACGGCTGGATGACGACGACTGATATAAAGCCAAACATCGCACTCGATTAATCTGAAACTGAAATGACCTCAATCATTTTTAACTTGATCTTATTTTCACGATAATTTGCACAGTCTTCGCGGGGAACTATTTCTGCCCTAACCCTATTAATTAAAATAGCGAAGACTGAAATATTATGAAAATAATACTAAACACTCAACCGGTGGCTGGTCGTCTTTGGCGCGATTCTCATCCAACTGGCGCTGGGCGCCCTCTACGCCTGGTCTGTTTTCACCAAGATTACTGACCGATCCGGAAGGTATCTATCAGTTCACGGCCACGCAGACTGCGTGGATTTTTTCAGCCGGCCTGGCGACCTTTGCCCTGGTCATGGTGCTGGCGGGTCGCTGGCAGGCCAAAGACCGGACCGCGCCTGATGACGATACTCGGCGGCCTGTTGCTCGGCCTTGGTTTTGTACTGGGCGGTTTTTTCGGCAGCACGTTTCTGGGCGCAGTTCATTCTGTATCGGCATCGTGGCCGGCGCCGGTATCGGCCTGGCCTACGTGGTGCCAATCGCGGTGGGCGTGAAATGGTTCCCGGACAAGAAGGGCATGATCACCGGACTGGCCGTCGCCGGCTTCGGCTTCGGCGCGACCATCTGGGTAAAACTGGCCGGCTCCTGGTTCGGCGGTCTGCTCAACCACGCAGACGTATTTGGCCTGCCCCCGGTGCAAAGCGTTTTCGTTATTTACGGCATCGTTTTTGCCGTGCTGGTGCTGCTGGGCAGCTTTGTCATGGTTGATCCGCCCAAAGGCTATCGCCCCGAAGGCTGGAGAAGAAGAGATGATATCGGCGTTGTCCACATGATGGGCAAAGGTTACACACCCGCGGAAATGATCCGGACGCCCCAGTTCTACGCCATCTGGCTGGTTTTCGCCTCGTCCGCCATCGCCGGACTGATGGTCATTTACTGCATCCAGCTGTTCGGCCTGGATGCGCTGGAATACCGCGGCGTCCAGAATGCTATCGTTATTACCGGCACGGCCATGGCCTGGTACGCCATTTTCAACGGCCTGGGCCGAATTCTGTGGGGCATGATTTCCGACCGCACCGGCCGAAAAACAGCCATCATCGCCATGTCAGCCTTCCAGGGCATCATCATGCTGTCGATGTATCACGGCTTCATCAACTTCGGACTGGCCACCGGACTGATCATCGGCGCATCGTTTGTCGGCTTCAACTACGGCGGTATCTTCGCGCTGTTTCCGGCCATCACCGCCGACTACTTTGGCAACAAGGAAGTCGGCCGTAACTACGGCTGGGTTTTCACCTCCTACGGCGTCGCCGGCATCCTCGGGCCACTGCTGGCCGGAGTGTTCAAAGATGCAGCAGCCAGCGGCGGCTCACCCAGGGTCTGGATGACGCCGTTCCTGATCGCCGGCATCGCCTGCCTGGTAGGCGCGGTCATCATGATCTTCACCAAATCACCCCAGGTGGGCGCACGAACTGAAGGTAACATCGACCAGGCAGTCGCGACCGAAAATGCCTGAATCACCGGCGACCGGGTTCAAGCACCAAAGCCGAAAACGGGGCAGAAAACAAATAGCATCTGCAAAATCTAGGCTGTACCTCACAAAAGCCTGGCCAGACGCTGTTTTCCGTCCAAATATGAACTGCTTACGTGATCCCTGCTACGGCCGTCGTCGATCGCCATCCAGTGCAGCCCACTCTGTTTCAGAAATGAGATACCCCTCTCGCGTGGCAATAGCATCGCCAGGGTCGAGACCGAACCGGCCAGCAGACAGCTTGGCGCCAGCGTGGAAACGGCCGACAGCCCGGACACGCCGAGGTTAACCGGCCAACCGGTTCGTGGGTTTACGATGTGGCTGTAACGTATGCCGTCGATTTCACTGAACCGCTCATAATTGCCGCTGGAAGCCAGGCCTCCCGAGTACAAATCAACTCCTGCGATCGGGTCGGTTCTCTTTTCAGGATTTCGAATACCCACCTTCCAGGGTCTACCATCCGGATGTGGGCCCAGAAAATACATATCTCCACCAAGATCCACAAAGCCGGATTTGAATCCGGCGTATTTCAACAGCCCGGCAACCCGGTCAGCGGCGTACTCCTTTACAACACCGCCCAGATCGAATTGCATCCCGTCAGGCACCTTCAGATTACGCCCATTCCACCGCACACGGTCCCAGCCCGTCTTCGCCAGGGCTGCGCTGATCTCTTGTTCGCATGGAACAGAGTGGATTCGATCCCACAAGGCAGATAGAAAGCGCGTTGTTATATCAAACATCCCTTCACTGATATCGAATTGTGTTTGCGCATAATTAAGCAGCGCTGCAGTTTCCTCGTCCACATCCACTCCGCAGGGTCGTGCCGCCTTTTCCTGGGTTAGCACCAGACAACTGTCCACTCTGTAGTGGGAATATTTCAAGTTCAGACGGTGAACCTCCATTTGAGCCATTTCGAATGCGTGCCGGACCTGTGCCCCGGTATCAGCGTAAAGTTTGACCTCACAGGGGCATCCCATTCCGGAGAACCGATACCCATGTAATCGAAGGCTCAAAAAATCACCTCGAATCCCGCCGTTACGCGCCAAAAATCAACCAGCGCCGGCGTATTTTCCGGCGTTCCCGAGATCGCCAGCGATTCCGCGCTGTCGTAATACTCTCCACCGAAAGAAAGCGACCAACGCTCGTGCCTGAACGTCGCATTCAGGCGATAGCTTAAAGCACCGAAAGTAGCCAACCGGTAGTCACTGCTCCAATGACCATCAGCTGGCAGAACAAAAAAGAACGGCTTGTAGAAATCAGGGGAATTCTGCGAGTAATAGCGGATGGAGGGTGCGATTTCCCAATGATCAGCCAGCGGCTGACGCCAGGCGACATCAAGCGTATGGGCGCTTATCTTCCAATCGTCATGGAAAAAGCGGTAATCCAACACCAACGCGGCCCTGGAACGCTCCATGTATTGCCGGAATCGTGTGGTCCAGGCGAACATCAGGCGCCTGTCCGGCCGGCTGTCGTTTAACACGGCCCTGTCTATCCACACCTGTTTATAAGGATCGGAGAGGAACCCTTTTTGACGAACAAGGGATACACCGCTCTGAATAACCGCATTGCGACTCAGAGTTTGTGTCAGGGCCAGCGAGCCGGAAATACTGTCACGGTGTGCATGGGAAACGCGGTCAAAAATCAGGGCATCGGTGGGCGAGATTTCGTCGACAGAATAACTTACGCCCCAGGACATTGTTCGCAGTCCGTCTTCACTTTTCTTCTCTCCTGAATAACTTCCATAAAGTGCCTGGTAGTCATTTTCAGTTGAGTAGCCGATGGCCCCCTTGTGTGTGAAATCGTTCTTCCGGCGAGCGATGGATAAATCAACCTGGTTTCGCTTATCACGAATCGTGGCTCCGCTCATGACCTGCAGTGGCCCATCATCGCCCGGCACTACATACCAGGGAGAAGATCCGCTCATTGCCTCGTGCAAATAATTGAGCTCCAGCGAGTAGGAATCATCCAGGTTTTTTAAAATACGAAACTGGTGCGATCCGATTTCATACCGGCGCGGGTCCCCGAGAGCCAGCTTGTCCAGGGGTAAGGGAGCTTCATCGTAGTGAGTGTAACGGTATTCGAAGGAATCCTCCGGCGGTTCCTGGGCCAACAATTCCTGCATGCCGGGTAACCCCAGACTGGAAGCCAGCAGGGATCGGACCGCATCGGACAGCCTGGCCATTGTTTTTTAGTTACAACCGCAACCGCCACCCGATGGCCCCACGCCCCCGGAAGCGGCTTCCTTGCTGGTGTATACATGCTGATCCATGGCTGACAGCAATGCATCGGCCTCCAGTGCCATCTGCGGTTGGGCCAAGCGCCCCCTTTCCCACGGTTGAACCGGTGCGCAGGCAGTGCCACTAACGCACAGAGCAACCACGAATACGCGGGCGCTATTGGAGGGACGAGCGAATCTCATTTTGAATCTCCTCTAAATGCGACGAGGTAAAACCGGCCCATGCTTTGATGATCTGGCCGTCGACATCCAGGAGAAACGAGGAAGGCATCGCCTGTATCTGCCATTGGCTCGCTGTTGTCCCGGCCGGATCCAGTAAGATGGTGTAGCTTACCGGGTGCTTTTCCAGGAAGCGGATGGCGTCATATCGGTCCTCATCCAGATTGATCGCCACGATTTCAAACCGGTCCTCTGGAAATTCACCCTTCATTTCTTCATACAGGGGAAGGGATTTTCGGCATGGCCCGCACCAGGAAGCCCAAAAATCGAGGTAGACGACCCTGCCTGTAAAGTCTGCCAACGACATTGGTAGTTCAATTCCCATCGCCGGCAGTTCGAAATCAGGAGCGGTGTCGCCCACCCCCACTGCAAATCCCTCCAAAGGGAACAGCAGCCATAAAACAACGCCAGCGAGCCTGGAACAGAACCTGTGCATTACACCGTCATTGACCTGCTTCACAAATAGCCACGTTCTCCTGCACGATGCGCTCGATAGAAATCTCACCCGCCAACCCCAGCGACGGAATATCGTAAGTCAGAATTCCTGCACTGCAACTGGTCCATACTATGGTGGCGGTTCCAATCGGCGTTTGATCGGTGACTGCAGGAGGTTGCGTAGAATCGAAAATACCGCCAGTGGTCAAAAACACATCCAGGACTGCAGTATCTCCCTCGAATGGACCCGATGCCGTCAGCCAGCGGTGACCCGGTTCACCGAGAATTGCTGTCACGTCCTGCGGTGGCCGTTCCGTATCAAAGGTGAACCAGGCCATGAACACAAACTTGATACTGTCCCAGACCATGATAAGCATGCCCTGGCCATCAGTGGCCGGGTCGAACCAGGCATCCGTCATGCCACTATTGATTACAATGGGGTCTGGAGGTGCCTCGCTGACGATGACGCTTCGGTTAATGGAATCTTGCGTGCCGTCATCGTCCGTCACGGTCAGGCTGACTGAATACGTGCCGGCTGCGGTATAGCTGTGGGCCGGGTTCCGGGCACTGGATGAACCGCCGTCATCGAAATTCCATGACCACGAAGAAACGGTGCCGTCACTGTCGCTGGACTGGTCCGTGAAATCGCAGTCCAAATTGCTACAGTTGAAACTGAAATTGGCCGTCGGCGGCTGGTTCTCGACAGCCTGGATGACGTTGATCCGGCCGTTCATATTGGTATTGATGTTGCGACCGGGTGAGCTGTGAACGGTGCAGTGGTAAAGAACCTCTTCAACCGAGGCGAACGTATGCTCATAGTTGATTGAGGATGAGGTCGGAGAGCCCCAACTGCCGTCATCGGCAGTAGCGTCATGTGTCCGGCCGCCTGAATAAGTCCAATGCACCGTATCGCCGGCCTCGATGGTCAGGTCATTGGGGCTGAAAAAGTTGTCGCCAATCGTGACTTGATGGGTGGCCGACCAGACTGTATACGGGAGGGAGAAAAAGCAGAACACTATAAGGGTTAGGACTTGTTTTCTGCTCATCATGTAGCTCCTGGTTAGCAGTACCCATTTAAGCTGAGATCTTAGAAGACCCTGTTTTTCAATGCTCCATTTCAAAGAAGCACTTACATAGTAGTCTGGCAGGTTGAATACCAGGTGAATTGAAAATTAACATAGTCTAAATATTCAATGAAAAACGGACTCGAATGGAGCTGGATATTTAGTGTTTCTGATTCAAAATCCGCGCCACTTTCATCGCCAGCGCATCCGGTGTGAACGGTTTTTGCAGATAATCGACTCCTTCCGGCAGGTTGCCAGCTTCGTCAACTTTTCCGTCCGTGTATCCCGAAATATACAGCGTTTTAATTCCGGGCCTGAGCAACGCGATTTGCTCATACAGTTCGCGCCCGCTCATCACGGGCATAACGACATCAGTCAAAAGCAAATCGATTCGGGTGCTATGCTTTTCAAACAGGGTCAATGCTTCCAGTGGACCAGGCGCCTCCAGGAGATCATAACCACGCAAGCTGAGCAGCTCGCAGACCACCCTGCGCACGTCCGGTTCATCTTCCACGACCAGAATGGTTCCCGAGCCAACCACTGAACCGGGTTCAAACGCATCTTCGGACTCCTCGGCTGAGCCTTCAATTTGGGGTAAGTAGATTCTGAAAACTGTTCCCTCGCCAGGTTTGCTCTCAACCCGAATGTGGCCACCGCTCTGCTTCACAATCCCATGAACCGTAGACAAGCCAAGGCCGGTACCTTTTCCTTTTTCCTTCGTGGTGAAGAACGGCTCGAACATCCGTTCCTGCGTTTCGTCATCAATTCCGCACCCGTTGTCGCTCACAGCAACGACCACATGAGGCTTGTCCAGGACCAGGTCATATTCCTCGGCCAGGGACTCATGCGGTTCAACGTTGACTGTTTCAACGCATAGGGTTCCGGTGGTTTCAATCGCATCCCTGCTATTGACAATCAGGTTAAGCAATACTTGTTCTATCTGTGCAGGATCGACCAAAACATTGCCCAGGTTCTTATCCAAACTCGTCGTTAACACGATCGAATCACCAACCACTCTTCGCAGTATCTTCTCACGCTCAGAAATCAAGAGGTTGAGATTAACAACATGCGGCCTGGTGACCTGCTTTCTGCTGAAGGCCAGTAGTTGCCGCGTAAGCAAGGAGGCACTTTTGCTGGCTTTTTGGACTTCCTCAATACTGGCACGCGCTGCATGATCGTTCTCGAGACTGTGCAGCGCCATCTCGGAAAATCCCGATATCACCATGAGGATGTTGTTGAAGTCATGCGCCACGCCTCCGGCAAGCAGTCCAATGGCTTCCATTTTCTGCATCTGCCGTAATTGTTCTTCTTTTTGGCGCAGCACCACAATGCCCGACTCAAGCTCGGTATGTGCTTTCTTCAGAGAACTGTCCCTGGCCTCAATCACAGCGAGCATTCCGTTGAATCCATCAGCCAGCAGATCCAACTCGTTAGTGCTGCGAATATCCGGAGTCACCGCGTCCCGACTCTTCACCGAATAGTTGCGCCTGCTTTACTGCAACGGACTGTCGCCCCCGGAAACGGCGGGAATAGTCACCGGATTCAGCCACTCCCTTCATGAAAGCCACAAACTTTTCGAGCGGGCGCAGGCTGGCCCTGGTCGCCACCCAGGCCAACAATGCACCCAGCAACACGGCCAGTAGAGCCTGTGTGGCCAGTGTTTTCATCAACTTTTGATTAGGCTGTCGCAAGGCCTGGGTCAGGGATCGAAGCAGAAAGAGGGTAACCGGTTCACCGGTATCATCCTAGCCCAGCGCCATGGAGGTGACCAGGTAGTCTTCATCACCGAGGTGAGCAATGCCATCTGCCTGAATGTCACCAGTACCCAGGCTGGCAACGCTTCAGCTCCGAAACTTCATCGGAAGTTGTCGGTAAGGTGGACGAAATGCTATGCCCACCCGCGGTTACAACGGTTTCGCCACCAAAAAAGGCCCTGAGATTAGGTAAAAAACTGCTGTCAATGCGGTCACCCAATGTCAGGGTGCCGATGACATACCCCTGCAGATCAATGGGAGAGGTTCCAATAAAATAGTGCTGTTCCTGCAGTTGAATCACGCCGAAGTTTTGGTCGCCGATTTCCGCTGCGGGATCCAGGGCATGAATCAAGGTTGGTTTTGTCGAGAGATTTTCGCCAACCTGAGGGCGGGCATTCAAAATGTCCATTTGCAGCCACCACTCTGCCCGTTTCATCCGTGACGAACAGAATGTCGTGAGGAAGGCCGGTCCAGATTTTGTCCAGTTCATTCTGCACAGTTGCCAGAAGTCCTTGCCTGGTCTCGGTGCTCAGCGTCGACTCCAGCCGGTAGGTCTCCATGGCGGCTCTGAGTGTGGGGTTGTTGGCAACCTGGGTGGAAACCCACAGTAATTGCGAAAGGTTGTCTTCCTTGATGCTCAGAACCTGCTTTTCGCTGCGATTGAGCAAGTCCTGCAGTAGTTGCTTCGTTTCGTTCCTGATCTCAATGCTGAGCGTTACAAAGACAGTGGTGATGACAAACGTCGTCAAGAGCAATACTGAGCAGGATCGCCTTGGTGCTCAGCCTGAGGGCACTGAACCTTGACCTGACCCGGTGCAGGAAATCCATCCGGCTCACCAGGCTCTCCGCTGAAGTAGTGATCCGAGGTCAAAATGCCAGGACAGTTGCAGTCCCACCGAGTGGCCGTTACGCAACGGGTTATCCAGAGTGTCATCTTCGCTCCAATGGTCGCTGCTGTAGGCTACTTTGAACAGCACATTCGAACTCAAGCGGTAGCCAAGGCCGATTTCCAGGTCACTGAACTCGCGACCCGGCGTCACTCGGGGCAGTCCGTACGTATCGCTGTCATATGCGATATATGCGGCTTCATATTTTCCAAAACGCGCCGCGCCGTACAGGCGTGGAGTCCAGGTGTATTTCAACTCCACGTACCATGAAGTGTCATCAGTGCGTTGGTCGTAGTAAGGAACTTCGTAACGGGAAATTCAGCCAGTTGACCGTTGAACTCCAGGTAGCCACGACTGAACTGAAAATCAAAGCCCACTACTCGTTGGTCAAAATCGCGCCAGCTGGTTCCCGGCGGAAGGTAGGCGCCAGTCTGGCGGTCCAGATAGGGGCCTTTCGGTATAGATCAACCCAAAGCGAAGGCCGGTGAATCGGCGTCACTCCAAACCCCAGGGCAGGCCGAAATGCGGAGTCGGGTGGGGCCACGCCGTAATTACCGGTTGACGTCGGGCAGATCAAGATACGCCGCCCGGTAGTCAAACCAGCCGGAGGATCCCGCTATCTGGACGCCCAGGGGATAAGTGGTTGTGAGAACATAGGGCTGCCTGATCAGGGGATTCTGAGTGGACAGGTGACGATTCGAGTAGGCCGTGAGAGGTGACAGGATTTTACCTGCCTCGAGGAAATAATAAGGCGAAGACTGGCTCGTGTAGCGCAGCGCAAATTGTTCGAGTTCCGCCTCTGTTTCGCGATCTGTGTTCGAGTTGTCTGTCTCAACTTCTCCGACAGCGTAAACCTGAAGGCCCGGGGAAATTTGAAAAGCCGACCAGAGTTGCAGCCGGCCCAGCGTGGCGATGTCACCTTCGTTTCTGGACAGCAAAAGTGAATTTGCATCAGTTTTATAAACTTCCGCATCAAAGATACCCTCGACCAGGAAGCGCTCCTGGGCGATCGCCAGCTGGCTCGCCACGCCGCAGAAGATCGCCAACACCCATGTGACCAGGCACCTGGTTGCGGGCCTTGCTTTCTGGCTATTGCTATGGGCTTTCGTCATCTTCTATGGGCACGGTGATGTCGAGTTCAAGCGATTGACCTGCTACGACTTCTACCTGTTGCTCCACTTGCTCGCTTCGCTCGTGCCAGGCGACGAGCGTGTAACTCCCTGCCGGAATGTTTTCAATCCGGTAGCGGCCATCGGGGTCAGGAACGTCAAAGTAAGGGTTATCCAGCACCAATATGATGGCGCTCATGTCGGAGTGCAGATGACAGAACAGCGGGACAATTCCGGCTTCCTCGAAAACGATTGATCTGGAATCACCTTTCGGGTAGCGCCCAAGGTCAAAGGTTCTAGTCCCCGACAAAGAAAAAACATTGTGAAATATCGGATCCTGATTCGGAAACCTGACGGTTGAACCTTTCACAATCGGCAGTATATGTGGGATGAAAGTTTCACCCAGTTGCGCCATCTGCAATTCCATACCCACGTCCACAATTGCCGTCATTGAAGGAGACAGATTTCAGGTAGATGACAATGTTCTGCCACTCATCATTCCTTTTCTCTTCGGCTGTTGGGCGGTGGAATGGATTTGAAACCCGGATAGAGGCGAAAGCGCATACGCTGGGCAGGTAATTTCTTCGAAATCCGCACCTCTCCCTGAATGTTACCGGTTGTAGCCGATTCAGTCCGTGCCGGCACTGGCGAGGAACGGCACCAAAATCAGTGAAAGGAAAAACAACAGGTTTCTGGTTGTTTGTAATAGCTCTAGATTTCAGGTGGTTAAACGCAGTTGGATCAAGCATTCTTCAAACGGTAACCCAGACCACGAACTGTTTCAATTATGGAACTTTCGGTGTCACTGTCGATTTTTTTTCGCAATTTTCCGATGTACACATCTACAACATTGGTTAACGGATCCATGTTTAGCCCCCAGACATTGCACAGGATGCGTTCCCGACTGAACAAGGTGCCCGGCTTGCTCATCAATAATTCAATAATGGCCAACTCCTTGGCCGTCATATTGACCTCCCTGCCTTCAACCGTGAAGCGCAAGGACTCACGGTCAAACGCCAACCGGCCACATTCTGAGCGTTTGGTCCTGGCTGGCAACGGTGACATTTCTGCGCATCACTGCTTCGATACGGGCCCGCAATTCTTCAAACGAAAATGGCTTGGTTATGTAGTCGTCAGCACCCATGCGTAAGCCGGCAATTACATCATCGACGCTATCCATTGCGGTGAGGATAATGACCGGGATATTGACCTTGCTCATGCGCAATTGCTGGCATACTTCATGGCCGTGCATGCGGGGCAACATCAGATCAAGCAGAACCAGGTCAAAATCGCCTTCCAGTGCAAGCGACAAACCGGATTCGCCATCATTGGAGCTAACACAGAAATGTCCTTCAGCAGTCAAACCGCGCTGAAGAAAATCGGCAATCCGTGGTTCGTCTTCAACTATCAGTATTCTCATGTTAAGCCAAGATTCTCTTTTTAGCGGGGCCAGAACATCCTACTGTCAAGCTTCTGGCCCTGCTTGTAAACTTTTAATCAAACTGACTCAGAGCAAACCACACTTTTTCACTAAATATTTAATCTATGTTCATTTTCGCTTCAGAAGAGATTTAGCCGCTGAGAGTATTATTATTGCGCACCTTTTATATTTTCAGCCCCTCGTGAGCAATGTGTATTTTATTTGTCGCGACAAAATATTTTTTGAACTTCGGAGGTTTTCAATGAAATGGAAAATTCTTACAGTCCTTTCTGTGTTGCTGATGATGCCTGCCCTCGCCATGGCACAGGATGTCATTGTTACACGAAATTTCACTGCACTCTGGGATCAGCCTCTACATCAAAATCAGGGCATCAATCTGCAAATCGTGCACCAGTCGACAGGCGAGAAAGTCGGCGTGGCCTACTGGTTTACTTTCGGCGATGATATGAAGTCAGCCTGGTTCTTGGGCATTGGTCCGGTGGTTGGCGACCGAATAGAAATGAAGCTGTATGAAGCGGCCGAAGTTGGATTTCTGGAGCTCAGCAATCCCGACGACAATCCGGTTGGTGAAATTGGCACGATGACAATTGAGTTTTCGACTTGTAAGAACGGAGAAGTGGAATTTTCAACGGAGATTGTCAATTTAGGGTCGGGCTCATTTCCCATCGAGCGCATCACAGATGTGCACAACACCCATTGCACAGGTGGAGTTTCCGACGACACACGCTTCGATACATTGATGTCCGAGCAACGTATTTCGCTTACGCCTGCCCGAGCAGGCATAACCGGCAGTGGGCATGCTGATTTTAAGGAACGTCCCGACAGGACAGAGTTTTCCGTTGAAGCCGAGGACATTGCCAACGGAACCTACCGGATATTCGTTGGTGGGGTGGACCGGGGAGAACTCGTCGTTGTACTGGGCGTGGGTGAAACTGAATATCGCAGTCCTGTTGAAGCCGGCAAAGTGCTGCTGACCTTCGATCCGCGCGGTGAAATCATAGAGGTTCATGATGTTCAGGGCGCCGTTCTATCATCCGGGGATGACATGTTTTCCGGTGGCGGTGGTTGCACCAATAACTGTGGTGGCGGCGGTGGCGGCGGTGGCGGCGGTGGTCCGGGTTTAGACTTTGGTACGGTTGATATAGAAGTCGAGTTAAACAACCCCGGCGTCTACCCTGCAGCGTCTGGCGATGCCAAGTTGGAACCGAGAGAAGACCGAGTCGATTTTTCAGTTGAAATCGAGGATGTTCCTGTTGGCAGCTACGATCTCAGGATCGGTGGCAACATTGTGGGAGCCATTGAAGTGATAACGATGCCGGACGGCAGTGTCGAAGGCGAGTTGGAGTTCAGGAATCCGGTGGAGCCTGGCAAATCACTGCTGAACTTCGATCCACGAGGACAGCAAATTGACGTGTTGGAAGGAACAACCGTAATTCTGGAGCAATTGTTCCCTTCAAGCTAATATATTGAATTCACTCTGAGCAAGCAGTGAAGGGCCGCATATCGCGGCCCTTTGTTTTTGTTTGCATAAACGCACCGCAACAGGTGGTTAGCATCAAGATGATGCTGGTCCTGGTAGCGGGCCTCTCCCCTGCCCGCCGCCACGGTCTTAGCAATTTTTACCTAGGTTAACAGTAGATTTATTCTACATTAAACAAATAGTTACACTTCCTTCGCGTTAGCAACGAAGAGAGGTTACTTGTAGTGATTTGGGCAATAAAAAACCCCGGAAACCGTTGGTGTTAGTGGTTATCCGGGGTTTTGAATTGGTGGGCACGACTGGGATCGAACCAGTGACCCCTGCGATGTCAACACAGTGCTCTACCGCTGAGCTACGCGCCCAAATTCTTTGCGACGATTATTATATCGCGAGCAGGGGCGCGCAAGATACCACAGGCCGGTTCTAGATCACAACCTCGCCGGAGTGGCGCTTGATCAACGCGTGATATTTTCTGGTGGATCATTTCCATCCGGCCGTTAAGTTCGGGATGCGGATTGAGCAGCATATCCATGTTTGCGCTGGCTTCGAAAACCAGCATTTCACCTTCCGGGTTGATGTGGCAGTCAATCCCGAAATACTCGAGATCCAACCTGCGCCTGATTTCCCTGACCCTCGACGCCAGCCGCGGAAGAACCTCTGTTTCCAACCGGTGGCAACGTTCCCATGCTCTTCCCAGCGTTTCCCGGGTAAGCATGAAAGGCATGGCTATTGCCCGGGGTTTTCCAGTCACTGTTAAACAGCGCATCGCGCAGGACAGGCTCACCGTCGAGCACCAGTATATCGATACCGGTGATACAGGCCCTCATCATCTCTGAAGTCGACAATTCGGTCAGCAGAAAATCACGCCCGTCAAAGGGCAAGACATTCAGCAAACCCAGGTCGTCGGGACTTCGTACCAGGACCCTGCTTTACCGGTGAGGTCATCCGCCACCCGGGCGATGAAGGGCAAACCGATGCGCAACCGTTTCCGCCTATTCGAAAACCGCACGGGGTGAGAGCGGCTGAAAACGCATGGTCTTGGGCATCACGATACCGGGAATCTCCTGCAGCAGCCCGGACACCATTCCCGGGTGGTACGCAGAATACTCTGAGGCTGGTTGATCACCGGGAGATGACACGCTCCCGCACAGCTCCGCACAGCGCTGCAGGGAGCCGCGGTGCGTCTCTGCATCAGCGATCTGGTTGAAGATCAGGCTGGGTGGCTGCTTGAAACTCACCATCCGCTGCTTCACCCCGAGCCCAAACAGAACCATGTAGGCTGCCATGCCCTGTTTGAACGGAATACGTCCAAACACCGGGCTGTTGCCATCAGTCAGGTGAACGACGTTACCGTCTTTGTCAGTCTGGACTCCCACGGTGGAAAGATCATTCACACCACTCACGCACAAAATCGCCATTGTTGACCGATACCTCCAATCCGGTATTTACAGGCGGCGAATATCACCCTACCCTTGCCGGATGTCCTCGCCGTTTGTTCACCTGCACCTGCATACCGAATATTCTCTGGTTGACGGCACGGTGCGTATTAAATCACTGGTCGAAAGGGCCCGCCGAGCTGGGAATGCCAGCGGTCGCCGTCACTGACCAGCACAACCTGTTTGCGCTGGTCAAGTTCTACCGTGCAGCAGAGGCGGCAGGCATCAAACCCATCATTGGCGCCGATGTGCTGATCCGCACCCCGCAGGATCCCGACCATGTGTCCCGGTTGGTGCTGCTGTGCCAGGACCGGCAGGGCTATCTTAACCTGTGCAAATTGCTGAGCCTGGCCTACCAGGAGGGCCAGCATCACGGCATGCCTTTCGTCAGGCCCGACTGGATCGACGACTGCGCCGGCGGGTTGATTGCACTGTCGGCCGGACGCGAAGGCGATATCGGCCAGGCCATTCTCGCCGGCCACCCTAACCGGGCGCGGCAGCTGGCCGCCGACTGGGCCAGGCGTTTCCCGGATCGTTTTTACATCGAACTGCAGCGCACCGGCAGAGACCAGGAGCAGCAGTACGAGAACCACGCGCTGAATATTGCCGCCTCCCTCGGCCTGCCGGTGGTCGCCAGCAACGATGTCCGTTTCCTGGACAAGGCGGACTTCCGCGCCCACGAAGCGCGTGTGTGCATTCAGGACGGCCGCTTGCTGTCGGACAAACGGCGCGAACAGCGCTACTCCGAGGAACAATACCTCAAGAGCAGCGAAGAGATGCAAGAGCTGTTCGCGGACCTGCCCGAAGCGCTGGAGAATGCCTGGCAGCTGGCCATGCGCTGTAACCTGGAAATGGAATTCGGCACGTACTATCTGCCCGATTTCCCAACGCCGGACGGGATGGGCATCGCAGATTTTCTGCGCCAGGTACTCAGAGGAGGGTCTGCAGCAGCGTTTCCATGTATTACCTCCCAGTGAGGAATACCCGGTAGAGGTCTATCAACAGCGACTGGACCACGAACTCAGCGTGATCAATGAAATGGGCTTTCCCGGCTATTTCCTGATCGTCGCCGACTTCATCCGCTGGGCCAAGAAGAACGATATCCCGGTCGGTCCGGGCCGTGGTTCAGGCGCCGGTTCGCTGGTCGCCTACGCGCTCGGGCATCACCGACCTGGATCCGCTGGTGCACGACCTGCTGTTCGAACGCTTCCTCAACCCCGAACGAATTTCCATGCCCGATTTCGATGTCGACTTCTGCATGGAAAAGCGCGACCTGGTGATCGACTACGTCGCCCGCACTTATGGCCGCGACCAGGTCAGCCAGATCATTACCTACGGTTCGATGGCCGCCAAGGCCGTGGTCCGCGACTGCGGACGCGTGCTGGGACACGGCTACGGTTTTGTCGACAGCATCGCCAAGCTGGTTCCGATGACACTCGGCATCACGCTGCCCGACGCGCTGAAGGAAGAGCCCCAGCTCAAGCAACGTTATGACGAGGAGGAAGACACCCGGGCACTGCTGGACCTGGCCATGTCGCTGGAGGGCATCAAGCGAAACGCCGGCAAACACGCCGGTGGCGTGGTCATCGCGCCCTCCCCGCTGACCGATTTCACGCCGCTGTTTTGTGAAGCCGGTGGCGGCAGTATCGTCACCCAGTTCGACAAGGATGACGTAGAAACCATCGGCCTGGTCAAGTTCGACTTCCTCGGCCTGCGCACACTGACCATCATTGACTGGGCGCTGAAAACCATCAATGCACAGCGGGCTGAAGAGGGCGAAGAGCCGATCGAGCTCGAAAAGCTGCCGATGGACGACCCGGTGGCCTTCAGGCTTGCTGCAGGCCTGCCAGACCACCGCGGTATTCCAGCTGGAATCGCGCGGCATGAAAGACCTGATCCGCAAACTGGTGCCGGACAGCTTCGACGAGATCGTCGCGCTGGTGGCGCTGTTCCGCCCGGGCCCGCTGGAATCCGGCATGGTCGATGACTACATCGACTGCAAGCACGGCCGCACCGCAGTGCGCTATCCGCACCCGGCCCTGGAACACATTCTGAAGCCGACCTATGGCGTGATCCTGTACCAGGAACAGGTCATGCAGATCGCGCAGGAACTGGCCGGATACACGCTGGGCGCGGCCGATATCCTGCGCCGCGCCATGGGCAAGAAAAAGCCGGCCGAGATGGCCAAGCAGCGCATCATTTTCGTCGAGGGCGCGATCGAGCGCGGCGTGGACGAAGACGTCGCCAACCTGATTTTCGACCAGATGGAGACCTTCGCCGGTTACGGCTTCAACAAGTCCCATTCGGCCGCCTATGCACTGATCGCCTACCAGACCGCCTGGCTGAAGGCACACTACCAGTCTGCCTTCATGGCCGCGGTGCTGTCCTCTGATATGGACACCACCGACAAGGTCGACGAATTCATTCACGAATGCCGCGACCTCGGCCTGGAGGTGCTGCCACCGGACATCAACAGCTCGAAGCATGCCTTCAGCGCGGTTGACGACGACACCATTCTGTATGGCCTGGGCGCTATCAAAGGTGTGGGCCATGCCGCCATCGACATCATCGAAAAGGAGCGCGAAGCCAACGGGCCTATTCAGTGACCTGTCGGATTTCTGCAACCGGATTGACCACCAGAAGGTCAACAAGCGGGCGATGGACGTGCTGGTCCGTTCCGGCGCCATGGACGGACTGGATCCGGACCGCAACCGCGCCCGCATGATCAACGAACTGCCCGAAGCCGTGCACGCGGCGGAACAATACCAGCGCGACCAGGAATCCGGCCAGGTCGACATGTTCGGCAGTTTCAGCCAGTCCGATGCACCGCACATCACCGAGCACCGCGACGTCCGTCCCTGGACCCGCCTGCAGGGCCTGCAGGCCGAACGGGACACGCTGGGGCTGTACCTGACCGGCCACCCGGTCGAACTGCAGGCGAACGACATCGCACGCTTCACCACCTGCACGCTGGGTGCAGTCGGCAAGCGGATGCCGGCAGAAAGCCAAGGGCAAACGGCGCGGCACGCCGATGATACTGGCCGGCCTGGTCCAGTGCCATCCGGCGCCGTGGCAACCGCGGCGGTTTCGTCTCGCTGGAGGATCACACCGGGCGGATCGAGGCCGCGCTGTTCGACGACACCTGGACGCTGTATGCCGAGCTTCTGAACAAGGACGAAATCATCGTCGTCGAAGGCCGCGTCGCAACCGATGATTTCTCCGGCGGCTTCCGCATGACGGCCCAGAAAATCATGACACTGTCCGACGCCAAGACCCGCTTTGCCAAGGGCGTCCAGATCTCCCTGCGCGGCCCCGGTGAAGAACATCTGCTCACGCCTGCAATCGACCTTCGTCCCCTACCAGAACGGTTCCGGCCAGGTCTGGCTCAACTACAGCAACGCCCGCGCCCGGGCCCGTCTTGAACTGGGCGAGGAATGGAATGTCAAAGCCTGCGAGGAACTGGTCGCCGCGCTGGGCGAACTGGAAATGGTCAGCGACGCACGGCTGTTTATTAAGACCGTGTACGGTAGCTGAAGGCTCCCGCAGGGACCATTGAGCCAGCGGAACCATGTCCGCCACACACCCCGGCGGTCACACCGTGTCTACAGCGCCTGCCCGTATCGGCGGTAAAGAATCTTCACCCGCCGCACATACTCCCGGGTTTCATCATAAGGCGGAACACCACCATGCTTGTGCACCGCCGAAGGCCCGGCATTGTAGGCCGCCGCCGCCAGCTCGAAATCACCGTTGAACTGCGCCAGCAGATGCGACAGGTAGAGTGCGCCGCCGTTGATGTTGTCCTCGGCGTCAAACGGGTTAGTGACGTTCAGCTCAACCTGGGTTGCCGGCATCAACTGCATCAGGCCCTGCGCACCCTTGGGCGACTGCGCGTCGACCTGGTAGGCGGATTCGGCATGGATGATGGCCCGGATCAGGGATTCATCGACTTCGTTGAGCTGGGCCGCGGAACGAATTTCAGGCCGGAACGACCGGGTGTTCAGCGGGATTTTTTCCCACCTGACCGAACGGCACTTGGGGTCTGCCGCATAGCAGGGAAACCGCAGGGTCTGGAAGTCCTGGTCTTTCGGCGGGCGCGATATTGGAAAAGGTCACGATGCCGTCTTCGTCCACCCACTTGTAGACCTGGGCCTGAACGCTTGCCGGGAACAGACAATGCACAGCAGCGTGGCTGCATGCGATGCCTGCTCTCGAACGGTTTCGATGGCTTTCCCTGCACCCGACACTTCTCCTGGTTTTCGGCGTGTTTAACTTTCGCCCCGCGTATTTTAAACTGAATCAGGCATCCTTTTCACTTGGGAGAGAACAAATGGGCGGATTAATCGCTTCGTTGATCGTAGGCGGTATTGCCGGCTGGCTGGCCGGTATGATCATGAAAGGCAAGGGTCTGGGCATCCTGATGAACATCGTCGTCGGTATCATCGGCGGTCGTACTGGGTGGCTGGTTATTCGGACTGTTCGGCACCAGCCTGGGCGCGGGTATGGTCGGTTCTGTGATCACCGCAACCATCGGCGCCGTTATCCTGCTGTGGATTATCAGTAAGCTGAAAAACTGAACCCAACAACGGCCTGCGCCGTGTTTGCTGCTACTGTTGCTTATTCTCCTTACGCAGGCGGATAACGCCTTCCTGCGCAGTACTTGCCACCAGGCGGCCCTGCTGGTCATAGATCATGCCCCGCGCGAGTCCACGCCCGCCACTGGAACTGGGACTGTCACAGGTATACAGCAACCAGTCATCCAGGCGGAAGTCGCGGTGGAACCACATCGCATGATCAAGGCTGGCGATTATCAGATTGCCGTGCACCCAGGAAATTCCATGCGGCAGCGTTGCGGTTCCAACCAGGTGAAAATCAGACACGTAGGCCAGCAGCGCTCGATGCAGACTGGGGTCGTCGTCCAGGGGACCATGGAGTTTGAACCAGAGCTCCTTGTAGGGCGGCTGGGGCTCGCAGTCATCGGGGTCTGAGCCCCTGATCCGCGCGGAATTCAAAGGGGCCGAAACGGTCCAGCCAGCGCTGCATGCTCTTGGGCATGTGGTCGAATTCCTCGCGCGGTAACAGGGCGAGCGGTTCCACTTCTTCCGGCGGCGGCACCCGGGGCATCTCAAACTGGTGCTCCAGCCCCGCTTCTTCCACCTGGAATGAAGCCGCCAGCGTGAAAATGGGGCGACCATGCTGGATCGCCACCACCCGGCGTGCGCTGAAACTGCGGCCGTCGCGACTGCGGTCCACGTCGTAGACAATCGGTGCTTTGAAGTCACCTGCACGCAGAAAATAGGCATGCAGTGAATTAGCCTGGCGATCCTCCACGGTGTGACTGGCCGCCAGCAACGCCTGGGCCAGCACCTGCCCACCGAATACGCGTTCGGTGCCGATATCCCGGCTGATCCCGCGGAACAGGTTGTCTTCCAGCTGTTCCAGCTGCATCAGCCGCAGCAGTTCATCAAAGGCTTCAGTTTGTAGTGTCATCGGTGATTACATTCCTGCCTGGAGCCGGTCAGTTTGTGCCGGCTAAAAATTGGTTAATATGTTGGCATGTCCTGTGCCCCAGTCCAAGAGCCCAATTCAGACACCGCTGCCCTGCAGCCCCTGCTTCACCGCTTGCTTGAGCGAATCATTACAGACCGCATCAGCGTCCTGGGGCTTTCAGGCCCGCCCGGAAGCGGGAAATCAACGCTTGCCGGGGCGTTGGTCGCCCACGCCAACCAAAATGGTGTGACGGCCTGCCTGCTGAGCCTGGATGATTACTACCTGGGCCGGTCTCAACGGCAACGGATGGCAGCAAACATCCACCCGCTGTTCCGGCAACGCGGTGTTCCCGGCAGCCATGAAATGGACCGCCTGCTGTCCGATCTTGACCGGATCCGGAGTGGCCAGTTGGATGGACTGTCACTTCCCGTGTTTGACAAGTCACGCGACGACCGGGCGCCGGCAGAGCGCCGGTTCCCGCTTGAAACGCAGCCACAACTCGTGGTTTTGGAAGGATGGTGCATCGGCGCGCCGCCGCAAACCGCGGCGGCGCTCGCGGAGCCGGTCAACACGTTGGAGCGCGTCCATGATGCCGACGGTAAATGGCGCCGCCAGGTTCTGCAGCATTGGCAGCAATTCCATGCTGCACTTGATCGTCGGTTAGACCAGTTATGGTACATTCGCGTACCCGACTGGAATTGCGTCATCGACTGGCGCTGGCAGCAGGAACGGGAACTGGCTAATAGAAACCTGGAGAGCCGGACTGAAGTCGAAAAATTTCTTGGCAGCTTCGAAAGAATCGTCAACCACATGCAGGACAGTTGCACCCGGTGGGCGGACCTTGTGCTAAAAGCCGAACACGATCATCACATCAGCCTGGCGGACAAAATAGGGAAAACAGCGTGAAGCCGATCCATTCATTCCTTTGGCATGACTACGAAACTTTTGGCGCAAACCCGATGGCGGACCGCCCGGCACAGTTCGCGGCGTTGCGAACCGATACTGAGTTGAACCCGGTGGGTGAGCCGGTGATGTGGTATTGCGCACCTTCCGACGATGTGCTGCCGCATCCCATGGCCAGCCTGATTACCGGGATCACGCCGCAGGAGGCAAAAAACAAGGGACTGAACGAGAGCGATTTCGCACAGAAAGTGCTGAATGAAATGTCTCAGCATGGCACCTGCAGCTGCCGGCTACAACAGTATTCGATTCGATGACATTATCACTCGAAACCTGCTGTATCGAAACCTGCGTGACCCGTATGAGCGGGAGTATAGAAATGGAAATTCACGCTGGGACCTGATCGATCTCGCGCGGATCTGTTACGCACTTCGCCCGGACGGGATCGAATGGCCGATGCACGAACCGGGCAAACCCAGTTTTCGCCTGGAAGACCTCAGCGCTGCCAACCACATCGCCCATGAAGGCGCTCACGATGCGCTCTCTGATGTGCGGGCAACCATTGGCCTGGCACGTCGCATCAAGATTGAACAGCCCAAATTATTCGACTGGGCCCTGCAGATGCGCGACTACCATCAGGTATCGAAATTGCTGGATACCGTTCAGCCGTCACCTCTGCTGCATACCTCGTCCCGAATTCCGGCAACTCGCGGATGTACGGCCATGGTGCTGCCGCTGGCCGTCGTTCCGGACCGGCCCAAGTCGGTGATTGCATTCGACCTGTCGGCTGACCCGACTCCCCTGATCGACCGAATCGGCCGATGTCATTCACGACCTGGTTTTCACGCCTGCGCGACGACATGCCGGAAGACATTCGAGCGACTGCCGCTGAAAACCATCCATGGCAATCACGTCCCGATGCTCGCTCCACTCGGCACACTGCGGGGGGTTGATACAGACCGCATCGGGATGGATCGTTGAACAGTGCAAACAACATGCACAACATTGTACTGGCCTCGCTGGAAACCATACGCAACAAGGTCATCGACGTGTTTTCCAGCCCGCGAGAAGCCTTCGAAGATAGTTCTGATCCGGACCGGATGTTGTACAGCGGCGGATTCTTCTCACCGGCGGACCGACACCTGATGAACAAGGTGCTGGCCGTGCCTCCGGCACAATTGGGCAGCCACTCTGTGGTCATTCCAGGACAAACGTCTGCCGCTGATGCTGTTTCGCTACCGGGCCCGTAATTATCCGGACACACTGAGCATGGAAGAAGCACGGACCTGGGACAAGGATCGGAAAGCAAGGCTGGTAGATACAGAGGACCCGGCATACTTCACCCTGAGCGATTTCAAGGTAGCCATACGTGAGCTTGCGTGAACAGAGAAAAGACGAGCCGGAGGCACTGCGAATTCTTGATCAACTGGACGCCTGGGTCATTGAATCCGGTATATCCGCGCTGTAACTGCACCGTCTTTATTCACAGACCCCAATTGGTTCGAATACAGGCATCATTTAAACCGCGTTCAAAAATATTTTTTCAACAAGCTTACGGCCGACTTCCTCGATTCATTTCGAATTATTTATACACAAGTGCCTGATTGTCTTTGTGACACGAAATATGACAGCCAAAAATATCTGAGTCGCAGATGAACAGCGTATCGTAAGTTATTGTTTTATATAATCGTATTCAAAGTGATCATTTTTTGACCAATCTGTAACAATACGTACGACATCTTTGACCCTGCACGTTTCTTCACAGGGTTATCCACAGGTTTTGTGGATAAGTTTTCAGGCGACATTCAAAGCCAGCTGAAGGTCGTTGGCAGGCCTGGAAATAGCTGCTTTTCCGCCTGCCCGAAACACGCCTCAAGCGGCGCCGGGCCACGGGGGAAACGAATTCCACGTGTGACCCGTCCGAAAACTGCAGCATCCAGATTTCACGAACACCATCGTCCGGCTGTGTAACGGCAACAACACCGGTGATGGTCTTGCCGATCAGGTCCTGGTTTGCTTTCATCGATACTCTCCTGGTCTGTTCTGAATTTCTACTGTGAGCCTATTGAACTACGCGACGTTCTCAAAACATGAGAGGCTCATCTGAAAAGGTTCCGGGCAGGTAATCTGCCCGGAAAAGGCAGGGAGAAAACTTCAGTTCTTCGCGGATGCGTTTTTATCCTGGAGCAGGATCATGCCGCGGTTGCTGTCGATCGTCTTGATGCCGATACCCTTGACGTTGACCAACTCATCGACATGTCCAGAAACTGCCGTTCGCATCTCGATAGGCCACAATCAGTTCGGGCTTTGCTCAGGCCGATGCCTTTGAGATTTTCCGAGATTTGCTCGGCGGAGGCCGTGTTGACATTGACGGGTGTGGCCGCCCAGGCAGAGACAGAAAGCAGCCCTGCTAGCAAGTAGAGTCAGAAAAAATTTCATTTCATGGATCCCCTGTATTGGAGTTTAGGAAGCGCAAACTTGATTGCACCGGTTTACTTTAAAGAGCAGGATTAAGCTTAGTGAAGCAGCCTTCCCGGCCATAGCCAAAAATCCGCCCGGAGCCGTGTAGGAAAAATGAGCCTTGAACAGATATCACCGTTCCGGCACAATGCCATTCCCCACTTGCGTGGGGACTACTAGGGTGGCCCTCGCTGGTCCCCCCGCGACGATAAGTTGTGAACCCCGTCAGGCCCGGAAGGGAGCAGCGGCAACAATGGATTCGGGCGCCGGGGTGTGGCGGGCGGGGGTCGCCACCAACTTCCGCTCCCAGTTTGTTATAGTGTGAGCCCAATGATTACCAATAGACCAAGCTCTTCCGATTCGTCTTCCAGGGCCTTTCTTGTTTTATTAAACCTTGCTGTCGAGTGCAGCCGCCTTCCGCAACGCAGGTTGCGGGAGCAGGGAAGCGAGACTCCTTCCTTGAGCTACCAGGTGCTGGCGCGCAAATGGCGCCCGAAAACATTCCGGGCAGCTGGTTGGGCAGGAACACGTCACCCAGGCCCTGATCAACGGGCTGGACCAGGATCGCCTGCACCATGCTTTCCTGTTCACCGGCACCCGCGGTGTCGGCAAAACGACCATCGCGCGTATTCTGGCCAAATGCCTGAACTGCGAAACCGGCGTCAGTTCGACACCCTGCGGCGAGTGCAGCAGTTGCACGGACCTGGATGAAGGCCGTTTCGTCGACATGATTGAAATCGACGCCGCGTCACGAACCGGCGTAGACGATACCCGTGAATTACTGGAATCGGTCCAGTACACGCCTACCCGCGGCCGCTACAAGGTGTACATCATCGACGAAGTGCACATGCTGTCCACCAGCAGTTTCAACGCCTTGTTGAAAACGCTGGAAGAGCCACCGCCGCATGTGAAATTCGTACTGGCAACTACCGACCCGCAAAAAATACCCGTGACCATTCTGTCGCGCTGCCTGCGATTCAATCTGCGTCGCCTGTTGCCCGACCAGATTGGTGCATACCTCAAAACCCTGGTCGCGACCGAAAACATAGAAGCCGAGGCCGAGGCCCTGACGGTGCTTTCACGCGCTGCCGACGGCAGCATGCGGGACGGACTCAGCCTGCTCGACCAGGCCATCGCTTTCGGCGGCGGCAAGCTGGTCATGAGCGACCTTGAAAAAATGCTCGGCCTGGTTGATCACGAGCACGTGTCTTCGATGATCCGGGCGCTGGCTTCAGCAGACGCCCCCAGCCTGCTGGCATTGTCGAAGAACTGGTTTCCCAGTCACGCGACCTTGAAACCGTGCTTCTCAACCTCGCCGAAGTCCTGCACCGCGTAACGCTTGTGCAGTGTGTGCCGGGCTATCGCGATCCCGAGCGCAGCGACTGGGACGCCATAGAGACACTGGCGGAACAACTGACGGCCGAGGATGCACAACTGTTTTACCAGATTGCGATCAAAGGCCGCGCTGAACTCGGGCTGGCCCCGGACCCGCGCACCGGGCTGGAAATGACCCTGTTGCGGATGCTGGCTTTCCAGCCGGCCACAGCAGACGCCGGCAGCCCCTCGAGCCCGGCACCAAAGCCTAGCGCAGCCGCAGGCTAAAAAACCACAGTCACAGGCAGCGCCGGCTGCTGCAAGATCCGAGACCGCGCCTGAATGCTGCACCAGCCGGCAGCTCCGACTGGCTGGCGCTGGCAAACAGCCTGAACCTGTCAGGGCAGGCCCGTGAACTGGCGCGCAACGTCCAGCTCAAATCCCGCTCGGAGGATCACTGGGATTTCGTGATCGATTCTTCATTGCGGTTCCTCGGCTCAGAAACCTGCATCAGCCGGCTCAGCCAGGCCATCAGCGAGCAGGTAGGCCACACGGTCAATGTACGCCTGGTCGATGAGAAAAATCCGGCACTGCAGACGGCTGCGGCGCTTGAAGCAACAAAAAGTTCGTGACAGCATGAGCGAAGCCGAAAAAGCCATTAACGATGACCCGACCATTCAAGTCATTAAAAGAACAAATGGGCGCAAAACTGGTCGAAGACTCCATACAACCACTGCAGTAACCCATTAACCCGACCCAGGATGAACACGAAACATGAAAGGTAATATCGCAGGCCTGATGCAACAGGCTCAGAAAATGCAGCAGGAAATGCAAAAAGCCCAGGAAGAACTGGCCAATCTGGAAGTCACCGGTGAAGCCGGTGGCGGAATGGTCAAGGTCACGATGACCGGCAAACACGCCGTGCGCCGGGTGGAGATCGACCCTTCCCTGCTTGATGACAAGGAAATGCTGGAAGACATCGTGACGGCCGCGATCAATGATGCGGTCAACCAAATCGCCAGCACCACGCAGGACCGCATGTCCGACATGACGGCCGGCATTCCATTGCCGCCCGGTATGAAACTGCCCTTCTGATCAAGCCGTCGTGAGTTCCGAACCGCTGCTTGAACAGTTCATCGAAGCACTGCGTTGCTTGCCCGGCGTCGGCCCCAAGTCGGCGCAGCGCATGGCGCTGCATCTGCTTGAACGTGACCGTGACGGCGGCAAGCACCTGTCGACGCATGCTGGACGAGTCGATGGAACGGATCGGTCGCTGCTCCATTTGCAGGAACCTGACCGAAGAAGAGGTCTGCAAAATCTGCGCCAATGACCAGCGCGACAAGAGCCAGTTGTGTATCGTCGAGTCTCCCAGCGACGTGATCGCCATCGAGCAGGCCACCGGTTACCGGGGACGCTATTTCGTGCTGATGGGCCACCTGTCCCCACTGGATGGAATCGGGCCCGCCGATCTCGGCCTGGAACAGCTGGGAGAACAGTTACAGCAAGCAGCCACCCGGCGAAATGATCATCGCCACCAACCCGACTGTGGAAGGCGAAGCGACCGCCTTCTACCTGCAGCGGATGGCGCAAAAGCACTCTGTACCGGTCAGCCGGATCGCGCACGGTGTGCCGCTGGGTGGTGAGCTCGAATTCACCGATCAATCGACCATCGCACATGCTTTCAGCAGCCGCCTGTCGGTCAAGCAACCCTGAGATTCCACAACTGCAGCAGGCAGTGGTAGAACGCACACTGCCGCGCCAGCCGCTGGCTGTCGCACTGCCCCACTTCACGCCCCAGGTACGCTGCCAGAAAATTCATCGCGGCCGGCTCATCCAGATCGTGGTGCCGCACCACAACCGCCAGGTCAAAAAACGGATCGCCGATGGCCGCATACTCCCAGTCGATCAGCATCAGCTGCTGCCCTTCCAGCACGTTTTCGCAGACCAGGTCGTTATGGCAAATGACCCGCGCGCACGGTTCAGACGCAAGTTCAGCAGCCAGTGATTCAGCTTCACGCAGAATGGTGCGGGCCCGCTCATCTCCGGATTGCGCTGCATAGCGCCGCGCAGCAGCCAGTGGATCAAAGTCTTTACCCACGGGCTCGACTCGGTGCAGCCTGCGCAGGAGCCCGGCCAGTCGCTCGCGATTGGCGGCGACCGCAAGGTCAGAGGCCGTCCAGCTGCGCCCGGGTATAAATCGACGCAGGTACACACCTGCTACAGGGTCAAAATGGATGGGGGACAGAGCCAGACCGGCTTCAGCCAGCGCTTCACAGACCTGGTTTTCATTGACCCGGTCCAGCCCCAGTTTTCTGGCCTCCGGCTTATCCAGCCGCAACACGAAACGCTGCCCGGACTTTTCCAGCAGGTAGCTGGCATTGGTCGGTCCGTTGGAAAGCCGGGATTCCACCCGATGCCTGCGAAAAACCGGGAATCGATGCCAGCACCTGTTCCACCTGGCTAGCGCCGCTGTTCATGTCGCCAGCACGCCCCGCTCCATCATGCTGGCGCGCCAGCTGCGGTAGCCGATCACGATCATCACCAGGTAGAGCGCAAACAGCCCTGCGGTGAAATACAGTTCGCGGCTGAGGTAAAGCCAGATCGAAACGGCGTCGATCACGAACCAGTAAATCCAGTTTTCCAGAATCTTCCGGGTCACCATGAAGGTGGCGACGATGGCCCCCCAGGTCGTCAGCGAGTCGAGGAACGGCAGGGCCGCGCTGCTGTAGCGGGTCAGCAACTCACCGCTCACCCACACCAGCAGCAGCACACTTGCGACAGATAGCACGTGATAGCGCGACCGGCCAGGTGCTGACCTGCAGCTCATCACCATCCTTTCCACCGTGGCGCCATTCCCACCAGCCGTAGGCGGCCATCGCCAGGTAAAACAGCTGCAGGGCCGACTCCATGTACAGCTTGGCCTCGAACATGATGTAGAGGTACAGCAAAGTACTCAGGGCAGCCGCCAGCCAGCATGCAATGTTCTGACGGATCGCCAGCACCAGGTAGGCGATGGCCAGGATCACGGCCAGCACTTCCCACCACTGCAGCGAGGTCAGCGGCCAGTCCATCAGGGTGTCAGGCTTGGCGCGCGCCCGATTTCAAGGTCGACGTTCAGGTACTTCACCACCAGCACCACGGTGTTGGAGGAATCGGCCATCACCTGCCGCATGCAGTGGTTGATGGCCGAGGTCACTGCTTCAAAATCACCGCGCAACTGGGTAGCCAGTTGATTGGTCACGATCTCGATCCCTTGCTGCTGCCGCATGTTTTTGATGAACCCGATGATTTCCGGAACGGGTCCATCCTTGAGTGGATAGAGGCTGAGTTCTGCGACAATATTCATGGCTTGTTCTCCCGGTTCAGTAACTGTAACTAAGGGTTACCCCATAATGCCGTGGATCACCCAGCTTGGTATAACGGCTCCTTTCAAACAGGGGCGGCTCCAGCCCGAAAGAAAAGCCCCGGGTGTAAAAGTCTTCGTCAAACAGGTTACGCACCCAGCCATAAACAGCCCACTGCGACCATTGCTTGCCGATTTTCAGATTGACCGTCTGGTAGGAGCCCGATTTCTCGTCATTGCTGTAATCAAAGTAGTACGAACCCACCGCGTTGAAATCCAGCGCGCGCCACCCAGCCCCTGGCCGTCGCGTAGCTGGCGCCCAGGTTCAGCGTGTAGTCCGGGGCGTGTGCAAATTCCCGGCCGATCAACTCGCCCTCGATGTCTGCTTCGCGATCCAGGCCATATTCGTCGACTTCTGATTTCAACAGGCCCAGGCTGCCGTGCAGGCGCCAGTTGTCACTGATCTGCCAGGCTGCGCTGGCCTCCAGGCCGTAGGAATGCCCTTTGGCATTACTGGTGATGAAAACAAAGTCATTCGGGTTATCGGTGAACTGGGCCGAACTGCGCAACTGCATGTCCCTGCGGTGCATGTAAAACACGGCGAGTTCGGCATTCAGTTTTCCGTCCAGCCACAACCCCTTGATGCCGGCTTCATAGTTCATCAGTTTTTCCGGATCGTAGACAATCGCCTGTTCGCCCAGCTCTGCACCGGGCCCCAGTGCCCGGGACAGGCTGGGATTGAATCCACCGGCCTTGTAGCCGCGCGAGACCAGGCCGTACAAATGGGTCTGCCCGTCCAGCTCGTAGTCCAGGCTGATGTCGCCACCCCAGAGGTTTTCCCTGGGATGAAAATCGTGTTCAACCGGTTGCGCCGGGTCACCATAAATATAATCCGTGAAGGCATCGGCGTAATCGGCCTTCCAGCGCTCGTAACGCAGTCCGACATTCAGGCTCAGCCGGTCGGTCAGGTCACTGTCCAGGCGGCCGAATACCGAGTAATTTTTCGATTGGTAAGCGCTTTGCAAACCGCTGCGGTCCAGGCAGGGGGGACAGTAACTGAAGGGCACATCCACGCTGTCGTCGTACAAGCCGGCGGACAGGATATCGTCCGATTCTTTCAGCTTTTGCGCATAGACACCCAGCACCCAGTCGCTGCGGTCATTGAACAGGCGTCCCTGCGGGGACGACAGAAGCCGGAATTCCTGGGTAAGCGACTTGCGTCCGCGCTCATCCGAGTAGATATAGTCATAGCCGTAGGGGGCCCAGTACGCTTCATCGCCCCACTCGCCATCAAAGGAAAACAGAACGTCTGATTTGGCGTAAGCCGTGATGCTCGCAAAATCGACAGACGGGGTCAGCGGGCCGGTTACTTTCAACGAGCCACCGCGGGTCAACTGCTCGTCACGCCCCGGGTTGTTGCTGAAGGTGATCCTGCCGTTTTCCGGCGACCAGGCGTCATAGCCATTGTCATAGTTTGCATACAGCAGGCTGAGCTTTGCTTCCCAGTCGTTGCCGATGTCCCAAAGCAACTTTCCGCGGACGGTTCCTTCGTCCCGCTCGTTGCTGTCATCGATACCCAGGGAAACGTTGTCGTAGAACCCGTTGCCCTGGTAATGGTGATAGGAGAAGCGCCCACTGAGGTTCATCGGTCATGCGACCACCAACGGCAAAGCCCGCCCCGAAGGTATCGTCGTTGCCGCCCAGCGACTTCAGCCTCCAGCCCGAATTCCTGCAGTAGGATCGGTCGACTGCACGTAAACCAGCCCGGCCAGCGCACTGGCGCCGAAGCGGGTCGCCTGCGGTCCGCGCAGAACCTCCACCCGCTCGATATCAAACATGCTGCTGATGCCGCCCACACCGGACAGGTCGATGTCATCCACGATAAACCCAACCGATGGGTTGGGCGCACCCTCGTACTGCTCCAGCTCGCCGATGCCGCGCATCTGGAAATAGCGTGCACGGGAGCCATCGCCGGAAAAGTTCATATTGGGTACCAGCGAAATCAGTTCTTCGAAATTCTGCAGGGTTGCCGACTCGATGGTTTCGCGGTTCAGGACCGTGATGCTGGAATCCAGCTCCAGCGTGGAGGACTGGCGGAACTCCGATACCACGACCTCCTCCAGCGGACCCGGGGGATAGTTGAATTCGGCGTCTTCGGATTCGTCGTCTGCCAGCGTGGACAAGTGGCAACAACAGGGCGATCGTGGCGCCAAAGTACTTTCTTGCATTCATCATCAGGATCTCAATCAGTGTCGAGATCCAGTCGGGCCGTTAGCGGGAATATTCAGGATGGTCCTATTCCTACGCCGGCATTAACCGGATCAGGTTCAAAGGGTTCCTGTAAACAGATCTCAGGCCAATCGGCCACCCCTGAGGAATGCGTGATATTGTAGCGGAAATTGACCGGACGAACCTGAATTTATGCTTGAAAAACTCGCAGAACTGGAGCAATTGTCGCGTCAACTGGACCCGGACCCGGCTTTCAGGAAGGACCTGTTGCGGCAGGCCGGCGACTATTCGGAGTCGTTCCTGCAACGCTTGCCCGAATCGGACACCTATGTCCGTGACAGCGGCCAGGATGGCTTCAGCGATTGGCCTGTCGCAGAAGAACCGGTAGCAATGGCAGAACTGCTGGAATTTTTTCAGCAGCGAGGTCGACACCACCGGTATTCTGCCCGCGTCCGGCGGCCAAATGGGCTATATCCCGGGCGGCGGCCTTTACCCATCTGCCATCGGGGATTACCTGGCTGATATCAGCAACCGCTACTCCGGCGTGGCTTTCGCCGGGCCCGGGCGCGGCCCGCATGGAACACTCGCTGATCAGCTGGATGAGCCGGCTGGTCGGTTACCCGGATTCGGCTGCCGGTGACCTGACTTCCGGCGGCAGTACGGCCACGCTGTCGGCTCTGGTGACGGCGCGGGATGCCTGTGGCATCGACCATCAGCACGTATTCCAACGCCTGTGTTTACCTGACGGCACAGGCACACCACTGTGTTGGCAAAGTCATTGCACGTGGCAGGCCTCAAGGACATTGTGAAGCGAACCGTGCCAATGGACGACAGCTTCAGGATGGACGTCGCGTGCTCTGAAACAGATGATTGCAGCGGACAAGGCCGGCGGGTTGCGGCCCTGGCTGGTCGTGGCATCCGCGGGAACGACCGATACCGGGGCTGTCGACCCGATCAGGCAAGTGGCCGCAGTCGCCCGCGAAAACGAGCTGTGGTTTCACCTCGACGCTGCTTACGGCGGGTTCTTCCTGCTCTGCGAGGAAGGCCGCGAGCAGCCTGGAAGGGGTCGAACTGGCTGATTCGATCGTGATGGATCCACACAAAGGGCTCGGCCTGCCTTACGGCACCGGTGCGGTACTGGTCAGGGACGGCCATTTGCTGGCCCGATCGAATGCGTATTATGCCGACTACATGCAGGACGCCAAGCAGGACGCCAGGCAGGATCAATGTGACGAACCGGACGAGTACTCGCCGGCCGACTATTCACTGGAGCTGACCCGACCGTTCCGCGGACCCAGGATGTGGTTTCCGCTAAAACTGTTTGGATTGAAGCCGTTTCGGGCCGCACTTGCGGAAAAAATCTGGCTGGCGCGCTACTTTCACCAGCAACTGGGAAAGCTGGAGGGATTTGAAACGGGCCCCTATCCCGATCTGTCGATCGTGACGTTTCGCTATCGCCCGGCGAACGGCGAGGACAACGCCTGTAACAAGCAATTGCTGGACGCGGTGCACAAAGACGGCAAAGTGTTCATCACCTCGACACGGATCGACGGCAAATTCACATTACGCCTGGCGGTGCTCAATTTCCGCACGCACCGGGCCACCGTCGATTACCTGCTGGCCCTGCTGCAGGAGGAAGCTCACAGGCTGTAGTACAGGTTCATCTCGAACGGATGCGGGCGGTTGCGCACTGCGATCACCTCTTTCATCTTCTCCTCGATCCAGCTGTCGATCAGTTCGCGGTTGAACACCCCGCCCTTGACCAGGTAGTCGTGGTCTTCCTGCAGCGCCTGCAGTGCCTCCTCCAGGGTGGTCGGAATGGAAGTCAGCTGCGCCTGGCGCTCCTGCAGGCCAGTCGAACACGTTGTCATCGAAAGGCCCGAAGCCGTTTTGCTCGTCCGGCAGGATGCCGTTGCGCACGCCGTCCAGGCCCGCCATCAGCAACGCACTCATCGCCAGGTAGTAATTGCAGGTAGCCGTCACCCGTGCGGAACTCGATGCGCTTGGCCTCCTCGCTGGTGGCGTACTTGGGAATGCGGATGGCCGCACTGCGGTTGGCCAGCACCGAAGAACAGCTTCACCGGCGCCTCGAACCCGGGCAGCAGGCGCTTGAAGGAGTTGGTGCTGGGGTTGGTGAAGGCGGTCAGCGAGCGACCGTGCGCGAGAATTCCACCGATAAAGCACAGGGCCGTTTCAGACAGGTCGGCATAGCCGCCCTTCTGGTAGAAAACATTGCGGCCCGCTTTGCGTAACTGGATGTGAAAATGCATGCCGTTGCCCGGTTCGTCGTACAGGGGCTTGGGCATGAAGGTGGCGGTCAGGCCATGTTTCAGCGCGCAATTGTGGACGATGTCTTTCACGTACATCATCTTGTCGGTGATGAGCTCAAATGGCAGCAATTCGGTCTCGATTTCCTGCTGGCCCGACAGCCCGACTTCGTGGTGGTGATAACGGATCGGGCAGCCCGCCTGCTTCGATCAGGCGCACCATTTCCTCGCGCACCTGTGCGTGTTTGTCGAACGGTGTGTCGATGTGATAGCCCTTGCGGTGCGCTACCGCTGTGCCGTCCGCATCGAGGTAGCCGCCCGGCAGGTCTTCCTTGTTTTCGTCCGAGGTAAAACGATATCCGGCGCTGTACTTGCCGTTGTTGATCACGGCTTCGTTGAACAGGTAGAACTCGAATTCCGGCACCCACAACGAGACATCGGCCACACCGCTTTCAATCATGTAGGTATTGGCCCGCCGGGCCACCGTTCGGGGATCCTTGTTAACGCCCAGCCGGGTGTCGGCATCACAGATATAGCTGAGCATCCGCAGCGTCGGGGTTTCAGCAAACGGGTCAATGATCGCCGTGGCGGGATCCGGAAACAGCACCATGTCGCCCGCCTCGACCGATTTCATGCCCGGGATACTGGAACCGTCGAACGGAATACCGTTCTTCATCACGTGATCCAGGCGCCTGGGCGGAAAAGAGATGTGGTACCAGTTACCGACCAGGTCGGCATACTTCAGATCGATGCTCTCGATGCCGTGTGAATCAACCAGTTCTTTGACGTTTTCCAGGTTCATGGCATTAAGCTAAGGTTGACGCTGGCTGTTCTGGTATTCAAACGCCTCGACGCATTGCGGAAGGTCGTAGTACAGAGGAGCACGCCGGCCGGATTGCGCACCATAATCTGCATAGAACACTTCGCAGGCCTTGCGATTGGGTTGCTCCTTGTTGGCCACGCAGGTCTCGACCAGCCCCTTCCGTTGCGGACCCAGTATTTTCTCCCTGGCCTGTTCACAGGCTGCATCCAGCCTGGCCTGTTTCTGGTCGCGGTTGCGGTCAGCCACGGCATCTGCTGCCATCGCGAAAAAGCACAGCAGCGCGATCAGCACCGTCACGAACTTTCGAAACTTGATGATATGCACAGATTCTCCTTGCCTTGAGTATCACTTTACCTACACGCAAGCATACACCGGGGGAATGAACTCCCGGTGATTGTCACCTGAAGGTGGCCTATTTTGCAGGGACCTTCTGCAAGGTTTCCATCAACAGCTCCCAGTATTTCTGCACGGAACTGATCTGAACTTTTTCATCCGGGGAATGTGCACCGCGAATGTTCGGCCCGAACGAGATCATCTGCATATCCGGATAGTTGGTGCCCAGGATGCCGCATTCCAGGCCGGCGTGACAGGCCATCACCTGTGCCTTCTCACGGAACAGGCTCTTCGTACAGTTCACTCATCAGTTTCACGATGGGTGAATTGGGTTTGGGTGCCCAGCCGGGGTAACCACCCAGCAACTGGACCCTGGCCCCCATCAGCTCAAAGGCGCAGCGGATGGCGCAGGCCAGGTCCATCTTTTCAGAATCGACCGAGCCCCGCGTCAGGCACAGGATTTCGTACTCGCCGTCAGCCACCCGTACCCGGGCCAGGTTGTTGGACGTCTGCACCAGCCCGTCGATATCCGGACTCATCCGGAACACGCCGTTGAAGCAGCCGTAGACTGAGCGAAGCAATTTCTCCTGGAAATCAGTGGCCAATACGGAAGCAGGAACATCAGCCGGCTCCAGGCTCACCTCCAGGTTTGGATCCGTGACTGCGTATTCGTCCTGCAGCGTGACAGCCTGCTGCGGCGATGAATGCCTGCAGCGACTCTGCTTTCGACTGATCGACCACCACATGCGCGAAGCCCTCGCGTGGAATGGCGTTGCGCAGGCCGCCCGAATCAATGGACCCAACGCGCAGGTCAAGCTCTTGCAGCCGCACTCAGCAGCAAGCGATTGATCAACTTGTTGGCGTTGCCACGACCACGGTGGATATCCATGCCGGAATGGCCGCCGGTCAGGCCCTTCACGGTCAGCGTGAAACCAGCCACGCCCGGCTGCCGGGCTTTCCTGTTCATAGGAACCAGTCACGCGTTCACATCGATTCCGCCGGCACAGCCAATGGTCATTTCATCATCGTCTTCGGTATCCAGGTTGAGCAGGATTTCACCATCCAGCAGCCCGCCCTTCAGGCCCATGGCGCCGGTCATGCCGGTTTCTTCATCGATGGTGAACAGCGCTTCGATGGCCGGGTGGGGAATGTCGTCCGAAGCCAGGATCGCCATCGCTGATGCGACACCGATACCGTTGTCCGCACCCAGCGTCGTGCCCCGGGCCTTGAACCCAGTCACCATCGACGAACATGTCGATGCCCTGCGTAGTCGAAATCAAAATCCGTATCGGCATTTTTCTGGTGCACCATGTCCAGGTGGCCCTGCAATACGATGGTGACGCGGTCTTCCATGCCGGGGGTTGCCGGCTTCTTGATGATGACGTTACCGACCTCGTCCTCGCAGGGTTTCCAGCCCAAGGCGCTCGCCGAAATCCTTCATGAAGGCGATCACGCGTTGCTCTTTTTTCGACGGGCGTGGCACCGCGTTGAGGTCAGCAAAGTGTTTCCACATTGCGCGGGGTTCGAGTTGCTAGAATTTCCTGGTTCATGATGATTGTTTCTACCCTGTCAGGTCACGGTTAAGTTCAAACGCCACGGTAAACCATTCAGGATAGAAAAGTCTGAATCGAGATCAAATTAAAGCCAGAAATCAGCCGAAATGCAGCGTCTTCACTTCCTGGTAATCTTCCAGGCCCATCATGCCGCCTTCGCGGCCGTTGCCGGACTGCTTGTAGCCCCCGAACGGGGTGCCGTACTCCATCCCGCAACCGTTGATGTGCACGGCACCGGCCCGCAGCCTGGCAGCCACCCGCTCCGCC
Source organism: uncultured Gammaproteobacteria bacterium (assembly GCA_963759035.1). GTDB lineage: Bacteria > Pseudomonadota > Gammaproteobacteria > Xanthomonadales > SZUA-36 > JAHEFT01. The sequence goes on from CAVWXL010000026.1 coordinate 49,139, forward strand.
CGTTCAGGGTCGCCGGTTTGCAGGTAAGCGGCCAGGCCGTAAGGTGTATCGTTGGCGATCTCGATGGCCTGTTCTTCGCTGTCGAAGGGAATGATGGCCAGCACCGGACCAAACACTTCTTCGCGGGCGATGGCCATGTCATTGCTGACATCGGCGAATATGGTCGGCTTGACGTAGTAGCCGGTCTCGAAGCCCTCGGGTTTTCCCGGGCCGCCGCAGAGTAGGCGGGCGCCATCGGCGATGGCACGTTCAATATGGCCCTGCACGCGTTCAAACTGGATCGCGCTGACCAGCGGGACCGATGTGTTCGCCCTCGGTGGCCGGGTCTCCTACCGCCTGCTCTCTCCCGCTCGTTCTGCGATTTCCAGCACCTGGTCGTAACAGGACGCGCTCAACCAGCAAGCGGGTCGGTGCATCGCAGGACTGACCGGTGTTATAGAAACACTCCAGCACTGAACGTTCCACCCGGTCCTCCAGGTCTTTGCCACAATCGGCAAACACCAGGTTGGGTGACTTGCCGCCCAGTTCCAGTGTCACGCGCTTGATGGTTTCGGCTGCGTCCTTACTGATGGCCCGGCCGGCGCGGGTCGAGCCGGTGAAGGAGATCATCTGCACATCCGAATGTTTTGACAGCGTGGCGCCAGCCGTCAGCCCGTCGCCATTGACCAGGTTGAACACGCCCGGCGGAAAACCGGCATCGTGCAGCATTTCAGCATAGAGTGCAGCCGATAAGGGCGTGAATTCCGACGGTTTCAGCACGCAGGTACAGCCTGCGGCCAGCGCCGGAAGGACCTTCAGCGCGACCTGGTTCATCGGCCAGTTCCAGGGTGTGATCAGGCCGCAGACACCGATCGGCTCGCGCACCAGGGTATCGCCGTTGTACAGCGTCTCGCGCTGCTGGCTGGGCGATCAGGGCATCGATAAATCCCTGCAGATGGCCGGTTCCCACATCCGCCTGGGCTTCGCGCGACATCGAAATCGGCGCACCCATTTCAGTCGTAATGGCCTGTGCCATTTCTTCGAAACGTTGCTTGTAAATCTCCAGCAAGTTGTTCAGCAGGGCCAGGCGCTCTTCTTTACTGTGCGGCTGTAGGTTGGAAACGCTGCTTTTGCTGCTGCGACGGCCCGATCTACATCATCGGAAGTGCCCAGGGTGATCGTTGCAAATTTCGCTTCCGTGGCAGGGTTGATCACGTCCATTTCCCGGCTTGATACGGGCTCAACCCATTCACCGTTGATGTAGAACTTGCGCAGATCCGTCATAAGATTTTTCCGTTGTATACAGGCCTGCATCGATTTTAAACCATTGCATGAAGGACTGTTCTGGATTGTCGACGTCATAATTTCCTACGACCTGAAAGGCAAAACCCGCAAAAAACTGCAAACCGGCAAAGGACCATTGCAAATCCTGGCACTGAAGGAGTTGATCGCAATGAAGCTTGAAAGTGGCAGACCCCAGGACCTGGAAGAGTGCCGTGGTCTGACACCTGATCAAATCCTGGGTTTCCTTGAAGACTTCCGGGCGCTGCACGGTTCGACCCCAACGGCGAGCAAGCCGATCAGCATGAAGGTAGCTGAAGACCTGTTGAATGCCTTTAAAGCAAAATCCCGTATGACCCACACCCCCTACCAGGCTCAGATCAAGGTTTTGATGAAGAACTGGGTGCTGTCCTGAACCCTGCCAGTCCGAGCATGCCTGAACAACGCAGGATACACGTAGAAGGCTGTCATCGTGGTCGAAAAACCGAGTGATTCAGATCAGTTTGCACGGTTGTTCGAAACGGTCTCAATGGCCATCTTGAGGTACACTTTCCTTCACTATCAGGGCGCAGGATTAGCGTAGATCATGACAGAGCTTGAACAACTGATTGTCGGCCTGGAACTCACTGTCACCGGTATGCTGACGGTTTTCCTGTTACTGGCGTTGATGGTGCTGGTGATCCACGGCATGTCGAAACTGGCCCTCAAGCTGCAACCACCCCAGCGGCCACAGCCGATGTCTTCATCCAAACACGTACCCGGAACGATCGACCCCACCAGCAATATGAC